>DASPNM010000001.1:0-9877 GCA_035626515.1 Chitinophagaceae bacterium
GTTTTTTTGCTTGTCAGCTCGCTCTGGATTATTGCATGATCCAGATACTCTCACGAGGGGCATAGCCAAAAGCCTTCACCAGCTGTCGCTGGTGCGGTTTTTTTGCTTGTCAGCTCGCCTGAGCAAGCTCGGCTCGCTTCCAAACAAAAAAACCCTCAGCTGCGCTGAAGGCTTTTGGTGCCCGAGACTGGATTCGAACCAGCACGCCGTTTCCAGCGCTACCACCTCAAAGTAGTGCGTCTACCAATTTCGCCACCCGGGCATCGGGGGCTGCAAATTTACAAGGTTTTTCCAACTCGATTTGAACTCATACTGACGTAGCCGCCCCTTTTCCCCCTCCCGCCTTCGATTTTAACAGCCTGCTCAACTTTTTCAACGCCGAATCGAGAAGACCTTCTGCCAATACTCGGTTCTTTTCCTCGAGCTTTTTCAACCGCGCATACGCCTTCAACGGCTTCGGCACATGGTCACGGCGGTAGTGCCGGGTGCGGATCGCAAATACCTGCCGGTCCTGCCAGCCCCCCAGCTCATCAAGCACGTCGTGCAGCTCGTCGCCGAGCGATTCCAGCCCGTGACCTGAAGGCAAAATCCGAACCCAGTAAAAAACATTTTTCAAATTCTGGCGCAGCTTGTGGGGAGTGGGAAAATACATTTCGCAGCCGAAAAAACTGCTTCGGATCAGTTCCACCGTACGCTCCGCTAATGTTTCGACCGAAATTGTGGAAGTCGCGTTTAACACACGCGTTTCGGCGTCGGCGATTTCGGCTGTATCATAATCCCGGATGGCCTGCCGGCTCCAGCGCCGCGCCTGTTTCAGTCCTGTTTCAAAGTACTCTTTCAATTCCGAATACCGGTCGCCATTGCTTTCATAGCGGTGAAGCAACTCCTGGCAAATCTCCAGGTCCCGCTGCTTGCCGAGCACGCGAAAGAGATCTTCTGTAGCGGGGAAATCGACCTTCACCGCTTTTTCCGGGAGGATCGCCACGAGCAATCTCGCATATGCGCGAAGCTTTTTGAACGCGACCCGGATATCGTGTGTGGCCTCTGTGTCGGCTTTCCGGTGAAGGACCGAAAGATTGGTATGAAAGCTCAGCGACTCGTTGCGCCAGTGCAACAATATGAAGTTGGGACTATCCATGATCATCTGGCAGGTTAGAAAGTTAGGAAGTATGGGAGTGAAAGTAGCCAGTAGGCTCGAACTCCTGACTCCTGACTCCCGCCTTCAGACTCCCGACCCCCCCGGCTCAGAAGCTGTACGCGTACTCGATCTTTCCCGTCATCTGCTTGTCCTTGCTGAACAGCGCTTCTTTGGTTTTCAATCCCCGCTCGTTGAAAACAAAGCGCCAGATGAGGTAGCCGAGATCGAGGCTCGTTGTGGTGGTGATCTTCTGAATCACCCGATCCTGGTCATCATACTCGAACATGTAATCGGGCAAAAGGCGTCGCGCCTTCTTGTTGTAGCGGACGATGTCGGTAAGGCGGTTTCTGTCGTCGAAATAATAATACACAACTCCGGTTTCCAGGCCGCGCCGGTAGCTCCGTTCGTCGCCAGGGTTTCCTGACTCGTCGGGTGTGAAGCGGACCTCAAGGCTGTCGGAACCGTTGATCGTGCGCCACATCCTGGTCGGCTTGCCGGAGGCATCGTAAAACCAGGCATGATTTTCCAGCTGGTTGAAATCGTTGGCGGAGTCGCGGATACTGTTCTGCACGCCAACGAGGTTGCCCAGTGCATCGTACTGGTAGGTGGTGCGGCTTACGACGGCCTCGCTTGAGTCGGTGGCAACGGCCAGGTTGCCTTTTTCATCGAAGCGGTAAGTAGTGATGGTCAATGACGGGTTGCGGCTGGTAATGCGGAGCACCCGGCCATTTTCAACAATTTCATGCACTTCAGAAAACTCGCTGGTGGGTTGACCCTGCGGAGTGAAACCCGTAGCCACAACGCGCTTCACGTTGTTTTCAGTATAAGCCTTCATCTGCTGTGCGACCTCGCGGGTGCTGACAATGTCATTGAAATAATACTGGGCTTGCAGGCCCGTGCCGATTAGCACAGAAAAAAGGAGCGTCCAGCTTTTCATCAGGATGGTTGATTGTTGATCAAAATTAGATTAATAACCAAAGACGAGAAGCTTCGGCCGGCTGTATTTTTTGTGCTTATTTTTAAGAAAATTTTATCGTGGGCCGGCTCCCTGAACGAATGTGCAAGGAAATAGAGCGAATCAACAGACCGCGGGATTACGGGAATGAAAACCTGCGGCCTGCAACAGGTCAAAAGCCAACCACTTTCACCTCCTTGCCAATGATGATAGTCCTGCCGCCAGTAGTCATGTTCCATTCGGCGTTCACCGTATAAATTCAGGTTATGAATGACCTATCGAAAGCATTTTCCGAGCTGGTGACGATCATGGACGAGCTCCGGGAGAAATGTCCGTGGGATCGTGCGCAGACCATCGAAAGCCTGCGGCAGCTCACCATCGAGGAAACCTACGAGCTCGCCGACGCGATCACCGAAGGTGACTGGGAGGCGTTGCGGGAGGAGCTTGGAGATTTACTGCTTCACATTGTTTTTTACGCACGGATCGGAAGCGAAAAGAATCAATTTACACTGGCCGACGTGATCGGGGGGATCAACCGGAAGCTCATCGGCCGCCATCCGCACATTTACGGCGACGTGCAGGTAAAAAACGAAGAAGATGTAAAAAGAAACTGGGAACAGCTTAAGCTGAAGGAAGGCAAGGCTTCGGTCCTGAGCGGCATCCCGGTTTCGCTACCTGCCACGGTGAAGGCGATGCGGTTGCAGGAAAAGGCAAAGCAAGTGGGCTTTGAATGGGAGCACCGCGACCAGGTCTGGGAAAAAATCGGGGAAGAGATGACTGAGCTTCAACATGCTGTCAGCAGCGGCAAACAGGATAAGATCGAGGAGGAACTGGGGGACGTATTCTTTTCGCTCATCAATTATGCACGGTTTTTGAGGGTGGACGCCGAGAATGCGCTCGAACGGACCAATAAGAAGTTCATCCACCGGTTTACCCTGATGGAACAAAAGGCACTCGAGCGCGGTAAGCGCCTGGAGGAGATGAGCCTCGAGGAAATGGACGCCATCTGGAACAGCATCAAACAGCAGCACGACCCGTGAAGCCATCATTACGAAATATTCTGCTGAGCAAATACGCCCTGCTCGTCTGGGCAGTCGTGCTCATCAGTCTTTCCATCATCTTTAACAAAGTCTATACGACCTGGTCTGCGGTAAACCAGGAACTGCGCCACGCGGAACGATACGTGCATAGCCACGAGGGCGATTTCAACCAGTTCCTGCGCGACACAACGCTGATCTCGCGGCTCCTGCTGCGGCAGGAATCGCTGGCGGAATTCAACGACGTTGTTGAAAAGCCTTATGGAATTTTTCTTTACCAGCCAGATGCTTACCGGAACCAGGAGCTGCGTTTCTGGAGCGATCAGCAGGCGCTCCCTTCCCCCGAATCGCTCGCGCGCCCGGATGGCGAATATTTTGAGCACCTTCCGAACGGCTTTTACGTTACTGTGAAGCGAAGCATGGCGACTCCCGCCGGCGCCCTACACGCATACGCCATGATCCCGATCCGTTCGGATTACTTCATTGAAACCGACTACCTGCCGCGAAAATTTTTCTTCAGCTCTTCGGCCGAGCGCCGGGTCGTGATCAGCAGTAAGGAAACGAATTACCCGGTGCGCTCTCTATCAGGCAAACCACTTTTTTATCTAGGGAAGAAAGCCAGTGGAGCCGTTCCCTACAACGATGCGTTCACCATCTGGCTTCGTTTTGGCGCGGTGCTGCTTCTCCTGTTTTTTGTGCACCTCGTGGCGGAGTCGCTGGCCTGGAAAAGAGGGTCATGGGCTGGAATTGCCTTTCTCGTGGGAGTAGTGCTGTTGTTACGCATATCGGTTTATCTTTTCCCGGGACTTCTGAACCTGCGGCAGTTTGGACTGTTTAATCCTTCCATTTACGCTGCCAACGCAGTGCAGCGTTCGCTCGGGGATTTTCTTATCAATTCGGTACTGTTCTGCTGGATGATCCTGTTTGCGTGGGCGAAGCTGCGCAACTGGCAACGCCCGCTGGATCCGCTCCCACCACGACGTGCGCAGGCGCCCGCAGTATTGGCTATTGTCGTCCTGCTGGCTTCCACTTTCGTGCTGGCCTCAATGATCCGCAGTTTGATTGCGGATTCTAAAATTTCATTCGACGTAACTGATTTTTTCAGCCTTAACCAGTATACGGTGGCCGGCTTCGTGGTGCTCGCCGCGTTGTCGTTGTCGTACTATTATTTTTCGCAGCTGTTGTTCCGCTTCATCTTTCCGGTTTTCGAGGCCCGAACCATGCTGATCTACTTCGCGATCGCAGTACTAGGCCTTCTTTACCTCAGTACAAGGCGCGGACAGGAGGTGTTGTTCTACCTGCCGGTGCTGCTCTGGACGCTGCTTTATACCTGGCTGGTGAACCGGCAGGGAGCTATCTTCAACCGGCTGCGGATCAACATCGCAGGAATGCTGTTCTGGATTTTCGTATTCTCCGTTTCGATCTCGGCGATCATGCTCACAGAAAATGCCAAGGTGGAATGGGAAAAAAGAAAACGCATGGCCGACCGGCTGGCGGAGCAGACGGATCCCTCGAGCGAGAACCTCATGCGGATCGCGATCGAGTACCTCGACAATGATTTCCTCAGCGAAAACTTTCCACGGTTTCGGAATCCGATACAGAACATCGTGTTGCGCGACAGCATCCTCAGAGAGAACTACAGCGGTTACCTGAATAAATACGACACACGGCTTTACGTGTACGATTCGTCAAACAACGCAATCAACAACGACGATCCTACATCCTACGAAGCGCTCAACACGATCCGGCTGGTGCAGTCGAAGCCCACGCGGACCGCAGGGTTGTACTACTACGAGACTTCTTTTGACAAATTTCATTACCTCACCTGGCGCGAGGTAACCGATGCGGAAGGGAATAAGCTCGGTTCATTTTTCATCGTTTCCAATCCCAAAAAATACAGCGGGGACGCTCTGTTTCCCGAGCTTTTCCGGCAGTTCAAGGAACAGGATCTCGAAAATTCGCCCATCTATTCCAATGCGGTGTACATCAACAAAACGCTGGTATCCCCACCCGGGAAATATCCGTTCCCAATTTCACTGACGGACCCGGAAGTGCCGCAGACGGAGTACGAAAAACGGAGAAACGGGGATTTTGACGAGCTCTGGCACCGGGCGGGTCCGCAGAAAGTGGTGGTGATCGCCCGGAAGCGGGACACAGTAATTGAAACCATCACGCTCTTTTCCTATATTTTCTGCGCCTTCCTGTTCCTGGTGGCGCTCGCACAGCTCGTATCCTTCATCATCCGTACGGGATACAGCTGGAAGGGCTTCAGCCGTCTTTTCCAGATGAACATCAGGACGCAGGTTCACAGCACGATCATCTTCGTGAGCATTTTTTCCTTCGTCATCATCGGCGTGGCCACAATCTCGTTTTTCATCAGCCGGTATAACCGCAACAACAGCGACAAGCTCAGCCGAACTATGAAGATCATGGTAAACGAAATGCAGAAAAAGATTTCCGATCACCACACTTTCGACGACGTGATAAAGATCTATGATTCGGTGGTTAACTACGACCTTCAGAAGCTGGTCGACGAGGTTTCGGATATCCATGGGGTCGACGTAAACGTATACGATCTTCATGGAAACCTTTATGTTTCCTCGGAGGCCAACGTGTACACCAAGGGAGTGCTCAGCAAAAAGATGGACCCAACCGCGTACTATCATCTGAGCAAGCTCCGCCAGGTGCAGCACGCGCAGAAGGAGCGCATCGGGAACCTCAGCTACCTGAGCATCTACGCTCCCGTTCGGGATGAGGAAGGGACAGTCTATGAATACATCAACATTCCATACTTCACGTCCGGTCCGGAGCTGAACCAGGAGATATCAAACTTCCTCGTGACGATCATTAACCTGAATGCTTTCATTTTCCTCGTGGCCGGACTGATCGCCCTGTTCATTACAAACCGGATCACCGGCTCATTTTCTATCATCAGTGAAAAGATGAAAGAGGTGGGCGTGGGCAGAACGAACGAAGAGATCGAATGGAATCGCGACGACGAGATCGGGGAGCTGGTAAAAGAGTACAACAAGATGGTGGCGAAGCTTGGCGAAAGCGCCGCGGCACTGGCGAAGAGCGAACGCGAAGGCGCGTGGCGGGAAATGGCGCGGCAGGTAGCGCACGAAATCAAGAATCCGCTGACGCCGATGAAGCTGAGTCTGCAGTACCTGCAAAAAGCAATCAGCAACAACCAGCCGAACGTGAAGGCGCTTACGGTAAATGTCGTCAATACACTCGTAGAGCAGATCGACCACCTTTCAAAGATCGCCGCCGACTTTTCGCAGTTCGCAAACATCGGCAACACGAATGTGGAGCTGTTCGACCTGCACGACGTCCTCGATTCTTTAAAAAAACTTTACAGTCCCAACCAGCAGGTGCAGATTGACTGGAAACCGGTAGATGAAAAGGTAATGGTGCGGGCCGACCGCACGCAGATGAATCGCCTGTTCACCAACCTGCTCGCTAATGCCGTGGAAGCCTGCAACGGAAGGACGTTTTGCCGCGTGGAGCTGACGGAACAAAAGGTTGACGGCGTCGTGAGGGTAAGTGTCAGGGACAACGGTGAAGGGATATCGCCGGAAACGCAGAAGCATATTTTCATGCCCAATTTCACCACCAAATCGTCGGGCACCGGCCTGGGACTCGCCATGTGCAAAGGAATCGTGGAGCAGGCTAAAGGCCGCATCTGGTTTGAAACCGAAAAAAACAGCGGCACAACCTTTCATGTCGAGCTGCCACTGGCTGGGACCTAATTTACTTGCTGTACCGCGGCTGGTAAAGCTGGATGTAAAACTCGCCCGGCGCTTTAAAGAAAGTTACCAGGCCGTAGCCATGATCTTCAATTTCACCGCGAAATACGACTCCGCGTGCTTTCAGTTCTGCTACCGTCTTGTGAATGTCATCGCAATAGAAGGAAATATCGGCCGTGCCCGATGGCGTGTTTGATTCGGTTGGATGGCAACCCATGTCCGCTTCCGGTAATTCGAAGATCAGCCATCCATCGCCGATGTCTGTTCCTTTCAGTTCCAGCTTGTCGCGAAGGAACGCCCTAAGTCCTGCTGCATCGGAACTGTAGAACATGGTGTGAACTCCCTTTATCATGATTTCCTTTTTTGATTTTCAAGAAATGCCTCCAGCTCGGCCAGCGTGAAGCTGCTGACGTTAAACGCGCTGGTGAGCCCGCCTTTCTGCGCCGCAAAGACGCCGTATTGCACGTCGTCGAATCCCGCCAGCTCGTGCGCGTCGGGATCAATAGAGAGCAGTACGCCCCGTTCCATTGCATACCCGATCCAGCTCCAGTCCATGTCCAGGCGCCGGGGGTGGGCATTGATCTCAATAACAACATTTTGTTGCGCGCACGCGTCGATGATACGGCGATGATCTACGGGATACCCATTTCGGGTCAGAAGGAGACGCCCTGTCATGTGGCCCAGGATCGTCGTATGCCGGTTATCAATTGCTTTAAGCAGGCGGGCCATCGCCTTTTCCTCCGGCATGCGGAGATTGCTGTGCACCGAGGCGATCACCATGTCAAACGCCGCAAGCATTTCATCCGGATAATCAAGGCTTCCATCGTTGAGAATATCGCTTTCGATGCTTTTGAAAATGCGAAAGGGTTTCAGCTCGCTGTTGAGCTGATCGATGTAGCGGTGCTGCTCGCGGACTCTTTCTTCAGAAAGGCCGTTGGCGTAGGCTGCGGTTTTGGAGTGATCGGATATTACGAGGTATTCATAGCCACGTCGAATACATTCCTTAGCCATTTCCTCGATGCTGTTCACTCCATCGCTCCAGTTGCTGTGGCTGTGAATGATCCCTTTGATATCGGAGGGCCGGATCAGCTGCGGAAGTTCGTCACGTTGCGCGCGATCGAGAATTCCCGTAAGGTCGCGCAGGCACGGAGGCACAAACGAAATTCCGGCTGCGTCGAAAACTGCACTGTCGTCGTCGCGAACTTCTATGTCCGGGAAACCGGCAGGGAACCGCTCCTGAAAATCGCTGATAAATTCCCTGCCGCCGGTGGTTTGGAATTGTCGCGTCGAGATGTTCCCGCTTCCGGTGTGCAGGAGGAGCTTTAGGCCGTTTTTGAGCCTGTAGAGAAGGTTGTCTTTGTCTTCAGCCAGCAGTTCGGGAGGGTGGGCACTGAGAAACTTGGGTTTGATTACATCGTTGGGTTCCGCTACGACAAATTCAATCTCACCGATCGTGAGCGCCTGCCTCCTGTATGCGCCTGTGACGCGCACTTTCTCGCGGCCGAAAAGTTTTTCCAGGTATGATTGAACCTGCGGGAAAACTTCGTGCACCTGGGCGTAGAGGAAGCTGCCCTGGTGCTGCAGGTAGAACTCGATGGCTTCTCTTACGTTTTGCTGCGTCTTCTCGCCGAACCCCCGGAACAATGTGAGGCGGTTTTCTTCGCAGGCATAAAGCAGTTCGCCTACAGACTCCAATTCCATTTCTTTCCAGATGGTATGGATTTTTTTGGGACCGAGACCTTTGATGTTGAGCATTTCCGCCACGCCCGCCGGTGTTTTCACCAGGTATTCCTTGAGCAACTGCAGTTCGCCGGTATCGAGCATTTCCGTGATCTTGCGCGCTACGCTTTCCCCGATACCACGGATCCGCGGCAGTTCGTCGCGGGGGGTGTCCCGAAGGGGCACCGGCAGTTTCTCGATCTGGAAAGCGGCCGCCGCGTAGGACCGGGACTTGAATGAATTCTCGCCGTGGATGTCCATTAGTTTTGCCAGGAGCGAAAGGTTGTCGGCGATCGCGTAGTTGTCCATGGCATAAAAATAAAAAGAAGCGCCGGGGAGGGATCAGTGCCGGGGCAACAAAAGAAAAAGTCCCGTTTCCGGGACTTTCCTATTACGTTCAGAAAAATTGCCAACTTATTTCTTTTTCTTAGCAGCTTTCTTCTTCGGAGCGGCTTTTTTCTTAGCGGCTTTTTTCTTGGTTGCCATTTTTTTGAATTTAATGATTAGTAAAAATGGGTTAACGACAGTAAAAATAATAATTAATTTATATAACCCAAATTTTTTTTCCACACTGAATGAACAGTGTGAACAGATGACAACCTTGTGAAATGAAAAATCAGGCCTGCGCTTCGTTCACAAAAACATAAGTTCTGTTGTTGCGTCCCTTGCGGTATTCGACAACGCCGTCGGTAAGCGCGAACAAAGTGAAGTCTTTGCCGATGCCAACATTTTTTCCGGGATGATAAACGGTACCCCGCTGGCGCACGAGAATATTCCCGGCAATTGCGGCCTGGCCGCCGAAAATTTTTACACCGAGCCGCTTGCTTTGCGAATCGCGGCCGTTCTTTACGCTGCCTTCACCTTTTTTATGTGCCATAGTGTGATCGTTTTTGCTGGGGCCTCACGGCCGAAAATCATTTGATGTCGGTTACGCGGATCTTTGTGTATTCCGTGCGGTGTCCTTTCTTTTTGTGAAAACCTTTCCGTCTTTTTTGTTTGTAGGCGATCACCTTATCGCCTTTGACATGGTCCACGATCTCAGCCTTTACCTTTGCTTTGGAACCAATGGAAACTTTTCCTTCCGCGCCACTCATCAGCACTTCCAGGTCCACTTTGTCGCCGGCCTTCCCTTCCAGGTGCGGGACGTACAGGGTCTGGTCCTTCGCGACCTTGAACTGTTTTCCGGCTATTTTTACGACTGCGATCATAAACTTCTGATTTAGACTCCGCCAGTAATTTGGAGGAGCGCAAAGGTAAGGGTAAAAATGCTTTTGACAAG
>DASPNM010000002.1:0-6332 GCA_035626515.1 Chitinophagaceae bacterium
GGGGTGCGGGGTGCGGGGTTGAAAACTCAACCGCGAGCGGGAGATTTCGCGCGAAATTCTGTTGCAACAACGCGGGTTCTTTGAACCCGGCGGAGACCTTCGCGAGAATGAGTTATCGCGACCTGGAAATCTGGCAACTGGCGAGGGAACTGGTAATTGACATCCATCGGTTGACGTTGACGCTACCGAAATTTGAGATGTTTGAGGTGTCTCAACAGATCAGGCGGTCTATAAAAAGCGTCAAATCGGCAATCGTCGAAGGCTATGGGCGGAGGAGGTACACCGCCGACTATATCAAATACCTTGTTTATGCACACGCATCCACCGACGAAACGATCGATCACCTCGAAACTTTGTTCGAAACAGGGTCGCTTACCGATGAAGTGTTGTACAACAAGACGAAAGTAAAACTGAACAACCTTGGTGCAAAGATCAACCGTTTTATCATTGCAATCGAGAAACGACAGGGACACTAACTGTTCCTCTATGCGGAACATTTTCCTCGAACCACGTGCCTCGTACCCCGTACCGTTGCAAAATAACAAATCATGACTCTCAACTACAAAACCTTCACCCTCGGCGTCGAAGAGGAATACATGGTCACCGACCCGGTGACGCGGGAACTGCGCAGCCACCAGCAGCGGATCGTGCAGGAAGGTCAGAAAGTGATCCGCGACAAGGTGAAGGCGGAGATGCACCAGGCCGTGGTGGAAGTGGGTACCGATATCTGTCCCGATATCGACGAGGCTTACCGCGATATCGCGCATCTCAGGAAAACTATTGCGGGCATCGCCGGGCAGCTGGGTTTCGCCATGGGTGCCGCGGGCACGCACCCGTTCAGCCACTGGCAAAGTCAGCTCATCACCGACCAGGCGCGGTACAGCGAGATCGTCAACGAACTGCAGGATGCGGCCCGAAGCAATCTCATTTTCGGGCTCCACGTGCATGTAGGCATGGAGACCCGGGAGATGGCGAACCACATCGCCAACTCCACCCGGTATTTCCTCCCGCACGTATTTGCGCTGAGCACGAATTCGCCTTTCTGGGAGGGAAGAATGACGGGTTACAAATCGTTTCGCACGAAGGTCTTTGACAAATTCCCGCGCACCGGCATTCCCGACAGCTTTGAGAGCATCGAAGCTTACGATAATTACGTAAAGCTGCTGATCAAAACAAACTGCATCGACAACGCGAAAAAGATCTGGTGGGATCTGCGCGTGCATCCATTCTACAATACCGTTGAGTTTCGAATTTGTGATGTGCCCATGACGGTGGACGAGACCATTGCCATCGCCGCGCTCTTCCAGGCCATCTGCGCGCGGATTTACATGCTCCGCTCGAAAAACCTGAACTTTATCCAGTACTCCCGCGCCCTGCTCAACGAAAACAAGTGGAGGGCCAGTCGCTATGGAATAAACGGCAAGCTGATTGATTTTGGAAAGGAGGAGGAAGTGGATACGAAGGCGCTCATTTATGAGCTCCTGGATTTTCTTGACCCGGTGCTGGATCACCTGGGGAGCCGCCACCGGGTGGATTATGTGACGAAAATGCTGGTGCAAGGCACGGGGGCCGACCGGCAACTGGCTGTGTACGAGGAGAAGCGCAACCTGGTTTCCGTGGTGGAGTACATCCAGGACCAATTCCTGGGGGGGATATGATTGAAAACTATTATTTTAGTAACTTTCGTAAAACTAGTTATATGAACACCAAAACCGCAGCTATTATTTTCGGTCTCGCCTTCCTCGCGGTGGGCGCGCTTGGATTCATTGATAATCCCATCGTCGGGGAGTCTGCCGACGCCATTTTTCACGCGGACCAGGCGCACAACATCGTGCACCTTGTCAGCGGAGCGCTTTTCCTGCTGGTGGCCTTTGCCGCACCGGCCGCCACAGCCGGCTTTTTGAAATTATTCGGAATCGTTTACCTCGGCCTGGGCATTTGGGGTCTCGTGGAGATCGGGGACGCTTCCATGGCCACGCTGCTGGGCTTTTTGCACGTGAACGCCAACGACAATTACCTGCACATCGGGTTAGGTGCGCTCATCCTGCTCGCAGGCTTTTTGAGGAAAAGCTAAACAACTTACAGACGCCGGCTTGGGCCGGCGTTTTCGCTTGTTCGGGACCGCAGAAAACAAATTGCGACCTGGTCGCACAAAGCCTGTTGTGTGTCGTGTATTAGACACTTCCTGCTAATTAATTTTTTTTAGTTCTTCAACAAGGCCCCAAACAATCAGCTGCACTTTTCGAATATCATTGTTGCTGTTTAGAACAAAGTTCAATTGCCGGTCGCTTTCATCAGCATAGAAGAACTTGTGGGGCGATTCCGGTATTAGCTCCATGTCAGGTGACCCTTCTACTTTCCGGTACAGTTTTCCATCCTTCAGAAGTACCTCATAAATGCCATCACCGGTTTGGTACTTACCTACATACTTAATTAATGTTGTACTGTCAAGTTTCACTGCCTGATGCTTGTAAGGGAAAATAATTTCTTTATCAAACAGCATCGCACTTATGGCATTTGCAATTGCGGGCGAATTGGAACTGTTATTGGAAAGCACAACAATATGCATATCCTCGGTTGGAAAATAGACATCATAACTGACAAAGCCGGAAATACCACCACTATGTCTAATACGTTTACGATTGTCGAATGAATCTATGGCTATTCCATAACCATACTTATTCATGTATGGCGTCGTCATTTTGGAAAGCATTCCAGGCGAAACAATCTTGCCACTATGCAGGGCTTTGTTCCACTTGTAGAGATCCTCTACAGTAGAGACGATAGCTCCGGCACTGTATGGAAACTCCATAGATATATAATCGGCATGTCGCCAACCGGATTTTGTTCTTGAATATGCTTCCGCCCTGTACATCAGGATGGAGTCCGCCTTGTCTACGAAAGTGTTTTGGAGCCCTGCTTTTTTCACCAGGTTGTTATATACATAGTCGCTGTACGTATAACCGCTGACCTTTTCAATAATATAGCCTAAAAGGAAATAACCAGAATTATTGTAATTATACTTAGTTCCAGGAGAAAATTCATAAGGCTCGCTCTTGAAGAAAGCCACAACAGAATCTTTCTCGTAAGGAAGCGTCTTAACGGTAGCAAACTTTGCCATGCTTGTATAGCTCTTTATTCCTGAAGTGTGCGTCAGAAGCATATGCAGAGTAACACTATCGGCATTGGGAAAGTCCGGGAAGTATTTACTGAGCTTATCTTCAAGATGTAGTTTCCCTGATTCTACCAGTTGTAAGACGGCCGCGGCAGTAAACTGCTTGGTAATCGAACCAATCCGGAATTTTGTCCGTACGGTATTGGGAATATTCCACTCACGGTTGGCTAAACCAAAAGCTTTTTCGTAGATAACCTTATCATTTTTTGCCACCAGCACAGCACCACTGAAGTCATTCACTTTTGCCTGGGCGTGTAGGTACTGGTCTATCAGAGAAGGGTAATTTTTTTGTGCTTTAGAAACGAGTGAAAGTAGAAGCAGGAAGGAAAATAACACTCTCATGGCAGACGGTTTTTGGTGTTACATAGAAATATACCATTAATCTAATCAATTCATCAATTATTCAAACTTTTCAACTGGTAGCGGGCCGCACAAAGTATAGGTCTTGGGGTGTGGCGGTATTCTTGTAGAGTCAGCCCTCAACCGAAGTTGAATTTGGTCAATAATGTTGATGATTATTTCTCTTGTTCACGTTCAGTCATCCAAAACTGAAGCCAAACAGTGTTACCGCTGCTCAACCGTATTCAATCGCCCCGCTATAGCGCCAAGCCCAATGTTCTGTGATGGTTTCCTGATGGCTTTCAATGATTTGTGCTGGTTCAAACATTATTTAATTGGTTATGCAAAAGCTGCAGCTGTTGATTCCAACTTGTACACAACTCGTTCATTTCCGAATCGAACCGTTTTAGAACACCTCCAGTTGTTTCTAATCGTTTACAACGGCTTGCAAATCGTTTATCAACCCACTGGACTACCGACTATCGACTATCGACTACCGACTATCGACTATCGACTCTCCATGCAACCATCCCCTATCCAGATGCCTCTTCCTCCCGAATCCGAAAAAAATGAAGAGACGTCCTTCGCTGCTGTTTTGCGTGTTGATGGATCTGCTCGGCTACGCGAGCTTTTCGGTTCCGGTAGTCGGGGAACTGCTCGACCTGGCCTGGGCACCCGTTTCTTCGCTGATCTTCCTGCTCGCTTTCGGGGTGCGCAGGGGATCGGCCGGCGCGGTGTTTCATTTTATCGAAGAGCTCCTTCCCGGTACGGATTTCATTCCCAGCTTCACGATCATGTGGTTCATCCAGGTCGGCCGTCTCCCCAGCCGCAGACCGCTACGGCTCGGAAGTCGTTAGTTTGCTCCCTTCCCAAATACCAGTCCGAGGGAAAGCCGGAAATTATGGCTGACTCCCCCTCCTGCAAATGCAGGGTTGTAATCGGCGCGGGCGGCGGCTCTCAGGGTTTTGCCGAGGCGGAACGAGGCGTCTGCCCCCACTGCAGCGGAAAGGGAAGTGCTCCCGTTCCCATTTGCGCTCGCCCGCACGTTCACGATCCCGCCCAGCACGTGAGGCGTTAAGAGAATCTTTCCGCCGGTCTCCCGGGGAAGGATGCTGATCCCGCCCAGGAGCTGCGCCTTGGTGTAATTTACGCTGTTGTTTGAACCGAACCAGAGGCCGCCGTCGCCGGTGATCCCGAGTCTGTTTCCAATAGGATGGGTATAGGCTACGTTGACACCATAGGTAAAGAACCGGTTGTAACCATCCTCGCTGATCAGGGAAGCTCCGGCAAATAGGCTTGGTTCGGGTTGTGAGATGTTATCGTCGGTCGGCAGGGCGGTTTCGTCGCAGTTACAGTTCGCTCGGACGGTAAACTCGGGTTCGCCGTAGGAAAGGGTGAGCTCCACAAGGTCGGACCGCCACTTCCGCGGCACGAACTTGATGTCGTCTATCTTGATGGTCATCTTTCCGAAAATGTAGTAGCTCTTCAGCTTCATTGCGGATTCCAGCAATTTGTCCGGGTATTTACAGCCGCATTCCTCGTTGATCGTGAACTCCAGGGTGAACTGGTTCATCGGTTCCTTGTCCTTTGGCGGCACGATGCGCATCACCAGGGTCCCGTTTTCACAGGGTTTTTCCGTCAGGTTTTTTGCAAACAGTTCCTTCGTTTTTCCGAAAAGATCGTCCACGATCTTCTTGTAAAATTCCTGCAGGGATTTCTCAAACGCCACGGCGTCCTTTATTTTAAGCCCGGCCTCTCCCACCTGCTTGATCGCTTCCTTGACGACTTCTTTTTTGAATTCGTCCGGATCGTCTGCCGTAGCCGCCTTGACCGCGGTTTCCAGGGCCGTCAACGCATATTTCGCGGCGCCGCCCGGCACCACCAGTCCGAGCCCTTTGAAGGCCACGTCCAGCGCCGTTTTGATAGCGTCGTCTTTGGCGAGCTGGTTGATCACTCTCTTAAAGCGCTTTACCGACAGGTTGGCGCAATCCTCGGTGGTGCCGTCCTGCAGCGTCACATTATCCTTGTTGGTGACGTCGTCCGGGATCTTGTAAAAAAACTTGTTCAGGAGGTCCTTATTTTTCACCTCCACGGTGAGGTCCTGTGCGTGCAGGGAAATTGTAGCCGGGAGCAGGAGCATGCCCAGCCAGGCGGAGAAGAATGTTTTTTTCATGTTGATTGGTTGGTTCGTGAAAGGCGGACAGGTCCGCCCCTGGAACAACGGTTTACCCCGGAAGATCAAAGGAAGTCGGGAATTGTTACCGGGCGTGAGACAAATTAACCCGTTTCCCTTTGATTACCGGAGATCAATAACCACCAGTTATCAGTGGCTCGGAAAAGAATGAAGTCACAAAGTCCAATATAACAAGACTTTTTGTCGCAACAATAGTCGCCAGTCGGATATGTCTCCCAATCTTGTTGGTTGTTAAACTCTGTCTTATTGAGCCTCTAATTTGCAGGTTGGGTCCTTAGCATTGCCACTAACGAGCAGGGCATGCTGCCGTGCAGGAATTTTATAACGCCCAGCCCGGAGTCGCGGCGCATAGCAGCAAACTCCCTTATCCAGCCAACGGAATTCTATTAATGGGCTGATAGCGATATGAAGCTGAGAAAATATTCTTCTGCCAGCATAGCAGCAAACTCCCTGTTATAGGCAGTTTTTCTACTCCGTCACAAAAGAACCTGGGTCAATTACAAGTCCGTTACTAAATTTTATTGTGGTGTTATATTCATATGCCGCACCCCAACCACCATGAAAATGGTTAACCTTTTTGCCCATTGGTATTGTGATGTCGCCTGTAAACCATTCAGCGAATAC
>DASPNM010000003.1:0-20906 GCA_035626515.1 Chitinophagaceae bacterium
GGGATTTGGGTAAACTTTTATGGCTGTTTGCACAAATTCTTTGGCAGTTACAGGATTTGTTTTCCGCAAAGCGCCTGGTGTGTAAGTGGCAATAAAGGCATGCTCAAACCCATCATTAAAGCAACTATCGTACGGCTCACAGCCGGTCGAAAGTGTCATATTGCCCAATCCTACAGTTCCCAAAACCTTTCCGCTGAAAATATGGCCTGAGGGGGTGGCCGCTACGTCGGAGATACCTGCATTTCCGGTTGTATTCCACCCCGTGAAACTATCCTGAGTAATGATAGATCCGCTTGTTGGAGAAATCTCAAGAAAACCATAAGATTGCGAAACAACGGAAATAGAGTTTGAGGAGCCTCTGAAAATTTTGACGTCAATACCCCCGATGCTGTTATAATAATCGTTGTTGGGAATATTTACAGCCCAGGCAAGGGTGCCGGTGCTGCTGTGCCGGGCAAGAAAATTATGTTGGCCGGATAAGGTGATGTTTCCAATTACACTGCTGGTTCCCCAATATATTCCACCCCAAAATACATTGTTGGCATTGTCTATGAAAAGTGAACATCCCTGGTCGGCGCCACCTCCATTTCCATTGCCAATGGCAGTTCTTACCCATTCTGCTGTTCCGCTGCTGTTCAGCTTTGCAAGAAATGCACTGCGTTTGTTGGCACTAACCGTCAGACCGGACCCATTTCCGAAACTTACCGTGCCATAAAACCCCCCCGTAAAGTAGATATTGCCCGAAGCATCAGCGATCACTCTCCTGCCAAACAAATCGCGGCCATCGCCGTTACTTAAGCCGCTTGAACCCGTCACGCCATTTGTATATTTTTTTTCCCAAAGCTTGGCTCCGGAATTATTGTACTTAACAAGATAAATATCTGTGATTTCTCCCATGGTAGTTGCAATTCTATCCTGAATTGTTTTTCTGGTCATATGTCCTGTAACATACACACTCCCGCTTCCGTCCAGGGCAATTCCATATCCCTGGTCGCTGCCGTTCTTAGTACCTTCCTTTTTGGCCCAGACAAAATTGCCGCTGCCGTTCATTTTAGCAACGAATAAATCCTGCCATGAGGTGTTGGATGATCCGACGCTGGTAAGAGAAATATTATCGAACAGAACGTTGCCTTCAAACCAGCCGGTCAGGTAGATATTACCGTTATTGTCTGTAGTTATATTACCGATTGAACCTATTACACCAGTGCCCCCTCCGAGGGTTCTTGCCCATAACCAGTTATTTCCGGCATCCATTTTTGCCATGAAGCACTTGCTGGTAGTTCCTGCCGTTAATGTGGTGCTGCCAAAGGTCACAGAAGTATTATAAATTCTGCCTGAAAATATCAGGTTTCCCTGCTGATCAGGGGCAATATGATTGTAATCCACCCACGCATTTGGGCCGGGATTTACCTGCTGTATCAACGTGTATTGAGCTGAAGTGGCGATGCCAAACATTAATGCAAGGAAGGTGTTGACAATTTTTTTCATAACAGTTGGTTTAAAGATTTGAAATTGGAAATAAAGCTATCCGGTGAAACTGTTATTTAAAATAACCTCTAAACAATTGGAGGCATTTATTTAATAAGTGGCAGCCAGGTGACGATAATAGGCAGGCTGGACTACTTCCGATTAGTTTCTTCGATCTGTACTTTCGGAATCAGCTCGTTTCGATCTGCGCGGCAAATGATCGCGAGAGAAACTGCGCCGGCACTCCAGCGATGTGCCGGCGCCGGCATGGCTGGGGCTCGGCTTAAGTTTGTTTTCACACTAAATAATCAAAGGAAGAGAGGTTCTTTCCGGCCGGTTGTGCATGAATCGCGGCCATTTGTTTGCAAAATCATCCAGTTAATAACCGGCCGGAATATTTCCGTTCATTCATCCTAATTTGATATCTTACTTTACGGTTTTGATAGCGATAAGATCCAGGGTTCCTGGCTTTGATATCCGCTGATCGTTTAATAAAACTTTTTGCTGTGAGAAAGGTAATAACGACATTTTATTGGCTATTGTTTTTATGTGGAAGCACCAAAATTTCTTTGGGACAAAGCCAGTCGGCCGGAGAGGCAGATAACCAGGTGGACTCTTTGCTTCGCATTCTTACAACAGTGAAAGAGGATTCAGGTAAAGTGAATACTTTAAA
This sequence comes from Chitinophagaceae bacterium, assembly GCA_035626515.1. Taxonomy (GTDB): domain Bacteria; phylum Bacteroidota; class Bacteroidia; order Chitinophagales; family Chitinophagaceae; genus DASPNM01. The sequence continues at coordinate 2,141 of DASPNM010000003.1, forward strand.
CGCTTTGAGTGAACGGCTTTGGCGAACAGGGAAATTTGCTGATTCCAGGAAATATGCCGATTCTGCGTTAACTCTTGCCCAAAAATTAAATTTTAGGAAAGGGATTGCTGCTTCTTTTGGCAACATCGGAACTATTTATAAAAATCTGCACAATTATCCTGAAGCTCTGAAACATCTGCTGATTACACTTAAAATAAGTGAAGAGATCGGGTATAAAAAAGGGATGGCTGCTTCTTACGGAAACATTGGAAATATTTATAGCGCCAAGGGGGATTATCTGGAAGCTCTCAAAAATCATTTGGCTTCGCTGAAAATATTTGAAGAAATCGGGGATAAATTGGGAATTGCCAGATCTTACGCGAACATTGGAAATATTTATATTGACAAGGGCGATTATCCAGAAGCCCTGAGAAATCATTTAGCCTCCCTGAAAATACAGGAAGAGATCGGAAATAAACAGGGAATTTCAATTTGTTATAATAACATCGGAATTGTATACTTTGAACAAAGTATTTATGGCGAAGCCCTGAAAAATTATTTGGCTTCCCTGAAAATAGATGAAGAAATCGGGAATAAATCGGGGGTTGCTACAACTTATGGTAACATTGGAAATGTTTATCTCATCAAGGGCGATTATACCGAAGCTTTGAAAAATTATTTTACATCCTTAAAAATAAAAGAAGAGATTAGGGATAAATTGGGTATTGCTACTACTTACGGCAACATCGGAATTGTTTTTGACAAGCAGGGGAACCATGCCGAAGCCCTGAAAAATCATTTAGCTTCCCTGAAAATATTCGAAGAAGTCGGGAATAAGAGAGCAATTGTTGGTTCTTACGCCAATATCGGACTTAATTATTGGGATCAGGGGAATTATCCCGAAGCTCTAAAAAATCATTTGGCTTCACTAAAAGTATCCGAAGAAATCGGGTACAAAAAAGGAATCGCTGTTTCTTATTTTAATATTGGACTGATTTATGGTGAGCGGGGCAATTATCCAGACGCCCTGAAAAACTTTATGGGTTCACTGAAAATATATAAAGAAATCGGAGAGACCTGGGGAATCGCTGCTTCTTATATTGAACTTGGCTCTATTAACATTAAGCTGAACAAGCCCGCCGAAGCAAAGAAATACCTGGATGATGCTTTATTAACGTCAAAAAAAATGGGAAGTAAAGACCTGGTGAAGGATACGTATAATGTCCTGGCAAAATTAGACAGCTCTATAGGAAATTATTCATCAGCCCTGGAAAATTACAAACGGTATACTTTTTATAAAGACAGTCTGCTCAATGAAAGCAACAACAGGGAAATTGCTCAAATGAAGGAGCAGTATGAAGCCGAGAAAAAAGAGAAAGAAATAGTTCAACTGCAGGCTGAAAGAGAGAAGCTGGAGAACGAAAAAAAATTGACCTTTTTGGTCTTAAAATCCAAGGAAGATTCATTGGCTCTTTCTCAAACCGAAAAAGAAAAGCTTAGGCTGGAAAAAGAGAGAACAGACGCCCTGAATCTGTACAATCAACAGCAATTGGCGCTTCTGGCTAAGGAAAAGAAACTGCAGGAGTTGCAAATTGAGAAAGGCGAAGCTGAAGTACTTGTTCAAAAGGCGGAAACAGAAAAAAAGCATTCGGACTACCTGGCTCAGAAGGCGGTAGCAGAAAAAAAACAGGATGAGCTAATCGTACTGAATAAGGAAAAAGCTATACAATCCCTGGAGCTGAAAAAACAAAAGCAGGCAAGAAATTATCTTGTCGGGGGCTCCGTATTATTAGCACTGCTTTCGTTTCTTGTGTTCCGTAATTTCAAAAACGAGCGAAAGCTCAATAAACTTTATAAAGTTTCGGCAGAAAAGCAGATGGCGGAGCTGCAGTTGCAGAGCCTGAGGGCTCAACTCAATCCTCATTTTATGTTCAATTCGCTGAACGCGATCCAGGAGCTCATCGTCATGGAAGAAAATGAGAAATCTCAATCCTATCTGGAGCATTTTGCACGATTGCTGCGCATGTTGCTCGACAATGCCAGCCAGCCCTTTGTTCCCCTGCAGAAAGAAATCAATTTTTTAGAACTTTATCTTTCCCTGGAGAGCCTTCGCATTCCGGATATTCAGTATTCAATAGAAGTGGATCCGCAGCTGAAGCACGAAAACATCAGAATTCCCAATATGATGCTTCAACCTTATATAGAAAATGCCTTGTGGCATGGGCTGCAGCACAAGAAAGGAGAAAAGAAATTGCGACTGAATATCACCAGGCAAAACGGCTCGGTGCAATATGAGATACGGGATAACGGCGTGGGAAGAAAAAAAGCAGAGGAGCTGAAAAGCCTTTACCGAAAAGAACACCGTTCAAAAGGAATGGAGTTATTGTCGCATCGGTTACACCTGTTATCACGCGAATATGGACAGGACATCCTCACAAAAGTGACGGACCTTGCTGAAAACGGAGATGCTGCCGGAACCCTTGTCGAGATCACTGTTCCCTATTCTGTATCTGATGAGACTAAAAAAATATCCGCATGATACGAACCATCATCATTGATGATGAGCCTTCCGCGATAAATGTTTTATCCACCCTGCTGAAAAAAAAATGCCGGGAAGATGTGGAGGTCGTAGCCACTAGTTCTTCTCCACTTGCGGGAAAATCGTTGATCGAGCAGATGAAGCCCGACCTTGTTTTTCTCGATATTGAAATGCCCGGCATGACAGGTGTTGACCTGGTTCGCAGTTTCAACAAACACGATTTCCGCGTTGTATTTGTCACCGCTCATGATGATTATGCGGTTGAGGCTTTTCAGCTTAGCGCGGTGAATTATTTGCTGAAACCGGTTGGGCCCGAAAGTGTGATGAAGACCATAGAAAAAATAAGAGATGATATTCGGAGGAATCAAAACATGGCAGAGCCTTTGAAGAAACTTGAAAAATTACTTAGCCTGCATGCAAAAGACAATGAAAATAAGATTGGCATTGCCATGTCCGACAAAATAATCTTCATCAACGTTGCCGAAATTATTTACTGCGAGGCTCACGGAGCTTACACAAATGTTTACCTCGACAATGGGAAGAAAATGATGGCATCCAAACCACTCGGTGATTTTGAGATGATGTTATCCAGCCACCGGTTTTTTCGCATTCATCATTCTTACCTGATCAATCTGAGCCGCATCAAAGAATTCCAGCGGCATGACGGCGGCTATGTGACTATGGAGAACAACAAGCAACTCGAGGTTTCGCGAAGAAAGCGACAGGAATTCCTGGGAGCCATCCAGGGATTTGTGATATGATTACTTTCCTCGCCTAACGCCTGGCCCCTGACTCGCGACTACCGACTGTAATTCGGAGCTTCCCTCGTGATCTCCACATCGTGTGCGTGGCTTTCCTTCATGCCCGCGTTGGTGATCTTGATGAATGTTGCCTGCTGCAGCTCGGAAATATTTTTCGCCCCGCAATATCCCATCCCCGCCCTCAGTCCGCCGGTGAACTGATAGACAATCTCGCGGACGTAACCCTTGTACGCGACCCGGCCTTCGATGCCTTCGGGAACGAATTTTTTCACATCCTCCTCCACGTCCTGGAAATAGCGGTCGCTGCTGCCCGTGGCCATCGCACCGAGTGAACCCATGCCGCGGTATTCTTTGAACTTCCTTCCTTCATATATGATCGTCTCTCCGGGACTTTCTTCCGTTCCCGCGAAAATGCTGCCCATCATCACGCAGTTCGCGCCTGCGGCCAGGGCCTTCACCATATCACCTGTGTAACGGATGCCTCCGTCGGCGATCAGCGGAACGTTCATTCCCTTCAGCGCCGCCGCTGCTTCCATAACGGCCGTAAGCTGCGGCACGCCCGCGCCCGCGACAATCCGTGTGGTGCAGATGGAACCGGGTCCGATTCCCACTTTTATCGCGTCGGCACCCGCTTCGGCCAGCGCCCTCGCCGCGGCACCGGTACCCACGTTGCCCGCGATCACATTCATCTTCGGATATTCTTTTTTCACCTGCTTCAGCGCAGTAATCACTCCTTTGCTGTGGCCATGAGCGCTGTCCAGGGCGACCACATCCACGCCCACCTGCTGCAGGGCGTATACCCGGTCCATCAGGTCGCGCGTAATGCCTACCCCTGCGCCTACCAGCAGGCGGCCGTAGCCGTCTTTCACCGCGTTCGGGTAGCTCTTCAGCTTCAGTATGTCACTGTATGTGAATAGCCCGGTGAGACGGCCTTTTTTATCCACGATGGGAAGCTTTTCGACCTTGGTGCGTTTGAAAAACTCCTCCGCTTTTTTCAGGTCCGTACCGTCCGGCGCCGTAAACAGGTTTTCTTTCGTCATCACCTCGCTTACCTTCCGCTTCGGATCATTTTCAAAACGTAGGTCGCGGTTCGTCAGAATCCCAACCAGCTTTCGGTTCTTGTCCACGATGGGAATGCCCCCGATCCGGTTCTCACGCATCAGCTTCAGCGCGTCTCCGATCGTGGCATTCGCAAGCAGCGTGATCGGATCAATAATGAGCCCGCTCTCGCTTCGCTTTACCTTGCGCACCTGTGCTGCCTGATCTTCTACGGTCATGTTTTTGTGTAATATTCCCAACCCGCCTTCCCGCGCAAGCGCAATGGCGAGCGTCGCCTCGGTGACGGTATCCATCGCGGCGGACAGCAGCGGAATATTAAGGCCAATTTGTTGAGTGAGCCGCGTAGTTATGTCCACGTCGCGGGGCAATACCTGGCTGTAGCCGGGCATCAGCAAAACGTCGTCGAAGGTCAATCCTTCACCATAAAACTTAGCGGAAGCAGCAGCCGAAACAGGCTTGCGAGAGGTGGGGTTTCGTGCCATGGGCAAAGGTACTGGAAAAGTCGGAAGTCTGATGTCAGAAGATTCCCCGACTCTTGACTATCGACTACCGACGCACGACTCCCGCCTCGGCCAGCTCAAACATATTTCCCGGACCGCCACGGATCCATCCCTGCAGCTCCAGCTGCAGGATGGCGGCGGCGCCGGCGCTGTGGGATAGTCCGCTGCGCGCCATCAGCTCGTCCACGTGCAGGGGTTGGAATTCGCGCAACGCTGACACGACCGCTTCTTCTTCATTCGTAAGCTCAAACAATTCCCGCTGCGGGATTGCAGGGCGCGGCGCCTTTCCCTTCCATCCCATGGTTTCGAGCAGCTGCTCTGCCCCCGTCAACAGGATCGCTTTGTTGGTTCGAATGAGCTCGTTACAACCGCCGCTTTTAGGGTCGTCGACGCGACCGGGCACTGCAAACACATCGCGGTTATATCCGTTTGCCAGTTCGGCCGTAATCATGCTCCCGCCGCGGATCCCCGTTTCCACGATGATCGTGGCATCCGCCATGCCCGCCACGATCCGGTTGCGCAGGGGAAAATTGTGCTTGTCTGGTTTCGTACCGCTCAGAAACTGGGTCACCAGGCCACCTCCTTCCTGCAACATCTGTTTCGCCAGACCGCGGTGTTGGTGTGGATAGATCGTTTGCAGCCCGTGCGCCACGATACCAACGGTCGGAATCCCATTGCGAAGGGCCGACTGGTGCGCGAGAAAATCAATACCGAATGCGAGGCCGCTTACTACGAGAATTTGCTGACCGGTGAGCTTACCGATCAAATCCTGCACCCGGTTTTTTCCGTAGTCAGTGTAATTTCTTGTGCCCACTACGGAGATCACCCGGGGGGCATTTAGGTTCACCTCACCTTTGCAAAAAAGAACTGTGGGCGGATCATAGCAATGCAGCAACCGCCTCGGGTAATCAGGATGTGTAAGGGGAAGTGCCCGAATGCCGTGTTTTTCGAGGAAGCGTAATTCCTGTTCGGCGCGACTGAAATCTCTAAACGCTTTGATCTGCCCGGCACGTACCGTACCAATGCCGTCGATTTTTTCGAGCCGGGCGGTCGGCAAACGGAAGATCTCCTCGGCGGCGAAATGCTCCAGCAAAATCTTCGCGTGCACCGCGCCGATTTCAGGCACCATCGTCAGCGCAAGCTGGTAAAGCAGTTCGGGAACGGCGCTCACCGCGCCAATATAAACCAGGAAGCTTTCCGCGCGGCGGCAAAATCCGCGGCAGTCGGCGTTTTATTTCCTACCGGGCAATGATCTTCATCTCCGTGCGCCGGTTCTGTGCCCGGCCTTCCTCGGTGCGATTGTCCGCAACCGGACGGGTTTCTCCATACCCTTTGACAAAAAGCCGCTGCGCTGCGATGCCGCGCTGCAGCAGATAGTTAACCACCGCCCGCGCCCGGTTGTTGGAAAGCACGAGGTTGTCGGCAGGCTTTCCAACATTGTCGGTATGCCCACCGATTTCGATCTTCAAAGTTGGATTTTCGTTCAACAGCTGTACGAGGCGGTCCAATTCAACCTGTGATTCGGGTCGTAATTCGAACTTGTTCACGTCAAAGAAAATATTGCGCAGCACAATGGTGGCATTCGTTTCGATGGGGTGAAGCGGAATATTTTTTTCGTAAGTGGAATCGGGATCCCTGTCTTTCATAAAAAAATTGTCCGAGTAAAACAAATAACCCTTACGGTTTACATTGAACGCATAATCTTTTCCAAGAGGCAGGGTGATCATGTAATTCCCGATCTCATCGGTATGTACCCGCGCCACCACCTGCCGGGTGCTGAGGTCGATCAGCTCCACTGCGGAGGGGAGGCCTTTTCTCGTCTTCGCATCAAATACCTGGCCCGACACCCACAGTGTTTTGTAAGGACGGACATCCTCGCGCAGTTCGAAGCTGTAAATGTCAAGTCCCCCGCGGCTGTCGGCACGGTCGCTGGCATAGTACGCGGTCTTCCCGTCGGCGGAAATGAAAATCGACCCCTCTTCATCGATCGTGTTGATCGGATATCCCAGGTTCACCGGCTTGCTCCAGTCGCCACCCGGGCCTTTCCGCGCATAGAATAAGTCACTGTTCCCGTAGCCTTGCAATCCGCTCGACGTGAAATAAAGCGTTTGATTGTCGGCGTGGATAAACGGGCTCGCCTCATTTCCCGAAGTGTTGATGCCCGGGCCCAGGTTCTCGGGGTCGCCCCATTTTCCATTCGGCAACAAATACGAAACATAAATGTCGCTTCCACCGTAGCCGCCGAACCGGGTGCTTGCAAAATAGAGGGCACGTTTATCGGGCGAAAGACAGGGCTGTGATTCCCATTGATCGGTATTGATTGCGGACCCCATGTTCACCGGCTCACTCCATCCTTCTTTTTCCAGGTAGGAAATGAAGAGATCGCAGCCGCCAAATCCCGCCGGTCGATAGCATCCGGTGAACACCAGCCAGGTCCCGTCCTGCGAAATATTTTGCGCTCCTTCGTTTTGGGGTGTATTTACGTTTCCTGGCACCGGCCTCGCCGGGAGCCAGGTCGCTGAATCGCGGCGGCTCGCAAAAAAATCTTCATTCCGGTTGTTGAGCCGCCGTGTGAATACCAGTTGCCGGCCATCGAGGGTCAGGGATGGAAAATATTCCGACTCGCCGGTGTTGATATGCGGACCCATGTTCACTGGGGTGAACGCGTAACCTTTGTCCTGGTTGCGCTTCGCGAGATCAATCGCAAACTCATAAGTTTTCTTTCGGTATTCGGCAGCCTTGAACGTGGTCGAATTTTTCGGTGGTTTTTTCGCGAACAGCTCATTGATCGCGCCGAGCGCTTTTTCGAATTCGCCGAGACCGGCCAGGTTGATGGAATAAGGAAGGAGGTACTCTATGGTATAATTCGAATCCATGCCGAACGCCAGCTCGTAATATCTTACGCTGGCCCCGTAATTTTTCAATTGCCCGTAGACTCCGGCGAGTGACAGGTAGGCGTCGAGATACCCTGCATCCGTTTCGATTGCCTGCAGCAGCAGACCTGCGGCCGAAACATAGTTGCCATCCTGCGCCCGTTCCATCGCCTGGCCGTAAAACTTTACTGCTTTCTTGTTAACCTTTTCGGGATCGTACCCTTGCGCGTAAGCCAGGTACTGGCAAAACAGACAGAGCAACAGAAGTGCGGAATTTTTCATGCTTTGGGGGATATGCCTGGCTTCGTCAAAAAAATACTTGTCTTAGAAGAAAATATTGAGCCAGGAGTTGCTTACGGAACATTAATGTACTTGTGTATTTGAAGTGAAAGTTCCCATCGCGGGTGGGCCTTAATGTGTTCGACAATAAGTGGCGTGACCTGCATGGCGCGATCCCATTCCGGCTGCAGGAAAAGCTTGCAGTCGGGCGAAACCAGCGCCGCGTATTTTTCAGCCCAGTCGAGGTCGGTGCGATGAAAAACCACCACCTTCAGCTCGTCGGCCCGGGGCAGGATTTCGGGAAGAGGGGCCTTAAATTTTTTCGGAGAAACACAGATCCAGTCCCAGCTTCCCGACAGACGGTATGCTCCTGAGGTTTCGAGATGAGTCTTCAATCCGGCGGCCCGTAGCTCCAGGGTCAGGCGTGTCAGGTCATGCATCAGCGGCTCACCGCCGGTGACCACAACAACCCTGGCGGGCGTTCTTGAAATTTCCGCGACGATATCATTCACAGACAAATGAGGATGTTTTTCAACGTCCCAGCTTTCCTTGACGTCGCACCACACGCAGCCAACGTCGCATCCGCCGAGGCGCACGAAATATGCCGCCTTGCCCTGGTGATAGCCTTCGCCCTGCAGGGTGTAGAAATGTTCCATCACCGGCAGAATGGACCCGGCAGCCGAAGTCTTCATTTTATTATCGGTACTCCGTTGTTGCACGATCAATTCTTTACCCGGCACGACTCGAACGTATTCTTCAGCAACGCGGCAATCGTCATCGGCCCTACACCTCCGGGAACCGGTGTGATCCAGGAACATTTCGGCGCTACGGCGTCAAAGTCCACGTCACCGCGCAGCGTGAAACCGGTTTTTTTTGTTAAATCTGCCTCGCGCGTGATGCCCACATCAATTACGACGCTTCCTTCCTTCACCATATCTGCAGTCACGAATTCCGGGACCCCGAGGGCGGCCACGATAATGTCCGCGTGCCGACAAAATTCTTTTATATCGTGTGTATGTGAGTGGCAGACCGTAACGGTGCAGTTACCGGGATTGTTGTTGTTACTCAGGAGAATGCTGAGTGGTCTTCCCACAATCCTGCTGCGCCCGATGATCACCGCGTGCTTGCCGGCGGTTTCTACTTTATAATGTTCCAGCAAAAGGATGATCCCATATGGTGTTGCCGGGAGAAACGTGGCCGATCCGTGTACCAGCTTTCCGATATTCACCGGGTGGAAGCCGTCGACATCTTTAGAAGCTTCAATGCAGTTGATCACCTCCTCGCCGCGGATCTGACGCGGGAGGGGCAATTGCACCAGGATGCCGTCCACGTCCGGGTCGTTGTTCAGCTCGGTGACCTTGTGGAGCAGCTTTACTTCCGAAATGTTTTCCTCGAAACGGATCAATGTAGAGCGAAACCCGACCTCCTGGCAGGCCTTCACCTTGGCATTGACATACGTCAGGCTGGCACCGTTATCGCCCACCAGGATGGCTGCGAGATGCGGTATTTTTTTGCCTTCGGTCGCGCGCTGGGCAGTGTCAATTTTCAGCTTGTCGCGGATCGCCTGCGCCGCTTTCCTCCCATCCAAAATCTGCATTCGGCAAAGATAATAGAATGCAAATCCGCAGACCGCTGAGGAAAACGTAACAAAACAGACTTTAGTGAATCGTCGCATTCACGCCTGCAGGCCGGCGCCGCTACATATTTCGCTTGAATTCACCTGAGTTTGTTCGCTTCACAGCTCAGGGAAATTGTGGGTAAGGCCCCTTATCGCGGAAAATTCATTTTTTCAATGAGCGCTTGATACCTTGGGTCATCGCGCAATTCGTCGAACCAGGGCCAGGCGCGTAATTCTTTCATCCAGACATCGTGTTCCCGGTAACCCTGTTCCAGTAGCTGCAGCGCACGTTCCTTATCGCCCAACCCCATATACACAATTGCCAGGTTGAATGGGGATGCAGGTTCTGAAGTACCCAGCATTGCCTGCAATGTTTTCAATGCTGCGCTTCGCTGCCCGGCTCTTGCGTATCCGAGTGCGAGCAGGGCTCTATAATGAAAAGAGCCGGAACTGTCGGCCGATTTCTTTAATGGTGCGATTGCATCGTCCGCCCGTCCCCACGCAATATACAATTCGCCGACGTTGTGCAACAGCAATGGATGCGCGGGATGAAGCTTCAGTCCGTCGCGCAGCTGTTGATCGGCTTCAGTATACCGGCCGGCAAAAATTTTTATCTGTCCCATATATGCAAGGATGACCGGCGAAAGCGGGTCGAGCACCTTTGCGCTTTCGAGATGTTGGAGTGCTTCGTCATGACGGCCTATGAAACCGAGTATGCGACCGTATATCTGGTAAGCCGGTGCGTGGCCGGGGTTCAGTTCGATGGCACGCTTCAGCAATTCTTCCGATTTATTCCAGTCCCAGCGGTTTGAAAGTTCCCAGACAGCTCGGGACACATATGCCTCCGCAAGTTTATTGTCCAGTTCCAGGGCTTTCGTAATCGCGTTTTCCGAAAGCCGCAGCGCATCCCTTTGCGGGATACCACCCTGTTCGCCGGACAGCATGTAAGCGTCCGCCAGCGCCGCATAGGCCGGCGCATAATTTGAATCCTGCTTCAACGCCAGGTTATAGTAAGCGATCGCCTGTTCATACGCGGGCAGCGTTCGTTGATTCCAGCTGTGCCTTCCCCGCAAATAGTATTCGTACGCCCGCGGGTTCACCGGACGTGGGGGCGTGAGGCGACTCTCATCCGCGGAAGTGAGCTTTAACCTGATTTCCGCGGCGACCTGTTGCGCCACGTCGCTATAAAGCGAAAGAATGCTTTTCAATTCGCGGTTAAATTCCTGCGACCATAAGTGCTTGTCGCTGGACCCGTCGACCAACTGAACTGTTATGCGAACCTGGTCGTTCTCGCGAATCACGGATCCCTGCAAAAGGACCTTCACCCCCAATTCTTTTGCGATTTGCGGAGCCGGTTTGCTGCTGTTTTTGTATTGCATCATCGAGGTCCGCGATATGACACGCAGCGAGCTGATTTTCGACAGCTCCGTAATGAGTGTCTCATGCATACCGGATACAAAATAATCCTGGGCTGGATCGCCGGACAGGTTTTCCAATGGAAGCACAGCAATCGAATTCAGTCCGCTGCTTTTGGCGAACAGCGGTTTCAACACGAGGATGGCGGTCATCAGCAGCGCAAGCAGGGCGACACTGAAGAGTTGTCCTTTTCGCGAAGCGAAGAACCTGCGTGCTGGAAAACCTCGAACGATTTTACCGCGGCCATCAGCCGTGGTAGGGATTACCAGCCCTTCGCTGACAGCGGCAAAAATTTGCATCGGCTGCCTCACATTCTTGAACCGAAATCTGCCGATAGGTCGCGCGATTATGTCCGGCTGGTTTTTTACTTCGTCGAATACCTTTTCGGAAAACAAGACGGATCCCGGCACGGCGATGGATTCTATTCGCGAAGCAACGTTCACAGGATCTCCGTAAATTCCTTCACTGTCCCGCACCACGTCGCCGCAATGGATCCCGATGCGCAGCCGAACTTTGGGTTCTTTCTGAAGTTCTTTTTGTATCGCAATGCCAGAGCGCACCGCGTCCGAAACGCTGTCGAAAAGAACCAGAGTGCCGTCGCCGAAATACTGGATGATTGTGCCGTGGTGCAACGGGATAAGCTCCTCCAATACGGAACGTTGCCGCTCGCGCAACAGCCGGGCACGCGGTTCATCTTCCTGCATCATCGCCGTAAAACCCGTCATGTCCGCAAACATGATGGCTCCCATCTTTCGCTGTTCGGTTTCTGTTGTTCGTTGATATGTTTCGGGCATTCGCTGGCTCGCGCTGTAGATTAAGTGAAAACAAAAATTACGACATTTTTATCAGCGCACCGGTACCCCGTTGTTTCCTCGCTCTGGCGCGCCGCACCGTATCTGAAAAATGCCCGCAGGGTGGCGGAAAAATATCGCCGCCGAACGTTGGGTTTCACATGGCGCCCGCCCCGGTACGATGCTAATTTGAGCGAAAGAGCCGTTGAAAATCTTTTTCATGCTCCTTCCTCTGCCGCTTCTGGCTCAGTCACCAACGGAAACCTTCGCCGATTATTTTCGACCAAGTGCTTACAGCCTTGTCCAACGCGACGTGACGGGTGTTTTCGTCAATCCTGCTTCCCTGTCGCGCTTGCAAAACAGTTGGCTGGCAATCGCAGGGGAGCAACCTTACCTGGCGGCAGGGTTAAAGATTATGCATGCCGCCGTGGGCGTACCCTCCGCGAGCGGAAATTTTGGCCTGCGGCTGCAGCACGTGCAGGCAAAAGGTTTCAGCGAATCACGGATAACCCTGGCTTACGCCCGAAACCTGCGCGGTCTTCTCGACGTTGGAGCCTCCTTCAGTTACAATAACCACAGGTTTGCAAATTACCGCGCAAAGTCGCTCCTGCACCATGAGTTTGGGATGTTGTTGCATGTATCCGATCAGTTCCACGCCGGAATCAGGATCGTCAACATCATGGGCAAGGCACGGTCCGCTAACGGCGGACTCGGTTTTGACGTATCGGAAAAATTTTTTGTGTTCGCGGAGTTGGAAAAACCAGGCGGTCAGCCCGGGACCGTCATCGCCGGGATTCAGTATCGCATCGTGCCGGAGTGTTTTGTACGGGCGGGCATCAGCACCATCACGGGTTCCTGCTGGTTTGGAGCGGGAATCGGATTCAACCGGGTTCGCATTGACGTAAACAGCGGGTATCATCCACAGCTTGGATTCTCGCCCTGCCTGCTGCTGCTGTTCCGAATGAAGAAGTTGAAAAGTTGAACCGAATAAATAAGCAATTAAAGACTGTACTATTTGGATCTTGTCTCTTTGCCTGCGCTCCCGTTTTTTCGCAGGAGCTGCCCGGTCCGACCGAACAGCAGCTCGAAGCGCGCGCGGAGGGCAACGAAGAGACCCTGGACGAACAGGAACTCTCAGAGCGTGAGCAGCTCCGGAGGCAACCGGTAAATTTGAATACAGCATCCGCCGACGAACTCCGCCTGCTTCCGCTCCTAACCGAAGAACAGATAGAAAACCTGCTCCGTTACCGCGACGCATTTGGAAAATTAATCAGCGTCTATGAGCTGCAGGCAGTTCCCCGTTGGGATCTGGCGAGCATACGCCTTTTGCTTCCCTTCGTTACCGTGGATACGCTCGTTTCGCTTTTAGGCGAAACTTCCCGCCGCTGGCGCGGCGGTGAACATAGTGTGGTTTTCCGCGGGTCACGCCGGATGGAGGGTTACAACCAAATGTCCGGCATGCAGTCCTTCCAGGGTGGAAGAGCGAGGTTGTTCCTCCGTTACCAATACCGTAAAGGAACTTTGCTGCAATACGGCTTTACTGCAGAAAAGGATGAAGGCGAAAGATTTTTCGCAGGGGCACAAAAGCTTGGCTTCGATTTTTATTCCGCCCATCTTTTCCTCAGAAATCTCGGGCACCTGAAGCAGCTTGCCGTCGGGGATTTTACTGTTAACCTCGGCCAGGGATTGATTCACTGGCAGGGGATGAACTTTGGAAAATCTGTCTCCAACATCCGAAGACAAGCGCCGTTGTTTCGTCCGCACAGCTCCGCCGGAGAATTCAACTTTCACCGGGGGGCAGCCGTTTCGGTGAACAACGGACCCTGGGAAGCCGGTTTGTTTTTCTCAGTACGCAGGCTCAGCGCAAACACTGTGTTTGATTCGATGAACCAACGGTATGAAGTCACGTCGCTGATCAGCTCGGGGTTGCACCGTACCGCAGGGGAAGTTGAAGACCGCCACCGGCTCACGCGCTGGAGCGCCGGAGGAACCTTGAAGCTTTTCCGCAGAGGCTTCCACTTTGCAATTAATGCGGTCGGCCATTCATTTTCCGTTCCGTTAACCCGGAAAAAAGAACCACACCAGGCTTTCACGTTCACCGGGAGGAGATGGGGAAATCTCAGCTTCGATTATGCCGGTACGCTGCGCAACATGCACGTTTTTGGGGAAGTGGCAATGGATCGAAACGAGAGCTTTGCGGTTGTACAGGGATTGCTGGTCACTCCTGATCCCCGTGCCGATCTGGCCATACATTTCCGCCACATCCCAAAGCAATACCAGGCCCATTTGGGAAATGCTTTCACCGAAAATCATATGCCGGCCAACGAGACGGGAATTTTCGCGGGCATCACCCTGCGGCCTGCGGCTGGATGGCAGTTGGACATGTTTGCTGATCTCTTTTCTTTTCCGTGGCTTAAATATGGGGTAGACGCTCCGGCTAACGGAATGGAATTTTCCATGCAACTCACGTACACTCCTGCAAAAGGGGTTGAAGCCTGCAGCCGGTTGCGCGTACAGCTTCGTCCCGAAACCGAGCCGATCGAAGGACACGTTACAGGATTCTTGAGACAAGTTTCGAAACGCGGGTGGAGATCGCAGGTCAGCTACCGGGCGGGTTCCCATTTCTTGCTGCGTTACCGGATCGAGATGTTGTGGCACGACACCGCGAACCGCTTAAAGACCGGTTTACTTTCTTTCATTGACGTTCATCATAAAGTTTCGCCCCTGCTCTCATTTACGGGCAGGATTCAGTACTTCGATACCGATGGCTATGGTGCACGCGTGTATGTGTTTGAATACGACATCGCATCGGGTCCTGCCGTGCCCGCTTTCTATGATGCCGGCCTCCGGTACTATTTGGTACTCCGGTATGAACCCAGCCAGCGGCTGTCGGCGTGGTTGCGTTGGGCACAGACCATATATAATGGTACCCGGGCAGGAGAGCGGCGTTCGGAACTGGGGTTGCAGGTTCGTTGGTTGATTAGGAAAGGTCAGTAATGCCGGAAAAGTCGGGAAAGTCAGTAAAGAACGGAAGTCAGAAGACGGAAGATGGAGTCTTGACATGGACTTGAGCCTATTGCCCCTGTCGGCACAGCCTATCGATTAACAATTGCCGGAGCGTTTGTTGCCGCCGAATTCATGAGGATCAATTTTTTAGACAGGGGCATATTTTTCCCATTCCGTTTGGTTTGTTAAATTTTTTTTTACATTGCGGCAGCATTTTTAAAGGCCACCGTGTCTTTAACGATGATTCTCACTTTCTGAATCGGACGCTTTTTTCTTGACAATCAATGTATTCTAATTCTAAAATCGTAATGAACATGAGAAAATTTGCATCACTGTTTACGATGCTGATGCTCTTATCGGCATTGGCATTTGGTCAAACAAGGACTGTGACGGGGCAGGTGCGGGACGACAAGGGGGATCCGATTCCCTTTGCGACAGTCACCGAGACCGGTACGAGCAATGCTACAAAAGCCGATGCAAGCGGCTATTTCAGCATTAAGGTCAGGGAAGGAGCTTCTCTGACTGTTACCGCTGCCGGTCACGAAGCCGCTACGGTCAGCAACCCGGTTGGGAACATTGCTGTGACCCTGCGGATCGTAAGTGTGGAAGGAAGGGAAGTGGTCGTTACCACGGCTCTTGGTATTAAGAAAAGACCCAAAGAGATCGGGTACGCCAATACCACTGTTCGGTCTGAGCAGATCGTAAACGGTCGCTCGCCAAATTTGGCTGCTGCTCTTTCCGGAAAGGTTGCCGGTCTGACTATCCAGAACACCAGCAACTCTGTGAACGCGGCACCGAGGATTACACTCCGCGGTAATCGTTCGATCACTCAAACAAATACCGCGATGGTCGTGCTGGATGGAGTTCCCGTGAGCGCGAGTGTGATCAACACCCTTAACCCGAACGACATTGAATCCGTAACCACGCTGAAGGGCGGGCAGGCTGCAACGCTGTACGGTTCCGACGGTGTGAACGGGGTGCTGGTGATCAATACCAAGAGAGGCTCCGGCCGTCCGAGCGTATCCTTCACTTCTACGGCGAACTTCGAGCAGGTGGCTTACCTGCCGGATTTCCAGGACACGCACGGTTCCGGTTCTCACTATGGAAGCACTCCACAGGAGAACTACCGGCCTTTCGAAAACCAGCAATATGGTGACGCTTACGACGGCAGCATCCGCGCCGTAGGACGCGTACTCGAAGACGGAAGCTACCTGGAACTGCCGTACAAGAATATCCCGGGCGTGCGCAACGATCTGTTTGAAACTGGCTTTTCGACGCAGAACGATGTCGCAGTTTCCGGAGGCGATGCTACTTCTACATATTACCTGTCTTTCCAGGACTACAATTCTGAGGGTATCGTGTGGAAAGACAAATACCGTCGCGACGTGCTCCGCTTCAGCGCGGGCAAGATCTACGGTAAATTCCGCGCCACATTGGATGCATCTTATGTGGTAGACCGCGCGCAGCGCACTACGACAGACTTTTACTTTTATGCCGTTAATACGGCGACGTGGATTCCCATTGGGGAAATGAAGGACTGGAAGAACTATAAGTTCGCCCATCCCAACGCGTACTTTAACGACTATTACAACAACCCCTGGTTCGAACTGGACAATAACCGGAACGACAACAGGAACAACCGGTTCATCGGAAACCTGACGTTGAATTTGAAACCCGCAAACTGGGTCAACCTGACCTACCGCGTGGGTACGAACGTAACCAACAACTTCCAAAAGAGCTGGCAAAACCGATTCAACTTCTCCAACTGGGCCAAAAACCTGGCGCCTACCCGCGATCCCCAGTACAATGACTATTATGGGATCTTCCGGGCTCGTAATGACATCCAGGGCGGGGTAGCTGATTTCACTTCCGTTGGTTCCAGGGTCAACTCCGATTTCCTTGCTGAGTTCAACAAGGATTTTGGAAACATTTCCGCACGCGCAGTGGTTGGAAATAGCATTTCCGCAACATTTGAAAAAGTCACCGGCGTTGGCTCTACTTCAGTAATCATTCCCGATCTGTTCAACACGGGTAACAGGTCCGGAGACCTTGTCGGCCGTCTCGGCGACGGAAGAGCTGAAGAAAACAGCCGGGTCCGGAAAGTGGGTAATTTCCTGCAGCTCGGCGCTGGCTACAAAGACTACTTCTTTCTTAACGGTTCTTTCCGCTATGATATCTCCTCGGTTTTCTACAGGGATGGAAGGGAAAGAAACCTGTATTCATATCCGTATTTCGGAGGTGACGCATCACTTATCCTGACCGACGCGTTTCCCTCGATCAAGAGTGATGCTTTCAGCTTCATGAAGCTGCGGGTAAGCTGGAACAAGAACGGTAACGACAACCTGGGCCCCTATCGTCTGGACCCGGTGTTTCTGACCGGCGCCGGCTTCCCATATGGTTCCACGGTAGGTACTACTGTTGGAAACGAAATTCCGGCTGCCGACCTCAAGCCTGAGTTCGTGTACACCACAGAAGCAGGTTTTGAGGCCACTTTCTGGAAAGACCGCATCAACCTGGATGTAACCGGTTACAAGCAAACTTCCAGCAACCAGATCATCCCGGTTCAGATCTCCAGTTCTACAGGCGCTACCCAAACGCTGCTCAACGCGGCGAAGATTGAGAACAGGGGTATTGAAGCGGAACTGCGAGCCAGAGCCGTGCGCAATCGCAATTGGACAATTGACCTCTTCGGTAACTATACGCTCAACGAGAACGAAGTTGAAGAACTGTTCGTTGGAATTCCGAGAATTCAGATCAACAGTAACGGGCGGGTAGCGTTTGTGAACGCGCAGGTTGGAAATCCCTTCCCGTTCCTCAGGGGTATTGCGTGGATGCGCTCGCCCGAAGGCAAACTCGTGATTGATCCGAACGACGGGTGGCCAGTGCTGGACACAGTACAGCACGACCTGGGCCGCACGATCCCGAAGCACAGCGTGGGACTCGGTTTCCGCGTGAACTACAGGCTGTGGACGCTGGCTGCAAACGCTGAATTCCGCGGCGGTCACGTGGTTTACCACGACGTGGGTGAAGATCTTGGTTTCACCGGTTCCGGTGCCATCACCACGATCTACAACCGCGAACAGTTTATTTTCCCGAACTCTGTTTATTGGGATGGGACGAAATATGTGGATAATGTTAATATCCCCGTCGCCAACGATCTGGCAATCTACGGAGCTTGGGGCGACTACAGCTTTTCAAGAGGAATTCTGGCAGTTGCAGAAGTTTTCACAACCTCTGCCAACTTCTGGAAACTTCGGGACGTCTCTTTAACCTTTGATTTCCCGAAACCCTGGCTGGGTAGTGGAAGAATCGTGAAGGGGGCTAGCCTCTCCGCGTTCGGCCGCAACCTGGTGACCCTGCTTCCGAGAGAGAACATTTACACGGATCCTGAATTTGCGAGCACCAACGGAAACGGCGTAGGTATCAATACCTCGCTGAATACGCCGCCGGTTCGCCAGTTCGGAGCAACCTTGAATGTAATATTCTAAAGCTTAGTATTCATTCGATATGACACTAAACCTGAGATCGGCCATGAGGAGTTTCAGCCACGACAGCGGCGGAAACATCCTTATGGCTGGTTCCGGGTGGAAATCAGAACATAAAAACAACAAGCACATGAAAAAGTATTTGGTCGTAATATTAAGCATGGTGGCGCTGGCAGGCTGTAGGAAGTTCGTCGACGTAAACGAGAACCCCAACACGCCCACATCAACTCGTCCCGAGTTTGTGTTCAGCAACGCCGTCAACCAGTCCGCGTCGTATATCGCGGGCGGTCCCCACGCGCTTGGCTCTACGTGGTCGGGGATGTTGTCTCACAGCACGAGCTTTACCGGCGGCGGGGAAGAGAAGACTTACGCTTTTACCAGCGCAAACTTCAATTTCTTCGACGCGGCGTACGACAACCTGAACGATTATCAGTATGTGATCAATAATGGTGCAGCCGGC
>DASPNM010000004.1:0-80412 GCA_035626515.1 Chitinophagaceae bacterium
CCACCTTCAACCACCTTCAACAACCTTCCACCATTTTCACTAAAATCCCTTCGTTTCCTTCGGCGGCGCGAGGGTCTTGCGGGTATTCTCATTGCCCATGTTCTGCAAAATCCAGGTCGTCATGTTGCTCCAGAGATGGAAGGTGGTGTTGTCCTGCATCCCGCCGATGCCGTGATTCTTGTCGGGGTAGTACATCGTCTCAAAGTCCACGTTGCTCTTCACCAGGGCTTTGATCATCTGCACCGCGTTCTGGAAATGCACGTTGTCATCGGCCGTGCCGTGGATAAGCAGGTACTTGCCCCTGATGCGGTCCGTAAAGTTGATTGGCGAATTGTCGTCGTAGCCCGCGGCGTTTTCCTGTGGCGTTCTCATGTACCTTTCGGTGTAGATGTTGTCGTAATACCTCCAGGACGTGACCGGTGCCACAGCCACAGCGGCGTCGAAGACGCCGGCGCCCTTAGTGATCGCAAGCGAGCTCATGAATCCTCCATAGCTCCAGCCCCAGTGGCCGATGTTGTTGGTGTCCACGAAACTCATGCGCGATAAGTATTTCGCTGCATCGATTTGGTCTTCGATCTCGTACTTGCCGAGCTGCAGGTAAGTCTTTTTCTTGAACTCCTCGCCGCGATAACCGGTGCCGGTATTATCCACGCTCACAACAATGAATCCCCGCTGTGCGAGCAATTGGTGCCAGTAGTTCACGGCGCCGAAGCGGTTGGCCACCTGCTGCGAGCCGGGACCTCCGTAATTGCAAAACAGCACCGGATATTTTTTATCGGCAGAAAAATGATACGGCTTTAGCATCCAGCCGTTCAGGGTGTCGCCGTGACGATTCGGAACCCGGATGAATTCTGCCTTTCCGATCTCGTATTCATCCAGCTTCGCCTTTAGACGGCTGTTCTCATTCACTACCTTGACCAGCGAGGCGGAAATGTTTTTCTTCTTATCAATTACAACATTGTACAGACTTACTACCTGCGGTGTGTTGAGCTCAGAGCGAAAATCGTAGAACTGGGTGAAATCTTCGTTGAATTCCGCACGGTGCCAGGCCTGCCCGGTGGTGAGGGGATAAGCTTTTTTTCCCGAAAAATCCGTGGCGAAAACGTTCCGGTCGAGGGGACGCGGGTAGGCAAGCGTATAAAACACGCGCCTGTTGGCCTCATCGATGCCGTTCACGTCGGTGATCTCGTAATTCCCTTTCGTAACCTGGATCCTGGTTTTCCCATCGAGGCTGTATAGATAAAGATGCCTGTACCCGTTCATCTCGCTGGTGAACAGAAAATGCTTGCCGTCCTTGAGGAACCACCAATCATCATTGATCTCGATGAAATACTTGTTCTTCTCTTCATAAAGAACATGGCTTGCGCCGGTTTGCGCCTGGGTGAGCAAAAGTTTCAGGTGGTCCTGGTGACGGTTCATCCAAAATACGACGAGCGAATGATCATCCTGCGTCCATTTGATGCGGGGAATATATATGTCTCCCTGTTCGTATTGTGCGCGTACATCGCGGTTGTTCGCGATGTCGTAGATGTGAATCTCGACCACCGAGTTGGCCTCGCCCGCTTTCGGGTATTTGTAGCTGTACTGGCTGGGGTAAAGGCTGTCGAATACCGTGAACTGGAACTCCCGCACCTTCGACTCGTCGAACCGGTAATAAGCGATGTAGTTGCCTTTCGGGCTCCACTGGTAAGCGCGCGAAAACTCAAATTCCTCTTCGTACACCCAGTCGCAGTTCCCATTGATGATCTGGTTCCATTTCCCGTCGGTAGTGATGGCACGGCTTGTCTTGGTAGCGAGGTCGTAGAGATAGAGATTATTGTTTTTCACAAAGGCCACACGTGTCCCGTCGGGCGACAGGGTGGGATGGAGCACTTTTTCATTGTCCAGCTTCGTCAGCTTTTTCGAAACGGGGTCGTAGAGATAGACGTAGGATTTGGTCGAACGCCGGTAGATGGGCTCCACCCCGCGGCGCACGAGTACGATGTTCGGATTCGTGCTGCTGTAGATCACGTCCTCCGGTTCGAAAGCCTTTCCGAATTCATCCTTGAGATCCTTGACTACCGGGTCCTTTCGCTCTTTTCCGAAATCGGCAGTCACCGGCTCGCTCCGAAATGTCCGGACCTTGTAAATATCCTCCAGTGTGATCTGTTTTTTCTGCTGGGCCGAAACGGTAACGGGAACCAGGAAGAGAATCGCGATCAGAATGCGCATCATGTAAAAAATTTGGGGGTAAATGTAAATGAAACCGGCCCTTAGACGGGTGCCGTTCACATAAAAATAACGAGCTGACATCGTCTCAGCGGCTCACCTCTGCCATATCCGGGATCGCCTCAACCTTGTAAGACCCGGCGTCCAGCTTTTTCTTCGTCTCCGAAAACGCATCGAGCGTAAGGGCGATATCCTCATCAGTGTGGACTGCAGTCGGGATCAGCCGGTAGATGATGTGACCTTTCGGAATCACCGGGTAAACTACAATGGAACAAAAAATATGGTAATTCTCCCGAAGGTCGGTAACCATCATTGTAGCCTCTTCCACGCCGCCTTTCATGTAAACCGGCGTTACCACCGAGTCTGTTTTGCCAATATCAAACCCGCGCTCCCGGAGTCCCTGCTGCAGCTTGGTGGCGTTGCTCCAGAGTTTTTCTCTCAGCTCCGGCTGCGTGCGCAGCAGTTCGAGGCGCTTCAGGTTCCCGATCACCAAAGGCATCGGCAGACTCTTGGCAAAGATCTGTGAGCGGATATTGTACCGGATATAATCAATGATATTGCGGTCCCCGGCGATGAAAGCACCGATGGAAGCCATGGACTTCGCAAACGTGGAAAAATAAAGATCGATTTCGTCCTGCACACCTTGCGCTTCTCCGGCGCCGGCGCCCGTTTCGCCGAGCGTTCCAAATCCGTGCGCGTCATCCACAACGAGGCGAAATGAATATCTTTTCTTGAAGTCGACGATCTCTTTGAGCTTGCCCTGGTCCCCCGCCATTCCGAACACGCCTTCGGTAATTACGAGGATCCCGCCGGCCTGCTGTTTTTCGATCAGGTTCGTAGCCCGCTGCAGCTGCTTTTCGAAATCGGACATGTCGTTGTGCTTGAAAACATAGCGTTGTCCGGAATGCAGCCGAAGACCGTCAATAATGCAGGCATGGCTTTCGGCGTCGTAAACGATCACATCGTGCCGGCTGCACAGTACGTCGATCAGGCTCACCATTCCCTGGTATCCGTAATTCAGCAGCACCGCGTCTTCTTTCTGCTCAAAGGCCGCGAGCTCTGCCTCCAGCTGCTCATGATAAACACTGTTTCCACTCATCATCCGGGCGCCCATGGGATAAGCGAGCCCGAATTTCCTGGCGGCATCGGCATCAGCCTTACGCACCTCCGCGTGGTTAGCGAGTCCAAGATAATTATTGAGACTCCAGACGATCATTTCCTGCCCGCGGAACTTCATACGGCTGGAGATCTCCCCTTCCAGCTTGGGGAAGGCGAAATAGCCGTGGATCTGGTCCCGGTGCTGTCCAATCGGGCCGTAATTTTTTACCAGTCTTTGAAAAATATCTCCCATAAATGTTTTTTTAATGGTGGCACACCGCGCAAAGTTAAGGGAATACGTCGAAACACAATCGGTTCTTAATGAACTGTTTAAGCGAAGTTCTTCATTGAGATTAGCTGCCGGATCCGGGCCAGGTGGTGGTCGTCGTGCTCGGCCGCAAAGTAAAGCGAATCCACAAGTCGCATGGGTTGCTGCAGTCGCGGATGCAGCGCGGTCAGGGAGGCGGTTTCGACATCTGCAAATGCCACTTTCTCGACCAGGGCGCTCCGGGCAGCGCCGAACCGTTTGAGGAGCAAAACCAGCGACTCATCACCGTGGCGGGCGGAATGGGTGCGCGTATTGCTCATGTCCGCCGGGGTCAGTACTTCTTTTCCGCTCAGAAAATCATCTACGCGACTCGACCACAGATCTTCCAGGTCGCAAAGATGCCCTACCTGTTCTTTTACAGACCATTTCCCTTCCGGTCTGGCGGAAAGGATTTCATCGTTAATACCTCTCAGCATGACCTCGAGGCGAAACGTGGTGCCGCGCAACCGTTCCAGGATAACCGGAAAAAGTCCGAGCGGGAAGTCGAAGGAAAAGCTCCTTTCGATCCAGGGAATTTGTTGAACCATGATCCGCCGTTTATGCCGAAACTAATAATTCCCTCACACACGAAGATCCCCAAACTCAGCAAATACATGAGCGGCAGGAACGAGACCTTACAACTGGAGTGAGGAAAAACGGGAACACAAGTGTCGTCATGCAGGGTGAAATTGCGCTCAATTCTGTTGGCACAACATTTTCATTACCCTGCGTAGGAGTTGTGGAGTATGGTTTGAACCGTATGATGAAAACGGATCCTCACCTGCATCTGTACTGAAAACGATTTCTCCACCGATCGCTTCATGCGGCTCATCGTTGTCCGCAATTTTCCCCTCATTCTTAAAATCTGAGTTATCCGATGAAGCGAATTCTACCCGCCCTTTGTTGCATTCTTGTTCTGAACTCCTGCAGGAAAGAATCCAGCTTGTTTGCTGAGCAAAGATTGCAGCCGGAGGCAACACAACAACCGCAGTCCTGTGATTTTGGGATGATACAGTTTAACACGATAAAACGTCCTCCCGTGCCGGAGGGAACTCTGCAGCCGGATCTGCAGGAAAATGTTTCCGCTCCCGCCGTGTTGCTCCTCGATGTTGACGGCCATACGGTGACCGGGACGTCGTGGAATTATGCCGGACCTCTTGTTTGCGCACCGGCGAATCTTACGGCAGCCGGTATCGAAGAGATTGTTCGGCGGGTAAGCGAAGATTTTGCTCCTTTCGAAGTTGCGGTTACCACCAGCGAGTCGGCGTACAATCAGTGCAATCCGTACAGACGCATGCGCGTTATTATTACCGAAAGCTGGGAATGGTTCGGTCTTGCGGGCGGCACCGCCTTTCTTGGCTCATTCGGCTGGGGAAACAATACCCCCTGTTTCGTTTTTAGCGTACTGCTGAATTACGACTCGAAAAAAATCGGAGAGGCAGTTTCACATGAGATCGGGCATACGTTTGGCCTCTACCATCAGCCTTTGGTGAGCTCTCTCTGCACGCTGCTCAATGAGTATCATCCGGGCGCCGGCACCGGACAGCTGGCCTGGGCGCCGATCATGGGACTGGGCTATTACAGGAATATGACCACCTGGCACCGCGCATTAAACTGCAGCGGTCAGGATGATCTCGGGATTATTGAGAGCTATTTGGTTCGGAAGCCGGACGACCATCCGAACATTTTCGGCAATCCGACGCCCGTTGGATCACTTGCAACGGGCTGTATCAACGGCAGCAGCGACGTCGATTTCTTTGTAGCCGATCTTACAGTTCCCGCGACACTTCTCCTTGAGCCGGCAAACGTCGGCGCCGGCAATGACGGCGCAAACTGTGATCTCCAGATGAAACTCTATTCCCGAACGCGCAGTCTGATTGGAATCATTAACGATCCACAGGCGTTATCTGTTTCCATTTTTTTGGAGCCGGGGCGCTATTTCATTGGCGTGGAATCGGTGGAAAATGGGAATGCGGCGCGATATGGCCAGCTGGGCAATTATACCCTGCGTGTGCAGCCATAGGTCAGAATTGCAGGACTTCCGTCATGCCGAAAATGCCTTTCTTTCCGGGCAGGAATTCCGCCGCGAGTACCGCCCCCAGGGCGAACCCTTTCCGGTTGTGGGCTGTGTGTGTGATTTCGATGGTGTCTACCGCTGAAGAATATCTTACGCTGTGTGTGCCGGGAGTGGGATCAATCCGCTGGCTTATGATCTCCAGGTCTTCGGGATTGTCGCTCAGGTCATTCACCCATTTTTTTTTGCGGGGCACGCGCTGAAGGATCTGCTCGGCGAGCGTAATGGCCGTACCGCTTGGCGCGTCTTTCTTCTGGGTATGGTGAATTTCCTCGAGGATCACTTCATAGTCACCCCGGTCGGCGATCAGCTCTGCCAGCCTTTTGTTCACTTCGAAAAAAATATTTACGCCCACGCTGAAATTGCTGGCGTAGACAAAGCTTCCATTCCTCGTTTTAACAAGGTCGCGGACCTCATCGAGGTGCGACGTCCACCCGGTGGATCCGCAAACTACGGGGATGCCCGCGTCTATGCACTTCCGGATATTTTCCGCCGCCGAATGCGGCCCTGTGAATTCAATGGCAACGTCATTGAAGGCAAGATTTTCGGGCGTGAGCTGGTCGAGATTGGAGGATTGAATTTTCAGCCCGATCTCGTGTCCGCGCGCAACTGCGATCTCCTCAATGGCCTTGCCCATTTTTCCATAACCAATAAGCGCGATTCGCATAAAGAGGGAGCGTGTGCGCCAAAGTTATAGGGAGTTTATTTGAAAGCAAGGACGAGACTGATCCCGTGGGTGCCGGCAACATCACTTTTCCCGGGGCGGATGTAAAGCCCCAGATCCGGGCCCACATCGAAGCTTTTCAAGTGCGCATCCACGGCGGCGTCCACAACGTTCAATCCCCAGAAGACAAGAAAGAAAAGCGCCGAATAATCAATATCCCGGCGGTACTGGTTACGGTAGAACCGGAGGGATTCCTCGCTGAGCGGTTTGAGATGGTCTTTTATCTGGCTGAAGGAAGCGGAATCGGTGCGAAACACGCGCATATTGTATTTGACGCGGTAGGCGAACTTGGTATCGCGGTAATTTTTCAGGTTGTAAACGAAAATGCCGGCTGAAGTGCCGAGGGCCGCGTATACGATGGGAACCTTCCAGTATTTTTTGTTGTAGATCTGTCCCAGGCCGGGAACGATCGCCGACCGGATCGCGGCTATTTTCGGATTGTAAGGTCGGACCCGCTGACTGTCCGCAACGGCGCGCGTCGTATCCGTTGGCGGGATACGTGTTTCCTGGGCGCCTGCATTCATTCCGGCAACCAGCACCGGCACATGCAACAGTATTCTGAAAATCTTAATCAAGCGGCACATCCATTTGCGCGAGCAGCTTGTTCAGTTCCTCCTGGGAATAGAATTCGATGATGAGCTGGCCACTCCCGTTCCGGCCATGGCGAAGCTTCACGCGCGTGCTGAAATGGGATGCTAATTTATCTTCTATGCGCTGGAAGGCGGAAGGCAGCCGGTTTTTTGCGGTTTTCTTAACAGCGCCGGTCTGTTTGTAAAGATTGCGTACGAGCGCTTCCGTCTGTCGCACCGACAACCCTTTGTCTTTAATCTCCCTGAAAATAAAAAGCTGATGGTCCACAGTATCCACATTGATCAGCGCGCGCGCGTGTCCCATGCTCAGCTCCCCGCTGCGGACAGCAAGTTGTATATCCGGCGGGAGCCGGAGCAGTCGAATGAAATTCGCGACGGTGCTACGGTCTTTACCCATTCGTTCCGCGACGTGCTCCTGCGTGTAGTTCAGCTCTTCCATCATGCGCTTGTAGCTGAGTGCGATCTCGATCGCGTTCAGGTCTTCACGCTGCAGGTTTTCGAGCAGCGCCAGCTCCAGGAGCTCCGCGTCGTTTGCCTGGCGTATGTACGCCGGAATGTCCTTGATGCCGGCGAAGCGCGCCGCGCGCCACCTTCTTTCACCCGTAATCAACCGGTATTTTCCCGAGGGCAGCCGGGTAACGGTGACCGGCTGGATGATATCGTGAAGCCGGATGGACTGCGCCAGCTCCTGCAGGGCACGCTCGTCAAAATCACGACGCGGCTGGCGGGGATTCACTTCGATTTCGTCGAGCGGAATGCGCATGCTGGTCGTGGCGGTTTCCACCACGCTGCTCTTCAGCTGACCGCTGCTTGTCTTCAGGTCAGCATCAATGCTCTGCAGCAGCGAGCGGATTCCCTTGCCCAGCGCTTCCTTATTTTGTTTTGGATTGGTCATTTTCCGGTGGACTTTACAGCTCCAGCACCCGTTCGTCGCTTCGGATCTTCGTAAGGTTGTTCTTTTGCAGGATCTCCTTTGCCAGGTTCAGATAATTGACGGAGCCCTTGCTGTTTGCATCGTACAGGATCGCGGGCTTGCCGACGCTTGGAGCTTCCGCCAGACGCGAATTCCGGTGAATGATCGTGCTGAACACCATGTCTTCAAAATGCCGCCGCACCTCGCTCACCACCTGGTTGCACAGACGCAATCGCCCGTCGTACATGGTCATGAGAATCCCTTCAATCACAAGAGAAGGATTCAGCCGGCTCTGCACGATCTTGATGGTATTGAGCAGCTTTCCAAGCCCTTCCAGCGCGAAGAACTCGCATTGCACCGGCACCACCACCGAATGCGCTGCGGTGAGCGCATTTACCGTGATCAAACCGAGCGAGGGAGAGCAATCGACGATGATGAAATCGTATTCCGCTTCAACGGGTTCGATGATATTTTTCAGAACCGTTTCGCGGTTGGGGTAGTTGATCATTTCGATCTCCGCGCCCACCAGGTCAATGTGAGAGGGCAGAAGGTCGAGGTGGGGAATTTCTGTCTTAAGAATGACATCCCGTGGCCGCGCGGCATTCACCATGCAATCGTACAGGCTTTGCGTGATGTTGTGCAGGTCAAATCCCACGCCTGTCGTGCTATTCGCCTGCGGATCGGCGTCTACGAGCAGGGTGCGGAATTCGAGAACGGCGAAGCTCGCCGCGAGGTTAATCGCTGTGGTGGTCTTTCCAACGCCTCCTTTTTGATTCGCAACACCGATGATCCTTCCCATTTTGTCTTCGTCCGAGGACGGTGGTTTTTACAAGGTGATTGTTTCTCCGATGGCCGGAAGGCGGAGCCGGATGCCGGCCTGTTTAAAACACTTGCTGGTCTTTTCGCGGTCGATCCGGATGTACCCGAAGGTGTCGTAATGAACGCCTACAACCTCCGCGCACTGAATCATTTCCGCTGCCATGACGGCATCTTCTGCGCCCATGGTAAAATTGTCGCCTATCGGCAAAACCGCAAAATTTAGTTTTGCCCACCTGGGGATGAGTTGCATCTCGACGCTCAGGGACGTGTCGCCGCTGTAATAGAAATTTCCTCCGTCGCCGAAAACGATAAATCCCATCGGATTACCACCGTAGCTGCCGTCCGGAAGGCCGCTGCTGTGCTGAGCAGTCACACATTTCACCCGAAATCCCCCGAACTCGCGGCTGCCGCCTGTGTTCATCGGGTGTGTGTTCGTCACATGTTGCCGGTTCAGCCACTCATGAATTTCCCAGCTGCTGATCACCGTAGCCCCCGTGGCCTGAGCAAGTGTTACGCAGTCGGCGATATGGTCAGCGTGTCCGTGCGAAACAAGTATGTAATCTGCGTCGACATCGGAGATGCGGATGTGCTGCGCCAGCTGATTGCCCGCAATGAACGGATCGAAAAGCAATTTCTTTCCGGCTGCTTCCACTGTAAAACAGGAATGTCCATAATAGGTGAGCCTCATCTGATCATTATTTGATATAGGTGTGCCTGGCAAAAATAAACTTTCGATAACGCCGCTTCTGCCGAAGGGGTCTAATTTTGCGTCCGCATGCGCCAGTCGCCTTTTTGGTGGATCCTGATCGGCTTCATGATCCTGCTCGATCTTTACGTTTTCCAGGCTCTTCGCGTGATTACGCAACCGGCCGGGCATCGCACGCGCCTGATCATTCATGCCGGCTACTGGCTTCTTTCGGTGGGAGCGATCGTGATGCTGCTCATTCTTCCCTACCTCCATTTTCACAACCAGGCGCGCTTTATTCGCACCACTATTTTCGCGCTGCTGGCAGGACTTTTTTTCGCGAAGATCACGGCTTCAATATTTTTTGTGGTGGATGACGCAAGACGCGGCGTGAAATGGGCTGCAGGAAAACTGCGGAAAGCCAAGCCCACTGCCATTGAAGACGACAGCGAAAAGATTTCCCGCTCCCTCTTCCTGAGCTGGACAGGGATGCTTGTGGGGGGAGGGGTACTGGGATCTTTGATCTGGGGATTCGGGAATAAATACCGCTATCGGGTACGGCGCCAGCAATTGAGTTTTACGAATCTTCCAGATTCCTTTCGGGGATTGCGCATCGCGCAAATCTCCGACATTCACGCGGGAAGCTTTAATGATAGAGAGTCGGTCCTGCGGGGCGTGTTGAAGATACAGGAGCTGCAGCCGGACCTGATACTTTTCACGGGCGACCTGGTGAACAATATCGCGGACGAAATGGATGACTATGCGGAAGTATTCGCTCGGCTTCGTGCGCCGATGGGAGTGTATTCGGTGCTGGGTAACCACGATTACGGCGATTATGTGAGCTGGACGAGCCGGAGCGAAAAGGAAAAAAATCTTGAGCGGCTCAAGCAGGTGCATGCTGCAATGGGCTGGCGGCTGCTGCTCAACGAGCATGTGGTGCTGGAAAAAGGATCGGATAAGATCGCGTTGTTGGGAATTGAGAACTGGAGCGCAAAAGCGCGGTTCCCGAAGTACGGCGATCTTCAGCAGGCTCACCGGGGTACGGAAAACTTCCCGTTTAAGATCCTGCTCAGTCATGATCCCTCTCACTGGAAGGCCGAAGTCTGCAGGCTGTATCCCGATGTTGACCTCATGCTTTCCGGTCATACCCACGGAATGCAGTTTGGCGTTGAGATTCCGGGACTGAAATGGAGCCCGGTGCAATATGTATACAGGGAATGGGCGGGATTGTATGAGAACGCCAACCAGCGGCTCTACGTCAACAGGGGCTTCGGCTTCATCGGCTATCCGGGCAGGGTTGGCATTCTGCCCGAGATCACCCTCCTCGAGCTGGTTTGACGAAAACGCAGGGGTCTTCCTTTATTTAAACCTTTTGTGGACCTTTGAGTCCTAAATGTGCTGAAGATCAATTGGTCCGTCAGCAAGCTGCTCCGGTATCCATGAATCCACGTCAACTGCCCGAATGATTCACAAACGGTGCGTCATAGTGCTGTTCTTTGCCCTCCCCGTGATCGCATGGTCGCAGGGCACCCGCATTGACAGTGCTGCCGCCATTACCGACACCATTCCGAACGAAAAAAAGAACGATCTGCTGGCCGACCCGAATTTGGATTACGACGCTTTGTTCCGGGATTTCGACGCTTTCATGGATTCCATACTTACGCCGAACAGCTACCTGATGACGACGCTTACGCTGGGAAAGGGATATTACAATTTTGAACAGAAAGGAAGCGACGACATCAGAACCGTGCAGAAGCTCAACTATTTGCCCACTCTCGCTTATTATCATCGCGACGGGTTCGGTATTTCTGCGACCGGCTATGGCGTGAACGACGAAACAAATCTCAATCTTTACCAGGTATCTGTCTCGCCTTCTTTTGACTACCTGAAAAACCGGAATTTTGCTGCCGGCATCTCGTTCAGCAGGTTTTTTACAAAAGACTCGCTCCCTTTTTATACTTCACCGCTTGAAAATGAGCTGTACGCTTATTTTACCTACCGCAGGACCTGGCTCCGGCCAAGTATCGCGCTGAGCTACGGCTGGGGGAGTCGCAGCGCTTACGAAAAAAGAGAAGTTTTCGTGCAGGATCTGCGGCTGCGCCGCCGGGGATTCATTTTTATCAATACCACTGAGAGCGTCAGTGATTTTTCGCTTATCGCTTCGTTGCGCCACGATTTTTACTGGCTGGACATTCTTACGTACAACGACCATATTCGGTTTACGCCGCACCTTTCATTTACCAGCGGCACGCAGAAATTTGGTTTTAACCAGAGCAGCAACACCTATACGTACAATACCGGGATTGGGGGAACGACGAATGTGCTGTACAATTCCGAGAACGTTTACCTCGACGACCAGATCAATTTCCAGCCTCTTTCTCTCAGCCTCTATCTGCGCGGTGAATACTCAATCGGGAAGTTTTTTATTCAGCCCCAGTTCAGCATGGATTATTACTTCCCGGCGAACAACAACAATTTCAGCACCCTGTTCTCGCTGAGCGCAGGCCTCATCTTCTGAGGTTTCAGAAAATCTTCACACTTGCCCGGCAATACGGGCATTGCCAACGGTGTTTTGTGATGGACACAGCAAAAAGGGATTTAACCAAATTTAACAGCGTGTCGGGTTTTGCTGGCACCATACTTGAAAAAAATCTGGTTCTGATAAACCCCTCTAAAACAATTTTTATGATATCAAGATTTTCAGTATCGCTCTTTGCCCTGCTCATTTCCTTCACCGCATTTTCACAGTTTAACATCGGCGCCAAAGCAGGCGCCAACATCACGCGCATCGAGGGCAAATCCTTCAGCGACGAGTTCCGTTACGGTTATCACCTGGGCGGATTCATGGAAATTAAAGTAGGAAACCGGCTGAAGCTACAGCCTGAAGTACTGTTCAACCAGTACGCCACGCGTGTGGACAGTAATTTTAAAAACATTTACCAGAATGTTTTCAACCCATCGCACAACAGCGAGATTCGCCTGAATTACCTCTCGATCCCTGTCTTGCTGAACTACAAGCTTGCGGGGCCCATCTGGCTGCAGGCAGGCCCGCAGTTCGGAATCCTGATCGACAAGGACAAAAGCTTGCTGCAAAACGGCGCCGATGCCTTCCGCAACGGTGACCTTTCAATGCTGGGCGGCGCGCAGATCAGGCTCAGCGCGCTTCGAATTACCGGTCGCTACGCCGTCGGGCTCAGCAACATCAACGACATCGACAACAGGGACAAGTGGACAAGCGAGGGCTTCCAGGTTTCACTGGGCCTTGCTCTCTAATAGTTTTTTGAATCCGGATACCGATGAATAAAAGTCCCTGCGCAGGCGGGGACTTTTTGTAACCTGCTAACGAACAATGCACTAACGAAATAAATCGGAAGGGGGGCACGAATCTTGACTGCTATGTATCCAGGTTGTATTTTTAGCGCCCCACGAGCTTTGATGAAAAAACACCGAAAGACGAATTATGAGTTTTGAAAAGTTTGCGTTTCGGCCGGAAGATGAGATGGATTTTCTGCCGATCATTCCACTCAACGAAAGTGACCAGGAGGATCTGAACGGTATCGAGGTACCCGCCGAGATTGCCCTGCTTCCGCTGCGCAATACGGTCCTGTTTCCCGGCGTGGTGCTGCCGATTACGGTGGGTCGCGACAAAAGCATTCGGGCGGTAAACGAAGCCTACAAGGGAGACAAGCTGGTGGGCGTGGTGGCACAGAAGGACACCAATGTGGAAGACCCGGGTATGAACGACCTCGAGCAGATCGGAACGGTCGCCAAAATTATCAAGCTGATCAAGATGCCTGACGGCGGCACCACGATCATCATCCAGGGAAAGAACCGTTTCCGCATCGAATACATTATTGAGGACGATCCTTACTTCAGGGCGAAGATCGAGCGCCTTGATGAAGAGGAGTCGCCGAAGGACGCAGATTTCGAGGCTTATATTTCAAATATCAAGGACCTGGCAACCGAGATCATAACACTTTCGCCCAATATCCCAACGGAAGCGTCGATCATTTTGCGAAACATCGAGAACCCTTCTTTCCTGATACATTTCGTTTCGAGCAACCTCAATACCGAGATCCGCGACAAGCAAAAGCTGCTGGAGCTGAACCACATTCGGGAGCGTGCGGACCTGCTTATGCAGCTACTGCAGAAAGAACTGCAGTTCGCCGAGCTGAAGAACAAGGTAACCAACAAGACCAAAGCTGAGATCGACAAGCAGCAGCGGGAATATTTCCTGCAGCAGCAGATGAAAAGCATCAAGGAAGAGCTGGGCGGGGACGGGAATACCCAGGAAGTCCGCGAAATGGAAAAAAAGGCGGAGCAGAAGAGATGGCCGCAGGCGGCGAAAGATCTTTTCACGAAAGGTTTGGAGAAGCTGGAGCGTATGCATCCGTCCACGCCCGATTATTCAGTGGTGTACAATCACCTCGACCTCATGCTTGAACTTCCGTGGGAAGAGTGCACGGAAGATCATTACGACCTGAAAAAAGCCAAGGAAACACTCGACAATGACCATTACGGGATGCAAAAGATCAAGGAACGCATCCTGGAATATTTGGCTGTGCTGAAGCTGAAAGGTGACATGAAAAGCCCGATACTTTGTTTTGTCGGTCCTCCCGGAATCGGAAAAACCTCTCTTGGGAAAAGCATCGCCGGTGCGATCGGCAGAAAGTATGTACGGCTCAGCCTGGGTGGCCTCCACGACGAAAGCGAAATACGTGGCCACCGCAAAACCTATATCGGTGCCATGCCGGGCCGGATCCTGCAGTCGCTCAAAAAAGTGAAGAGTTCGAATCCGGTGATGATTCTCGACGAGATCGACAAAGTGGGCAATGATTTCCGCGGCGATCCTTCGTCGGCGCTTTTGGAAGTGCTCGACCCGGAGCAGAATCACAGCTTTTATGACAATTACCTCGAGATGGAGTACGATCTGAGCCGAGTGCTGTTCATAGCAACGGCAAACAACGTAGCCAACATCCAGCCGGCGCTCCGCGACCGTCTCGAGATCATCGACCTCAGCGGCTATGCAGTGGAGGAAAAAGTGGAGATTGCCAAGCGGCACCTGATCCCAAAGCAGAAGGAACTGCACGGCCTGAAGAACTCGGGCTTCCGCATCAGCGACAAGCTGATCGAAAGGGTGATCCAGGATTATACCCGGGAAAGCGGCGTGCGCGAGCTGGACCGCCAGCTGGCGGCGATCATGCGCTTCCAGGCAAAGGAGCTGGCGATGTATGGGAAGCTCAGGGAGAATTTTACGCTCGCCGACATCGAGCGGGTGCTCGGGAAAGCGAAATACACCAACGAAATCTACCGAACGGCCAATATGCCGGGGGTGGCCGTGGGACTGGCGTGGACGTATGCCGGAGGGGACATTCTTTTCATTGAAACCAGTCTCAGCGACGGCAAGGGCGAGCTGAAGCTCACGGGAAATCTCGGCACCGTCATGAAGGAAAGCGCGACAACCGCCCTCAGCTACCTCCAATCGAACGCTAAACGCTTCCGCCTGGACGGGCTGACGTTTGAAAAGAAAAACATCCATGTGCATGTGCCCGAAGGCGCCGTTCCGAAGGACGGTCCGAGCGCTGGCATTGCGATGCTCGCTTCCATTGCGTCGGCGCTGACTCGTAAGAAAGTAAAGCCGTATATGGCAATGACGGCCGAGATCACCCTTCGCGGTCAGGTATTGCCTGTCGGCGGCATTAAGGAAAAAGTGCTTGCGGCGAGGCGCGCCGGGCTCCGCGAGATCATTCTCTGCTGGCAGAACGAAAAGGACGTGCAGGAAATCGAGCCGGAATTCATACAGGGTCTATCGTTCCACTATGTAAAAACAATGAACCACGCGCTCGAGCTCGCGCTGGATGCCTGAGGATTGTTACTTTCGTAAGCGTGAAGACCGCTCTGATTTTGTGCTGCGCCCTGCTTGCCTGTCGCTGCCCTGCGCAAACACTGGGAGGAAATTCGGTTTTCAATTTTCTCAAGCTTTCCCATACTCCTCAGCTCAGTGCCCTGGGAGGGATCAACCTTTCGCAACCTTCCAGCGACGTCGGGCTCGCGTTTTCGAATCCAGCTTTGGTGAACCAGTCCATGCATTCGCAAATGAACGCGGTATTCAATGATTTTTATTCGGCGGTGAAGCAATATCACCTTTCCTTAGCTTACCATCACGGGCGTTCGGCTACGAGCTGGAGCTGGGGAATGAATTACATGGATTATGGGCTAATAACGGGGACAGACGCGTCGGGAAATATTTACGGTCAGCTCCGCCCCGTCGATTGGGTGATGCAGGTCTCGGCATCGAAAAAATATCTCTCCAAATGGAATTACGGAGTCAGCCTGAAATTCATCCGGTCCGATTACGGCGAATACCGGTCATCGGGCATCGCGGCCGACGTTGGCGTGCTTTATTCCGACTCGGCCCGCGGGATTACGGCGTCGGTGGCGGTACGGCATCTTGGATTTCAGCTGCGGCCTTACGACGGCAGCAGCCGGGACGACCTTCCCTTCGACCTGCAGGCGGGAATCACCAAAAGGCTTGCCCACGCTCCGCTCAGTTTTTCACTCACCGCGCAGCAGCTGCATCGGTTCGATATCAGCTACAACGACACGAGCTTCAACAACGAGAACGGTTTGGAGAACGCCAGCATGAAGAAGTTTTCCGCCGATAAGCTGCTTCGACATTTGGTAGCAGCAATGACAGTTTATATCGGAGACCATTTGGAAGCGTATGCCGGATACAATTTTTTGCGGCGCAGGGATCTCACAATCGGTGCGGAAGGAAACGGATGGACGGGATTTTCGATAGGGGCGGCGCTGTTGTTCGAAAAAATTCAAATTCGCTATGCGCGGGCGTACTACCAGCCGGCGGCTGCATACAACCAGTTTGGCCTGAACCTTCCGTTGAACCGCTACTTCGGTCTCGGGAAATGGGGGGAACGGATTGGGTGGTGATCACTATGTAAGAACTCGTTCATAGAATTGCAGCAGGCGGCTTTCCTCTTTCTGCCAGTTGAACTCCTGCCTTGCCCTGAGACAGTTTTTCTGCAGCCGGCTGTGCAATTCTTCGTTCCCGAGCAATAACCGCAGCGCCTGGGAAACCGTTGCAGCATTCAGGTCGTCTATCAGCAAGGCGACTTCAAACTGTTGGTTGATCTCGCGGTAAGCGGGATAATTCACGCAAATCTGCGGCACGCCCGCGTGCAGGTAATCGAAAAAGCGGTTGGCGAGCGAATAATAGTTGCTCAGGCCGCGGTTCTCAAAAAGCGTGATCCCCACCCAGGCTTTTCGGGTGAGTTCTGCAAGCTCACCAGGAAGCATCGGTCCGAGGAATTTGATTTTTTCATTCAGCTGATTTCTGTCAACAAGGTCCTGTGCCTGCCGGAAGAAATTTCCGGTTCCGGCGATGAGCAGCTTTGCCGGCGCCTCCCGAAATGCCGGGATCAGCGTTTCGAAGCTTCTTCCTTCGTTCACTGCTCCCTGGTACAAAACGAATTTTTCTGTCTTGTCAGGGACCTCAAGCGGCCGAAGTAACGGCACGTTCCGGATGAGCTCATAGCGCACGCCGTACAATTTTTCAAATTCACCCGCGATCGGGGCGCTGACAGTATACCCATTGCGAAACCGCGGCACACAAAAGCCCTCTACTTTCTTCCAGGCGCGGTAGACACGCGGCCGGGTAACGACTTCTTTCATTTCACAGAACAGTTCGTGCGCGTCATAAACCCGGCGCATGCCTTTCAGCCTGGAGGCCAGGTAACAGGGTACGATCGTATCCAGATCAACAGCGCAAACCAGGTCAGCCCGGCTAAACAGCAGGAAGAACAGCAGCCTCAGGTTGTATTCGAAATAGAAGAATTTTCCTTTCCGGAACAGGCACCGGATCCGCTTTTGCCGGTAGGGCCGGGATTCCAACGGAATGGATTCGCGAAGCCGGCGTCCCACGAGCGTGACCTCGTACCTGGCACTCAGGGAGCTGCAGATCCGCGTCATGCGCTGATCGTAGCTAAGATCGTTGGTTACCGTGCAAATGATTCTTTTTGATCGCATTTCGTGCAGCTAAAGCAAATATACTCGGGGCCTACTTATCGGTCAGGAATGACGTTGAGTCGCGAAGCAGCGGCTGTGGCGTTCGAAAAAGCTCCGTGAACAATACCCGGAAGTGGTTGACGCCGGAGATATTTGCGTAGTATCTATCCAGGGAGTGGTGCGATGCGTACACGGCACTTTGTACATCGAAATTACTCGTCGACTTCTTGTCGTCCACGCGAAATCCGTGATCGCTCAGAAACAAGATCACCACGGGCCGGCCAGCGTTTTTTTGAATGCTCCTCACCAGCTCCTGCACAACCTGGTTCGTGCGAGGTATGTATCGGAGATACGGCTCCACGTCGCGGGAGGCGCTCTCCTGGATCAGCTTTCTCAAATCTGTTTGTTCCTGTTCGCCGTCGTAATAGTAGGGCGGATGCGGCATTTTGATGTGGGTGTAAACAAAACGCGGCTGTTGGTCAACCCGGCGGCTTTCTGCCAGTGTAGCCTCCAGGTTCCTTCGATTGCTGCGTCCGGTGATGTAGATAAACTTCGAAGCCAGCCCCGGGATGCGGAATTTTCCAACAACCAGATGATAAAAAAGATCGCGACGCACGCGGCTCAGGAAGGTCTGGCTTGTAATCAGCTTCGTACGGAGGGGCAAAAAATCTTCTGCGACCCGGCTGGGGTTATTCTTCAAATCGAAAATGGAGTAATTCAGGATCCGGTAGCCTACAGTCTCCAGCATTTCGCAAACCCGGTTTTTGCGGATCAGCTCGTAGCACCGCGTGTAGTCGTAGATGGTAACCGAATCCGGGTTCGCCAGGGGAACATAATCCATATTCAGCAGAGCCGCCACAGAAAACTGGGTCATGTTATAATTGCTCCGCGCATCAGACTGGATGCGAAATCCCGACTGGACCAGGAAGCTGTCCAGCCCGCTGTTGTCAAAATTCCAGTTTTCGCGGAGCGATTTACTGCTGCTGTATTCGTCGAACAGGAGCAGGTAGATATCCGGTTTTGTGCAGGTATCGCAATGAATCAAGGGCACGCTGCCGGCAGGCTGCTCCCTGCGGGCAGAAGATTGCAGGAGGCGGGCTGCATCGCTCAGCAGAAAGATCAGCATCAGGAGGTTCAGGTAGAGGCTGACACGCGACAGGGTGTGCTTTGTTCTCTTCAGCCAGATGAAAAGCAAAACGAAGATCATCAGAAACAAAGGCAGCAGAACGCTGTAGCGGGTAAAAAAGCTGTTGTCAAAATATTTTTTGAGCAGGTCGTGGAATGCACCGAAAAAGAAATGGAAGGCCATCGCCGAAAACGAAAAAATTGCAGCCTTCCTTGCGTTCCGATAGAACAACCAGGCTAATCCCCAGAGCGCCGCGGTAACCCCGGCGTATAACAAAAGTAAATACGACGCGTCTGCAACAGAAACCGCCGGAAAATATTCAACGAACCCGTGGAAGACAAAGAATGCGGGCAGCAGAAACAGAAAAATTGAAGGCGACTGGATGAATTTCTTCATGGAGATTTCATTGCTTGCCGTTTCATCAGGTACAAAATCCGGCCGCTGCTTCCGGGCGATTCGGTTGCAAGCACTTCGAATTTTTCGCGAAAAGCGGCTTCGAAGAGTGTTTTATCATACGGGTGCGACACGCCTTTTTTCTGCTGCAGCATATGCCTGAGCTTTTCGTCATCGCCCGGAATGAATTCAATGACCAGGAATTTTCCCAGCCCTGCGAAAAGTTCGGCGAGGAGCGGAAGGGGAATGTTCCTGCCAATGACGAGGTGATGGATCAGTCCAAGTGCGAGCACCAGGTCGCAGCGCCCGCGCTGCAGGAACGCCTGGCGTTCCCGGTTGAGGATACCCAGGGCGGGAGAAGGGTTCGCCACGTCGAGTACCAGGGGCTGAATGTTTGGATCCTGTTGTCCCCGAACCTTTCGGTAGAGCCTGTTGATGCAATATGGATCCTGGTCGGCCGCCACCGTATGCCTGCTCCGTCGCGCAAGGAGCATGCAAAATGCTCCTTCATTTGCCCCGATGTCGAGAGCCAATTCAGGTTGGGGGAGCTGCGCAATCCATTCGCTCACCAAATCCTTTTTTCGCGCCAGGTAATCTTCGCGCAGCGCGGCTTCCTCGAAATAATGCGACCACTCGGTTTTTCGATCGGGAAGCCGCAAGCCTCCAACCAGCTGCTCCAAACTGCTGATCAGGTTCAGCATTTTTTTTCTGGAAAAATGAAATTGTTTTTCTGATCCC
This sequence comes from Chitinophagaceae bacterium, assembly GCA_035626515.1. Lineage (GTDB taxonomy): Bacteria > Bacteroidota > Bacteroidia > Chitinophagales > Chitinophagaceae > DASPNM01. The sequence goes on from DASPNM010000004.1 coordinate 19,698, forward strand.
CTGTCGGCGCGGCCTGCGATTTTCGCGTTCAGGTGGATGTGCAGGTATGTGTGCAGTGAAAACCGTGTTTTCCACGGCAACAGCGCCCCGGCAATGCGAAGCGGGATACCGTCCGGATGGGCAAGGAAGAGCTGTTGCAGCGATTCTTTCCTGTGGTGCATCAGCAGCAGCGGCGCAAGAAACGATTCGCAGAACTGACGGTAAGCGATCCAGGGTTCCGATGGGTTGTACCGGCAGAAAGAAAGCGTATCCACGAACATCAGCCTTCCGCGAAACCATTGCCAGTTGTACGGCGTGGCATCCTTCAGCGTTATTCCGAAATCCATTGTTTCGCGCATCAGCCGCAGCGTGCCGAGTGCAGTGTCGCGCAACATGTCGAAGCTCCACTCATAAGGATACGAAACAAACGGGATCTTCTCCAGGCGGAGCGTGGTGTGCCACCCGGCCTGGCCGGTTAGATTTTCTGCCACGCGCTCATGGGGGAGAAGCAGACCCTCGTGCACGAGCTTCTCGTAACAACCTCCAGTGACGAATTGCTCAAAATCTTCGGCGAATAATTTGTTCACCTGTCGGTAAAAAGTTCCGCCGGCCTCGAAAACAAACCCGGAAGGATCGCGATAGGAATAGGCGCCGGCGGACGCGGCCTTATGGGCATCAGGCATTGGGCTTGTCCTTGGGTTTTCTCCAGCGGCCGAAAAAGGCCCTGATCGAATCGCGGATGTTGCGGAAAAAAAATGCGACACCCAGCACCGCCGCGGCGATCACCTGCACGAGGTAGCTTCCGCTTCCGGGGTCGATATACAACAAGTCCTGTATCACAGGTATCTCAAATCGGTTTTTGGGGTCAGGCGAAGCAAGGTTTCATACATCAGCCGGATCGTGTTTTCGATATCGTCGCGGTGCAGCATTTCCACCGTAGTGTGCATGTAGCGCAGCGGGATCGAGATAAGCACCGAAGGACAACCATCGTTGGAATAGGCAAAGGAGTCGGTATCGGTACCGGTGGTCCGGCTGAGGGCTCTCCATTGGATAGGAATGTTCTTGTCGGCGGCTACCTTTTCCACGAATGCCAGCAGCTTGTTGTGTACTGCCGGCGCATAGGAGAGCGAAGGGCCTTTTCCGAGCTGCACTTCACCCTCGATCAGCTTGTTGATCATCGGGGTGGTGGTATCGTGTGTCACGTCCGTGATGATCGCTACGTCCGGTTTGATGCGGCGTGCGATCATTTCAGCCCCGCGAAGGCCGATTTCCTCCTGCACGGCGTTCACTATGTAAAGGCTGTAGGACAAGGTCCTCCGGTTTTCCTGGAGCGCCCGTGCCACCTGCGCGATCATGAAACCTCCGATCCGGTTGTCGAATGCCCGGCCCACATAATGATCGTTGGCCAGTTCGTCGAACCCGTCTTCGTAAGTCACCACGGCGCCGATGTGAACGCCGAGGGCTTCCACCTCCTTCCGGTTCCGTGCGCCGCAGTCGAGAAACAGGTTCTCAGGCTTTGGCTGCGGATCTTTTTGTTCCGCTCCCAGCCGGGTATGGATCGCCGGCCACCCAAACACCGCTTTTACCGGTCCCTTTTTTCCGTGAATGATCACTCGTTGTGCGGGTGCAATTTGGGGATCCACGCCGCCGTTCCTTTTGAGATAGAGCAGGCCTTCCGGCGTTACATAATTCACAAACCAGCTGATCTCATCCGCATGAGCCTCGATCACTACGCGAAACGGAGCGCCGGGATTGATTACTGCCACGGCCGTCCCGTAGGGGTCCACGAAGCGCTCATCGGTATAAGGCTCGAGGTATTTGAGCCAAAGCTTTTGGCCTGCCATTTCAAATCCAACCGGCGAGGCGTTGTTTACATATTCCTTAAAAAATTCGAAAGCATCGTCGGAGATGAACCGCTTCCTGGATGCGCGGCCTGTACGGGATTTTTTCGGTGCTACGCGATTTCGGACTGTGACTGCCATTGCAAAACTGTTGAAGCCCAAAAATAATGAATGCTGGGCGCGTGGCCTGCCCGTATTATTGCTCCTTAAGGGTGATCCGCCCGGATTCGGCGTAGTTGCTTCGGTTGCCGGCCTTATCAATGACGATAATACCAAGGGTAGCAACCGTATCGCGGTTGGCAGGAACGGGTGTCAGCGTGGGCGGGCGTCCGGATCCCCCCTGGTTATAGGAATACTGCAGGACGATTTCTCCGTCTTTGACGCTAGCCGGAAGGTTATGGCCGTTAAGCGTTTCTCGCATGGTGTCGTAGACCCGTGTCACATTAGTGCCGCTGTACCATTTATAAATGACAAGGAGCGAGTCGAGATCGCCTTCCTTGTCGGTAAACTTGCTGACGAAGCGGATGATGTCGCCCTGAAAAACGGTTTCAGGCGAAATGGATTTTCCCTGCACCTGCGGCACCGTGGTGAATTTGTCTTTGTTGCACGCAATTACCAGAGTCAGGAGGCCGAACGCGGGAAATAATTTCATTACTTGCATATCACAGATCAAATTTACTGTTTTTTTACCCAGATGGCCGGTATTGCAGCATGGAAGCAGGAGCTGTTTCAGGTTACTCCCGAACGATTTGAGGAGCTCGCGTTGCAGGTTTTCCGCCTTCAGTACGGAGAAAATCCTGTGTACCGGGCTTTCGTGGACGCGCTTCGGGTGGAGCCCGGGTCGGTGAACCAGGTCCTGCAAATTCCGTTTTTGCCGGTCCGCTTCTTTCGAACGCACCGCGTGCAAACCGCAGTTTCGGAGGCGCGACTGGTCTTCGAAAGCAGCGGCACCACCGCAGCGGATCCCTCGCGGCATTATGTTTATGACCCCGGATTGTATGAGGAGAGCTTCACGCGCGGATTTGAAGCGGCCGTAGGCAGGCTGGAAGATTTTTGCATTCTTGGACTTGTTCCTTCACCCCGGGAACGCCCGCAGTCTTCGCTCGGGTTCATGGTGAACGGGCTGATCCGGCGTTCACAGCATCCGCAAGGCGGATTCTACCTGGACCGAAAGCGACAGCTCCTTAGCCTGTTGCCCGCGCTGCAGGAAAATGCGCAGCAAATCCTGTTGATCGGGCTCAGCCATGCCCTAATGGACTTTGCAGAATTCGCCCCGCTGCCGCTTCGCAATACCCTGGTGATTGAAACAGGCGGAATGAAAGGACGGCGGCGGGAGCTGACACGTGAAGAGTTGCACGGCAAATTGTGCGAGGCATTCAATCTTGAAGCCGTAGGATCGGAATATGGGATGACGGAGCTCCTTTCCCAGGCATGGGCCCTTTCTTCAGGACTGTTCATTGGTCCTCCCTGGATGCGCGTGCTGGTGAGGGAAGAGAACGACCCGCGGGCAGTCAGCGTGCAGGGCACAGGAGCGATCAACATCATCGACCTGGCCAACATCTACTCCTGTAGTTTCCTGGCTACGGATGATTTGGGGCGGGTAAGGGGCGACGGGAAATTCGAAGTTTTGGGGAGAATTGACAACACCGACCTGAGAGGGTGCAGCCTTCTCGTTGCGTAACAGCTACTTTTTCGGATATTTTTCTTCCAGCTCCTTCATGAGCTGTTTGTAGTTGTCGGGGTCGAGCTTCTGGATAATGTAGTCGATCTTTTCTTCTTTCCGGTCGTCGCCTTCCTTTGACTGTGGGGAACCGATATAGAGCAGGAAAGCCAGTCCGGCCACCTGCCAGATAAGCTGCAGGAATTCCGATTGCCAGTTCTCAAGCGTATCGCGGGCCATTTCAGTTATGTATTCGCTGACCACAATGGGCTCGCCATGCGCCAATTGTTCATTCCGGAATGCTTCCCACCCGAAGATCCAGTGGAGAACGACGGAAAAAAGGAAAAATAGGAGCGTCACCCATATATACCCGCGCTTCTTCCAGATGCTCTGCTTTTTCTTACTTCGTTTCATACGTCTTTGGTTTTTCCTCTGAGCTCTGAAAAATTAATGCCACATATTAGAGACTGGATGTAACCGTCGCTATTCATTATGGTTAGGCATAATTTTTTCATGCTTCAATCTTCACTAAAACTTTTGTTATGGAAGAAATGAAAAATCTCCGCGACCTGCTCAAGCACGAGCTGGAGGACCTTTATTCGGCAGAGGAACAGATCCTGCAGGGCTTGCCGGGCATGGTCGAGCAGGCGGAAAACCCCGACCTGAAAAACGCACTGAACGAACATTATAAAGTCACTGAGCGCCAGAAAGAGCGGTTGGACCAGGTGAAGCGGCTGTTGGGTGAGGAGGCCGCATCGGAAGACAGGGGATTTTTCTCCCGGCTTTTCAGCGGCGAGCAAAGACATCATTGCGAGGCCATGGAAGCTCTCATTCGCGAAGGCGAGAACCTGATCAGCGGCGAAATGGAGCCGGAGGTTCGCGATGCGGCCATAATTGGCTCGGCGCAGAAGATCGAGCATTACGAGATTTCGGGCTATGGCACGGCAAAGGCTTACGCGCTCCTGCTGGGGTTGCGGCGGGTTGCTGACCTGCTCAACGAAACGCTCCAGGAGGAATACGAGGCTGATCTGCTCCTGTCCGACCTCGCAATTGCCGAAGTGAACATTGAAGCTGCTGAAGAGGAGGGAGTGAAGGGATTGCGAAAATTACCGGGCGGTCGCGCGGGCAGTGGAGGAAGGAAAAGTTCACCTTCATCCTCTCCGGGCCGCAGCGGGGGAAGAAAAAAAGCCGCCTCGCGTAAAACAGCCGGGGCTTCAACGTCCAAAACTGCGGGTCGTCGCGCACCCGCACGGGGCCGCAGCACAGGCAAGGGAAAAGGCCGCTCCACCCGTTCCCGTGGAAGATAAGCAAGCGTCCGAGCGGACAACCCCTGTCCGCGATTCAGATAAGGTTTCGAGAGATCGAAACCTTTCTTTTTGCCGGGAAGTGGGCAAAATAGTGGTTTTTATGAAGGGCGGTTGATCCAACAACTCGCGCTCCCGATGCCCCGTTTTTATGCTCTTCCGCCCTTTCTGCCTTTTGACGGTGAACAATTTTTGCCGGTCAGGCCTTTAGAGCTCGCTTTTGAAAGGCACTGCCAGTACCTGTCATAGCCGGGAGTGCATTTTCCGCTTCCGCCTTCCACTTTGGAAAACAGACCCCCTGCCTTATATTTGTTATCTCTGCCTGACTCTTAGCACAAAGGAATAAACGGAATAAACGATGCAAGGCGAAAAAAGGACTCTGGATATTCTGATTGCCGATGACGATTCCGACGATATTTTTTTATTTGAAATCGCGCTAAAAGGTCTATCGATTCCGTTTCGATTATCGTCCGTCCACAATGGCCAGCAGCTGATAGATTACCTTGCGACCCATACAGGCCGCCTTCCTGATGTACTCGTTCTTGACCTGAACATGCCACTCAAAAACGGAAGTGAATGCATTGTGGAGCTCAAAAGAAGGCAAAGAACCAAACGCCTCCCCATCATTGTTTACTCTACCTCATTGCACGATGACGTTGCCGACGTTCTTTACCACCACGGTGCCCACTATTACCTGCGAAAAACCGACATTGCCGAACTGCTGCCTCCACTTAGGTATGCGTTGACCAAACTGTATAACCGGGAGTTGGACCGACCCCCGAGAAACAGGTTTGTTCTCAATCCCAAACAGCTACGTTACACCCGGTAGTTGTAACAAGATCGTTGACAGTCGCGAAGTATGCATGTTTAATCATATCATAATGTTATGAGCAAGCGGGTAATTGACAATCTTACCGTCGCCGACGAAAGCGGGAGCAGGAATCCCGAACTGCAGGCAATTCTCAGGTTGTTGCTCAAAAGAAAAGGGGTGGACTTTGCCAGCTACAAGATGAGCACGATAAAAAGGAGGATACAGAAACGGCTCTCGGCAAGCAGGCTTAAGAAACTCGGTCAATATGCATCATTGGTTGCGAAAAAGAACTCAGAACTGGATTTGTTGTATGCAGATCTTCTTATCGGAGTAACCTCCTTTTTCAGGGACCGGGAAGTATTTGCCTACCTGAAAACAACATTGCTTCCCCGGCTGCTGAAAAACAAGAAGAAAGGTGAAGTGTTGCGCATCTGGGTTCCCGGCTGTTCCACGGGTGAGGAAGCTTATTCCATAGCCATGCTGTTGCATGAGATTCAGGAAGGACAGGCGGAAAAAATAGCTTTTCAGATTTTCGCTACTGACTTAAACGAACATTCAATCATCAAAGCGAGGAACGGTGAATACACGCAACAGGAGGTGGTCAGTTTATCGCGCAAGCGTCTTCAGAAGTTCTTCACCATTTCAGGGGGTAAGTATCGCACCAGCCAGCAGTTAAGAGACGGCTGCGTTTTCTCCGTGCACAACCTGATTGCTGAACCTGCGTTTTCCAGGATGGACCTTATCAGTTGCTGCAATTTGCTCATTTACCTCGATTCGGCAGCTCAGAAAAAAATCATATCCTCTTTTCATTTTAGTCTGAACGACGGGGGATACTTGCTGCTCGGCAAGTCAGAAACCACAGGCAGTTCGCCGTCGCTTTTTACATCGGTGCACAAAAAGCTGAAGATCTTCGTAAAAAAGAAAAGCCTTGGTGCCCAAAAGTTGGTCAGCTCCGACCTGAAGCGGCACCTTGAGACCACGAAACTCCTGAAGAAATATGTTGGGCCGTTTCCAAAGCCGGTACGAACTGAAAGCGGCAGCCTTGCTGCAGCTATAGATAACCTGCTGCTCAATTCATATGTTCCGGCTTGCGCTGTTATCAATCGTAAACTTGAGGTTCTTCAGTTCCGGGGCGAAACCACTCGGTTTTTTAAGCTGGCGGGTAAAGCCAGCCTGAATATTCTAAAGATTGTTCGCGGCGATTTGTTGTTCGATTTGCGAAATGCGATCCATACGGCTATCAAAAGCGAAACGACTGTGCACAAATCCAACCTGGAATGGCGAATCAACGGCCGCCCGGGAGTGTTTAGCCTGGAAGTGCGTCCCCTCAAGGTGCGGGGTGAAGAACCCCTGCTCCTGGTCATTTTCCAGGAGCACAGGGCCATAGAAGTTATTCCGGATGGTCAGGGCAATTACGATCGTGCCAAAGACAGAAAGATCAAAAAACTTGAGCAGGAGCTTGAACTGGCGAGGGCGGAAATGCAGCAGATCGCGGGTGAGCAGGAAGCGATCATCGAAGAATTACAAAGCGCTAACGAGGAAATCGTATCGAACAATGAAGAGCTGCGTACCGTCAACGAAGAGTTAGAGACTTCCAAGGAGGAGATCGAAGCCACCAACGAGGAGCTGATTTCGTCGAACAAGGAACTTCAGAAGCGGAATGAGGAGGTGGAGGCGCTGAATAATTACTCAAACTCGATCCTGGCTACGATTCCGGATCCCATGCTGATCGTGGACCGCAACATGTATATCAGATCCGCAAATGAGCAGTTTTTGCACACGTTCCGGCTGGAGGAAGACGACGTCGTTGGCAGATCATTGTTCCGGCTGGATGAAGGTGCCTGGAACATACCCGAGGTGAAAAAGATCGTCCAGGATATCGTGCGTAATAAAGCGGGGTTCAAAAAAATGCAGCTATTCCACTTTTTTAGCCGGCTGGGGGATAAAGTTCTTGTTTTTAGCGCCAAGCTGGTACCCCAGAGAAACAAGAATGAGCAGTTAATATTGCTGATAATAGAGGATATAACGGAAGAAAAGCGAAAGGAAGACGAGTTGATGCGGAAGGAAAAAGAGATTCTTGCTGCGCAGATAGAATCGGAAGCGAAGATAAGTGCACACAGGCGGAGCCTCGACTTTTTGCAGTCGGTTTTGATGAACGCACCTTTCCCCATTTCGGTAATGCGGGGGCCGGACCACCGGTTTGAGTTAATCAATGCGTTTTCGAAGAAACTCATCGGCAACCGGGATGTAACCGGACTTACGATGCTGGAGGCATTTCCCGAGGTCGAGAGCCAGGGGTACATCGCATTGCTGGACGAGGTGTACAAAACCGGAGTTCCGTATATCGGTCAGGAAAACTATGTTCAATTTGACAAGTTTGGCGACGGCAAGCTGCAGGAGGGTTACTTCAACGTTGTGTACCAGCCCCTTTATGATCTCGACGGAAAGATCGACGGCGTTCTTTCAGCTGCGACGGAAGTGACCGATCAGGTTCTCGCGCGTAAAAAAGTAGAGCAAAGCGAAGCACAGTTTGTGGCTTTGGCAGACAATATTCAAAACCTCGCGTGGATGGCGGACCCCACCGGGTGGATTTACTGGTTTAATAAGCGCTGGTATGAATACACCGGCACCCAGCCGGAAGACATGCAAGGCTGGGGATGGCAGTCCGTACACGATCCGGAATATCTCCCGGTAGTGGTCGAAAAATGGAAATACTGCCTCGCAACCGGCACGTCCTTCGAGATGATATTCCCAATTCGGGGAGCCGACGGCGTATTCAGACAGTTTCTGACGAGGGTTCATGCTATTAAAGATGATCAGGGTAAGGTAGTTCGGTGGATAGGAACGAATACGGATGTACACGCGCAAAAGTCATTTTCGGACGAACTGGAAAAAGCGGTTCAGGCCAGGACAATGGAACTTATGGAGGCCAACCGTTCGCTCCAATTGGCCAATGAGCAGCTCAACTCTTTCAATTATATATCAAGTCACGATCTGCAGGAGCCGTTGCGCAAGATCCGGACGTTTTCAAAGTTGATTGTAGAAGAGGAGCGCGAAAAGCTCTCCGAATCCGGGAAAAAATATCTTTCGCGCATGGAAGAGACCGTCAACCGGATGCAGCAGCTCCTGGATGATCTGTTGGCATATTCTCGCACACGGACCTCTGAGAAATCGCTGCAACTGACCGACCTCAATTTACTGGTGGAAGAAGTCAAGAGAGATTTTGAAGAAACACTTACGGAGAAGAAGGCGGTGATTGAGATTAACAACCTCGACAAGCTTCACGTGATTGCTTTTCAGTTCAAGCAGTTGATCGAAAACCTGATTGGGAATTCGCTCAAGTTTTCCAAGCAGACCGAGCCTCCCCATATAAGAATCGAAGGCAGAATGGTAACGGGAAACAAGACTCTGGAAGGAAAAATCTCCGGAACAACGCCCTATTATCATATTTCATTCAGTGACAATGGAATTGGCTTTGATCCGGCGTATAAGGACAAAATTTTTGAAGTATTCCAGCGGCTGCATAGCCGCGAGGAATATGGCGGCACCGGCATTGGCCTGGCCATCGTCAAAAGAATTGTTGAAAATCACGGTGGAATTATTGAAGCGACGGGCAAACCGCAGCAGGGAAGCCGCTTTGACGTTTATATCCCGCAGCCGCCCGCGATTTCGTCCTCCACATTCCAGCCCGGGCAAACCCCGTATAAACTGGAAAGCCTGCCGAAGCTGGTGGAATGATGGGTCGTAGTTGATGGCCCCTGATGTTCGCGGCCGGCGCAAAAACGCAAGAGCACTCTCGAACTTCGCGCCTGCCGAAATAGCTCAAAACCGGATCCAACACTCCGCGAAGTGTGGTTACCCAAGGACTGGATTATGCGCTTCGCGGATCATCCCGATAGTCCTGCGAGGGGTATTCAAAAGACCCACGGCGCTACCGCGCCCCGGCTTTTTATTTCATCCGCTTTTGCAAACAAGCTTGCAACGCTTCTGAAATTAAAAAGCCCACGCATTCTGCGTGGGTCTTTTGTGCCCAGGACTGGATTACCTGCGGTGATCCAAATGTCCTGCGAGGGGCGTACCCAAAGGCCGTCGCCCCGCCATCGGCGGGGCTGGCTTTTTTATTTGTTCACTTACGAAAGCATAGCTTTCGACGCGGCCAAATAAAAAAGCCACTCCAGCATAGCCGGAGCGGCCTTTGTGCCCAGGACTGGATTCGAACCAGCACACCTCGCGGCGCCGCCACCTGAAGACGGTGCGTCTACCAGTTTCGCCACCTGGGCAGGGCGGCAAAGATAAAAATATTTGGGTTTCCGGATCGTTAAGGAATTCTTGCATTACAAAAAAAAGCCGTTCCGGGTCGCGGTGAAGCGTAATGTTCCAATAGACTGCGTTCAGCTCGTTGAAGCCAGGCATCAGCAGGTATTACCCAACCGCCAGCAAAGGCGGAGCTGCTTCGCGGCGTAATAACCTGCGCAGTTTCCAGAAGCCCCGTTTACGAATGCCAGGCAGATCGCGCGTGCTGGAAATTACCATGGCCCCCATTATCGATTCCGCGTAGTTTATCAATCGCCTGTTCGCATGGCTGCCGTCAAGCGTTCTGCAAATCACCTCGAGGTGAGTATTCTCGCGAAGGATGCGGAATGCCTTCTCCAGGTATCCAAAATTAACTGTGGAACCGGAGCCGGGCGGAATGGCGACCAGGTGAATAGTTGCCGAAAATTGATCAGCTATGTACGCAGCAAACCTCAACTTATTCACTTCGAGCGCGCTGCCCACCGGTACAACAATATTTTTCGTTTGATCAACCGCAGCGCACTGATCAAGGCTCATGATCGCGTGATGGGGAAGCAGCTGACAAAGTTCAGAGTCTGGCCGAAACAGATCGGGATGCAGGTGATAAATGTCCGCATATACCATTATTAAATCAATGCCATTTTTCTGGATGTACTCGGTCATACCTTCGAGCGGATCGCCCGTGACTACGTCTGTCTGAAAAAGAAGCCCAGGATTCAATTCGCGCGCACATTCCAGCCGCAGCATGGCGAGCTTTTGCCGGATCGCTGCTTTTGTGACCCGGATACCGAGCGCACGGCAAACTTTGGTGCGAACGGCCTCCAGCGCCCGCGGCGCGGCGAAATGCAGCAGGTGAAGGTTACAGTGAAACTGGTTAGCCAGCCGCACGGCCTGTTGCGTCCGCGCCACGATGTCGTTGTTCAGACAAACGGGCAGCAATATATTCGTGAACAGCTTTACCATAATCCTTTCAAGGTGCGTATTCAAGAAGTTTCCTGAAAGACCGTTCGCGTATTTGCTGTTTGGCTGCAGAGGAGAGGAGCTGGCTCGTGGTGCAAAACGCTATTCCGACACCGGAATTACGGATCATGCAAATATCGTTTTCGCCATCGCCGACGACGATGCAATTCGCGAGGTCAACACCGAATTTGCGGGCCGCAAATTGCAGCGCGTTTGTTTTACATACCTGGTGCCTGCATTTGCTGTCGGCCGAATAGTGGAAAAAAGAAGGAATGAGTACTTCGCCCGTGAGGACACGGCCCTCGAACTGCAGCTCATTCGCGAGGCAAAAATCTGCACCGATGGTTTCCGAAATTCTGTCTGCAACCACCTGGTAACTGTCGCTGATGATCCCTACCACATAATTTCGGCGTTTGAGTTCTTCGATCACGTGAGCTACATCTTCCACGAGGGGGATCGAGTCGGCGATCTCTGTCAGTTCAGTCAGTGCTTTCCCTTTCAGAAACGCGGCGATGCGCTTCGTAAGCGTCAGCGAATCATGGTCCAACTGCCGCAACAATTTGAGGGCCTGGCTGAAGTTGAACCGTTCAGCACATACGTCGATAAACCGTCGTTGTAATAAGGTGTCGTCCAGATCAAAGACTACCATTTTCCCCGTATTTCCACTGCTGATCATGCAAACAGATTTATGGCGTTTCTACAGTTCTGGCAAGGGTCTTCCCCGGGATGGGCGCTTTCCCGCGAGCAGCGCCTTCCGAAGTATGGCGGTAGCCACTTCCCCGCACATCCTGGGAAGTTCCTGCCACGGCTTACTTTTATTTTCTATATGTCCGATATTCACTTCCCTGATGCGTGCCCCAAGCTGAAACATATCTATGAGAATCCCGACGTCGGCACCATAATCGTCCTGAAAATCGATCTGCTGGAAGAATGTTTTCCTTCCGGCAATTATTCCGCCCAGGGGCTGATTGAATATGGTAAGCTCCGGGTAGAGTATCGAAAGCAGCGGCTTGGCAAGCATTTCGGTTACCCGGCCGGCATTTCGGGAAAAGCTTGCTTTGACGAAGTCGCTGGTGCCGGCCAGCAGGGGCGCGCCGAGCCTTTCGATGGTACTTTCGGGATAAGGGTCAATGTCGGCATCGAGGAAAACAAGGATCTCGTTGCGTGCCAGTACGATTCCTTCTTTCATGGAAAAGCCTTTTCCTCTCCGGGCGCTTATGACAACGCTGGCGCCGGCTTCAGCTGCCTGTTGACAGGTGTCATCGGTTGATTGGTCGTCAACGACTATAATTTGAGACACACGCTCATTTTTCAGGCAAAACTTCACAACATTGGCAATCGTCTTCCCCTCGTTCAGTGCCGGAATGATAACTGTAATCATGATGGTTTATCGGGTATTGATGACCCAAAAACTTAAACGCAAATATGCGCGCGGCGAATTAAAGCGGGATTAACGGCTGATTAAAAACCGATTAATGTTGAATGCGGAGCGAGGGGAGGCGAATAGAAAATCGCGTACCGCTCAGGTCAGACTGAACGGTGATCTCGCCCTTGTGAAGGCTGATGATTCTTCGGGCCAGGGGAAGTCCAAGCCCGAACCCTTTTACCTCGGTGGGTACTGTGCCCCGGTAAAACGGCTGAAAGATCTGCTCGATCTCTTCCTCAGAAATAACATCGCCCTGGTTCGTTACCGTAACCACAATGTTATTCGTCTCGAAGTCGATCGTGACCACCGAACGCTTGTCCGGTGAGTATTTACAGCCGTTTTCAATGATGTTTTTTATCGCTATATACAGGAGATCACTGTTTCCAAACACCATGCAGTCCTTTTCATCCTCCGGCGGGTCGGGGAATACGAGTTCAACTACATAGTCTGAATTGATACGCCCGATATCTGAGACAATTTTGAGCAGAATCTCGTCAATCCGCACTTCAGCGAGCTCGATGCTGCCAGATCCGCTTGTTTTGGCGATCTCGAGCAGGCTCCTGGTCAATTGCTGCAGCTGCTCAATGTCTTCCTGGATGGAACGAAGTACGCGCCGGTATTCTTCCGGCGGCCGGTCTTTTTGCAATGTGACCTGGAGTTGGCTGGAAACAGAGGTTAGAGGAGTCGACAGTTCGTGGGAAGCATTTGAAATAAAACGGCGCTGGGAATTGAAGGCGTCCTGCAGTCGATTCAGCAAATCATTGAACGTGCGTGCCAGGTCATTCAGCTCATCCTGACTCATACCCGTTTGCAGCCGCCGTGACAGATTTCGGGAAGATATATTCTTCACCTCTTCAATGATGCGGACTATGGGCCTGATCAGCTGCGATGAAAACAAAACTCCAACAATTACGGTCACGAGCGTTGCCAGAGCCAGCGTGATAAAAAGAATATTTTTCAGCTGCAGCAGGCGGAGTTCGCCGTCCACATCCCTCGCGGCAACGATAATGATAAACTGCCTTCGTTGCCCCCTGTAATAAAGGCCGATCGCTGCCCGGTCGCCGGTTCGAAAAAATATTTCGCCGCCTTCAATAATTGCCGACAGCAGGGGCCGGTCCATTTCAATATGCCCCGCATCCTCGGCCTCGTACCGGTATAAAACCTGACCGCCCGTGTCAGCAATAAGCACTGTTTTTTGCGGCAGCAGCGAAAGCGTTCCCGCGTCTATCCGTTTCAGCATTTCGATGGCAGAGCCACCCGAAAAATCAAAGACCTGTGCATTATTGCTGGCGCGGCTTCTCAGGCGTTTCCGGAATACCTCTTTGGACTCTATCGAGGTCAGCGAATAGATCATCGAACTGACAGCCAACAAAATGCCTGTCACCACAAGTGTAAACAGCAGCGTTATTTTGGTTCTGATTTTCAACTCGGATCTTTCAAAATATAGCCCATCCCCACATGAGTATGAATCAACTTTGGTGAGAAATCCCTGTCTAGCTTCTTCCTCAAAAAATTTACATATACGTCTATTACGTTTGTTTTGGTATCGAAATCAATATCCCACACGTTAAGGGCGATGTCTGCCCGTGACACCACACGGTTCCGGTTGCGGACAAGGTATTCGAGCAACTGGAATTCCTTTGCTGTGAGCGTTATCGGTTTGCCGGATCGCGACACTTCTTTGCTGTCCAGGTTGATCAAAAGGTCACTCACCCGGAGGGTTTTTCCGGCCGGAACGAAATCGTAGATCCGCTTCAACAAAGCTTTTATCCGTACGAGGAGCTCTTTGAAATCGAACGGCTTGATAATGTAGTCGTCGGCTCCCGCCTCAAATCCCATAATCTTGTCGTCAGTGCTGTCGAGCGCCGTAAGCATAATAATTGGAGTTCGCTGATCACGGCTGCGCATCCAATGGCAAAGCTCATAACCGCTCATGCCGGGAAGGTTTAGATCCAGAACGACTAAATCAGGCGGGTTGTCTTCATAGCTTTGCCTGCCGGCAACCCCGTCATAGGCCAGCCGGACATCAAATTGATGCTCGGTGAGTCCCTTTTTCAGGACATCCGCGATTTTTTTCTCATCCTCCACCAGCAATATGCTGCGTTTCGTGTCCATGCCCGGAACAAAAATATTCATCCTGGTGGAGCATAAATTCCGCAAGCATTAAAATCTGATTAATGCACGTTGTTTAGCGAAATTTTAGGAAGCAGTTAAAGCGAACGGCGGCGTGCATCAACCAGATTGCCTTTTTGGTTTATTGGCGACACTCAATGATGTCGGTTTGAAGATCTGCAGGCTCGTGAAAAAAGTGCCGGTTCCAATTGGTTGAATTCAGGATTGCCTGGAAACCGACCGGGCTGACTCATCGTTGCATTGCCCATCGTTGATTTCAACTCTGGTCCAAACCGCGTCTCTCATCGATCCGCGCACCGGCCTCCTGCGCCAGCTGCTCCTGGCCCTGCGGGATCGATATCCAGGTCAGCCTGTTGTCGGCATTCCTGATTTGTGTAATGAAAACCGGTTCGGCTCCCGGAAGCTCGACGGCATATATCTTGTTTTTGGCCGATATGACCTCAACGATCGCAGTCTGGTCGCCGACGGCAATCTGGAACCGTTGCCGGTTTCCTTCATCTCCGAGGGACGTATTGCTCATCGGCATACTTTCCAGCAAATTTTATACCCCGGCAAATCCCTGAACACAGTCATTTTGGGAAGTTAAATGAAATTTTTTTTAGAATTATCGTGTTATGTTTCACCGCATCCCTAACTTCGTCTTCGTCGAACCGCTTAATGGCCGGAATTCTACATACAGCTTCTCAAGCCACGCGGACCTCACCATTCGTTCCCTCGAGCTGATTTTCCATATTTGAGTTTTGCCCGTGCGGCTGAGCAAACTGTCTGCTGGAAGCCGGAAAAAACCTGTTGATCAGTTTATGGAATTATCCGTTAACCCCGATCTCCTGGAAGCCCTGGTTTCTGCGCTGCCCACCGAGGTTCATATTCTCGAACCCATTCGGGACGAACGCGGCGAGATCAGCGATTTTCGCTACCTCGCGGGCAGCCATACTGCGTATGGCAAAAGCGGCGAACTGAGCGGCAAGCAGCTGCTGTCTATTTATCCCTGGAAAAAAGAAGCCGGGATCTTCGACCGTTTCCGCGACGTAGCGGATACAGGGAATCCGCTTGACATGGTCTTTCTTCATGAGTCGGACGGCCACCACCGCTGGTACCACATCAAAGCGCGGCGTTTCGGCAAGGGCATCGTCGTGCTTCGCGAAGACATCACCACCGCCAGGCAGGCCGAAGAAAAGATCATGCAGCTCAACTGGGCTCTCTATAAGAAAAACAGGCATCTGGAAGCTCTCAGCTCCGAGCTAAAAACTTTCAACAGCATCGCGGCTCATGAATACAACGACACACTCCGGAACCTCTATAAGAATCTCGAGTTTATTATTAAGAACGAAGCCCGGGAGCTTTCGGATGCAGGCAAGGCCAACATCCGTCGGGCTCAGGCATCTATACAGAAGCTGAAGCTGATGACGGAAGACATCATCGCTTTTTCCAACGTGCATTCCGAACAGGAAATGGTGACCGCCGACCTGAACGAAGTGGTGTCGATGGCGCTCCACGCACTCGAAGACCGAATTCGCGGGGAAAGCGCCGTCGTGAATGTCAACAGCCTTCCCAGTATAGAAGGTTACCCGCCGCTCCTCGCGCTGCTTTTTCAGCACCTCATCAGCAATTCCCTAAAGTTCCGCCGGCCGGAGTCCAATCCCGACATACGGATCACGGCCGATGCGGTGAAAGGAACCGACCTGTCGAACGAGGCGGCAATTCCCGGTGCAATGTATCAGAGAATTTCAGTTCGGGATAACGGGATAGGCTTTCAACCGGAAGAGGCCGATAAGATTTTTACGATGTTCTACCGCACCCAGGAAAAAGGACGACACAAGGGGTCGGGTGTAGGACTCGCGATATGCAAGAAAATAATGGACCTCCACGGGGGATTTATCTCCGCGGAATGCCAGCCTGCGTGTACCACGTTCTATTGTTATTTCCCCGTTGTGGGGAGAAACTAAATCGGTTAACCCTGCTTCAAAAAAATGATTTCATAAAAAAGCCGGCTCACAGCCGGCTTTTTCATTTGAAATAACCATTAACGGCCGCTGCCGCGGGTACTTCCGCGTCCCGAGCCACCACCCTGGTTGCCGGAACTATTCGAACGCGAACCACCCCGGTTGCCTGCGCCCGCATTTTTTCCGGAACCATTGCCCGATGAACTGCGCGAGCTGCCCGAACGGCCCTTTCTTTTCTGGTATTGCTGCTCATGTTCCTGAGAGCTTACGAAGCGGCGGTCTACGCCTTTTTTTCTTGGATCGTCTGCCATAAGATTGTTTTTTGTTGTGAGTTAAATTATCATGCCAGAATAAAAAAATTCCGTCAGACACGAACCTTTAAATGTTCGGCGGGAATGTTGCCAAGCACCAGTCCAAACTGTTCGTCTATTTCGTTTTTGGTCAATATTTCGTCCGACGCACTCAGGATCTGCAGCCAGATCTCGGTGTTGTCCGCGTGATCACTTTCCATTCTGGCCTTGCTCGGTCTTTCCCTCAGATCATAAACCTTCATCACGCTTTCATGAATGACGAAAGAGAGCGTGACAACGCAGATATAAGGGGCTGCGGGAAGCACGATCATGCCTGTATTCACTTCGTCGAGCGAGGATTTCAGTTTTTCAAGGAGTGCAGGGTCAATAACGCCGACGTTGAACAATATTTTCGCCGGATCGTAAACCCATCCCGTCCCATCCTGCCATGCATCAATGTAGAGATTCAGCTTTTCCATTTCCCTTTTATTAATAAATATTTACCTGCAGCGGCTGGCGGTCACCTTTCCAGGCCCGGTGCATCCGTTCGCAGTTGAATGTTGCCACAATATTGCCTCTCCTGTCCACTCCGACCAGCCCGATATCCGACTGAGAGTTTTTCAATTTTTCCTTCAGAAAATAGTCCGCAGCTTTCTGGAGGGTCAGCTTTTTGTATTTCAAAAGAGCCGCAATGTGGAATGCCGCAATGTGTTTCATCAGTTCTTCGCCGTCGCCTGTCGTGGAAATGGCGCAGCTTTCGTTATCCGCATAAGTGCCGATTCCAACCATTGAACTGTCTGCAATGCGCCCCGCCTTGCAAAACTCGGTGCCCCCCGAGGAAGTGCCGGCGGCGAGATTTCCTTTTTTGTCCAGCGCCACAGCACCTACCGTTCCGTGCTTTTGTCGGAGTTCCTCGGCCGCCACTTCCAGACCGTCCATACTTTCTTTCGTGCGCACCTTTTCATAGGCCTCAAACTGGTGCTCCGTAACGAAATAGGAATCCGGCTCCATCGGCATCTTCAGTGATTTTGCAAATTCAGATGCCAGCGTAGCTCCGAGGTACACATGTCTTGTTTTTTCCATGATCGTCTTTGCAAGCGAAACCGGGTTGCGCACGTTTTTCACGATCGCGGCTGCTCCGGAGTTCAGTGACTGGCCGTCCATGATGGAAGCGCACATTTCTATTTCTGCGCGCTCATTCAGCGCGGAACCTTTACCTGCGTTGAAAAGCGGATTGTCTTCAAGCGAATTGACCGCCGCTTCTACCGCATCTACCGCTTTGCCGCCCTGCTCGAGTATCGTGTAACCCGCGTGAACCGCTTTCTTTAGCCCGGATTCATATTCTTTTTTGTGCTTCCGGATAAACTCGGAATCGGCCCCCGCTCCCCCGTGTATGGCGATCGCGATCTTGTTCATAATGTTCTTATTGTTTGGGTTTCCTTCCCGGTTTCTTCGGAACGACAAGCCTGCGTCCTTTCAGGGAGAATTTAATATCTTTCGCAAGGAGATGTACCCTCAGGTTCTCGACAAAAATGGGCGTCTTCTCATCTACCTCGCCCACGTTCGTCTGGCCGATCTGGTTTCCGTCAATAATGATCACCGAGCCCGAACCATGACAGGTGGCGATTTCGCCTTTTTCGATTTTCAGCGCGGCATCCTCCCCCAGGCCGATTCCCAGGCACTCGGGGTTGATCACAACAGCGTGTGCCAGTCGCCCAAACCTGCCCCTTTTGATGAAATGCGTATCTACAATGCAATCCCTCAGGAAACCAAGTCCGGAAGTAACCCGGAGATCATCTTTCATCAGCGACTCCTCCACACCGCCCTCATAGATCATGATATCTGGCAGAGCCATAGCCCCGGCGCTGGTGCCGGCGACCACAAAGTCCTCATCTCTCAGGTATTTGTCTTTGATTGTATCGGCGCATGTGGTGCCACCGAGTACGGCTGAAATGCGAAACTGGTCCCCGCCGGCAAAGAATACGGCGTGTGATTTTTTTATGCGCGCGCAAATCCGTTGGTTTCTCGCCTGCATTTTGTCCTCGATGACGAGGAATCCTATCTCCGCATAGCCGAGTTTTTTGAACGCCTGCTTGTATCTTCGTTTGAGCTTTTCGGGAGTGTGGCTCGCGGTGGTCACGATTTCGATCCGCCTTTTTCCCGCTTTTCGGGGCAGCAGGCCGCGCAATATCTCCAGGTCTTCAAATTGCTCGTTCTTTTCCTTCATTTGGGATTTCTCTCCGTCTCCCGTGTCTTCGGCGCCGCCAATGATCAGTATCGTGCCCTTGGGTACCATGGATCCGTATTTCAGTTCGTTTCCTGCTGTTCCTGTTCCTGAGTTTGCCGGCTCTTGAGAAACTCCAGCGCCTGGTTGATCTTCTCGCAAAAGAGAACCACCAGGCTTCCGGCAGGCGCCTGGTTCATTCCAAATTTGAGCGAGTCGAGTTCGCCAGGCACTACATGCACCTGCCCGGTGAATGCGGCCCGGTCAATTCCCGCGCGCAGCCATTGTGTAATGCTGTCCGGATCGCGGCCCCGGCAATCGCAATCATGGCGAATAATAATCTGGTCGAAGATCTTTCCGGCTTCGAAACCGAGAGCTTCGAGGTCGGTGTCGCGCCGGTCACCGGGACAGGTAATGATTCCCCACTTTTCATTTGCAGGGTAGTTTAGGATGAATTCGGCCATTGCCCGGACACCGTGCGCATTATGCCCATAGTCGAGCATCACCGTACAGTGGCGAAAGTGAAACAGGTTCATTCGCCCCGGCGTCATTGCGGGTCCCGGTTCAAAGCTCAACAGTCCTTTCCGGATTAGCTTGCTGTCCATTCCCCGCACCGCAGCCGCAAGAATCGCGGGCAGGATGTTTTGTATCATGCACCCGGCTTTTCCATCAAATGTGAGGGGCACGTCCTGGATGCGCGCGATCCGGGCTTTCCATTCCCCTTTCCAGAGGCTGAAATATCCTTTTTCCGTGACCGCGGCGATCCCCCCGTTCTCGCAATGTTCCCGTACCCGTTCGTTGTTCTCGTCGATGCTGAACAGGGCGACATTCGCGTCCACATCCTCGCGAAGGCCGTACGAAATGTCATCATCGGCATTCAGAATGGCATGGCCGTCGTCCGCCACGCTTCGCACCACTACCGATTTCACCCGCGCCAGGTCGCGCAGGTCTTCAATATCATCGAGTCCCAAATGATCTTCGGCAATATTCGTGATGATGCCCACATCGCACTTGTCAAACGCGAGGCCGCTTCTTACAATACCGCCGCGGGCACATTCCAGCACGGCGAAATCCACAACCGGGTCCCGCAACACAATCTCCGCGCTGGACGGGCCACTGCAGTCGCCCTCATAGATGAGCTGGTCCTGGATGTAAATCCCCTCGGTGGTAGTATAACCAACGTTGTAACCCGCGGTCCGCGCCAGGTGCGCTATCAATCTCGTGGTTGTAGTTTTTCCGTTTGTTCCGGTAACCGCCACGATCGGGATCCGCCCCGTTGTTCCCGGTGGGAACAACATCCGCACGATCGGCTCCGCCACGTTGCGACCGCTGCCCCGGGTAGGACTCAGGTGCATGCGCAGCCCCGGAGATGCATTCACTTCGATCACTGCGCCGTTGTCCCTCGTCAGCGGCTGAGTAATATCTTTTGCGACCACATCAATCCCGCAGATGTCGAGTCCAACAAGTCGTGCTATTCGCTCCGCTATTGCCGCGGTCGCCGGGTGCACCACGTCGGTCACATCGGTGGCAGTGCCTCCTGCGCTCAGGTTGGCCGCTTCCCTGAGAAACAAAATCTCTCCGAAAGGCAGCACCGATTCCAGCTCGAGATTTCGTTTTTTTAACAGTTGCACGGCAGTGGCATCGATTTCGATACGTGAAAGTGCCTTTTCGTGTCCGGTGCCGCGGCGCGGATCATTGTTGATAGTCTCGATCAGTTGACGGATTGTGGAAACGCCATCCCCCCGCACGCTGGCGGGCACACGCCTCGATGCTGCTTCCAGCCGGTAGTTGATCACCAGCAGCCGGAAATCGTGTCCCTCCACGAAATCCTCGGCAATTACTTTCTTAGAGAAGCGCTGCGCCGATGGAAACAGGCGGCACGCTTCGTCTGCACTTTGAACATTCAGATGTACGCCGTTCCCCTGGTTGCTGTCGGCCGGCTTGATCACAATTGGAAATTGAAAATTCCGAAGCGCATCGCGAAGTTCTTTTTCACTGGAGACTGCAATTCCCCGGGGAACAGGAATCAAATTGTCTGCAAGCAGTCTTCGGGTATCCTCCTTGTCGTCGGCGAGCTGGATCCCAGTGCCTGCGGTGGAGGACGTGATGGCCGCGCAGATCAGTTTTTGGTTCCGCCCGTAGCCAAACTGCACCAGGGAACCTTTATTCAGCCTGCGCCAGGGAATTTTTCTTTTTTTCGCTTCATTTACCAGCGCAACTGTTGTCGGGCCGAGGCCTTCTTCCCGATTGAACTGTTCCAGTCTTGCAATGTCGGGAGCGATGTCATAAAGCTTCCCGGAGGCCAACGCTTCGGCGATTCGAATGGCGGCTTTTCCTGCGTATGCCCCGGCGGACTCCACCTGGTAGGCAAACACGACGCGATAAACTCCTTTTCTGGTCCCGGCAGCGCGGGTCCTGCCGAATCCCACCGGCATGCCGGCCAGGGTCTGGAGTTCGAGGGCGATGTGCTCGATCACGTGTCCCATCCACGTACCCTTCCGGACTCGCGAAAAAAAGCCGCCGGGCCGGTTCTCCGAGCAGCGGTGCTCGTACAGCGAGGGGAGCAGTGCCTCCAGCCGTTCTGAAAATCCTTCAATTGTGTTTGTGGGCCGTTCTTCCCATTGTCCAAGGTCAATCCTCAGGTCAATCAGTTGCTTTCTATAGGTGGACCAGTAGTTTGGACCTCTGAGAATTCTCAGTTCAAGTAGTTTCATACTACCTGTTTAGGGAGAGTACATGCACGGTTTCGGCGGTCGTTCGGAAACCTGTAACCTCTGGTTTCAAAAAATGGTGCCAAACACCCGGTCCGCGGTCTGAGCTACAGAACGCCGGTTGTGACAGGCTCAGTGCAGAAAAGTGAAGAAGTTTTTCCCCTTCTGCGCCGGCGTACCGTTGGGGAGTTTGTTGGTGCGCCGCCGGGTGTTCGCGTCACCGCCGGTTCCACGTTCCGCTACCGGAACCGCGAGGCAGGCTGATGATCCGCAAAATTTTTCCACTTTTCTTGTTTTTCATGGTTTCATGATTAATTTGCCCGGACTCTGTTCTGCCGTTTGCGATGATTCCGAACAGAAGCGTTTCGAAATACAGTAGGCTCACTCATTTTCCGGACAGGTCTCTTTTAAGGTACATGCTATGGGCAGGCTTCAGGGCGATATAGACATCATTCAGGCTGAATTGAAATTTCTGAGGTCGCGGTACCAACAAGCACTTCGGGAGAAGGATTTTCGGCAGCTGAAAGGCATCAGCCTGTGGATTTCCAAACTGGAAAAAAAGCTCGAGCACGTACAGCAGAAGCGCGCCAAATCCGCTTTGGATTTCATCAAAGAATATAAGAGCGGAAAGAACGCGTTTTGAAGTCGGAAGTCAGAAGACGCGTATCCAAGGGCGAATAGTTCCTGTCATCCTGAGCCTGTCGGGGGATGACAGAGTCAGAAATGCAGGAAAAGTCAGGGAAGCATGATTAGTTGACTGATGGATGGGTTGATAAATCGAGTGGGTGATTATTCAGCCAAGAAATTGCCACACCCGCAACCTGTCTACCCCCCCCGTTGATCAAACCATCTAACTCATAAGGCGTAACAATACTTCGACGTTCGTTGTTCCATGTTCCATGCCGATCCTTAAACGGCTCCGAAGGAGCCATTTAACCACTTTCAACCATCTTCAACCAATATCCGCCACTCTCAACGATTTTTCCCCGGACTCAGCTCTCCGTTGAACAGCTCCTTCAGCTTCCGGGCAAGGATACCCGTCATGAACGGCTTCTTCATGCAAAGCGTGGCGCCGAGCTTAAGCGCTTTCTTTTCCATTTCGGCGTCAATATAATTTGAGTAAAGCACAATAGGAATGTTCTCCAGTCCGTCACGCTGCCGCAATGCCTGCAGGCACGCGAGGCCGTTTTCCCGCGGCATGTTGTAGTCTACGAAAATGTAATCCGGTTGCACCGTGTCCAGCATCTTCAATCCTTCCTCGGCACCCAGGGCCTGCACGCACTGCATGGGAAACGGGACTTGCTTCAGAGCGCCCTGGAATATTTCAAGTTCGTCCTCGTCGTCATCGATGAGCAGTATCGTTTTGTTCATAGACCGTTGGTGTGTGTGAATGAACTTGGTTTCGCATCGGGCTCGATCAACGTTCCAAAGTACAAACTATTTTTCTGTGATTGAAACTCAAAGTAGGGTCGGAGTGTCGGGGCAGCTCAATGTAGATTGAGGTAAGAGGCGGTTTACTAAAGTTAGCAGATTTCGCCACGAATCCAAATTTTTGTTTTCAGTTTTGAGTCAACCACTTATGTTAAACGCACGTAATGTTTCGTTGAGGCTGGTCTTCAAATCGGTACTTGTTTTCCGCTGCCCGATGATGAGGGCGCAGCTGACGCCGAATTCGCCGGCGGGAAATTTCCTGGGATAATTCCCCGGGATCACCACACTCCGCGCAGGCACGCGACCCCGGTATTCTTTTTTCTCCGGCCCGCTGACGTCAATAATTTTCGTGGATTGTGTCAGCACCACGTTTGCCCCCAGCACCGCCTCTTTTTCCACGACCACCCCTTCCACTACAATGCAGCGGCTGCCGATGAAGCAGCCGTCCTCAACGATCACGGGCGAAGCCTGCAGAGGTTCCAGCACGCCTCCAATTCCTACGCCACCGCTCAGGTGAACATGCTTCCCGATCTGGGCGCAGCTTCCGACCGTCGCCCAGGTGTCGACCATCGTGCCTTCATCCACATAAGCGCCAATGTTCACATAAGACGGCATGAGCACGACGTTGCGCGCCAGGTAGGAACCATAACGCGCGACGGCATGGGGGACCGCACGCACTCCCAGCTCCCTGTAATTTTTCTTCAACTGCATCTTGTCGTAAAACTCAAAAGGCTCCACGGTCCAGGTCTGCATAGGCTGGATGCCAAAATACAGCAGGATCGCCTGCTTTACCCACTCGTTCACCGCCCAGCCGCCCTCTCCGGGCGATGCGACGCGCAATCTTCCCTTGTCCAGTTCCTCAATCGCCGCCTTCACCGCCTCTGTGTACTGCTTCTCGCGAAGCAGCTCGCGGTTTTCCCAGGCCTGGAGGATCAGCTCTTTCATGGTGCCGATTTGCGGCGAAATTAAGGGAATAGGCAACAGCCTGTCGAATCTGTACATTTGGTTCATGGCGTTCGAACAGGACCTCGAACAGTGCCTGGCTGTACTCCGCGCCGGCGGAACTATTCTTTACCCAACGGACACCATCTGGGGCATCGGCTGCGACGCGTGCAATGCGTCGGCGGTGGAAAAAATATACGAAATAAAACGGCGCCCAAAGCAAAAAGCGATGATCGTGCTGCTCGCCGACCCCAAAGAGATTCTGACCTATGTGGCCGACCCGGATCCGGCCGTGTTCGATTACCTTGAAACAGTGCAAAAGCCTACCACGGTTATCTACGACAATGCCATCGGGCTTGCTGAAAATCTTGTGGCAGACGACGGTTCCGTCGCTATCCGGATTGTCAAAGACAAATTTTGTCGGGATCTCATCCATCGCCTGAAATCTCCGCTGGTTTCCACTTCCGCAAATCTCTCCGGTGAACCCGCTCCTGCCCACTTCGCCGAAATCGCGGAAGAAATCCAAAAAGCCGTGGATTATGTGGTGCAATACCGCCGGTTCGAAGCAACGCGCCACCACAGTTCGGCGGTCGTGAAATGGAACCGCAACGGGTCGCTGACGGTGATTCGACCCTAAGCCTTCCAACTGCGTATTTTTGCCCGCATGGATATCCGGTGCACGAGGCAGGAGTTGCAGATATTAAAAACTATCGCGGCGTCCGCGGCAGAGCTGGGGGTGAAGGCCTACCTGATCGGGGGATTTGTGCGCGACAAGCTCCTCGGGCGCCCTACCGACGATGCCGACGTGGTTTGCCTCGGGGATGGGATTCGACTTGCGCGCGCCGTTGCGCACCAGTTCCACCCGGCGCCGCAGGTGAATTATTTCAAGAATTTCGGGACAGCACATATCCGACTTGACCTGGCGCGCCACCGCGAGCTGGCTTCGCTGCCGCACCCGCAACACCCCGAAGGAGAAGATCACGTCTTCGATTTGGAGTTCGTAGGCGCACGGAAGGAAAGCTATAGCCCTCATTCGCGCAAACCCGACGTGCAGCCCGGATCCGTAGAGGACGACCAGAACCGTCGCGATTTCACCATCAATGCCCTGGCGGTAAGCTTGAACAAGGAGGATTACGGAAAACTCCATGACCCGTTCAACGGGCTGAAGGATCTCGAAAAAAAAATCATCCGGACCCCGCTGGAGCCGGAGATCACGTTCAGCGACGACCCGCTACGGATGATGCGCGCGATCCGATTCGCTTCGCAGCTCGGATTCAAAATTCATCCGCCCACCTTCGAAGCCATCCGTGCCAACGCGGAACGGATCCACATTGTATCCCAGGAACGGATTACGGATGAGCTGAATAAGATCGTTGCGTCGCCGCGACCTTCCGTGGGGTTCGATCTTCTCTACCGTAGCGGACTGCTGCGTATCATTTTTCCCGAAATGGTGGAGCTTGCCGGAGCGGAATATCGCGACGGCGTGGGGCATAAGGATAATTTTTATCACACCCTGCAGGTACTCGACAACATCGCGGAAAAAACCGGCGATCTCTGGCTGCGTTGGGCGGCGATCCTGCACGACATCGCGAAGCCGGTGACCAAACGTTTTGAAGAGGGACATGGATGGACCTTCCATGGCCATGAGGTGGTCGGTGGCCGCATGGTGCCGAGAATATTCGCAAAGCTGAAGCTGCCGCAGAATGAAAAAATGCGAATGGTCCGTAAGCTGGTGGAACTGCATCTGCGGCCGATCAGCCTCACGAAAGAGAATATCACCGATTCTGCGATCCGCCGGCTGCTCTTCGACGCCGGGGAGGATTTCGACGCGCTGATGATGCTCTGTGAAGCGGATATCACATCGCGCAACAAACAAAAAGTAAAACGCTACCTCGATAATTTCCGCTGGGTACGGCAACGCTGTCACGAAGTGGAAGAGCAGGACAACATCCGCAACTGGCAACCTCCGGTCACCGGGGAGATGATCATGGAAACTTTTGGTATTCCGCCTTCGCGCCCGGTGGGGGTGATCAAGAACGCGATCAAGGACGCCATTCTCGACGGAGTGATCCCGAACAGCTACGAAGCCGCGCACGCCTTTATGCTCGAAAAGGGCAAGGAAATCGGGCTCTTGCAAAAGGCTTAATTTTGATGCATGGCAATTCTCAGGTTTCGCGTTTATTTCGAGGAAGACGACAGCGTATATCGTGACATCGTGATCCGGCACAACCAGACCTTCTTCGACCTTCACGTACAGATCCTGAAGGCCTTTGAATTCGACAACAAACACAAGGCAACATTTTTCCGGAGCAACGACCATTGGCAGCGCGGCCGCGAGATCACGCTCGAACAATACGATAAGGAATACAAGGCTCCTCCACTGCTCATGAATGTTACGACCATCGGGTCGGAGATACGGGACCCGAACCAGAAATTTATTTACCTGTACGATTTCAACAAGAACTGGAGCTTTCTGGTGGAGCTGATCAACGTTTCCAAAGAAGAGAACCCGAAGATCACCTACCCGTCCATGGTCCGCGCTGAAGGCATTGGCCCCAGCCAGTATGGTACCAAGGGATTGCTGGGCGAAAAGTTCGCGGACGTGGAAGAGAAATACGACCTGAATTCGGCCGGGGACGGTTTTGGAGAAAAGACCGAGGAAGGCGACGATCTTCCGTTGGGGGAAGAGGACGTGAGCGAGGGCGAGGCCGAAGAGGATTGACAAGCGCCCGGCCGGATCGGATTAAATTAAACCCGCCCATTCATGGAAGTCCCATTCCAGAAGACGGTGATCATCATCGTCGGCCCCACGGCGGTGGGAAAAACTCCCGTGGCAATCCGGCTCGCGCAGTATTTTTCCACGGAAATTATTTCGGCCGACAGCCGGCAGTGTTACCGCGAACTGAACATCGGCGTGGCACGGCCCACACCGGAAGAGCTTGCAGCCGTTCCGCACCATTTTATTGCATCCCACAGCATTCACGAGGAAGTGACTGCCGCCGTTTTTGAAAAATACGCGCTTCAGAAGCTGCAAGATCTTTTCCGACAACACCATGTGGTTCTCATGGCCGGGGGGACGGGGCTCTACATCAAGGCCTTTTGCGAGGGACTGGATGAGATACCCGATGTGGACCGCGAGATCCGGACAGCCATCATCCGGCAGTATAATGAAAAAGGATTACCCTGGCTGCAGGAAGAAATCCGCCACAAGGATCCGGCATTTTTTGAAGTGGGAGAGGTGCAGAACCCCCAGCGACTCATGCGCGCTCTCGAAGTGCGCGAGGCGACAGGAAAGTCCATACTGGATTTTCGAAGTGGAAAAAAAACGCGCCGGAATTTTAACATCGTGAAGATCGGAGTGCAGCTGCCGCGGGAACAGCTGCACCAGCGTATAGCCGAGCGGGTGGACCGCATGATGCAGGAAGGTTTGCTGGAAGAAGTGCGTTCTCTTTATCCCTATCGTCATCTGCCTGCGCTTCAAACCGTGGGCTACCACGAGCTGATCGACCACCTGGAAGGAAAGATCAGTCTCGCCGGGGCGGTCGAACAGATCAAGGCAAGTACACGCCAGTACGCGCGCAGGCAAATGACCTGGTTCCGGAAGGACCGGGACATCAGCTGGTTCACCCCGGGTGACATGTCTGCCGTCTTGAAATTTATTGGGGGAGGGGCTTGACGGAGAAATTTCTAATTTCTATCTTGCGGCCGGTGCGCGATCAGAGCGCCTGATTTTTCTGGAGATCCAAGCCTACCGTACCTGTTAATCCTTCCGGGAAGAACTCCGTTTGGTATCCGGCCGGAGGGTATGTCCCGCATCATTCGGGATATTCAGGTTGAAACCAGGAAACAAAAATGAGTTTAAGTCTCGCCGCGGAGGGCGGGACTTTTTTTTGTCGTCACAGGACACCCATCCCGGTTAATTAATTCGATAAATTACCGCCAGCAAGATGCCATCCGATTCTCTTCAACGCCGTCTCGGCTTCTGGCCCGCCAGTGCCGTGATTATCGGAAGCATCATTGGCGCGGGGGTATTCATGAAGCCCGCCTCGATGGCCGCAGACCTCGGCGATCCGGTGTGGCTCTCGCTGGTCTGGGTGATAGCGGGAGTATTTTCTCTTTTGGGTGCATTCATTTATGCCGCGCTGGGCGCAGTCATGCCCGAAACAGGCGGAATGTACGTGTATTCGCGCCGTTTGTTTGGGAACTTGCCCGCTTTTCTCTACGGCTGGGCTGCATTCGCGGTGATCAACACAGCTTCGGTAGCTGCGATCAGTTTTGTCTGCGCGCAGTATGCCGATCATTTTTTCCATCTGCCGCGACTGGATGAAGTGAGCGAGCAGGCCGTGGTCTGGCAGATCCCGTTCATCGGCCGGCTGTATCCGCTCGAAAACCTCGGGGTAAAAATCCTGGCGGTCGCGCTGGTCATCCTGCTGACGATCCTCAATTACCGCACCCTGAAGGGGGGAAGCTTTCTGCAAATGCTTTCCACAATGCTGAAAATCGGCGTGCTCGCTTTTCTCGTGATCGGCATTTTCGCTTCCGGGAACGGATCGGTTGAAAATTTTGTCGTTGCGGAATCACCTCGTCGCGGCTGGGAGCTCTTAAATGGCGTTGTTGCGGCGCTCACCGGTGCCTTCTTTGCTTATGACGGATGGATCAATGTGAACTCCATGGCGGGTGAGATCAAAGATCCCCGGCGCAATATCCCGCGCTCGCTTATCGCGGGAGTAGTGACCTGTATTGCCGTATACCTGTTCACCAACCTCGCCTACCTTTTCGTGATGCCGGTGGAACAGGTTGCATCCTCGCGACTTGTTGCGGCAGATGCAGCCCGGCAGGCGTTCGGGCACGCCGCAGAATCGCTCGTCGCGGGCATGATCGCCGTATGTGCCTTTGGGGCAATCAACGGCAATCTCATGGCTACCTGCAGGATCACCTATGCGATGGGAAAAAACCGCGTGTTTTTTCCCCGCGTGGGAAAGGAAAATAAATTCGGGTTGCCGGGAAATGCGCTGCTTCTTCACGCCGCCGTGATCTGTATATTCATTCTTACGGGTTCGTTCGACATGCTGGCGGATATGTTCGTCTTTGTCACCTGGATCGCGTACGGGCTGGGCGCTGCCGCTGTCTTCGTGCTGCGAAAACAGCTCATGGAAGCAGGTTTTGGGAAATACCGGTATTACGCTATTCCTTTCATGGCATTCGTAGCCTTCTACCTGGTAATGACCGTCTACAACGACATCTCTGCTTTTTTCGCAGGCCGCCAGGCGGTAATACACTCGGCCTTTGCGCTGCTCATCATCGCTGCAGGACTGCCTGTATATTATTATTACAAAAAATTCAACCGGAAATCAGCTTCCTGATCGTTCTCCCAAGCATCATCAGTCCATAATCTGCGTCCTCGCTCCACGGCGCTCCAAAGCTGATGCGGATGAAATTCCCGTAATCGCAGGTTGCTGAAAAAATTTTGCCCGGTACAATAGAGATGTTGTGTTTCATCGCCTCGGCCCGCAGCCGGAAGCCATTGACCTTCTTATTCAGCTGCACCCAGAGCACGAAGCCGCCCTGGGGACGCGAAACTTTTGTATCGGCTGGAAAATGATCAATAATTCCCTGCATGTAGCGAAGTGATTGTGTGTGTAGCGCCTTGCGTAATTTCCTGAGATGATATTCGAAGCGCCCGTTTTGCAGGTAATGCGCCATTGCCGCCTGGGTGATTGTGGGCGACGTGATGTTTTGCATCCTTTTGATCTGTTTTGCTTCTTCAAGAAATTTCCCGGGCAGCAACCACCCTACGCGGTAACCCGGAGCCAGCGACTTCGAAAGCGAGGAGCAGTGCAGCACCAGTCCGCGGGTGTCGTAATATTTGCAGGTGAGGGGGCGGTTCTTTCCAAAGTAAAGCTCCCCATAAATGTCATCTTCGATCAACGGGATGCTGTGGCGGGAGATCAGCTCCACCAGCCTCTGTTTTTGCTCCTCAGGCATGCAGGAGCCAAGAGGGTTATTAAAATTCGGCGTGACCACGCAGGCCCGAATGGAATATTTCCGTATCGCTTTTTCCAGGCACTCGAGGTCTATCCCGGCAATGGGTGAAGAAGAGATTTCCACGGCTTTTAACCCCAGGCCCTCTATCGCCTGGAAGATCCCAAAATAATTGGGCGACTCAACTGCCACCGTGTCTCCCGGCCTCGTCACTGCTTTCAGCGCGATAGTCACCGCTTCGAGGCAACCCGAAGTGACCAAAACCTCATCGGGCTTCACCTTTCCGCCCCAGTTGAAAGCCAGTCGCGCAATTTGCTTCCGCAACTCCGGGTTTCCCTGGGTGTGTTCATATCGTATGCAGTGGTCCGGTTCTTTTCGGAGTGCGTGTACCACCGATTTGTTGATCTTGGCCAGGGGGAGGAGGGACGGGTCCGGAACCGCAAGCGCGAAGTTGATCACGTTATCCCGATCCGCGGCAATGTCGGAATAAATGGAAGCGATCATGTCCTTCACACTCACTTCGTGGGAAAATGCATCCGGACGCTGCGTTCCCGGCAGCTCCGGGAAACGCCGGTGGTTGAACCGTACGTAATAACCTGATTTCGGCCGGGATTCGATCAGCCCTTTGCCTTCCAGATGATAATATGCCTGGAAAGCCGTGCCCATGCTGATGCCGTATTCCTCGCTCAGCATGCGTACGGAAGGAAGCTTGTCCCCGATCTTGAGCACTTCTTCGCTGATCATTTTCTCCAGGCCTTCCGCGACCTGCAGGTAAATATGATCGCCATTGGAAAAACCGTTCCTGCGCATGGCTCTGTTTTTTGTTCAGAAATCTGATCTAGTCAAAAATACGAAAACTGAATCTGTTTCAAAATGTAAATGTAGGAGAATTTTGTATCAGCAATAAAAAAGAAGGCACTAATGAAAGCACTGACGAAAGCATATGTTGCGCTCGGGGTAGTGAGCTTTGTCTGGGGAACGACCTATGTGGCGAGCCGCGTGGGCGCTCAGCAGATGCCGGGGTTTTTCATGGCCGGCGTCCGCCAGTTTCTTTCCGGGGTGATCCTGGTCATCTTTTTTCTTTTGAGAGGATACCGGATCCCGGAATGGAAGGTGTTGCGCAACATTTCGGTGCAGGGAATTTTTCTGCTTTGCATTGCGAACGGCGGACTTACATGGGCCATGGAATACATCAGCGGCGGCCTTGCGGCGATCATAGTGGCGCTGGTGCCGATCTTCATCGCGCTCTTTACCGTATGGGTGTCGAAATGCAAGCGAATCAGCCGCTGGATGATCGCCGGGCTTATCACAGGGTTCGCGGGCATCCTCCTCATCTTTTCGGACCACATTGGCGAAATGAAGAACCCGAATTTTCTGCTGGGCATCGGTCTTTCGATCCTTTCGGTACTGTCCTGGTCTTACGGAACGGTCTACAGCTCACAGCACCGTACCCCGATCAGCATACTGTTTAGCGTAGGGTTGCAAATGTTCATTGCAGGCATCATCATGTTGCTGGTATGCGCGGTGACCGGGAAATACATCAACCTGGCGGAAGCCGGACGTGAGTCCTGGCTTGCCCTCCTCTACCTTGTGGTTTTTGGATCACTGATCGCTTACTCGGCTTTTGTGTTTGCGATCAGCAAGCTACCCCCGACGCTTGTGTCGGTCTACGCCTATATCAACCCCGTCGTTGCGGTCGGCCTGGGATGGCTCCTGCTTTCCGAAAAACTGAATGCCATCATGGTGACCGGAATGCTGATCACGCTGGCGGGCGTGTATATGGTAAACAGGGAATTCAGAAATATCAAAAGATGAATCCTGTCCGGATCATAGAATACCAACCATTGCACCAGTCGCATTTCGACCGCCTCAACCGCGAATGGATCGAGGAAATGTTTGAAATGGAACCCGTGGACGAATGGGTGCTGCGGAACCCGGAAGAGGCAATACTCCAAAAGGGCGGCGCCATCCTGATGGCAGAGTACAACGGGTTCGTGGCAGGGACGGTGGCGCTGAAAAAGGTTGACGACGAAACTTACGAGTTCACGAAGATGGCAGTCGACCCCCAATTCCGGAGAAAAGGAATTGCCGAAGCGATCAGCTATGCCAGCTTTCGGAAAGCGGGAGTGCTCGGTGCGCGTCGCGTTATCCTTTATTCAAATACCCGCAACGCAGCTGCAATCCGCCTTTATGAAAAGATCGGGTTTCAGCATGTGCCGGTGGAAAGCGGGGTTTACAGGAGAGCAAACGTAAAAATGTTGATTGACATTGAGAAGGCCGTTCACAACGCGGCGCAGTATTTTCTTCAAACCCACATAAAACAAGAGCTATGGAAGTAGCAACGTCCATTCCCGTGCGCAAAGCCATCCGCTCAAGGATCCATGAAGTTGATTTCGGGAATTTGGAATTCGGTCGGTACGTGTCGGACCATATGCTTGTCTGCGACTTTTTTGATAAAGCCTGGACACAGCCACACGTAACCCCTTTCGCGAATCTTTCGCTCAGTCCCACCAGCCTCGCCCTGCACTACGGCCAGACAGTGTTCGAAGGAATGAAGGCGTTCCGGATGCAGGACGGGCGGATCAATATTTTCCGGATCGGCAGGCATTACGAGCGATTTGTTCGCTCGCTCGAACGAATGTGCATGGCCGTGCCTCCGAAATCGTTGTTTTTTGAAAGTATCATTACCCTGGTGGAAGCCGACCGCGACTGGGTGCCGCCCCGTCCCGGCGACGCCCTTTACATACGGCCTTTCGTGTACGCCAGCGAAGCCCGCTTCGGCGTGAAAGTGTCGAATGAGTACCGCTTCGTAATCTTTACGGGACCGGTACCCGAACTTTATTCCGAACCCATTCGCGTGAAAGTTGAAACGCGCTACGTCCGCGCCGCGAGAGGCGGAACAGGCTTCGCCAAATGCGGCGGTAATTACGGGGGAGCATTTCTCCCGAGTGCGCAGGCAAAAAACGAAGGGTATGACCAGGTATTGTGGACGGATGCGGAACAGAACAAATACATCGAAGAATCCGGAATGATGAATGCGATGTTCGTAATCGGGGGAGTGCTCATTACCCCGCCCGTATCCGATACAATACTGGATGGGGTCACTCGGGATTCCCTGCTGGCCATAGCGCGTGACCTGGGAATCCCGGTTGAGGAAAGAAGAATTTCCATTGACGAGCTGGAACTCGCTTTTCGCCGCTACGAAGTCACGGAAGCTTTCGGGGTCGGCACCGCCGCGGTGGTAGCTCCGATTCAAACCATTCACATCACCGGCATCGATTACAGCATTCCGACGTACGGACCCGATGCGGTTTGGCGCCGCATGAAGCAGCGGCTGTTCGATATCCGCACCGGCCAGGAGGAGGATGTTCACGGCTGGAATTACGTGGTCTGAGCAAACCTCGACTATCTTAGCGGCATGCAAACCGTTCTGGTCACCGGGGCATCTGGAAACCTGGGTCGTGCAGTTGCCCTAAAATTTCTGCAGGAAGGATACCGGGTTGTCGGAAGCACCGCCCCCCGGCACGGCGAGACGCCCTTCGAGCACCAACATTTCACCGGATTGCAGGCCGACCTTTCCAAAGAGAGCGAGGCGCAGGCATTTTTCGATCGCGCAGTCGCTGTGCTGAAGCAGGTTCGGGTAGCGGTGCTCACGGTGGGTGGCTTCGCGATGGGAAAGATCGCCGATACCACTTCCTCCGAGATCGAAAAGCAATATCGTCTCAATTTCGAGACCTGTTATCACGTTGCCCGCCCCGCTTTCCGCCACATGCTGGAACATGGTTTTGGCCGCATTTTCCTCGTGGGGGCGAGGCCCGGCCTCGACATGAAGCAAGGCAAGGCGATGATACCTTATGCACTCAGCAAGTCGCTGGTATTACGCCTTGCCGAACTTATCAACGAAGAAGCAAAAGGAACGGATGTGGTCTGTTCGGTGATCGTGCCTTCCACGATCGATACGCCACAAAACCGCGCCTCTATGCCCGACGCAAATTTTGCCAAATGGGTGAAGCCCGACCGTATTGCCGAGGTCATTGCATTTTATTGCAGCTCCGCTGCCGCGGACATCCGCGAGCCCCTCATCAAAATTTATGGCGGAACCTGAAGGTTTCGCGTAATTCCCCTGCGGAATTGTCGTTTTGGTTCGTTCTGGCAAGGGATTTGACAGGACAGGCCGAACCAAATCCCATACGTATGAAGCTCACAGCAGTATCCATTTTGGCAGTAACCTTATCCATTGGCATCAGTTCTATGGCGCAGCGTCCAACGGCGATTATCCGCGCCGGTGTAAACAATGCCAACATTACAATCACGAATGACGGCGACGTGGACGAAAACAATTCCATCACCAGCTTCCAGGCCGGAGTATTGGCCGATTTTCCGCTGGCCGATATTCTTTCGCTTCGGCCGGGTATCATTTTTACGGGCAAAGGGTCGAAGACACAGCTCGGTGATCCGAATGGAAATACGTGGCGCCGAGCGACCACGAACCCGTGGTACATCGAGATTCCTGCTACACTGATTCTGCGTACACCGACAGGCAGCACCCGGTTTTTCGCGGGTGCCGGTCCTTACCTCGCAATCGGCGTAGCCGGTAACAATGAAGTGGAAGGAAAATTCCTGGGCACTCCATTCCGCAGCGAGCGCGCCATCGAATGGTCGAACGACGACCCCTTTACGACGAATTATGAAGAAGGCGCGGGATATGGCATCATGAAGCGTTTCGATTACGGCCTTAACGGGACGGTCGGAATCGAGCTCACGAAAGCCGTGCTCGCTGTCCAATATGGTTATGGCCTGGCGAAGATCCAGTCAGGCACCAACCAGCAACAGGTGGATGACGAGAATAAGCACCGGGTGCTGAGCTTTACGCTTGGCATCAAGCTTTGATTGGCTATACTCGGGTACCAGTTGAAGCTGACAAAAGATAGTTATGCTCTCCGGGTTTGCGGAGGGCATTTTTTTTGCAGTCCAATGCTTCATTCTGCAGTTGACCGGCGTGCGGGAAACGGAAAGGTGGCAATCGGAAACAGCTAAAACAGTTACTTTGCAGGAGCGTTACCACGAATCGCGGCCACTCAGTCGCGCCGGACTCCGTCCTGTTCGTCGCGGCTACAAAACCCTGATCCCTTCTATGCGCTGGATGAAATGGGCCGGCATCGCTGCCGCCGTTTTGCTGCTGGTTTCCTCCTTCCTGCCCTGGATCGTTATCGAATCCAGACAGATCCGGGTGACCGGAATGGGTGCCGAGGGCACCAATTTTGGGAAACCCGCTTATTTCCATATGGCGATGGCCGTTCTCTTCATCATGCTGAGTTTTATCCCCAGGGTATGGGCAAAACGCACCAACCTCGTAGTGGTGGCCATGAACTTCGCGTGGGGCGTGCGAAATTATTTTGTACTCAGCCGCTGCGAGGCGGGCGAATGTCCCGACCGGCAGCTTGGACTGTTTCTTGCGCTGACGGGAACAGGAGTCATGATGCTCGCTGCCCTTTTCCCCGATATGAAACTGCCGGAAAACAAAACACTTCCGGAATAATAACTTTTACACTTCCGTAATTTTTTTTCGAGCAGTTATTTTTCTGTCGCCCGGCCGGTTTTCTTCCTTTGTTTTCCCCTTCCGCTCTGCGCAGTTTTACGACTGGCGATGACGCCTGCTTGTAGCAGCAGATGAAACTCATTTTGGGTATTGGATGGTTGCTTTTCGCGTCCGCGGCAGCGGCGGGTACCCGTTATTGGGATGGAGAAGCAGGTGACGGGCTTTGGGAAAACCCGTCGAACTGGACGGACAACCTGCTGCCTGCCGCGGGTGACGACGTCATACTCGACAACTCAATTGTTGCGGGAAATTATACCGTAAGCCTGCCTTCCGGAGCAGTGACGGTTACGGTCAACAGCATTTTGATCGCGCCCTCTTCCGGCGTTGTCATCATCCTGCTGCTTCCTTCCGCAAACACGGCCAACCCGGGTTTACAGGTTACCGGTTCGGGCGACGCGCTGTGGTTGCAGGCCGGCGCCGTATTAAAGAACTCCTCGGGTGCATCCGCCGGCAGCGGCATCAGCATCAGTAACCGGCTTCGCATCAACGACGGGGCGAAATACATCCACAACACGCGGCGCTCCAACGCGACGATCGTGTCGCAGCTTTCCACTGCTTCAGGGACCGCCTTCGGTGAGTTTGAATTTGATGTGCCGCCCTCGGGAAGTTATACGCCTTCGCTGAGCGGACGGACTTTCGGCACACTCAGCTTTTCCGCAATGGCTGGTGGAGGCAACAGCACTTATGCGGGAAGCGGTGCTTCCGATCTCACGGTTCGGGGTCACCTCAATATTCATGCGGGAGCAACACTTGCGCTCAGCATGACCTCAGACATCAACGTCGCGGGAAACCTTGCCCTTTCAGCGGGAGCCACATTCAATTTGCAAACTTCCTCCGGCAACGATACGCTTCGGGTGGCGGGGAATCTTGTTCTGGGCGGCCTGCTTACAGAATCGGGGAGCGGATTCCCGGTTCTGGAGCTGAGCGGAAGCAGTCAGACCGTCTCGGGAGCCGGCCAGATATCCGGCAGCATCAATTTCCGAATGAACTCTTCCGGAACTGCAAGTCTCGGATCCCCGCTTGCGATTCCCTTCGCGCTTACCCTGAGCACCGGACGCATCCTGAGCAGCACGACAAACATCCTGACGCTTTCGGACAACGCGGTCGTAAACGGAGGCGGCAGCTCCAGCTTCGTGCAGGGACCCATGCGCAAGGCGGGGGATGAAGATTTTATTTTTCCGCTGGGGTCCGGAAACATATACGCACCGCTGTCGCTGCTCAATGGGAGCGGGCAATCTGTTACCGACAGCTTCACGGCAGAATACCGCCGCGCGAATCCGCAAAATATTTACGGCAGCTCCTACGGATCCGGGATCCATCACATCAGCTTCGTGGAATACTGGCTGCTCAACCGCAGCGCAGGCGCCGCTTCGAAGCGCGTCGCTCTTGCAGTTCATGAGCAAAGCTTCTGCCTCAGGCCTGCTACCAGTTTCCTCGCCCGCTTCAACGGCGCGCAATGGACCGCGGAAAGTTCCACCGCATCGGGTTTTGTTCCCTGCGGCGCTTACCAGTGCGGTACACTCAATTCAAACAACCAGCTGACGGAATGGGGTCCGTTCACGATCGCCACCAGCGATTCGGCGTCCGTGAACCCGCTGCCGATCCGGCTCCTTTCTTTCCGGGCAGTTCCCGTTGCGGACAGCCTGCTTTTTGTTTGGGAAATGGGGGAGAGCTGTCCACCCGGAACCAGCTTCGAATTGCAGCGATCGGCTGACGGGATCAGATTTGGAAATGCCATCATTGTTCCCGGAAATGAAACTGGTTTGCGCTACCGGGCCGTCCTGCCCCGTTCGCCGGAGTCCCGCTTTTTCCGCCTGAAGATCCGTCACCGGGAAAACATTCAGTACAGCCCGGTCCTCGCCGTACGACCCTGGTTTGAATTGGGACCGATCTTTCCCAACCCGGTGCGAGGCATTGCCCGGATCCCGGTATTTCTTCTACAAATGACGAAGGTCATCATCAGCGTCTACGATGTCATGGGAACGTGTGTGTACCGCCGCGAGGTTTTTCCTCCGGCGGGCGGAGTGCAGTTGCAGCTTGATCTCTCTGGTCTGCGCTCCGGACTTTACCAGCTTCGGGCGGCGACGCGCCATGGGGAGCGAATGTTGCGGTTTGTAAAGGATTAAACCGGTTCAGGCACAATTTTTTTAGCATTATTCGCGGATGTATTCGACCTTATGAAAAGTGTTGGTGCCATAATAGTTTTAGTCTTTGTCTTTTGCAGCCTGCATTCCTGCGATAAAGCGGGCGAAGGGAAGCCCGTGCTGAAAGACAGTTCTCTGCAGAAAAAGCCAGTCGTGCCTCACGGGCAAACTGTTTCGCTTGATACAGCGATGTACCGGCGAATCTGGGATGACCTGGTGCATGGAAAACCCGGTAACGGCTGGCCGGTACTCGAACCTTATCCGCTGCCCCGCCCGGTGCTTCCTTTCCGGCGAGTGCTGGCATTCTACGGAAACCTATATTCGGCCGGGATGGGTGTGTTGGGAGCCCTGCCTGAAGAAAAGATGCTGGCAAAACTGAAACAGGAGGTGGCAGCGTGGCAGGCAGCAGACAGCAGCATTCCGGTTCAGCCCGCGCTGCATTACATCGCGGTGACCGCGCAATCCCGACCGGGCCCCGACCGGAAATACAGGTTGCGAATGCCCTTTGGGGAAATTGACAAGATACTGGCCCTGGCAAAAAAGTCCAATGCGTTGGTGTTTCTGGATGTGCAGGTGGGGCACAGCACGCTTCGCGATGAGTTACCGCAGTTGCGGGATTACCTCCGGCTTCCTCATGTGCACCTTGGCATTGATCCCGAATACTCGATGAAAGGCGGGCAGGTGCCGGCCCGTGCTATTGGAACTTTTGATGCGGCCGACATCAACTACGCTTCCGAATTTCTCGCGAAGCTGGTAAGAGAACACGGTATTCCGCCAAAGATGTTGATTGTGCACCGATTCACTCAGGGGATGGTTACCAACTATCAAAAAATCCAAAAGACCCCGGAAGTGCAGATTGTGATGCACATGGACGGCTTTGGGTCAGCGGCCAAAAAACTGAACACCTACCGTCAGTGGATCGAAAAAGAACCCGTGCAGTTCACCGGCTTCAAACTTTTCTACAAACAGGATGGAAAGCTGATGAAGCCCGACGAAGTTCTGAAAGTGCACCCCAAGCCCGTGTACATTCAATACCAGTAGATCTTCGGCAAAATCCTAGTGCGCGTTGTCCACTGAAGTCTTTCTTCCGGATTTTTTTAAGATCCACGGAAGGCCGTGAACGTTGCTTTGCCATTGCGGCAATACCATCACCAGGATGATTTCTTCCACCAGGTCAGCTGCCGTAATGATCACGGCGAGGTAAAAGAGGAAATCTACCGGACCGGTGAAGAAGAACAGGATAAGAAATGCCGCCTGCGCCACCGCAGCGATCTTTGCAAGGTAGGTATGAAAGCTGGTAAAGCGCCGATAGCGAATGAAGGCGGCCACGTTCTCAATCACGAAGAGTCCGAGCAGCATTAGTATCAGTTCCGCGTGCTGCCGGATAAAATTCGGATCCACAATGATGATCCCGATCGTTGCCACACCTACTGTGAGATCGTCGGCTATTGAATCCAGCTTTGCACCCAAAACGCTCGCGATCTTGTATTTCCTTGCCAGGAACCCGTCGATCGCATCGGTAAGAAAGCTCAGGACGAGCAGCCAGCGGAACAGTTCGATTTCTCCTTTGGCAACCAGTACCAGCAGGAAGGGGGCCGCGAGCAGCCGGTAGAACGTGATCCCGTTAATTATATAATAGCTTCTCGGGTGCATCGGATTGTTCGCTTGGAGGGAAACGGAGCTCACTCACCCAGCATCTTTAGACCTTTTCCGATAATATGAACAGCTTCCAAAAGCTGTGCCTCAGTGATGATCAGCGGTGGCGCGAGTCGGATCCGGTCCCCCTGCGTCGGTTTTGCGAGCAGTCCTACCTTCCCTATGTCTTTCATGTAAAGGCAAAGGTTCCAGGCGGCCTGGGGATCGGGATGTTCGATTACGATGGCATTGAGAAGTCCTTTTCCGCGCACTTTTCGCAGGAAAGGCGATTCCAGTTTAGCCAGCTCCCTGCGCAACAACTCGCCCATCGTGGCGGCATTTTCGATCATCTTTTCATCAATAAGCACCTGCACTGCTTCGCGGGCTACGGCGCACGCAAGGGGATTACCACCATAGGTAGAACCGTGCTCACCTGGTTTGATGGTCAGCATGATTTCATCGTCGGCAAGTACAGCGCTTACCGGCAGGAGGCCGCCTCCCAATGCCTTTCCAAGGATAACGATGTCGGGGCGTACGCGCTCGTGATCGCATGCCAGCATCTTGCCCGTCCTTCCCAAACCGGTCTGGATTTCGTCGGCAACGAACAAAACGTTCGCTTCTTCACAGAGCTCTTTAGAGCGCGAAAGATATCCCTCGTTGGGGACCACCACGCCCGCTTCGCCCTGTATCGGCTCTACCAGGAACGCCGCCACGTCCGGATCTCTCAGCGCCCTCTGCAATGCCTGCACATCGTTGTATGGGATCACGGTAAAACCGGGCAAATAGGGACCGAAATGCTTGCGCGCTGTGGGGTCAGTGCTGAATGATATCACGCCGATCGTGCGCCCGTGAAAATTTCCGGTGCACACGACGATCTTCGCCTTTGCTTCCGGGATACCTTTCACTTCATAGGCCCATTTACGCGAAAGCTTGATCGCTGTCTCTACCGCCTCCACTCCGGTATTCATCGGCAGCAGCCGGTCGTAGCCAAACAGCCTGCACATGAACTTTGCGTAGCTTCCAAGCTGGTCGCTGTGAAATGCGCGGCTCGTTAACGTCAACCTCTGCCCCTGTTTGACCAGTGCATCTACGAGTCTCGGGTGGCAATGTCCCTGGTTCAGCGAGGAATAGCCGCTGAGAAAGTCAAAGTATTTTTTCCCCTCCACGTCCCAGAGGTAGATCCCTTCGCCGCGGCTGAGGACAACCGGAAGGGGATGATAATTGCGGGCACCGAAATGATCTTCGAGCTCCAGCAATTGCTGTGTATGTGCAGTATGAATCGTCGTTTTCATGATCGCAAATTTGAAAAGCAAGAAAAGGGCGGAGGCCCGTTGGACAAAACGAGAGCTTATCCTCGATGGTTGAGGAAATCGAGGTTCGCGGCGAGAAAGTCAACGACGAAAAAGACGGTCTTTTTCACGGCTGCAAGTTACGAAAGACTGGTTAATTCCCGCGATGCGGCAACTAACCCGCGGGATTTTTGTTAACCTTAGGGAATTTGATTGTCTCACAACTTCACAATCAATCTTATGAGCTATAAGGTTCCGCCGGCCACCCGCATTGGCCATGTACATTTGAAAGTCTCCGACCTAAAGCGTTCCCTGGAGTTTTATCGTGACCTTCTCGGCTTTGAGGTGCAACAGTATTATGGTGAAGACGCGGTTTTCCTTTCGGCAGGTGGTTATCACCACCACATTGGCCTCAATACCTGGCACAGCCGGGGTGGGGGCCCGGCCCCGGTGCGTGCGGCGGGACTTTACCATGTGGCAATACTTTATCCTTCAAGGAAAGATCTGGCGCAAATCGTCAAAAGACTGGTAGCAGCGAACTATCCTTTGCGCGGCGCTTCGGACCATGGAGTTTCGGAAGCAATCTATATGGATGACCCGGACCGGAACGGTATAGAGCTGTACTGCGACCGTCCACCCGAAGAATGGCCGCGCGGAGCGGATGGGGAATTGCAGATGATGACGGCGTCCCTGGATATCGCGGAACTGCTGCGGGAAGCGGATTGAAATCAGAGATCCACTTTTCTAACAAAATATTCTTTTGGAAACCCTGTTTGCGGTTGAACTTTCTTTTCGAAAATTCCGAAGATCGTGCTCCCGCTGCCTGACATCGAAGCGTAGACTGCTCCTTGAGCGTACAGATGGTCTTTTATTTTTTCGAGCTGCGGGTATTCCGTGAATGCGGCGACTTCAAAATCATTTATCAGTTGCTTTTTCCAGGAGGTTATAGGGCCGCTCACGATTTCTTTAACCGGCTGCTCGGGCCGCGACGGCTTGATCTGGAGAAAAGCTCGTCCCGTGTTGATGTGGATGCCGGGATAAACGATCAGCAGGCAGTAACCTTTCAAATCCACATTTATTTTCTCCAGCACCTCGCCTCTGCCGGTCGCGTGGCAGGCCTGGTTGTAAATGAAGAACGGGCAATCGCTCCCAAGCTCGATTGCGCAGGCAATGAGCTGTTCCGCGTTGAGACCCAGCCCGAACATTTGATTAACCAGTCGCAACGTGAAGGCGGCGTCAGAACTCCCGCCTCCCAGTCCCGCACCGGCCGGAATCACTTTATGGAGGTGCATCCGGATATGAGGAAGTTTGGTAAATTTTTTTTTCAGCAGCTTGTAGGCTTTAAGGCACAGGTTGTTTGAAATATCTCCTTCCACCGCGAGGCCGCTGGTGCTGAAAGGAATGCTGGAAGAGCGGACGCGGTGACGATACTCGAGGATTTCCAGCACATCGCAAACCGGTACCGGATAGAAGACCGTTTCCAGGTTGTGATAACCGTCACTGCGCTTGCTGACGATCCGAAGTCCAAGATTGATCTTGGAATTGGGGAAGCTGATCATGGTGGGGCGGGGACTATTTCTTTTTGCGGCTGTTGATTTCGTCGCGGATGGCAATAGCCCGGATATAATCCTCGTTGTCGAGTACTTCAGTGAGCAGGCTGTTCAATTCCTCGAGGCTCATCGATTTCAGGTCGTCATTGCCTCCGCTGCTTTCCTCTACCATCGCTTCCTGCTTTCCTTTTTTCTTTTTTCCGGCCGCGGCGGAATCTTCCATGAGTATGCCTGCGCTTTCGAGGATGTTTTCAAAGGTGTATATCGGGCAGCCGAAGCGAACGGCCAGCGCGATCGCATCGGATGTGCGTGAATCAATCTCCACCGTATCGTTTTCCGAAGAACACACGAGCTTGGAATAAAAAATTCCTTCCTGCAAATCGGATATGATGATTTCGATCAGATCGATGGCGAAAGCGTTCATGAAATTCTTCATCAGGTCGTGGGTGAGGGGACGGCTGGGCTGCATTTTTTCCAACGCCACCGCGATCGCCTGTGCCTCGAATCCCCCGATGACGATGGGAAGGCGGCGCATGCCATTCACTTCGCCCAGCACCACCGCATAGGAATGCGTCTGCGTGATGCTGTGCGATAAAGCCACAATTTCCAATTCAATTTTCTTCATATTCGAGACACGAAACTAAGGCATTTGAATAAAAAAACAGGTAGCAAAGATCGGTCCTGTCGCCGGACTCGGAACCCTGGAGTTGAAAGCCTTACTGTTCGCGAAAACTGCTCAGGTCGAAATATTTTTCTACGTTTCCCGGTTCGATGCGGTAAGCCATAATCAGCGTGGTTTCCTGCTCGGGCGAGCGTGTCCGGTAGCCCAGCACGATGCGGTAGTCGGAGACAACCGGCTGAATGTTCATGAAGTTGAATTCCCGTGCACCAAGGAAAGAGTGTTGACGGCTCAGCAAACAGGCGGCGTCGAATACCTCGCCGCTTTTCAGGGTCATACTTCCCGAGTATTCAGTGCATGCAAGTTTGAGCACCTGCGCTGTCTTTCGCGTATTCATCAGTTCGATCAGTGTGCCGGCGTTCGGCTCCCAAAGCTTTTGTCTGCGATAA
This sequence comes from Chitinophagaceae bacterium, assembly GCA_035626515.1. Classification (GTDB taxonomy): domain Bacteria; phylum Bacteroidota; class Bacteroidia; order Chitinophagales; family Chitinophagaceae; genus DASPNM01. The sequence goes on from DASPNM010000004.1 coordinate 62,913, forward strand.
GTGCGGTTCCTGGTATCCAGCTTGATGAAGCTGCTGTCGCTGAATCGCGCAATGCTGTGCTCTTTGATCACTTCCCCTTCACGGACGCCCGGATAAAACATGGTGATGGCGATCTGGTTATCGCCGAATACGACAAACATCGAATCCAGGTCGGACGGGTCGTCGGTTGTGATCCGGTATTTTACAATCCCCGTGAATTTTGTGGAACTGTCCGGCTTCGGTTCTTCACCAACCTGGATGTATTCCGTGGGAGCGTTGTTTTGTTTTTTCTGACGTCCTTTCCCTTTCTGCGCCCGGGCCGTGACCATAAGGGATAGAATTGGAAGAAGCAGAATGAATTTCATGCGCGGATCGGGCGACAGGAACGCCATTTCCCGAAGTTCGGTTTATTCGCGCGAAAGATCAGCTGATGCCTTTCAGTTTCTTCACAGCGGCGGTAAATTTCGGGACGATTTCGAAAGCATCCCCTACAATCCCGTAATCGGCTGCCTTGAAGAAAGGCGCTTCAGGATCTTTGTTGATCACCACGATCGTTTTGCTTCGGTTTACCCCGGCCAGGTGCTGGATGGCTCCCGAGATTCCGATCGCAATGTACAGGTTCGGTGCAATCGCGATTCCCGTTTGCCCCACGTGCTCATTGTGCGGCCGCCATTGTGCGTCGGCCACCGGGCGACTGCAGGCAAGGGCGGCGTGCAGTGCATGCGCGAGTTCCTCAACCAGGTGCCAGTTTTCGGGTCCTTTTAAACCACGTCCGGCACTGACGACAATCTCTGCTTCGGTGAGCGGTACTTCACCTTTTGCTTTCCGGACCCCGGTAACAGCAACTTTCGGCTGGTCGACCGCGGCGTCGAAAGGAATCACCTCTGCCAACCCTTCCTTCGCTTCTATCCGGTACGCATTCGGGCTCACCGACACGATCTTTACAGGGGTATGGATGGCCACGTAGGCAAAGGCTTTTCCGGAAAACACATTTTTTTTGGCCACGAAACCATTGCCGGTATCCGGAAGCGCAACAGCTCCTGCAACCAGGCCCGCCTTGAGCCGCGCCGAAAGTCTCGGTGCGATCGCTCTTCCGTCAACGTTGTTTGAAAATACGATCACCGTCGCACCCGTGCGTTCGGCTACCTGCGCAATCACGCGGGTATAGACTTGCGCATCGAAATGGTTGACCGCATCGTGCCGGACGTGATGGATTTTTTTCACGCCGTATTTTCCCAGCGCGGCAATATTCTCGGTGACTTCTCCCAGTACCACCGCTTCAGCGCTCAATCCCATTTGTTGCGCAAGGTCCGCCCCATAGGTGAGCGCTTCCAGCGACGCTTTCTTTACATGTCCTTCTGCCGTATCAATGAAAATGAGTACCATGAGTTCGGTTGTAGTTAAGTTCGATCAGCATACTATCTGTCAAATAGCCTTCGCTTCCTCATGAAGCAGGCGCACGAGCTCTTCCACGTTTTCCGGCGAAACCAGCTTCACGCCCGCTTTCGCCGGCGGAAGACCGAATGAACGGATCTCCGTGAGCTGCTCGGCCGCAACAGGCTCGACTACTTTCAACGGTTTTGTTCGGGCTGCCATGATGCCGCGCATATTCGGAATTCGCGCCTCTGCCATTCCTTTTTGACAGCTTACCACGACCGGCAGCCCCACCTCGCAGTATTCCTCTCCTCCTTCGATTTCGCGGGTGATGGTGGCCCTGTTTCCATTTAGCTCGAATTTCGTGGCCAGCGAAACGAACGGGAGATCCAGGAGCTCGGCCACCATTCCGCCAATTGCCGAGCCATTGTAATCAATGGTCTCCCTTCCGGTGAAAACCAGGTCGTAGCCGCCCTGCTTCGCCACTTCTGCGATCTGGGCTGCCACGAAATAACTATCCCGGCTGTCGGTATTTACCCGGATAGCTTCGTCGCCGCCGAGAGCGAGCGCCTTTCGTATGATGGGTTCCGCATCTGCAGCACCCACGGTAACAAGATGCAGCACCGTGGAAGGATCTTTTTCCTTCAGCTCGATCGCCCGCACCAGCGCGTACCATTCGTCGTAGGGATTGATGATCCACTGCACGCCTGTGGTGTCGAATTTCGTGTTGTTATCGGTGAAGGCTATTTTTGCCGTCGTGTCCGGTGTTTTACTGATACAAACCAGGATCTTCATTATCCATCATTTTATTCCTTCGTAGGAAGGGTTCCGGTTAGTTGTTTATGCAACTAACGCAAAGATAAGCGTTGCAAAGATAGTCGGGAAAAAAATCGCTCATGGACCGGATCGAGAAATTGAGGGAGTTCCTGGAAGCCAGTCCGCATGACAGCTTTCTGCAGCACGCGCTCGCTCTCGAGTACGTGAAGGTCGGCGACGATGAACGGGCCCGCGCGCTTTTCGAGTCTATACTGCAGCGTGATCGGGGTTATACCGGGACTTACTACCACCTGGCGAAGCTGCTCGAGCGGCAGGGAGAACGGGAGGCGGCGATCCGGGTTTATGAAGAAGGGATGGAGGAAACCCGAAAAAAGGGAGACCGCCACGCATACAGCGAATTGCAGAACGCGTACGAAGAACTTACTGAAAGATGAACCTGCTGGAGGCATTCCGGGAAGAGGTGAAACGGCAGGACCTTTTCGGCTGGCAGGACCGGCTGATTGTCGCCGCCAGCGCGGGACTGGATTCCACCGTGCTGGCAGAGCTTTGCTATCGGTCCGGCTGTAAAATTTCGCTCGCCCATTGCAATTTTCAGCTGCGTGGTGAGGAAAGCGACAGAGACCAGCGATTCGTAGAGCGCATGGCGGAACGATACGGTGCGGAGCTCCATCTAAAAAAATTCAATACCGAACATTATGCTTTGGAGGAAAAGTTGTCCGTTCAGGAAGCGGCCCGGTCGCTGCGTTATGCGTGGTTTGCGGAGCTCGCGGGAATGAACGAACCGCCCCCATTCGTGCTGACGGCCCACCACGCAGATGACAATGTGGAAACCCTCCTGATGAATTTCTTTCGCGGCACCGGTCTGCAGGGTCTCACCGGCATTCCCGCCAAAGCCGCACACATCCGGCGCCCCCTGCTGGAATTTTCAAAAGCAGAGTTACTGGCTTTCGCGAAGGAGTCGGGACTCGAATACGTAGAGGATTCATCCAATCGTTCATCGAAATACAGCCGCAATTATTTCCGCAATGAGGTTATTCCCGCCCTCGCGAAGATTTACCCGCAGGTGGGAGAAGGATTGCGTCACAGTATTTCCCGTTTTCGTGAGATCGCGGCGCTCTACGAGAAAGCGGTTACACAACTGAAGCAAAAGCTTTCCCGCCGCGAGGGTCAGGAAATCCATATCCCGGTGAAGCAACTGCTGGATTTCGGAAAGGGAAACCGCGCGCTGGTTTACGAGATCGTTCACGAATTCGGTTTTGGCGAGCGCCAGGTAGAAGCAGTGTTGCGCCTCTGCGAGTCTGGGTCCGGGCGGCACATTAGCTCAGCGACACATCGGATCATTCGGCACCGCCACTGGCTAATCATCGCTCCGCTTCGGCCTGAAGAATCGCAGTACATTGTTATTGAAGAAGAGTACAAGTCCGTTTCGTTTCCAGGCGGAACCTTGCGGGTGGAAAAGGTGGCCGTCGATGGATTTACACTGGACCCAAATGTTGCCGTCGCGCAGCTGGATGCAGGGTTGGTCCGGTTTCCCCTGTTGCTGCGGCGCTCGAAGCGTGGTGACTATTTTTATCCATTGGGCATGCGCAAGAAAAAAAAACTCGCCCGGTTTTTCATTGACCAGAAACTTTCAATAACCGAGAAAGAGAATTCCTGGGTCCTCGAATCGGAAGGCGGGCTGCTTTGGGTGGTCGGACACCGGATTGACGATCGCTTCCGCGTTACCGACCGCACGCGTGAGGTGCTGCGGCTAACATTCAAAAGGAAGGAACTGCCGTAATGAGCGCACCTGCTTCATGAAGTTGTCGATCACGTCCAGCTGCCCCACGAGCGATACCAGCACGTATACAAAAATGACCCCGAAAAGTGCGCCGAAGATGTGTGCCATGTGATTGATATTTCCCCCGCCACGCTTGTCGAGATACGCCGAAGCCAGCAGGTAAATGGCACCGAAGATGAATCCGGGAATATCAATGGGGATGAAAAGAAAGCGGATGGGCATTTGCGGCAGCAGCACGATTGCGGCAAAAATCACGGCCGATACGGCTCCCGAAGCGCCGAGACTGCGGAAATGATAATTGTTCCTGTGGCGGAAATAATCCGGAAGGCTTGCGAAGATTAAAGCCAGGAAGTAGAGCAGGAGAAAAAAATACCGGCCGTTCTCTCCGAACACGCAGGGGTTGCTGAATAGTCCCTGTTCCACGGCTTCCCCAAACGACCAGAGGGCAACCATATTGAACGCGAGGTGAAAGTAGTCCGCGTGCAGAAATCCATGTGTAATGAGCCGGTAGTATTGTCTCCTCTGGATCGCGGGCGGATAAAAGATCAGGTCGTCCATGATCTTGTAGTTGCTCAGCCCGCCTATCGAAACGAGAGTGGTGGCGATCACAATGATCAGCGTGAACGACAATTCCATTGTTAAATATAGTCAGGAAATGCTAATGCGACTCGCCTCATCGATGATGGTACTTCTCATGGCGCAGGATCGAACAGGCGCGGTAAATCTGCTCAGCAAGCAAGAGGCGCACAAGCTGGTGGGGAAAAGTGAGTCGCGAAAGACTCCATACGAAGTCCGCCCGCTGGAGCACCGAATCATGCAGGCCGAAAGCGCCGCCGATCAGAAAAACAAGATGGCTGGTGCGCTCGTTTGCCTGCGCCTGCAGGAAATCTGCGAGCTTTTCGGAGCTCAGCTGCTTTCCGCGTTCATCAAGAGCCACGAGGTAATCATCATCGCTGAGCCACTCCAGAATGGTTTCCGCTTCTTTTTTCCGTAAGTCCATCTCACTCAGCATCCCGGCGTTCTTCGGAACCGGAATGATAGTCCACTTCAGCTTGAAATACCGGTTGATCCGTTTGGAAAATTCTTCTACCCCGCTCCGCACGTAGGCTTCGTTTGCCTTCCCGATGCTCCAGAACGAGATTTTCATAACAGTATGCCCCGCTCGCTTATTTGATTTCGTAATCTTTCCGGAACGACATCAGGGTGGAACGGTAAAGGGGATTGGTGGGCGCCAGCCGGGATGCTTTTGAATAATACTCATATGCCTGCGCCAGGTAATGCAGGTCCTCGAGCAGGAAGGCCAGCCGGTATGCCTCTTCGGCTTCGGTCTCGAAAGCCCCGAGCGATGAGCGCAGTTCCCGGAGAAGCTGGTTGAACTGCTCTCTCGTTACATAGTTGAGCGTCTTGACCTCTTCATTCACTTCGCCCTTCACTGCAGCGGTCCAGTAGTAAGTATTTCCCGGCTTAAGTTGCGCGGCGAACTTGCTGATCGGGATCTTCAGCTTATCCAGGGTTGTTCTAAAAAACGCCGGGCTTCCGTCGTTGGAGCGGAACAGGAAAAACTCGAAGTTTTCAGCCTCGGCATAGGATTTCCACGAAAGCGGGAAATCGCCGCTTACATAATTCACGGTATCCAGCCGCGGATCGATCCAGATATTGTTCACCGAACGGGTGACGGCGCCGACGTTGTTCATGAAAGCTTTCCGGTTGCTCCCGGGCGAACCGGAAGATTTCGTCATCTGGTTCCACACATACTTCACATAATTTGAAGTGACGGAACCGGTTTTCACCTTGCAGGAATCTCCAAACTGCCCCATGCTGAAGCTGCCGGCTTTTTTTACGGTGAACATCGCATTCTCGTTGCAAATAAGCGTAGCCACCCCGCCTGCCGGAACTTTCAGCACGGCACCCGAGTTCATTACGCGTCCCACTTTCGCAGCACTTTCCGACTTATTCTCAACAACAGTCACATTCCCCTTGAAGCTATAGAGCAAAAAGTTGTTCTCCTGCGCTGCCACGAGCAGCGGACAAACGGACACAGCCAGCAACAGAATCTTTTTCATGGTCAATGATGTGGGTTTAATGGTGTTTTTGATGAAACACAGTTCGGTATCCAAATTTCTTATGCATCCAGACCGCCCAGGCTTCGTAGAAATAGATCACGTCCACCGCCAGCACGATCACGATCAGCGTCAGCTTCATGTCCAGCTTGATCCGGTACGTGTCGAACAAATACACGCCCAGGAAAACAAAGAATATCGCCGAAGCCAGCTGCGCGAGCTTGGCCACCAGGTGGAACCAGATGTGGTTTTCAAGGTAGTAACGGATAAAGAAGGACATGTGAAGCCACCCGATGAAAATGGCGAACAGCCAGACTGCCCACGAAGGTAACTTTTTTACATAGTTCTTTTCCAAAACCATCGACATAATGTTGGCGTGTACCACGATCCCGTTCATGTCCGGCACCGTCTTTCCATAGAACTTTTCGTTCATGGGTGTAAACTTCTTGTCCTCAATGTCTGTTGGGTTTGTATTGATGTAACCTAGCAGTGCAATTTTACCCCGGATTGCCGAGTCTTCCACCCGGTCCATAAGCAGGTCTTCAGGACCGATTACCTGGTATTGGTTGGTGCGGCGCGTGTAATTGATCGGCAGGATCTTCTTTTTCTTTTTGCGGAACGCCTCATATTCCTTCGGATTCGCAACTTCGAGGATCGCTGCAGCGAAGCTGGGATTTTCGGTCTTTACGCCGCCGGTATCGTGAATAAAGAATGGGTTCCAGAGTCGAATGGTTGCATATTCTTCATTCATGAAATTCACATAACCTTCCCGCGCGCGGGTGAACTGGTGGAAGTAGTTGTGATGATACTCGCTTTCCGTCTTGCCTTTCCCCGGCTTGTAGCGGCTGGCAATAATAAGCCCCGGGGTCTTGCGTATCGTCTGGGCGAGCAACGAATCCTTTTCAGGTTCCCGGGACTCTTCCATCCACACGTCGAGCCCGATGGCGCGCGGGCCATGGGAAGCGGTTTTTTCCAGCAGCATAGCCAGCCCCTCGCGGTCGGCCATGCCGATGTTGATGATCACTATGTTTGAATCCAGCTTGCTTCGATCGGCAGCCTTCAACTTGGCATAAGCAAGATCGTTGAAATCAAAATCCTTCAGGGCAAGCTTCAGTGGGTTGAGAAATTTGAAATTGATGGGCACCAGCCCGAGCACCGCGATGAAAACAAAAACCCAAAGCGTGGCAAAAATCGTATCCCGTTTGTAGAGGTACTTCGTTACCTGGCGGTGCGCCCGCCTCACGTGGTGAATGACGTGTTTGTGAAAAGGTTTTCTCATGCAGCAGTTTGTCGGGCGGGCAACGGTGGAAAACTGTAAATTAGTAGCCCGAATTTATGCGAAAATCCCCTGTCTTCCTGCTTCTTATATGCGCATTGGGAAGCATTGCCGGGAGCGCGCAGGTCACCCCGCCGGTAAAAACTGACTCGGTCCGGCCTCCCCAATCTTTCGCTATGATCCTGGGAATTTCGCAGTACAAGTACATCCGGCCGCTGACGTATGCCGACAAGGACGCCGAGCTTTTCCGCGATTACCTCCGGTCGCCGGGTGGCGGCCGCATTCCCGACGCAAACATCTATTGCCTGCTCAACGAAGAGGCGAAAGCGGCGAATTTCTGGGTGAAAGGAATGTCCTGGCTCAAATCGAAGCAGCTCAAGAATGGAGACCGGCTCTTCATTTACCTGGCGGGGCATGGTGATGCGATTGATCAGGACGAATATTTCTTCCTTACCTACGACTGCAACCCGGCCGGGGATAAGAACAACTACATCGTCACGGGGAACATCCAGCTCTATAACCTGAAGAGCCGAATTGCAGACCTTTCGGAAAAAGGAGTCGAAGTCATCTTCGTAATGGATGCCTGCCGAACCAATGAGCTGCCCGGCGGAAGGGAAGGACAACAGGCGCTGAACGCTGCGATCTCCGAAAAAAAAGCGGGAGAGATCATCATGCTTGCAACGGGCGCGGGACAGGAATCGCTCGAAGACGCGTCGATCGGGAACGGCCACGGGCTTTTTACGTACTACCTTGTGGATGGACTTACCGGATTGGCCGACTCAACGGCCGACAACCAGGTCAGCCTTGGAGAGATTCAGCTCTACGTAGACAAGAACGTCCCGGCGATCGCCCGCGAGCGGTTCAAGAAGAACCAGAAACCATTTATCTGCTGCAACGAACAGAGTGAGACAGTGATCGCAACGGTGGATACTTCGTATTTGCGAAACTGGCTCCGGACAAAGCAGCTTGAAGGCAGAACTCCGGGCAACAGCGCCGGCCGCTGGATTCAGAGAAGTCGGGAAAAAGAGATCACGTATGCTGCAATTGACACCCAGCTTCTGGAAATGTACAACGAGTTCAACCAGGCTATCCGCGAGAGCCGCCTTACCGGGAAGCAGTCAGCAGAGTTCTTTTACGAACAGCTGGAAAAAAACTACCCCGGAAACGCGTACACCATAGATGCGAAGCAGACCCTGGCGGCTGAGTTCATCAATTATGCTCAGACCAAGATCAATCTTTACCTCCAGTGCCGTGACGCGTCGTCTATTCAGAAGATCCGCGCGCAGATCGACGAAGGGGAGAAGACGGACGAGATCAATACCAGCCTCGACCGGATGGAAAAGATCGCCCGCCAGGAGTTTTACGAAGTGGGCAACATGGTGGAAAAGGCTATCAATTTCATTCGCGAGGATGATCCCTCATTCGCGCGTTCGCTGGAAGGAAGAATGTACTTTTTTAAAGCCCGCGGCTATTTTGGAAAGGAGCGGAGAACAGTGGATATCAACAAGGCTTTTCAGTACGCGTACACTGCTCTTGCTGCCGACGGCAAGGCGGCTTATATTTTAAACACCATCGCTTCGCTGCACATTGACAACAACCGCCTCGACAGTGCTATCTATTACTCGGACCGCGCGATGAGGTCTGCCCCGCTCTGGCGCTACCCTTACGTAAACCTGGCCTACTGCTACAAAAGTCTCAACAAGTTTGACTCCGCGCAGAAGTATTACCGCAAGGCGATGCAAATTGATCCGGAGAATCCGGACGCGCTGGTAGACCTGGGACATTTTTACTATTCGCAGAATCGGGGCGACTCGGCCATCGCGTACTACGAAAAGGCGCTGGCGATCGATCGCAATAATGTATATGCGAGCAACAATCTCGGATGGCTTTACCACGACCGGAAGCTGCACGAGCGGGCGATCACCTATTTCAAAAACGCCGTCGGCGCGGATCCGAAGTTTTTAAACGCTTATAACGGCCTTGCGAAATCCTTCTTTGAGATCCGCGAGTTCGATTCCGCCCGCATTTATTATACGCAGGCTTTTGCGAATTATCCCGACAAGTCCATCGTGAACATTTACATCGGAAATTTCTACCGCGATCTGAAAGCTTACGATTCGGCCAAAGTGTATTATCGGCTGGCAGCAGAATTTGATCCCAACTACGAGGAGGCGTACAATAATCTTGGCCGTGCGAGCGTCGCCCTGAAGCAGTACGATTCCGCGCGCCTGTACTATCACCGGGCGTTGCACGCCAATCCCTACTCCGCTTTCGCCCTGATCAACCTGGGGCTGGTGTTTAAGGAGCTCAAGGTTCCGGATTCTACGTACAATTATTTTCAGCAGGCGGTGATGCTGGAACCCGGGAATCCTTCGATCCTGAATAGTTTGGGAGTGATCTATGGGCAGGATAAGAATTACGACTCCGCGAAAAGATATTTCCGGCGGGCCATTTTCGTGAAGCCGGATTACAAGCCGGCTTCGAACAACCTGATGAAGATCTTTCGGGACCTGAATCAGCTCGACTCGATCACCGCCATGCTGCGCAGCACATCGCTGGTGGACCCGAACAGCGTGCAGCTCATGAACGATCTGGGTTTGATGTTCCTCAACCTTAAGCGTTTCGACTCCGCACGCTATTATTATCGCAAGGCCCTCGCGCAGGACCGGAACAATGCCCTTTTGTACAACAACATGGCGCTGGTGTTCCGTGAGATGAAGCAGTATGATTCCGCGCGCATTTACCTCCAGCGTGCCACCCAGCTGGAGCCGGAGAACGCGACCGTGTGGATCAACCTCGCGCAGGTTTTCCGCCAGCTGCGCCAGCCAGACTCGGCCGCATATTATTTTCAGAAGCAGCTGCTGCGGCGCACTGATCCGAACGCCATTGCCTTCCAGGCGGTTGGTTCGTTCTATTACGAAATGAAGAGTTTCGATTCAGCGATCGTTTATTACAAAAAAGCACTGGAGCTCGACTCCACGTATCTTCCCGCATACAATAACATCGGTGCCTCGTACATGCAGCAGGAAAAATATGATTCCGCCCTCGTGTTCTACCGGCTGGCGGCGGACCGGGATCCCACTTATGAGAATGCCTCGCTGAACCTCGGGCTGCTGTTTCATGCCCTGCAGCGCTACGATTCGGCGATCGTGCACATTCGTCGTGCGATCAGCCTGGATACCACGAGGGCCAATAATTATTTCAGGCTCGCCTGCAGCTACGCGCTGAACAACCAGCCCGCCGAAGCCGTAGCCAGTCTGCGGAAGGCGCTGGAGAAAGGCTACAAGAATTTCGATGCGCTTGTGAACGACCCCGACCTCGCGGGACTGAAGGGCAATGCGGAATACGAGGCGCTGTTGGATAAGTATGTCCCGGGAAGAAAATAGTCGGGAGTCGGGAGTTCGGAGTCGGGAGTCGAAAATGTTCCCTGTCATGCTGAGCTTTTCGAAGCATGCGTGCGAAATCGGTTATCCATCGCCTGGATTTGACTATTGGGGGCTTCGCGGGAAAGTGCGGATTCACCCGGTTTCTTTAGCCACTGCTATTTTGTATGTATAGAACGATTCTGGTTTTCGGATTCCTTTTGTGCGGCTTCTTTTCACATTCACAAAAAACAGGCGATACTAAAATTGTTGTAGAAGTCAGGGATACAGCCAATCTTAGAAACCGTGTCAAATGGGCCTTTGTGGAACTTGATTTTATTGTCAAAGATCTGCCAGGTGATACCCTGAAAACGTATCCCCGAGAATATCTTAATGATGCCTACTTAATCGCAAATGCCGTAATCAATACTACCCAGGTCGTAATCACTGGCCTCTGGAGCACGCGCAAGGTCGGGCTTTGGAGTGTTTCCACAGCGCCTAAAAACTGGAAAGAGGTTGCTTATTATAAGGGGTGTGTCGAGTGGAGGGTACTATCGGTGGTTGCCGAAACCATCGGTAAGGAAATCACATACGGTAGGTGATTGCAGAAATTCAGAAGCTTTTTCAAACGAGCCTGAGGTCAGACGGATGTCCAACGATGCTTCCCGTTTTGAGCGCTTTTAATAAGGCAATAACAGCCGGCTGTAGATACTCATCGCTGTTCACTCATCACTCATGCCGCGTCCGAGCACGTGCAACAAGAAAAAAGGCCGGCATTAGCCAGCCAGTGTGATCCCGTCAGGATTCAAACCTGAAACCTTCTGATCCGTAGTCAGATGCTCTATTCAATTGAGCTACGGGACCAATTTTTCTCCCGATCCTTATCAGGATGGGCCGCAAATATACGGCAAAACCGCCATCCCGGCAGGCACCGAGATGTTAAGGTTGGCGCCCGGAGAACCGGACCAGCCGTGCTCAATATTCCTCGCTGAAGGAACTTCGCATCACAAGTTTGTGCTCGACAAAACCGCCTCCAAATTCGACGACCTGCTGGTCATCTACCTGGCCACCATGGCAAAACTCGCCATCGAAAGCCCCACCCCGCCCACGAACAGCGTTGATTTCAAAGTCAAATGCTTGCAAACCCTGCTCGACTACTGCCACCGGTTTGACGTAAAGCTGAAGGGGACTCTTAAGAAAATGAAAGAAGCCAACACGGAAGGAAAACTGAAAGAATACTTCACGCAGTGAAGAATTCGGTTTCACGAACCAGCTCACCAATCCAATCTTCAACAACCTTCAACAACGTTCAGCAACCTTCAACCTTCACAACAATTTTCCACCGCCTTCCACCACCATCAACAATTCTCCACCACCTTCAACAACCTTCCACCCCCTAATGCAGGCTCTCCTCCTCCACCTGTATCTGTTTCAGATTCGTGGCCGCCGGTCCATTCACCACTTCGCCCATGCAGGTGAAGCGGGAACCGTGGCAGGGACAGTCGAATGATTTCTCCTCTCCATTCCACTGCAGCACGCAGCCCAGGTGCGGACAAACTGCCGAAAAAACGTGCAGCTCATTGTGCTCGTCGCGGTACACCGCGTAGCGCTTCAGGCCGCGGCTCATTATTGCGCCTTCGCCCGCGTGCAGCTCGTCCACTCCCCGGATGTCGCCGCGCGCGATGTAATCTCCGTACTGCGCGGCCATGGCCGCCATTTCCTTCAGGTAGCGTGCCGGGACCTTCAGCGGGGAGCGTTTCGGGGAATAGATCTTTTCCCATGGATTTTCCACACCAATGATCAGGTCGCTGATCAGGATCCCGGCGATCGTGCCGTGGGTCATTCCATTGCCTGAATCTCCCGTGGCAATGTAAATGTTCTTGCTGCCTGGATTTTTTCCAATGAACGCCAGGTAATCCAGCGGCTCAAGGACCTGACCGGACCAGCGATAGGATACATCTTGCATCATTGGAAAATGATCTTTCGTCCAGTGAATAAGCGCGTCGAACCGCTGCTCTTCCGGTATGTTTTCTGCATCGGCCTGGCCTGTCTTATGGTCCTCGCCACCGGAGATCAGCAGGTCGTATTGGTCATCATAGTCTTCTGTGCGCACATAATGATAGGGAGCCGTATACCACTTTGCGTCCATGTCGCCGGTGTCCCACCAGAGCCCGGCAGGCAACGATCCCTTTGGAATTTTCGCGCCGATCACATAGGTGCGAAACGGAAACTGCTTCGTGTGCATCGTCACGCGGTTGTTCTCGGGACTGTTCGTCGCCACCACCACAAACTGCGCGTGAATACGGCGGCCGTTGCATTCCGCCCCGTCCTCTTCAATATTGTTTGCGCGGGATTCGGTGAAGATTCTGCCACCCAGCTGTTCAATCGCGCGCGCGAGACCTTTCAAATACTTCATGATGTGAAACTGGCCCTGCTGTGGATAACAAATCGCCGGCCCGGGGGCCCCCGCTATGCCCGGCATTTCATCCACCCACCGCGTGCTGAGACCTGCGCGCTGCGTAGCTTCAAATTCTTTTTCCAGGCTCTTGAGCTTGTCACTTGGATGCAGGAATAAGTAGCCGTTCACCCGCCTGAAATTGCAATCAATGTCTTGTTCGCTCACCACGGTTTCGATCCAGTTGACTGCCTCCGAGTGGCTTTCGGCGGCCAGCCGCATTCCTTCCTCGCCCACAATCTTTTCAATGTGGTAATACCTGTCGTCAAGCGCTGCCGTGAGGTGCGCCGTGGTCCGCCCGCTTTCCCCGCTCCCGATAAAGCCGTCCTCGAGCACGACCACCTGCTTCCCCTTCTTCAGGAGATTGTAGGCAACGCTTAGCCCCGAAATACCGCCACCAATTACCAGCACGTCAGTTTCTATATCCTCTTCCAGCCGCGAAAACCGGAGCGGCTCTTCCGAATCTACCCAGTACGAAAGATTCTCGCCGGAGGTGACACGGGCGTCAAATTGCGTTTGCTTATTCATTGTGTTGAATTGATAATATGCTTTTGCTCACAAAAGCTATTCCACGGACAGCGATTCACTCCGGAATTTGCGGAGCACGCCTTAATGAGTGTGTAATTTCCTACTCAATTTGACCGAATCCCTGCGGTCCTGCAGTTCGGGCAACTGTGGATTTTCTGGTACGGTTTTTTATACGTTTTACCGCTTCTATCATTTTCCTTAATTTTTAAATCAATGCATATGACGTCCACAACAAAACTGATTTTGGGAATCGTCGGAGCCGCAGCAGCGGGAGTCGTGATTGGAATGCTCCTCGCTCCCGACAAGGGTAGTGAAACCCGCCGGCGTATCGGCCGCACCGCGGGACAATGGGTGGATAACCTGACGCATCTGTTCCATGACGGAAAGCAGGTAACAGATGAGCTGGTCGGCGAGGCGAAGGCAGGCCGCGCCACCACGCGCCCCAAGGAAAGTATCTGACAGGAGTTGGAAGCAGGTCCTGCGCCTGCTTCCTCTTCATAAATAGCACCGCATGGAAACCGAAACGCTGAAGGAAGAAAAGGAAGATCTCCGGAGCAGCATTTCCGACCTTTTTCAGCATAGCCTGGACTACCTGAACACCTTTTACAGGCTGGCTGTGGTGCGCGCTACCGAGAAAGCCACGCGCGCAGCGGCTGCCGTGCTCAGCGGACTTGTAACCGCGGTGTTCGGGCTCTTTACCCTGTTGTTCTTGTTTGTCGGCCTTGCTCTCTGGCTGGGGGATGTGGTGAACAGCCGGGCGGCTGGTTTTTTCATCGTAGCCGGCTTCTTTATGCTGGTCATCGTGGGGGTGGTGCTGATGAGCAAAAAGATCGTTTTTCCGTACTTCCGCGACCGGATAATCCGCAAGCTGTATGACTAAGAGGCAAATCCGCACATACAACGACCTCCTGGAAGAAAAGCAGGAGCTTGAAGTCCTGCTCAGGGCGCAGCGGGAACTGCTGCAGGCTGATGTCCAACAATTAAAAATGGAGCTTCGCCCCGCATCCCTGGTAATGAAGCAGCTGGGAAAATTTCTGAGCCGCGATCGCAGCAACTGGCTTGTGACCGCGGGCACAGGCTATCTTGTGAACATGTTCATCCGAAATACCCCCGTCGGACGGGCCGGGTGGCTCGCCCGATTCCTCGTATCGTTCCTTCTAAAAAACTATACCTCGCACGTCGCAGCCGGGCGCAAGAACAAGTGGATGCAAAAACTGTTTTCCTGGATGGGAAAGGGTCAACACAATGGGCAGGCTGCCCCGCGTGACGTGAAAAAGCCGAACTGACCCTCATCTAGCGTTTGCTGTAACTTTGGTGGCGTGGCGGGGACTAGTGGCAACGAAGGGCAGTTCATTCAGCATTATGGTACATTTCAACGACCGCCTCAAGCAGATCGTTCTGCTGTCGCTGCTGATTTTTTTTGTGTTCCTCGCCATCCGGGAACTGCGCGCCTTTCTTCCGGGTTTGCTTGGCGCACTTACTCTCTACATCCTGAGTCGCGGAGATTATTTCCAGCTTGTCTATAACCGGAAATGGAAAAAGGGTAGAGCCGCGGGTCTCTTCATCGTATACTACCTGCTCATCCTGGGTGTGCCGATCTTCCTGGCAGTGCTGCTGATCAGTCCTAAGATTGACGCCTTTCTGAAAGATCCTTCCGGGATGATTAACGACGCGAAAACCTCCATCGAGGCCATGCAGCGAAAATTCGGGCTCAACCTCATCTCGCACGAGTCGCTCGAGAATTCGCTGTCGCAGGTCACGGCCTTCATCCCGCGGATCATCAACAGTACCGCAAACATTGTGGCCAACCTGGGCCTGATGCTCTTCATTCTTTACTTCATGTTTTATAATGGTAAGGAGCTGGAGCGGTTCCTCAACCGCATCATTCCGCTAAAGCAGGAAAATATTCAGACGCTTGCCACTTCCACGAAAAAAATGATCAAGGCGAATGCACTGGGAATTCCCCTGATCTCCATCATCCAGGGACTCACCGCAACGCTGGGCTACTTCATCTTCGGCGTGAAGGAGTGGGGGCTTTGGGGATTTGTGACCGGCGTATTCGCATTCTTCCCCATCGTCGGGACAATGATCGTCTGGGTGCCGCTGGTGGTCTACATGTTCGCCACTGCGCAGAGCTGGCAGGCGGTGGGCCTGCTTATCTACAGCGTTGTAATTACGGGTCAGGTGGATTACCTCGCGCGCATCACGCTGCTGCGCCGGATCGGCAATGTACACCCCGTGATGACGGTGCTGGGCGTGATCATCGGACTGGGATTGTTTGGTTTTATCGGGCTGATCTTCGGTCCGTTGCTGGTGAACTACATCGTGGTTCTCTTCGATATCTACGTAAATGAATTCGTGGACCCCGACGCACCGCGCCTCCAGACCGAAGCGACCTCCATCCCTGAAGAAGAAGAAAAGAAGGAGCCGCCTTCTTAGTAATGTAAACGTACAAAGGCTTCCATCGCCGCATAGTGTGTAAGGCCGAGCTGGGCATACTGGTTTGCCGTGTGCGCGTTCCGCTCTTCGGCTCGCTGCCAGAATTCGCGCGAATCGCTGCCCTGGAACGGAACCATGTCTTTCTGCGACTGGTGAATGAAAATTCCGTAACGCTTTTTCAACACCTGGTCCGGGCTCATGGGCACAGCCATTTCGATTTCTTCCATGTGCCATTCCTGCCAGGCTCCCTTGTACAACCACAGCCAGCAGTCATTCACCCATTCTTCTTTCTTTTTGAGACGGTTCAATGCCTCCAGTGCAATATCCAGACAGATTTTATGTGTGCCATGTGGATCTGCCAGGTCGCCCGCGCAGTAGAGCTGGTGGGGCCGCACCCGGTTCAGTAATTCCATCGTCAGCCGAATATCCTTTTCACCCATCGGCTTCTTCTCGATCGTCCCCGTTTCATAAAAAGGGAGGTTGAGAAAATGAATGTTATCATCCGGAATGCCCACATAATGACAGGCTGCGCGCGCCTCGCAGCGGCGGATCAGCGCCTTGATCGCGCGGATAGTTGGGGTATCCACCTGGTTGGAACGCTTCCGCGAAAGAAAGCGCCGTGCATCGGTTAGAATTTTTCCCGATCGGCTCGTGTCGATCCCGGCTATCTCCTCAAAGCCCACCGCGAAATCCAGGAAGCGGGTGACGAACTCATCGGTGACCGCAATGTTTCCGGAAGTTTGATAGCCCACATGCACATCATGTCCCTGGTCGTGCAACCGTTGAAACGTTCCGCCCATGCTGATGATGTCGTCGTCGGGGTGTGGCGAGAGTACGAGCACCCGCTTCGGATAAGGTTCCGAGCGTTCGGGGTGCTTCGGTATCACGACTCCCGGCTTGCCTCCCGGCCAGCCGGTAATCGTATCGCGGAGCATGTAGTAGACTTCCAGGTTGATCTCGTAGGCGTCACCTTTTTCAACAAGCAGATCGCTCAGTCCGCATTCGTTGTAATCCGTGTTGGTGAGACTCAACACCGGCTTTCCCAATTGTAGCGCCATATTCACTACTGCCTTCCTGACCATCTTTGGAATCCATTCGCACTCACCCGTCAGCCACGGCGATTTGTTGCGGGTCAGTTCGGCCGCCGCTTCCGCGTCAAGAATGAACGTAACGTTGTCGTGTTCCTGCAGGAACGATGCAGGCACGCCTGCCGTTACTTCCTCTTCGACGGCCTGGCGCACAACGGGGGCCTTCAGTGCTCCCCAGGCCATGAGCAAAATTTTTTTTGCTTTCAGGATCGTCCCGATGCCCATAGTAAGGGCCAGCCGGGGCACCTGTGAGATATTGGGGAATTCGTACGAGTTTGCCAGCCGCGTGGAATTATCGAGTGTGATGAGGCGCGTTTTTGAATTCGGACTCGAACCCGGTTCGTTGAAGCCGATGTGTCCGTTGTTTCCAATGCCCAGCACC
>DASPNM010000005.1:0-8219 GCA_035626515.1 Chitinophagaceae bacterium
CTGATAACCTGTTTTATTCATTTCTGGCCGCTGAGCGGGTTGCGTTACAACATCGCGCTCGCGGCGACCGCAGAGGAGGAAATCAGCGGAAGCGGAGGGGTCGAGCTTGCGCTGAAGAAGCTGCCTCCCATCGAGGCAGCGGTCGTGGGCGAACCCACCGGAATGGAAATGGCCAATGCCGAGCGCGGCCTGCTCGTGCTGGATTGCGTTGCGAAGGGGATCGCCGGACATACTGCCCGCGGCGAGGGCCGCAACGCGATCTATGCGGCGATTGCAGATATCGAATGGCTGCGATCCTATTCGTTTGAAAAAGTTTCATCGTTGCTCGGACCGGTAACGGCAAATGTCACCGTGATCGGCACCGCCAACAAAGCCCACAACGTGGTGCCTGCGGAATGTACTTTTGTGGTGGACCTGCGGGTAAACGAGCTCTATGATTTTGATGAGATCCTGCAGATCATGAAGGCAAATATGGCATGTGAATTGAACCCGAGGAACATGAGGATCAGGCCTACGATTATTCCAGCGGATCATCCTTTGGTGCAGGCGGGAACGGCAATTGGAAAAAAATATTTCGGTTCCCCGACCGCTTCGGACAAGGCACTGATGCCCTTCCCGGCGCTGAAAATGGGACCTGGGGACTCGCGCCGAAGCCATACGGCGGATGAATTTATTTACGTGGACGAGATCCGGCGGGGCATTGAAGATTACATCGCGTTGTTAAACCAGCTTGTTGTATGAAGCTTTGGGAAAAAGATGTTTCGCTGCACACCGAAGTGGAGGAATTTACCGTCGGGCGCGACCGCGAAATGGACCGCTACCTGGCGCGCTTTGACGTGTTGGGGTCGATTGCGCACATTCGCATGCTTGCTTTCGTGGGATTGCTCGAACAGGAAGATCTGGCGAAGCTGGAGGCCGGGCTAAAGCAGATCTACCAGGATGTGCAGCAGCAAAATTTCCGGATGGAAGAAGAAGCCGAAGACATCCACAGCCACATCGAGCTGGTCCTCACGAAGCAGCTTGGCGAAGCCGGGAAAAAAATTCATTCCGCGCGCAGTCGCAACGACCAGGTGCTGCTCGACATCCGGCTTTTCCTGCGCAGCGAGATCGAAGCGCTCGTGGAAAAGGTCGGCAAGCTCTTTGACCTGCTCCAGGCGAAGAGTGAGCAGTACAGGGATTATTTGATGCCGGGGTATTCGCATTTTCAGCTTGCCATGCCTTCTTCCTTCGGACTCTGGTTCGGGGCCTATGCCGAGAGCCTGGTTGACGACATGATTGGAATCCGTTCCGCCTTCGACATCATCAATAAGAATCCGCTGGGTTCCGGTGCCGGGTACGGTTCTTCGTTTCCAATTAATCGCACCCTTACCACCCAGCTTCTGGGATTTGAAACACTCAACTACAATGTAGTTTACGCGCAAATGAGCAGGGGACGCGTGGAGCGCGTGACCGCCATGGCGCTCGCTAATCTTGCCGACACCTGCTCGCGCCTTTCGATGGATGCATGTCTGTATTTGAGCCAGGATCTGGGATTCATAAGCTTTCCCGCAGAGTTCATGACCGGGTCGAGCATCATGCCGCACAAAAAGAATCCCGATGTGTTCGAGCTGGTACGCTCCCATTGCAACCGTCTGAAGGCACTGCCGAACCAGGTGATGCTGATGACTACGAATCTTCCCTCGGGTTATCATCGCGACCTGCAGCTGCTTAAAGAAGATCTTTTCCCCGCGTTCAAAACCATACACGACTGCATGGACATGCTGATCCTGATGTTCACCCAGGTCCAGGTGCGGGAAGGGATCCTTGCGGATGAGAAGTATAAATACCTTTTCAGCGTGGAAGAGGCGAATAAGCTGGTGCTGCAGGGAACAGCTTTCCGTGATGCGTATAAAAAAGTGGGAATTGACATCGAGCTGGGCCAGTTCGTATACGATCCGAAGACGCTGAAGCACACCCATGAGGGCAGCATTGGGAATCTGAGCACCGCGGAGATAAAGCAGCAAATGGAAAAGGTCACCAACTCCTTCCCCTTTGAAACAGTTCGTCAGGCACTCGACCGGCTGCTGCAGTGACCCTTTAAAAATTTCGCATGAAAACTTTTGTACTCCGAAATGCTTCATTTTTCTTCTTCCTCTTCACAAGCCTTGTCTCGCAGGCACAGGAATGCATCGAGAAATGCAGCCACGCTACTATTGGGAATACCAGCCGGGTGAATTATTTCCAGTACCCGACGATGAATAAATACGACATCCGCTACCTGAAGCTGGACCTGAGCATGGAAGCGAACAGCCGGGCCATTTCCGGGACCGCGCTCACCCGGGCGCGGGCGGTGCAGCCGCTGGACAGCTTCGTGATCGAGCTGCGCAACAACATGATCGTGGACTCGGTGTTCATCAACGGAGTGCGCACCGCCTTCCAGCGCGGCAGCGATCACATTTTTGTGCCGATCGCGCCCGCCCTGCCCACTGGCACCATGGTGGATGCGTTGATCTATTATCGCGGGACGGCCAATGCCAATGCGGTGTTTGCAGGGGTGCAGTCTTCCACCGGGCTGATCTACACCGCCACTCTTTCGGAAAGCTACCAGGCGCGGGAGTGGTTTCCCGCCAAGCAGTTCCTGCCCGACAAGATTGATTCTTCCGAGATCTGGATCACGACAGATGCGGCGAACAGAGTCGGCTCCAACGGTCTGCTCACATCCGTAGTGGATCTGCCGAACAATAAGAGGCAGCACCGCTGGAAGACGAGGTACAAAGAAAATTATTACATGCCCAGCGTGGCGATCGGGAATCATTTGGAATACGTGAACTACGCGAAGCCCGCCGCCATGGCCCCCGATTCCATTCCCATCCTGCATTACATCGTGAACAACCCGACTTATTTCAACAGCGTCAAGCCCAATTTGGACCGCACGCCCGCTTTCGTGGAGCGGCAGAGCTTTTTGTTCGGGCTCTATCCGTTTCGCAATGAAAAATACGGGCATGCCCACGGCATCATCGGCGGGGCGATGGAGCACCAGACCATGAGCACCATGTCGGGATTCACCCTGCAGCTGATCGCGCACGAGCTGGCGCACCAGTGGTTTGGGGACAATGTGACCTGTGCCACCTGGAACCATATCTGGATCAACGAAGGATTTGCCAGCTACAGCGAGTACCTGATGATGGAGAGCTTTCCTTCCTTTTACGCCCCCAACACGGCCGCGGCGCAGATGCAGAACGTGCACAACGACGTGCTGTCGCAGCCCGGGGGAAGTGTTTTCGTTCCCGACGCGTCGGTATACGACGAGAGCCGCATCTTCAATTTCCGTTTGAGCTACAACAAGGGTTCGGCGATCATCCATACCCTGCGCTTCGAGATGCAGAGCGATACCTTGTTTTTCCGCACGCTCCGGAATTTCCAGCAGCAGTTTAAGGATTCGGTGGCGACGGCCAACGATTTCAAGGCCGTGGCCGAGGCCACCGCGGGGAGGAGCTTCACCGATTATTTCAACCAGTGGTATTACGGGGAAGGATATCCGACTTTCAACGTGGATTATTCAAAGCAGGGCGACAGCATTGTGTTGTTCGTGAACCAGACGGTGAGCATGCCCTCCGTGACGCCGTTTTTCCGGGGCCTCTATGAGTTCACCATCAACACCAATCTCGGGGATACGACCGTGCGGGTGAACATGACGGCCAACAACCAGTTCTTCCGGTTTCGGTCCAACCGCATTCCCACCGGGGTGGTGGTGGATCCCAACAACTGGGTGCTGAACCGGGTGGGTTCGATTACGACGGGCATCAATGACCCGGCGAATGTGAGCGGCGAGGTGCAGCTCTTCCCGAATCCGGCAAAGGATAACATCTCACTCACCTACCCGGCGCAGTGGTTTGAAGAGCTGCTGATCTTTGATCAGTCGGGCCGGCTGCTCCTGCAGCGCCCCGTCCCCCGCGGCAGCACCCGAATAACGGTTCCCATATCCCTCTCTCCCGGGATTTACCTTTTGCGAATGCGGGGAGCGGGGAAGGTGGCGGTGAAGAAGGTGGTGGTTGCTGGGTGACAGAAACTCAAGTCGAATGGTGACGAATGGTTTACGTTCGTGCCTGTTTCCGGCTGCTGATATCTTCTCCAAAAACCAGTTCGTAGCCATTGTTATCCAGCATAGAAAAATCTCTCATCCAATATTCGCGATCAGCAAGTGCCGTTTTGATCACTACTTTGTCCCTGACAGCCTCCCAGAGCATGTCAACCTCTTCCACCGTGATAAAAAGGCTGCCGGTAAGACCTGCTTTCGGAAAAAAATCTTGTTGGCTGTCGGGATCCCTGCAATCATCCGGTTCATCCCGGGGAACAACGAACATAATTTCAACTCCTTCGCGTGTCAAAGACACAAAATTTGGAAAATGGCTTTGCCCCGTGAATCCCAGGACTTGCTCATAGAACGAAGTTGTGGACTTTAAGTCCTTTGTCCACAGGATAGGGCTCAATTTGTGCAATTTCATTCTGCATTCTTTAGGTTGATTTTCGGGCAGAAAGGCCCAGGTGCCGGTAATGAAATTACAAATTTCAGAGGGCAGGTTTAGCACCGGCCAGGAAAACGATTTTAAGCGTCTGTACTGTTACAAAAAGATCCGCTGGCTTTTGGGAACCTCTGAAATGTGTTTCAGGTTACCCCGCCTGTATTCCTGGTAGAGCCGATGAATGTCTTCCGTGGCATCGGCAATGAAGGGGCCATGGGAAACGATGACGTCACCCGTAGGTTTTCCTGCGTACAGCACGAAGCGAACACCTTCTCTGCCTGCTATCAGCATCAGCTCACTGGGAGCGGTTTCTTCCAGGAGGTCAAGCCATCCCACCTGGTCGCGGTTCAACAGCTTTTCTTCTTCACCAATCTTTGCGCTGCCTTCGATGACGTACAAGAAAGCATTGTAGTTTCCAGGTATTTCTATTTCGGCTGATCTGGCGGGGTCAACGGTGATATCCGCAACAATCAATGGCGAATAGTTTTGGACGGGTGAGACCAAGCCTGCCAACGAACCGCTGTACAACCTGATTCGAATCCCATTGTTATTACTTGTCGGCACATGTTCCGATCGCAGGTTTTGCAGCCTTGGCGTTGCCCACCTGTCTTTTTTCGGAAGATTGAGCCATAGTTGCAAAAGGCGCATCTTCGCTTTTTTCTCAATCGTTTCGGTATGAACAATACCGCTACCGGCTGTCATGATTTCGAAGTCACCACCTTTGATCTTGTGGGCATCATCACCTATTTCACCTTCCAGCATTAGCGATACTGTTTCAAAGCCTGCGTGCGGGTGTGGCCCGCCCACCGCAACATCATCTTGCTTGTCGAGCCAATCGTCCATCAGGAGGATGAAGGGATCGGTATATTGAAACCCTCCCGCCACGACATGGCGAGCCGTGTGCCCGGCTCCCAGAAACCCGGGGTGCGCCTGCGGCGTATAGGCCCTAACAAGTTTTCTCTGATAATTCATGATCCTTGATTTTTGGTCAAACGTTTTTCCTGTTGTCAGGCAGCTACACTTACCGCCTGTTTTATCATTTGTATTTCGGCGCTGATCTTTACCTCTTCGCCGACCACGACACCACCCGTTTCCAGTAACGCATTGTAGCTGACCCCCCAGTCCCTGCGATTAAGTTTGCCGCTTACGGAAAAGCCCGCTCTTTCATTACCCCAGGGATCTTTGGTAACGCCGCTGAACTCGACTTTCAGTTTTACGGGTCTGGTTATTCCTCTTAACGTCAGTTCGCCAAACAAGGAGAATGTGTCGTTATCCACTTTTTCGATGCGGGTTGATTCAAACTTAAGCCGGGGGTACGTCTCGGCCTCGAAAAAATCGGAAGTGCGCAAATGAGCGTCCCGCTGTTCGTTGTTGGTAAAAACTGAAGCCATTTCGGCCGTTAAGACGATACGGGCTTTGCTGAAATCGGATTCTTCTGTTTTCATTTTTGCGGTAAAGTTTTTGAATGAACCGGAGACGTTGCTGATCATCAGGTGTTTCACTTTAAAACCCAGCTCACTGTGTGTAGGGTCGAGTACCCATTTTGTTGTTGCCATAAAATTTTTTTTGTTTTTTGACTGATCATGCAAACCTACCTATATTTGCTTACAAAACGTAACCACTATACTAAAGGTTAGTAATTACCTTTTCGTAAGTGCTAAAACACACACAGCGATGGCAGTTTCAAAAATGAATGGCATGCGTCCTACAGCAGAGCAGTGCAAGGCAAACCTGATGTCCATTGGCGACGCCCTATACGCAATTGGCGGCAAATGGAAGTTGCGAATCATCGTCGCCCTGATTTCGGGTAAAAAGCGCTTCAACGAGTTACAACGATTGGTCGAAGGCATCTCGGCAAAGGTTCTTTCGGGCGAACTGAAGGAGTTAGAACTGAATGGCTTTATTCGTCGCCAGGTCTTTACAGGGGTTCCCGTCATCGTATACTATGAACTGACAGAATATGCCGAAACACTTTCCGACGTTTTGGATTCACTTGGAAAATGGGGGGCGATGCACCGGGAAAGGGTGAAGAAAAGCATGAAGGAGAAAAAGCAGGTTGCGCGATAAAGGCTTCCAGTGCTTCTACGAGGGTTTATCGGCTTGCTATGGCGCATGGTATCCAGTGGGTACGGTAGCGCTTTGAAGCCGCCAAGCCGGGATATGGACAGGCCCCAGAATTGGACTTCCAGTTCCACTAATACCTGAATATATTTTACCCGGTCGCCTTGAAATACGATAATTCGGGATGTACAAACCAAAAACCGGCGCCAGGAGCAGTACGGTGGACCCGAGAACTTTTTCGGAGCTGTTCAGCGACTTGCTAACAGCGACCTGCGTCGCGATTACATATAGGTTGTGGAACGTAACAAGAGCTGCGACTAATGATACCATCTTGTTTTTGATGCTTGAGCCTGGAAGCGTCCTTAAACAATTGGCTGGCAAGCCGACTGTTCGCTGCAGTTATTTTCTCGGAAAAATTAACCTCTTGCCTCGCTTAGGTATTGCTTATTAATGCCCCTTAAAAAAGCTATATGCTGTCGCCGTGGTTTTCTTATTAACTTTCTTTTTCGCCATGGCCCTGGGAGTTTAGGAGAACATTGAACGTCGAACATCGAACGTCGGCATAACTCGGGCCTTTCACAATCTTCAACCACTTTCACCTACTTTCAACCACATTTCCCACCGTAATGTGAATACCGAACAACGAACGTCGAAGTTGGCGAATTGAGCGTTAGCGCGACCAACCAGTCACTACTTAGCTCATCTCATCAGGCGTCGACAGGCTCAGGCTCAAGAAAAGTGCTACCTAGAAGGTGAAGATGATTAGAGTCAACATGTAATATTTATTATTCCCCGCCCGGTACCCCGCACCGCGTTCCGCGTGCCATTTGCCGGTGAGCCGGAACATGATAGAAAAAGGAGAATGCCGAAAAACTAATGACTATCGACTCGCGACTTCCGACTCGGAATTCCCGCCTATCTCGGTAGTCCATGCTTATCGACCATATATGTAATCCCCGCCATCGCCACCGCGCCGAGCTCCAGCTCGCGCTTGTGCACGGCCTCAAACACATCGTTCGGGGCATGATGAAAATCAAAATACCGCTGGCTGTTCGGATTCACCCCGCAAAGTACGGTGCCGAAACGCCGCAGGGGACCAATGTCCGCGCCGCCACCACCGTCCGGGAAATCCTGAACGCCGTACGGCCTGAACAAAGGCAGCCAGGCCCGGATCGCCGCTTTCTGCTGCGCCGTGCCGCTGATGCCCAGCGTCTCGGCCCCAAACCCGCCGGCATCGCTCTCGATCGCAAACAAATGCTTCTCCCGGTTCTGTTCCGCCAGCTCGGCGTATTTCAACGCCCCGCGCAAACCATTCTCCTCGTTCATGAACAACACCGCGCGGATCGTGCGCTTCGGACGGTAACCCAGTGCCTTCAGAACGCGGATCACCTCAATACTCTGCACACAACCCGCACCGTCGTCATGCGCCCCCTCCCCCAGGTCCCAGCTGTCGAGATGACCACCCACCGTAATGATCTCCTCCGGCCATTCGCTTCCGCGCAGCTCCCCCACCACATTGTAGCTGAGCACATCGGGCAGCTCGCGGCAATTCATTTTCATGTAAAACTCCACGCGCCCCTCTTTTTTCAACAGCTGATGCAGCCACTCCGCATCCATCGTGCTGCAGGCCATCGCGGGAATCTTCTTCACCGCGCT
>DASPNM010000006.1:0-8792 GCA_035626515.1 Chitinophagaceae bacterium
ATGCCGGCCGCAAGCGCCGGCACTCCCGACTCCCGACTCCCCCGCCCCTCGTTTTCGCCTTTCACCGCCACTTCAGCATTTTTACCTGCCGGATGAGCTTGCCGCTGACCCGCGCGTGGTAGGGATGGGATGGATCGTCGTGGATCTTGTGAAGAAGCTCCAGCGCCAGATCGTAATCCTTATTCCGCACATACACCAGTGCCAGGTAGTACTCGGTTTCGGGCATTACCGCGGCTGCACCGGATTCACCGCCGCGCGCTGTCAGCTTTTTGAATTCATCAATCGCCGCTGAATAGTTCTTCAATTCGGTGTGAGCCATCGCTACTAGGAACTGTTCCCGCGGACTCAATGACTTTTCGTCCTTTCCCGCCCGAACCAGTTTTTGAAAATCCCGCTCGCGGTAGGCGGTCTCTATCGGTGTAGATGGAGCGCCGGGGTCGCGCATCGTCGCGAGTTCGTAGCTCCGGAAGTTCGACGCATACACCCGGGCTGGGGACAGCGTATAAAAATTGTAGCCCAGCACGCCAATCACAACGATCAGAAGGCTGGCAGCGACAGCCAGGCTGTAGCGGGCGAATTTTCTGCCCCGCGTCATCTTCCTGACCGGCCGAAGCTCCTTTTTCATCTGTTCGTGCACAGTCTTCACCTGGCGACTCAGGCCGAATCTCCGCACCGCCTCGCGGGCAAGCCGCAGCGACTCAAGCTCTTCACGCAGTGCCGCGCTTTCTTCGAGCCGTTGCTCCAGCGCGCTCTTTTCTCCGGCTGCGAGCTCATTGTCGAGATAGCGGACCAAGAGTTCAGTGTCGCGTGTAGAATTATCCATTCAATATGTTTTTGAGGGTCTGCTTCAATGCCGGGTTTTGGTTGATCAGCACCGCCAGCTGCTTCAGGCATTTGGACTTCTTATTACGCACGACCTGCTCGTTTTCGTAATGGAGCGATTTCAGGATGTCTGCGATAGACCGTTCCTCGTAATAAAACCAAACAAGGATCTTTTTGCAGGTTTCGCCCAATTTTCCGATCAGCTCCACCAGGCGATTCCGTTCCTCACGTCGGGTGATGTACGCTTCAGCACCCGGATCAGCCCGCTCCTGTCCTTTCTCGAATTTCTCCTCGCGGGCGAGGGCCCGGCCGCGGCGCTTCAGCTCGTTGAGCCAGCCGTGCCGGTTCAGGGAGAAAAGGAAGGTCTTGACGCTCGAATCGCCGCGGAATTTGTCCTTTTGCACCAGGTCAATAAAGCTCACCACTACTTCCTGAAACAGGTCTTCAGCATCCTGCCGGCTTCCGCTGTTGTTCATTACATACCAGCTCAGGCTGTCGAAATAATCCCGGTAAATCGCCCCGATGCATTCATCCATCCGTTTCCCCGATCGCAGGTTGGCCACCAGCTCGGCGTCGGAGAAGGTCTTGACAGCCTCCATGCTCTGATCCTTTATTTGTAGCCAAAGAAACTAATTTTGTAACCGACGTCAAGCATAAATTATCCCGGCGAAGAGCGTTCCTTACGATGAATTATTTCCAACTGTTTGAAATTCCAGTTCAGCTAGTGGTTGACGGAGCCGCGCTTTCAGCAAAATACTTCGAGCTCAGCCGCAGGTATCATCCGGACTATTTTGTGAACAGTTCACCCGAACAGCAGTCAGAGGCGCTGGAACGATCCGCACTGCTCAACAAAGCAATCCGCACTTTTCAACACCCCGACGAAACGATCCGGTATGTACTGCAGCTGAAAGGGCTTCTGGAGGATGAAGAGAAATACCAGCTTCCCCCGGAATTCCTGATGGAAGTTCTGGAGATCAACGAGGAGCTCATGGACCCGGAGAGCGCGGACCTGCGCTCGATCCGCGCCCGGATTGACGAGCTGCAGGCGGAGATCTATGAATCCGTGCGCGACGTCGTGGAGAATTACCGCGAAGGCGATAGCGAAGCAGGTCTGCTGCGGGTGAAAGAGTATTATTACAAAAAGAAATACCTCGACCGGATCCGCATGCAGCTTTCATCCTGAAACCGGATCAGAGCCATTTCTTTCGTTTGAAATACCAGAGAAAAAGCAGCGAAGAAGTTAGCATTAGGGCGATCGCCAGCGGGTAGCCCGCCATCCAGCCCAGTTCGGGCATGAAGCGGAAGTTCATT
This sequence comes from Chitinophagaceae bacterium, assembly GCA_035626515.1. GTDB lineage: Bacteria > Bacteroidota > Bacteroidia > Chitinophagales > Chitinophagaceae > DASPNM01. Next base: position 2,134 of record DASPNM010000006.1, read on the forward strand.
CCGTAAATGCTCGCAATGAGTGTCGGGGGCATGAACACCACCGTCACCACTGTGAATATTTTGATCACCTTGTTCTGCTCAATATTTACCAGGCCGAGGAAGGTGTTCTGAAGGTATTCAAGTCTTTCAAAATTGAATTGGGTGTGCTGGAGAATGGACCCGATGTCCTTGATGATGATGCGCAGGCGCTCCATCTCGGCCTCGGTGATGTTGCGGCTCTTCATCAGCGAAGACACCAGCCGCTGCTTGTCCACAATGCTTTCCCTGCCGAGGATCGTGTTTTCCTGCAGCTCGGTGATGCTGAGCAGCACTTCTTCCTTGAACGAGCGCTCCTTCGTCAGCTTCTTGCTGATGTCCGTGGTGAGGCGGGAAACGTACTCGATGAAGTCGGCATCGAGGTCAATCTGGTTTTCAATGATGGTCAGGAGGATCTGCAGACTGTGCAATCCTTTCGAGGTCCGGATCGCTTTCAGGCGTCTCACCGTGACAGCAAAGGATTTCAGGTCTGCGTCGCGGAGGGTGAAAAGAATGTCCTTCTTTACAATGAAAGAGACCTGGTCGGTCGTGTAGCTCCTGTCCTCGTAAACGATAAAGCTGTTATTGGCCTCAATGTAGCCTTCGTCTTCGAAGTAGCGCGAGCTGCTTTCGATCTCGGCGGCCTCCTGCGAAGTGAACAGCTCGATTTCGAAATGCGACTCAACGGCCTTCTTCTCATCGGCCGGCGAGGATTGCATGTCCACCCAGACGATCCGTTCGCTATCAGCAGGGTTGAGCGTGGCCGGATTCTTTTCCCAGGTCAGCTCGCCGCGGTTGTTAATATAAAAAAGCCGGATCATGCGCGGCAAAATACGGTTTTTGAGTTAGAGAAGACGGACCCTGGATCTTAACTTTTTCTGCCAAATAACTTCTGAATTCTGCCGTTTCTAAAGTTTTATGAATTCGTTGACCGGAACTTGCGTTAACATTGACGCCGGCTCCGTGCAGCGACTTAAACCGTAGAAATGAAACCAACCAGCTTGCTCATCGCGCTCCTTTTTTGTGCCGCCGCACACGCAGCAGACCTTCCCCGCGACACGACCATCACCCGGAAAAAATACGTAACCCAGCGAATCAACGGCAGCATTACGCTCGACGGTATCCCCGACGAGCTGGCGTGGTCGGCGGTGGAATGGGGCGGTGATTTTGTGCAATGGATGCCCCGGGAAGGTGAAAAGCCCTATCAGCAATCGGGATTCAAAATATTATACGACGATAAATTTCTCTACGTTGCGTACCGTTGCTTTGACAGGGAGCCCGATTCCATCGCGCGGCGCATGAGCCGGAGGGATGAGTTTCCCGGGGACTGGATCGAAATTAATATCGACAGCTATAACGACAAGCTGAACGCGTTTTCATTTACGCTTTCCGCTTCCGGTGTGCGCAGCGACGAGTTCGCTTCCAACGACGGCCGTAACTGGGATCCGAGCTGGAACCCGATCTGGTTTTCAAAAACACATATTGACGAACAGGGCTGGACCGGCGAAGCGAAAATCCCCTTCAGCCAGCTTCGTTATGGCAGCGAGAGAGATAAGGTCTGGGGCTTGCAGGTATCAAGAAGAATCTTCCGCCTGGAGGAGCGTTCCTATTGGCAGTACATTCCCCAGAACCGGGGCGTGTGGGTAAGCGCCTTCGGAGAGCTGCACGGCCTGAAGGATATCCCCATGCACCGGCAGGTCGAGATCGCACCATATATCACGGTGCAGGGTGACAAATACCGCGAGCAGCCGGGAAATCCATTCGCAACAGGCTTTGATAAGAAGCTCGCGGCCGGGGTTGACGGAAAAGCAGCGGTGACCAACGATCTCATCCTTGATTTTACGATCAATCCCGACTTTGGACAGGTGGAGGCCGACCCTTCTCAGGTCCGCATTGACGGGTTTCAAAGCTTTTTTGACGAAAAGCGTCCCTTCTTCATCGAGAGCCGCAATATTTTCAACTACCAGCTCACCGGTTCGGTTGCCGGAGGCGATTACGATGCTGACCTCTTGTTTTATTCCCGGCGCATCGGCAGTTCGCCGCACGGTTTTCCAAAACTGAACGCCGGTGAATTTGTCAAACAGCCGCAGAGCACCTCGATTTTGGGGGCTGCAAAATTCAGCGGAAAGACGCGGAAAGGATGGAGCATCGGGATTCTGGAGAGCGTTACCGAACGCGAGCACGCCAGCGTTGATCTGAACGGCAACCGCAGGAAGGAACTGGTGGAGCCAGTGACCAACTATTTCGTGGGCCGGCTGCAAAAAGACATCGATGGCGCCAACACCATACTTGGCGGGATTGTTACGGCGGTTCACCGTGAGAAAGGACTAAACTACCTCCACAGCGCCGCCTATACGGGCGGACTTGATTTCCTTCATTACTGGAAGAACAAGATCTGGTACGTACGAGGCAATCTTGTCTTCAGTCACGTGGAAGGAAGCCCGGAAGCCATCCTGCGTACACAGACTGCTTTCGAACACCTTTTTCAGCGCAGGAACGCACCGGAGCTTACGGTGGACAGCCAGCGCCGTTCGCTGACCGGCACTTCCGGCACCTTCCGGATCGGCAAGAGCGGTGGCCGGGCAGGCAAGCAGGGACAGGTATTCCGTTTCGAAACCGGTTTCACGTGGAGATCGCCTGAACTGGAGCTAAACGATATCGGTTTTATGCTCACGACAAATGAGATCAATCATTTCACCTGGGCCGGACTTAATTACCAAAAGGCATTTTCGATTTTTCGCGCGGCGCGCGTGAATTACAACCACTGGGCGCGGTGGGATTTCAGCGGCCGGCATGTGTACCGCGCTTTCAACATGAATACATCCGGAACATTTCGCAATAACTATAATTTCTTCACAGGCTTTACATGGGTGGCATTTGGAATTTCCAACAACGCGCTTCGCGGCGGACCTGCATTGCGCCGGCTGCCGGGATTCCAGCACAACATCCAGATCTCGGCCGACAGCCGCCGGAAAGTTTACGGCAGCGCCAATATTTTCAATTTCTGGGGATTTGAAAAAAGCATGAGGATCGTAGAGCCCGGGGCTTCCATCAGCGTGCACCCGCTCGACGCGCTGCGGATCACGCTGAGCGCGAGCTATGGCTACAACTGGAGAAAGCAGGACCAGTTCGTGCGAAATGTGTACTACAACAGCCAGCTTCGCAGCATCGTGGGGGAAGTGAAGCAAAAGACGCTGCGAATCACGGGACGTGTGAATTACAACGTGACACCCGACCTCACCATTCAATATTATGGTCAGCCCTTCATCACGCGCCCGCTCTACAGCCGGTTTGCTTATGTGACGGATCCCCTCGCACGGAAACTCGAAGACCGGTTTACCGTTTTCACTCCGGGGCAGATCAGCTCAAGCAATGGGGCTTACATAGTGGATGAGAATATGGACGGTACACCGGACTACAGCTTTGCAAAACCTGATTTTAATTTTGTTCAGTTCCGGTCCAACCTGGTAGTTCGATGGGAATACAAGGCGGGTTCGGAGCTTTACCTTGTCTGGTCCCGATCAAACACTGCCGACGCGTTTGCCGAGCTGGACACTCCAATTGCGGGAAGCCTCTTCGATCACGCTTTCTCCGGCGACCAGGCGCGAAACATATTCCTGCTGAAATGGACCTATCGTTTCCTGCGGTGATTTCGGAATTTTAAGAGAGTCTATTCCAAGCGATCCTGCGGAATGGCGTAATATTGCAGGCCGTATTCATTGCCCAGATGGCGGAACTGGTAGACGCGTCAGACTCAAAATCTGGTGTCCGCAAGGACGTGCAGGTTCGATTCCTGTTCTGGGCACGTTGAAATAGTCGGGAGTCAGGAGTCAGAAGTTGAGAGTCACTAAGACCGGCCAGGTCGACACTGGGAGCGACCTACATAATTAAGATACCTTCATGAGCAATTCTCTTCCCAAACTTGTAATCGTTGCCCTTCTTCTTCTTTGTTCCAGGAATAGCTCGGCACAAAATGAAGGAGTCTGTTACAATCCGAATGCCGTTAAGGACACCAGCAAACGAAGCATCAAGTCAATGGCCGTCGGTGTTATCGGCAACGATTCCATTAAGATCAGCTATCATTCGCCGGGGGTTCGCAAGCGTATCATCTGGGGGGGCCTGGTGCCCTTCGATGAGGTTTGGGTCACGGGGGCACACGATGCGACAACCATTGAAGTCGGATCACCATTTCTCATAAATAATGTCCTAATCCCCGCCGGTAAGTATGCGTTGTTTACCATTCCGGGAAGAAAGGAATGGACCGTCATACTCAACAAGCATTGGCAACAACACCTGGCATCCGAATACGATGCAACGGATGACGTTTTGAGGTTACAGGTAAAGCCCCGGAAAACTTCTCATCTGGAACGATTGCAATATTTCGTGGAGCCCGGGAATGGGAACAAGGGAACGATCGCCGTGGCCTGGGAACAGGTGCGGATTGAATTTCCCATAAGCATCCGGTAAGTTCAGTGGGAGCCTCGTCGTGCGGCTTAACGGATTAGCGCTTCGTGAAGGTGGGGGTATTTAGTTCCTATCGCTTCACTTTAGCACCACCGCTGATTTGTGTTTATTGTTGAAAATTAGTACTTCAGCCCCACTTTTACAAAGCGCATGTTGTGCGTTCGCTATTTAGCACACAAATTATTAGCTGACCTGCATATTTGGTTCAATCAATTGATTGAGCAAATCTTAAAGTGTTTCCACTTGGGTCGTCTACATAAAATTCTCTCATTCCCCAAGTTTGGTCTATTGGGCTATTATGAACTGGAGAATTCGGACTGTTTGGGACAATTAGCCCACGGTTAATATACTTATTAAATAAGGCATCCAGATCATTAACCTTTATGACCACTGGTATACGAGGGGTGCCGTCCATACTTGTAAGTATTATCTCTGCATCACCATTAATTATATCAACTGCCCATTCATCATCCGATTCAGCCGGATACTTCAATGTAAAATCAAGTACACCTGTGTAAAAGACAATTGATTCTTTTAAATTATTACAGCGAAGCAGTGGAATTACTTTCATGTCTAACTATTTGGTTTAATTACGAAACGCTAAAGAAGGACTCTGAACATACTTATTTCCTGCTTTACTTGATACACATACAGCATTAAATAATGTCGCGTAAACTGAGCCAATGTCCTTTTGTGTTATTAATTTGTTGATTAGGTTGAATTCCAAAGTGACGCACAACGGCCGCAGCTTTGCGTTCGGCAGGGCATTTGGAAAACGTCCAGCCCGGTACTGCAGCCGATTAAAGATACTGAAGTTGAAAATTTATTCTATTGCTCATCAGTATTCGGTCAGCCGGATATGTAGTTGATAGTAGCACTAAGATGAGGATATGTTCGTCGCCCCCTGCTGACGCAAAGCTGAATGTTGGCTGTAGTTTTGTATCTCAGTCGTCTTCAGCAAAAATTACTAGCTTATTTGTTTTTAATTCTTGATACTGTTTCGATGTCAGAAATATGATAATTCCGCCTTGTCCGCCTTCATATAATTGATAAAACTGTCCATTGAGATTATTTTCTACCAGGACTTGTTTAATAAAATCAATTATTGTTGGGTCAATCCAATCATTTTGTTTTTGAAGTATTTTAGAGTAATCTTTATTGTTTAATGAAAATCTTACTGTGACGTCAGATTTTGAAGCGACGTTGAAGTTGTCAGAAACATTTGTTGGTTGAAAAACTCCATGTGAAATTTCTGAAAGTTTGCGGATGAAGTCTGCATATGGATCATTCAAGTTTTCAAGTTCTGTGTCAAACCAATAAGCTACATCAGGGAAGTTAATTATCACATGATTTAGATTCTCCCTATTTTCTTCAAATACTTTTGTCTTTGCAACTAAGATTTGTTCTTTGGTTAAGTGATTTAAGATGCCAGCTCTGTGCCATCCCGATACTGCGTCTTCGATTTGCTGCTTAGCCAAAAATTTCTTTTCAGACGGAAAATAACTGCTTAGCCAGACACTTTTTTGAATCTCAAACAACTCATCAGTATAACTTCCATAAACAGGAATTGCCACGCTACCTTTTCGTTCATAGTATTTTGCGGGATACCAATGGTCTATTTCCTTTTGGCTTAAACCGGTTAGATCAATGTTAGGTGAATCCTTAAACTGTAAACGTCTTGGCTTAATTGATGTTTGAATATCTGGTCCATAATCCCACCATTTGGCCCCATTTGCCCAACGTCCATCGAGTGTTCGATAAACGTCATATACTGGGTCGGCCATTTTGTAAAAGGTATCACCGTCTTGAAGGACAGATAAAAAACAATTTTTGTATCGAGTAAATTTTAATTTATCAACATCATAGTAAGCGAAGAATTCGATAGTGTCGTTGTCATAATTGCCAAAGATTTTTTCAAGAATTTTGTATTTGAGCTTAACGTAACCTTCTGAGTTTTTGATTGCCGTGTCAGAAGGAACTAGAGTGCCAACAAATACAAATAACTTATCGCTTTTATTTTGAGAGGAAGAATCCATTGAAAAGAAAATAAGTATAACTAAGGTGAGGGTCAATCGCATTTTTAAAATTACAGCCAACTCGCTCATTGCCGAACTCCAATAAATTTAAACATTTGCAGTCGACTATAAGCGTTTCTAAACGGGTTTTACAGCGGTAGGCAT
>DASPNM010000007.1:0-93706 GCA_035626515.1 Chitinophagaceae bacterium
GAAGGTGGTAGAGCAATTTTCATTGCAATATTTGCTGTTGTGGTCATTATAGCAATTCCAATGATTTTGTATTTTAATCCGGGTGACAGACAAAAAAATTCTTTCGTTCTTCTTGCACCAATGGCAGGTGCAATTTTTTTCTTGACACAGTTTTACAGGTATCGAAAGAACAACAAAGCTAAAACGTGACGAAAGGCAGCAGGCAACATTGCATTGCCAAAATGCCGGCTGATGAACAATCATTAGGCATTTGTTTTTCAATTATTCTTCATCTAACTTACCAAACAGACGGAATGCTATGACCGGCACTTCGGCAATGCTTCCACGTTACCTGCAAGCAGCTTCCACGTGCCAATATCTCCACAAGAGAAATTCCCAGAACAATCTCTTTTCACAACACACAAAGCCAACATTCACCACGAAATTTGGCACGGTTGGTTAAAATGCCTGCAGGTAACATGCGGCTTGGCGCCAGCGCACGCCCGGTGGGCCGGCTTGACGAATGAAAATTTAAGCCGCCCACCTGGCAGGTCCTATATTCACGTTATTAAATTACTCAGTTTACTAAAAACTCCAGCCAACATACGGCCTGCTGCCATGCTTCGCTTCGCCGCCCAAGTCCCGAATTGCCGGGGCGAAGGCGGTTGCTGGACCTCGTTGTCAAACCAATTTACGTCGCTTGATTAACCTGCCCGTCCCCGTCTAATCCGTGAAAAAACCTGGGTCAACGCAAGTTTTAAAAGCGTTCAGGAAATTATCCAGAACCAATTATATTTATGGGCAGCGGATGTAAATGAAAGAGTATTTGCTGAGTACTCCTGGTGATAGGGCAATAAATCAGCAACCGCCAACCTTCATATAAGAGCCATCATGAAAAGAACAGTCATTATTGTTACTTTACTTTTTTATGGATTGGTATGTTTTTGCCAGCAACCCACTCCACAACCCACATTTACCCAGCAGGAGTACCTCGAAAAAAGTAAGCGCCAAAAAACGGCCGCCTGGATTTTGCTGGGAGGAGGCGTTGCAACCACGTTCATCGGGCTGGCCCAGATCAACCTGGCGGGAAGCAGCGAAGGAGTGAACAATACAGCAGGTACTATCTTTTTTTTCACCGGACTCGCCGCAACCATAACAAGTATCCCGCTTTTTTCCGCAGCAAACCACAATAGAAAGAAAGCCGGAACGGTATCGTCGAACCTGGAACTAAAAACCACCAGTCCGGTTACCGGTCAACCCCTGCTGAAAGGATTTTATCCATCATTGACAGTCAGAGTTAATCTTTGAGCTGTCGGGGGTAATAACCTGACGCGGAACTGTCCTCTGCGCCGCGATGGTGTTTCGTAATGCCGGGGAGCAGTTTTCACCGCGCAACGGTCACCCGCAAATAGGTGGCGGGAATGGAAGTGCTCTCCATGGAACCGCTTTTATTCTGGCTGCTGAATAAATTTTCCAACTCCTTCTGCAGCTCCTCTGCCCGGCCGTTCTTCTCCGCGGCCTCGAAGGCGTTCATCGTTGGACCGTAATAGGTCTTAAACCGGCCGACCAGCTCCGAAGGCGGAAATGGACCCCTGAACGTAAACGTATCTCTTTCGAATGAGACGTTCTCTTTCGGTATCCCGGCGCTTTCAAATCTTTCAATCACATTACTTTCTACACCCCACAGCATCGGGCTGACAAAACCCTCCGGCGGGGGCGGCGTGTACGACGAGCTGATCTTTAATATCTGCGCCACCAGGGTGGGATCGCCCGGTATCCAGTTGCCCATCACGATGCGACCCCCGGGTCGGGTGACGCGCACCATTTCCCGGGCCACATCAAAGGGCTTGGGAGCGAACATCGCCCCAAAAATCGTGACCACCAGGTCAAAACGCGCATCTTCCAACCCTTCAAGATTTGTAGCGTCACCTTCCTGGAAGCGAACATTGGAAAGGCCTTCCTCGCGCGCCCGCCTGTTGCCTGCCTCCACCAGGTTTCGTGCAATGTCCACACCCAACACATCGGCACCCAGCCGCGCGGCAGGCAGAGCCGTTGTCCCATCCCCGCAGCCCAGGTCGAGCACTTTTAAACCCGGAGTGATCCCCAGCTTCGCGACAAGCTCCTCTCCGCTTTCGCGCATGCTTTCAGCGATTTTTGTAAAATCGCCTTTTTCCCACAATGCTTTGTTTGGATTCATCTGTAATTAGTCAGACAACTAAATTATGAATTTCAAAACTATCCTCGCTTCTTTGCGTTACTTCAAAAAACGCAGGCAACACATTAAACTTAACTGTTCGTAAAAATGTCCCTTCATTTCAACCCTATACTCGACGCCATTGGGAACACCCCGCTCGTTGAGCTGAAAAAAATCGCTCCGCCCGGTGGCGCCCGCATCGTGGCCAAGCTGGAAAGCGCCAACCCCACCGGCAGCATGAAAGACCGGATGGGGAGGGCGGTCATTGAAGGCGCGGCAAAGAAAGGTTTGATCCGCCCGGGTGATACCGTCGTGGAATACACTGCCGGCACCACCGGAATCTCGCTGGCCTTCGCCTGCGCCGCTCTCGGCTACCGGTTCCACGCCGTGTTTTCCGATGCTTTCAGCAATGAAAAAAGGATCACCATGAAAGCCTTCGGCGCAGCCGTCACCGATGTGCCGAGCGACAACAAGAAAATCACCGAATCGCTGATCAAAGAGATGATCGAAACTTCCCGCGGGCTGAGCAGCCGGGAAAATCACTGGTGGGCCGACCAATTGAATAACAAAGACGCTGAAACCGGATATTATGCGCTTGGGGATGAGATCTGGGAGCAAACAGGAGGAAAAGTCGACGCATTTGTCCACGCGGTGAGCACCGCCCATTCCATCCACGGCGTGACCAAAGCCCTGTGGAGGCATAATTCGCGCATCCCGGTCTTTGGAGTGGAACCTGCGGAATCGGCGGTCCTCTCCGGGCAACCCAGCGGGTCGCACAAGATCGAAGGCATCGGGATCGGATTTATCCCGCCCCTGTGGCAACCTGATCTGGTAAATGAAATTCTTACGGTCACAACGGACGAAGCGATGACCATGGCCCGCCGGCTGGCGAAAGAAGAGGGAATTTTTGCGGGTACATCCACCGGCGCCAATATTGTTGCGGCCTGCAAAGTGGCGCAGCGGCTGGGGCCGGGAAACACGGTTGCTACCCTTATCGTCGACTCGGGATTGCGCTACGTGAGCACTGCACTGTATCAGCAGGGATGAAGGGGTCCAGACCGCCGCCGTTAAGGCAGGGTGAATGAATGGGTCAAACCTTCTTTGCAATGATGCGGGTGGCAAGTCTTTTCGCCGTTTTTCTTTACTTTGAACGAACTCCATTGTCAAAAAACCAATACCATGTCCACAAACAGCGTCACCCTGCACCGCGTTTTGAAAGCGGCTCCCGAAAAAGTGTACCGCGCCTTTACCGAGGCTCATGCCATGGCTGCCTGGCTCCCTCCCTATGGGTTCTTATGTGTCGTTCACAACCTGGAAGCAAAGCCCGGCGGCCGTTACTGGATGTCGTTCATCAATTTTTCAACGGGAAATGAAACCTCCTTCGGTGGCGAATTCCTGGAGATCCGCCCCAATGAGTTCCTGAAGTACACCGATCAGTTCGAAGACCCGAACCTGCCGGGACAGATAATCACTTCGGTGTGGCTGGCAAAAGTTTCGGCAGGAACCGAGCTCCGCGTCACCCAGGAAGGAATTCCCGATGTCATTCCGCCCGACATGTGTTACCTGGGCTGGCAGGACTCACTTGACAAGCTGAAGAAACTGGTAGAGCCTGATATTCCGGACAACTGATACGCCCGAAGCGTATTCAGATCCTTCATTTTGAAACCAGCCTGCCGCATGAAAGCCGTTGTCTGCACCCGCTACGGGGGGCCCGATGTGCTGCGTCTCACAGAAGTGAAGACACCCACTCCCAGGGACGATGAAGTGCTCGTCAGAGTCCGCGCGGTTTCACTGAATGACTGGGACGCCGGACTGCTGCAGGGAGACCCCATCAACCGGTTGCTTTTCGGTCTTTTGAAGCCCAAAAGGAAAATACTCGGTTCAGATATCGCCGGCTGCATCGAAAAAGTCGGCAGGAAGGTCACGCGTTTCCGGCCGGGAGATGAAGTGTACGGGGACCTGACCGGTCGCTGGGGCGGCTTTGCCGAGTATGTCTGCGCTCCCCAAAATAGGATCGCCCTAAAACCGCCCGGAATGAGCTTTGCGGATGCGGCCGCCCTCCCGCAGGCGGGAATGCTGGCGGTTCAGGGTCTCGTCGACAGGGGTGAAATCGCGCCGAAAAAAAGGGTGCTCATCAATGGCGCGGGGGGCGGCGTCGGTACCCTCGGGGTGCAAATCGCAAAGACATTCGGGGTTGAAGTAACCGGGGTGGACAGTTCCGCCAAGTTGGAGGCGATGCGCGCAACCGGGTTCGATTATGTGATTGACTACACAAAAGAGGATTTTACCAGGAACGGAGAGAGGTATGACCTGATCCTCGACGCGAAAACGAACCGTGGCCCGTTCGCGTACCTGCGCGCCTTATCACGCAACGGCATTTATGTTACGGTCGGCGGCTCGATCGGCCGGTTGCTGCAGGCGTTTCTCTTTGCACCCTGGATTCGATGGATCACCGGAAAACGGATCCGGATCGTTGCGCTTAAGCCAAACAAAGACCTGGCTTATTTGAAGCAATTATACGAACAAGGTAAGATCAAACCCTTGATCGAAGGACCTTTCAGCCTGGAAGAAGTCCCAAACGCATTCAGGATGTTTTACCGATCAGAGCACAAAGGAAAAATAGTGATCACCGTGTAAACCCCTTATTGCAGGCCACCCCGCGTTATACGTTCGCCGCCGGCGAAATAAAGGTTTGCATGACCCGTACCGGAAAATAGGCGTACCTTTTTTGTCCATTCAAATCTGCTCATGAACGTACAATTTACCCGCAAACCGGCCCGGCTGACTACATTCCTGTTAGGTTTGCTGGTGGCTTCGACATTATGGGGCCAGAATCCGGCACCCTGCTCGGCCAACTGGTGGGCCAAATGCTGTGTGTGCGCCACCTGCCTGGTGGTGGAAAAGCTTCCAAAATTCGGGTACTGCCGGCATTGCAACCTCCTTTGTCCGGACTGCAGAAAGAACCTGGGGAACCTGGACTCTGCGCTGTCGCGGCTAAAGGCGGAGAACCGGGCGCTCATGGAAAAACTCCGGTCGAGCCAGCGAACCGCCAACGAGCAGAATGCGAAACTGACCGACGCGCTGATCAAAACTTACGGCCAGGAAGCGGGCCACTGGACCGTTTTCGATCCCGCCAGCTGGCGAAACATGACCGGGAGCGGCTTCAACAGTTCCCTCGGGAAATTCGCAACGGCCAGCGCATCGCTGCTCGCGGATTTCAACGGGGCCGGGCTTCCGATCAAAATACTGGTCAATGTAATTTCCACAGCGCAATCGGAAGGTGCAGTGGACGCGGCCACGAACCTGAACGGGATCCTGTTCGACATCCTCACTGAGGATAAATTGCGGAAGGCTTTCGAAAATGAAATGATCCTGAATGCCGGGCAGAAGTTCGCCGAAGAGATTCGAAACGCCCGAAACCTGAGAGGCGCCGCCTTTCACCAGGCTTTCATGCGGGCAAAAAGGAATTTCATGCGGGAAGCCCGGTTTGTTGAAAATTTTTCCAAAGCGACAAACAAAATCGATTTTGGCAACACGCTGCTCGATATTTACCAGTTCATCCAGGCCGGAGCCGATGTGATTGCCAACCTCTATGATATTTACGACAGCTACCGCTCCCGCGAGGACGCGCTGAAGGACAGGCTGGCAACGCAGAATCAGATCGTGAAGAACGTGAAGCTGATGGCCTGTATCCGGGAAACGAAGGATTCGCTCAATAACGGTGGCCTGGGTAGACGGCTTCCCTTTGCCGGCTCCTTGTCGTTTGCCCTGCTCGGGAGCCGGTTGCTTCCGCTGCAAGAGGAATTTACCTGTTTTTCGCCATTGACGAACGCCGTGATAAACTCCCCCGGCGAGTCCTTTTGGGAAGTGGATACGTTCCGGGTAAAAGCCGCCATTACGCAGATCAGGAAGTTGCAGGCGGCATTGAATCAAATGATCAGAGTATTTGCCGACGACGTGGTGCCGCCGCTAATCCCCTGGACCCTGCAGCGGCACGAACAGCTCAGCGCCGAGTCGCGCATTTCCCTTCTAAAAAGCCTGAAGACTCCGCTGGATAACATGGTCAGCTTACACAAAACAGCGATGAATCTGAGCGACGGAATCGAGGAAAATATGGCCCACGTCATCTCGGGACAAGAAGTGTTCTACCTTACGGATGTTGCCGGAGCGCGCGATCCCGAAAAGTACAACACGACGATAGGGGAACGCTGGATCCAGACCGCGAACGGCAGGATCAAGGGAGAGGTGGGGAGAATCAACATGAGCTTTCCGCCCGATGCGGAGTGGAGCATTGATTTTTATTCCGCAGGAAACAAGTTCGTCGGCAACCGGAGCAAAGCCGGAAAGAAACAGTATGAGGACTTCCCGCCGGGTAAGTATCTTCTCAAGCTGAATTCCATTCCAGTCGAAAACGTCGGGATTGAAAAAGGAAAGGAAACTAAATTAAAGGTCGGTTTTCTCGAGTTGGTTTCCCCAGGCGACTGGGAACTTTACAGCGAAAGCAAACAGAAATATTATACTTCCGGGAACAAACCGGCGAAGCTGGCCCTGCCGGTAGGAAATTATGTGCTTGATTTCGGTGACCGGGATTTCTCGGTGCAGATCCGGGAAAGAGTGACTGTCCGATTTGAGCTGCCGGTTCCTGTGTCTGACTGATGCTTTCCCGGGAAAACCGAATGCATACCGGGGTTTCCGGAAAGTTTATCAGCAATTGGTACGGCGAAACGAACACGGTCACCGCGTTTCCGCCGGAGTCGCCCGGGAAAAAAAACCAGAAACCGTCACCGTTTCATTGCCTGCTGAATTGAAACCTTAGTCGCAACCGAACCACCGACAACAGATGCCGGCCATACGAACCCTCAGCAGAATCGTTTTCCTGGCAATTTTGCCTGCCTGCACCAACCTGAAAGAAGTGGCGGACTACTCCTCTGCTGCCGCAAAAAACATCAGGAAATTCGAAGAACTGCCTTACGGCTTTTCGAGGGCATGCCGCGATAAATGTTTTGTCGATCAGCTGGAAAAAGATGAGTTTCTGCTGGGTTGTGACTGCCGGCCGTCCGCGGAAGCTGACAGCGTCACGCTCCTCCTCTACCGCGTGGTCAGGGCCTATTATGATCAGCTCGAAAAGCTTTCGGGAGATGAAGCGACGCACTATCGTTACGGTCCTCTCCTGAAAGCGGTGCAAACGGGTGATTTCGGGGGATTCCTCGTCAGCGCCGAACAGGCGGAGGCCTACAGCCGCATTGGTAATATTCTGACACGGGCGCTGGCGGACGGTTACCGGAAAAAAAAGCTGGCCGAATACATTGGCGACGCTGATCCGCATATCCGGCTGTTGCTCGAAACACTCCGGTTCAACCTCCTGGAAAACCTAGTGCAAAGAATCGAAACCCAACGGGAACGGCTCAAAAATTATTATTTCGACCTTTTTTCGGACAGCCTGGCTTCCGCTTACGAAAAAAAGAAAACGCTCGAGGATTATTATGCAGAGCTTTCCGCCATTGAAAATAAAAAGAAGCAGATCGGTGCTTACGCCAAAGCCCTCCAATCGCTGGCGGAAGGACACCGCAGGTTGTTTGAACACCGGCAGCAGTTGAAGGCGGTCGAACTGGGACGCCTGCTTTCAGGCTACATCGGCGACCTCCGGGAAATTGCTGCTGAGATCGATCACCTCAAAATCCAGGACTGACCATGCCCACGCTCACTTCACAACAACTCAGCGAACTTGGAGACCGATTTCTGGCGCTCGCGCAGGGGGTCGGAAATTTCCGGATGCAGCAGCGGGCAGCGCTTTCCCGGCTGGAGCACCAGCAATTGCGCGACCTGCACTGGACACTCCTCAACTACGCCGACGATCTGTACACCACCTCGGCACGACTGGTGATGGATGAAGTTGAAGCGTCTCTCGCCCGCGTCAAATCGCTCACCTCACGGATCCAGCGAACGTTTAAGAATGTGCGACGGGTGCAAAAGCTGATCGACCTGGCTGCCGCGGCAATTACTCTGGGCGGAGCTATTTTCAGTAAAAATCCAAAGGCGATCCTCGATGCAATTGCCGCGCTGGAGAAACGCTGGAAGGCAGCAGACGAGTGAAGCTGCCACGAGTCTCCCGGAAAGAGGTTCCAAAAATCCACCAAGCCAAAAACCGGATTCCCCAATTCTTGTTAATTTCCCGAACAAACCGCCGCATGCCCAAAATACTCTTCGGCACTTTCTTCGCTGTCACTTCGTTGATCTTTGTCGCTGCCTGTAATTCTGCTACCGACAGCCGCAAACGGGACGATATCCACAACATTGACGATCCGCGCGACAGCAGCTATTACATGATCTACGACAGCGCCAGCGAGCGCTTCCATCGGGTAAGCAACCTGCTGGAGTTCCTGGCACGCGATACGATGAAGACCGATTCCACTTACGTGGCGACGCTGGCCATCGCCAGGGACATTTCGCCCGTAGAACTGGAACGTGCCATCCAGGATGTGGTGGATCCCGAATCGGAAGTGATGGTGCAGGACACCACACAGGAAGTGACGATGCAGATGAGCGCAGTGCTCGAAGACCGCTCTTCTCCTACCGATCCGAATTTTCACATCCGGCTGATCGGCTCGAGCTCGAATGTGCGGACCTTCGATCCGCGAAAAGGAAGAATGATCTGGCAGTGGAATGTGACCCCTCTCAAGCAGGGCCACCACGAACTGTTGCTCAGTATTTCACAGGTCGACGAGAACGACCGCATCATTGGAAGCCCGGAAACACGCCGGCATTCCATCATCATTTTTTCAGAAAAGAAAAAAGCGGGCGTCTTCCGCGGAATTGGCAGTTTCTTCGCAAACAACTGGCAATGGCTGATTGCGGCGGTGGTGCTGCCGGTATTCATTGCCTGGTTCACCACACGGCTGAAGCGCAACTGGGAAAAGAAAGGCGGCTAGCGGAGTTTGAAACCCTCGAGAAATTTCGTATTGAAATCGCCGCTGCGGAAGCGTTCGTCCTGCATGAGCTGCAAATGGAAAGGAATGGTTGTTTTGATCCCCTCGATCACATATTCGCTGAGCGCGCGGTACATCGTGCCGATGGCCTCCTCCCGCGTCTGCGCGACGGTAATCAGTTTCCCGATCATCGAATCATAGTAGGGCGGAATCACATAGCCGGCATAAACATGGCTGTCTACACGCACTCCGTGCCCTCCCGGCTGGTGCATCGTGGTGATCCTTCCCGGTGAGGGGCGGAAATCGTTGTAAGGATCTTCTGCGTTGATCCGGCATTCGATGGCGTGGCACTGTGGAATGTAATCGCGGCCGGAAATCCGCTCACCCATTGCGATCTTGATCTGCTCCTTGATCAGGTCGTAGTTGATCACCTCTTCCGTAACGCAGTGCTCTACCTGGATCCGGGTGTTCATTTCCATGAAATAAAAGTTCCGGTGCTTGTCGACGAGGAACTCTACCGTGCCCACGCTTTCGTAATTGATTGCGGCTGCCGCTTTCTTCGCCGCCTCGCCCATCTTTGCGCGCAAGTCATCGGTCATGAAGGGTGAAGGGGATTCTTCCACCAGCTTCTGATGTCGTCGCTGAATGGAACAGTCGCGCTCGCTCAGGTGGCAAACCGTGCCGTACTGATCGCCCGCTACCTGGATCTCAATGTGCCGGGGCTCCTCCACGTATTTTTCCATATAGATGCCGTCGTTGCGGAACGCAGCAGCTGCCTCAGCCTTCGCGGTATTGTAAGCCCGCTCCATTTCCCCATCTTCCCACACGATACGCATGCCCTTCCCGCCTCCGCCGGCGGTGGCCTTCAGGATCACGGGGTATCCCATCTCCTTCGCCAGCCTTCTTGCTTCCGACAGGTTCTGTAATAACCCTTCCCCGCCCGGTACCACCGGCACGCCCGCGCGGATCATCGTTTCCTTGGCGGTGATCTTGTCGCCCATGGCGCTGATCATTTCAGCGGTGGGACCAATGAATTTGATGTTATGGTCCTTGCAGATCTGCGAGAACCGGGCATTCTCGGCGAGGAATCCGTATCCGGGATGGATCGCGTCGGCATTGGTTATCTCCACCGCCGCCATTATGTGAGCGATATTCAAATACGAATCGCCGCTTTGTGGCTTGCCAATACAAACCGCTTCGTCGGCAAACTTCACGTGCAGGCTGTCGCGGTCTGCCGTCGAATAAACAGCCACCGTCTTGATGCCCATCTCGCGGCAGGTTCTGATGACCCGGAGCGCGATCTCCCCCCGGTTGGCAATTAATATTTTTTTGAACATGGGATCCGTTCGATTTTTAATTCCACAGGTACGTGGCTGTAGCTTAGGCGGGTTCTACCAAAAAGAGCGGTTGATCGTATTCCACCGGGGATGCATCTTCCACCAGCACTTTCGCAATCCGTCCCTTCACCTCGCTTTCGATCTCGTTGAAAAGCTTCATGGCCTCGATGATGCAGACTACCGTGCCGGGCGCCACTTCCGACCCAACGTCCACCAAATTGGGCTTGTCGGGCGCGGACCGGCGATAGAAGGTGCCGATCATGGGACTTTTGATGGTGAGCAGGTTGCTGGGCTGGGTTTCGGCAGCGGGTTTGGTTTTCTCCAACGACGGCGGTGGGGAAGGCTGCACCGGGTGTTGCTGCGGGGCATGGACGACAGGCGCGTGCTGCGGCGCGCTCATCACCGCGGAGGGCGCCTCTTCCTTTTGCCTGATGGTAACCCGGAAATCTTTCTGCTCAATGGTCAATTCCCCAATATTGGACTTATTGATCATTTTGATCAATTCCTGGATCTGCTTGAAGTCCATGTTTTTCAATTTAATAGACGGTTTTGGTGATGGAAGGAGGGCTAAGATAATAAAATCAAATCCATACCGCCCCTTATTTTTTGGCGTTTTAAGGGCAAAAAAGAGGGAAAATGCCCCAAAAAAGGTCGATTTCTGTGATTTTTTGGGCGAAACAGGCCAAAATTTATTCTTTTACGCGTTCCACGTATTCACCCGTTTTTGTGTTCACCCGGATCAGTTCTCCATCGTTCACAAAAAGAGGAACGCCCACGGTTGCGCCGGTTTCCAGGGTTGCAGGCTTCAGCGTCCGGGTAGCGGTATCCCCGCGCACTCCCGGCTCGCAGTAAGTAATGCGCAGCGTGATCTTGTCGGGCAGCTCGGCGCCGAGCACCTGCTCGTTTTCGGTATTGATCAGAACATATACCTCCTGCCCTTCCTTGAGGTATTGCGGGGCATCAATGGCCTCTTCCTGCAAGGCGATCTGTTCGAAAGTTTCGCTGTCCATGAAGTTGTAGCCGGTATCGTCCTTGTAAAGAAACTGGTAAGTCCGTTTTTCCACCCGCACGGGATATATCGTATCGCCCGAATTCCAGGTTTTCTCGATGCTTCGATTATTGTCCACTCCTTTCAGCTTCGCCCATACTTTGGCTGCTGCACGGGCGGTCTTGTTCTCACCGAATTCCACGATGCTGTAAAGGCTGCCGTCCAGGTTAATGACCATTCCGCGGCTGATGTCGGCTGTAGTTGCCATGAATGAATTTTTAAGGGCGCAAAGATAAGTTTGCGGCGACGAATGGCAAGCGAGGAACGATCAGAAGAAATGGTTTGCCGTAATTTTAAGAACAAGCCTGCACCTTGCCTCCCAGTTACATCAACATGCACGTGCACTGCTTCACCCTCGCCGATGTACCGGAGCAGTTCTTTGATTCACTGATCGGCGGGAAAAGATTTTTGCGCATCAGCAAGCTCCGCTCGGGCACCTTAAACCGGTTTTTTGTGCGCCTGGTCACGCGGCGCTGGTTCATCTGGCTGGTGCGCCGGTTTTCGCGCCCGGCAGCCAACCAGCTTCGCCGGCTCAAGGGCCTGCTCAAATATTGCAGTGAACCTACCCAGGAAGCGTTGCTCGAAAAACTGCGCGCCTTTTATGAGAAATGGAAGTGCAACACGCTCTTTCATTTTGTTCCCCTCACGATGGATATGGAATTCATGGATGCGGGAAAGCCCTCCAGACAATTCGAGGAACAGCTCCGCGAGCTGCGACTACTGAAATCTTCTCCGCGCTGGAAGGAAATTATCCACCCTTTCATTTTTGCTGATCCGCGGCGCCCGGATGTTTACCAGGTGGTACGCGGCGCAATCACCGGCACGAACGCTCGGTTCAGCGGCATTAAGCTTTACCCAGCGCTCGGCTATTACCCGTTCGACAAACGGCTGCGCGACGTGTACCTCTTCGCCATTGAGAAAAACCTTCCCATAGTGTCGCACTGCGTGCACGGATCAGTATTCTTCCGGGGCAAACCACCGGAAGAAAGCAGGCACCCGTTCACCGGTCGCCCATGCTTTGGAAACACTGCAGAGGAATACCAGCTGAACTGGACCCATCCGCTGAACTACGAATTGCTCCTGAACAGCGAATACCTCGAAAGGATCTGGGGAGCGGGCGCTCCGGATCTCGCAGCGCTAAAGATCTGTCTCGCTCATTTTGGTGGCGAAAATGAGTGGCTCGATGACAGGAACATGCTGCGTTTCTGGCAAAAACGCAAACCGGTGCAGCTGCAGGGCAACGTGGACTACCTCGATCCGCTCCAAGACTGGTTTGGCGAAAAGAGAAATAAATGGTTCCCCATCATCGTCGAACTGATGAGGAAATACCCGAATGTTTTTGCGGACATCAGTTTTACGCTGCACAATAAAGAGATTTACGGCCGGCTGAAACAGATGTTGCTTGATGATTCAGTCAGGGATAAAATACTATTCGGCACCGACTATTACGTTGTTTCCAGCGTGGCGGATGAGCCGGAAGTGCTCGCGACACTGGAAAGCGAGCTGAACAATGTCCAACTGTTCGAACTGATCGCCTCGGAGAATCCCCGCCGTTTCCTGGGGTGGTAATGCTTCCCCGCCCGCTCCATCATTTGGCAAGGTTTTTTTATACATAGGTAAAACCAGGCAACGCTATGTTGGGGATCCCGCGCCCGTTTTTGAACCGATACCTCGTGTGCAGCATGCTGATCAGTGGGTTGGGCAACATTTCATCCGCCCAAACGCCATCGGATTCGGTGGTTGTCATTCCCGGCGCGCGATATGACCGTGGCAGCCTGCACCAGTTGCTCTGGGGAAAGAATTACCGTCGTGAATGGAGCACCGCGGTAAAAGTTGCGGTTCTCCGGCTGGATACCATTGCGGGCGGTTTGAACGCATACGAGGAAGGTGGTGGTCGCCAGACACGCTCCCTGCGCCTCCGCAATCCGGAAGGAAAAGAATACCTGCTGCGCAGCATCGAAAAGACATATACAAAAGCGTTGCCCGAGATCTATCGCGGCACTTTCATCGAAAGGATCCTGAACGACCAGGTCTCGATGGGTCATCCCTTTGCAGCGGTCACCATTCCACCCATGGCCGAACAGGCCGGGATCCACCATACCCGGCCGGTGATTGCCTTCATACCGAAGCAGCCGGCGCTCGGGAGATTTAATGAAACCTATGGCGACAATATTTACCTGTTTGAACAGCGGCCCGATGAGAACTGGGAAGACGCGCCCAATTTCGGAAACGCGAAAAATATCGTAGGCACAGAAAAACTACTGGAAGAAACATTCGAAGACAATGCGAATCGCGTGGACCAGCCGGCATTCGTACGGGCGCGCCTTTTCGACATGATGATCGGAGACTGGAGCCGCCACGAAGACCAGTGGCGCTGGGCCGAACACGAACTTCCGGGCGGAGGGAAACTGTACCGGCCAATTCCCCGCGACCGCGACCAGGCCTACAGCCGGCTCGACGGACTGCTCTTGTCCTTAATGATGTCGCTGGCGGACCTCGGCCACCTGCAGAGTTTTGGGGGGAAAATCCGCGACGTACCCGGCTTCAATTTTTCCGCGAGGAACATTGACCGGCATTTCACTAATGAAATAAGCAAAGACCAGTGGGTTGCAGTCGCAAAGGAACTGCAGCAAAGCGTTTCGGACGCGGTAATTGACAGTGCCATTCGGCGACTTCCCCCGCCGCATTATGGGATCCGCGGGCCGGAGCTGGCTGCGCACATCAAGTCGCGGCGGGATCAACTGCAACAGTATGCGGAAAGCTATTACGCGTTTCTCGCGACCGAACCGGAAGTGACCGGTTCCGAAAAACCGGAATTTTTCGAGATCAGACGTAAAACGGGTGAGGTGCAGGTATCCATCTTTGCGCTCGACAAGGACGGCATTCCCGTAAAGCAGCCTTTCTATGCCCGCACCTTCCGAAGCGCGGAAACAAAAGAGATCCGGCTCTACGGAATTGCGGGCGACGACCTCTTCCTCGTCAATGACCTAGCGGAAAGAAGCATACCGGTCCGCATCATTGGAGGACCGGGAAGAAATACCTACAGGGCTTCGGTTAGCGACCGGAACGTGCATGTGTATGATAACGACGCCAATGATTTTTCGAATGCGCCGGGCATCCGGAAACATCTTTCAGAAGATCCGTTCGTACACATGTACGATTACTACGGGATTCGTTACGATTCCCGGGGTTTCCGCCCGAGTCTTTATTACACCTCGGAAGACCATTTTTACACGGGGCTGAAATACACCAGCGAGAACCAGAAATGGCGGAAGCATCCTTACGGGTCGGATCAGAGCCTCGGGCTTCGCTATTCCTTCAGCGAAAATTCATTCGCCGTGGAGTACAAGGGTGTGTTCACAGAGCTTGTTGGCAAGTGGGACTTTCTTGCCAACGCCGGTTATGATTTCATGCGCTGGAATAATTTCTTCGGCATCGGGAACGAAACACGCATTCTGCGTCCCGAGCGGAGCTATCACCGTGTACGCTCGCGCGAAGGTTGGGCCGGGCTCGGGCTGCGCAGGCGCATGCCGACCGGGCACACCCTCACATTCACTGCACTTTTTCAGAACATCGGCATCATTCGCGATAAGGACCGCTTCATCAACAGCCACATGGCCCCTGTTGCCGGCAGCGATCATTTGTCTTATGGGTCCGCGCGGCTCGATTACAGCTTTAGCGCGCTCGACAACAACATGCTTCCAACCAGGGGCGTGCGGTTTGTCTCCAGCTTTTCATTTTCCCAAAACCTCGCGCAGGCGGACAGCAGCGTTCAGAAAGCCGGCGGGGTTTTGAACGTTTATCTTCCGCTGGGGAAGTATTTCGTGCTGGCCGTGCGAACTGGTGCAGCCACACTGGGCGGCAAACCTGCCTTTTATCAATTAAACCGGCTGGGAGGTACGAACACGCTCCGCGGTTTTCGGAAATACCGGTTCTATGGGAACACGCTGTTCTTCGACCAAAACGAACTCCGATTCCTGTCGAATGTGCGTTCCTTTCTTTTCAATGGCAAACTCGGACTTCTCGCGTTTTATGACCTTGGGCGTGTCTGGCAGCCGGGTGAAGAGTCACGCACCTGGCACAGCGGCTACGGCGGCGGAATTATTGTTTCGCCGTTCAGCAAAGTGGCCCTCACCATCACCTATGGCCGTTCGGTAGAAGGCAGGGATTTCGGGATCCGCATCGCGAAAGGCCTCTGATAGCGCTCCGAAAAATTTATCGTTTCACCTCCTACCTTTGCCTGCCTGCCGGGGAAAAACCTGGTTGATTCCCCGGCAAAAAACCTTAATAACATGAAGATCACTGTTGTGGGCGCCGGGGCTGTGGGCGCTACGGTTGCGGACAATATCGCCCGGCGCGAACTTTGCCACGAACTGGTGCTGCTCGATATCAGGGAAGGCCTCGCCGAAGGAAAGGCACAGGACATCATGCAAACAGCCACGCTTCTCGGCTTCGATACGCGGGTGACCGGCTCCACCAATGATTATTCAAAAACGGCCGGGAGTGCGGTGGTAGTGATCACCTCCGGCATTCCGCGAAAACCGGGTATGACGCGTGAGGAGCTGATTGGCACAAATGCCGGGATCGTGCGCACCGTTTGCGAGAACGCCCTGAAACATTCTCCCGACGCGATCCTGATTGTTATCAGCAACCCTATGGACACGATGACGCAGCTCGCGCTCACCGCGACCGGCCTTCCGAAAAATCGCGTGATCGGAATGGGTGGCATTCTCGACAGCGCCCGTTTCAAATACCAGCTTGGTCAGCACCTCGGATGCAGTCCCGCCGATCTGAATGCAATTGTGATCGGAGGTCACGGCGACACGACGATGATCCCGCTCATCCGACTTGCTACATGGAACAGCATTCCGGTAACAAGATTTCTTTCTGCAGAACAACAAAAACAAATCGTTTCCGACACGATGGTGGGCGGCGCGACCCTCACAAAGCTGATCGGCACTTCAGCATGGTACGCTCCGGGGGCTGCAGGCGCTGCCCTCGTGGAAAGCATCGTGCGCGATGAGAAAAAGCTCTTTACCTGCTGCGTCGCCCTCAACGGCGAATACGGCCAGCAGGATATCTGCATGGGCGTGCCCGTGATCGTCGGGAGAAATGGATGGGAGCGAATCGTAGAAATGGACCTCGACGGAGAAGAGAAAGCAAGCTTTGCCAATAGCGCCGATGCGGTGCGGGCCATGAACGAGGTGTTGCGCAGCCTGTGATGCGGCACAGGTCTTTGCCGTAATTTTAGGAACGGTCAAGCCCCCGCTCATGAAAAAACTCTGCATTTACCTCTCATTTTTCGCACTGGCGACATTTGAATCTTCCGCGCAACCCGTAATCAGCCTGACGCCGGTTATCACCGGACTCTCGGCGCCCGTGGACGTGGTGAGCGCCA
The DNA here is from genome assembly GCA_035626515.1 of Chitinophagaceae bacterium. Taxonomy (GTDB): domain Bacteria; phylum Bacteroidota; class Bacteroidia; order Chitinophagales; family Chitinophagaceae; genus DASPNM01. The sequence goes on from DASPNM010000007.1 coordinate 16,883, forward strand.
ACGACGGAACCAACCGCTTTTTCGTAGTGCAGCAGGGGGGCACAATCCGCGTCTTCAGCTCCACCTTTGCATCGCTTGGAACTTTTCTCACGGTTACCGGGGTCTCCACGGGAGGAGAACGCGGGCTGCTGAGTTTGGTGTTTCATCCCAACTACGCCAGCAATGGATTTTTCTTCGTGTTCTACACAAATGGCGCCGGCAATCTGGAGATCTCCCGCTATCGCATCAGCACAGATCCCAACGTGGCCGACGTCAGCTCGCGTGTGATCGTCCTCACCATTCCTCATCCGGGTGCGTCAAACCACAACGGGGGGCGGCTTCTTTTCGGAGCAGACGGCTTGCTTTATTTATCTACCGGCGACGGGGGCGGCGCAGGCGACCAGGCGAACAACGCACAGAACCCTTCCGTTTTGCTTGGAAAGATGTTGCGCATCAGCGTGAACACTTCGGCCACGGCGCCATTTTATAGTATTCCTGCCGGAAACCCTTTTGGCAATGAAGTGTGGGCACTGGGACTAAGAAATCCGTTTCGTTGGAGCTTCGACCGGCAAACGCAGGACGTATGGATCGGGGACGTGGGCCAGAACGCCTGGGAAGAGATCAATTTCGTCCCGGCGGGCGCCCCGGTGGGAAGAAATTTCGGCTGGCGTTGCTATGAAGGCAATAATCCCTACAACCTTGCCGGTTGTGGTCCGGTGGCCAATTATACGTTCCCGATCTACACTTATCCGATTTCGCCTCCTCCCGCTTCCGTAATTGGAGGCGTCGTCTACCGTGGTACCGCGTTTCCCGGTATGTTCGGCTACTACATTGCGTGTGATTTTTATTCGGGCAATTTTTACAAAATACGCCCCGACGGCAGCGGATGGAACGTGACCGTGCAGAACGCGCTCCGTTCGGGCATTGCCGCATTTGGAGAATCCGAATCGGGCGAACTGTTTGCCGCCGGGCTTACCACGGGCACGGTGTATCGCGTGCAGGGCACGATTGTCACTGGAATTGCCGACCCCTCGCAACCGGGTTTCCGGTTGTTCGCGCAGGGAAAATCAATCAGCGTTTTCCTCGATCAGCCATGGAAGCGCATGGAGCTGCTGCAAACAGGAGGTGCGAAGGTTGCGGAGGTCTCACTCGCCGGCCGCACAGGTCGCATGGACATACCGCTTGCTTCATTGCCTGCCGGAATCTACATAGCGCGGGTTTATGGAACAAATCGCAGCATCGTGGTGAAGTTCCTGCTGCGCTGATTACAATACAAGCAGTTGCAGTACTGCCTGGACACCATCCTCCTGGAGTATCCGAAGCAGGTACATTCCGGGCTGCAACTTATTTACCGGGATTGGGATCGAACGGTCTCGGGATGTCCACTCGATGATTTTATTGCCAATTGAACTGAAAAGCTGCACGCGTATATTCTCAAAATTCACATTGATCAGCACCGGTTGCGCACTGCGGCTTACAGGGTTGGGATAAATGAGGAATTGTTCATCGCCGAGGAAATAGACCGTTTCAGGCTGACTGTAAATCACGGCGCCGTTGACGAAATCAATGCGGACCCGGTAGGTGTTGAGTCCTTTCTTCAGGTTGTTATCCGTAAACTGGCGCGTGGCCGGTGGTCCGGACTGCAGCGGCACAAAGCCGGCAGCCGTCAGCTTTTCCCAAGTGATCGTGCGTATGTTGTAAAGCGTGCCGAGATCGAGCGTCAGAACAGCTGATTCCCCCACCAGCTGTACCAGGAAGCTGCGGATGTAGCAGCCCACGCCCTGCAGCGTATAATTGTATGCGTAGCTCCGAAGCGCCGTTTTGCCGCCGATCACCGGCGCCATCGCGTAATGAAGTGAAGGGTGCAAGGCCTTCTGCAACACCAGGAATGTATCCGTGGTTTGCAAAAACGGCTCCATGTACCGGTCGCCCAGGCGGTAAAAACGGTAAACATCTGCTCCGGGTACCGGCGACCAGTGAAACGCGAATGAATCCGGACAATTGAAGCCTACCAACAGATCTCTTCGATCCGAGATAGTGAACGTATCGCTCACGAAAATCTCCGATCCGATCTTCATGCGGAGCAGTGCTGTTTTGAAATTCACCGGGGGCAACCAGTAAGACCATCTCGCGGCAAGATTTATCGCGCCCGAGACCGCCTGCCACGAATTTCCGTTATCAGTGCTCCATTCGAGCTGGCCGGTTAGGGAACCATAGCCGCTTTCCCACCGAATTACATTGCGTCTGCCGGGAAAGAGATTGTCCAGCCGCGTCGGGTAAGTCCAAGTGAATTGCTGTGACGGCACCAATTCATACGCGATCGAATAGGACTGTCCACCTGGCGCCACAATGGTACCGGTCACCAGGATTTGGTAATTACCCGGTGCGGGATCGGCAATCGTGATCTGTTCCGCTACGTTCAGGCTGTCCCGCTTGCGCGTGGCAGGAAGTCGTAACGAATCGGGATGCGGGAAATGGCTGAGCACCCATGGCAGCCAGGTTCCACCGGACGAGGGAAGCGTGAGGCGGAGATCAAGATCATTGCGCAAAGCACGCGCGGCATTAGCGCTGGCCGGCGGATCGGTCCAGACCAATGTGATGCGAAGCTCGCCCACTCCGGCAGGCACTGAAAGCGCATGCATTGCCGTTGCGCCGGTGCCGACATTTCCAGAAAAAAAATTCCCCGCCTTCACGGTTTGCACTGCGCGGAGCGCATTGACCTGTCCGTAGCCGGCCTGATAGTCAAGGCCGGGAGGACCGGCATCATCTGCACTGTTGAGTAAGATCGCTTTCACGAGTGAAGACGGCGGAAGTAATCCAAACTGCTCGCGAAAACTTTGCTGCAACAACAGGCCGACTCCCGAGACGATTGCCGCTGCACCGCTGCTGCCGCCGGAGCCGAAAGCCACCAGTTCGGGTTTTAATCTTCCATCGTATGCCGGTCCGCGCGAGCTTGCAGGCAGCACGGTACCAAATGAATCAGTATGCCCAACCGTAATAATATTTTTCGCCATTTTGAAACTGCCGGTGAGATTCGCAAAGCCGCTAAGATTCGCGTAGATGCCGGAGGTTGCGGCAAGCGTGCCCGAATTTCCGGCGGAAAACGCGTGCAGCAGCGCCGGCCTGGTTTGAACCGAGGCATCGTAGGCCATAGCGTCCGGTCCGTAATAATTTTCGATCCCGGTGCCATAAGAATGATTTTGCACCGAAATCGAGTATTGCTGATAGACCGCGTCGCTTTCCGGGAGAAGTGTGGCAAAATCAAAGGAAGTGATGCCGGCCCCTGATGCTACGCCTCGGCCTTCATAATAGCTGTTGCCCGCTCCCGCAACGATCGTGGCCATGATCGTTGCATGGGTGCTCTGGTTTGGCGATGTGAATGGGGTGTGCAGGTAGCGACCTTTGAGATCGATATCTGTCGTATCCGGGCGATTTTCTTTCACGGAAACCCGCAACCCCTCCCCATCCAGCTGCGGAAACAGGCTGTGCAGGGTGTTCACCCGGTTGAGGCTCAGATCGAGATTGCTGACAGGCAGCTCCTCGCGCGGAATGCGCAGCCGGTCGAGAAAAACCAGGTTGGAATCGGGCAGTATATATTTTTTGACGAGACGTCGGGAAGCGCGCACGACAAATACCGGTACCTCCTGCAGTTCATTGATCAGCCGGAGTTGCGGGCCTCTGTTGAGTAGGGTCTTAAAGTCGGCACGCGACTTCACGGCAATCACATATTCGGACACGGTGGTGTCCATCCAGTTCTCCCCCAATAATTCGGGAGATATTTTCAACGCCTGCCCCGTACCAATGAGTGGAAAGGATGCCACCGCGAAAAGAAAAAGGCGGCACCACAGGTTTATCGAAGGAACAGATCGCATCAGGGGGTAATCTGGTTCAAAATTAGGCGGTTAATATTTTTTCCACTCCCCAAGTGCGAAATGCAGAGAATCATCAGTAACTTGGGGTTACCGTCTTTCCGACGCGGAGGAAATCTTAACCAGTTAACTCAAAAAAAGCAAACCGTATGAAATTAGTGACCAGGACCATGGTGCTTGCTGCCATGATCTCCTTTACCGTGTTTTCCTGCAAGAAGGAAGCGCAGGTTGCTGAGCCCGGGATCCCGGCCGAAACGCTGTCGAAGATCTCTGCGCTTGGATTCAGCACTTCCAATGTGATTGCCGTAGACGGTGGTTACCTCGTGGAAGGCGATATTTTCCTCACCGACGCCAATCTCAATTATCATCCCAGCACGCCGATTCTTCGGGTGGGGAACGCCGAACAGTACCACACCTACAATCTTGTTTCCGTTTCCGGCGGCACGCGGAACATTACCATCAGCAGCAGCGGCAGTGTAAACAGCAACGTATCGAACGCGATTAACGCGGCCATTAACCGTTATAACGCCGAAAATCTCCAACTGACTTTCACCCGGGTGTCGAGCGGCGGGAATATCAACGTCCGCGTCGTGAACGGCGGACCGTATATCGCTTCCGCGGGGTTTCCTGAAAATGGGAATCCTTATCCCGAGGTGAAGTTCAACAGGCAATACCAGAATTACAGTTCCGGGTTCCTGACCACTGTGATGGCTCACGAGATCGGGCATTGCATCGGCTTCCGTCATACCGACTACATGAACCGGGCGTACAGCTGCGGCAGTGGCGGGAACGAAGGAGCCGGCAGCGTTGGGGCAGTGCATATTCCCAACACCCCGACGGGACCTGATCCCGGTTCCTGGATGTTGGCCTGCCTGAGCTCAAGCACCGACCGGCCTTTCAACAGCGCAGATAAGATTGCGCTCGGCTATTTGTATTAAGCTTCAAACGCAAAGTTCTGGTCGCCCGAGAGAAAAACTTTCGGCGACCAGTTTTTTTTGGCCTGGAAGGATCACTTAGCCCTGATCAGGAAAGCCTGCCGGTCCAGCTTTCCTTCGAAATCAAATGGAGTCGTCGCGCGGGTCATGTCGCGGATTTCGGAGGCAGCTATAGCCGCGTGGTCGAGGTGAAATTTTTTGTAGTTGGTGCTGAAGTATAACAGGCCGCCGGGCTTCAGCGCGGAAAGGCATTGATTGATCAGCGCAACGTGATCCCTCTGCACGTCCAGGATTCCTTTCATACGCGCGCTGTTGCTGAAGGTGGGCGGGTCCAACACTACCAGGTCATAGCTCGCAGCAGCAGCGGCGGGCAACCATTGCAGCACATCTGCCTGGACAAATTGATGGGATTGAAGCGGGAGCTGGTTCAGCTCAAAATTCTTTTGTGCCCAGCTGAGGTACGTATTAGACAGGTCCACGGTGGTGACGCCGGCTGCGCCGCCTCGTGCGGCACAAACGGAAAACGTGCCCGTATAAGCGAAGAGGTTCAGCACAGATTTATCTTTTGATTGCTGGCGGATAAGCTGTCGTGCCAGGCGCTGATCCAGAAAAAGGCCGGTGTCGATATAATCACTGAGGTTCACAAGGAATTTCAGGCCGTTTTCGGTGACGACGCGTTCGGCCCCCGCCGCGGCCGTTTTCCTGTATTGACCCTGCCTCCCAGCCTTGCGATGACGCAGTTTCAAATGGACTGCCCCTTCCGCAAATCCAAGTTCTTCACGCAGCACGCTGACTGCGCTTTCCAACCATTCATGGTGCTCTTTCTCGCTCATCCCGTGCCGGCGCTGGTATTCCGAAACGTATAGATCATTTTCATATACTTCAACCCGGAGCGGAAATTCCGGAAGGTCGTGATCGTATACGCGGAAACATGTCACTCCCATTTTTGCCGCCTGCCGCCGGAGATGGCGATAAACTTTTCGGAGCCTGTTGCGAAACATGTCCAGCCGGGCCGTTTCCATGCACAAAATTTTTTCGATCTTAGCCATCCTGTATGTACGCCATCGTAGACATTGAAACCACAGGCGGTTACGCCTCGGCGAATGGTATCACCGAGATCAGCATACACGTGATCGATGAGGACAAGCTAATCGAAAAATTCGAAACGCTGGTCAACCCGCAGCAGCCAATTCCCCGTTACATCCAGGCATTCACCGGCATTACCGACGCGATGGTCACAGAAGCTCCTGCCTTTTCCGAGGTTGCGGAAAAAGTTTACTCCCTGCTCGAGGGAAATGTCTTCGTCGCACACAACGTAAACTTTGATTATTCTTTCATTCGTGAACACCTTGCAGTGGAAGGGTACACGCTTCAGTGCCGCAAACTGTGCACGGTGCGCCTGGCCCGCCGCATTTTTCCCGGGCTGCCCTCCTATTCTCTCGGGAGGCTTTGCCAGTCACTTGCCGTTCCTATGAACGGCCAGCACCGCGCGGGAGTGGATGTGGAAGCAACCGTGAAACTCTTTCGGTTAATGTTGCAGAATGACCGGGAGCAGTACATCCAGAAAAGCCTGCGCCGGGACTCGAAAGAGCAGGTATTGCCGCCCAATGTGCCGAAGGAGCATTTCGAACAGTTGCCTTACACACCGGGCATCTATTATTTTCACAATGCGAAGGGCAAAGTGATCTACGTGGGCAAGGCAAAGAATCTGCGCTACCGCGTGAACAGTCATTTCAGCAACAACTCACCCGGCCGCCAGAAACAAAACTTCCTGCGTTACACCCACGCGATCAGCTATACTTCCTGCGCCACCGAGCTGATGGCTTCCATCCTCGAGAGTACCGAGATCCGCAAACTCTGGCCGGAATTCAACTACGCACAAAAAAGGCAGGAGCAGCGATTCGGAATTTTCCGCTTTGAAGATCAGAACGGGTATGCGCGCCTCTTCATTGAAAAGGTGCGGAAGCAAACCACGCCGGCATATACTTTCAATTACCTGGTGGACGGACACGCGGCGCTGCGCAGGCTGATGCGGGATTACCGGCTTTGTCCGAAACTTTGCTTTTTGCAGACTGACGAAGGACCCTGCCAGGGAAAAGCTGAAGATCATTGCACAGGTGCCTGCGAAGGGCTGGAGGCCGTCACTCAGTACAACGAGCGCGTAGAAAATGCCTTGCGGTCACTGCAACAAAATGCCTCCTTTGCTATCATCGAGGACGGCCGCACCCGCGGGGAACGTTCCTGCATCCTGGTCTGGAAAGGCCAGTTTTACGGTATGGGTTACCTGCAGGAAGACATTCCCGTGACATCGCCGGACGAGATCCGCGAATACCTTACTCCCTATCACGAAAGCAGCTATATCCGCAACCTCATCCGGGCCTACGCGGAGCAAAATCCGTCGCGCATTGTAAAATTTTAACAGCTTTCAGATTCGCAAAGGCTGAAAAACGCCTCATTTATTCCCTTCGTTCGGCGGCCAAATCCTAATTTTGCCCCTCAATTTATTTTCATGAAAAGCTATTTCCTGATCGCATCCGTGGTAGTGGGCTGTTTCGCTGCAAACGCGCAGGTGACAAAAACCACCAAACCCACTCCGCCGAAAACGGCAACGACGAAAACACCCGCTCCGCAGCTGAAAACTCTTTCCGATTCAGCAAGCTATGCGATTGGGGTAAGCGTCGCGAATTTTTACAGGCAACAGGGTATCACAAAGCTGCACACCGCGCTCGTGACGCGGGGCATCAACGATGTGTTGGGTGGCAAACAGCCCCTGTTCGATGAAAACGTAAGCAACATGGTAATGAACCGCTACCTGACCCAGCTGCAGGAGCAAAAATCGAAAGCGGCCGTTGATTCCGGAAAAGCTTTTCTCGCACGCAACAAGCAAAGGCCGGGTGTAAAAGCAACCGCCTCCGGATTGCAGTATGAAGTGATCACGGAAGGAACGGGCATCAAACCGACCGCTACCGACACCATCGTCGCGCATTACCGGGGGATGTTGCTGAACGGGACTGAGTTCGACAACTCGTTTTCCCGCGGCGAACCACTGCAGATCGCGGCAAACCGGGTGATTCCGGGATGGACCGAAGCTTTACTGCTGATGAGTGTCGGTTCAAAATACAAGCTTTACATCCCGCACAACCTCGGCTACGGTATATACGACAATGGCCCTATTCCGGGCGGCTCCACGCTGGTGTTCGAAGTGGAACTGCTGGATGTGAAAAAAGCGCAGTAATTTCCATGGGTGCGCAAAACCGAAGCAAGCATTCGCATCCACCGTCCGCCGGCACAAATCTTCGACGCTTTTGTAAACCCGCAACTTCTCAGCGGCTGGTGGGGTGTGGACCGCTGTCTTGTTGAAAAACGACAGGGCGGCGTCTATTCGCTCGCCTGGGACGTGAACGAAAATGGGTTTCGTTATGTATCTACCGGACTGATCACCGTTTACCTCCCGCCTTCCGAACTGCTCGTGGATCATTTAGTATACTTCAATCCCGAAAAACAAATTCTCGGTCCTACTTTTTTGCACCTGCGCATCACAGACGAAGGGAAAATATCTACGCTGCAACTCGTTCAGGGCAATTACCAGGAAGGTGCAGACTGGGACTGGTTCTACAGCGCGGTAGCCGAAGCCTGGCCGAAGGCACTGGATTCGCTTCGCAACTTTCTCGAAGGCAATAGCTAGACGTGGGGCTCAGTTGCCGGGGCCGGTATGCAAACGTTCCTGCAGGCTTCGGTCAATGGTTGGCTCAACGATGAATGCCGGCGGACCATCGGATTCGCTGATGAGGTCGCTGTATTTCACTTTGAGAAAGCGTTTGAACTTGCCGAGGTAGCCCGGTTGACGAACGTGCTCGTCATTTACCTGAATGGTTTCAATTAACCGGTCGCCGAGGAACATCATGAGTTTCATGGGGTCGAATTCTGGAGCAAAGAAAACAAGCACCGGGGCTTCCGTCAACCCGACTAGTACTCGATTTTCCGAGTAAGTTTACGATGACGACTAAAAAAAACCGCCCGAAGGCGGTTTTTAATGTGTTCAAAGCTGCCGATTAGTCGCGCCCTTTCCCTTTACCGCGACCTTTACCTTTTCCCTTTCCGTTTCCGGCCGGGGAAAGTACATCATCCTTGTCGTCTTTATCATCATCGTAACGGTCGTCATCCTCATAAACCTTTTCCTTCTTTTCTTTTTTCACCTTGTGCTTGTCCTTGTAATGACCGTGCTTTTTTCCCTTTCCCTGCAGGGTACCGTGGTTTTTGACGGTAGTTCCGTCGTACACGCGGCCATCACGTGTTCTCCGGTCCCCGGCGGTGCCGATTTCATTGATCCGGATTTGTCCGCTCTGGTCTACGTCGATGCGTACGTCGTTATTCCGCAGGTTGAACTGGGTGGTCGAAACGAGCTCTCTTTTCTTACCAATTCCGAGGAATCCTCCCTTTACCGAGTAAACTTCCACGGTGTGGAGTCCCTGGCTCAGGTTGGGAATCACGTTGGAGTTCCCGCTGTAGAACTGCCCGTCAATTTTCACGTCAAAATCGTTTGGGCTGTTCAGGATCACCTGCGGCTGGCGGGCGCTGACGCTCAGCGCAACGAATGCAGCTGCAGCAAGTGTAAACAGTTTTTTCATGATATATAATTTGCTTCATCCCTGGTGCAACCGGCAAGACCCAGGGAATGTTGTTCACGCCGGTTGTCGCGGTAATTTTTCAATCCCGGTGCCAGAATGCGCGTATTTTCCTTTGGAACTGTTAACGGCTGTTAAAACCTGTTAACGACCGGCCAGCGTTCGATCGGGATCCAGCGGTTGGCGCTGCGGTCGTAGATCTCGGCACCCCGGGTACCGGCGAAAAGCTTGTAGTCGAATTTGGGATAATCGCGGGAAATGTAACCGGGGTAAAAATATTTTCTGCCCGAACGAAGCGCGTACCGCATCGCGAGCAGCATGAGGAATTTTCCGGGGCTGTATTTTTTGAATTCGGGGTCGTAGATATTCAGGATGCCGGCGGCGCTGTCGTCGCCGACGTCGAAAAATCCGGCCCCGACGAGGCGTCTTTTTAGTCGCAGCTCGATGACGCGGGATTCGAAAATCTCCGAAGGTTCGCCGGCGTAAAGCGACTGCCGCGCGGTAGGAGCCAGTTCCAGGTCCACCCCGAGCCGGTAGCGTTCGTAGAGCAGTTCGTGTTCGCCGGTGAGCGTCCCACCACGATAGCAAATGGAGAAAACGCGCTCGTTGCGTTTAAGCAGCTTTGCCGCGCGGCGCGTAGGCTCGAACTTCTCCAGCTCATAGCGGAGCCATTCCACCGTGAAAAGCGAAGAGCCGACGGAGATGCTGTCGGTGGTGAAAACGAAATCGTAGATGCGGTACCAGCCGGCCGCGAGGTACCGGTCGAGCGTACTGCCCCTGACAAAGGGAAGAAAGTGGATGTTCTCGCTGATCATCGGGGCTGCGGTGGAACGTACAAGGTTCGAACTTGTGACCTCTGCTCTGTCAAAGCAGCGCTCTAAACCAGCTGAGCTAACGTTCCGGGAAAGCAAAATTACGGAAGAAGGGTTTTTTGTGCGATGGCCAACTCTCGACTCTTCCGATGCGGCACGGGGTACGGGGTGCGAGGGGCGGGGCGAGATGGGATATGGGATATGAGATATGGGATATGGGGATATGGGTCCCGATAGTTATCGGGATGGGATGTGGGATGTGAGACGTGAGATGTATTTCGACTCCGAATCCCGACGAATTCGCGGTGCGAATTGTCGGGATGCCGGCCGCAAGCGCCGGCACTCCCGACTCCAGACTCCCGACTAATTGAGGGGTGCGAGGTGCGGGGTGCGAGGTGCGAGGTGCGGGGGGCGGGGGTATGATGAGATGAATGATGAATGATGAGTGATGAGTGGACTCAGTTGCCGATGAATTTGCGAAGCAGTAAGCAGTAAGCAGCAATCAGTAAGCAGTAAGCAGTCAACACTTCAACGTTCGATGTTCAATGTTCCATGTTCTCACGCCGGCCGCGAGCGCCGGCACTTCCGACTTCTCCCAATTCGGCAAGATTCCGGCGCGGAGGCCGGAATGACAACACTTCAACGTTCGATATTCCATGTTCCATGTTCTCCTGAGTTTATAAAAAAAGAAAACCTCTAAGACGTTGCGAATGTAACTGTCTAGAGGTCTGTTGTGTGGGAGTTGACGGGATCGAACCGCCGACCCTCTGCTTGTAAGGCAGATGCTCTGAACCAGCTGAGCTAAACTCCCGGTTTTGAGGGAGGCAAAGATACGGCTGAGGGGGAAACCGACCCAATTTTTCTGAATCGAATTTCCTAAGAATTACGTAATATAATAGTCCAAATAAAACCAGCTATGGACAACAGAGGACTGATCTTCATCCCCGACATAAGTGGCTTCACCCGGTTCGTCAATGAAACCGAGATCGAGCACAGCCGGTTTATCATCCAGGAGCTCCTGGAACTTTTGATCAATGCCAACGAGATCGGCCTGGAGATTTCTGAAATCGAAGGGGATGCCATCCTTTTTTATAAATACGGTGAGGCGCCGGACCTCGACCAGCTCTACAAACAGGTGGAAAAAATGTTCTGCGAGTTCCACCGCCACATCATGGCCTACGAAAAGAGCCGGATCTGCCAGTGCGCCGCCTGCAAATCGGCAGTGAAGCTCACGCTCAAGGTGATCACGCACTATGGAGAATTCACCGGGTACAACGTAAAAAATTACAGCAAGCTGATTGGGCGCGACATCATCGTTGCGCACCAGTTGCTCAAGAACGATATTGACCAGCACGAATACTGGCTGGTAACGCGACCCCTGGCTGAAAATAAGACTGCCACTACCCTTCCGGGCTGGCTCAACTGGAACAGCAGTAAAAAAACCACTGAAGCGGGCGAGATCCCCTTCCAGTATACACAGCTCAGTCCGCTCAAAGAAAATATCCCGGCCAGGGATTCGAAGGAGTACGAGATCCCGGACAGGGTGAAAGTGCTGACCGTTTCGCGCGAATACGCTGCCGACATCAATGACGTATTCTTCACCGCAGTGAATTTCAATTTCCGAGGCCAGTGGCAGGTTGGGATACGCGTCGCCGACCGGGTAAGTCATGCTCTTCCGCAGGTAGGTACGAGCCACCGCTGCGTGCTGGAAAAAGGGGAGGTGATCATGTATACCAGCAACTATTCCTATTCTCCGGAAAAGATCGTCTACGGCGAAACCGACGAAAAGAAAAAATGGGCCGGCTATTTCACTCTCGAGAAGCTGGGTGAAAAGAAAACCCTCCTTACCATGGATTATTACCTGCGCAATAACCCGTTCATGGTGACCATGTTCCGCCTGATGATGAAAAAGAAGCTGGGCACGGCCCTGCGCCAATCACTTGAAAACCTCGAAAAGCTGGTGGTCCGTACGCCTGAGGCAGTGGAAACATGGTAACAGCTCCGCGTTTTATTTTTTATTTTTGTGGAGATGAAACGCCAGCACGATGTTGAGACCGAGGTTTTGGACGAAAAGGAAATCCTTGCTTCCCATGAGGAACCGTGCAGCCTGATCGTCTGGAACGACGACGTGAACACGTTTGAATGGGTGATCACCACCCTGATGGAGATTTGCGGCCACACCTATGAGCAGGCCGAGCAATGCGCCTACATCATCCACTTCCAGGGCAAGTATGCGGTCAAGCAGGGTTCTTTCGAAGAGCTCAAGCCGATGTGCGAGGCCATTACGGATCGCGGCATCGGAGCCACGGTGGAAGTGATCGCCGAGTGACTACCGCTGCCTTAACTAACTTACCCGTCTTTTACCGAAATAGTAATTGTTCCGGTGCCTGTATTTGCCCTCGACCAGTCGCTCAATTTTCCACCCGTTCATCTTGCCGAACCGGATGGATTGCTCGCCGTGGGCGGCGATCTTTCCCCCGAGCGCCTGCTGCTCGCTTACCGGCGCGGAATTTTTCCTTGGTACGAAGGGAAGCGTGTGCTCTGGTGGTGCCCCGACCCGCGATTTGTGCTCTTCCCATCGGAACTGAAAATCGGGAAGACGGCCAGGAAAATACTTGGAAGAAGCGATTTCGAATTTGCAGTGAACCGCGACTTCCGCCGCGTGATCCGGCATTGCCGGCATATCCCGAGGGCGGGGCAAACAGGTACCTGGATCACTCCGGAAATGGAGGCTGCCTACCTGCGCATGCACGAGCTTGGCTACGCGCACAGCGCCGAAACCTGGAAACTGGGCAAGCTTGTCGGCGGCCTTTACGGCATCCGGCTCGGCAAAGTTTTTTTCGGTGAAAGCATGTTCAGCCTCATCAGCAACGGATCCAGGATAGCAATGATCCGTTATGTGGAGCAACTTCGGACGGAAGGCGTGGAACTAATCGACTGCCAGGTGTACACTCCCTACGTCGAAAGCTTTGGTGCCCGCATGATTCGGCGTGCGGAATTCCTCCGGCTTCTTGCGCGCCTGATACCGGGAAGCTGAATTTTTCTTAGAATCGAGTTCCGAGGTAATGCGGCAACATGGCCCGCCAGGTATTCCAGTCGTGCGGCCATTCCGGTCCCCATACGTCGAGCTCGTACCAGATCCCCTTGTCATAAAGAATCCGGGCAAACTTCCCGCTTGCCGCAGGGTCTTCGTAAGACCCGCTTCCTGTAAGAATATGAATATGCCGGCTGCTGCGGATCCGTTCGAGGATTTTGTGGTCTTCTAAATTGCTCATGAAATGAATGGGGCTGTTGAAATAAACATCGTCGTCAAAATATCCACGGGTATATTCCGTCAGATCATACACGCCGCTCATGGCCAGCACACCGTTGATCAAATCGGGGCGCTTCAGAAACAGGTTCATGCTGTGCAGGGCACCGAACGAAGCACCGCAGGTGATGATCGGCGTCTCCGCGCTCGTAGCCGTTCGTATGAAAGGTACCACCTCGTCAAACACATAACTGTTCCACTGCCGGTGGCGAACCGATTTTTGCCTCGGATCTGTCTGCTCGTTCAGCCAGCTTTCGTTGTTGATGCTGTCGATTGAAAAAACCTTCACCTTCCCATCGTCGACGAAAGCTGCGATCTGGTCCAGCAGCTGAAATCGCTCATACTCGAGATAGTCAGCCGCAGCGGTCGGAATGAGCAACAGGGCAAACCCATAATCGCCGTAAGTTGCAATGGGCATTTCCTTGTTGAGGGAGGGACTCCACCAGGACCTGAGCTCTCTTTTCATTCGCCACGAAAATACTGGTTAATCCCTTGCTCGGTGGAATCGGGGTGGATAACCTGCGAGTAGTTTTACTCGCACTTTTCCGTATTTTTACTAACTTACCGACCGTTTACCATGACAAACCAAAACCAATCCGAATGCCGGAAAAAAAGATCCGGATCCTGATCGTGGATCACCACCGGCCGATTCGGGAATCCTGGAAATTATTGCTGGAAAGCAGTCCCCGATTTGAGGTGGTTGCCCTTTGTGCCGACGCGCGATCTGCGGTAAACGAAGTGGAAGAGCACCGGCCGGATATCGTTCTCATGGATATCAATATTGACGCTCTCGATGGACTCGCCGCCACAAGAGAGCTCCTGAAGCGCGATCCGCGCATACGTGTGATCGGCATCTCGGTCAACAATCAACCCACGTATGCCCGCCGCATGCTCGAAGCCGGAGGTCGCGGTTACATCACGAAGACTTCACCGTACGAAGAGATCTGGCACGGAATCCGGGAGATTCATGAAGGACGCATCTACATCTCGGAAGAGGTCAGAAAGCAAATGAACGAGGCGAACCACTGACAACTCCTTTTGCTCCCGGCAAATGCGGTAATTTTGCGGGCCTTCGCGCCACGCGCGGGCATGACTCCATGACACTGAGCAAGAATTTCGAACACAGGCAGGCTGAAGAAAAATGGTACAGCCACTGGCTTCAAAAAGGTTATTTCCACAGCGAGCCCGATGATCGCGAGCCTTATACCGTGGTTATTCCTCCTCCGAACGTGACCGGTGTACTTCACATGGGGCATTGCCTGAACAATACGATACAGGACATTCTCGTCCGTCGCGCCCGGATGAGCGGACGCAACGCCTGCTGGGTACCGGGTACGGATCACGCTTCCATCGCAACCGAAGCCAAAGTGGTGCAGATGCTTCGCGAGAAAGGAATACAAAAAGGCACACTGACCCGCGAAGAATTCCTGCGCTATGCCTGGGAATGGAAGGAACAGTACGGGGGGATCATTTTGCAGCAGTTGAAAAAACTGGGGTGCAGCCTTGACTGGGAACGAACTACGTTCACCATGGATCCCGACTATTACCGTTCGGTTATCTCGGTATTCGTGGACCTTTATGAAAAAGGATACATCTACCGGGGGAAACGGATGATCCACTGGGATCCGCGGGCACGCACCGCCCTGAGTGATGAAGAAGTGATATACAAAGAGGTTCAGGGCAAACTCTATTTCGTGCGCTACCGCATCGAAGGTGACGAAAATGCAACGGTGACGATCGCGACCGTGCGGCCGGAAACAATTCTTGGAGATACAGCGATCTGCGTACATCCCGCAGACGAGCGGTACAAACACCTGCATGGCCGCTTCGCATTCGTCCCGCTCATCAACCGGCGCATTCCGATCATCGCCGACGAGTATGTATCGATGGAATTCGGGAGCGGTGCGTTGAAGGTGACACCAGCTCACGACATGAACGATTATCAGCTTGCGCAAAAGCATGGCCTTCCCATAGTGGAAATACTCAACGATGACGGGACGCTGAGTGCTGATGCCCGGCTCTATATCGCAGAAGATCGTTTCCAGGCGCGGAAAAAAGTGGTCGAAGATCTGCGCGCGGCCGATCAGCTCGAGAAAATCGAAGATTACGTCCACCAGGTAGGCTATTCGGAAAGAACGGATGTGGTGGTGGAGCCCAGACTTTCCATGCAATGGTGGGTGCGGATGAAGGAGCTTGCCGAACCCGCGCTGCAAGCCATGTTGAACGACGAAATTCGCTTTTACCCGCCTAAGTTCAGGAACCTCTACCGGCACTGGATGGAAAACATTCGCGACTGGTGCATCAGCCGGCAGCTTTGGTGGGGTCATCGCATTCCTGCCTGGTACGACGAAGCGGGAAATGTTTACGTCGCCCGTTCCCTTGAAGAGCTGCACGAACAGCGTCCGGAAACCCGCTCCCTCACACTGATGCAGGATGAAGACTGCCTCGATACCTGGTTCTCCTCCTGGCTCTGGCCTTTTGAAGTTTTTAAGGGATACAGTGACCCGGGGAACAGAAACATACGGTATTACTATCCGACGCACACACTGGTGACGGCGCCGGAGATCATTTTTTTCTGGGTGGCGCGGATGATCATGGCGGGATTCGAATACACGAAGAAAAAGCCGTTCCGCGAAGTTTACTTTACGGGCATCGTGCGCGACGAAATCGGGCGCAAAATGAGCAAGCAGCTCGGCAACTCCCCTGACCTGCTCGAGCTGATCGATCGCTACGGCGCCGACGCCGTGCGGTTCGGGATCATGATCGCTTCCCCCGCCGGCAATGACCTTCTCTTCGACGTGAAGGAAGAGAGCACGCTGAAGCAGGGGAGTTTCTTCAGCAACAAGATCTGGAACGCGCTTCGCCTGGTGAAAAGCTGGGAAAGCCGTATCGCGGAGGGCGCACCGGCCAATTCGTTCCCGGCGGAATGGTTCGAAAACCGGCTCAGCGAGGTTCGCACAGAGCTCGACAGCCAATTCGGAGAATTCCGGCTCAGCGAGGCATTGAAAACAATTTATTCGCTCATCTGGGACGATTTCTGTTCCTGGTACCTCGAATGGATCAAGCCGGCGCCCCAGCAGGGCGTGAGCAGGGAACAATACGCCCAAACACTTGCCTTTTTCGAAATATTGATGCAATTACTCCATCCTTTCATGCCTTTTGTCACGGAAGAAGTGTATCACCACCTGCGCGACCGCGCCGATGACATCACAGTCAGTTGCCCGCCATCGCCGCCCAGGAAGAACGAAGAGATACTGCGCAGCGGAGACTTGCTCAAGCAGATCATCACGGCGATCCGGGATGCGCGCAACCGTCATCAGCTTCGTCCCCGTGACAGCATTCGGCTGCATGTTCAGACCTCTGACAGGGAACGCTACTCCGGATTCGTTGAGGTGCTTTCCAGGCAAGTGAATGCGACGGAAATTATTTTCACCAGCAGCGTCGTTCCGGGTTCGATCGCGGTGGTGGTGGACAGGGAAAAGTTTTTCATAGAAGCGGCGCGTGAAATTGATCCTTCGGCTCAGAAAGAGGAGCTTCAAAAAGATCTAAACTACCTGCGGGGATTTCTTGCATCGGTGGAAAAAAAACTGGGGAACGAGCGTTTTGTACAGAACGCGAAGCCGGAAGTGATCGCCAGCGAAAGAAAGAAGAAGGCCGATGCGGAGGCCCGTATCCGCGCGATCGAAGAGAGCCTCGCAAATCTTCGGTAAATCTCAGCGCGGAATGATGCTCACCGGCAACACCAGCTCGACGACGGTGCCTTTTGCGCCATTGAACTGGTCGGGGTCCAGGAGGCGACTTACGCGAACCCCGATGCTCAGCGGGTACTGGTTCCACCATTTCGTGTCGGCAAAAAGTTCAACTCCCGCCGAACGCTGCGGACGTGTGATGCGCTTGTCGCGGGAATACACGAGCGTGTGATCGTAGAACAGATTGCCGCGCAACCTCAGAAAATAAAGGAGGTTTGCGAATCCCCAGTCGGGATAAAGCAGCGGGAAATGATAATTCCCCGACATTCGCCACATTCTTGAGAAATAGCGGCCCGTATACCCGCGGGAATAACCGAAGCGGTTTGAAAAAATAACCTGTCCCAGTGTGTCGCGCTCCTGGAAGGCCCCCGTAAGCACCAGGCTGTGCGTAGACGCAATGCCGGGTAAGTACACATGAGCAGATCCCACAAATTGAAATCCCTCGAACCGGGTAACGGGGTAACGCTGCTGCACGGAAATGCCATATCCCAGTTTAGGATAAATATGCTGGACGGCCGCCTGTGCCTGCTCGCTCCAGGAAAGAAAATGATAGAGGTAGCTGAAGCTTTCGTTTCCCAATGAATCGTGGAAAAATCCCTTGTTGAATTGATTTCTCAGCACGTAATTGGTGCCGGCGCTGAAACTGCGGAAGCTCTTTCCCCTGCTGAATGAAAGCGGGATGCGGATCCCGGCGTAACTGTCCAGCTGATCCCAGTGACGCACGCGGTTTCCTGTTTCCTCCTCCCGGTCGAATGTATACTCGGAGCCGACGTACAAATGGGGAAACAGTCCTCCATAAACTACATTTCCCCCAATCGCGCTCGTCTTTTCGTCCTGGTGATACAGATAGTAGATCTCCGTCTGAAATGTATTCAGGATGTTCTCGCCATAAATGGAAAAACTAAAAATCGGATCGGAATAATAAGGCCGCCAGCTGTGGAAATTGAAAAGACCAGTGCTTTTGCGGTACGGGGCGACCACATCATTACGTCGCGGGAGCGTTGCCAGCGCAACAGAAAGGCTGTCTCCGCTGACGCGAAACTTTACGGCCATTGTTTCTATTTCTTCGACGGGGACTTCTTCCCATAAAAGTTCACTGATCGTTTTCTTTTTTAGCTGGTAGCCTTCCGCAGTGAATGCCGACCAGGTGATCTGTCCTTGCGAAGCGTTTACGAAATAATTTCCCAGCGGCCCCCGGCTCAGCCGGAAAACACTCCGGTCGTGGATCCGGAGGGCGAACAAATCGTCATTGCCACCAAAGGAAGCAGTAAAATAAACCACACCGCTGTCGACAGAAGGATTTCCGATCACATGAAAAGCCGGCGGCGTGAGGCGCACCAGGCTGGCGAAACGCAGGTCGGAAAGTGCCAGCGCCATTCTTCCGTCCTTTAGCCGAACGGCTGTGACAAGGGTGCTGTCGTCGACGAATTTCGGATCGGTGAAGAGCATGATTTCGCTCGAACCGATACGATTGACAATTTTTCCGTCCGCCGCATCCAGGATATGAATTTCGCTTTTTCCTGCAGGGCTTACCTGAACGGCCGCGACCATCGAAGCGTCGGGAGAAAGATCAGGCGAAAAGTAGCGCGTGCGGGATGTCAGCTTCCGTTCGCTGCCGGTACCCAGGTTGATCATTTTTATTACCGACCAGTCGTGCCAACCCCAGCGCGGGTGGCTTTCATACGCGGCATAAGCGATCCATCCGTTTCGGTAACTGAAATGTTCGTCGAGCGAGATATCGCGCACCCGGATCCGCCGTTCCCCGCTGCTGTCACGGAGGTAGAACGCCGGCCGGTGCCGGTGACTGTTTTTCTGGTACACAATGCCGTTGCCGGTTGCGCGGTGCGGAAAATAATAGCTGGTGACATAGTCGCGCTGTACCGGCAGCAGAAACGATTCTGCGCTGTCGGACCCTGTTACTGATTCCTGGTAATGCGCAAGGGCCTGTTCGCGGAATGTCTTGAAATCAATTCTCGCGTGCCGCCGGACCGCTTTCTGGAAAGGATAGAACAATCCTTTGAACGCGCTGGCGTCTGCAGTTACGTTCCTCCAGAATTCCGGGCCGTAGCGGCTGTTTCCATAATTGACGAGCAGGTACCCGAGGTAATAATGGTTCGGAACATAGTCTTTCAGCGATCCGTTGCGCAACTTCATCCAGGAATAATCTTTGCCCGCCCTCCACAGTGCCGGATACGCATTCAAAAAAAGCGGCAGCCGTCCGCGTCCCTGCACGGAGAGCGAAGTTTCGAGCTGCACCGCGTCCCCTTCATAAAACCAGTCCGGCACAGCGGCGTTAATGGCCAGCGCATAACCTTCTTCGCCAAACAGGTAGTACATTAACCGGCTAAGGCCGCGGTTGAAATTGTTGAATTGCTGCACGTGGCGGTACTCATGCACCGCCAGCAAATCCGCCCAGGGCAGGCTGCCTTCGTCGAAATTGCCAAGGAAAGGCGTGAGAAAAAATTCGCTGCGGTACGGACCCAGCCCGACATACCCGTTCGGGATTGTGGTTTGATTTTGCAGGACGATATTGATTTTCCGGAGCCGTTCTCCCAGTGAAAATGGTTGACGCGAAGCCAGGTAATGCGCGATAGAGGAAACGCGCTGCGCCGTACTGTCGAGACCCTCGGGGTAAATAACGCGTACGGAATCCGAATTGATCTGTTTCCAGCGAAAGCGGGGCGGATGCCCTCCAAATTCCTGCCCGAAAATTAGCCCGCTCAGCAGGCTGAGGATGCAGCCCGCGACCAGTTTCTTCATGAACGAAAGATACGGAGGAAAGGCTGTTGGGAGTTCGGTTTATCTTTGTAGCATGGCGGAGGATCTTAGCATTGTCAGTGGCACGCGCGCCGAACAATACGAGTCACTCATTCCGCAGTTGCGCGCTCTTCTCGACGGAGAACCGGACCTGGTTGCCAATCTCGCCAACGTAGCGGCAGCGCTGAAAGAGCAGTTTGGCTGGCTGTGGGTTGGATTTTATATAGTGAAAAACGAGGAGCTCGTGCTCGGTCCATTCCAGGGGCCCGTGGCGTGCACGCGCATCCGCAAGGGAAAAGGTGTTTGCGGCTCCAGTTGGGAACGCGGTGAAACGATCGTGGTCAAGGACGTCGAAAAATTTCCGGGACACATTGCATGCAGCAACCTCTCGCGTTCCGAGATCGTGGTACCCGTGAAACGCCAGGACCGTGTTGTGGCCGTACTGGACGCCGATAGCTCGGATTACGGCAGCTTCAGCGAGACCGACCGGCATTATCTCGAAAAGATAGCAGATCTTATCCCGGGTTTCTGAATTACATGAAGACCATTGCCATTACGGTCAGAGGACGGGTGCAGGGAGTATTTTTCCGCCAAAGCACAAAAGAAAAGGCGGACGAGCTGGGGATTACCGGCAGCGTGATGAACGCGCACAATGGAGACGTCCGCATTATTGCCAGCGGCGACGAAAAAAAATTGTCGCAACTGGTGGAGTGGTGCCGACACGGTCCACCACGCGCCCGTGTTGATACTATCGAAGTGAACGGGGTACCGTTCGAACAGTTTTCCGATTTCAGGGTCATAAGATAGTCTAGTGAGGAGTTACGTGCAGGTACGCGACCACCAGGACCGCAATGTGGCACAGGATCAGCAGGAGTTTACTGAGCAGCCAGTACTCTTTGTGACGCCGACCCCGCACCCGCCCCCTGTGGAAATGGTGAATGTGCGGGAGCTCCTCGCTCCGGGGCGCCGAAACCCTCTTGCCGTGTTCTTCGTGGCGCTGCGGCCGCGACACCGGATATTCCCTGTCCTGCTCGTTTGAAGACGGCAGTTCCTGGTGATCGGTGGTTGCATATTCGATGGCGTGTTGGGATTTGTTTGCGCCCTGGGCGCTTTGATTGGTGATCGTTGACAGGATCACAAGTCCGAAAATTTGAAGGAACAGGCGTCTCATAAAAAAAATTTTTACGAGACAAAACTTGCCCGGAACATGCCCCTGAGTCAAGGTGGGAAATGCGGAAAAAAAAATTGCGGTACAAGTACGGCGAAATGGCGGGATCAATGAGCGTAAATACGGTCCCAATGCGGGTGCGTGAAACCTCCCGGTATGCTCGTGAGGCCAGCGTGGAACTACGCATGGGCGATGTTGCGCGAAACCACGCAGAGCTATGGCAACTGCGTACTACTACGCAATGATGCGCTGAGGCATGCAAATGTTCAAGTTCGTTTTGAAAGCTCGGCCGGGAAATCTATATTAGTAAACAAATGCATTGTAAAGTTGCTGGAGCCGTCATTAACCGAAAAACAATGAATATGAAAAAGAACAACATCAGTGCACTTTCAGCCGTTATTGTCGCCGTGCTTGTATTGTTCACCCCCCATTGCAGGAGCAAGGACAAGGAAGATAAGGCTGCATTGATGGGGAACTGCATCACTATCAGCGGGCCCGCATTAAAGTCAATGCTCCCTACCCGCTGGCACGACAGCAGCCACATAGATTACGTGCCAACGCTCTACCTGCAGGTAAGTGACGCGAACGACAGAATAGAAGAGGTCAGGTTGTATGCTTTTGACAAGAGAGGAAACGTAATGTTCGGCAATACCAAAAAAATGGACGGAAGCCGCTGTAGCTACCCGCCAGGACTGGAAGTGCGGAACAATTTTTACGATTTCAGGCAGATCGGAACGCCCGCCGACCTCGACAAGATCAAAGTAATCCGACTGATCCCAATCGAGTCGTCAAAAATGCCGAAGATGCTTGGATTTCGGGTGGAATGGAATGCCAGCGGAGATGAAAAGACCTTCATTCAGGGAGGTGAAGCCTATCCCTGCCCGGTATACTGCTGCCCGGGCGATAATTGTCCGGGAAATTCGGCATCCGAAAGCTCAGGCGAATAAATGGACAGGTTCATTCACGTTGTTTTTCTATGGTCGGAAGTATGGCCCCTGGTCATCCCACTTGCCATTGCCCTGGTTTGCCGTCCGGCTAGCCGCCCCAGCCGGGTACTGGTGCTTTATCTCGTGTTTGCATTGCTGATCAATCTGTCAGCCAACCTCATGACGATCTATCGCGCGCAGCTGCCCCCGCGGTTCCAGAGCAACAACATTCTCTACAACCTGCACTCGGTGGTAAAAGTTTTTCTTTTCACCTGGTACTTCCGTCGGCTCGGACTGATCAACCCGCGCTGGTTGCCGCAGCTGGTACTGCTGCTTTACGGCGCTTTTGCGCTGGTAAACTTTATCTTCTTCGAATCGATCTGGGTATTAAGCTCCCGCCTTTTGTCGGCCGAAAGCATTGTGCTTTTGTTCCTCTGCATCCTTTATTTTCTCAACTCTATGCATGACGAAACTGAAAGAAACTGGCTGAAGCATCCTTCCTTCATCGTTACGGCCGCGCTCAGCTTTTACGAAGCGGCCACTTTTTTTATTTTCCTCTTCTACTACCCCATCGTGGCAACCAACATACAGTTCGGCATTCTCACCATGAAGATCTACGCCGTCTGTTTCATTATCTTCTCAATTTTGACTGCCGTAGCGCTTCATAAAGACCGAAGGAAAACGTCGGCTGCGTAGAACTACGCATTCTTCATGAGTATGTACGCAATCTCATCTTTCGGCCTTTGCCGGGAATCACGACGGCTCTATTTTAGCATCGGATCCAAAGGATGAACGACATCACCTATATTGTCATCGTTGGCATCGCTGCCATGCTCCTGCTGATGGTGAGCGTGCTCGTAGTAGTGATCTACAACCAGCGCAGGCAGGCGCAGCATCGGGATGCGATGGAAAAGCTTCGCGAGCAGCAGCAGAACCAGCTCATAGAAGCGGCGGTACGCAGCGAAGAGATCGAACGGCACCGGATCGCCGAAACATTGCACGACGAGGTAGGCGCCATTCTTTCGTCTGCCAAGCTGCATCTTCTCGGCATCAAAGAAGAAAGCCTCGATGAGAAAGACCGAAAGCTTTATGAAAAAGGCAGGGAACTGCTGAACGAAGTCATCCAGAAAGTGCGAGGCATTTCTCACAATCTCCATTCGAATATTCTTAAGGAATTCGGGCTGAATGAAGCGATCAAGCACTTCGTTAGAAAAGTCACCGAAGGCTCGATGCTGAAAGGCAGCACTGAGCTGGACGAGAATTACCAGACGAGAAACCCTGACGAGGACATCAGCATCTACCGCATGGTGCAGGAGCTGGTCAACAATATTCTCAAGTACGCCAATGCAACGCAGTTCATGATCAGTTCTAAGCTGCGCGAGCGGGATCTGCACCTCGTCATTTTTCACAACGGTGAAGGCCTTACGCAGGAGCAATTTGAGCAGCTGCGCTACCAAAAGCAGGGACTGGGCTTAAAAAATATTCAAAACCGGGTTATCTTGCTCAGGGGTACGATACTTTTCACACGCGCCGGTGAAGGATACAGCATAGACATTCACGTCCCGGTGAAAACGAATCATTCCGAACATGTCTAAGATTAAGATAGCGATTGCAGATGATTACAAAGTCTACCGCGACGGGCTAAAAGTCGGACTTTCGTCCGACGACAGCCTGGAAGTGATCGCGGAAGCAGACAACGGGGAAGACCTGCTGAAGGAATTCGAAAAGCAGCTTCCGGACGTGGTACTGATGGACCTCAAAATGCCAATCATGGACGGTATGGAAACAACCAAACTGGTCCGCAAGAATTATCCATCAGTAAAAGTGCTGGTGATCACCATGTACGAGGATGAGAAATTCATCATCCACATGATGGAAAACGGCGCCAATGGATACCTGCTCAAGAATGCCGAGCCGGACGAGATCCGCAAGTCCATACACGCCGTGCATGAGAATGGCTACTACTTTAACGACGTAGTCAACAAGGCACTCTTGAAAAAGCTGGTGTTGAAAAACAACCTGAAGCCTTCCTTCAACCAGGATATTGAGCTTACGGAGCGCGAGTTGCAGGTGTTGAAACTGATTTGCGAGGAAAAGACAGCAGCCGAGATCGGCAGGGAAATTTTCCTGAGCCCGCGATCAGTCGAAGGGATCAGGCAGCGGCTCATCGAAAAAGTCGGAGTACGGAATACCGCCGGCCTCGTCATGTTCGCGGCTAAGAACGGGATCGTGGACTAACCGCCAGACCGCAAACGGGGCGCCGGCTATGCTGCTCTACGGACTTTCCCGATTTTCCTGACCTTGCCATTCTTCGACAAGCTCAGGATGACAGGAAGCAAATCACTTCTGTCATCTTCCGTCTTCTGTCTTCTGACTTTCCACTTTACTGACTTCTCCGCCGCAGATTTTCTATCATATCCTGCGTCATCGCCGCCAGGTCGAATTCTTCCTTCCATCCCCAGTCGATTCTCGCTACGGAATCGTCAATGCTTTGCGGCCAGCTCTCGGCAATAGACTGCCTGTAGTCCGGTTTGTACATCACACGAAAACCAGGAACGCGTTTTTCAATTTCCGTCGCGATCTCCCGCGGCGAAAAGCTCATGGCGGAAAGATTGTAGGAAGTCCGGATGGATATCTTTTCAGCAGGCGCTTCCATCAGCTCAATGGTGCCCCGGATGGCATCCGGCATGTACATCATAGGGAGATACGTGTCCTCCTTCAGGAAACATTCATACTTGCCATTTTCCAGCGCGGCATGAAATATTTCCACGGCGTAATCGGTCGTGCCGCCCCCCGGCGCTGACTTGTAGCTGATCAACCCGGGGTAACGTATGCTGCGCACGTCGATACCGAAGCGATGGTGGTAATAATTGCACCAGAATTCCCCGGCGTACTTGCTGATCCCGTAGACGGTAGTGGGTTCGATAATGGTATGCTGCGGACATTCCCGCTTTGGAGAGGTGGGACCAAATACTGCTATCGAGGAAGGCCAGTACACCTTGCGCAGCTTCTCCTCCCGCGCAATTTCGAGCACGTGAAGCAGCCCCTGCATGTTCAGATTCCACGCGAGCGAGGGATTTTTTTCTCCCGTGGCCGAAAGGATCGCCGCGAGCAGGTAAATTTGAGTGATACCCTGCCGGTTCACCTGCACATGCAGCAGTTCGCGGTTCATAACGTCGAGGCTGACGTAAGGGCCGGATCCTCGAAGCAATTCATTTTCCTCGCGCAGGTCCGAAGCGACCACGTTCGCATTTCCATAAATTTTTCGCAGCGCAAGCGTAAGCTCCACCCCAATTTGTCCGGATGCTCCGATCACCAGAATTTTGTCCCGGGCCATAATTTATTCTTTCCTGAGCCTCTCGATGACAGGGGCAACATCCTCGGGAGTGTCGACCGAGAGGCTTTGAAAATTTGTAATGATACATTTTATTTTAAAACCGTGCTGGAGCCAGCGAAGCTGTTCCAGCGACTCGGCTTTTTCGAGCGATGAGGCAGGCAGGCGAACGATTTTTTCCAGAACGTCGCTGCGGTAAGCATACATGCCCGCATGCCTGAAAAAATTGTAATGACGGGGCCATTCCTCGTGGGAAACGTTTCGGATATGGGGAATTGCGCTTCTGCTGAAATAAAGCGCTTCCATGCGCGCATTCAGAATCACTTTTACGACGGATGGCTGAAAGAGCGCCTGCGGATCAGTGAGCTTCATGATCTGCGTGGCGAGCTCGATCTTTCCATCGAGCACTGCAGCCAGTTCATCGATCTGCTCCGCCGCTACGAGCGGCTCGTCGCCCTGGATGTTGATCACATAGTCAAATGGCTCGTTGATCTGCTGAAATGCTTCGTGGCAACGCTCGGTTCCGCTCGCATGGTCGCCGCTGGTCATCACAGCATGGCCTCCGAAAGAAGTTACGTGGTCGAAGATCTTCCTGTCGTCAGTGGCCACCACGAGTTTCTTGATCAGCTTCGACCGCGAAGCGCGCTCGTACACACGCCGGATCATTGTTTTTCCCAACAGGTCGACCAGCGGCTTGCCGGGAAAACGCGTGGAAGCGTAACGCGCCGGTATGATGCCCAGGATCATGGCTGGGGAAGATCTTTTTCAGAATACTGTTGCAACAGGGTTGCATTGCGCAATCGCAGGTAGGCCTGGTACTCGTCCGAATTCCCGATGCGGTGTGTGAGCACGTCGTTGAAGTTGCCGTTCAGGGTCATCAGCAGTTCGGATCCTTCCCTCACGGCGTGTTGGAGTCCATCTGTGGCCGTGCAGTAATCGGCGAGCATCTTTCGAACCACAAACCGTCGCGTCATGGCGCTCGCCTGCTGCGTAACAAGAATGCGCAGCCCGCAAACCGAAGCAACTGCCAGGTCGAGGACATCGTCGAAAAAGAAGGCCACTTCAGCGGGTTCGAGCGAATACGCGGTACAAAAATGCTGCAGCGCTTCGATCTTGTTTCTCGTATGGTAAAGCGCATGAAAATGTTCGCGGGCAGCGAAGAACGCAGCCGCGTGGTTATTCTCCCCGGAAATTACCGCCACCGGTGGATTATGTTGATAAAGCAGGTACTGGCTGAACCGAAGGAGGTTTGTGCCCATCGAATCGATTTCCGAAAACGAGCTGGATCCCGATTCGGTCTTGTGGCCGTTATTAAAGACCCCGTCCCAGTCGAAGATGAACGCCCGGATCCGCTGCATCTTTTTCTTCATCGAAGCGGGCTCGGCGACAAAATTCCCGGGAAATAAATTTTCGATCTTTTTCATTCAGTTAAAGCACAAGATCTACCCCAATGTTTTGGATATCGAGCATGCCGGCCGGCTTCCCGTTTTC
Organism: Chitinophagaceae bacterium; assembly: GCA_035626515.1. Taxonomy (GTDB): domain Bacteria; phylum Bacteroidota; class Bacteroidia; order Chitinophagales; family Chitinophagaceae; genus DASPNM01. Next base: position 43,838 of record DASPNM010000007.1, read on the forward strand.
CATTACCAGCAGCGTATCTACCTGGTACTGCCGGAAAAGTGATACCGCCTCGTTGAGAAGGGCATTGATGTCCACGGAGATCGGCTTTCCGTAGTGCAGCTCGCTCAGTTTCTTGTCCAGGATGTGTTCCCCTTCATTTTGCAACAAGCGCCGCAGGTCCCCGTCCGTAAAAATTCCTTTCAGGCTGCCGTCCGGGTTCACCACGGTAATGGCTCCAAACCCGAAAGCGCTCATCTTTACGATCGCGTCTTTGAGCGGGGTGTTTTCAGAAACAACAGGATTGACATCCGTCATCACGTCGCGCACCCGAACCGTCATGAGCCGCGTATCACGCACGAACTGGCTGGTGCCGAGAGTGGTGAAATTATTCTCGGTCAGTGATTTCAGGACTTTAAGCGGAAGCGTAATGGTGTGCACTCCGAGATTGATCGCGTTTCGCACGTGCTCGTTATGTCGCACCGAGCTGAACATCACTTTCGTGTTGTAACCGTAATGCTCTACGGCCCGGACACACTGCGCAACAAGGTCAAGGGCATCGTGTCCCTGGTCCTGCAAACGCCCTACGAGCGGGCAAACATAATTTGCTCCCGCATGCATGGCCATGTACGCCTGCTGCAACGTGTACACCAGATGTACATTCACCAGCAAGCCTTCGCGGCGCAGCAGGTGGCAGGCGCGAACGCCTTCGAGCGAAACCGGGATCTTGAAGACGGTCCGCTGCGGGTCGAGGCCAAGGTCCAATTGCCGGCGGGCCTCACTCACTACTTCGTCCGCGTTGTTGCCCAACGCTTCGATCTGCAGCACCGGGACCATCTTCGAAAGCCGCACGATGGTGGCGTCAATATCGGTGATGCCTTCGCGCTGCATGAATGTGGGGGTGGTGGTGAGACCGTCCAGAAATCCCAGCTGAAAGCCTTCTTCAATTTCCCTGAGATTGGCCGAGTCGAGATACAATTCCATAAACAGTTGTTTTTTGACGCCGATCTTTCGATCAGGCCGGCACTTGCTGCCGCTTCCGGTATGTCAATTCCACGGCGTGCAGTTCGAGCAGCGGTTTCATAAATTCTTCCAGGTCGTAAACGCAAAGCTGGCTCGCAGCATCGCAGAGTGCTTTTTCGGGTTCAGGATGTGTTTCGATGAATACTCCGTCCACACCTGCGGCCACGCCGGCGCGGCTCAGCACGGGCAAAAATTCGCGGCTGCCCCCGCGCGCTTCCGAGCTCGGGATCCCATAACGGCGAATGGAATGCGTGATGTCAAAGACAACCGGGTAGCCGAGGCGTGACAGCTGGTGGAAACTGCGCGGATCCACCACGAGGTCGTTATAGCCCATCGTAAAACCGCGTTCCGTAAGAATAATATTCCTGTTTCCGGATTCCTCGCATTTCCGCACGGGATGGATCATGTTCGCGGGATCGAGAAACTGGCCGTGCTTGATGTTAATCGCTTTTCCGGTAACTGCCGCTGCCACCATCAGGCCGGACTGCATGCAGAGATACGCCGGGATCTGGATCACATCAACTACCTGGCCCGCAGCTTCTGCGTGGTCCGGGTAATGGATATCGGTAAGTATGGGAAAACCAAATTCCTCCCGAATTCTCGCGAGCACGGCAAGTCCCCGGTCGAGCCCGGGGCCCTGGTAATATTCCAAACTGCTGCGATTGTCCTTAAGAAAGGAAGACTTGAAGATGACCGGCAGACGGAGCCGGTCGCTCACTTCGCGGAGCTGCTCGGCTGTGCGCAACATAACGGATTCCTCCTCGATCACGCAGGGACCCGAGATCAGAAACAGCGGATCGTCTCCGCAGACGACATTCCCCACCTTCACCTTGTGAATGCTCATGAATGCAGCAATAAGGCTGCAAAATAAATGATTAATAGCTAATGAGTGGGTCTTTACCGCAGGTCCACTTCTTCCACGCCCGGGTACTTGCTCTTGTCGAAAACGAATTGGCTGTCGTTCATGGGCACGTTCGTCTTCAGGCTGCTCACCGTGTAGCTGTAACGGTTGCCGGCTTTTTCGAGCACGCGCGTGCTGTAGATCGTTTTTCCTGCCTTATCCACAAGGACATAGACTTTGTGAAAGTTGCGGGTTTTATCTACCGGGGTCATCTCTATCTCCTGGATGGTTTTGCCGCCGATCTTTTTCTCGCCGTTGAGAACGTAGAGAAAATCTTTATCGTAAAAATTGGTGAATAGCTTCTGGGGAGTGATCATGCCGCTGGAACCGTCCAACCGGCTGATCGTAACCTCGTTCGCAGCTTTGTCGTAATTCCAGACTGTGGTCCCGTTCGAGAAAATTTGCTGACCGCCAAAATTTACCCGGTAGCGTGTTCCTTTCATCAGAATCATGCCTTTTTGCGAGGAAAGGACCTTACCGGCGGCATTCTCAACGGTGTAAACAAAGTTCGCCTGTACGCTCTTAAAGGTTTTGAACCGCGCACTTACTGCGTCCAGTATTTTCTTGGCGTCCGGATCGCTTTTTTGCGCGAGGGCGAAGACAGAAGCGATAAGCAGGGGAAGTCCTATGTACAGTTTTTTCATTCCAGGTCTCTTTTGATTCAGCCAGCGGAAAGGCCGGCAAAGATATTAATTTGACGTCTTGAGCCGGCAATCATTGTACCGCGACGTGGTTTCTCGGGTTTCTTAACCTATTTTTTAAATATGATACGAATCGGTGATCAGTTGCCCAGGTGGGAAAGATGTTGCTCGAGCTCGAGTTCCGTTTTGATCAGCACATCCCGCGCGCGGCTGCCCTGGTTCGGTCCGACGATTCCCGCCGCCTCGAGCTGGTCCATGAGTCGCCCCGCCCGGTTGTATCCGAGCTTCATGCGGCGCTGCAGCAGGGAAGTGGAGCCGATCTGGTTCTGCACAATCAGCCGGGCCGCATCTTCAAAAAGCGAATCGCGGTCGGCGAGGTCGAAATCTTTTCCTTCGAGCTCGGCTTCGTCTACATATTCCGGCAACAGGAAGGCCTGCGGATAGCCACGCTGATCGCCGATGTAATCCACGACGCGTTCAACTTCTGGTGTGTCCACGAAAGCACACTGCACGCGGGTAATTTCACCGTGATGCGAAATAAGCATATCCCCTTTCCCGATCAGCTGGTCCGCGCCTCCTGTATCCAGGATGGTGCGGGAGTCGATCTTCGAGGTGACCTTGAACGCGATCCTGCACGGGAAGTTTGCCTTGATGGTACCGGTGATGATATTTACCGAAGGTCTTTGCGTGGCAATGATGAGATGGATGCCTACCGCACGCGCGAGCTGTGCGAGCCGTGCGATCGGCATTTCGATTTCCTTTCCGGCAGTCATGATGAGGTCTGCGAATTCATCGATTACGAGCACGATGAAGGGCAGGTACTGGTGCCCCTTTTGCGGATTCAGCTTGCGGCTGACAAATTTTTCGTTGTACTCTTTAATATTCCGCGCACCCGCTTCCTTGAGCAGATCGTACCGGTTATCCATCTCGATACACAACGCGTTCAACGTGTGTACCACCTTGCGCGTATCGGTGATGATGGCTTCTTCCTCGCCGGGAAGCTTCGCGAGAAAATGCCTTTCAATCTTTCGATAGAGGCTCAGCTCGACTTTTTTCGGATCAATCAAAACGAACTTCAGCTGCGAAGGATGCTTCTTATACAGCAGGGAAACAAGAATGGCGTTCACTCCTACCGATTTCCCCTGGCCTGTTGCGCCGGCCATCAGCAAATGCGGCATTCCCGTCAGGTCAACGATGAAATTATCGTTATCAATCTTCTTCCCCAGTGCGATCGGCAGGCTGTAATTGTTGTGCTGGAATTTTTCGGACGAAAGCAGGGTCTTCATGCTCACCACCGTCTTCCGCACGTTCGGCACCTCGATACCGATGGTGCCTTTTCCCGGGATCGGGGCAATAATCCGGATTCCCAGTGCAGCCAGGCTAAGCGCGATATCATCTTCGAGGTTTTTAATCCGCGAAATCCGCACTCCCGGCGAGGGCACAATCTCGTAAAGCGTTACTGTAGGGCCCACGGTGGCGCTGATCTTCTCGATCCTGATGTCGTAATTGCGCAACGTCCCGATGATCTGATTTTTATTATTCTCAAGCTCATTAGGATCCTGGATGATCTTTTCGCTGCCGTGCGTATCGAGCAGGTTCAGCGTAGGATATTTATAATCGCGCAAATCGAGCGTGGGCTCATAAGGGGGGAGATTCTCATAGCTTTTTTCCTCTCCAACGTCGGAGGTCTTTATTTCCAGTTCGAGATCGCTCACCGGTACAACGCGGGTTGTTACTTCCGGTTCCTGTCCGGGTTGCTCGGCTTCCAGGCCATTCGTTTCGTGCTCGTGCAGGATCTCACTCACGATCTCCTTTTCCGGTGAAACTTCCTCGCCGTTCAGGTCCGGTTGCGCTTCCTCTTTTTCTACAATAGTGAGTTCGGGCATTCGCTCGGACCGGTTTGTTTCTACGTTTAAAACAACTGGTTCGGTCGACGACTTCAGCTGGTTGCCGCTAAGCTGACGCGCGTAGGCTTCGTTGAGCGTTTCGCCGATGGCCACGGCAAATTCGGGCTCGGAAGTTTCGGGCACCGCCGGTTTTTTCGCAGGCAACTCAAACGACGGGTTGAATTGCCAGATGACATAAGCCAGGCCAAGCACGACCAGCACGGCTGCGGTTCCTACCATCCCGAGCGCATCCACCAGCCAGCTGTTGATCATTGCTCCCACTCCCCCGCCAAAGCGGAAATCATTGCTCAGGAAAACGAAGGACAGCGCGACGGAAAGGACGACGAGCCCTACTGTGACATATTTCAAATTCTTCCAGATGGAATACACGCGCCTGGCGAAGAGCAGGTTTACGCCGATCACGAAAAAGAATGTACAAATCAGGAAGGACGCAAGGCCAAACCCCTTATAGATGAAAAAATGCGACACCAGTGCCCCCAGCTTACCCAGCAGGTTGTTTACGCGCACGTTGTTGTCCAGGAGAATGGAGAAGCCGCCTCGAAATACCTTATCCTGGTCCTGCTTCCAGGTAAAGAGATAGGAAATAAAACAGATCAGCAGGAATACAGAAACCAGCAGCGATACCGCACCAGCGATCTTCCAGGTGCGCGGGTCTTTTGCGATCGCCCGCACACTGATTTTCTCTTCCTTTTCCTGCGGGAGGCCTCGGGACCGGGACTTGGACGGATTCTTCTTAGGTTTTGATTTAGGATTCAGCTTGTTAGCCATTCCATACAAAGATAAATATTTATCCAAGCCTATTCACTCCGCTTCAGCCACAGAAAAGAGACAAGCAGTGATACCCATCCTGCGATGAAGAAGATCCCGCCGGCGGGAGTGAGAAGGGCAAGCGCAGTGGGTATGTCACAGCCGTTCATTTTAAGGATCGTAATCGCGTAAAGCGAACCGGAGAACAGCAGAACGCCCGCAACAAAGCAGATTGCTGCCGAACGCAAAAACCTGGTGGTCTGGCGCAGCAACAGAACGCCGACGGCGAGCAGGGCAAGGGCGTGATACATCTGGTATTGCACCGCCGTTTGAAACGAGCGGTGAATGACCTCGTCACCGGTCATTCTCTGAAGGCGGTGCGCGCCAAAAGCCCCGAGGGCAACAGCAAATCCGCCAAGCAGCGCACCAAGAACAAGGCTGAATTTAGGCATGAAAGATTTTTTCGATAAGCATATCGAGCTCCAGCGCTTCCTCATTCACGGCTACTTCAGCCTGCTCGTAAAAGATTTTCCTGTCGGCAAATTTTTTTACAATAAACCGCTTCAGCTGCTCATCGGAAAATCCTTTCAGCAGCGGGCGGTTGTTCCTTTCCTTGAGCAGCCGCTGGAACAAAGTATCAATGGGTGTGTTCAGCCAGACGGTCGTCCCCGACTGGTTCATGTAATCAATATTATTGAAATAACAGGGGGATCCGCCGCCACATGCCATGACGAAACTTTCGTGGCTTTCGGTAATGATGTGCAGCAGGTCTTTCTCGGTGAGGCGAAAATGTTCTTCACCCGACTGGTCGAAAATCTCCGGAATGGAACGGCCTTCGTGCGACTGCACCTGTTCGTCCAGATCGAAGAACGGAAGTCCAAGCTTTTCACTGAGGCGCCGGCCCCAGTGCGTCTTTCCCGAACCCATGAAACCGATGAGGAAGATCTTCATCATGCTTCAACTCCTGTTTCAGTTTCCCGTGACTGGCACAGCCATCACTTGAAGGCATTCAATCCTGTGATGTCCATTCCGGTGATCAGCAAATGAATGTCGTGAGTGCCTTCGTAGGTGATGACGCTTTCAAGATTCATCATATGGCGCATTACGGGATACTCGCCGCTGATGCCCATTCCCCCGAGTATTTGCCGCGCGTCGCGACAAATCTGTGCCGCCACTTCGCAGGCATTGCGTTTGGCCATGCTCACCTGCTGAGGCGTGGCCCGCCCCTCGTTCATCAGCACTCCGAGTCGCCAGTTCAGCAACTGCGCTTTGGTGATCTCCGTAATCATCTCGGCCAGCTTTTTCTGTTGCAGCTGGAAAGCACCAATGGGTTTGCCGAACTGTACCCGCTCCCTGGAATAACGCAGTGCGGTGTCGTAACAGTCCATCGCCGCTCCTATCGTACCCCACGCAATTCCATACCGTGCCTTAGTGAGGCAGCTCAGCGGTCCTTTCATGCCGCGCACATTTGGAAGAATGTTTTCATTCGGCACTTTCACATTGTCGAACACCAGCTCGCCCGTCGCGGAGGCGCGCAGGCTCCATTTGCCGTGAGTGGTCGGGGCGGAAAAACCTTCCATGCCCCGCTCAACGATCAGTCCGCAGACTTCGCCTTCTTCGTCTTTCGCCCAGACGACCGCCACCTGTGAATAGGGAGCATTGCTGATCCACATCTTCGAACCATTAAGGATCACGTGATCCCCCTGGTCCACGAAACGACTCAGCATGCTCGCCGGATCGCTGCCATGATTTGGTTCCGTAAGTCCAAAACAGCCCAGCCACTCACCGCTCGCCAGTCGCGGAAGGAATTTCCTTCGCTGTTCCTCGCTGCCGTATGCATGGATGGGAAACATCACCAGGGAGCCCTGCACCGAAGCTGTGGACCGGACTCCGCTGTCGCCGCGCTCCAGCTCCTGCATCATCAATCCATAGCTGATATAATCCAAACCCCCGCCTCCGTATTCCGGAGGGATCGTAGGCCCGAAACATCCCAGGTCTCCCAGCTGTTTTACGATCTGCACCGGAAATTCCGCGCGTTGCGCGTAATCTTCGATGATCGGGGAAATTTCCTTCTTAACGTACTGTCGAACCACTTCGCGAATGTGCTTTTGCTCATCCGTCAGCAAATCGTCGATTCCGTAATAATCCGGGCTTTCGAAGAGATCGGTGCGTGCGGCCATGCTGATAGGTTAAGTGTACCGGTTTTTGAGTGCTGCAAAGGTAAGTCTGTTGTGGAATACGTGGATTGAAGTGTTAGAAGGTTGGGAAGGGTTGGAAATATGAAATATTAAATATTAAATGTTGAATTCGGGTCGCCATCCGCAAATTGTTACCACCATCCATTACTCATACTTCTTTGACTTTTCCGAATTGCCTGACTTTCCCGACTTCTCAGTTTTACAAATCATTATCTTGAGAAAAATTTCATGAAACGAATTCTGCCCCTGGTTTTACTGGCGATCACAACATCCGCTTTCGCGCAAAAGGATTCCACGAAGAATGCCGGGCATAACATTCGCCAGTTTTGGATGGTGATCCTGAAGACGGGTCCTCAGGACAAGGTGATCCGGGACAGCACGGAGAGGAGCAAGCTGTTCGGTGGGCATTTCGCAAATATGAACCGGCTTCACGCAGAGGGAATATTAAAAGTAGCCGGGCCATTTGGAAAAAACGAACTGGGGTGGCGGGGATTGTTCATACTCGACTGCAAAACCAGGGAAGAGGCTGAATCCTACGTACGCACGGATCCGACCGTGGCCGCGGGAATATTCATCTACGATATAGTTCCCTGGTTCAGCGAACCGAGCGGGAGTTTTATGCCGAAGGAGTAGAGTTACGGGTCGCGAGTCTGGAGTTCGAAGGCGATAAATATCCAATATTAGCTATTCCGCCCGTGTGCATCGAAATCGTTAGAAAGGAAGGTAGACGGGAGATTTACTCGAAATTCCCGCTACTCCACTAATTACCCGGTAAACTATTTACCGGTACCGAACGCTACAATGCAAAATAACCCTTCATCTCCTCCCGGTACTTTGCCGCCATTCTCATTGCTGCTTCAGCGAAATCTTTGCCGGCCGATGCGTGAATGATTGCGCGGCTGACGTTGACCAGCAAGCCGCAATCCCGGTTCCAGCCCTGTCGCGAAACTTCTTCCAGACTGCCCCCCTGAGCGCCCACGCCGGGCACAAGGAAAAAATGATCCGGAGCGATCTGCCTGCAGCGACGCAACATCTCCGGCCGCGTGGCGCCGATGACAAACATCAGCTGTTCCGGTGAGCCCCAGCTGGAAACCTTGCGCAACACCAGCTCATAGAGGGCCGGGGAATGAGCCTGCGTCACGTACACACCTTTTTCCAGCTGCTCACGGGATTCGTTCACGGTCTGCAGTTCAAAATCCGCGGCGCCCGGATTGGACGTAAGTCCCAATACGATCGTCCACTTGCCTTCCCATTCCAGGAAAGGACGAATGCTGTCTTCGCCCATGTATGGCGACACGGTGACCGCGTCGAAGCCAAGCGTTTCAAAAAAAGTTTTGGCATACTGCGCAGAAGAATTTCCAATGTCGCCCCGCTTCGCGTCGGCAATCCGCAAATGTCCGGCAGGGATATATTGCACCGTCCGCTCCAGGGCCTCCCAACCCTTCGCACCGCGAGCCTCATAAAACGCGGTGTTGATCTTGTAGGCAACGCAGTATTCACGCGTTTTGTCGATTATCCCGCGGTTGAATTCCAACACGGGGTCGTCTGCGGTCGATAAATGCGGCGGCAGCTGTTCCGGGGATGTATCCAATCCCACGCAGAGGTAACTCCGCCGGTCAAAGATCGTCTCGACGAGTTGCTGTCGCGTCATGCTGATTGTATTCTTGAAAGAATCAGTTGCTCGATCTCGGGGCTGTCCCAGCTCTCCCCGATCCCGGGAAGGCGCATCACCGACTGCATGATCTCTTCCTGCAACCGCCCCCTTCTCAATGCTTCGCTGTACCGCGTCTGCGGGCTGAAAGTCACCAGCGAGTAAACGGGTATCCAGCGTTCGGGATATTTTTCATGCAGCCGGGATTCGATCTTTTTCTGAAGCAGGAATTTCGGGTCGGCAGTCTTCTCGCGCATTTCAGTAAAATTATCAATCGCCAGTTCGGCAATCGCATCGGCATCCGGCTTACGGCTTCCCTGGAATTCATCGAGGATTTTAGTCCAGTCCTCCCGGTGCGCTTCGATCAGTTCGTCCAGGATGCGGCAGTCCTCAAACCCGCAGTTCATTCCCTGTCCGAAAAACGGCACGATGGCGTGTGCCGCGTCGCCGATGAGCGCAAACCGGTCACCGCGCACCCATGGAAAACATTTCACCGTGACAAGTGAAGACGTAGGATGGAGCAGGAACTGATCTGCCAGATCCGGGAAAAGCGCTGCGGCATCGGGGAAATTTTCAACGAACAAATTCATCACTTTTTCCGGGGTGTTGATCTCTTGAAAAGAGACCGGCCCTGAAAATGGAAAAAACAGAGTGCACGTAAAGCTGCCGTCAAGATTCGGCAAAGCGATCAGCATGTAATCTTTGCGTGGCCATATGTGCAGTGCATGGCGCTCCATCAGAAAGCTGTTGCCGGGCCCCGAGGGAATCGTCAGCTCTTTATAGCCACAGTCGATGTAGTACTGGCTGTAGTCAAAGCGCTCGTGGTGCAGCATGTGCTGCAACCGCGCTGCGGAATATGCGCCATCGGCCCCGAAAATAATGTCGGCTGAAACGCTGGTGACGTCCCCTTCGGCATTCTCGAACTGGACTTCGTTGCTGTTCCAGTGAATCGTACTGCAGCGCTGGTTGAAAAAAATGTTGATGCCGCTTTCTTCAGCACAATCCATGAGCTTCCTGTTGAGCTCGGCACGGGATACGGAGTTGATGCACTGTCCCTCTTTCCCGTAAGGCTGAAATACGGTGCTCCCGTCCAGGTGATGGATCAGGCGGCCGGGCATCGGGATTGCGATCTCCTGTATTTCGCGGTCGAGGCCGACCTTTTGCAGCGCCAGGATGCCGCGATCGCTTAGCGCAAGATTTATGGACCGACCCTCTTCCGCCCTCCCCTTTCGCATGTCCGCCCGGCGCTCATAAAGGCTGACACGGTGGCCGCGCCGTGCCAGGTAAATACCCAGCAGCGAACCCACCAGCCCTGCCCCGATGATTACAATATTTTTTTTCATGAAGCGCTCAAAAATTCCCGCACGAGGTTACCAAATTGCCAGATCTCTTCAAAAGAGTTGTACAGAGGAACCGGGGCCGCCCTAATCACAGCCGGTTCCCTCCACCCGATGGCGACCCCGTGGGATTGGAGGAAATTGTAAAGCTGCCGGCCCCTTTCCGGAACCATGAACGAAACCTGGCATCCTTTTGCGTTGCGCGGCGTAATAATCTCAATCGGCGATGATAAGAATTCTTTGTTACAGCTCTCCAGCACGAAAATCAGGTAATTGCTGAGCTGCTCCCCTTTTTCCCAGAGCTTTTCGATGCCCACCTCATCGAAAATATCGAGAGCCGCCTTCTGCGCCGCCATGGACAATACGGGTGCGTTGCTGAGCTGCCACCCTTCCGCGGTTGGGATGGGTACAAATCCTTTTTTCATGTCGAACCGCATCTGCTTGTCGTAACCCCACCAGCCCGCGAATCGTGGCAGCTCACGGTTATTGACGTGCCGCCTGTGGATGAAAACTCCACCGACACCGCCGGGACCGGAATTGAGATATTTATAGCTGCACCAGCAGGCGAAGTCCACGTTCCACTCGTGCAGACGCAAAGGCACATTCCCTACTGCGTGCGCCAGGTCGAAAGCAGCACATGCTCCGGCGGTCTGCGCCTCGGCGGTAATCGCACGCATGTCGAAGAGCTGGCCGGTGTAATAATTCACCCCACCAAAAAAAACCAGGGCCAGCGAGTTGCCATGCTCCCGGATCGCTGCCACGATATCGTCATGCCGCACCAGGTGTTCACCGGGCCGCGGCTTCACTTCCACAACTGCATCTTCCGGATGAAATCCGTGAAAAGCCGTTTGTGATTCGAACACATACTGATCAGAAGGGAAAGCTTTGTATTCGCAGAGGATTTTGTAGCGCTCCCGCGTCGGACGGTAAAAGCTGACCATCATCAGGTGGAGATTCACCGAAAGTGAATTCATAGCCACTACTTCTGCGGGTTCGCACCCCAGGAGCTTCGACAACGATTCCGTCAGGATCTCGTGATAAGAATACCAGGGCCATTTGCTGTGAAAATGGGCATCCCCGGCAAGCGAGGCCCAGTGCTGCATTTCGGCGTCGACGAGTTCCCGGGCAGATTTCGGCTGAAGCCCGAGAGAATTTCCATCGAAATAGATCCGCTCCTTGCCGTGATGTTTGGGAATATGAAACTTGTGCCTGAACTGCCGGAGCGAATCCTGCTCATCCAGTTTGCGCGCAAATTCAAGGCTGTTTTCAAACTGCATACTGCTGGAAAGGCCGGCGGACCGGCCCGTGGTTCGCAAAGTTAGGCTCAGTCAATCGTGGCGATCACTTTCAGTTCGATGGCGATCGGCGTCGGCAGCCTCGGCACTTCTACGGTAGTTCTGCACGCCTGCACATCGCTGAAATATTGTCCATAAATCCGGTTGTATACCGGAAAATCCTTTTTCATGTTGGTGAGGAATACGGTCACATCCACGATCTTTTCCCAGCTGCTCCCCGCGGCCTCCAGCACCGCTTTGACGTTCGCGAATGTGGCGTGGCACTCGGCTTCCATATCATATGCAAGTATGTTTCCGTTGGCGTCCTGCTTAAGCCCGGGCACCGTGTTGTCTTCTGCATTCCTCGGCCCGATGCCCGAAAGAAACAGCAGGTTCCCCACCCTGCGCGCATGCGGATAGCTGCCCAGCGGAGCCGCCGCCCTATCGGTTTTGGTGGTGTCGTTCATCAAATTAAACGCGGGACAAGATAGGAAGAATCGGTTAGTCAGGAGTCGGGTCTCTGGAGTCCATAAGATATTTCCGGTAGCGTGCTCTTACGACATAGCGGACATTCAGCTTCACCCCAAACACTAAACTCTAACTCCTAAACGGCATCTTTGTTTCGATAGACGTTAGCTGCAACCCAATTATCCGGTTAACGAGTTAACCTTCGTTTCAAGAGATAACCACCTCATCTTTCCAAACCCAACCTCCCAACCCTCTAACCTCCTAACGTTTTTTTTATATTTGGAACAGAATGGAAACTTACGGCCAGATACTGCTCGTCGCGATGCCCCTCTTTCTCATTTTTGTCCTGTTCGAAAAATGGTGGGGCTGGAAAAAAGGATTCGATACCGTCCGCAACATGGACATGATCTCCTCGCTTACTTCGGGTATCACCAACGCCACAAAGGATGTGCTCGGAGTAGCGATCGCCATCGGGATCTATCCCTTCATGCTGGAGCACCTGCAACTGACAACGATCGAAAGCTCCGTTTTGCTTTACGTTCTGACTTTCATCATCATTGACTTCAACGGTTACTGGGTACACCGCTGGAGCCATAAGATCAACCTCTTCTGGAACCTTCATGTGATCCACCACAGCAGTGAAGAGTTCAACCTCGCCTGCGCCCTGCGGCAAAGCATTTCGTCGTTCTTCAACCTCTTCACCATTCTGCTGCTGCCTGCGGCCCTCCTCGGCATTCCCGAACAGGTGATCAACGTGGTAGCGCCCCTGCAGCTTTTCGCGCAATTCTGGTACCATACGCGCCACATCGGGAAGATGGGATTCCTCGAAAAAATTATTGTCACTCCCAGCCATCACCGGGTGCACCATGCGGTGAATCCGGAGTACATGGACAAAAATCTTTCGCAAATTTTCATCATCTGGGACAAGCTCTTCGGCACATTCCAGCCTGAGCTGAAAAACGTACCGCCCGTATACGGCATCAGCCGCCCGGCCCGAACCTGGAACCCGATCCGCATTAATTTTCAACACCTGGGGTTATTGGTTCACGATGCTTTCAGGACAAAAAGCTGGAAAGAAAGATTTACGCTCTGGTTTCAACCTACCGGCTATCGCCCTGCCGACGTTGCGGAAAAATATCCGGTACACAGGATCCGGGATGTTTACAATTTCCAGAAATATGATACCCGCAGCTCGCGGGTTTTCGGCGCCTGGGCCTGGCTGCAGCTGGTGAGCATTCTCCTGCTGGGCAGTTACCTGTTCGCACGGATCGCTTACATTGACAGCCTCAATGCAACATATATCTATTGGTACGGAGTGTTCGTTTTTCTTTCCGTGTACGCACTCACCGAGCTGATGGATCGCAACCGCTATGCGGTTGTCTGGGAAGGATTGCGGTGTCTGTGCGGATTGGGACTGATCTACTGGCAGCAGGATTGGTTCGGCAGCAGCGCCTTTTTCTCTTTTGCCCCCTACATCATTGGCGCCTGGCTCATTATGTCAATGGTCGGGTCAGCCTGGTTCGTACTGAAGCACGACCGGGAAGACCGCGCATAAATGAAGCTATTTCGTCCACTGATTGTTCACCATTCGCCAGATCCCCAGCGGATTTTCGTCGCGCAGTTCAACGGGCAGCAAATGATTCGGCCAGTTCTGGAAACAAAGCGGTCGCGCAAAACGCCGGATGCCGTCGGGCCCGACGGAAGTGAACCGGGAATCGGTGGTTGCAGGAAACGGACCCCCGTGATGCATGCTCCAGCGAACGTCCACGCCGGTGGGAACACCGTTCAGAATAAAACGGCCGCAAAGATTCTTGACCTCTTCAACAAGTTCCTCATGATATTTTAAGTCAGCTTCTGTCGCCATGAGCGTGGCCGTCAGCTGGCCTTCCAGCTCGCGGGCCACCTGCATCATTTCCGTTTCATCGCGGCAGCGAATCACGATTGAATAAGGTCCGAAAACTTCCTGGTGCAAAATAGGATTGTTGAGAAACGCGGTGCCGGTTGCCGTGGCTATGGTAGGCGTTGCCTGGTTGAACTGCGGTTCCGCTTCGGCGGCGGCCACCATCTCCACATGCTCCTGCGCCAGTGCGTTCGCGCGTTTTTCTACATAACTTTTAAAAATCCCCGTGTGCAGCATGGTGCCGGGTTCGCACGTGCGGATCTCTTCAGCCAGAGCCCGAATGAATTCCTGCAGCGCGTCGGATTCCAACCCGATGATCAGCCCGGGATTGGTGCAGAATTGACCTACTCCGAGGGTGATCGAAGCAGCGCAGCTTTTGGCAATGTCGGTGCCCGATTGTTTCAGCTTTTCGGGAAATAAAAAAATCGGGTTGACGCTGCCCATTTCGGCGAAAACCGGGATAGGGTCACGCCGCTGGTTGCCCCATTCGAAAAGTTGCTTTCCTCCTGCCTGGGACCCCGTAAACCCGACTGCCCGTGTCCGCGGATGCTTCACGAGTGCTTCGCCCACTTCGTAAGCGGTACCGTGCACATGGGAAAAAATGCCGTTCGGTAAGGAAAGGGCAGCAATGGTATCATTGATCGCCCCTGCAACCAGTTCACTGGTTTCCGCATGCGCCGGGTGAGCTTTTACGATCACCGGACAGCCGGCCGCGAAGGCGCAGGCGGTATCACCTCCCGCGGTGGAATAGGCAAACGGGAAATTCGACGCGCCAAAAACCACTACCGGTCCGAGTGGAACGTTCATCTTGCGGAGGTCCAGTTTTCCGGTATCGATCCGCGCATCCAGTGCTAAACCCTTTTCACACGCCTCCGCGTAAAACCGAAGCTGGAAAACGGTGCGGGCAAGTTCATTCTTTAGTCGGGAGGGAAGCAAATTGGTTTCGCGCCCCGCGGCGCTGATGAGCTGTTCTTCCCGCTCCTCGAGGGCAGACGCAAGACCACGCATAAACCCGGCCCTTTGCTTGGGCGAACTATTCCTATAACTAAGGAATGCCTTCCAGGCCTGTTCCATCACCTGGTTGATCTCTTCCCTGGTAGCGTCCGGGTACATTATAAATACTTTATTTAGTAACTGCCCTTCTGTTTTGGATGGCGCCGCGGATGATCTTCAAAATCCGTTCCCTTTCCTCGCCTTCCAGCTGGAGGCGTGGCTCCCGCACATATTCGGTTCCGAGGCCGGTGAGCGACTGCGCAAGCTTAATATACTGTACCAGTTTGGGATGAATGTCTAGTTCCAGCAGCGGAAGGAACCAGCGGTAGAGCTGTCTTGCCTGTTCCAACTCACCGTTTATTATGAGCTGATACAGTTCCACCGTCTCGCGCGGAAATGCGCAAACCAGTCCCGCCACCCACCCGTCGGCGCCCAGGCAAAGTTCTTCAAATGCAAGGGTGTCCACGCCGCAGAGAATCCGGAACCGGTCCCCAAAGCAGTTTCTCATCCGTGTTACATTTGTCACGTCACGGGTGCTTTCTTTCACCGCCTGTATGTTGCTCACGTCGGCCAGCTGTGCAAACATCCCGAGCGAGATCCCGGTGCCATAGTCGACAGGGTTATTGTAAAGCAAAATGGGAAGGTTGGTAGATGTAGCGACTGCCCGGAAAAAACTGACTGTTTCGCGATGGTCGGGGCGGTAACGCATCGGTGGCAACAGCATGACGCCGTCGGCCCCCCAGTCGCCCGCCAGCCCTGCCTGCCGTATAGCATCGCGCGTGCTGCCTTCGGCGATGTTGAGAATTACGGGTACCTGGCCGTCTACCAGCTTGACCGTATTCCGCACAAGCACCTCTTTTTCGGCGGTCGTAAGCACGCTCGCTTCTCCGAGGCTGCCTCCGAGAATGATCCCGTCGACGCCTGCCTGCAACTGGGATTCAATGCTTTTCGCCAGCATTTCCAAATCCAGCTCATCACCCCCTGTCAGAGGTGTTGTCAGGGCCGGAAAAACTCCCTTCCATTGAAATTCCATCATTTTGTCTTGCAAAGGTTTTTGTAGCCGGGCCGACCGATTTTCCGGCCGGAAGTGCAAAAATGTTCCTAATTTTCAACAATCAATTAATCGGTTACCAAAACTAAGTATCATGAAGAGATTTTTTACCCGCCTTCTCAGTTTACTGTCGCTTTCATTTTTCACCGCAGTGTCGTTCGGACAACAGGGTGATTACCGCCTTTTGCTTAAGCAGGGAACTTTCCTGCCCGAAGAAAATGCGAGAGAACTGAGCAAGGGTTCGTCGGTGTTTCAACGCAGCGCTTACGGCGACAAGTATTACATGGTCGTTCAGTTCAGGGAAATCCCTACCGACCAGGAAAAGCAGGATCTGAGACGGGCAGGTGTTACGCTCATTGATTACCTGCCGAATTTTGCATTTACTGCAGCCATGGCGCGCCAGACGGATCTCGCCAGCCTTCCGCGCTATGACGTGCGCAGCGTGTTCTCGCTAAATGCGATTCAAAAAACAATTCCCGCGGTCTTTTCAAACGCTGTACCTGCACATGCAATCCAGGTGAGCGGAATGGTAGATCTGGCCGTGCAAACCTACGAGCGTATGGATCCATTCCAGATCAGCCAGCCGGTTGTGAATTTAGGCGGTCAGATCGTGGAAGCCACGCCGATCTTCCGCACATTCACCATCCGGGTACCGCGCGACCGCATGCTCGACCTGGTATCGCTTCCGTTCGTGCAATGGGTCGAATTCATTGAAGGGCCAAAGCAAACCGAAAACCTGCCGGGCCGTACATTGCACCGCGTCAATGTACTGAACGACGGGGTGCGAAACCTGAAAGGGGACGGCATCAACATCGGGATCTGGGATGCAGGCGAAATAAGCCCGCACCTGGACTTTTTGCCGACAAGCCGCCTCACCCAAATCGAGTTCAATTCGCCGCAGCAGCATTCCACGCATTGCGCGGGAACTATTCTGGGACGCGGGCTGATCAATCACACCGCCCGCGGAATGGCGCCGAACGCCAACCTCTATTCATGGAATTACAATGGCAACGTGCTCACAGAGATGGCGGCCGGCATCCCCGCCCACAACCTGATCGTGAGCAGCCACTCGTACAACGACGGATTGGGGGTTAGCTGCAACATTAACGGGACACAAATTCAATATACACTCGTTAGCCGCAACACGGACCTCAATCTGAACAATTTTCCCTTCCACCTGCACGTGCATTCTGCGGGCAACGCTCAAAGTTCCTGCGCCAACGGATGGTACACGATCACGGGAACCGGAAAATCTGCCAAGAACAATATCGTGGTGGCGGCGCTTACTTCCACCGATGGAATGACCTCTTTCAGCAGCTTCGGCCCCGTGCAGGACGGACGCGTGAAGCCGGATATTAGCGCGTTTGGTAACAGCGTATTCTCAACCTCAACGCCATTGAACAGCTACGCAACGCTTTCCGGTACTTCCATGTCCACGCCAGGGGTTGCGGGAACAGTTGCTCTGCTTGTACAACGTTACAAACAACTCAACTCAAACAACCTCCCCCCTTCGACTCTGATCAAAAATGCCTCTCTGAATACCGCGATGGATCTTGGCAACCCCGGACCCGATTATCGCTTCGGTTACGGTCGGATCAATGCGCTCGGTGCGGTACGTGTGCTTGAAACGCCGACATACCTGCTGAGCTCAATCGCCAACGGCGCTACGAACAACAGCACGGTGACCGTTCCTGCAGGGACAGCTCGCCTGCGCGTGATGCTGACCTGGAACGATCCCGCGGGCGCAGCCAATGCCAACCCGGCACTGGTGAACAACCTGGACCTCCAGGTGATCAACGGTGCTTCTACCACGTTACCCTGGATTCTTGATAAAAATAACCCGGGCAACAATGCCACGCAGGGTGTGGACAACGTGAGCAACGTGGAGCAGGTGACGATCGAGAACCCCGCCGCCGGGACCTATACGATCCGCGTGATCGGCACCAACATTCCTTCGGGACCGCAGGATTACGCGGTCACATGGATGGTGGAGCCACCAAATATTGAAGTGATCTACCCCAACGGCGGAGAGTCCTTCAATCCAGGCAACGCGGAGATCATTACATGGAACCATGCCGGCGTTTCCGGGTCGCAGAACGTAGAGTATTCGCTGGACAACGGTGCATCCTGGAACCCTATTGCGACGGTGGGTGCTACCACAACCCGGGTAACCTGGTCCGTTCCCCCAGCCAATACTTCCACCGCCCTCATACGCATCACGAGCGGATCCATCACCGATGTGAGCGACGCCGGTTTCCACATTATGGGAACCCCCGCCGGTTTTGCCGGAAGCGGAGTCAGCTGCAACGCGGGTGAGGTGATTTTCACCTGGGGCGCGGTGACCAATGCGACGCACTATGATATTTACCGGCTTGATAATACTACCGGTGAATTCGTCACACTGGCAGCCAACCTGACCGGCACGAACTATACCGCAACGGGCCTGACGCCGAACGCGAGCATGTGGTTTACGATTCGCGCAAAGAACAACACTACCTCCGCGGTGAGCGAACGCGCGAACGCGATTAATGTCACCGTATCAAACGGTGGCGGTGGTCTTGGTGCCGTAGGTCCTATCAGCGGACAGCAGAATATCTGCGGCACCGTGTCGAATGTACCGTACACCATTTCGGCCGTACCCGGGGCAACATCCTACAGCTGGACCGCTCCCCCGGGAGCAGTTATTGCGAGCGGACAGGGCACCACTTCCGTTACCATCAACTATCCGTCGGGAAGCTCGAGCGGGAACGTAAGCGTGAGCGCAACGAATGGAAGCTGCCAAACGGCTCCGTCGAACCTCGCTGTCACCGTCGGCACGGAACCCTCTGCGCCTACCAGCGGCGGCAACCAGTCGCGGACGGTCTGCCCCGGCGATCCAATGCCTACGCTTACAGCCACGGCATCGGTGCCCTCAGGCCATACGGTAAGATGGTATAATGCAGCTACCGGAGGAAGCCTGGTATCGAGCCCGACGCTCAACTCAGCGGGAACAATTACTTATTACGCGGCAAGCGTGCACAACAGCTCGAATTGCGAAAGCACTGTGCGCACGCCCGTGACCCTTACAATTACACAGGTCGCACAGGCAACCGCAACCGCGGGAGGCCCCACTACCTTCTGCCAGGGAGGATCCGTGACGCTGACTGCAAACTCCGGCGGTTCTTATCTCTGGAATACCGGCGCGACCACGCAGTCAATAGTCGTCACTACGAGCGGCAGCTACTCGGTGACGGTAACTACATCAGGTTGCACAAGCACCTCAACGCCGGTGAGTGTTACGGTTAATTCCGCGCCATCGGCTGCGGTCTCCGCTAGCGGACCCACGGCCTTCTGCCAGGGCGGAAATGTGGTGCTCACTGCTGCTGCTGGCAGCTCCTGGATCTGGAGCACGGGAGCTACGACTCAGTCCATTACCGTTACGAATTCCGGCAACTATACGGTAACGGTAACGAACAGCAACGGCTGCTCGGCCACGTCCACACCGACAAACGTAACAGTGAGCCCGAACCCAACGGTTTCGATCAGCGCTTCGCCGTATGCAAGCCTGTTCCCAGGTCTGTCCACAACCCTCACGGCTAACGTGAGCCCGGCGGGCAGCTATAATTATGTCTGGTCGAGGAATAACGTAACGGTTCCCGGCGCCACCGGACCCACCCTTTCGGGCATTCGCGTTCAGGATATCGGAAGCTACATGGTGCGGGTTACAAATGCATCCGGCCTTGCTTGCGAAAACACCGCTACTCTGGTCGTCAGGGATTCGGCGACCACAAGGCTCTTTATTTATCCGAGCCCGAACAGCGGTCGCTTCCAGGTAGCCTATCATGCCACCAGCAACAACGCGCGTATGACGCTGACGATCTTCGATTCCAAGGGAGCGCAGGTATACACGTCGGGATTTGTTCTTAACGCACCCTACCAGCTGATGGATGTGGATCTGAGAAAAGCGCAAAAAGGCGTGTACCGGGTGGTACTGAGCACTTCAGCGGGACAAAAGGTCGCCGTGGGGTCAGTATTGCTGCAGTAACCAATCACAATTATTCTGAAAAAAGCTGCCTGCGCTGCGGGCAGCTTTTTTTTATTCGCTCAGTGCGCGAACAAAGTCGTACGTGGCCGCCTGCGCTGCAAGAGCCGGGGTTGCGGGAGGAACGCGCTCGTTGGAGATGCTGCCTGTTTCCGGATCAAACTTTACAAAAACCGCCTTGCTGTTGTCGTCCAGCTGAAAATCCAAAATGCGCTGCAATTGTTCGCAAAGCGAGGGCTCGCGGACGGGAAAACAAACTTCAATGCGCCGGTGCAGGTTGCGGTTCATCCAGTCGGCGCTGCCAAGGAAATATTCGGGAGACCCGTCGTTATGGAAAACAAAAACGCGAGCGTGTTCCAGATAACGATCCACGATACGCCGAACCACGATATTTTCGCTCTGTCCCCTGATCCCGGGTGCGAGGCAGCAAATACTCCGCACAATTAAGTCCACCCGTACACCCGCATTGCTGGCTGCATAAAGCATATCAATCATATCGCGCTCCTGAAGGTTGTTGAGCTTGATGATGATTCTCGCGGGTCGCCCCGACTTCGCATGCTCGATCTCCCGGTCGATCAGCTTGCGAAACCTCTTGACCAGGTTGAACTGCGAGACCAGGAGGTTGCGAAACCGCAGCTTTCCATAATCGGCCGGCTGCCTGCGCGACTCCAGGTATCTGAAGAGCTGCTCCAGCTCTTCGCTGAACGCAGGATTCGTGCTGTAAAAAGCATGGTCGCAATAAAAACGCCCAGTGGTCTCATTGAAATTGCCCGTCCCGAGGAAAGAAAAATTTTTCCAGTTTGTGCCCGACGCATCTTCCCAACGTTTCACCAGCGCCACCTTGGCGTGTACTTTCAACCCGGGAATGCTGTTGATGATCCGCACGCCCGCTGCTTTCATTTTTTTCGACCACCGCAGGTTGTTGGCCTCGTCGAAACGCGCCTTTAGCTCTACAAATACCGTTACCTTCTTTCCATTCTTCGCGGCGCTGATCAATGCGTTGGCGATGTGCGAGTCCGCTGCTACACGGTACAAAGTGACGTAAATCTCCCGCACCAGGGGATCAATAGCCGCTTCATTGAAAAACCGCAGAACCTGGTTGTACGAATGGTAGGGCGGATGCACCATGCGCTCTGCTTCCGCAACCGTAGAGAAGATAGAACGCTCATGACTGAACGCCCGGTGCTGCACGGGGGGCCAGGGAGCGTAGCTCAGCGATCCGGTTGGATCGGGCAGGGAGCTCAGGTCCCTGAGATTATGATACCGCCCCCCTTCGATCATTTCCTCGGGCCGCAGCGAAAAATATTCGTGGACGAATTCCAGGGCATCTTCGGGCATCGACTGCTCGTACAGGAACCGGGTTGAATGTCCCAGGTCGCGCTTGCTTAGCTGTTTTTCTATTTTTTCCGCGAGGTCACCGGTAAATTCATCTTCAAGGCTCATTTCGGCATCGCGCGTGAGCTTGATGCTGTAGGCTCCGATCACGGTATACCCGGGAAATACTTCCTGCAGGTTCATCCGGATGACGTCGTCGAGAAAAAGGATGTAATGTTCTTCGCCGACCTGTGGGAGTCGCAGAAATCTCGGCAGGTGATCGGAAGGGATGTTGAGCACCGCGAAGACCTTCGGATCCCGCTGATTGGGATTTTGCAGCTCGACGAGAAAATAAAGTGCGTTGTTCTCAAGGAAAATTGGAGCTTGCCCCTGCCGGAGCAGCACCGGCTGTAAAAAGGAAAGCACGCGCGAGAGAAAATACTCCCGGACCGTTTCTTCATGCTCGCCGCGCACCGGGGTGCCGTAATACAGGTGAATATGCTTTTCACGAAGACCGGGCAAAATCTGTTCAGTCAGGATGCGACCGAATTCCTGCTGCTGCCTGAGGATCGTCGACTGCACATTTTCCACCAGGTCTTTAGGGTAATCGTCGCGAAGCGATATTTTTTTGCCGGGAATGTTGGTGAATGCAAAGATCGAAGGCATGCGGACCCGGAAAAATTCATCCAGGTTGGAGGAAAAGATGGAGAGGAAATTAATCCTCGAATAAAGAGGTACCGAAGCATCCGCCGCTTCCAGCAGCACCCGGTGATTGAAGCTGAGCCAGCTCAGGTCCCGGTTGAGATAAATGTAACGATCCTCTGTCATGTGCGGGTGAACGACTAAGATAGTGTTTTGCGATTCAGTTTCCCAACAACGGGACGAGCCGGTAGTCGCCCTGAAGGATGTAAAAGTAATATCCAAGTAAGACGATGATCAACCCGATCAGTCCGATAAGCAGCAGCGCCCCCAGAACCCGGACGAAGCCGCCCGCGCCATGGTAACCGAAAAAGGTTCGGAATCCCCAGGCGAAGTATACGGTCTGCAATAAAAGATTCCCGTTGAGGACGACGTTGTACATCAGGATATCTCCCTGCGTTATCCGGATCAGCGGATACACAAACAGCGCGGACGCAGCGTTGGCAAAGCCGGTGAAGAAAATATATGCGATAAAGATCTCCGCCATGTTACGCCCGCGCCGGGGGAACATCAGCCAGAGGAAAAATGCGAAATAGGGCGTGATGAAAACCGAAATCAGGTTCAGGTTCTTATTTACGAACCGCTCAGTGGCGTCGAGTCTTTCGAGTGCAAGCAGGTAGCGATACCGCAGCTCGTCGTCGTTGATCAGAGATAGCTTTTCGGGATTTGTTTCTGCAAGATCAATAAAGGGTTGGATCCAATTGCTCAGAAAAAGCATGAAAGCAATACAAATTGCCAGGAAGCCAAATGGGTTGAAATACTTTTTTCTTTTGCCGGCGACATACTCCGCAGCGGTGATTCCCGGACTCACTGCCAGCCCGATGATGAGCCGGAGAATGCCCCGGTCCACCTTTACCAGAGTAGTCAGAAAATCCCTTACCAGCTGCCGGTTGGTGATACGGCTGGTTCGGGCGGACTGGCCGCAACCCGGGCAGAATAGCTCATTTACCTGGATCAGGTTGCCACAGTTAAGGCAGTTAGCGGGTTGCTGCATGCTTTAAGATAGAGAAAATCCGGCAGCGAAGAAATGAGGAAAGACTTCCACAATGGAACCGGGCTTGCATGCATATCTGGAATGTCCTTTGCAACCCAAACCGGTATGAGCAACAAACGTCTTAAGAAATACCTTGAGGCTCGGCGCAAGGCCGGCGGCTCCGGACCGATCCGGAGCGATCGAAAGACCGACCAGGATTTCCCGGGCTATCCGGGCGGGCTCGCATCTGAAAACCTTATCACACCGGAAACCGACAGCGATAGGAAGATTGCAGCAGTGGACGAACGCGACGGAGAAAAACGAATCGAAAAAAACCCGGGAGGCAGGGTCCGGGAAGAAAACTCCGACGGATCAGCGAATGCTTTCGAAGGTACCGAACGCGTTGGTCCAGAGGAAACTTGAACGGATCATGCGTTCCCCCCAAATTACCACCAGCGCGAGGAGGAGCAGAGCCAGCACCAGGTACATCCCCGTCTTGCGCCGATCGTCTTTCATGCTCTACCCAACGGATTTGATTATTGAAAGGGTAATACAAAACAGATTCGCGACTACCAGGGCGACCACCACGATCCGGAAGCCGAGAGGGCGGTCCCTGGTTGCTGTTTCAAATTGGAAGACGGACGCGGCTTTGCTTTGAAGGTTGTGGAAAAATTGTTTCATAAGCCTGGGATTGAAACTGGGATATTACAAGAATGAAGCCAGTCGCTGTCATACTTAAGCCAGCTCGCCTTCCAGGTCGTAGTCATAGGCCCGCGTGATGCGGACCGGGTAAAAATTTCCGTCGCAGAGCTCCTGGTCGGAGCGAATAATTACTTCGTTGTCCACCTCCACGCTGTCGAATTCGGTACGCCCGAGATAACGACCGGCCTCTTTTCGGTCCACAAGCGTTTTGAAGACCTTGCCCAGCTTTTGCTGGTTCAGCTCGTAGGAAATGTTCTGCTGGAGTTCCATCAGCTCGCGGGCGCGGCGTTCTTTTTCCTCACCCGGCACGTCGTCCGCGAGTTCGTGCGCCAACGTGCCTTCTTCGTGGGAATAGGTAAATACTCCGACGCGGTCGAACCGATGAACCGTAAGAAACTCCTTCAGCTCCGTAACGTCGTCTACATTCTCTCCGGGAAATCCGGCGATCAGCGTCGTGCGCAGGCAAATACCCGGAACCGTTTCGCGAATTCGCGCAAGCAGGTCGGTCATCTCCGATTTGGTGATCTGCCGGCGCATCGCTTTCAGCATCCGGTCGCTGGCGTGTTGCAGGGGAATATCGAGGTAACGGCAAATGTTTTCGCGATTGCGGATCACGTCGAGAATTTCAAGCGGAAATTTTGACGGATAGGCATAATGCAGCCGGATCCATTCGATCCCGCGGACATCGGCCAGCCGGTGCAGCAGATCGGCCAGCATACGCTTTTTGTAAACATCCAGGCCGTAATAGGTAAGCTCCTGGGCGATAAGCATGATCTCCTTTACGCCGCGGTTGGCAAGACCTTGTGTCTCCAAGACAAGCTCTTCAATCGTCCGGCTCCGGTGCTCGCCCCGCATCAACGGGATCGCGCAGAACGCACAGGTGCGGTTGCAGCCTTCCGAAATTTTCAGGTAAGCATAATGCGAAGGCGTGGCCAGCTTCCGTTCCCCGAGCAGCTCAGACTTGTAATCAGCATTGAGCTTTGCCAGCAGCGCCGGCAATTCCAGGGTGCCAAAGAAAGCGTCCACTTCGGGGATCTCGGCTTCCAGCTGCGAGCGGTAGCGTTGCGAAAGGCAGCCGGTGACGTAAACTTTATCCAGGCGCCCGCTCTTTTTCAGCTCGACCTGCTCCAAAATGGTTTCAATGCTTTCTTCCTTCGCCGACTCAATGAAGCCGCAGGTATTTACCACCACGATGTTGTGATCCAGCCGGCTGTTTTCATGCACCACGTCTATCTGGTTTGCTGCAAGCTGCCCGCTCAGCACTTCGCTGTCTACGAGATTCTTGCTGCATCCAAGGGTGATAATGTTAACCTTTTCCTTTTTCAGGCTTCTCGTTCTCATGGCGGCTGCAAAGGTACGCGGTATCCGAAGTACGGAACAGGACTTCGGAGCTTTTACAATTTCCTTATCCTTACCTGCACGGCATAGTCATACGTGTCCAGGTCAATGAATCGAAAATTTTCCTTAGGTATGAACGGCAGATAGGCAAAGATTTTTTCCTTGGAAAAACGCTGGCTCCAAAAACCTTCCTTCGTGGCGGTGAATGTTTCCTGTTTTCCCGTGATCACCGTCATGCCCATTTTGCGGTACGCTTCCTCCTGCTTCAGACGTGTCGCTTCATTGTCCTTGTAACAGGACCCGATGATGATCTCGCCGCCGTTGTTCAAAAGCTCGTACGCGCTCATGAATATTTTAGAGAACTTGGGATTCACGCTCAAACCGCATTTTTCTTCCGAATAGGTGTACCCGTCAAACGAAAAATCATCTGGGAAGAAATTGCCGGCGGTAAACCAGGTTGCGATCACCGCATCGTATTTCCGACCTTGCTTATCGAGCTCGGTCGCGTCCATATGAATCGCGGTTATCTTATCCCCAATGCCGAGCTCAGCGATCATCTCATTCGAAATCCGGATGCAGGCACGCGCATTGTCAGTTCCGACATAAGCATGAATCCTGTTCCAGATTTCATGGATGGCGCTCAGGTGCCTGGGCACTCTTCCGTTGCCGATGCCGATATCCAGAATGGAGAGCTGCCGTCCTGTTCGTTCCGAAATCTCATGTATCGCCTTTTTCAGCTCGACAAACTCCGCCCACTGCGCCTGGATCAGGTATTCACTTACATAGTTCAGATCGAAGCTCGCTCTCACGATCTGTTCATTGTCGTACATCGCCATGCCGGAAAATTTAGTCGTATAAAACTAAAAAGGCCATGACCGGCAGCCATAGCCTTTTTCACTTACTAACAGACCTGTCAGAACTTAATAATTACCGAACTCTGGAATATGGTGCCCAACTGACTGAATTGCGAACCATTGTAGCCCAGGATACGATAACGTCCGCTAAAAGAAAGGAATCCTTCAAGCATTTCCCTGTCTGCAGTATTGGCAAGTGTCGCCTGTGCCGCTGAATAATTCGGGTCGCTGGGGGAGCCGGTCAGCTCCAGGCTCCACTTCGGGAGGACGTTGAAAACGTTGTTGATCCCGATGGTAGCTGAAATGCGATTGCTGAAATCGTAACCCAAATGCAGGTCGGTAACCACCGCGGTCTTGAACACCTGCTTGATATTGTTCATCACGGCACCACCATTGTCGAGATCCTGGAAGCGGGTCGGGCCGAAGACCGTATTGTTCAGGCTGGCAAGCAGCTTTTTGATCTTGTAATCAAATCCCAGCACTGCCTTGTACTCCGGGCGGCTTTCCGTCAGGATCGAGCGGATCTGCGCGCTCAGGATCGTTGAACCCGCTGATTTGATGGCCGGGGGATCGTTGGGAGTGCCGATGATCTCGTTCGAAAGGGTATAGTTGCCTGCAAGATTTACCCCGAGGTTGCCGGTGCCCAGCATGATGTTCCGGTAGCTGGCGACGAGATCCAGTCCCTGCGTGCGCGTCTCGATCCCGTTGATGAAAAACTGCACGTTCACCACGCCCGCCTGCTGGAGGATTTGGTAAAGTTGCGTATTCGGATCATTTGATGAAATGGAAGAGCTCAGGACGATCCTGTCGCGAATACTGATGTTGTAATAATCCAGCGTAGCCGAAAAATTCTTTGTAGGGTTCACACCCAATCCTACGGTGAAGTTGGTCGATTCTTCTTCCTTCAGTTTTGGGATGCCCAGCAGAAATGCCTGCTTGCTGCGGTTATTAAACAGTCCCGAAAGCTGAACCACGCCGTTGAAGAATCCCGCCTGAGTAGACTGGGCGAAGATCTGGTGCAGAGATGGTGCCCGGAATCCGGTTGACACAGACGCCCGCACGACGGCCTTATTCCCGGCAATCTTATACCGGGAGGAAACTTTCCAAACAAAAGAACTTCCATAATCGCTGTATGTTTCGGCCCGGACCGCCCCGTTCAGCAGGAAAGCCTCGGTGGCGTCCCAGCTGGCGTCAATATAAGCGCCCAGATTATACCGGCTGTTCGTCGTGGCATTTTCTTGCCGGATTCCCGGGAAAGAATTCGCCCCTTCACCGGAATAAGATGCTGTGTCGCCTGCAATGATGCGGTAGGTCTCGCTTCGTACCTCCGTTCCGAACGCAATGGACAATTGCTCCGAAATCGTTTTTGAAAGATCGTAGTTGCCGACAATATGGCTAAACCGGAATCCGCCTGGCTTGAAAAACGTCGGGCTACCCGTACCGAGCGACCTGTTCACGGTATTCTCAACCGTGTAAGTTTGCTCGTTGCCTCCCAGGGTAATGCTTACATCGTGTTTCCAGTCGTTTCTCCTGCTGTTGAATCCTGCCGTGGCATTGTAATCCATCAGGTCGCCATCGAAAGTGGGGACATAACCAAGATAGCCCTCGTACAGGGGATCGTTGCCGCCGGTATAATTGGGAGCGCCGGGAATCCGGGTGTGCAACAATCCGGCGTCTGTGCGCCAATAAGGCGTACGGTAATTCGCATGGCTGTAAACTTTCTTAAACACCAGGGCCGCGTTGCTGTAAAACATGGAATTCTCGCCCGCGTTCAAACCCATGTTATAATTGAATTTCGCTGCCTGGGTTTCACCGGTCCCGTTGATATTTCTGGCCGTCGGATAAACATTCAAGAAAGCGTCGATGGCTGCATCTACGGAGGTGGATCCGCCAAAAATTGCCTTTTCGGTAGGCCGATGTATGATTCCTGACCGAACCGCGTCATTGATTTTACTGAAATCGATGGTGTAGTTGATGAATCCGTTTGTACCGATATTCGACCCGCCATTGAACGACACGCCATAGTTTTCCCCATCGCCTTTGTGCGTAACGCCTCCATTAAAAGTGAGAGTGCTGTAAGGAACCTTATCCTTTAAGATTACGTTCATGACACCGGCGATGGCATCCGAACCATACTGTGCCGAAGCGCCATCGCGCAGAATTTCCACCCGTTTAATAGCGTCAATGGGTATTGCTGACAGATCGACTCCCGTTTCTCCACGGCCCGGGGCAAATTGAACGTAAAGCAGGGAGCTTAGGTTCTTTCTTTTGCCGTTTATCAGTATAAGCGTACGGCTGGGTCCCAGGTTCCTGATCTCATATGGATCCAGCAGCGTAGTAGCATCGTTGACAGGGGTATTTATCGTATTGAAGGAAGGTACGCGGTACTGCAGCTGCTTGTCAAACGATACCTGTGTGGTAGTCTTTAGATCGGCCGCCTGCAACGCATCAATAGGCAGGGGAGTATTTACGGCGCTTCGCGGCAATGAGCGCGCCCCGGTGGTCAGGATTACCTCGCCCAGGTCGGTACCGGATTCCAGCAATACAAAATTCACGGTTGTGTTTCCGGTGACCTTCACAGTTCGGGAGACTGAGGCGAATCCGATTGACGAGACTGTGATCGTGACCGTGCCACCAGAATGCGAAAAGGAATACATCCCGCCAGCATCGGAAATGGTTCCGATCCCGCCGCCCGCAGAGACCGACGCTCCGGCAACGGGGTTACCACCATTATCGGTTACTTTCCCCGAGACCGTGTGCTGGGCATGCGAAACCGCGCAGGCGGCGATTGCGAGAACGAATGCAATGAATCGGTGTGTGGTTGTGGTTTTCATAAACAATCGTTTTGATGATTAAGAGCTGATATTTTCAGAAAAACGGCTTTTCCGGTCGAGTGGTCTGACCGGGGCAGGAAATCGTTAGGCGGAACTAAGCTGTATCCGTCAGTAAAATATCCAAATATTATAAAAACTCAAAATAGTTTTTATGAACATGACCGAAGGAAAGTCAAACTGTGAAAGTCAGAGGAAACCCTTTGTCTGCGGTTTGAACAGGCTGTCTACGAACTCATGTTTGTCGAATACCAGCAAATCTTCCTTTTTTTCGCCTACTCCAATAAATTTTACGGGAATCCGGAACTGGTTGGCAATGGCAAGCACCACCCCCCCTTTCGCGGTGCCGTCGAGCTTTGTAATGGCCAGTGCGGTCACATCGGTAGCGGCGGTAAATTGCCGGGCCTGCTCCACCGCATTCTGCCCGGTGCTTCCATCCAGCACCAGCAGCACCTCCTGCGGACCATTGGGAATTATTTTAGAGATCACCCGTCGGATCTTGCTGAGTTCCTCCATGAGATGAGCTTTGTTGTGCAGCCTCCCCGCGGTGTCAATGAGCGCAATGTCCATGTTCTTCGCCACCGCGCTTTGCACGGTATCGAACGCAACGGCGGCGGGATCGGATCCCATCGGCTGCTTCACGATCGGCACACCCGCGCGCTCGCTCCAGATGGTAAGCTGATCCACGGCGGCCGCGCGGAACGTATCCGCAGCGCCAAGCAGTACGGATTTGCCAGCCTGCCGGAAATTATGGGCTAGCTTTCCGATCGTAGTAGTCTTCCCGACGCCGTTCACGCCCACTACAAGTATCACGTAAGGCCTGGACGGCAGGTCGGAATGGAAATCGTAAGTATTCGCAGCAGGAGCATCTACCAGGATCTTTTCTATTTCTTCCTGGAGAATTCGGTGGAGTTCAGACGTGTTCAGGTATTTGTCACGGGCCACGCGGTCTTCTATTCGCCGGATGATCGCGACTGTAGTATCAATGCCGACGTCCGCCGAAACCAGTGCCTCCTCAAGGTTATCAAGCACCTCTTCGTCCACCGTGCTTTTCCCTGCGATGACGCGGTTGATGCGCGCAAAGAATCCATCCTTCGTTTTCGCGAGCCCCTGGTCAAGGCTTTCCTTTTCCTGTTTTCCAAAAAGCTTATTGAAAAATCCCATGCTTAGCCGTATTAAAAAACAAAAGCCATCCGCGTGTACGAATAGCTTTCCATTTCATTACCCGATCAGATTTTACTTCTGGGCGAGGAATTCCTTCACCTTGTCCTTGTGAATGATCTGCTCCTTGAAGGTATAGGCGCCGGTCTTCGGACTGCGGACAGCCTTGATCACTTTTGTCCAGTTTTTCGCTTCGGCCGCGGCCCTCGCGTCCTTCGTCTTGATCGCCGTTTTAGCTGCTTTTGCCATGTGCTCAGTTTTGAGGCGTGCGGATCAACGCAATTGCCCGTTACTTAATCTCTTTGTGAATGGTGTACTTCTTCAGAATCGGGTTGTATTTCCGGAGCTCGAGACGCTCAGGATTGTTCTTCTTATTCTTTTGGGAAATGTAACGGCTGGTCCCCGGTTTCCCGCTGTTCTTGTGCTCGGTACATTCCAGAATAACCTGTACGCGGTTTCCTTTCTTTGCCATGATCTGAATTTTAAATGTGCTGGCCCTGCGCGCGCAGTTCCTTCACCACGGTATAAAGGCCTTTCTTGTTAATGGTGCGGATAGCCTGCGTCGACACTTTCAAAGTAATCCATTTGTCTTCCTCCGCCAGGTAGAAGCGCTTGGTCTTCAGGTTGGGAAGAAAACGACGCTTGGTCTTGATGTTGGAGTGCGACACCTTGTGTCCACCCATCGGTTTTTTACCTGTCACCTGACAAACTCTGGCCATTGTCCGCTCGTTTTGTTCTAAAAATTAAGGACGGCAAAGGTAGGGAAAAATCGCGGATCCGAAACACGGTAAACCCGGAAATTTTGAAGCCTGCTTCCTCTGTCGGCCAGCAAGTTAACCCCCGAATCTCCTGGCCCTCAGCAAGGATCTGTTAATAACCGCCCGTGCCGGGCGGCTTAACAAATCGCGGCATGAGGTTCGAACCTGCGGAGGCATTTAAATCAAATCGGAGGTAATCCAAATGAAGCGATCTTTACTATTACTTGTTAGTTTCCTTTTCTCCGTTCAGATCTTCGCGCAGCTGAGCATTCGCATCGGGGTCCACGAGCCCGTGCGGAACAGCGCGGGCTGGACCGTACCCACTTCGAGCTTCGCCAGCGTGGAAGAAGGCAGGCAAATCATCCAGGATATCCTGGATGCCGTGGGGCTCCGGGCCAATTTTGAGATCAGAACGGCAAACATTCAAAACGCCGCGGCTGTCGTTTACGGTGGCAGGCGTTACATCCTGTACAACCCGAATTTCATCAATTCCCTGGTGAGAACGTCCGGAAACCGTTGGTCGGCGATCAGCGTGCTTGCTCACGAGATCGGCCATCACCTCAACGGACATACCCTTACCGGGCAAGGCAGCCAGCCCGCAATTGAGCTGGAAGCAGATGAATTCTCGGGATTTGCCCTTCGCAAGATGGGCGCCACCCTCGCCGATGCGCAGGCCGCGATGAAACTCATCGCCAACCAGCAGGCCACCGCAACCCACCCGGGTCGCACGAGCCGACTGGCGGCCATCGAAAAGGGCTGGGATCACGCAGATGAGCAAATGACCGGGGTCCGGCGACCGCAGCCCACTAAGGAGGTGGTTACGCCGCCGACTACGGGAAGCACCGGCCAAACCGGCAACACCGGGCAGGCAGGTTCGAGAACCGTTGCAGAAACCATCCTGGACATCCTCGGACAGATCGTATTCCGTCAGGATCCGCAGGGGCGGTACGTTATCACGCAGGGTTATAACGTAGCCAAGCTGATGAACAACCGTCTCGTCCAGGTCGGAAAAATCGCGCGGTTGAACAACTCACGGTATCCTTACATGATCTACGATCAGCGGAACAACCGGCTGTACGTTGACCGTTCCGGAAATATCGTAAATCGCTACGGACAGTCCGTGGGAGTGTTGCGCTCAGCGTAAGAAAAGGAAAAGATAGAACGAAAGTCCGCCCCCCGCGGACTTTCTTTTTTTCGCTTCCGCGTGCGCCTGCACTTTTGTCAATCCTGCATTTTCATTTAGCTTCGCAGCTCATTACACATTCGTCAATTTTCAAATCAAACAACTCGCAACATGGCATACGAGGTGGCAGTGATCGGCAGCGGTCCCGGCGGTTACGTGGCGGCGATCCGCGCAGCACAGCTCGGTTTCAAAACAGTGATCATCGAGAAAGAAAGCCTGGGTGGTATTTGCCTGAACTGGGGCTGCATTCCCACGAAAGCATTGCTGAAAACTGCACAGGTATACGAAGAAATCAAGCACGCGAAAGATTTCGGGATTGAGGCCAGCGGCAAACCCGATTTCGCAGCCATCATCCGCCGCAGCCGGACGGTCGCGGACAAGATGAGCAAGGGAGTCCAGTTCCTGATGCGCAAGAACAAGATCGACGTGATCATGGGTACCGGCAGGCTGAAGGCGAAAGGACAGGTGGAAGTCACCGGCACCGACGGTTCCAAAAAAAATGTGGAAGCCAAACATATCATCATCGCCACCGGGGGGCGAAGCCGCGAGCTGCCTTCCCTGAAGCAGGACGGAAAAAAAGTCATCGGCTACCGCGAAGCCATGAACCTTTCCGAACAACCCCGCTCCATGATCGTGGTGGGTAGCGGAGCCATTGGAGTTGAATTCGGATATTTTTACAACAGCCTTGGTACCAAGGTCACTATCGTTGAATTCCTGGACCGGGTGGTGCCTCTGGAAGACGAAGAGGTTTCCAAGGAGCTGGACAAGCATTTCCGCAAGTCAGGGATTGAGATCATGACGGGCAGCGAGGTGACAGCCGTGGACACCGCGGGAGAAGGAGTGCGCGCGACGGTGAAAACTAAGGAAGGGGAAAAAACGTTGCAGGCCGACATCCTGCTAAGCGCGGTGGGCGTCGCGGCGAACATCGAAGGCATCGGGCTCGAAGAGCTGGGCATCAAAACGGACAAGGGCCGGATCATGGTGGACAAATACGGGCAGACCAACGTGCCGGGCATCTACGCCATCGGCGACTGCGCTCCGGGCCAGGCGCTCGCTCACGTCGCCAGCAAGGAAGGAATTATTTGCGTGGAAAACATCGGCTACAACGAAAAAAAATATGCGCACCGTCCCGAGCCGCTTGACTACAACAACGTGCCGGGCTGCACCTATTGCTTTCCGGAAATTGCTTCAGTCG
This sequence comes from Chitinophagaceae bacterium, assembly GCA_035626515.1. Lineage (GTDB taxonomy): Bacteria > Bacteroidota > Bacteroidia > Chitinophagales > Chitinophagaceae > DASPNM01. The sequence continues at coordinate 76,934 of DASPNM010000007.1, forward strand.
GTTACACCGAGAAGCAGGCGAAGGACGCGGGGTACGAAGTTCGCGTAGGAAAATTCCCGCTCAGCGCGAGTGGCAAGGCTTCCGCTGCCGGTCACCCCGAAGGGTTCATCAAGGTGATCTTTGACGCGAAGTATGGAGAATGGCTGGGCACCCACATGATCGGTTACAACGTGACGGAGATGATCGCGCAAACCGTGACCGCGCGCAAGCTGGAAACAACCTATCACGAAGTGCTGAACAGTATTCACCCCCATCCCACCATCAGCGAAAGCGTAAAGGACGCCATTGAAGTGGCGTACGGAGAGGCAATTCATCTGTAGGTCCGCATTCAGGAAAAAGAAAAAATTTTTGCAGCTGGCTTGGTTCAGAGCTTCACAACCCGAAACTGAATCACAGCTCCGTCTTCCTTTTGCGCGTTCAGCATGTAAATGCCGGCAGGTAGATTTTTCACGGAGATCCGTTGTATTTTTCCGGACAGTACAATTTGCACCTGCACCTGGCCCGAGAGATTGGCAATAGTGACCGGCTTCCCGATCCAGCGGGGATCATAGCTAAGATCGAGGAAAATTTCTTCATTCGCGGGATTCGGATACAACCTGGGCTGCAGCCAGCGCGGATCTTCGTCGGGTAGCGGGGCCTCCGCTATCAGCGGCGGATTCAGTCCGCGCGAGTGAAGCAGGCTCGCCCTCGGCCCGCCCGCAGAAAACAGGGAACGCATCCTTTGCTTCTGCCCCACTGTGAACAGATTCATGCAGGCGTCGGCGGTGAAGTCCATGAAGTTCATGTACATGTTGCCATAAGGGCCGTTGTTGCAGGTCACGCGGATTCCGGAAGGGCAACCGACCGTATAAAAACTTTGCTGCGGAGTGTCGCTCACGCCGTCGTCGCCGCAATCCGTGTCTCCCCAGAGATGTTTCAGTCCAAGCCAGTGCCCAACTTCATGGACCAGCGTTCTGCCCATGTCGTAGCCAGCCGTGACACCCGTTGTTCCAAACGCTTCGAAATCCATCACGATCCCGTCCTTTTCCTTCGGTCCTCCTGGCATGCTTGAATAACCCGCCAAACCCTTTAGGTCGCAGACCCAGATGTTGAGGTAACTTCCCGGATCCCAGGCGTCGCTGCCCATTTCTGAAGAAAATTTCATCCGGTCGTCCATGCCCCATTGCAGCACCGGACTGTACTTTTTTACGATCCCCGTCGTGGAACGCATTCTCGGATCTGACGTCGCAAGCTGAAACTCAATTTCGCAATCGGCGGCAAATTGCCTGAAATATGCAGGGGTGCGGGATGTGTCGGTAGCGCGGCGGCGAAAATCCCGGTTCAGCGCCGCGATCTGCTCGTGCACCCGTGAATCCGGAATTTTCTGGGAAGGATAGTGGTAAAGAATATGAACGACAACGGGTATTCGGATCAACGATTGCGTCCCGCGTAGGGACTGTCCCTCCCGCATCAGTTCTTCCATTGCGTTCATGCGGTCGCGCCACGAAGGATCTGAACGAAGCTGGTGTTGCTGATAGTCGTGGCTGCCGCAGGCACGCTGTGCCATTGAACGGTTAAAGAGAACAAGACAAAAAAGTAGCGCTACTGCTGGCTTCATCATTCCCAATTGATCATTGGGCTTCCATAGACATCGGGGAAATCAAAACGGCATTCCAGGGGATACGGGAGGAGAACCTGTTAGCAAAGGGTACAACCAAAAATAGGGGAATTAAATTATTGTGCCATAATTTCCTGAATCGTAGTTTTCCGATTGCCGGCGGGCTTTAACGTTATGCAAAGAAGCGCCCCATTAAATTTGCATCAACTCACAACCAAGTATGAAACGCTACCTGCCGCTGCTGCTCCTCGGTGCTGTTGCCGCCTGCAAGAATGGAGAAAACGGCCAGGAAAACGGCGACAAGCCTCAGCCCCCCGCGTCGATCAGCTATTCGATCGTACGTACCTATCCGCACGACACCGCTTCGTTCACCCAGGGACTGGTGATTTATAAGGGAAAGCTGTACGAAGGCACCGGCGAGTACGGACATTCGAAGGTGCTGCGGGTAGATCTCAAATCGGGCAATATCGAAAAGCAGGTCGCGCTGGACAAGCGTTATTTCGGCGAGGGTATCACCATTCTCAACGATACCGTTTACCAGCTCACCTGGCAAAACAATGTCGTGTTTGTGTACACACTCCCGGATTTCAAGAAGGTGAAGGAGCTGCCGCTGCAAACGCAGGGCTGGGGAATCACTACCGACGGAAACCAGTTGATTGTAAGCGATGGCTCCAGCACGCTTTACTATTACCAGCCCGGAAATTTTTCCCTTATCCGGAAACAGGAAGTGACCGAAGGCGGCAGTTTTGCTTTCAATCTCAATGAGCTGGAATACATCGACGGCTACGTGTATGCCAACCAGTGGCAGGCACCTTACATTCTGAAAATTGATCCGGGCACCGGTAAGATCGTGGCAAAGGCAGATCTCACAGAGGTCTGGGACCGGGTGCGGGCGCGGGAAAAAAAGGCGGATGTTCCAAATGGGATCGCTTACGACACCGCATCAAAAAAAATGTACGTCACGGGAAAGTTCTGGCCGGAGCTGTACGAAATCCAATTCAGCCAGTAACTCATTTTTTCACTACGTAAATGATCGAGCTGCAGCGGCGCACGTCCTTCAGCGCGGCAGCATTGGACACAAGTCCGGTCCACAGTGCTCCTACGAATCTTGTCGTGCCTGTCTTATATCGGGAGCTCAGGAGGGAAATGTAAAAGCTGTCGTACCACATGGGGATCATTTTCACAATTTTCAGATCGTGGCGCTGCAGGAGCGTTTGCATGGACTGGGGAGAAAAATGATACAAGTGCCTCGGGACGTCGTACGCGGCCCAGTACTCTCCGTAGGCCCTGGAATCTTTCGACTGATAGTTGGGAACCGCAATCAGCATGGTTCCCGCCGCAGACAGCAGTTTTTTCAGCTGCCCGACGGACGCGTGCAGATCGTGCAGGTGCTCCAGCACATGCCAGAGGGTGATCAAATCGAATGAGGCTGGCGCGAATTGAAAGAGAGCGGATGCCGGCTGCAACTCGATCCCATGCAAATGCAACGCTGCCTGCCGGGCCAGTTCACTCGGTTCTGTTCCCATGACCAGCCAACCGTGCTCTTTCATCTGCTGCAAATAATGACCGGTACCTGCGCCCACGTCCAGGAGCCTGCCCCTGTTTGCTTTCGAAAGCCGTTCCGCAAGGTTTCTTTTTTTTCGCAGGGTGCGGCGCCGGATACGGTGATAGAGCCTGCTCACGAGCCCGCGTGAGGTCCCGGAATGGGAAATGTAATCTTCCGAGCGGTAATAGTCGGCGATCGATGAAACATCGGGCGCGTCCTGTGTAAAACGGAGCGAGCATTCCGCACATTCGATGACCGGAAACGACTCGCCGGTGACGAGATGATCGCGCGCATAAAAAACATGACGAAGGGCCGTCGAACCGCAGACCGGACAGAATTCGTGATGGATCGTCTGCATTGCCTGTAAAGTAATACTTGTTTCCTGAGCGAGCGCCACTACGGAATGATGCGGTAGGTTGGCTCGCTTTCCCGAACGCTCAGGCTGGCCTTATTGGAGACAACAGACATTGCCGAACCCTGCTTCAAAGAATACCAGGCAACAAAGGCAGAAGCCGCAAGGCCGACTATCAGAGGTAACAGCCACCAGCGCACGGCCTTACGCCCAGGTATGTCGGTCTGTGCGAGCATGCGCGACATTTCGGTGGATGTTCGCGATTCCTCTCCTACCGTTACGAGATGCTCTGCGTCTTGCCGGACGATTCTCTCCGCCGGCACCGGTGAAAACAGCTCAGGGTCGCTTCCAACGGGGTCGAGACTGATCTTCCCCGCATCGTCAAGCCTGAAAACGCCAACGCCATTCCATTGAAACGAACCGCCCTTTACGAGCCGCTGGCGTAATCCGCGGCATAATTCGCTGAATTTTTGAAGGGCCTCATCCGCGGTCAGTCCAAGCGTTTCCGACAATGGAGCCGCTAAATCCCTCGCGCTTGCGCTTTCGTCTTCAGGATCCAGCTGAATCGAATAAACCGGAGCCTGCACCTGGCGATTCCGGAAATCCACCTCGGCGGGGCGGCGGTGGAGCCGGAGGCATCCAATTCCCGGCAGCTGCAGCTGCTCGTGACGGAGCAGATGCTCATACAGATCGCGAAAGATCATTTGTTCTTTTGATCGAACGAAAATACAACTCCACCGAGGAAACTAAATCCGTAAACCGGGTACTGGTTCCAGCGCTGGTATTTTTTGTTGGTGATGTTGTTGAATTGAGCCCAGAGGTTCAAATTCTTCGTGATCCTGAATTCCACCCCTGCGTTCAGGTCGGTGGCACCCTTCAGCCGGGCATTGTCCCCCGTGCGTGTCATGTATTGAGATCCGGACCAGGCAAACAGATCGCCATTCACGAACAGGTCTTTCAGCACCTGCACCCGCATGGCTGCATTGAATTCAAGAGGCAACAGTCCCCACGCCCTGTGGTTATTTTTCAGCCCCCTGTATTCATTGATCTTCCAGCCCGCGATCAGCGAAAATCTTTCTTCCACATTAAAGCCGACCTCTCCGCCGAGCTGGACCACATTCATCGCAGGCTCGTTCACCACTACAAATGATTTCCCGCCACCGGCGGCTGCGGTATCGTTTACGAACAGCGGCTGGTTTTTTAAGCGGTTAACTGCCACCCGCGTGGCGTAAGTGAAATGATCGCCTATCGAACCGCGTATCCCGAGGAAACGCTCTTCGATCCACGTATTACGGAATGTCGAAGGCAACCAGAGCCAGGGATTCTGTGAAGCCAGGTACTGATAGGTCGTTTTTCGCACGTAGCCGGTCCATCCTCCGTGCAGGAAAAAGCGCTGGTCTTCGGTGCCGATCTCGGCCAGGACGTTCGGAAACATCTCGAAGTCTCCATTGTCCCACGTCGGACGAATGCCCGCCTGGATATTGAACTTCCTCGTCTTGAACCGCACCGACGGAGCGATGTGATACATTGTGTTGTTGATCGCGCTCTTGTTTTTTGGAGAAAGCCGCGTCAGGTCGAAGCCAAGCGCCAGGTTCACCTCGAAAATTTTCGCAATCGTCTTCTGCAGCGGCAGATCTACGACCGTATTGCTTTCGCTATTGTTCAGGTGATCGCTGAAAATGCTGATCCTTGCCACAGGTGCGTATGTCAGTCCAAATTCCGTCTTGTCAATGTTCCGAAAACCCATTCGGGCCGAGATGGTCTGGAAATTCTGTTTCAGCGAATCCTCCGGAAACGAAAGGGTCTGCGGTTCAAAGCCATATTTATAAGTCCGGTCCTGCCGCATTCCCAGCGCCCCGTTCCATTCCAGCTTGCGGACCTTGAAATATCCGGACAGCTCGGCTGAGGTTTCGGCGAATTTCTGAAACGGTCGCTTGCTTTCCGAAGCCACATGCTTCGCATAAATGTTCAAACCGGCGCTCCTGCCATCTCCAAATGTAATTCCCGCCTGCACGAGCGGTGTGCGCAGGCTTCCAAAACCCGCCTTAACGTAGCTGGAATTGTCAAAAGCGCCGGAAGTGTCCATATCGAGAGCCAGCGGCTTCAGCGATCCGGGCTGGTAGGCAAACAATAAGTTCTGATTCGGAATGTCATACGTAAGTTTCCGGCGCGAAGTGTCAGGCGGAGCGGGTGAAGCACCGAAATAGATCTTGGCCGACTCCTTTAGCATGGGCTTGAATCCCGAAACGATCTCGACCGCTTTCGGTCCAGCCGTGTCTTTCTGCCCCTGCGCATGGAGCGCAAGAAACAGCGCCGCGAATCCTGCCATTATTTTGCTTATCGTTTGAAGTCGTTTCATTGCTCCCAATTCAATTGTTGACCTTGCTCGACCGGTTTTCCTCTTCCATCACGGCGCTCAGCCGCGCCTGTGCCTCGTTCTTCAGCTCCGCACTTAGGCTGTTGTCCACAATGCTCTGGAATGTCGCCTTCGCATTGAAATAATCTTTCTGCCGGAAATAGATTTCTCCGAGCAACAGGTACGAACGCGTTACCCAGTAATCGTAGGACCCGGATTTGTTGATCGTTTCGAATGCTGCCTTCTCGGCCTCAGTGAGCTTGTCGAGGAGGAAGAGTGAATTTGCGATCTCGTAACGCGCTTCAGCCGCCAGCGCACCTTTATTTACCTGCACCACCTGCCGGAATGCGGCAAGGGCGAGATCAGGCTGACCCGCGACCTGGTGCGAGCGGGCAATTGTCATGTTTGCAAGCGCCTTGTCATCGGCGCTGGCTCCCTTCGCTGCAGCCAGCTCTTTTGCATTTTCAAGCGCTTCTCCCCATTTTTTCAGCTGGTACTGGCTCCGCAGCAGTCCCCGCATCGCCTCCAGCCGGTTCTCCTGGCCTGAGGCAAGCTGCTTAAGACGCGTGTAATGGTCTTCGGCCCTTGGGTAATCCTTCAGCTCGAAAAAGCTGATACGCGACGCCGCGACGGCCGCCCGTTCGGCGTACTTGTTCGGGGCTTCGGCCATCACTGCATCCAACGCGGCAAGCGCATTGTTCCAGTCCTTGCGTGCCGCATAGATCTCCCCACGGTTGAACTGCGCATCGAGCGCGTAGCTTCCGTTTGGAAATTTCTGCAGGTATTCGTTGAACGCGGAAAGCGCCTCGTTGAGCTTCTGCTCGTCATACTTTTGCTCCGCCGCGTAATAGGTCAGCGAGTCTTCGCTGCTGATGCTAATGGGACGACCCGCCCGCCGCATAAAGTCGGCGTATTCGCCCGGTTTTCCTTCTTCCACGTAGATGGCGCGCACCTGGTCCAGGGCATCCTCCACCTCGGGCGCGTTCGGGTACCGGTCCACGAGAGTCGAAAACTGCTTCAGCGCGTCCTGGTTTTGGTTGATGTTGAAATAGGCAATCCCGAGCTTCAAATAAGCCTGCGGCTTCATCGCTTCGCCCGTGGGATTGCTGATCACATTGCCGAGGTAAGGAATGGCCTCGCGAAATTTTTCGTCGCTCATATAAGTATTGGCAATTTCCATGTTCGCGTCGAGCACCAGGGGCGAATTGGGAAATTTCCTCGTCATGTTATTCATCAGCGAGATCTTCTCCGCCGAGCTTCTCACTCCCGCCAGCATCGCGATCTGGAAGGTCGCGTAGTCTTCGGCCGGCCAGGAGAGCCGGATTACGGTTTCGTACATGGAGCGCGCCTGCGCAAAATTTTTCATCATGAAATGATTGTCGGCAACCCGCAGGTACACGTCCTGCGAAAAGGCGTCCGAATTCAGCGCAGGGGCCTTCATCAGCCCCTGGAAGTAGTTCATCGATACCGGGTAGTTCTCTTTCCTCAAATAAGCGTAGCCGAGATTGTACTTCACGTTGGTGGCATTTGCCTCGCCGGCGGGCGGCGAGCCGTAGGTGGCGTATGCCTGGTAATATTTTATGGCGGTGTCCAACTGCCGGCTCCGGTATCCGATCTCTCCTTTCCAGAAATAGGCGAACGGCAGCACCGATGCATTATAATCCGAATAAAGTACGCGGGTCAGCAGGACATCGGCCTGTGCGAGCTGGCCGTCATTGATCATTTCCGTAGCGCGTCCGAACAGGATTCTTGGATAAAGTCTCTTTGCATTCTCCGACATCCTCGGCAACCCTTCCATGAGCGTCAGCGCGTCGCGGTAATTGTTTGTATTCGCCAGCACATCAATCAACAGCTCCCGGGCCTCCGCCTGGTACTGCGAATTGGGATAATCGTTCAGAAATGAACGAAGACTGTTCAGCGCTTCGTCCTGATAACCCAGCTCGTAGGAAAGCTTGGCGTACTGGAAGCGCGAAATCTCCTTTTGCCGCTGGTTGCTGTTGTTCGATGCTCCGAATAGGAAAGCGTTGCGGGCATTCGATTTCTGCCCCGTCTTCAGGTAGGCATCGCCCAGCAGGTACATCGCGTGCTGGCTGAGTGAATCCTCCCGGCCGCTCAGCTGCCGAAATCCTTCAATTGCCTTGTTGAGTTGGCCGGTCTGGTAATAAGCGTAAGAAAGTTCATAGAGGTCTTCCCTCCTCACTTTCCTGGAGCCGCGGACATAGTCTTCCAGGTATTGAAGCGCCTTTTCGTACTGCTTTTTTTCAAAATAAGCATGCCCTACCATTTGCTTGAGCTCCAGGTCGTAATACTGCGACTCTCCACTTCGGATCTTGCTTTCGGCGTACGCGAGGGCCTCATCCTTTCGTCCCTGCGTGTAATGGATCTGTGCAATGTAATACGGGACGATCGGCGCGTAGGTTTTATCATTCTCCACAACGCGGAAGCTTTCAAGCGCTTCGCCGTACTGGCGATCGCGGAAAGCGAGAAAACCATAATAATAGTTGGCGTGGAAGTAGTTCGGATCCTTTTTCAGCGACCGGACGCTGTTGAACAGCGGCTTCGCCCTGGCGAACTGCTGCAGGTTAAAGTGCGCGTAACCCTGGTGAAATTTCATTTCCGCAATCTCGCGGTTGCTCAGGTTGCCGAGGTTGGCTTCTTCGTACCGCGCGACCGCGTCAGCAAATCGTTCGTGACGGAAGTAATATTCGCCCAGGTGAAAGTTCATCATCTGCACACGCGCGTTGCTCTTTTCTACCTCAATGTATTCGCGTGCGAGTTCCTCCGCCCTTGCCTCATTTTGCTTCAGTCCGCAGACAACCGTGTAGTATTCGATCTCCTGAACGGTGATCGGCCGGTTCACCCGGTCAGTTTCGCGGATTGTCTGGCTCAGCTCGCGAAATATCGGGTACGCCAGGCTGTACTGCTCTTTTTGAAAATATTGCTTAGCCTCCCTGAGCTTCTCATCGGGATCGTTGTAGAAAGCGGTTTGTTGGGAAAATGCGGACAGGGTGAGGAAGATGGCAGGTACCAGCAAACTGTGATTCTTCATTTGGAATGTCCTTTAGCCGGGCACCGATGGAGATCGGGATAAAGTAACGCCGCGAATATGAAAATTATTTCAGCTCAGACCAAACATCATTCCAAACAGTTGTGGATAAGTGAAAGGAATGTTGTTGTTTTAACATTTCGTTCATTTCACCGAATGTAAAACAGCTAGTATCATGTTCGTTACCGAAACCGAAATCAGAGTCCGCTATGCAGAAACAGATCAGATGGGCGTCGTTTATCACAGCAATTTTTTCCTGTACTTTGAAGTTGCGCGCACTGAATCCATCCGGCAGCTGGGCTTTACGTACGCGGAAATGGAAAAGCTTGGCATCATCATGCCCGTAACCGAGGTGCACAGTCGCTTTTTGCGCCCTGCGCGGTACGACGACCTGCTGACCGTCCGCAGCATATTGAAGGAACTTCCGTTTCAATCCCGGATTGAGTTTCATCATGAAGTTTATAACGAAAGCAGGGAGCAGCTCGCCAGCGGACGCGTCGTACTTTATTTCATGGAGGCAGGCTCGATGAAAAAAGCTTCAATGCCCGATGCGCTTTACAAAAAACTGCAGCCCTATTTCAGCTGAAAACTCAGGGTCTGCCTAATTTTACCTGATGGATGAGCAGCAATCCGAATCACCGGTGCAGCCGGACGTCGTGTATTACCCTCCTAAATTTCAAAAACCCCAGGACACCGGCAACATCTGGTGGCGTTCCATTCTGAGCCTGGCCCTATACCTGGCGCTTGGCTACTACATTTTTCACAGCTTCACGGTGCTGCTGATCATCACTGCCATTGTGATCTTTCACGAGCTGGGACATTTCGCGGCGATGAAAATTTACCGTTACAAAGACCTGGGCATCTTTTTCATTCCCCTGCTCGGCGCTTACGTGTCCGGTAGCAAGCGCGAGGTTTCGCAGAAAGAATCTGCCGTAATTCTGCTCGCGGGTCCGCTGCCCGGGATCATCGTCGGACTGCTGCTTTTTTACTTTGGAGGTGACGGCGATATTGGTGGCGTCTCACTCTCGCGTGTGGCTCTCCTGCTCATCATTCTCAACCTGATCAACCTGCTGCCGGTCTATCCGCTCGACGGAGGACAACTCCTCCACCGCGTGTTTCTCGATGAAGAGGGCTGGCTCGGCAAGGCATTTGTTTTTGTGTCTGCCGCGTTCCTGGCCTGGATTGCCATAAAAATCCCGGTTTACCCTTTGCTCATTTTCCCGGCCCTGATGCTGGTGCGGCTTTTTTCCGAGAACAAGATGGAAGCAGTCGAAAAAAAGATCGAGGCAGCAGGGATCAGCCTCGACATTTCTTACGAAGATCTGAGCGACGAGAACTATTGGCAGATTCGAAAGATCCTCATCGAAGAACATGCAGCGTTTCACGACCAGCCCGCGGGACCTCCCTTTCAGTACAGTCCGAAAGAGGAAAAGTTGATGACTGCGATCGAGGGAATGCTGCACCGCCACCTGATCCAGGACATGTCTCTGGGTGGAAAGCTTTTTGTGCTGCTCATCTGGATTGCTGCTATCGCCGCTCCCTGGCTGCTGCAGATGGAAATGGAGGTTTTCAGGCGCCTTGGATTCTGATTGAATAGGCGTTTAGCCACCGAATATTGAACATCTGACAATAACGTCCAGGTGGGAGTTAGGAGGATAGGGCGTTCGAGGGTTCGATGTCGAAGCCGACAACGCCCCCGCCACTTCAACATTTGATGCTTATTATTTAATATTCCGACTCCCCGACTCCGGACTCGACTCAGACCCGGTCGTAATCCGCTTTCCACTCCCGTATCGCCAGCTTGATCTCGCGCGACCGCATTTTTTCATCCAGGGCGCGCCGAGCCAGGATGGGAAATTCTTCATCGGAGGCGAATCGCAAGGCCACAATCTGCGACATCCTTAGCTGCGGATCCAGCGGCTTGCCCGTAAGCACAAAATGCCGGAAGTTTTCTTCCGCCCGAATTGCCCTGTCCTGAGCCCGCAGCGCGAAGGAGCGCGCATACCAGTAAAAAACGAAGAGCAACGCAGCAATCGCGAGAATGAGACTGGCCGAGTAAAGCGCGGCCGGGTCGGCATTCACCAGATTCATGATGCTGCCGATAAGTATGGCCAGCAGCACGGTCGGCGTAATGTAGTGCCAGAGCGGAATGTACCGCCAGTGATTTCTGTAGTTCTGAGCCATAGTTTTTGCAGTTTTATTGGTTATTCGTTCAGCCAGCGGAAAATCCTATTTCAGCTCGTCGAGCACACGGTACATCTTGCTCACCAGCGTGGAAGCGCGGCCGGAGTAATTATTCACGAGAAAAGAAAAAATGTACTCCGTCCCGTCCGCGGCCTTGTGATATCCGCAAAAGCCCTTTACGTCGCTGATCGTGCCGCTTTTCATTTTCATGCCATTGAATTCCGGCAGCCCTTCGTAAAAAGGCCGGTACCAGGGTCGTGCCAGGGCAAACTTCAGTACCTCTACCTGTGCGCGGGTCGTTATCCGGTTCAGCGGGGAAAGCCCGGACCCGTCATAAAGGTTCAGCTCATCGGGTGAGATCCCATGCTGATTCCAGAAATCTCTGAGTATGCGCAACCCTGTATCCGCGGAAGCCAGGCCCTGTTCTTTGAGGGCGAAAGTTTTCACCAGCGCCTCGCCGTAAAGGTTGATCGAACGGCGGAGAAAGAAATAAATGAGAGAATCGAGGGTCGGTGATGCTACGGATCCCAATTCGCGAAGTCCGCGGTTGAGCGGCGGCTGATCAAGTCGCGTTCGCACGCCTCCCTGCAATCGAATCCCGGCATTTTTCAACGCAGCTGCCAGCTCTGCCCCGAATTGCCCCGCAGGGTTGGGAAGCGAGCCGGAGATTTTGAAGCTGTCCTCGCCTGCGGGAATGGTGCCGCGCACAAAGCCGGTGGCCGCAAAAGGAGGGACATAGATATAAGCGTTGTCGCCGCTCCCGCGCGGCCCGGCCCTCACTTCACTCACCAACCTGAGGTTTGCGACCGCGGGGTCGAGCCGCACAATACGCACCGGGTCCTTTTCTTTTGGACCACTTTTCAAAATAAGGTCGTACTGGTTTTCGCGCCAGTTAAACCCTCCGGCCCCGGCTCCATAATAATTTCCAATGTCCTCCCAGATCCAACCGTCGGAGACCGTGTTGCTTTCAAATGCGGATTCGTCCACCACAAGGTCGCCGGTGATGTTCCTGATTTTCTTTTCCCTGAGCAGGCTAATGATATGAGAAAGGATGGATGCGGGTTTTGTATTGCCATAGCGCCACGAGCCAAGGCTCGGATCACCGGAGCCTCTCAGAACCAGGTCGCCGATAAGGCTATTTCCACGGAGCTGTCCGTTCGTCTGCAGGAGCGTGTTATAACGGAAATCATTTCCGAGGAGTTCCAGCGCTGTGGCAGCCGTTACCACCTTTTGCGTGGAGGCGCCCGGAAGCCCAAGACCTGAATTCCGGTCGAACACTACTTTCCCGGTGCGCGCCTCGATCACGTAGAGCGAGGCAACGGCATATTTCAACTGCGAATCCTGCTCGAACCGCTGGTAAGCTTTTTGTAATCGTTCCCCAACCGCCTGCGCAAAGAGCCCGGCAGTGAAAAAAGGAAAAATGACACAAAGTAGAAGGACGCGCATCCGATTCAATTTTCAAATTTAACCATCTCCTACCTTTGAAAACCATGCATTCAGTGAACGCCTCGGTGATCACGATTGGCGACGAGCTGCTGATCGGTCAAACGATTGATACCAACAGCGCCTTTATCGCCAGGGAATTAACCCGCATCGGCATTTCAGTCCGAAGAATGGTCACTGTAGGAGACGACTGGCAGGCCATCCGCCATGTCCTTGACGAAGAAAGCCGAGACGCGGACGTGATCATCATCACGGGTGGGCTTGGACCTACCTCGGACGATATCACCAAGCCCCTCCTGGCCCAATATTTCGGTGGCAGGCTAGTGGAAGACGAGCAGGTGCTCGCGCACATTCGGTACCTGTTCGAGCATGTCTACCGCCGGCCCGGCCCCTTGCTGGAGCGCAACCGCCGCCAGGCCGAGGTGCCCGACAACTGTACGGTGCTGATGAACACCCGAGGCACGGCACCCGGCATGCTGTTCCGGAAAGAAGGGAAAATGTTTTTCTCGCTTCCCGGCGTTCCCTATGAAATGCAGGACCTTCTCACGCGGCAGGTAGTTCCACTTTTGAAAAATGAGCTTCCGCTTCCGATCATCGTTCAGCAAACGCTGCTCACGGTAGGGGTTGGTGAATCCGTGCTTGCCGAAAAGGTCAGCGATTGGGAAGCACGGCTTCCCAACCACATGAAGCTGGCTTATCTCCCGCATTTCGGCACGGTGCGACTGCGGCTTACTTCAAACGGTAATGAAAAGAACGGGCTGGAGGAAGAAATGGAGGCGCGATTTGCGGAATTGAAGGAGCTGGTTGCCGAATGGCTGGTAGCCGACGAGGACATCACGCTGTCGCAGGCGGTGGCAGTGCTTCTCAAATCGAAAAAACAAACGGTGGGTACGGCCGAAAGCTGCACCGGTGGTTATCTCGCCCACCTGCTATCGCGCGATCCCGGTTCCTCGAGCAATTTCAAGGGCAGCATCGTGAGTTACGACAACCAGGTGAAGATCGACGTCCTCGGCGTCTCGCCGCAAACACTGGAAACTGAGGGCGCGGTAAGCGAAACCACCGTCCGGCAAATGGCGGCCGGCGCGTTGAAGCGGCTCGGCACCGATTTCGTCGTGGCCACTTCCGGAATAATGGGTCCCGACGGCGGCACGGAACGAAAAGCCGTGGGCCTGGTATGGATCGCGGTCGGAGATCGCGCGGGAATTGAAGCGAAGGAATTTCATTTTCGTTTCGACCGCAGCCGCAACATCGAACAAACCAGCATCGCCGCGCTGAATATGCTGCGGAAGCGGATAGTTTCGCAACAGAGGGGATGATTCGGAAACCTTAACTTTGACCGCGATCACCGGCAACCGAAATTTTTACTTTTATGGCCATCGTTGACCTTGTAATGCCCAAGATGGGTGAGAGCATAATGGAAGCTACCATTCTCAAATGGCACAAGCAGCCCGGCGATACCATCCGCCAGGACGAAACTCTGCTCGAGATCGCGACCGACAAGGTGGACAGCGAGGTTCCGAGCACAACCTCGGGCGTTGTAGAAGAGATTCTGTATAAGGTGAATGATGTGGTGCCGGTAGGAAAAACCATTGCCAAAATCCGGACCAGTTCCGAGGAACGCGTAACCACTCCCCCGCCGCAGACGCAGGAGCCGCGGCGCCAGGAAAGTGTGAGCGTGGCACAGCCGGCAACTGCAACTAAACCCGCGCCCGTCGTTCAAAGCGCGACCAACGGATCGGGGGGAAGATTTTATTCTCCGCTGGTGCTGAACATCGCAGCCAGCGAGGGAATCAGTCTTTCCGAACTGGAAAGCATTCCCGGCACCGGCAACGAAGGCCGTGTGACAAAAAAAGACATTCTCCAGTATTTGAGCCGGCGGAAGTCTTCACCGCAGAGAGAGCGGCGCGAGGACGTAATGGTGGTGCCGCTGGAACGCGTCGAACCGGAACCGGAAACCCGCGCCATGTCCGCGTATACAGGCAACGTGGAAGTGATCGAAATGGACCGGATGCGCAAGCTGATCGCTGAGCACATGGTGCGCAGCAAGCACACCAGCCCCCACGTCACCAGCTTCACCGAAGCAGACGTGAGTAACATGGTGATGTGGCGCGAAAAAGTGAAAAAAGAATTTGAAAAGCGGGAAGGCACGCGCATTACGTTCACCCCGCTTTTCATTGAAGCGATCGTGCGGTGCATCAAGCGTTTTCCTCTGGTCAACTGCTCCATAGACGGTGACAAGATCATCATCAAGAAAGACATTAACATCGGCATGGCGACCGCACTGCCGAACGGCAACCTGATCGTCCCGGTCATTCGCAACGCCGATCAGCTGAATTTGGTCGGCTTGAGCAAGCAGGTGAACACGCTTGCAGACAACGCCCGAAACGGGAGGCTGCGTCCGGAAGACACGCAGGGCGGTACGTTTACGGTTACGAATGTCGGCACGTTCGGCAGCCTGATGGGAACGCCGATCATCAACCAGCCGCAGGTGGCAATCCTCGCAGTCGGAGCGATCAAGAAGCGCCCGGTAGTGGTAGAAACGCCGCATGGCGACAGCATCGCGATTCGACACATGATGTACCTCAGCATGAGCTACGATCACCGCATCGTGGACGGAAGTCTCGGCGCCACCTTTCTCTCGGCGGTAGCCCGCGAGCTGGAACATTTCGATGCGGAACGGCAATATTGATCATTCCGGATTGGACGGGTATCCATACTTCTTTTTTTCAAGCACAAGCCTCTTGCCTCTTTGTCTTATCAGGTAGAGATTATCGTATTCATAATCGCGCAGATCGCTCAGCTCCTGTTTTTGAGTGAGGCGGTTTACGATCTCGTCTACCGTATTAGAGTGACCGACAACCAGCACATTTCCCCGCATTCCCAGAATAGCGTCGGCGAGCGAATCGCGTGAGCTATAATATTGAATCTTAACCCCGCTACGCCGACTGAGCGGCTCCGCGGTTGAAATGGTACGGATTGTGTACGTAGAGAAAATATGCGCAATGTTTTTATTCACCAGTTCGTCCCTGAGAACAAACGCCCTGACCTTCCCTGCTTCGGAAAGCGGAGGGTCCGTGGCCGTCATCGCGGTCATCATCTTTACCGTGGTGTCTCCGGGCGCTACTTTTTCGGCGTGCCGGACCACATAGATCTCGCGGGCGGATCTGCAGGAAAGGAGCAGCAGGCAGAGATAGAAAGGGATTGATCTCACGGACAAACAATTTAACATTTGTGGATTCAACCAATTTTGAAAAAACGGGTCTTTTACTAAATTTAAGAAGTTAATCCAAAATCGTTCCATACGGGAGAACCAAAAAGAAGGTACTATGAAAAAACTGTCCGAAACCTGGTTTGCCGAGGGTTATATCGATTTCGAGCTGAAAAAATACACCCTGCTTGCATACCTGCAGGAGATCAACAAGTATTTCTCGGCCAACAAACTTTATCCGCAGCTCGCCGACGTGATCTTTCACTACAACAACATTGTCGCATTCCGGGAAAACAAGAAATTCCTGCAGGAACATTTTCCGAAGAAGCTGACCGGCCTGCAAATCGAAAAGCTCCAGTGTTTGTACGAGCAGCTCATCAGCGATGACGAACTGATGCAAGAGCTGGAGGACATCATTCATTACGCTGCGGCGAAGCTGAAATCCACCATTCACAACGGAACGGAGATCTACGAATTCATCGAAGAACATCTGAACATCGCACCCGTAGGACTTGTTCCTCTCGATGTGCAGGAAGGATATTTCTTCCTCAGCGCAGGTAACGCGCACAGCACGCGCGTTTACGCTTACCGGCTTTCATTCTTTGAGAAACACGATGAAAAATACCGCAGCATCCGCACCTCCTTCATTGACAGCTGGCGGGTCAGCATCGCGAATACTTACGAGCACATCAAGGCAGACCTGCTGAAGCAGCACAACCAGCTCCCGAACCCGGCTGTATATTCAATCGAAACCGACCTCAGCTATCCCGTTGACGAAACCCTGCTGCCGATCGCGAAGCGCAGCCTCGTTAAATACATTTCGGTACAAGCAGCCTGAGAATAGTTTAGGGTTGAGGGTGGAGGGTTAAGATTTTGGAATACGAACGACTCATCCCCCATCACCTCATTACTCATTACTCATTACACATTACTCATCACTCATCACTCATTACTCATCACTCATCACTCATTACTCATCACTCATCACTCATCACTCATCACTCATCACTCATCACTCATCACTCATCACTCATCACTCAT
>DASPNM010000008.1:0-31264 GCA_035626515.1 Chitinophagaceae bacterium
AATTCTGTTCTGACGATCTTTGATAACATCCTTTCAATCTGCTTATGCAGCTTGCTTTCGGTTGTGATTTGCTTTCAAATTCTGTTCTGACGATCTTTGATAACATCGCAAAGGAGCTTGTTAAGTGGCTGTTCTTCGTTGTGATTTGCTTTCAAATTCTGTTCTGACGATCTTTGATAACATCCCTAGCCGTATCGGAGATCGATCCGTTTTTGTTGTGATTTGCTTTCAAATTCTGTTCTGACGATCTTTGATAACATCATAGTGTTAGTGTAAGTGATAGTGTTAGTGTTGTGATTTGCTTTCAAATTCTGTTCTGACGATCTTTGATAACATCCGCTCCCTTGCGGACCGCACTTTTTCCTTAGTTGTGATTTGCTTTCAAATTCTGTTCTGACGATCTTTGATAACATCGCGGCGCACTCAAACACATCATTGTTCTTGTTGTGATTTGCTTTCAAATTCTGTTCTGACGATCTTTGATAACATCAAGATCAGCCGCATGACGGAAAGGTAGTAAGTTGTGATTTGCTTTCAAATTCTGTTCTGACGATCTTTGATAACATCGCGCTGTCCGGGTTATTGAGTCTAGCAGACGTTGTGATTTGCTTTCAAATTCTGTTCTGACGATCTTTGATAACATCGCAGCATGTTTTCACTCGTCCCACGCTGATGTTGTGATTTGCTTTCAAATTCTGTTCTGACGATCTTTGATAACATCGGCGTCGGCTTCATTCGGCGACGGAGGCTGGTTGTGATTTGCTTTCAAATTCTGTTCTGACGATCTTTGATAACATCTTGGACACAATGCCGTTCCTTACCATTGCGTTGTGATTTGCTTTCAAATTCTGTTCTGACGATCTTTGATAACATCGTTTGGTTTTACTTGGCGAACTTGGGTATGGTTGTGATTTGCTTTCAAATTCTGTTCTGACGATCTTTGATAACATCAAGAGACAGTCGCAGGTAGTAAAGGCCGACGTTGTGATTTGCTTTCAAATTCTGTTCTGACGATCTTTGATAACATCCAGGGGAACAACCAGCCGACGAACCACCGCGTTGTGATTTGCTTTCAAATTCTGTTCTGACGATCTTTGATAACATCGGCTTTGGGACAATGGGTTGTCAGACAAGCTTTTGCAACGGCTTTTCCGGTTCAAAAACTGGAGTATAGTGTCCCCAGAACATCGGTTTTCGAGGCACTTTTTTTAGAAGAGTTCGAGCTGTTGGGGAACCAGAATGGGGTCGGCGGGGGTCTTGCCGTAGAAAATTTCCATCATGCCGAACTGCTTGTCGGTAATGCAAAGAATGCCGACATGACCCTTCGGCGGAAGAGTTTTTTTGACCCGCCGCACATGAACCTCGGCGTTCTCTGCGCTGACGCAGTGCCGGAGGTAAATACTGAACTGAAACATGGCAAAGCCGTCTTTGAGGAGTTTCTTTCTAAAATCCGAATAAGTTTTCCTCTCGCGGGGCGTTTCGGTAGGCAGGTCAAAGAAAACGAGCACCCACATAACCCGGTATGCGTTTAGCCGGGCGGTTTTCATGGAAACCGCGGATAAAGAATCTTTTTTTCCTGACCGAGGAAGCAGCGCGCCAGCGAGGCCGAGGTTCGCTGCACCGCCACGAACAGCGGGCTTGTTTCTCCCTTAAGTTGTACATCGAGGGCTGGGATCCGCAGCAGCTCCACTTTTAGTTCAGAGGTTAACGTTTCAATGTTCGATGTCCTGTCAATGATTCCGCGCACCACGCTGTCCACGAACGGCCGATAAGGTTCCATCACGTCATCGGCCAGGCAAAACGCATTGTACCTGCTTCGGTGGAAGATTCCCAGGGTTGGGAGCAGGCCGCTTCCTACAAGCGCACGCGCCACAGTGGCCCGCAGAATGGCGTAGCCGTAGTTGAGCAGGTTATTCGGAGGTGGGCCATCACGTTTCCGGAAAAACTTCCACGTGGGCGGAAAAAGGTACTGCCAGTAATACCCTGCCGCCCTGGCCTCGAGATTGTCCGCATCTCCGCTTCTGACTTTTTCGGCATAATTTTTCAGAGTTTCTGCAGGCAATTTCAAGCGTTCCAGGAGGCGGCACTGGTTTTGAATCTTGGCGCGTACGGTTTGCTGCCAGAGCTGCTTTTTCAGTGGTTCGCTGGCTTCGATCTGGACCCGGAAACGCTCCGACTGAACGGTGTTTCCGTCGAGGTTCAGTAGCATCCCGTTGGGGTGGTGTGTAGCATTACAAGTGATCACAGCAGCGTTGTTCTGCAGCAGCCGGTCGAGCAGGAAGTGCGACACAGTAATTTGTTGATGATCCAGGACGACGATCCCAATGTCCTCGACGGGTACCGTTTTTTCAGGAACCTGTTCCAGCCCCCTGATTCCCTCATAATTCAGTACCAACTGATCATTGCGGCATTTGAGGTGACAGGGATTCTCGATACAAATCGTTCTTTTGATCATTCGGATGCCGTAGCCGGTTTGTTTTCGGTTTTGGACAAAGGTTCGAGTTGTTGTTTAACATCCTCGATGAAGCTGGGAGAGACGCCGCGCAAAAGGCTTTCGGATTTCAGTTCTCTTCTCCGAAGTTCG
Source organism: Chitinophagaceae bacterium (assembly GCA_035626515.1). Classification (GTDB taxonomy): domain Bacteria; phylum Bacteroidota; class Bacteroidia; order Chitinophagales; family Chitinophagaceae; genus DASPNM01. The sequence goes on from DASPNM010000008.1 coordinate 2,585, forward strand.
TGGGAGGCCGGCCGGATTTCTCCAAGCCTGCTAATCTCCAGTTTGATGCAGTGCTGCTTTATCATTCTCCCGTCAATAGACCGCTGTGTTTTGTTCAAATTATCGAATTCTACTTTGTCCTGAATGCATTTTGATACCGTGTGAGGAACGAAATATGCTTCCGTTTTTGTCGAGCTGACGAATTTGTAAATCTTTCTACTTAACAGAGACCGTTCATTCCAGTCCGTATTGAATATATTTTCTCCGTCGTCTGGAAGATAGACGAGCTCGTTCGGTGAAAGCGTAAACCAGAAGAAACCTTCTATTTCCTCAACAAAGCCGCTGCCGTTCGATTGTGCTTCGACGACGGCACGCAGTGGGATGCTTTCATATTTTCGATTTAGAGGATCGGACAAATTTTGATAAATGACAAAAAACAGATTCGTTCCTTTGTCCGCCTCGGAGTATGCACCTCGTCGGACTTCGAATTTGCTCCCCATGTCTTCCTTCGTCCGGACTTTCCGGACGGGGATCTTGCGATTTTTGTTTAGCAAATCAATACCCTCGCTTCCGAACGGATCAATTTGCTCGTCCCTGGGCCGTTCGGCATTCAGGCCTTCGATAAACTCGATATGACTTACAAGCTGTCGGCGAAGCGGCGGATCAGGTATTTTCTCAAGACGTTTTCTGTCGAATCCACTAACAATATCTACGCGATTCACGCTGTAATCATTAAATTCAATTATTTGTAGGGATAAGATTGCAGCTCCCCCGGTGTCTCTCAGCGGGTTGGCCTTATAGAGCTTAAGCGCTTTTTGCGTGTTCCCGCCGACCTGCTGCAAAAGCTGTTTAATGTATATTTTTTGAGTCTTATTAGCAATCAGCTCTGGGCTCTTGATTGCCTGCGCGATAGATACACCTCTGTATTCACGCAAAGTGATTTTTCCCCAAATGGTCGGTTTGTGCAGCGATTGCCGGACATAGGGAAATAGCTTTTTCTTGCCATTTTCGTCGAGAACGGGTCGGTATTGTTTTACAAATGAACCGTCGGGCTGCTCGACATATCGGAGTGTCTTGTTCGCCTTTCTACCAAATACTCTAACGGTTTTCCGGAACGAAACGACAATGTTTTCCATCGCCGATGAAACATCCCTGTTAAAGTTTGGCCAGGGTTCCCGGAATTTCCGGCTGACTAATTGTTGGTTCCGGTCGACTTTTAAGAGCCTGGGAAGGTAATACTCGAGCTCGGGATCGGAAGGTTCCTTTTTATATTGTATCTTGTTCAGGTCATTAAGGTATTTTATATGTGCGCGGGTCGTGCAAGCAACAACGACAGCGTCCAGGGCGTGGTGTCTGTGATCCAATCTTTTGTGAAATCCTTCCAGTCTAAGGATCTCTTTACCTGTCGGGCGGCCTCCCTCGTCCAATATCTGCTCATACGAAACAAGTTCGTTTTGGGTCTTTTCCTGAAGTCGTTCGAACCTCCATTTAATAAGGTTTTTCAATGTTTCGGTAATGCCCCATTTTGATTTTAGTTCACTTGTGATTCGGCCTGTTGTAAACAATATGGGATTGGTAGTGTTTTCACATACCGGCCCGAGCAGCTCTCCTAATTTCCGCGTGATATAGCGACTGTCGACCAACTGCCTGCTCGCAAATCCGGCTGGAACATCCTCGCTAAGCAGCAGCTTTCGCTTTTTTCCGAAGTAGTATTGAGTAATATGATGCTCATAATCGCTCACTGGCAATACCGGTAAGCCTCGAGCGCTTCCGCTAGTTATATACTGGTAAGCTGTTCGGTTTCCCTTGTCGGTGTTGAGGGCCGTTTCCACAACAACTTTGTTTTCGATTGAATCATCAAAGTAGCGACTGCTGGGAATGATATGGTCAACATCGTACTCCCTGGTGAATAGTTTCGAAAGTGGAATCGGCCTTCCGCTATAGGGTGACAGGAATCTTTGCTGTGCCCATAGCCTATATTTTTCGATCTCCGCAGGAGTGGGTTCCGACGGTCGCTTGAACTTTAGTTGTTTAAACTGGTCTTTAGCCTCGGCATCGGCCTGCTGCTCCCATAATTTCATCCGTTCAATATCGCCCACGGAGTTAGGATTTCCGATCTTCAGCTCTCGGAGAATGGCAGATATACGTTTGTTCTCGTTTTCGCCATCCTGTATTTTTTTGGATATTTCTTCCCGCTCCTGCCTGTTTTTCTTCAGATCCCTCGCCAGCTCGATATGAATTTCGAATGGACGGCCGTATCTTTTCCAAATGTCCTGAACGAGCCGCAACGTTTCGTTGACGACTTGTTCGACGATCGGGTTCCGTAAGTTCAACGGTTCTCGGGGAATCATTTCCCCCGGGGAAGAAAAAGTTTGAGTATGGCGTTCGTTGTGGATTCCAAAAACGGCGTACGCAGCCAACACTACCGAAAAGCCCTGACATTGCTGCTCCGAATTAATATTATTTTCTTTGAACAGACGCCGTACCTGGTCGGTAATTTCAACATCCTCCTCTCCGTTGATTAGCTTTGTAAGACGCTGCCGGGTAGATTGATCTATTGAGTTCCAATCCCAATACTTTCCGGAACGCATCAGAGGCAGCAGTCTGCTCATTGCCTGATGCGAGAGAGATCCATATTGGGACTTGAATGCGGGGATTTGGGCGATATTCCTGGCTGCTTCATCCGGGATCTTAAAATGTTTTTTGAGAGCACTCTCAATGTACGACGGTTCATCGAGCGAATAAAATATATGCCAGAGTAAGGAGTACTTGTTCCAGTCGGCCAGTAAATCTTCGCATTTTTCAATGAGACCGGCCTTTCGAAACTGTTTACGAATCAAAGATTTCGTTTCGTTTCCCGGCAATTCTTTATCCTCTTTCATCCGAAACAGGTTGATCAAATAATTACTGTCAGACAACCCTAATAATTTTAGAATTTGTTTTTGCGTTACCGCGCCGGTAGAATCGAAAAGTTCGTACAGCTTTTCTATTACCTGAACAGTGAGGAAATCCGGGCTGACATCCTGCTCCACGACCAGCCTTCCGCGCGGATCGCGGAGTTTTCGTTGTATCACACGGATGCTGTTTAATGTTTGCCAAATTCTAAACTCCTGAAATATCGGGCTGCTTATTGGCGCCGCTTTATACGGTAATTGTATTGGCCCATGGTCGGTTTTAATAACTTTTTTTGCGAAACGACAGTCGCTGATTGTGCTTTTCTTAGTTTTTAACGGGCGCTGATAGTAGATAATATCATTAATAAACAGGTGCCTTAGATCATTTTGTTCAATTTCTTTCCGCTTGAAATCGTTCTTTGGATAGAAATGCCGCGCGATTTGGCGGATCACCTCGTCGTTGTTAAGTTCAGGCTGCAGGCGGAATTGGGCTTCGAGAATGGCGCTCAATTCATTTAAATAATACCGACGATCAATAGAAACATCTTTGATGATGTAACGTGGATTTGATTTGAGCTGGTGAAAGTAATAATTGCCAGGGTGAATGTGGCCTGATCTTTCGATTGCGGTTTCACGGGCCAGTTTTTCCTTTGCCCAGGTATCTTTATCGGACCGGCTCAATGGGCGAAACTCATACCGCTGTCCGGTACTTTTAGTAGGGGGAATCGTCGTTATTTCGAGTTCGATCTCGAGATTTTCCCAGTCGGGCTTGATTTTTCTCAGCACGGTACCCGTGCGACCGTCGGACAACGCTACTTCAAACACCAGATTGGCTCCCTTTTTTTCTCCCATTTCCGTTACCGAATGAACCGTTACCATTTCCACGGTTTTTTCCCGCTTAGTCACTTCCTCAGAATGGATTCCCAATTGAGCATCGGGTGCTTTCCGACTGCTCTTGAAGCCCCGCCTTTGATTCATATGGTATAAAATGCGAGCTATTTCTTCTTTTGAAACTCGTTCCGTCAACGCCTTGTGCCGTAGGTAATAGACCGTCCAGTCGTCCGGGATATCCTGGCTTCCAAATTCCTTTTTCATTTCCACCAACGTTTCAGACGGGGTAACAAACTGATGCCCAGGCTGGAAGTCGCCCGGGAGCCAGCCAAGCATCTTTAGGGTTTCAATCAGACGCTGCCTTCGTAATTTATAACGGTATCTTAGACGACGAGCGCTTCGCGCCTGTCGCCTTGCAGCATTTCGTGATGCCGCTTGTCCCGTTTCGTAATTGCTCAAGAGCTCGCTGTCCATAGGAATAATCCTCGAGCCCATGTCGATAATGCTTCCCGACTGATTTTCAGCGTCGAATTCAATTAAACTCCAGCCAATTGAATTCGTACCCAGGTCAAGGCCAAGAATTTTTCTCATAGCAAAACATTGTTTTTTCCAATCTTTTATTATTTTCGGTTTCTATTTGAAGCAAATCACAATAAGGATTATTCCGTAGTGAACACTTTTTCAGCAGTCCCGCCGTCGGCGGGATTGTTGTTTTAGTGCAATCGTCTCGTGGTTGCGTACGAATTAATAAATAATCCTGCGGTAATTGATCGTCTATTGGCGTCGGTTTGTCTTTCTCTATATTAAAATAAGGTTTATTTTCTTTTTTCCCAACTGGTCGCTCCTTCTCATCTCCTCCCTTCCATCAGCTTGCGGTGGATGGTTTTTACCCTTTCCACCTGGCCCTTGGCCACAAAGCGCTCGTAGAAGCCTTCTTTTCGGAACTGCGGGATTAATTGCTCCCATCCGGCAATCTCACGCTGCCATTCATGCATCCTTTCCGTTTTGTTATCACTTTCCACTTTGCCGCTTAGATCGGCGCACACCCTGACCAGGGCCTTCAGGCAAACCCCCGTGCAGACCATGTATTTCTCATTGTCCCAGGCGTCGCCCCACACTCTTTCGCAGGCTTTGAAAAAGTCCCGGATCTGTTCGTAATACAAAGAGACTGCACCGCGGACCTGCCGCCCGTCGTCCACATTTCCGACCGTCTCCACCCATTTATGGATCTCGTTGAACAGCTCAGCCTGCAAGATCCATTTCTTCTGGCCGCTACGCCCACCCAATCGGTTGATGCGGTACTGCAGCGGGCTGTCGTCCTCGCGGTACAGCAGGTCGGTGACCTGCGCGGCAACTTTTTTATCCGCAGAGGTCCAGGACACTTTTTCATAGAGATCGATGATGTGACTCTTATTGATGCGCGTTGGAGTGGAATTGATGACCACGAACATCTCGGTCGCAAAATCGCCGCTTCGCCCGTCGAAGATCATGCACGGAACGTGAATGTTCCTGCTGTCTTCAGGATGGCTTTTCATGTAAAACTGCAAAGCTGCGAGCCGGTGCTGCCCGTCAATGATCAAAAACTTGTCAGAGGGTTCTTCGAGGTTTCCTACCGTGGGAGTATTTCCGAGTGGCGAGAACCGGAGCTTTTCAGAGGTGAACAGAAGCACTGTGCCGGGAATCGGCGGCTGCGAAATAGCTGTCTCGTAAAAATTGCGGATGGCTTCCACTTTCTTTTTACTGATGCTGCGCTGGAACGCCGAATCCGATTTTTCAATGCGCGAAATGAATTGCGCCACGTCATCCGTGGGCGCGGGGCTTTGTTCTGCAATTACCTCTCGGTCGGCATAAAACCGGCTGATAAACCGAACCCGGCGGAGCAGGTCTTCGCCGGGATAGGAAACAAAGTAAAACACGGATTCCTTTTGGAGGATGCGGGTGGCGAGCATATCATTTTTTTTGAAGGCCTATATGATCAGATATACGGAGTTCCAACGCTTCTCATACCGACGGACTTCACAAAGGCGGATCAATCAGCCAGCTGCGGGCCCCGGGGAATACTGCTCGTCCGGCTCGAAGTATGTCCTGCAACTGCATAAGCTCACGACTATTTTCAGAGACCTGCTCGTCCGGTGCAGCTTTGAATCGGTTCGTTCGCTTTTCAGAATTAAGATAAGCCTTTTTAATAATCCCACCTACGCGAATTAGTTGGAACTTTCCGTCCGGATGGAAACAATTCTCATCACCGGCGGTACGGGGCTTATCGGGAGCGCGCTTACCCGGGCACTGCTCGAGAAAAGTTATTCTGTGATTGTTCTTAGCCGACGGCCGAGGTCCACAACCACCGCGGGCCTCCGCTATGCCGCCTGGGATCCGGACAGGGGAAAGGTGGATTATCACGCAATTGGCTCCGCGGATCACATCATTCACCTTGCCGGCGCTCCGGTGGCGGGAAAGCGATGGACCAAGAAGCGAAAGGAAGAAATTATCTCCAGCCGCGTACAAACCGGCAGCCTGATTGCGGCGGCCTTGCGCGAGACGAGTCAGCACACACGCTCGGTGATCAGCATTTCCGGTATCGGATATTATGGCGCGGACAATGAGAAATCCGTAACAGGCGAAGGGTTTGTCGAGTCAGATCCGCCGTCCATGGATTTTCTTGGGCAGACCTGTATTGAGTGGGAGGAGTCACTGAAACCTGTCGGGGAACTTAACATTCGCCGCGTTGTGCTCCGCACCGGTATCGTGCTCAGCAACAAAGGCGGCGCCCTCCGGGAATTCCTGCGGCCCCTGCGCTTCGGTCTCGCTGCCATCCCCGGATCGGGCAAACAGATCGTGAGCTGGATTCACGTTCGCGACCTGGCGCGTCTTTTCCTGTTCGCCATCGAAAATCCACTGTTAAGCGGGGCATACAATGCGGTGGCGCCGCTGCCTGCCTCGATGAAAGACTTGGTATTGGAAATGGCGGGAGCCCGGCGGAAATTCTACTTCCCCATGCGAGTTCCCGCGCCCTTCCTGAGGCTGGCCCTGGGGGAGATGGCGGTCGAGGTTTTGAAAAGCGCGAAGGTCAGCAGCGGTAGGATCCGCAAAGCCGGATTTGCATTTCATTTCCCCGAACTGCGAGCCGCGATGCAGGACCTGTTCTCGCCTTAACCATCCGTCTCCACCTGCGCATGATCCGCGTGCCATAAGTTCGTAAAGTTTCCGAGCATGGCTTTGCCGTTTTGAAACCGCAGCCGGTGAATTTTCAGCGCTTCCACATCCGCGGGAAGCACGCGGCGGTGCACCGGATTCAGTGTTCCTCCCTTTGCTCCGGCAGGCTTATCAGGTTCATACTGGTATTGCGGATCTACGAGCGTTCCTCTCGGGTACATGATGCCCGGCCTGCCGCGACCACGGATATCGAGCTGGTTGGGGTGCGCCAGCCCGAGCGTATGCCCGTACTCATGCGCAGCGGTCGTGGAACCGGAATAGAGATTTTCCAGCTTGAAATAACCGGAATTGCAACCGGTGCCGTCCACGAATGAAATATTTCCCAGCGCAAACTCCTCGACCCGGAAATAATTGTTGCGCGGATCCAGATTCTGATAAATCTCAATCGGGCTGGTGGCAGGCCGAAAGCTGGCGCTGACGCGAAACCGGAGGCGATGCATTTTTTTTCCAAGCCGTATCCCAACCGCTGGCTCGTTCCACATGTCTTCGATCTCGGCGCGTATCGTTTCTGTAACCAGGGGATCGGCGGCGTTTCCGTATGTGATGATGTGGGAATGAATGATCACCAGCTCACCGTCTATCTCGACAAGTCCCATGCAAAATCCGGATTGAATTTGGAAAAGATCAGTTGCGCACGGGCTTGCCGGATTTGATGACCGACTGCAGGCGTTCCAGGGTTTTCTTTTCCCCGCAGAGTGAAAGAAAAGCCTCGCGTTCCAGGTCGAGCAGGTACTGCTCGGACACGAAGCTTGGCTCGCTCAGGTCGCCGCCGCACATCACATACGCAAGCTTGCGCGCCACCAGTGCATCGTGCGCCGTGGCGTAATTGGCCCGCCACATGCCGTTGATGCCCGCATAAAGCGCGCCAAGCGCGGTACGGCCGAGTACCCTGATATCGCCCCGCTGCACCGGCATCACGTAGCCGCTTTCATGAAGTTCCAGCACCGACCGTTTCGCTTCGGCGATCCTGCGGTCCAGGTTGGTCACCACTTCGTCTTTTCCATTACGGAACACTCCGATCTGAAAGGCTTCGTGCGCGGAGGTGGCCACTTTCGCAGTCGCGATGGTCAGAAAGCGGTTTTTCAGCGTGATCGTTTCGGGCTCGTCCTCGTGCATTTCGTCAGAAGCTCGCAGCGTAAATTCTTTTGTCCCGCCGCCGCCGGGGATCAGTCCCACACCCAGCTCCACAAGACCGGTGTAAGTCTCTGCAGCCGCGCAGACCTTCTCGGCATGCAAGTTCAACTCGCAGCCGCCTCCGAGCGTGAGGCCATGCGGAGCAGTCACCACAGGTATTGAAGAATAACGAACCCGCATCATTGTATTTTGGAAAACCCGGATGGCAAAATCAAGTTCATCGAATTCCTGCTCCACCGCCAGCATAAAGATCATTCCCACGTTTGCGCCCGCGCTGAAATTCCCACCTTCGTTGGCAATCACCAGTCCTTTGAAATGCTTTTCCGCGCGGTCTACCGCCGCCTGTATGCCTTCGAGCACGTCCCCACCGATCGTGTTCATCTTCGTAAACCACTGCAATCCCAGCACGTCGTCGCCGATATCGTAGAGCCGGCAGCTCGCGTTCTTCCAGACGAGCTTGTCCTGCAGATCGCTGAGAATAATAATGGAGCTGTCGGAAACTTCCCGCGGGATGTATTTTTTTTCCAGCGGGGAGTAAACCAATCGTTTTCCCGCTTCCAGCTTGTAGAATGATTGGTAGCCCAGCGCCAGCATTTCCTCGACCCAGGGCGCAACGCCGTACCCTGCTCCTTTCATGGCAGTGACGGTCCGTTCCACGCCCAGCACATCCCAGCTTTCAAATGCGCCAATCTCCCAGCCGAATCCCGCCATCATCGCGTCGTCCAGCCGGTAGAGCTCATCACTGATTTCAGGGATGCGGAAAGAGATGTAAGAAAACAAGCCGTAATGAAAATGCCGGTAGAACTCGCCGGCCTTGTCCTGCCCGGCGACCAATATCTTTAATCGCTCCTTCAGATCATCAACAGGCTTCGCGGCCTCTACCGACGCGAACCTGGGCTTGCCGCGCGGCACGTACTCCAGTGTCTTCAGGTCGAGCACGTGTATTTCCTTGTCCGTTTTCCTTTCTTCAGGACTTCCTTCGGTGACCGGCAGCCTGATCTTTTTGAAAAAGCCCTGCCCGGTTTTATCCCCCAGCCAGTTCTTTTCTACAATTTTTTCCAGCCATGCCGGAATGCTGAATGTGTCCCGCGCCGCGTCATCGGGCACATTTTCATAAACCCCTTTCGCCACTTTCACGAGCGTATCAATGCCCACAACATCAGCCGTGCGAAACGTTGCCGATTTCGGACGACCGATAATTGGGCCCGTGAGGGAGTCCACCTCGTCGATGGTGAGTCCCATTTTATCTACCAGGCGGAACAGCGACATGATCCCGAAAACTCCGATGCGGTTAGCGATGAAGGCGGGAGTATCCTTGCATAACACCGTGCGCTTTCCCAGATAGAGGTCGCCATAGTGCATGAGAAATTCCACCACCTGCGGATCCGTATGTTTTGCCGGAATGATCTCCAGGAGGCGGAGGTAACGCGGAGGGTTAAAAAAATGGGTACCGCAAAAATGTTTTTGAAAATCTTCGGAGCGGCCCTCCGCCATCATCCGAATCGGAATGCCCGACGTGTTGGAGGTGACCAACGTGCCGGGCTTGCGGTACTGTTCGACCTGCGCGAAGATCTGCTGCTTGATATCCAGTCTTTCGATAACCGCTTCGAGCACCCAGTCGCAGCCGGCGATGTCTTTCATGTTGTCTTCGAAATTTCCGACCGAGATAAGGCGCGAAACTCCCTTGTGGTAAATGGGAGAAGGATTTGATTTTATGGCGGCGCCGAGCGCATCCGAAGCAACTTTATTCCGTTGCGCGCGATCGGCGTTTGCGGGAAGGTCTTTAGGTAAAATGTCGAGCAGGAGTACCTGGACGCCGATGCCGGCAAAATGACAGGCAATCCGCGATCCCATCACCCCGCTGCCGAGGACGGCAACTTTCCGAATCGTTCTTTTCATAAGCCGGGTCTGTTGCGCTGAATTGCGGCCGAAGGTAAGCGATTTTGCCTAAGCGAATGGAAGACTTACTTCGTATATCTCCGGAGTTTGGAATGAAAAAATACTGCGTTTATGGAAAAACGGTGCGCCCGTTTTTCCTGCCCGCGTATTCTGATTATTTTTCCGGGCTGTCCGTTAACCATTGAACCTTTCCTGTTCCGAAAAACCCAATATCTATGAACCAACGGAACACGCTGCCGTCGATGCCGCACGAGCATTTGTCGGTCATCCGGCCCGACCCGTCGTTGTCATTCGATCACCCGGCTGGGATCGACCCGGTTTCCGCCCAGGACCTGGTGATTCAAGCTGACCTCGATTTCAACATTACCGGCTGGAACCTCGCGGCGGAGTTCCATTACGGTTTGCACATGCAAACAGGCAGGAACCTTTTTGATACCGGCTGGCTGGGAATCCCGGAAAGCCGCACCGCCGAGATACGGGCAACCGTGCAGCGGGAAAAGAAATGGTCGGGAGAATTCACCTACCGGCCCTCTCCCGAGCGACGCAAAGACTACTACTCCATGATCAATTACCTCGTCGACGGAGATGGCGCACCGACAGCTTTTGTGATGGTGAACCGCGACATTACCGAGATCAAGCAACGGGAACGACAGATGCTTGAGACCGAAAAGGAATACGCTACGATTGTCAATACTCTTTTCGACGGCGTGCTCATGATTCGCGCCGACGGACAGATTACCGCGGCCAACAGGCGCGCAGCGGAAATTCTGGGCATACCCGAAGAAGAGCTGCGAGGCAAACGCGTCTTCAACCCCACGTGGAAAACGGTACGGCAGGACGGCACTGAATTTCCCGTCTCGGAGTTCCCGGCCATTGTTTCGCTGCAAACCGGTTTTCCGCAGCGGAACGTCGTGCTGGGGCTTGATCACCCGAACGGCAACCGGATCTGGCTTCTCATCAACAGCCAGGCATTGTTCAAGGCGGACGAGAAGCATCCTTACGCCGTGGTTGCATCCTTTTCGGATATAACGGAAAAGATTAACGGCGAAGAAGCATTGAGAAAAAGCCATGAACGATTCATCTATGCCGGCAAAGTGACATCGGAAGGGATCTGGGATCTCGATCTCGAAACGAACGAAATCTACCGGAGCGAGGCATTCGCCGGCTTTTCGGGATACTCGATCGACGAGATCCGTCCCAATCTCGACTGGTGGTTCGACAAGGTGCACCCCGAAGACCGGGAGCGGGTTCGGCAAAAGGTGCAGGCGACCATCAAGAAAGGAATTGCCCGGTGGCAGGACGAGTACCGTTTCCAGTGCGCCGACGGTTCTTACAAATACCTGCTCGACAGCGGTATCATTCTTTATAAGAAGGGCAAACCGGTTCGGGTGATCGGCGCGATCCAGGATCTTACTGAGCGCAAGGAGCTGGAAGCACGCCTCCTGAAACAGGAAATCCAGAAGCAGAAGCAGGTGAACCAGGCAACCATCTCGGCCCAGGAGCAGGAGCGCAACAACATCAGCCGGGAACTCCACGACAACGTGAACCAGATCCTCATGAGCGCAAAGCTTTTTATGGATACCGCCCTCAAGGATCCGGAACAGAGCAGCCATTTGCTGGACAAAGCAAAGGAGTACCAGCTGCTGGCGCTTGAAGAGATCCGAAAGCTGTCCAAATCCCTGAACAGCTCCCTGATCCGGACGGTCGGATTGCGCGAATGCATTTCCGACATCGTGATCAACATGCAACAGCTGCAGCAGCTCCACGTGACTTTTCATTTCAACGACGCGCTGGAATTAAAGCTTTCCAACGATCAGAAGATCATGATTTACCGGATCATCCAGGAACAGACGAACAACATCATCAAATATGCATCCGCGCGCTCGGTGCAGATACTGATCAACGAATCCCGGGGGCAGGTGAGTGTGATTGTGAGCGACGACGGTAAGGGCTTCGACCCTTCAAAGAAGTCGGGCGGGATCGGACTTACCAATATTTGCAACCGCGCCGATGCCTACAACGGCCGCGTGAACATCATTTCTTCGTTGGGGAATGGGTGTATTCTGGAAGTGCAGTTTCCTCTGAGTTGAAAGTCGGGAGTCGATAGTCGATAGTCGGGAAGTTGGCTAATGGTTTATGGCGGCAGGCCCATAGACCATGGTCCATGGACCATGGACCATGGACCATTTTGCTGGGTCTATGATTCAGCTTGGCCGTACAGCGGTACATTTTTTTCACGTGTTTTTTCCAAATAACAACGGGCGATGTCGGGAAAATGCTCCTTACTGACCGTTCCAATAAATTTAGATTGCGAAAAAACCGGGATGGCTTTTAAGTTCGAAAATCTCCGGGTTTTCAGGTCAGCAGCGACACTCTCGAATAGGATCGATCGTCTTGTCGATAAGTTTCCGAAAAAGGAGCTTTTCAGCCTCGGCTCGCAGATCAAGCGATCCGCTGATTCTGTTGTTCTGAACATTGCTGAAGGTTGTACCGGCCAAACGACAGGCGACTTCAGGCGCTTTCTCGGCATCGCTCTACGCTCAGCCATAGAAGTTGTTGCCTGCCTCTATCTCGCCTTCACCAGGAATTATTTTTCGGAACAGGAATACAAAAGTCTGTACGAGGAATATGAAGTATTGGTGAAAATGATCACCAGATTGCGCTCGAGAATTTGAACCATGCCTGTTTGCCAAGAGCTATAGACTATGGACCATGGACCATGGACTAACCCAATCAACTCTCCCTCAACGGTTCCAAGGTCTCTTCCACGGTGATCTGAATCGATTTGGAGATATTGTCCCGGTACATTTTGGGAATGGCAATATTGTAATCTGCAAGGAGAATATTGAATACTGCGTTGATGGTCACCTTCCCGTTTTTTACCGTAAGCGTGCCCGGCACACTCACTTCCTTCGTCACTCCATGAATGGTCAGCCGGCCTTCAGCCGTTACGGGATATGCTTTGTCTGCACCGTAGTTCACGCTGGCGTTGTTTACGATCTGCCCTTTGAATTCGGAACGCGGGTACTTGTCGCTCTCGACATAGCTTTTGTTGAAATGCTCCTGCATCAGCGCCTTCCGGAATTCAAAGCCTTTCATGAGCACCGCGAATTGCAGGTCACCGGTCTTTGCATCCAGGAGCGTGACCACCGAGCGGTTCACGGCCGTAATGTCTTCCAGCTTTGCTGAAGAATAAAAACTGATCCTGCCGGTCTTCGTGTAGAACTTTCCCTGCGCAAAGACAATGGCGGAGGTCCCCAGTGCAATCAGCAGCAATGCGTTTTTTTTCATCAATTTCATTTTACGAGCACAGCCCTGTTCAAAATCACGTCCGAGCCCAGGCCCATTTCATCCTTCAAAAAGCCGGTGCAGGCCCCTCTTATTGTTGCAGATGCTCCGGCAGCGACAGAGGCTGCATCGCTCTGGTGAGAACTGTCCATTGCACAACGTATACCGGAAAGCTCCGAAGGATCGCCGAGCGTGATGGTCAGGAAGCCGGATTCGTCTTTTGTGACATCCTTAACAGGTCCCGTGACTTCGAGCACTTGTCCGAGGTAGCGGTTGTTTGCCAGGGAATCATTGGCCTCGAATTCCCTGATGAGATCGGATGCGGTTATCCGGAAAGCCGGCTTCACCCGCGAAAGGTCAGCCGGTCGCTCCCGAAATTTCGAATACCCGAACCAGCCCGCCAGGCCGGCAGCAAGCAGCAGCGCGATCACGATCATCTTTCGCCGCCGGAAGATAATCAGCAGTGCGACAAACAATATCAATCCACCGATGGCGAGCAAAAGGAGAGGGTCCATGCCGGGCAAAACTAGTACTCTTTAATCGGGCCCCGCGGGCGGAAGGTTGCGCAGGTGTGTGTCCTTGTAGCGCCGAGCCGCCTTTTTGTTTCGCTTCACCCCAATGCTGCTGGTGATGCCGTTCATGGCCATGCGGATGAGGTAGTTCAAAGAAGACCGGTCGCGGTTTCGTTCGAAATACACATAGCCAGTCCGGCGACTATTCCGGTTGCGGATGATCAGGTTCGCAATCGCCGTCCGAACAGCGGTGCCAAACCGGCGCTTCGAAGCGGAATCGGGCTCCAGAAGCTCAACCTTCAGATCACGATAGCGCATCTCCATTATTCCAACCGACAGATGGTCGTTGCCGACCACGCGCAGTTGCAAACTGTCGAGAATGCCGGATCGCACCCGCACGGACGCGAGCGGTTCCAACACCGGATTGATGAGACGGATATCCGTTGGTCGCAACCGCGCAGTCAGGTGAAACCCTGAAAGTGTATCTGCATAACTCTCGGCCAACTTGAGGAGAAGCTGCATGGTGTCCACCAGGTAAGCCGTTGCTTCCAGCCGCATACTGTCGGAAGGCTGCAGTTCCAGGTTGCGAACGGGATAAATTTTGCCGTTGATGCGCGTTACCGGGAAAACTCCCGTTTTGTTGTTCTTCGGATTGAGTTCGGTGTAGATCGCCGAGGACTCGTCAATGAACAAAGTGTCCAGCGAGAGTTTCACAGGAATTGTGCGAATTCTTTGAGTCAGCAGGGGCTTGATGATCCCGGCCCGGAAAGGGGGCCGGTTATCCCGGTAATCTGTGAGCTGCACATTTTTGATCCGTAAGCTGCCGATGCGAAACACGCTGTCGCCCAGGTGACGCTGCAAATCGAAAGGACGGGCCGTAATTTTTCCCGTTCTTACCTGCAGGTAATCTACCTGGTAAGGAAAACGCGCCACGAAGCTGTCCCGATCCAGCGCCGGACGATAAGCGATCGAATCTGCGGTGAAAACCGAGGGCTTTCTGTCGTATTCAACACCGTACCAGTTCACCACATGCATGCTGTCGCGATAGCCGCCCGTGAGCTCCTGCAGGCGGAAACGGTCATTTTCCGCGATCAGCTTGCGGAGCGACGCGCCCGAGTGAAGGAAAAGATCCTGCAGCGCGATTTGTTCGATCTCAAGACTTCCCGCCTTTTTTCCGAGGCTGTCGAAACTGAAATTACGGCCGCGCAGTGATTCGAGCCGAATGCTCCAGGCAGCGGGGTCGTTGTTATTCTTTACTTGAACATCGCCGACCGAAGCGCTCACCGCTCCGCGACCTGAACGAAATGTTTTTCCATTAGTCCCCGTGAACACAAAGTCGCTAAGCCGGACCCTTGCATTATCCATGAAAATCCCATCGGTTCCGCTGCGAAACCCGGATACGCGCAGTTCGTTCTCGCTGGAGCGGCCGTTCCACTCGAGCGAAGAACGTCCTTTTTTTGTTTCTGAAACGAAATCCACCCGTGGCGACACGAAGCTGATCGAGTTGGACCGAAACGATGGGAAGGACCCCTCTTTTTTTTCAGCGCCGAAATACAAAACGATATCCGGTCGCTGCAGCACGATGTCGTCGGCCGCCAGATTTTTTGCGATGATGGAGGCGACATCCGGTATGAAGGTGAGAAGCGGTATGCTCAGGTCAATGCGGTTGGCGCCCATGGAATTCCGGTATTTCAGCCCCTCCAGCCTTCCCCGCTCACCATCGCTCAGGTCGAATTTTCCGATGCTCAGTTCTGAGCCCTTGTGGCGATACGAAAGATCTTCACCGGCCACCGCCAGCTCCGTCAGTACCAGCGGCTGGCCCGGGCGCTGCAGCAGCTCGGCTGCCGTCACATAACGAATGAAGGCGGTCAAATTGCCGGTTCCGCCGGATTTTATTTGCGTGTTGTTGCCGATGATGTTCTTCAGGTGCAGGATCGATGCACCCTGGCCCCTGGTTGGTCGGCCCAGGGCTCCCAGGTAAAGCGCCGCTTTTTGCCAGAAGATTCCTGAGATGGTCACGTCTCCCGTCCGCTCGTTGATGAAGATCTCGTCAAGAAACAAATTGTCGACGCGCCCATCCACCGTGCGGGAGCTGTTTTGGATGAACGCGTTCTGCGCATGCATGCGACTGTCGGGCCCCGTGTAATTGATACCGTTCAGCGTAACGGTGAAGTCGTTGATGCGGAAAAAGCCGCGGGTAAAATCCAGGTGCGTTACCGAACGCCGGACACCGGAGAGCTGTTCGGATCCCAGCAGCGAGCGGCTCTCGATGGAAAGCGTGGCATCGTCCAGCTTCATCTGCACCTCGTCACTGATACGTATGTCGATATCTCCGTTGATGATCTCGAGGTCTTCCAGCATCATTACCTCGTTGAGTGTCGACAGCACCTCATAGAAACTTCGTTTCCGCTGTTTCTTTTCGGTGCGGACGTATTCAATTACCGGGTTGAACAGCACCGCCCGGCGCGCAGTGAGCCGGTTTTCAAACAAAAGATCATCCCATGAAAGCCCCGTGAGCTGGAAACGTGGCACAATGAAATTCTTTATCACGCGGCCACGATCGTGCTGCTGGAAATGGAAGCGGTTCAGCGACACCTGGTTGTTCACAACTACAATGCTGTCGAATTTCATCACGTATGCGCTATCGCGGAGGAAATTTTCGTAGTTGCGTATCGCCATGACGAACCTTTCGACCCGCAAAGGCCGGTAGTCGTCGTTGTCAAGCTGCAGCCCCTGCACCTCGAAATTGTTACCATCAGATGTGAAAGTGCTTGGTTTTCCCTGCCGCACCGTGGTGATGTCGAAATCCGCATTGTTCACCACCACGAAATTCAGGTAGAGGTCCCCCGTCAGCTGGCGGATGATCCGGTCGAGGCGGGGGGCCGCCTTTCCGGCCGCCTTCCGCTGATCCAGGTCAACCAGTAAGCTGAACTGTGGGTTGACGCAGTACACCGAATCCGCGCGAATCACTTCCGTTCGGTAAAGCGTGTCGAAATCAATATCGGTCATCTTTAGCTCATCGAAAAAGATGCTGAATCCCGCGGTAGAATTTTCGGTCTTCAGCGCTGCGATGGTGCAGCTGTCAAACTCCACGATCTTCTTCTCGATATTGATGCGAAACTTACGGAAGGAGAGCCTGTGCCTGCCGTCGGGAAACAGGATATCCTGGTCGCGGGATTTCAACACTACGTTGTCGCTGAACAGGATTTTTTCCTTCCCGGTGCTCTCATCCTTATCCACTTTGAAGTTGTCGATATGAAAGTCAATGCGTGTGATCACCAGCGGCCGTTCTTCCGGCTTGAGCCGGTTGGCCAGCGTGAAGCGCGCATTCTCGATCTCGAACTTTTTCACTTTCAGCACCACGAGCGCGTCCTGGATCGAATTGTAAATCTTTCCCATTTCCTCGGGAATGGAAAGATCTTCTCTTTGCTGCAAGGTGTCGCGCTTCCCCGGGCGGATTTTCGTTACGATGATGTCCGGATCCTTGAGGCTGATCAGGTTGATCAGCACTCGTTTTTCGAAGATCATCGGCAGTACCGTCTTTACTTTAAAGCGAATGCGGGGTACCGCGAATCGGTATGCGGTGCTGGCGTCGACGGTGTCCGTGGTATAAAACACGGCGTTGTGCAGCTCCATCTTGCGGCTGAACCAGTTGAACTTGAAGTCGCCGGCCTCGAGGCGTAGCTTTCCCTGCGAACGGCTGGCCACGAGGTTCTCAAGCAGCTCGCGGGCATGAGCGACGAACCAGAAATGAAACGCGGTCAGCAAAACGATCAGTGATGCCAGTACGATGCTGAAGATGCGAATCAGCTTTTTTGTGAGCCGTTTTGCCGTCAAGGTGCGGAATAGGTTTAAACACCGAATTTACTGAATTCAGACGGGGGCGACAGACCCCCGGTTGGAAGCGCGCAAACCGCTATGTGTAATCAGCTGACGGATGACCCGGGCGCGACAAGGTTCTCCGGCTGCAGCAGCCTGAGCCTGCCGTCCCTGTCTTCGGCCGTTAGAATCATCCCCTGGCTTTCGATGCCACGCATTTTGCGGGGCGCAAGGTTTGTGACCACAATTACCTGCTTCCCCACGAGCTCCTGCGGCGCATAGTGTTGCGCAATTCCGGATACGATAGTCCTGGTTTCACTGCCGAGATCCACTTCAAGCCGGAGCAGCTTGTCGGCTTTCTCCACTTTTTCACAGTTCCTGACGGTCGCGACTTTCAATTCCAGTTTCGCGAAATCTTCATACTGGATCGTCGGTTTGCTTAGAGGTGCTTCCATAGCCTTGGGTTGGGTTTGGGTTTCGGCTGCCCGGGCGCGCAGCCTGTTGAGTTGGGCTTCCACTTCGCCGTCCTCGATCTTGCGAAACAAAAGCTGCGGTTCGCGCAGGCTATAACCCACGCTGAGCAGCTTCAGCTTCCCGGCATTTTCCCAGTCAAGCATCCGCTCGATTACTTTCATCATGGAAAGCATTTTACGAGCGGTAAACGGAAGAAAAGGATTAACGAGGATGGCAAGATTGGCGGTGAGCTGCAGACAAAGGTGCAGGCAGTTGTCAATGAGCTGCTGGTTCTCTTCGGTGATTCCGTTTTCAGTAGCAACCGCTTTTTTCCAGGGTTCTTTTTCCTGCAGGTATTTGTTACCTTTTCTGGCAAGATCCACCACGTCGAAGAGTGCGTCGCGGAACCGGAATTGCTCGAGTGCAGATTCAACGCGTGCCGGCGCGCCTTCTATTGCTTCGATGATGCCGCGGTCGGTTGCGTCGAGGCGGTGGTTGTGCAGCTTCGGTACCTTTCCGCCGCAAAGCTTGTGCATGAGCACGAAACTCCGGTTCACGAAATTCCCGAATATTGCTACCAGTTCACTGTTGTTCCGCTCCTGGAAATCCTTCCAGGTAAAATCGTTGTCCTTCGTCTCAGGCATGTTTGCGCACAGGACATACCGCAGCGCGTCCTCGCAGCCCGGAAAATCCTCGATGTATTCGTGTGCCCACACTGCCCAGTTGCGGCTGGTTGAAACCTTATCTCCTTCAATGTTCAGGAACTCATTGGCGGGTACGTTGTCGGGAAGCACAAAGCCGCCGTGCGCTTTCAGCATCGCGGGAAAAATAATGCAGTGAAATACGATGTTGTCTTTCCCAATGAAGTGGATCAGGCGTGTGTCCTCGCGGCACCAGTAATCGGCCCAGTTGGGTGTGAGCTCGCGGGTTGCGGATATATAACCGATCGGTGCGTCGAACCACACGTACAGCACTTTTCCTTCGGCGCCCGCAATCGGAACGGGCACGCCCCAGTTGCTGTCACGCGTCATCGCGCGCGATTGCAGGCCCGTGTCCAGCCAGCTTTTGCATTGGCCGTATACGTTGTTCTTCCAATCCTTGTGGTCCTCGAGAATCCATTCCCGCAGCCAGGTTTCGTATTGCTGGAGCGGAAAATACCAGTGTTTTGTTTTTTTCTTCACCGGGATGGCGTCGCTCAACGTGCTTCGGGGGCGGATCAGCTGTTCCGGGGAAAGGGAACTTCCGCATTTTTCGCATTGATCGCCGTAAGCGCTTTCGTATCCGCAAATGGGACAGGTTCCGGTAATGTACCGGTCTGCCAGGAAGGTGCCGGCTTTTTCATCAAAGTATTGTTCCGTTTCTTTTTCTTCAAAACGGCCCTCGTCGTACATTTTTTTGAAGAAGTTTGCGGCCGTTTCGTGGTGGGTCGCATTGGAGGTGCGCGAATAAATGTCGAATGAAATTCCGAGCCGCTCGAAGCTGCTGCGGATCAGTTCGTGGTATTTATCCACGATCTCGCGCGGCGAGACGCCTTCCTTCAACGCGCGAATGGTGATGGGCACGCCGTGCTCATCGCTTCCGCAGACGAACTTGATGTCGGTTTTTCGCGCCCGTTTGTAGCGCGCGTAAATATCGGCCGGGATGTAAACGCCGGCGAGGTGGCCGATGTGGATCGGGCCGTTCGCGTAAGGGAGCGCCGCGGTGATAAGATATCTGTTGACTGCCCGCATTGTTGCGGCCGCAAAAATACCTGAATCGCACTCCAATGCCAAAATGCAGCAATTCCGATAACTTTATTAAACGATGATTAAAGTCCCTCCATACCTCGAAAGATCCGATACGATCGGACTGGTTTGCCCGGCGGGTTACATGGCAGAGGAAAAAGTTCAGGCTTGCGTTTCGGCGCTACAGGATTGGGGTTACCGCGTGCGTTTGGGAAAGACCATCGGGGGAGGTTCGAGGACTTATTTTTCCGGCACAAACGAAGAACGGCTCGCCGATTTACAGTCGATGCTGGATGACGATGAGATCAGGGCGGTGTTGTGCGCGCGCGGGGGATATGGTATGAGTCGCATCATCGACCAGATCGATTTCAGCAAGTTCAGGAAAAAACCGAAGTGGCTGATCGGCTACAGCGACATCACGGTATTGCATGCGCATCTCTATTCGAATTATTACATTTCTTCGCTGCACGCACCCATGGCAGCTGCTTTCGATCACGGCGGGAGCCGGAGCGAATACGTGCTTTCGCTGAAAGGCGCGCTGGAAGGAAAAAAGCTTCGCTACCAGTGCGCTGCGCACGAATTCAATAAGAAAGGTGAGGCAATCGGGGAGCTCGTCGGGGGGAATCTGGCTCTCATCGTGCACCTGCTCGGCACTTCTTCCGAATATAAGACGCGGGGAAGGATCCTGTTCATCGAGGATACCGGGGAATATCTCTACAACATCGACCGGATGATGCTGCAGCTGAAACGTAGCGGGAAGCTGGAAAAGCTGGCGGGTCTTATCATCGGCGGATTTACCGATCTGAAAGATACCGACCGGCCCTTTGGAGCCACCGCGTACCAGATTATCCATGACGCGGTAAAAAACCTTGAAATCCCGGTATGCTTTAACTTTCCGGTGAGCCACGAACAGGAAAATGTGGCTCTGAAAATCGGCGTCGGCTACAAACTGAAGGTTACACGTTCCCGCGTGGTGCTGGAGCAGTGATCAGCGCCGCAACAACGAGTCCAGCTTGCCCTTTACAAGTGCATGATCGAAAAGGTCGTTGTGACGCCCTTTTTTCACCGTTACGAATTCATCTTCTTTTTTCAACAAGGGCTTTAGCCGAGCCGCATTGCGATAGGGGATCACGCGGTCGCGCGTACCCTGGAAAATCGTCACGGGCGCCTTCACCGACGGGAGGTACTGATAGGTGGGCAATTGGTAGTGAAGCATCCAGTGCACGGGGTAAACGGGAAGGTAATGTTGTACCGCGGACGGCAGATCGTAATACGGAGTCTCCAAGATCAGCCTGCGGCAGTCCCGCGCCGAGGCGAGCCAGGCTGCAATACCTGTTCCCATGCTTTTTCCGTAAATGACGATGCTGTCGGCAGGGTACGAGCTCATGGCCAGCCGGTAAGCCTGCAGCGCCCACTCGTACAGTTTTTTCTCGGTGAGCTTTCCCTGGCTTTTCCCAAAACCAGGGTAGTCGAGCATCAGCACTTCGTACCCGTGCCTCGTGAATTCCCGGGTGTAACGTGCATACCAGCCGATGTTTCTCTTATTGCCGTGGAAATAAAGCACCATGCCTTTTGCCTGCGAATCCGGGAGGAACTTTACGAGGTGGATCGTTTCTCGTTCGTTTACCGGAATGTTTATCTCGCGGTAGGCCCCGGGAAAGCTGAACGGCGTGTTATTTTCAAGCCGTACGGGGCGAAAAAGAAAGCGATCCTGCAGGAAGTAAAATGCGGCTCCGATCGCAACGTATACCGCGAGGAGAATAAACAACCATTTTTTCAAACGCTTCCAGTTCACTCACTAAAGATAGCGTGCAAAAAAAATCCGGCCAGCAAAAGCCGGCCGGAATGTGGATGGTGGTCGGTACGGATCAAAAACGGTTGTAGTGGTTTCTCAAATACCAGGTAAGGTCCCTGGTAATATCGTTAAGTATGTAACGCATCACGTCGTCTTCCTGCGGACGATACGACTGCTGCTGATTGAGAAGCTGGCGGTCGTGTTCGCTCAGCGCACGCGAGTCGCCGGAATAGCGCGCAAACTGAACGCTCCAGTCGTGACCTCCACGAAACTCGCGGCTTCCGAGCCAGCGGCCTTCAGCATCGCGAATGGTTAGCATCATCACGCCTTCCGAGCGCATGGTGCGCGTGGTGGTAATGACGTCGGCGTACACTTTTTCATAAACCTTTACTATAGAATCAGGACGGTGTACGATTTCGCGTACCAGAATATCCTTCGAAACTCTGCGCGTGCTTTGCCGGTCGTGGTAGGGCCCCGCGAAAAAGTCAACGAAGCGCAGGTCCACGATCTCGTCAGGGCGGAAGTTGCGGCTTTCCGCATCCCATTCGGAGTAGAAGCGTACGAATTCACCCCCAGCCTGGTGCTGAAGCTGTCGCAGCAGGTCCGACTCCAGATTCCGCATCCGGTAGTCATACCCGCCGTAGCGGCTGTTAGCGAATCCGGAACCGTAATAGGTTTCAAGCGGGAGCACCAGCACTTTGGTGACTGCGTGTTCGTAGGCTTCGTGCATTTTCTCGCGTGCTTCTGCATTTCCAGGCTGCAGCTGCACTGCTGCCTGGAATTCGTGATAGGCATTCCGAAAGCTGGCGCGCGTTTGCTTTTGCATTTCTGCAACACCGCGGTCGATCCGCACCTTAACCGCGCGGTCGGAATAAGTATTTACAAAGGATGAATAGTCGGTGGGACGGATCGCCCCTGCCGCCGCGGGCGACTGGCTGATCTCTTCATACAACCGCTGCAGCGACATATATTCCGCGTGAATCTTCTCCCAGCGCAGCTCGCTTTCGCTCCCGGAATGCGAGCGGATGCGGGACTGGTGGGTTTCCGCCGCCTCGCCATAAGAGCGACGCAGCAGATCGAGCAACTGAGCGTTGTCGGGGTCTTTTTGTAATTTCTTAACGGTTCGCTCCACTGCCTCGGCATAATCGCCCTGCTGGTAAAGCTTTTCGGGCGATTTGCAGGCGAGCAGGGTGAAGACCGACAGCGTAAGGAGCGTGTAAAGTTTCGGTTTCATGCGCCTGATTTATCTCTACGACGTTCAAAACGCTTTCCATACCCATGCTGCATTTCTTAATTGGAAAATTCTTAACAGGGGGATGTGAAGTTGACGGGTTCATTGGTTAGCTCGTTTATGGATTGACTGACCCCTAACTTCCCAATTTCTTAACCAAAGATCACTTCGACGAGCTCGGTGTGACAGAAAGTATGCCGGCGCATATGCCCGATTCCCGGCTCCCAACTCCCGACTACCGACTAGCCTGCGCCCCGGCCACGAACCCCGAACCGTCTCTCAATACTTCAGAATGTCCCGGACAAAATTGTGGTACTCGTCAAAACTCGGGAGGTTGTTGTGTCGCCCCCCATGGATCCGGATCAGCGTGATCTGCCGCGGGTTCAGCCGTTGCAGTCCCTCGCTGTGGCGGATCGGGATCAGCCGGTCGCGGGTGCCGTGAATGATATAGACCGGGCATTTCACCTTGCGGATCCACTGATCGGTTCGCAGATGGTAACGCAGCACGATTCGCACCGGCAGCAGGGGCAGGAATCGTTCGATCACTTTAAGAAAATTGAAATAAGGCGAGTCCAGGATCAGGTACCGGGGCCGGTTGTCGGAAGCCAGCTTTGTCGCGAACCCGCTGCCCATGCTGCGGCCGTAGACGATGAGATGGTCCTCGCCGTATTGTTCGCGGAGGCGGTCGTAAACAAACTGCATGTCGCCCAGCATCTCCTTCTCGCTGCGCCGGCCCGTGCTTTTCCCAAATCCGCGGTAGTCAATCAGCACCACGTCGTAATCGTAGCGATAAAAGTCCCGTGCGTATTTCGCCCAGCCTTTGATGCTGCGGGTGTTTCCGTGGAAATAAAGAATGAGACCTTTCGGATTCTCCCGGAAAAAATGAAGTCCGTTGATTTGCACGCCGGGTTCGATCTCGAAAAAATATTCGCGGAAGGGGATGTCGAAACGGAACTGGAAATCAGGGCGCAGCTTTTCGGGCCTGAAAATGAATTTCTCCTGGAAGAAATAGACGAACAGCGAGAGCAGGACGATCCCCCCGATGATATACCAGACAAGGCCGGGCAAGCAGTGGGTGAAAATAAATAAAGAGTTTCGACGCTCAGCGGATCAGCGTCACCGTGCCCTTCGCGCTGTAATTCCGTCCAAGGTAATCCACCGCGCTGACGGTCCACACAAACACGGCGCTGCCCTGCTCTTTCCCGGCGATGCGGCCATCCCATCCATGTCCGTTCACGGAGGTGCTGAACACGAGCTGACCCCAGCGATTGTAGATGTTGAAATAATTGATGTTCCGGATGCCGACCGCGATGGGACGCACCACATCGTTGCGCCCGTCACCGTTAGGGGTGAATGCGGTGGGGACAAACACCGTGGGCGCCGTTTTGAACACCCGCACCATGATGGAATCAATATCGGCGCATCCATTTGCGTCGGTAACCACCACCCGGTACAATATCGAATCGATGTTCGGTCCATAAATCCCGACCGGGTTGCCGATGTTCGGATCGTCGAGTCCGGTTGACGGCGACCAGCTGTAGCTGATACCGCCTGTCGCGTTGAATTGCACCGGCTGGTTGATCACGACCGTGGTGTCACGTCCCGCAAACGCGCGTACCCGTGGAGCTACGTAGACCGTCACCGAATCGCGGCCGGGCTTGGGGCAACCGGCTGTATCGTATACGGTAAGCACATAACGCGTGGTTCGCGGGGGAGTAACTACCGGATTCAGGCTGTTCGGATTACTCAAATAGGTTGTGGGCGTCCAGCTGAACGAGCTTCCGTCGTGCGAGCCGTTGAGCTGGGTCCAGCTGTTGTAGCAGATCGTGTCGTCGGGTCCCGCTGCGGCCTGCGGGTAAGCGACCGCGTACACGGTCACATTGTCTGTTGCCGAGCAGCTTCCAATGGTCGCGGTTACCTGGTACGTGGTAGTGGCAGCGGTCGGGGTGGCGAGCGGGTTGATGATGTTGGGGTCGTTCAGCGTGGATGCCGGTGACCACTGGAAAGATGTTCCGTCGGAGACCGCATACAGTTGCACGGTATCCGTGAGACAAATCGTTGTGTCGGGTCGCGCCATCAGGCTGACGTTGTTCACCACGCGCACCTGCACCGAATCGGTATTCCGGCAGCCGCGATCGTCAAGATTCACGTAATACCATGTGGTCGTAGTAGGTCGAACTGTGGGGGTGGGGCTGTTCGGATTAGTCATGTTCGTAGTAGGGGTCCAGCTCCATGTGCCGTTACCTGTAGCAGAAAGTTGTACTGAATCGCTGCGACAGATCAGGGTATCGCGGAAAGCCACGCTCAGCGGCGGTTTGTCGTACACGGTAATGTCGGCGCTGGCAGTATCCACGCAACCTTTGCTGTTGGTCACGATCAGCGATACGGTTTTCACACCAGGGCCGTTGTACGTCCATGTCGGATTTTGCAGCTGAGATGTATCGGCGATGGTACTTGGATCTCCGAAATTCCATCTCCAGGAATTTACCACGCCATAAGCAGTATTGGTTGTATCGGTGAACTGGAAAGGATTGCTGAAGCAGGAGCCGTCAAAAACGAATCCCGGGAAGAAGCCGGGGTAAATACCGATGTCACGATAAGCAGAGTCGGTGCAGCTGGTGCCGCGGTTGATGACAAGCTTGATCCTGTAAATACCCGTATCCGGATATGTATAGGTCGGGTTGTTGGCGATGGAAGTATCACCGTTTGTACCTGGATCACCGAAATCCCAAAATACCGTGTTGGCACCCGTGCTTGTGTGCGAGAACTGGATATTAAAGCCATCGCAGGTCACGAAGCTGGGCATAGGGTTCGCAACGGTAATCACGCAGTCCGACACCTGAACAATCAGGTCTTTCCGGTGGGTAGTCAGGTAAACTCCGTTGCGGTACACATCAATGCAGACGCATACTACATACCGGCCGAATCCCGGTGCCGTACCCGAGATCAGACCCGTTTGCGAATTGATCGTCACTGGAGTGCCAAACGGGTCGCTGCCGGAGTAGGGTGAATTATATGCGACAAAACCATAGGGTGGAGGGGCCGGATCGTTGAATCCTGCGTTGATCGCGGCGCCCCCGTTGTAAGCGTCGCAAAGCCGATAAACCAGCGAATCACCGTTCGGGTCGCTGGCACCGAAATCGAGCTGGAAGGGCGCGTTTTGACAAATGACGTTCACAGGCAGGCCAAACTGAGGAGAACTGTCGTTACCATTGGGCACCGTACTGGTCCCTGGTAGAATGCAGCTGTATGTTGCCCCCACGCCACTTCCCACGTTCACCATCCCGCTGATACGACAACACGTTTGATATGCCACGGTGTATCCCGAATTAGTGGGAGCAAGGTCAACCACCATGGAATACACCGCGTATTCGTAGTTGATTACGGGAGGATTCTGGATGCAGGTCGGGAACAAGATCGGTACCGGGGAAATGCCGGGAGGATTCTCCTGGACTACCAGCCAGTTACTGTTTGCGGCCGGACCGATGACCTTCTGACCATTATCATTATTGTATATCCCCACTACATATGAGCCTGCGAGGGGAGCTCCTCCGCCGTTGGCATCGCGAAAAAGGATCAGGATGATGCGGTACGAATTGGTATTTGGAGCCGACCCGGGGCCGAGGTAGACGTAACGCATTTCGCCGCCGATGATGTGGGCAGAAAATCCTTCAACCACGAACACGCCGAGGAAGGAGCATATGAGCAGGAGCCGTTTCATGGACGGGATTGGTGGATTAAGTTTTCAACCAAGAAATTCTCAAGCAGCTTGTTCGAGTGTTCCATTTCCTCGAGCATTCCCATATGCCCGGAACTTTGGAGGACGTGAATGTACGATTTTCCGGGCAGATAGCATTGTTTCAGCCCATCCGCGAGCGGCACTGCTGTATCGTATTTTCCCATCACGAAAAGCACAGGAACGTGAGCCTTTTTTAAGACATCGGTCCGGTCGGGGCGCTGCATCATGGCTTCGTAATATCCGCTCAGCGCCTCCGGACTGAATGATGCACCGGATTTCACCAGTCCACTTATGACATCCGCCATCTTTAATCTTGAATCTTCCGCGAAAAGGCCGGGAACGGCGGTTTCCAGGAATGCGGCTGCTCCATGGGCCCGGATGAATTCGATGCTCTTGCGCCGGCTTGCTT
The DNA here is from genome assembly GCA_035626515.1 of Chitinophagaceae bacterium. Taxonomy (GTDB): domain Bacteria; phylum Bacteroidota; class Bacteroidia; order Chitinophagales; family Chitinophagaceae; genus DASPNM01. The sequence goes on from DASPNM010000008.1 coordinate 29,505, forward strand.
TCTTTTCCTCGCTGTCGGCAAAGGCGGTGGAATGAAACAACCCGAAAGCGTTCAGTCGCCCGGGATATTTCTCCGCAAAAGCCAGCGTAACATACCCCCCCATTGAGTGCCCGATCATGGCACCGATCTGCATTTCTTCCTGGTCGAGGATTCGCCCCATCACCTCAGCCATACCTTCCATAGACAGGTCCCCGGTGTGTTCGGATTCCCCGGAACCCGGCAGGTCGGGTATCAGCAAAGTGAATTGCTTTTTGAGATCTTCGACCTGGTGGTTCCAGATGGATCCTGTCTCCCCGAAACCGTGTACAAGAAGCACCGGCGGACCCTCTCCGTCTTTCCGGTAAAACACCCGCTTGCCCTGATGGTGCACGATCTTTTCCATTTATTTCCGGCGGTAGTGATCAAAGCTTCTTAAAAAGAGTAGAAGGACGAGGGGGAGGAGGGCATTGTTCATTTCCTGGGGCCCCGGAAACCAGAGCGCCAGCAGCAGGAGCAGCACCAGGCAATAGATCATGAAGTAGGCGCGAACGATGTTGGTTTCCTTCCGCACAAAGAATGCGGCGATCATGTTTGCGGGAAATGCCCAGAGCAGGTTCAGGTTGTTGCGTGTGGTGGTATGATCGGTGCCGAACCACATAAAAAGCAGCAGCAGCCCGAGCAGGCCGGTGAGAAAGAAGACGACAAGATCAAAATAAATGAGGAAGCTCTTCGCTTTTTCCCACATCATAAGTGCGATAACGGCGACCAGCAGGAGGCTGAAGGCCAGGAGGGGGGTAAAAAAAGATTTTTTCGCGGGCGGCAGGGTAGGCTCGAGAATCACCGCACGTTCCGCTACCATCGGTTTGCCTTCGAGCAAGCTGCTGTCCAGTCCATACATCAGGTAGTCCGGCAGGAACTGCGCTTCGCGGTTGCTGAGCCGCTTATCGAGAGGGGCGCCGAGAAGGATGTCTATGCCGAGCTTGCTCCAGTACTGGTGGCGGCGGTGCAGGTAAATATGGATCAGGTCGCGGAAGCTGACACGGTTGGCAGGTCGCACGTCGGCGGTGCTGGTTCCCGCGGTAAGCAAAATATCGCGCAACCGCGTGGTGCAGTTGTCGTACACGAAATCGTATTTGTAATATTTTTTTTCCTCTTTCGCATTTTCGCGCAGGAAGGCGAGCAGTTCCAGTTTGCGGGCGCAGGGGAGTTGCAGGACCTGTTCGGTGATGCCGCGTTTTTCCCAATGGTACTGTGCGAGGTAGTCGTTGAACTGTTCTACGGAAACGAAGTAGAGCAGCTTCCCCCGCATGAATTTGACGTAAAAAGTGGGGTCGTCGAAGTCAAACGTGCCGTAGTTGAAGATGATGTCGCTGTTCGTGCTGGTGTCTGTTACCCGAAGGGCGCTGTGTCCGAAGGTGGAATAAAGTTCCGTTCCGGGCGTGGCGGTGAGCAGGCTCATGCGGAGGGAGCAGGTGTCCCGGGCCGAAACGGCGCAGGTGATCAGCAGTCCCGGGATGAACAGCAGGCGACGTAACAAATTCGTGAGAGTTTGCGGCAAGATAATGAGTTATGAGAGATCCGTGAGCAGTGAGGCCAGGCCCAATTATTCCTGGACTCGGACAAAGGTAATTTCAGATCTCAGATACCCCATCTTATGATCAGCTGAGTGGGAATCGGAAGCGAGCTAGTCGACAGGCGGTGCAGGGTGGGCTTTTCCAAATAACTCCCAGTAAAGTTAATTAACGAAAAAAGCGGAAGCTCCTGCTTCCGCTGACTGTGCA
>DASPNM010000009.1:0-125176 GCA_035626515.1 Chitinophagaceae bacterium
TCGGAATCGCGCGAATCATTGCGGATCACGTAAGCCTTGTATTCGCCGACACCCCGCTGAAGTCCTTCGCTGAAAAACCTGTGGAACTCCGAAACCAAGCGCCTTGCATGTTGAGCCGAAACTTCGATCGTACTCAAAGATGTGGTGAAATGATGCTCCACACGGTCGAACAGCGTCAGCGTGTCTCCTTCATCGTTGATGACGCCGAGTCCTCCGGCACCGCCCCCACCCTGTTCGTAGGTCATCCCAATGCTCCCGTTGAATACCGGGTACGTGTCGCCGTAGGAAGGATAAAACAGGTCAAAAAATTCCTTCGTGAAATAGAGCCAGCCGCGCTGATCGAAGTATTTCGCGTTGTTCCTGCCAATCGTTACCTGGAAATCCCGCTGCCACTGAGTAATGACTTCGTGAAGGGGCTGAACCGCAGGCGCAAAATAGTAGGGTTCGTTAATGCCCTGTTCGTGATAATCCACGTGCACCTGCGGCATCCAGCGATGGTATATTTTTGCGCGCTGCCGGCTTTCCACCTGCGTCTGCCAGGCCCAGTCACGGTTGAGGTCAAAATTGTAATGATTGGTGCGCCCTCCCGGCCATGGTTCGCGGTGTTCGCGCGCCGCCCGTTCCGGGTTCATTTTTTTTCCTACCACGGAATTGAACCAGTTCACGTACCGGTCCCGCCCGTCGGGATTGAGACAAGGATCGATAATGACCACGGTCGACCGAAGCCAGTCTTTGGTTTTCTGGTTCGCGGGATCCACAAGCGCGTAGAGCGTTTTCATCGCGGCTTCCGAGCCCGAGGTTTCGTTGCCGTGTACGTTGTAGCTGAGCCAGACAATTACCGGGTATCCGTCGTACGAGGAACGCGTCCCCGCATTTTGCGTCAGTTCGATATTGCGTTGCCGAACGGACTCCAGGTTCTGCATGGTGCCCGGCGAAGAAACGAAAGCAAGCAGGAGCGGTCGCCCTTCGTTCGTTTCGCCATAGCGCTGCAACTGCATCATGTTCGGAAGCTGGTCGGCAACATGCTGGAAATAGGCGACGATCTTCCAGTGCGGAGTATACCGCGTGCCCAGGCTGTAACCCAGGAATTCATCGGGGGATTTCAACTGGGCCGTTGCGAAAAGGGAGAAGCCTGCGAGGAAAAGAACCAATCCGGCCTTTCTGATCATGTAAAAAATTTGAGCGGCAATTTAAGTAACTTTCCGCCGTGCCTGTTCCCGTTCGAACAAGTTTAACCTGCTGTTTCATTTCCTTTCTTGTTGCGGCCTGTCACGCACCGGCGAAGCAGGCGAGCGTTCCTGTTGATGCATATAAATACCAGCCGCAGAAAAAAGTGATGGCGTCCAATGGTGCGGTGGTGACAGCCCATCCGATTGCGAGTAAGGTGGGGTTGGAGATCCTGAAGCTTGGCGGAAACGCCGTGGATGCCGCGATCGCCACCCAGCTCGCGCTGGCGGTAGTGTACCCCGCTGCAGGTAATCTCGGTGGCGGTGGATTCCTGGTTGCTAAGCTGAAAAACGGTGTTGAGCTGGCAATCGATTACCGCGAAAAAGCGCCCGGCAAAGCACACGCCGACATGTACCTTGACCCGGACGGTACGCCGCGCACCGACAAAAGTCAGTACGGTCATCTTTCCGCCGGAGTTCCCGGAACCGTGGCGGGATTGTGCGAATCGCACCGCTACGCAAAGTTGCCCTTCCGCGTACTGATCGAGCCGGCTATCCGGCTTGCTGAAAATGGGTTTGTAATCAGCAGGGCGGAGGCCAATTCGCTTAACGCACTGCAGGAACAATTCCGCCGCTACAATACGCAAACTCCAGCTTTTGTAAGGTCGACGGCGTGGAAAGCCGGCGACACGCTGGTGCAGAAGGATCTCGCGGAAACCCTGAAGCGGATCCGAGACAAAGGCAAAAACGGTTTTTACCGGGGAAAAACCGCCAGGTTGATCGTGGAAGAAATGAAGCGCGGCAGGGGCATCATCAGCTACAAAGATCTGAAAAACTATCGCGCGGTGCCGCGCGATCCCCACAGCTTCGAATACAAAGGGCATCGTGTGATCAGCATGGGCATGCCCAGCAGCGGCGGCGTTCTCCTCCATCAAATGATGAAGATGATCGAAGACAGGAACCTGCAAGCTTTCGGATTTCATTCGCCCGAAGCCGTGCACCTCATGGCCGAAGTGGAACGCAGAGCCTTCGCCGACCGGGCGGAGCACATGGGCGATATGGATTTTTACAAGGTGCCGGTGGCTGACATTACCAACGAAGATTACCTGAGGGAAAGAATGTCTGACTTTAATCCTGAAAAGGCAAGCATCAGCTCGGCAATACGCGCCGGGAGCGTAGCATTACGGGAAAGCCAGCAGACCACGCATCTGAGCGTCGTTGACAAAGAAGGGAACGCAGTGGCCGTGACCATTACGCTCAACAACTCCTATGGCAGTAAGACCGTGGTGGGCGGGGCGGGGTTCTTGCTGAACGATGAAATGGACGATTTCAGCATTAAACCGGGGGTGCCGAACCTGTATGGAGCAGTGGGTAGCCGGGCCAACGCGATCGAACCGGGGAAGCGAATGCTGAGCTCGATGACACCGACGATCGTTTTGAAGAATGGAGAGCCATATATCATCGTCGGAACGCCCGGCGGCACAACGATTCCCACTTCCGTTTTCCAGGCTCTCGTAAATATTTTGGAATTCGGACTTTCCGCCGAAGACGCAGTTTACCGGCCGAAATTCCACCACCAATGGCAGCCCGATGTGCTTACAATCGAAAAGGCATTTCCGGCAGACGTGCGGGCGGCGCTTGAGGCAAAGGGACACAAGATCCGGGAGGTTTCGGCGATAGGCAGAACGGAGCTCATCGTTGTGCACCCCGGCCGCCGCATTGAAGCCATTGCGGATATAAGGGGTGAAGACAGTGCCGAAGGATACTGATCCGCGAAGGAAAAACTTGCAAAATGGCGAGCGCAGGAAAAGAATATCTGACAACGGCAATTCGCCGGCTGAAATACTACAAAGAGCTTGCGGACCGGACCTTCGCGCAACTTGAAGACCCGGATTTTCATTATCAGCCCGCCACGGAATCCAATTCGATTGCCGTAATCATCCAGCACATGGCGGGCAATATGCTCAGTCGCTGGACAAACTTTCTCACCGAGGATGGGGAGAAAGAATGGCGCCGGCGCGACGAGGAGTTTACTGTGCACGACTATTCCCGTGACCAGCTGCTCGAGCTCTGGAACCGCGGCTGGGATTGTTTGCTGGGGGCGCTCCAATCGCTCAACCAAGATGACCTGCTGCGAACCGTTTACATTCGGAGCGAGCCCATGTCGGCAATGGACGCGATCAACAGGCAGCTCGCTCATTATCCGTATCACATCGGGCAGATCGTTTATCTCGGGAAAATGATGCGTGACACGCAATGGCAGAATCTTTCCATCCCCCGGGGTCAGTCCGCCGCATATAACAAATCAGCCGGTACCAGGGATCCGGCGAAAAAATTCTGAACGCTTTCGCAATCCGGTTTTCTTTTCTATTTTTATCAATTCCCGTCATCGCCCTGCCGGGCTATGGATTATCCTCACTGAGAAGCTGGCAATAAATTATCATGAAGAAACTCATTCTTGCTTGCAGCCTTTTCTACACCCTGGCCTGCGAAGCACAGTCTGCTTTTTCCATCACCGCTGGTCCCCAGATCACTACGGCCGACTACAAGGCGAATAAGGTGCGGCAACCCACGGAACACAAATGGGGCGTTTTTGCCGGAGTGGGCTGGAAAATCCCGTTCGAAACCAGGGTTTACTTCGCGCCGGAAATATTCTACAGTCTGAAAGGATACCGCGTGCAGTTCAACCAGTACCTCTTTCCACCCGGACCAGACGCGCGGGACAACGACACCCGCATTCATTGCCTCGAGCTGGCCGCATTGCTGCACGCCGACCTGGGCGCCCAACCATCGCATTTTTTTCTCCGGGGAGGCGTGGCGCTGGATTTCCAGCTGTATGGAAAGGAACGATACCGCACCAGCTCGGGAAATCTCGTCGAAAAGAAAATGATTTACGATTTCGGAGAATATGGTCGGTACTCTGCAAACGCCATTGCGCAGATCGGGTACGAAACCGAAGGAGGGTTTTTTGTTGCAGCCCGCTATTCCTACGGCATTGCCAACATCAGCAACGCCGACGAAGGACCCAACATTCATCACGTCGCTTACGGACTGGGAGTCGGTTTTTTCTTTCGCAATGACCGGATCGTGATCGATACCCGCAACCGCGAATAAACAGGCAATAAAAAAAGCCCTTTCGAAAAAGGGCTTTTGAAAGTTCATTCATTTTTTACTGGCCCGGATATCCCAGCTTCAGTTCAACGCGCCTGTTTTTCTGGCGACCGGCCGCAGTGTTGTTGTCGGCAATCGGAGTGCTTTCACCGTGACCGGCAGAAGTAATCCGGTTTTCGGCGATGCCTTTGCCCACGATGTATTGCTTCACCGCGTCGGCGCGATTCTCACTCAACGTCTGGTTAAATTCGTCAGAACCTACATTGTCCGTGTGGCCGTCGATCGACAGCACCATCTCGGGATTTTCATTCAGGATCTTCACCACATCATTCAATCCTTTGAACGACTTCGGCAGCAACTTGTAACTCCCGGTAACAAATAGAATGTTGTTTGCTGCATAATTCACGCGCGTTTTGACTTCTTCCGAGATCACCGGACAGCCCTGGTTGGATTTCGGACCCGGCACCGTCGGACACTTGTCCTCCTCGTCGTTCACGCCATCGCTGTCGGTGTCAGGAACCGGACAGCCCTGGTAGCGGGCAACACCTGCCACCGTGGGACATTTGTCTTCTTCGTCGTTGATCCCATCCTTGTCAGTATCCGGGATCGGGCAACCCTGGTATCGTACGAGCCCGGCGACAGTCGGGCATTTATCTTCCTCGTCGTTTACGCCATCCTTATCAGTATCGGGAACAGGGCACCCTTCGTACTTGGCAACGCCGGCAACGGTGGGACATTTGTCCTTGTCGTCAGTGATGCCGTCTCCATCCGTATCGGCGGGCGGAGGCGGTGGCGGCGGAGGCGGAATTACGCGCTCTTTCTTCTTGCCGAGTATGCCGGAAATTCCGATGCTGTGCTGAAAATGATAGTTAGCCGTTTCCGTGGTCACGGGCACGCGGTAGGTAGACATCAGGGTCACGTCGGCTTCGTCGAAGAAGTTGATCTTAAAACCAAGTCCTACAGGGAGGAAAGCACCCCAGTAGCTGAGGTATTTATGACCGCCGACACCCGCGGTAACGAAAGGCTGCACCCAGTATCGTTCGGTGGTCAGCTTCAAATAAAGCGATGCATTTCCTTCCAGCAGGAAATGATCGTCGGCGAAAACCTTGCTGGGCATGGGGTAGCTCACGAACGATCCGCCGAGGCTTGCCGCGAAATCAATGTGACGGGTAATGCCGTTGTAATAGTTGATTGAAAGACCGGGAAGCATTTCCCTGAACCGGGCCCATTTCTTATTGGCCAGCACCGAGGTCAGTGACGTGGAACGAATCCGGCTTGGAGTCACAAAGTCGTTCAGAAAAAAACTGATCCCGAGAGCCTTGGGTCTTACATCGTCATTCTGGCCATGGGATGCGGTGAAAAGCAGGCACAGAACCGACAATGTCAGTATGGTCTTCTTCATAAAGAGTTAGTTTGGGTTTAAGCTGAACAAAAATAACAGGTAACTCTAATATCGTGAAATAAATTTATTGACTTAATTTTCATTTGCTTCCAACTGGTTTTCGAACCCTGTTTTAACGGGTTATTTCGAGGGAAAATACTGCTTCTTCAGCTGCTGATCTTCCCCATAAATGTCATCGTAAAATTGGAGCTTTCCTTCTTTCGCCTCGCAGGTGATGTAGCGGATAAAAAGTGGAACCCGGTTGCGGATCGCAATGCTGTGCTTTTCCTTCTTCGACAGCCAGCGGTTCAGCGAATCAATCCGGGCGGAAGAACCACTATCGCGGCGCAGCAGGTAATGCGCGAGATTCCGCCAATCCTGAACGCGGACGCAGCCGTGGCTCAGCGCGCGGGTGGTGCTGCCAAACAAATAGCGTTGGTTCGTGTCGTGCAGGTACACCGCGTATTTGTTGCTGAAGTTAAACTTCAGCACTCCAAGCGCGTTCGCGTCGCCACTCCCCTGCACCACGCGGTATGGAATCCCTTTGCTGTAGCGCGACCAGTCCACGGAATCCGGGTGTACCACGTTCCCATCGCGGTCGAGCAGGCTGAAACCCTTGCGGGTGAGATACGAGGGATTTTTCTTTACGGCGGGCAAAATCTCTTTTTGAATGATGCTCGCGGGCACGGTCCATTGCGGATATGTAATAACCTCGGCTATGGCGCTGTTGAGGAGCGGTGTTCGCGTGGCAGGCTTTCCGCAAATGATCCGTGAGCTGAGCCGAACGGAGTCATCATCCCAGAGTTCCAGGTAATACCCCGGCAGGTTCACCCATACGTACTGCCCCGGCAATTCGGGAGGCAGCTGCTTGTACTTATCCAGGCTGATCGCAACGCGGATGAATTTCTCCCGGTCGGAAAGGTTCATCATACGCACCGTCGCATCTCCGGCCCTCCCGTCGGCAGTCAGCCCATTCCTTTTTTGAAACTCCTTTACCGCGGCACTGAGCTGGGCGCTGTCCGCAAGAATCGTGTCGCTCGCCAGCAGGCCTTCTTCGAAAAGCCGTCGCTGCAGCAGCGTGCGGAACTGCGGCGACCTGGACGGTGCGGGCAGAACCGTGTAAGCCCGGTAGTCCATGCTGTCCAGGAATCGCGGAATTGCCCTCTTCAGCGCGTGATAAGCGGGATGTTGCGGCTCTAAATCGCGAATAACCGCGGCAACGGAGCCCGTGTTGCGCAACTTTTGAATCTGCTCCAAATAAAACTGGTCCGAAAGCAGTGTATCGGGATTCAGGCTGACGCTGTCGCGACCGAGGCGGCCCAGCTTCAGGTCGCGGACAAGCTGTATGAAGCCATCGGTGAGCAGGATATCCGCTTTCACCCAGAGAGCAACGTCTTCCCTGTCTGATTTCGACAAACTATCTTCTGAAAATTTCTTTCGGATCACCAGCAGCTCGCGATTGTGATAATCTTCCGGGAAAAGCCCGAACAAACGGGCGCGGTCGATGAAATCCGCAAGCGAATCGCCGACGCGACGCCAGCCTTTGCCTACCGACCACACCGGATTGAATCCAAAATGTTCGTAGATGAAGCGCGCCGCGCGGTACTGGCGCAATGGGATGAGGCCGTCCAGCCGCTCGTTGTCGTTCGCGGTTGCTTCCATGTAGGCGCGCAGCAATTCCGCGGAAGAAGCCTGTGGGACCACGGTTTCGTCCGGCCGTACCGGGGAACTGCTGCCGGTGCCGCAGCCGGAAACCAGGAAAAATATCGGGGAGCAGCAAACGGCAAGAAAAAATCGAAGACGGATCATGGTGGTGGTTGCCGCTTATGAACTAATTTTCCGCAAAGCGGCAGTATGTCTTCCAAATTTAACAAACGGATCGCGATTCCCATCCTGCTCACGCTGTTTTTATCCACCGTGGTGTACACGCGGCTTTACGCGGGTGATACCATCCGTCCGATGGTGATAAAAAGCTGGAAAGCATACCGCTCGCAGGCACTCAAGGATCCGGTGGCACGCATGGTAGAGCTGAAATCCCGGATCCCGAATATTGTTTATGACCTGCGTTATGCGACGGAAAACAATTTCGTGGGGAAAAGGATGTATCCGGCAAACACGACAAAAACTTTCCTCAGGCAACCGGCCGCTGAAGCGCTGGCGCTGGTGCAGGCGGATCTAAACAGGTTGGGTCTTGGAGTAAAGATTTTCGATGCCTACCGGCCGTTTTCCGTGACAGAAGAATTCTGGGAACTGATACGCGACGAGCGTTATGTGGCAAATCCTGCGAAAGGAAGCAATCACAACCGGGGAATCGCGGTAGATCTTACGATCATCGACCTGAAAACGGGGAACGAGCTGGATATGGGAACGGGCTTCGACAATTTCACCGACAGTGCTCATCACAGCTTCGCCGGGTTTTCGGAAGAAATTCTTCAAAACAGGCTGTTGCTGAAAAGCACGATGGAAAAATATGGATTTCGCCCGCTGACTACGGAATGGTGGCACTACTATTTTGGCGAACCCGCCCGCTTTCCCCTGCTCGATCTGAGTTTTCGAAAACTTCAGAAACCGGTTTGAGTCCAGCGACGGGGAATTCTCTGTTCCAGCAGCAGCAGGTCTGCGAGCACGATCGAGGTAACTGCTTCGAGAATGACCGGAACCCGCAGCGCAATGCAGAGATCGTGGCGGCCTTTTACCGATACTTTTTCCAGCTCACCGCTGTTCCAGTTGATCGTGTTCTGTTCTTTTGGAGTGGAAGACGTAGGTTTCACCGCTACGCGAAATACCAGTTCGTTTCCATTCGAAATGCCACCCACTACCCCGCCTGCGTGATTGGTACGGGTTCTTCCCTGCAGGTCTTCGATCGCGTCGTTGTGGTCGCTCCCGAACATTCGCGCCGCAGGGAATCCTGTACCAAATTCAATCCCGCGGATCGCGGGGATCGCAAATACAATGTGACTTAGCAGCGACTCCACAGAATCAAAAAACGGTTCTCCGAGTCCAGCCGGCAAACCGGTTGCCCGGCATTCGATTATTCCGCCTACCGAATCCTTGTTGTCGATCGCTTTTTGGATTCCTTTTTCCGGATCGGATTCGCCGCCGATTTCCAAAATGGACGACCGCACATTCACTCCCTGGGCTTCGCCCTGGAGGCGACTCATCAGTTTTTTCGCGACCACTCCCGCGGCAACCAGAGTGACCGTGAGCCTGCCGCTGAAGTGCCCGCTCCCTCGATAATCTTCAAAACCCCCGTACTTCACGCGCGCCACGAAATCGGCATGGCCCGGCCGGGGAATGTCGCGCTGCCGCTCGTAATCGCTGCTCCGCACATTCCGGTTGTCAAAAAAAATCGTAATTGGCGCTCCCGTAGTATATCCGTTGAACAGCCCGGTTCGGATCACCGGAATGTCGTCTTCCTTCCGCGGTGTGGTCCCTTTTTGCGTGCCCCCTTTCCGCCGCTCCAGGTCGGACACAAAATCTTCTTCCGACAGAGGAACGCCCGCAGGACAACCGTCTATTACAATACCGACCACCGGGCCATGTGATTCGCCAAAAATCGAAAGGCGGAATATGCGTCCGAAAGTATTCAAGTAGAATAATTTGGTTCAGGCCGTGAAGGGTAAAGATACTGCAGCACCGAGGCTTTTCAAGTCATGGAAGAATGCGGGATAGGATTTGCGCACGACTGCCGCATCGCGGATGAGAACGGGTTTAGACGCTCGCATTGCCGCTACCGCGCAGGCCATTGCGATGCGGTGATCGTTGTGCGAACTTATCGTTGCGCCTTTCAACACTCCTCCTTCAATTCGCATTTCATCCGCATAAATGCTGATGCGCGCGCCCATTTTCGCGAATTCGCTCTGCAGGCTTTCCGCCCGGTTGCTCTCCTTGTGAATGAGCCGCGAAACTCCTGCTACCGAGCTCGTTCCTTCGCAGCAGGTGGCGAGTGCCACAAGCGGAGGAAAAAGATCGGGACAATCGCTCGCATCGAATTCGAAAGCGCGCATTTCGGTAGGCTGTATACGAATTCCTTTCGCTTCGACAGCAATCGCCGCGCCTGCATCCATCAGCACGTTAAGTATGGCGCGATCTGCCTGCTGCGACCCCAAATCAAGCCCCCGCACGAGAATCGGGCCGGCAATCGCTCCCGCGACCAGCAGGAAGGCTCCGCCGCTCCAGTCCCCTTCCACCTGGTAGCGCGTGGTCTCCGAATGGAGTGCCGGCTGCGCACGGTCAAAAAAATATTCCGAGTATCCTTCATTGCGCGGAACAGGCAAGCCAAATTTTCGCATCACCTCCAGCGTGAGATCTATGTATCCGACACTGCTCGGGCGAATCACCCGGATCGAACAATTTTCCGCGTTCGCTCCCCCAAATGCCAGGATCAGTCCTGTCACAAATTGCGAGCTCAGCGAGCCCTCGAGTTCGATGGATGCGGGCTGCAGGGGTCCTTTGATGCGCATCGGCAGTTTACCGCCGCGCGACTGCAGCTTCACATTCAGTTTAGGAAGAACGCGGGTAAAAATATCCATGGGCCGTTCCATCAGGCTGCCTGCGCCGGTGATGGTCAGCTCCTGCGCGGAAAGCGCCGCAACCGGCACAAACATGCGAGCCGCCAGTCCACTCTCGCCGCAGTTTAACTCACTCGTGACCGGAAGTATGCCGCGGCTGTCAATAATCCATTCATCTCCGTCCTCGCGAATTTCCGCACCGAGGGCTTGCACAATCGAGCGCGCGGCCCGTTCGTCGCTGCTCTGTCCGGCGCCGATGATCACAGAAATGCCCCCTTTCAAGAGAGCAGCCGCCAGAGCGCGCTGCGTCAGGCTTTTCGAGGCCGGCGCCTGCACTGTTCCGCTCAGCGTTGATGGTTCGACGACAAGATTCACGCGACAACGGTTTTTAGGATCCGCACCAACCGTTTCACCGGAACCGGTTTGATGACAGCCTTGCCAATTTTTTCCAATAGCACAAAGTCAATAGCGCGGCCCCGCCTCTTCTTGTCCTTTTGCAGCGCAGCTACGAGTACTTCCGGATCGAAAGAAGCGAATGCCGGAAGTCCGTAGGCCTGCAGCAGATTCACCACGCGCCCGGTTCCCCTGAATCCTGTAAGCGCTTCGGAAATATGAGAGGCGCAGGACATGCCAATAGATATCGCCTGCCCATGCGAAAGCTCAAAACGATGCTCGAGCGCATGCCCGAGGGTGTGACCAAAATTCAGCAGCTTTCTCGGTCCCGATTCAAATTCATCCTGTTTCACCAACGCGGCCTTGAAAAGAGCGTTCCTTTCGATCAACGTTTCCAGTTCCCTGCCGCGGAAACTTTCAGGTCCGCCGGATTCCAGCAGGCGGAAAAGCCGGGAGTTTGCAATGCATGCATGCTTGATGATTTCGGCGAAGCCATTTCTCCACTCAGCCTCCGGAAGTGTCGCCAGGAAATCTACATCGTATAAGATGAACGCGGGCTGTCGAATGGTGCCGACCAGGTTCTTATAATCGTTCACGTTCACCCCATTCTTCCCGCCTACTGCGGCGTCCACCATCCCGAGCAGCGTGGTTGGAACAAATCCGGTGCGAACTCCGCGCAGGTATATTGATCCAACGTAGCCGGTGAGGTCGGTCACGACACCCCCTCCCACACCCACCAGGGTGCAATACCGGTCGGCTTCCATAAGCAGCAGCTGCCCGATGACCGCATCGGCAGTCGCCTGCGCTTTGTATTTCTCTCCCGATTTCAGTATAATACAATTCCAGCCGGTGAACTTTCTAGGGTGCAAACGAAATACGTGTTCGTCCGTAATGATCACCGACCGCCGCAGGTCGGCCAGCTTTTTCAGGTCTGAAAACCTGCCGCGAAAGCAGCAGTCTGTGGAAGCATGCGAAAAACGGATCGTTTTTTTCTGCATGGCGATGGCTTATCGGTCCATGATCTTTTTCTGGTGACTGATGCTCTCCATGTGAACAGCGTCGAAGTACCGCGTAATAAACTCGCGGCTTAAACCGATCTGTTCTCCCTTGTGCACCGCCCGCTGAATGATCTCGTTCCAACGGTTGGTTTGCAAAATGGTGATGTTGTTTTCACGTTTATATTCCCCGATCCGGTCCGCTATCTTCATTCTTTGGCCCAGCAACTCGATCAGCTCGTCATCCAGCTGGTTGATTTTTTGCCGCAGTTTTTCGAGCGCCATGTGGTAGGCTTCCGAATTGACATCCTCGCGCCTCCAGGTGATCGAAGCGAACAGCTCCTGCACGCGCTGAGGCGTTACCTGCTGCCTCGCATCGCTCCAGGCGTTGTCCGGATCAATGTGGCTCTCGATCATCAAACCGTCGAAGTCCAGGTCGATCGCCTTTTGCGCAACCTGCAGCAGAATATCGCGGCGACCGCAAATGTGCGAAGGATCGCTGATCATTAGGATGTCCGGATAGCGAACCTTCATCTCAACCGCGAGATGCCACATCGGCGCGTTGCGGTACTCTGCATTTCCGTACGATGAAAAACCTCGATGTACCAGGCCCAGGTCGTTCACCCCGGCCTTTGCGATGCGTTCGAGGGCGCCGGTCCAGAGCTCCAGGTCGGGATTGATCGGATTTTTTATGAGAACAGGGATCTTCACACCTTTCAGCGCTTCGGCCACTTCCTGCACGCTGAATGGGTTCACCGTAGTTCGGGCTCCGATCCAGATTACATCCACGTCGTATTCGAGAGCGAGCTCCACCTGCTGCGCCGTGGCTACTTCGATCGTTACCGGCAAACCCGTGAGCTTGCGTGCAGCCTGAAGCCAGGGGAGGCCGATGCGGCCCACTCCCTCAAAACTTCCCGGCCGCGTGCGCGGTTTCCAGATACCGGCGCGCAGCATATCCACCACCCCCGTGGCGGCGAGATGGGTGGCTGTTTCGATCAGCTGTGTCTCCGTTTCTGCGCTGCAGGGACCACTGATGATGAGCGGCCGCTTTTCCCAGGCCGACCGCAATTGTTCCTTCACCGTTCGTTCACTCGTTTGCATGGTACAAAGTTAGATTTAAATGAATGGGCTACCCGAGAATCCTCCGGATGCCGTTCGCGTTTTGGATCAGTTCTTCCAGGTACCCCCAGTTTTCTTTTTCCAGGCTGCTCCTGAATTTTTTCAGCTGCGAAATATGTTCGTTCAGAACGTCCAGCACATTCTCGCGGTTCTGCCGGAAAATAGGCACCCACATCGCGGGATGGCTTTTCGCAAGGCGGACCGTGCTTTCAAACCCCGAGCTCGCCATTTCGAAAATGGTATTTTCCTCTTTCTCTTTTTCCAGCACCGTGTTTGCCAGTGCGAAAGACGTGATGTGGGAGATGTGGCTTACATATGCAGCGTGCAAATCATGGGCGACCGCTTCCATTTCGAGAATGTGCATGCCAATTTTGCGAAACATAAGTCGCGTCCAGTCGACCGCGTCGGCGTCGCTGTCGGCGGTATTGCAAAGGATCAGCGCCTTGTTTTCAAAGGCTGTTCGCACTGCGGCGGCGGGCCCGCTGTATTCGGTTCCCCACATCGGGTGGGCAGCTACATACCTGCCGCGCCTCGGGTGGTTGGCCACGGTCCTCACAATTTCTCCTTTTGTCGAACCAAGGTCAATCACAATCTGCCGGTTCACGCGGTCGAGCACTCGCGGAAGCAACTCGGCAATCACGTTCACGGGTACGGAAAGAACGACGACATCCGCGTCTGCTACCGCCTCCTCCAGGGGCACGACGCGGTCAACAAGTTCCATTTCCTCCGCGATACGCGCGTGGGCGGGGTTCGTGTCCACTCCGGTCAGAACCGAGGCAAGCTTCTTTTCATGGAGCCGGAGCGCGAGCGAGCCACCCATGAGGCCCAGTCCGATAATGGCGATGTTTTTCTTTTCCATAATAAAAAAATCCCCCGGAATGGCCGGGGGATGTAGAAAAAGTTACGATTGTTTTACCTGGACATGCAAAACGATCCCCGGCTCTCTCGGCAGAGATAATAATACCGATACCAGAAACTCGTTCTCAGACTGTCCATACTGCAAATATAAGCTTCACCGCTTATCATGCAAGCAAAAAAAAGCGATCTATGGACATAGACCGCCTCTAACGATTGCTTGCCATATAAAAACTCTTAGGGCCTGGTAGTATCACCAGTTACCGTGGTATCGACATTCACCGTCGTATCAGGTGTGGGTGTCGGAGTCGGCTGAACCGTGGTGGTGTCTTTGTCGGTTTTCTTCTCCGACTTGTTGTTGCAGGCTACTGCAAATCCGGCGATCGCGAATACTAACAAAAGCTTTTTCATTGTTTGCGATTTTTTAATGTTTGGTTTATAAGATTACTACGTTAATACGCGTATTTGAAAAAGGTAACCCCGGCTTTTAAATATTTTTTTCACCTTAGCACCGGGTTACTATTTTTAAAAAAACGTATTAAATACCGGGATTGTGAAAGCCGAGAGCAGCGAACTGGCCCTGCTGAAAGGATTTGCCCACAGAGACAGGAAAGCGGTTGAGACCATATATAAGGACAATTTCAACCTGGTTCAGTCGCTGATAATCAACAACAATGGCTCAGTTGATGATGCGAAGGACGTTTTCCAGGAGGCCCTGATAGTTCTTTATGAGAAGCTTTGTACCGGCCGCTTTGAGCTGAATTGCCAGGTGCGCACTTACCTCTATTCCGTGAGCCGACGGATCTGGCTGAAGAGGCTGCAGCAGGCAAACCGGTTTTCTTCGGGCACCGAGCACCTCGAAACTGTGCGCGTGGACGACGACATCCAGGATCACGAGCGGCGCAACGCAGAGTTTGAAATGATGGACCGGGCGATCGGAAACCTCGGCGAGCCGTGCAAGAGTTTGCTCGAAGCCTATTATCTGCAGAAGCGAAGCATGCAGGAGATTGCAGCGAATTTCGGGTACACAAACGCCGACAATGCAAAGAACCAGAAGTACAAGTGTTTGATGAGATTGAAGAAAATATTTTTTAGCCACTACAAAAACGGAAACGGTGATGGATGAAATGAAGCTTTTGGATGCGGTGGAACGATACATCCGGGGACAGATGAACCCGGAAGAGCGGCTTTATTTCGAAAACCTCCGCAAGACGAGTCCCGAGGTTGACCAGCTCGTGGTGGAACACACGCTGTTTCTCCAGCAAATCAATCGCTACGGAGAAAGAAAGAATCTACGCGACCTGATGCAGCAGGTGCACACGGACCTTGCCGAACAGGGAAAGATCAGTTCGCCGAAGCTGAAAGGAAGCGCGAAATTTGTGTACCTATGGCGGCGTTACAAGCGCGTGGTAGCCATTGCAGCCTGTATCGCGGGACTTACCGCGGTGGGCATTACGGCGCTTGTCATTTCCCTTGCCCCGCGGCCGCACGATCCGAAGCTCGCCAGCCTGGAGTACCTGGTAGACGAGATGCGTCGCGACCAGGTGGCTATCAATGAACGCATCGACAGCATCGACAAAGTGAACCAGGCCATCAACTTCCCCGTTCGCTACAACGGAACCGGATTCCTGATTGATCCGAGCGGCCTGATGATCACCAACGCACACGTGGTGAAGAATTCCAAGCGAATTTTTGTTCAGAACAACCGCGGCGACAAATTCAGTGCCTTTGTGGTGAAACTGGACGTTCCCAAAGACGTGGCCGTAATCCGGATCGATGACCCGAAATTCAAACCCTTCACTTCGTTGCCGTACGGGATCCGCAAGACAAGTACCGACATCGCTGAGCCTGTATTCACGCTGGGCTTCCCGAGAGATGAGATCGTCTACGGCGAAGGCTACCTCAGCGCGCGGAGCGGTATTGATGGCGATACACTGAGCTGCCAGATAGCAGTTCCCGCAAACCCCGGCAACAGTGGCGGCCCCGTCTTTAATAACAATGGAGAAGTGATCGGCGTCCTAAGCAGCAGGCAGCGGGAAGTGGAAGGGGCGGTATTCGCGGTGCAGTCGAAATACATTTACCGGGTGATTGAAGAGATCCGCAAAAACAATTCGCTGTACAGCCACGTAAAGATCTCCTCCCGCAGCAACCTCGCCGGCCTCAGCCGTACGCAACAGGCGCAGCGGATCCAGAATTACGTATTTATGGTGAAGGGATCAGGCCCATAAATTTTCCGGGTACTCTCCTTCCCCGACCAGTTGTTGCAATCGCGCCCGCACCTGCGGCGCATCTTCCTTATAGGTCACGCCGAACCATTGCGAAGATGTTGGTATCAGCTTTATCTTTCCTTGTCTTTCGTTGATGAACCGGTCGGCGGCAATAGGGATGAAGAATTCGGCCTTGGGATCGGTCCCGCGCTCGCTAAGGAATTTCTGAAAACTTTTCTCAATAAACCCGAAGACATCCTGGTGAAAGCACCAGAAATTCATGGACACCTTCGTCCCGGACGGCAGGTCCCGCTTTTCCTCGCCTTCCTGGTACACCACCTTTCCGTTTTCCCGGAAAATCTTTGTGCGCTCGTTGATCGCCACGAGGAAATTGTTTTCGTCCACCCGGCATACCCCCCGGCTCACGGATCCATGTTCCGAAAGAGTTTTTTCCAGCTCGTAGCCGATCAGTGCGAACAGGTCTGGGGTGCATTCCCCGGATAAAAAATCCTTTGCTTTCCGGAAAGCATCCCGGCCGTAAAAATCGTCGGCATTGATCACCGCGAACGGTTCCTGAACAGCCTCCCGTGCTGCCAGCACAGCGTGCGCCGTACCCCATGGCTTCGTGCGCTCCGGCGGGGCTGCAAATCCTTGGGTATAGCTGTCCAGTTCCTGGTTCACGTATTCCGTACCGATTTTCCCTTCCAGCCGCGGCTGGAACATTTCCTGGAAATCCCCGGCGAATTCGCGGCGGATGATAAATACTACTTTCCCAAAGCCGGCATGGCGCGCGTCGTAAATCGAATAGTCCATGATCGTTTCGCCATGCGGACCAAACCCCTCTACCTGTTTCATGCTCCCATAACGGGAAGCCATCCCTGCGGCGAGTACTACGAGCGTTGGTGCCATAAGCTGAAAAATCGAGGTCCAAATGTAAACCAATTTGATGCCGGGCATTGCGAAAGTAAAAATATGATGAAGGTTCAGCCGGTAGTGCTTTTTTCGCAACCCATAGCTTTCTTACCGAAACGGAAAAGATGTGGAAGTTTTTGTACTCACCCCGCTCAGCAACGGGGGGGTAAAAACAGAACGTTAATCTTTCCCACAAGCTGCCCTGCCTGCGCTATATTTGTTTTCGTATCGGATCCAATATTTCAGCGTGCATGAAAGCTTCATTTCTTGTCCTGGCCTTCCTGAGTCTCAGCATTTCCGTTCTGCGCGCACAGGACACGCTTCCGGAATTCAGCGTCCGAAACGTAGGAGGCGACCGGTATATCGTCAGCTGGACAAATACCTTCGAAACTGTCAAACAGATCAGCATTCAGCGGTCGTTCGACAGCCTCTCCGGTTACAAGACGATCCTTACCGTTCCCGATCCGCGCACGCCGCAGAACGGCTTCGTGGATAGCAAAGCGCCCAACGACCACATGTTCTACCGGCTCTATATTCTCTTAGACAAAGGGATGTATCTCTTCAGCAAGGCAAAACGTCCGCTGGTGGATACCGTACGGAGGATGAATTACAGCAACAAGACCGAACCGGCGGGTGGGATCGATTCGGTGTCGGTCCCGAACTTCGGCATCAACAACCGCAACGGCGTCAATGTTTTCGTGCCCTCGCTTCACGTTTACACGCACCGCGATGGTTACGTGCGGATCAATTTGCCTGAGGATGGAGCCAAAAAGTACTCGATCAAATTCTACGAAGAAGGCGGAAAGTTTCTTTTCGAGCTGAAAGATCTGAAGACCCGCAGCTTTCGAATTGACAAAGCAAACTTCTATCGCGGGGGGTGGTTTCGCTTCGAGCTGTTCGAGGATGACCAGCTCATCGAGAACCACAAATTTTACCTGCAAAAGGATTTCTGATCATTCCGTCGCGATCTTCACACCGAAAACACTGGAGAACTGTTCTTTCAACTTCTCCTTCACCTCGGCGATATTCACCGGCTGTCCCAGCTCGCGCTGCATTGAGGTCACCTGCTTTCCGCGAATGCCGCAGGGCACGATGTAATTAAAATACTCCAGATTGGTATTCACATTGAGGGCGAATCCGTGCATGGTCACCCAGCGGCTCGTTCGAACGCCGATCGCGCAGATCTTGCGCGCCTTTGCCGATTTACCCGGGTCGATCCATACGCCTGTCTCTCCCGCGGATCTTTCGGCACGGATCCCGTAATCGGCAAGTGTCCGGATTACAGTTTCCTCGATCTGCCGCAGGTATTTGCCGATATCAGTGTAGAATTTTTCGAGGTCGAGAATCGGGTAGCCCACAATCTGCCCGGGTCCGTGAAAAGTAATGTCCCCCCCACGGTTGGTCCGGAAGAATTCAATTCCTTTCTCGGAACGCATCTCCTCATTGATCAGGATATGGCCCTGGTTTCCGCTCTTTCCGAGCGTGTACACAGGAGGATGCTCTACGAAAAGCAGATAATGCCGCGTGTCCGGCTCCGTGCCGGTACTGGCTTCAGCGACCTGCGCCGACTTCAGACGGACATTTTCGAGCAGGAGCTGTTCCTGGTAATCCCAGGCCGGCCGATACGCCATTTCACCCAGATCGCGGAAGATGACACGCTGCATAAGACAAAAGTACCGACTATCGCTCATCCGTTACCTTCGTTGTATGGAGCAGACGGAGAAAGAAAATCTGCGCGACAGCAACGACGAACTCTATGAACGGTTCCATCTCACCGTCGACCGCGGCCAGGAGCCCGTCCGCATCGATAAATTCCTGGTAAGCAGGATTGAAAATGCCAGCCGCAACAAGGTGCAGCAGGCGATCAACGCAGGGCTGGTGCTGGTAAATGGAAAGGAGGTGCGCCCGAACTATAAGATCAAACCTGCCGACAACATCATTCTGTACTCGGACATGAGTCCGGAGGAAGCCGAGGTCGTTCCCGAAGATATCCCGCTGAATATCCCGTACGAAGATGAGGACCTCATGATCGTCAACAAACCCGCAGGAATGGTGGTACATCCGGGGAGCGGAAATTATTCCGGCACCTTGTTGAATGGCGTGGCCTTTTACCTGCAGCAGAAAAATCCCTCGCTGTCCGAAGAACAGCTTCCCCGCTTCGGGCTGGTGCACCGGATCGACAAGAACACCAGCGGTTTACTTGTGCTCGCAAAAACTCACCTGGCGATGAGGCAGCTCGCGCGGCAGTTTTACGATCATACAGTAAAGCGCCAGTATGTGGCACTGGTGTGGGGCGACGTGCAACAAGATCGAGGCACGGTAGTCGCCCACGTCGGCCGTCACCTGAGATTCCGAAAGCTGTTTGAAGCATACCCCGAAGGCGACCACGGCAAAGAAGCAATCACACATTACCAGGTGATCGAACGTTTCGGTTACGTCACCCTTGTGGAATGCGTTCTCGAGACCGGCCGGACCCACCAGATCCGCGTGCATATGAAATTCCTTGGGCACCCTTTGTTCAACGATGATTCTTACGGCGGGGACAAGATTTTGAAGGGCACGGTTTTTTCAAAATACAAACAGTTCGTGGACAACTGCTTTGCAATCTGTCCGCGGCACGCACTGCATGCCCGTACGTTGGGCTTCCTGCATCCCTCGATCGGAAAAGACATGTTTTTCGAAGCGCCGCTTCCTGCCGACATGGGGGAACTCCTGGAAAAATGGAGGAAATACAGCAGTTCCGTGGGCGCCGGCTGAGCTTATTCGGTAAAATCAAACAGCGTGGCGGTGAAAGCGCCCCGCTCGCGTTTTTTAAACACGACGTCCCAGTCGCCGATATAACGCAGGGTTCGTGGAACGAGGTAGTTACGAAACCGGGTCATCTGCACCTCCATGTGCACGTTGAAATCGTAAACGCCCGCGTCGTAGCTCATGTCGTAATTCCGCGCCAGCACTTCCATTGTCTTTGCATGAAACCACGTGACCATGCTGTCGATCACGAGCTGGTTTCGTTTTCCCCCAAGATCACGTTTGGCACGAATTGAAAAAATATAACAGCGATCACCACCGTACTCGCCGATATCAATTCCAAAATCATACAGCTCCGCGCGGTCGGGATCGAAAATGTCGATTTTGTCACCAATGAAGGGAATCCCGGGAATACGCCGGCCCGGGTTGAAAAAAAGCATCTTGAGTTGCTGCTTGTGCTTTTCCATACCGGTAAGCCCGCGGGGATTCAGCTCGATTCCTTTTACGATGTTGTTTTCCCCGCAGATGCTGCCGCGGGTGAAAAACAGGCCGGCGTATAGCTCCGCGGTATAATGATTATAGTCCCCATTCCTGTCGTAAAAACTTCCGGTGGTTTTTTCTTCAATCACGTCCATTGTTCTGCAGTTGCCGCTCCGGTTCTGGCGGATCCTGCTTTCCAGAGACGCTTTCACCTTCCCCTTCCGGTCATAGATCCGGATATCGTTCAGCGCCGTGAAGCCCAGCAGGTGCAACGTACGGAAGGCTTTGTAAAATGTAGTGTCGTTCCTTACGCGGCGAATGAACGCCGGCACATTCAGGTCCGAACGCACCACTACCTCGGTGAGCTGCACCATGCGCGCCAGCCGTTCGTTGTCCAGTGAATCGGCATTCTGCGCAAACAGAACCAAAGGCCAGGAAAGCCCTGTCATCACCATGACTCGGACACGCATGCAAATCGAATTTTAGCCTATTCCGGGAAAAGCATCTTATAATCCACATCCACCTTTCCTTTCGAAATGTCGGCGAGTTTTCCCTTCATCAACTTTCTCTTTAAAGGAGGAAGATAGTCAATGAACAGCCGGCCTTCGAGATGATCGTACTCGTGCAGGATCACCCGTGCGCTCAGGCCGGTGAACTGCCGGATATGCGGGTTAAATTCCTGGTCGCGGAATTGAAGCGTAACCGTCTCGGGACGGCTGATGTCTTCGCGGATCTTCGGAATACTGAGACAGCCTTCGTTGTATGACCAGTCGGGCCCGTTTGCGTCGACCAGGTGGGCGTTAATGAATACCGCCCGTACCCCGGGAGCATCCGGATATTCGCTCCTCTCCTGGTCCTCCATGTTGGCAAACATTTGCATGGTATCCACCACAAAGACACGAACGGGGCGGTTCACCTGGGGTGCTGCGAGTCCGACGCCGCTGCTCGCGTACATCGTTTCCCACATGTCGGCAATGAGTTTATCGAGCCCCGGTTGATCGGGCATTACGTCGGTAGCGACCTTCCTCAACACGGGATGTCCATAAGCAACAATGGGCAGGATCACCGGCTTCGCGTTTGATTTTTGAATGAAATGCAAATTTACGCGGCAACGATCAGAAACCGCTGTCGCGCATCCGAAGGAATTCCTGGAGCAACATAGCGGCGGCGATCTCGTCGACGAGGCCCTTGTTGCGGCGCTGCTTTTTCTTCAGGCCCATTTCCAGCATCGAGTCGCGGGCCATCTTTGAACTGTAACGCTCATCAATCGTTTTTACGGGCATTGCGGGAAATTCTTTTTCCAGCCTGCGGATGAACTTCCGAACGAGTGATGTTGCGTGAGTGTCGCTCTCGTCCCAGTTTTTCGGCTCGCCTACAAGGATCAGTTCCACGACCTCTTTCTCAAGATAGTCGCGCAGAAAAGGAAACAGGTCTTGCGTTTTCACTGTCGTAAGGCCCGTAGCAATTATCTGAAGCGGATCGGTGACCGCGATGCCGGTACGTTTCAGGCCATAATCTATGGACAGGATGCGGCCCATCAGCTGTTGATGAAAAGATCAGCGATGACAAAGACCGCGAAAATAACCGAAGCGATTCCGTTGGCCGTCATAAACGCGAGGTTGACCCGGCTGAGATCGTCCGGCCTTACAATCGCGTGCTGGTATATGAGCATTGCCACAAAGATCGCGCAGCCGCCCCAGTACAGCCATTCAAATTCTCCATAAATCCCGGCGCCCACGATCGAGGCCACACAGAATAAGTGAAGCAGCGCCGACACCACCAATGCTTTGGCTTTTCCAAGCCGGGCGGGGATGGAATGAAGGTTTTGGCCGCGGTCAAATTCTTCGTCCTGGAGCGAATAAATGATATCGAACCCGCTTACCCAAAACAGCACCGCGGCAGAAAAAAGCAAGGGCAACAGGTCAAACGCACCCGTAACCGCCAGATAGGCCCCGATGGGAGCGAGGGAAAGGCCGAGCCCCAGCACGAGGTGCGACAGCGCGGTAAACCGCTTGGTGTAACTGTAGCCGAGGACCACCGCCAGCGCCAGCGGGGAGAGATAAAAACAAACGCGGTTGATAAAAGAACAGGTGAATACAAAGAAAAAACCGTTCAATATGGTGAAAAACAGTGCATGCTTCGGAGCGATGATGCCCCGCGGTATCTCCCGGACTGCGGTGCGCGGGTTTTTGGCGTCGATGTGGCGGTCGAGGTAGCGGTTGAAGGCCATGGCCGCGCTCCTGGCGAAAA
This sequence comes from Chitinophagaceae bacterium, assembly GCA_035626515.1. Taxonomy (GTDB): domain Bacteria; phylum Bacteroidota; class Bacteroidia; order Chitinophagales; family Chitinophagaceae; genus DASPNM01. The sequence goes on from DASPNM010000009.1 coordinate 22,129, forward strand.
TCATACAGAGTATAACAAGCCCCAGGTATTTCAACAACAGACCCCACTGTTGATTTTCCTGGAATTTATCGAGCAGCGAATCGAATGATGCGGCCGGGGGGCGAAGCCACCCCAGGAAAAAACCAATCAAAGCGAAGGGCATCGCAAAAATGGTGTGGCTGAATTTAATGAGCGAGAGGTAATGACGGATGGTGGCCATGCGCAAATGATTAATGTTCCATTCTTCCCCGGAACGGTGCCGCGATGCGTTCGCGCACCAGTTCCCACAACACGACGCCCGCGGCGGTGGCGATGTTCAGCGAGTGTTTGCTACCGAATTGTGGAATTTCGAGGCAACCGTCGCAAAGATCAATCGTCGCCTGCTCCACTCCCGCCACTTCGTTTCCGAACACGAGCGCGATCTTTTCGTTTTGCCGGAAACCTGCCGCGTTCAGCCTGTAGCTGTTTTCCGCCTGCTCCACAGCGTAGACCCGGTATTTTTTTGCCCGCAGCTCTACAATGGCGTCGGCGGCGGTTTTGAAATGCTTCCAGTTCACTGCCGCTTCCGCTCCCAGCGCCGTCTTGCTGATCTGCTTGTGCGGGGGACGCGCGCTGTAGCCTGTCAGGAATAGCGCTTCCACAAGGAATGCGTCCGCCGTGCGAAATACGCTGCCTACGTTGTACGCACTCCGGATGTTTTCCAACACCACCACGAGGGGAAATTTCTCTGAATCCCTAATCTCTTCCACAGATTTACGCCCGAGTTCCGCTCCGCTCAGCTTTCGCATGCAGCAAAAGTAATTCACATCCACTTCCGGAGCCCATCGGCGCCCTGGAAAGCGAGTATATTTGCCGTTGCCGTTTCCCAAAACCCCAGCACTTGGCCCGAGCGACCACCTCCGAGACACCGTTGATGCAGCAACATAAGGCGATCAAGATGAAGTACCCGGACGCGCTGCTGCTTTTTCGTGTGGGAGATTTTTATGAAACATTTGGACAGGACGCAGTGCTGGCCTCCCAGGTACTGGGCATCACGCTCACGAAACGCAACAACGGCGCAGCGTCCAGCGCCGAGCTCGCAGGGTTTCCTCACCATGCCCTCGACACGTACCTGCACAAGCTGGTGAAAGCTGGATACCGGGTGGCTATATGTGACCAGCTGGAAGATCCGAAGCTGGCAAAAGGGATCGTGAAGCGCGGCGTGACAGACATGATCACACCGGGCACCGCGGTGGGCGACAGGCTGCTCGAACACCACAGCAATAATTTCCTGGCAGCCGTACATTTCGAGGAAGACGAATTTGGCCTGGCCTTCCTCGACGTTTCCACCGGCGAGTTTCTCCTGGCAGAGGGCGACCGTGAATATGCAGACAAGCTCCTGCAGAGTTTCAATCCCGCCGAGGTGATCTTCCAGCGTCACCTGCAGAAAAAATTCAAGGAATATTTCGGATCGAGGTTTTACAGTTATACACTCGACGAATGGATCTTCCAGTTGGCCTACGCCCAGGACCTGCTGCTCAAACAGTTTCAGACACATTCCCTTAAAGGATTCGGCATTGACGACCTCGGCAGGGCGATCACCGCTGCGGGGGCGATCATTCATTATCTAAAGGAAACAGAGCACCCCAATCTGCAGCACATCGTGGCGCTGCAGCGCATCCGCCGCGAAGATTTTCTGTGGATGGACCGGTTTACGATCCGCAACCTCGAGCTGGTATCGGCGCAGACCGAAAGTAATCACAGCCTCCTGCATGTACTGGATAATACCGTTTCACCAATGGGGGCCCGGCTGCTAAAGCGATGGATTCTTTTCCCGCTCACCGACTCCGGAAAAATTGCAGAGCGACTCGACCTGGTGGAGTACCTCGTAAAAGAAACCGATCTCCGAAACAAGCTGATCCAGGCAATCCGCCAGTGCGGCGACGTGGAGCGGCTGTCGGCGAAAATTTCCCTGAAAAAGATCAATCCGCGGGAAGTGCTGCAGCTGGCCCGGGGGCTGCGGCAGGCAGACCTGATCAGGAAGCTGTGCCTGGAAGCTGGCCATGAACACCTGCACCGGCTGGGAGACGCGCTGAATCCCTGCCGGTATATAGCGGAAAAGGTCCTGCGGGAGATCGTGGAGAATCCACCTGCGCTTGCGGCCAAAGGCGGTATGATCCAGCGCGGAGTAAGTTCGGAGCTGGATGAGCTGCGGACAATGGTGAGCCAGGGACGCAGTTATTTGGCAGAACTGCAGCAGAAAGAAGCGGAACGCACCGGAATTGGATCGCTGAAGATCGGCTTCAACAATATTTTTGGATACTATCTCGAAGTAACGCATGCGCATCGCCAGAAGGTGCCGGCCGACTGGACAAGAAAGCAAACGCTGACAAACGCGGAGCGTTATGTCACACCGGAACTCAAGGAATACGAAGAAAAAATTACGGGAGCAGAAGACAAGATCCTGAGGATAGAGCTGGAGCTCTTCGAAATGCTTCTCGGCGAATTGCTGGACTACCTCGCTCCGCTGCAGGCGAACGGGGGCATCCTCGCGATCCTGGATTGCCTGGCCTGCTTTGCTCAAAATGCAATCCGCTTCCAGTACACGAAGCCACAGCTGCACGATTCGGGTGAGCTGGTCCTCCGCGAGGGGCGGCACCCGGTGATCGAGCGTTTTCTGCCTGTTGGAGAGAATTATATCAGCAATGACCTAAACCTGGACCAGCAGCAGCAACAGATCATCATTCTGACGGGTCCCAACATGAGCGGCAAATCAGCGTTGCTGCGACAAACCGCCCTCATTACTCTGATGGCGCACGTGGGGTCTTTCGTTCCCGCCCGCGAAGCGCGCATCCCGCTTACCGATAAGATATTTACGCGCGTCGGCGCGTCCGACAACCTCAGCGGCGGCGAGTCCACCTTCATGGTCGAAATGAACGAGACGGCTTCGATCATCAACAACCTGAGTCCGCGGAGCCTGGTACTGCTCGACGAGATCGGGCGGGGAACTTCCACGTACGATGGAATCTCTATCGCCTGGAGCATCGTGGAATTCCTCCACGCTTCCCCGCACCAGCCGAAAACACTTTTTGCAACGCATTATCACGAGCTGAACGACCTGGAAGCGAGGTTGCCACGCGTCCGGAATTATCACATCACCAACAAAGAGGTGGGGAATAAAATAATTTTTCTAAGGAAGCTGGCGCGCGGAGGCAGCACGCACAGCTTCGGGATTCATGTTGCCAGGATGGCGGGCATGCCGCCCTCACTCATCAACCGGGCCACCGAGATCATGCGCGTGCTCGAAGAACGAAGCCGCCCGGCCGCTGGCGAGGGAGTGGAGAAAGCTGCAGGGCGAAACATTCCCCTTCCGCAAATGCAACTCTCCATATTCGACGCGCACAGCGAAACTTTCGATGAGATCCGCAAGCTGCTCGAAAGCGTCGACGTCAACCGCCTTACTCCGGTAGAAGCCCTCCTGAAACTTCAGGAGATCAAAAGCAAGCTCCGCTGACCGCGCTTACAAGTAACTCAACCAGGGTTTGTCCCGGATGTGTTTTGTCTTAAAACGGTCATACATTCTGCAGAGGGGATAAAGCACCGCCACCACAAATATCCAGACAAGGTAAACACCCAACAGCCCGAAGCCAAAATCCGGTGGACGGAACAGGAAGGGATTATTAGGCGTGACGATCTGGTCCGTAGAATAACCCTGCACGAAGAATACAATCACTACCAGCATGTGAATGATGTAAAAATGCAGGATGTAATAGAACAGCGGCACTCGTCCGTAGACGCGGAAAAACTCGGTGATCCTGCTTTTCACGGCGTCGAGCAGCGAGAGGGCGATCAGCCCGGGCCCTATCGTCACAAGCAGGAAACCGAGCGAGGGCGGATACTTGTTTACATTGATAAACGAGAGGAAAGTGAAAACGCTCTCTCTCGGCTGAACCGACCAGGGAACCGGGTCGCCATAGCGGTTAATAAAGCGCAGCAAAAGAAACAACAGTGTCATACCGATGCCGATGAACAGAATCCACTGCCTGCGGCGCGCGCCGGGGACGGGGATGCTGAAAATCTTGCCAAAGCAATAGCCCAGTATCATCACCCCGAGCCAGGGAACAAAGGAGTAAACGATGAACACGAAATGCTGCGGACCCAGGTTGTAGACGGAAAAATTTGAAAAGTAAAGCAGGTCGGCTAGAAACCCTCCGTGGATGCTTTCCCTGACCGAAGAAATGTCCAGTATGTTGTGCCCGAAAACGATTAGCAAACCAATGAGGAGAAGCAGCCGGAACGGCAGCCAGATGAGCAGGCCGAGAAAGATCATGCTCACTCCGATTGCCCAGATCACCTGCAGAATGATCACGTTGAAGAGCGGGTTGAAGGTCCAGCCGAACGTGATAATTACTATCTCTACCAACACCAGCCAGATGCCGCGGCGGATCAGAAATCCGCTCAACTCCGGCGTACTGCGCGTTCCCCGCATTAACCAGGCCGAGGTGCCTGCGAGAAACACGAACAGCGGCGCACAAAAATGAGTGATCCACCGGGTAAAAAACAGGGCCGGTGTTGTGGTCTCGAGATCGGTCGGGTTTGTTGCGACCGAGGTGCCTCCTTCAAAAAACGTCTTGTGAAAAAAATCCCGTGTGTGATCAAGCGCCATGATCACCATGATGATGCCGCGCAGGACGTCAATAGAGTGAATTCTCGGCCGGCTTTCCGCGGCCAGGGCGGGACTCATAAGCGCTGTATTACAGGGGTAAGATAAGGAAACACTCCCGGCGGCTGCCCACAGTTTACTAACAGTGAGGGACTGCCGTGACCCAAAAACTTCTGCCGCCTTTTTTGATATGAAAAACTTCTTATTTTTACGTAAACACCAGAACCATGAAATGGATCAAACTAACTGTCTTATCATCAACTCTTTTTGCCCTGTTCATCCAGATTACCGCATGTGACACCGACGAGGAGCTGAAAAAAACGACTCTCTATAGCAAAACAAATATTCCGCTCACCGGCGCGCAGGAAACTCCACCCAATAATTCGTCCGCTCTGGGAAGCATGGACGTCAGCTACAATACCACGACCCGGATTCTCAACTACACGGTGCGCTGGTCAGGCCTTGCCGGAGCGCCCATAGGGATGCATATTCACGGCCTGGCACCGACCGGATATGTGGCGCCCGTGGTGCAGAGTATCCTCGGCTCTTCCAACCCCACCTTGTTCCCGGCCAACGGAAGCTACAGCGGAACCCTGCTCGCGGACGGAGTGGTGGTGAAGGAACAGAATTTGCTGAACGGATTCTACTATATGAACATTCACACTGCCACCTATCCGGCGGGCGAAATTCGCGGCCAGATCACATTTCAATAAGGTCAGATCGTTTCGAACCAGACAGGTTCTGTGTTGTCCGCGTCTCCATTGTAATTGATGGATAGCTCCTCTCCGGCGTCCACGGCACGTACCGTGCGGACCCGGATAAGGTCCGCCTCAAAGTCCATTTCGTACTCGCAATTGGACGGCGAAGCGTGATTGTAGAGCGCTATCCATCCGAGTGCCATGCAACACCCCTCCTTATTGTCGCCCCATTCGAAAATATAGTCATGGAGCCGTGTGCGGTCGATCAGCGGGCGGTCTTCAGGCGGAAGGACGATGACCGGCGAGGATTCGATCAGCACCCCGGCGTCGAGATCTTCCGACGTAAAGATGCCTCTGCCCTTTTCTCCGCTTTCAGCAATGTATAAAGCAGGATGTAACATCAGCAAACGAAGCTAAGATTCCGGCGGGTGTTCCCGGTCCGATTTTGGATATAGCTGGTTTCGATTTACATTGCAAAACTCAGCAATACTTCCTCAAACCAGCGAAATATGTGTGGAATTGTAGGCTACACCGGCCCGCGCGAAGCTTATCCGATCATCATGAAAGGCCTGAAGCGGCTGGAATACCGGGGGTACGACAGCGCCGGAATCGCGTTGCAGAATGGCGGGCTGAAGGTTTTTAAGAAAAAAGGGAAGGTGGCGGAACTGGAGGAAGCGATCATGGGGCGGGATCTCCGCGCCCACGTGGGCATCGGCCATACCCGCTGGGCCACCCACGGTGAGCCAAGCGACCGCAATGCGCACCCCCATGTATCGGCCAGCGGAAAACTGGCGATGATCCACAACGGGATCATTGAAAACTACTCGCAGCTTAAAAAAGAGCTCGAGAACCGTGGTTACCGTTTTACCAGCGACACCGATACCGAAGTGCTGCTGAACTTCATTGAAGAGATCCGGGAAAAGAACAAATGCGACCTCGAAGAGGCGGTCCGCATCGCTCTGAAGAGAGTGAGCGGAGCCTACGTGATCCTGTTGCTCGACCAGGAGAGACCCGACACAATCATCGCCGCCCGCAAGGGAAGTCCGCTGGTAATCGGAGTGGGCCGCAACGAACACTTCCTGGGATCCGATGCCTCGCCTATGCTGGAATACACGCGGGAAGTAGTGTACGTGAACGACTACGAGCTTGCGATCGTCACGCCTGATCAGCTCATCCTGAAGAACCTCGGGAACGAAAAAATCACCCCTTATGTGCAGAAGCTGGATATCGAACTGGCCGCCATCGAGAAAGGAGGGTACGACCATTTCATGCTGAAGGAGATCTTCGAGCAGCCCCGTTCTATCTATGACTGCCTGCGTGGGCGGCTCGATGCGGCAAACGGCACCATTACGATGAGCGGGATTCAGCAATACGCCGAGCAGATCATCAACGCCAACCGGATCGTTATGGTGGCCTGCGGCACCAGCTGGCACGCCGGACTGACAGCCGAATATATTTTTGAAGAACTCTGCCGCATCAATGTCGAAGTTGAATACGCATCGGAATTCCGCTACAGAAATCCGGTGATCAGCAAGAATGACGTGATCATTGCCATTTCGCAAAGCGGGGAAACTGCAGACACATTAGTGGCGATTGAGAATGCGAAGTCGAAGGGCGCGATCATCCTGGGTGTTGTGAATGTGGTGGGTTCCTCGATCGCGCGCGTTTCTCACGCGGGCGCATATACGCACGCTGGACCTGAAATCGGGGTAGCGTCTACCAAGGCATTCACGGCCCAGCTGGCCGTACTCACCATGATTGCGCTGAAAATCGCTTACATTAAGGGCACGATTTCTCAGGAGCGCTACATGGCGCTGCTGGCAGAATTGCAGGAAATACCGGAGAAAGTGGCCTGGGTGCTTTCACGCAGCGAGCGGGTGCGCGAAATGGCCGAGAAATACCGCGACGCGCGCGATTTCCTCTATCTCGGCCGCGGTTACAATTTTCCAGTTGCCCTTGAAGGCGCGTTGAAGCTGAAAGAGATCACTTACATCCATGCCGAAGGATATCCCGCAGCTGAAATGAAGCACGGGCCGATAGCTTTGGTGGATGAAAACCTGCCGGTGGTGTTCGTGGCTACCCGCGACAGCTACCACGAAAAAGTTCTGAACAATATGCAGGAGATCCGCGCCCGGAAAGGAAAAGTGATTTCGGTGATCAGCGAAGGCGATGAGCTGGCGGAAAGCTATTCCGACGATGTGCTGGTAGTCCCTGAAGCGGACGAGATCCTCGCGCCCATGCTGAGCGTAGTGCCGCTCCAGTTGCTCGCTTACTATATCGGTGTCGCTAAAGGCCTCGACGTGGACAAGCCGCGCAACCTGGCCAAGAGTGTCACGGTGGAATGAACCCTGCGCAAAATTTCGAAACGAAATAATCTTATTTCCGGCCGAAGCCAATGAACATCATCAACAAAAAACCCATCGCCGAGCTGGGATATCATTTTCTAACCCCCGAGTTCATCCCAAAGGGAAAAGACGAATATCATTTTCGAAATATCCAGAACCGCAACGGCATTCGTTACCGCGATTTAAAGTCTTCGGAGCTCCGCGTCCTGGAAGACAACGGCAATACTTCCGCAAACTGGAAGCACGTCAAAGTGTCGGACGAATTCGATCCTAGGCTCGTGCGGAATTGTGCCTTTTACGGGCTGGTGCGCATTGGCAGGCTGCAACCTGTGTTTCTTGAGTTCAATAACCTGCGCATGCCGGTGGGTCTCTACAACAGTACGATCATCAGCTGCGATTTTGGCGATAACGTGGCGGTCGACAACGTGAACTTCATGAGTCATTACATCACCGGCAACGAAGTGATCCTAGCCAACATCAACGAACTCGCGACCACGAATCATTCCAAATTCGGGAATGGAGTGCTGAAACAGGGAGAGCCCGAATCGGTGCGTATCTGGCTGGAGATATGCAATGAGAATGCAGGCCGGAGCGTGCTGCCATTCAACGGCATGCTGGCGGCCGATGCCTGGCTTTGGTCAAAACACCGCGATGATGAGGTGCTGCTCCGGAAGTTTCGAGAGTTTACGGATAAGAAATTCGACACACGCCGCGGCTATTATGGAAAGATCGGCGACCGTACCGTGATCAAGAATTGCAAGATTATAAAGGACGTTTGGATTGGGAGCGATGCGTACCTGAAGGGTGCCAATAAGCTGAAAAACCTCACGATCAATTCTACTCCAGAGGCGCAGTCGCAGATCGGCGAGGGTTGCGAGCTGGTGAACGGAATCATTGGCGTGGGCTGCCGCGTCTTTTATGGAGTAAAAGCTGTACGTTTCGTGCTCTCGTCGCATTCGCAGCTGAAATACGGAGCCCGTCTCATTAATTCATACCTCGGCGACAACTCCACCATTTCCTGCTGCGAGGTGCTGAACTCGCTGATCTTTCCCGCGCATGAGCAACACCACAACAATTCATTCTTATGCGCGGCGGTGGTGCTCGGACAAAGTAATATGGCTGCCGGTGCAACGATCGGTTCCAATCACAACTCGAGGGGCGCGGACGGAGAACTGATCGCGGGCCGCGGTTTCTGGCCGGGGCTTTGTGTCAGCCTGAAGCACAATTCACGTTTCGCCTCGTTCACGCTGATCTCAAAGGCGGATTATCCCTGTGAACTGGATATCCCGATCCCATTTTGTCTGGTGAGCAATGACCTTGCCGGCGACCGGCTGGTTCTCATGCCCGGTTACTGGTTCTTTCACAACATGTACGCCCTCGCGCGCAATGCCGGCAAGTACGCCAGCCGTGACAAGCGGGTGGACAAATCTATCGTGTATGAATACGATTATCTGGCGCCCGACAGCGTGAACGAGCTGTTCACGGCGCTCGAACTGTTTAGAAAATTTACAGGTAAGGCGATCGCGGGCGGACAGAAATCCGAATCGAGCTGGCTGCGAACCGGGCAGCGTCTGCTTGAACGAGACCCGGCCGCAGCGTCGGCGCTGGAAATTCTCGCAGAAGGATTTGAAAACAGCCGGCGAAAAGTGTTGCTGACCAAAGTGCCGGAAGCTTACGCCCTTTTCAAAAAGCTGATCGTATACTACGGCGTGAAACAACTGGTTGAAATGGCGCGTACGCGAAACGTCCGGTCCTGGAATGGCCTGGTGCAACTCCTTCCCTTCGGTGCCGTCCGTGAAGCATGGATCAACGCGGGCGGGCAGCTGATTCCCGCGCGGCGGATCCGGACGCTTCTGAAAGATTTGCGTGGAGGAAAGATCGGGAATTGGGACGAAGTGCATGAATTTTATATGGAAGAAAGCAAACGTTACCCGCAGGAAAAATTCCGCCACGGCTTTGCTTCGCTTCTTGAAGTCACCGGGCTCACAAAATCACAATTCACATACAACCGGTTTGTGAAGCTGCTCGATCAGGCTCTCGCAATGGCAGGACAGCTTTTCAATGGTATCTATGAGTCCCGCGCAAAAGACTACCAGAGTCCTTTTCGAAAAATGGTTTACGATACGCAGGAAGAAATGGACCGCGTTCTCGGGCCTCTTAGCTCCAACAGCTTCATTTCGGAGCAAAAGCAGGAGCTCACTTCATTTTCTGAGTCCGTTCGCGAATTGATGGAGCGGGTTAGGGTCGGTAAGCCTTGAAGGGGTAATAAGTGATCGCGAATCCAGCCTGGTGGCAGGCGGTATAATACAGCAGGTCATACAGGTAATGCTTCAGGGACCGTTTCCCTTCTCCGATCTTGATCACAATAGCCGACGTCCAGGCAAGTTTGTTGATGAAATTATTCAGGTGATACTGATCAGTGAACATCACCAGCACAGTCGTGGACAATGGGAAACGCGGCCCTGCAAAGGGATCTCCGTTCTTATACTTATTGCGCCAGCTTATTTCGGGGTCGAACCACTGCGGATTGGCACCGGGGAATGCGTGCTCAAAACCCTTCCAGTGAAATTCGAGCGTTTCGTTGAATCCTTTTGACACGCCGGCTAAAAAAATCAGGCCGCCTGTCAACAGGTGATTGCCCGATACTTTCCAGCGCGGTTGCTGGATGCGAATCTTTTCTTCCGGCAGGGAAATCTCGTTTGACGAATGCTGTCGGGAAGATTGTAGAAGCTGGGCTTCCGCCGAGGTGAGACCGAGCAGCAATACAGGAATAAGCAATTTCATAGCGGCAAATTGTACGGTCGCCCAACGGAATGGATCGGGAAGGTTTCAGAGAGGAAATTGGTACGGAACGGGAAGCACCGCCAAATTAGTTATGGATTCCGGAAAATGCAAGCCTGCGGCGAGGATTCTAAAATCGTAATTATACGTGCGGGCAAAAAAATCCCCCGCAGAGCGGGGGCCAGATTCTTGAAGACAGGGACATTACTTCGTCGTGTCCATCGCAGGCATAGTGTCTGTCGGCATCGTTGTCGTGTCCATCTTGTTTGTCGTCGTGTCCTTGTCGGTCTTCTTCTCTGACTTGTTGTTGCAAGCTGCCAGGAAACCGGCAATTACCAGGATCGCAAGTACTTTTTTCATTTGTTGGTTTTGTTTGGTTAGTTGAAATCGCCCCATCAGGCATGGGCGCGGCAAAGGTTGCCCCGTTGGGCCAAATATCCAAATTTTCTTTACTATTTTTTGAACTAGCGAGTCAGGGCGTCTGGGAATCAGGGATTTCATTTACGTCTGAAATAAATCCGCAGGGGCACGCCGGTGAACTGAAAATGCTGCCGAAGCTGGTTTTCGAGATAATTCCGGTAAGGCTGCTTGATGTCGTCCGGGAAATTGGTAAAAAACGCAAACGACGGGACTTCGGTAGGAAGTTGGGTGACGAACTTAATCTTCACCGTATGGCCGCGAACGACGGGCGGATGATAGGATTCAATGGCTTTAAGCATCACCTCATTCAACTCCGAGGTGGAAATCCGTCGCTTCCTGTTCTCGTATACCTGCAGTGCCGTCTCGACCACTTTGAAGATGCGGACCTTTTCGGTCGCAGAAATGAAAAGAATCGGAACGTCGCTGAAAGGCGCAAGGCGCGTGCGCAATTCTTTTTCGTAATCCCTTGCCGTATGGGTTTGCTTTTCTACCAGGTCCCATTTATTTACCAGGAGCACAACCCCTTTTCCCTTTCGGGACGCGAGACTGAATATATTAAGGTCCTGCGCGGAGATTCCTTTTTCGGCATCGAGAAGAAGCAGGCAAACGTCCGCCTCGTCCATCGCACGGATCGCACGGATTACCGAGTAAAATTCCAGGTCTTCGTGCACTTTGGCTTTGCGGCGGATGCCGGCAGTATCGATCAGGACGAATTCTTTTTTAAACAGCCGGTAATGCGTATGAATGGTGTCGCGCGTGGTACCGGCAATTTCACTTACTATGGTTCGCTCCTCGCCTACGAGCGCATTGAGCAGTGATGATTTCCCCACGTTCGGCTGGCCGATGATCGCGAATTTTGGGAGTCCTTCGAACGGATCGGGCGCGGTTGCGGTTTCGTTGGATATCAGCCCCGTCACGGCATCAAGTAGCTCGCCGGTGCCGCTTCCGCTTGCCGCGGAAATAAAAAACACGTGATCAAAGCCAAGCCTGTAAAATTCCGTGGCCTCAAGCATGCGCTCATTATTATCCACCTTGTTCACTGTGAGGAAAACAGGCTTCGCACTCTTGCGCAGGACGGTAGCCATTTCATCGTCGAGGTCAGTCAGTCCCGTTCCGGCATCCACCATGAAAATAATGGCATCGGCTTCCTGCACGGCGATCAGTACCTGCTTGGCAATTTCGCGTTCAAATACGTCATCGCTTCGGGCAATGAAGCCGCCTGTGTCCACCACGTTGAAAAACTTGCCGTTCCAGTCGGCCATCCCGTACTGGCGGTCCCGCGTAACCCCACTTACATCGTGCACGATCGCCTTGCGCTGTTCGAGCAGGCGGTTGAACAATGTGCTCTTCCCTACATTAGGACGTCCCGTTATGGCCAGCGTAAAACTCATCTCAGTAACCGTATTCTTTTAAGTGAAGCTCATTCTCCCGCCACTTCGGCTTGACTTTCACAAATAGTTCAAGAAACACCTTTCGCCCGATAAATTTTTCGATCTCCATCCGTGACACAGTGCCCAGTTTACGTATCATCCTGCCGGCTTCTCCAAGAATGATACCTTTCTGCGATTCGCGCTGCACGATGATGTCGGCGGAAATCTTCACGAGTTCCTTTTGCTCCTTGTATTCCTTCACGAGCACCGTTGTATGATAAGGTATTTCTTCTTCAAACAGGTCGTAGATCTTTTCCCGCACCAGCTCACCTACGAAGAATTTCACGGGCAGATCACTCAGGTCGTCGCCGGTGAAGTAGGGCTCTCCTTCCGGGAGCAGCTCCAAAATCGGGGCGAGAAAGGCTGAGCGGTCGAATCCATGAAGCGCGGAAACCGGCAGCACCTTGCGGTAAGATTCGCGGCGGCTGAAAAACTCCACTGCCTGCCGGGCGCGCTCTGCACCTACGGTATCGATTTTATTCACGGCGAGCACAGAAGGTACCCGCAATTGCAGCCCGGAAAATAGCCGGTCGGCATCTTCCCAGTTATCGGCGACATCCATCAGGAGCAGCGCAACGTCGGCGTCCTCCAGGGCAGTCCGCACAGCCTGCATCATCTTTTCCTGCAATTTATATTTGGGTTCGATGATGCCCGGGGTATCGGAAAGTATTAGTTGGTAATCGTTTTCGGTGAGGATGGCTTTGATGCGGTGGCGGGTGGTCTGCACTTTGCGCGAAACGATTGCCAGCTTCTCCCCCACCAGCGCGTTGAGCAGCGTGCTCTTACCCGCATTGGGCTTTCCAAATATGTTGACGAAGCCAACTTTCACAGTTTTTTACCGGGTCGGCAAAGGTAACCCAATAAAAATCTTGGCGGAAAACAAAGGACAGACTATCTTTGCAATCCACATCGCGAAGTAGAGCAGCGGTAGCTCGTTGGGCTCATAACCCAAAGGTCGGGAGTTCGATCCTCCCCTTCGCAACGGAAAAAAGTCCCGGCCGATATGCCGGGATTTTTTATTGTCGGAGTTTAGGTAAACAATGAGTGATGGGTTATGAGTAATGAGTAATCAATAGTAGTTGATATGCGGCTAAATGCCGCAAAATCGCTCATCCCTGACAATACAGCGAGGATACCGAGGATAATGAAGAATGCCCGGCTAAAGGCACCCGGGCATTTCAAGTCTATTACGACCGGCAACTAACTTCCCAACCCCTAACTCTCTAACTCTTACTCTTCGACACACTGCTCGCTCCGCTGGTCTTCACTTCGCGAATCATTCCATTTCCGCGGTAATGCACATCGCTGGCACCGCTTGCCTGTGCAGACAGCTCTTTGGTTACGGTGACCTTAATATCACTTGCGCCGGAAGCTTCGGCGTCGCAAACCTCGCTCACCAGCCCGAACGCTTTAAAGTTGCTGGCTCCGCTGGCGTCTACCTTCAACCGCACCACATCTCCGCTGACCTGCATGTCGGAAGCTCCGCTCAGATTCACCGAAAGATTGCGCACCGAAAGCTTCCCTTTCAGATCGCTGGCACCCGAAAGATCCACCTCCAGGCTTTCCGCCTTGAGGCCGTCGGTGATCACCACATCGCACGCGCCGCTCACTTTCAGCTGATTGATATCCCGGAACGAGATGTAAGCTTTCAGTTTCTTGTTTCCGGTATTGAACTTTCCTTCGTTATCATACCAGACATGAAGGATGCCGTCGCGCACCTCGGTACGAATCCGCTCCCGGAATTTTAGCTCAGAAGCGCTGACAGCAACGGTTTCCTTTTTCGACTGGCTTAGATAAACGTCAAAGGCATTGGAAACTTTGATCCCGTGAAAACTTCCTGCCTGCCTCAGTTCCGCATTCGGATCGTTGAACTGCGCGGTGGCCAGGGCGTAACTACTCAAAGCAATAACCACCAAACTAAATTTCTTCATAGCTGCTTTTTGTTTTTTGATTAAATCTTACTGACCGTTCCTCCCGTGTTTGTCCGGAACTCGCGCACCGGGGCATTGCCTTTATAATTCACGACACCGCCGGTCGAGGCTTTTACCTGCAGTTCTTTTTCGGCCGTAATGCTTAGCCGCGCTCCGGTGCTCACCGCCACGGTGCAGCTCTCGGTACGAAGGCCCTCGCCTTCAAACCGGCTACCAGTGCTTCCTTCGGCTTCCAGCTTATGGGCAGTGCCGGAAACCCGGATGCGTGACCCGGTGCTCTGATCCACTTTCAACGATCCCGTGGCAATCTGACCGTTGACAATTGCTCCGGTGCTTGCGCGCAGCTCCAGGGAGGAAGCCGAAAGCACGGACTTCAGCTCCACCTCGGCTCCCGTGCTTGCAAACAGTTTATCGAGGGCCTTGTATGACACATAAGCACGGAGGTTCCTCGATTCGTTTTTACGGTTGATCGCACCTAACTGCGTATCGTAATGTATTTTCAAAATGCCATGTTCCACTTTCGTAACGATCCGGTCGCGGTACTCCAACTTGTCGGCGCTGACGACCACTTCTTCGCTGCTTCCCTGCGTGAGCAATAGCCGGATGCCGGTACCCACATCAATTCCCTGGAAAGAAGGGACGTTTCTTTTCTGCGCATTCGGATCATTGATTTGTTGGGCCGAGGCCAGAACTGACAGAAGCAGCAGGGGCAGGAAAAGAAATTTTTTCATAATTCCGCGTTTCCAGTTATACGAACGGGTTCGCAGAATGTTACATTGGGACGGCAATTTTTTCCTGTAATTTTGCAGTGCTTCAGCGTTTCCCGGGGTGTCCCCGCCTGAAGGGGGACTGAGAGATACCCGTCGAACCTGATCAGGGTAATGCCTGCGCAGGGAAGGATCTGTGGATTTCCTTTCTCTTACAGCATTCCCTCTCATTCTTTTGAACCGCCCGTCGGGGCCTCAAATCGAAAAAGATGAAGAGGATTGTCTTTGCCGCCTGCTTTCTTTTCAGCCAGGCGGACCTTTTTCCCCAAAGCGCCGCGGACAGCAGCCGCACAACAGTGGATAGCTTTTACCTGCTCACGCCGGTCGAGGTCCGGGCCGTTCGCGCCCCGGCGCTGGCGCCGTTCGCGACGACCAATATTTCCGGTGCCCAGCTCCAACGTCAGAATCTCGGACAGGACATCCCCTTCCTGTTACAATACCTGCCCTCGGTAGTGGTGAACTCCGATGCCGGAAACGGAATCGGCTACACGGGAATCCGCATCCGCGGGACGGACGCCACACGCATCAACGTCACATTGAACGGCATTCCCTTCAACGATGCCGAAAGCCAGGGAACATTTTTCGTGGACCTTCCGGATTTCGCCTCCTCCGCCGGAAGCGTACAGGTACAACGTGGCGTCGGCACCAGTTCCAATGGACCGGGAGCCTTTGGAGCGAGCATCAGTTTCAGCACGAACGAGGTGCGCCCAGACACGTACACCGAGATCAACAACAGCTTCGGATCATTTAACAGCCGAAAACACACTGTGAAAGCTGGAACCGGACTCTTAAATGATCATTTTACCGCGGACTTGCGCGTTTCCCAAATCCGGAGCGACGGTTACATAGACAGGGCCTGGAGCGACCTTCGTTCCATTCATTTCACCACTGCCTACCTGGACGAACGAAATACCGCAAGGCTGAATATTTTTTCCGGCAAGGAAAAAACGTATCAGGCCTGGTACGGCATCAGCCAAGAAGATCTTAAAGCCGGAAAGCGAAGGTTGAATTACGCAGGTACGGAAAAACCCGGGGTGCCGTACGATAATGAAACTGACAATTACGCGCAGGACCACTACCAGCTGTTCTTTACACGGCAGCTGCGGCACAGGTTTTCGCTACACAGCGCCTTGTTCTACACATTCGGAAAAGGGTATTACGAACAGTACAAAACTGCACAGCAATACGCTGATTACGGCCTTTCCCTCTCAGGACAATCGGAATTTGTCCGCCAGCTCTGGCTCGACAATGATTTTTACGGAGGTCTTTTTTCGGTGCAATACAAAGATCTGCGCACGGAGGCCCTGCTGGGAGGCGGATACAGCACATACGGCGGAAAACATTTCGGGGAGCTGATCTGGGCGTCGGGCGGATTGCCGGTACCGAAATACCGCTGGTACGACCTGGACGCGCGGAAATCAGATTTCAATGTTTACCTCAAAGGGCAAACCCGGTTTGCCGCCCATTGGGCCGGCTATGTGGATCTTCAATACCGGTATGTAAACTACGGTATCAACGGCTTTCGAAACAATCCGGGGCTGCATGTCGCAAGCCGTTACCATTTTTTAAATCCCAGGCTTGGAATCACATTTACAAAAAAAAGCTGGAAATCCTATCTATCGTTCGCGGTTGCGAACAAAGAACCGAACCGGGATGATTTCGAAACCGGCCAGTTGCAGAAGCCGAAACCCGAGCGGCTGCACGACCTGGAGCTTGGACTGGAGCAAAAGGCAGCGCGTCATAGCTGGGCTCTGGCCGTTTATTACATGCATTATAACGACCAGCTCATACTGAGCGGCCAGATCAACGACGTCGGCGCGTACACGCGGACGAATGTTCCCAGAAGTTACCGGGCGGGCGTGGAACTGAGCGGCTACCTAAGCCTGACCCCGCAGGTCTCGGTGCTTGCGAACCTTGCTTTGAGCCGCAATCGCGTCCTGGATTTCCACGAATTCATTGACGATTACGACCTCGGAGGGCAGAAAGTGAACCGGTACGAGAATAGCGAACTGGCATTTTCTCCTGCAATGATCGGAAGCGCAACGCTGCGCCTCAATCCCGCTCGCAATTTCGAGGTAAGCCTGCCGGCGAAATACGTAAGCCGGCAGTACCTGGACAACACCGCCGATCCCGGGCGCCGGCTGGACCCTTATTTTGTTCAGGATCTCAACGTATCCTACCTCATTCGACCAAAAAAGGTACTGCGCGAGGCAGAGCTGTTGCTCCAGGTAAACAATTTGTTCAATGCACAGTACGAATCAAACGGCTATACCTACAGCTACATCTACGGCGGTGAGCGGGTGGTGAACAACTATTATTTCCCGATGGCGGGAACGAATTTCATGATAGGCCTGCATCTGAAATTCTAGGAAGGCGTTGCGGCATTACCAAATTTTTCCTGCCAGGCCAGAATGCCGCCCTGCACGTTCCTGGTGTTGCGAAAGCCGAGCGTATCAAGAATGAGACAGGCCATCATGCTGCGATGGCCGCTGCGGCAGTGAATGATCACTTCCTCGTCGCGCAGCTCTTCGAGCTCTTCAATCTGCATCGACTGGATCTTGCCGAGGGGCACGAGCTTCGCGCCAATGTTGAACTCCGCGTATTCCTGCGGTTCCCGGCAATCTATGAGATGGAGTGATTCCCCCGCGTCCATTCGTCTTTTCAATTCTTCGACAGTAATATTTTGCATAATGCGGTTACAAGGGTAAAGGCAAAGGTAAGTCGGGAATATCAGTCGTGTCAGCCGAAGGTTTTTCGAGCTGCAGACGAACGTCCATCATCTGGCCCGACCGGATGTGCTGCAAGCGCCTGTCTTCATCGTAACGGGTGGGATTTTGCCAGTAGATGTAGGCATTTGCGGTATCGACAACGTCGTGATCCGGCAGGATTACCCCGAAATTGATCCCGTATTCTGCAAGCCGCGCTTTGGCGTCTCCGAAACGCAGTCCGATCAGGTGCGGGACGGCAAATTCGCGTTTCCCCACCCCGTCTCCCAGTACCAGCGAAACAATGCTGCCTTTTCGTATCGGCGTTCCCGGCGGGATCATGCTGCCATTATGCCATTGCTCGAGGACCGCATTTTTTGCGAAATCCGGTTTGAAAGTCGTATCCCCAATGCGGATACCCAGGTTGCGGAGCAACATTTCGGCACTTCGGAAACTGTAACCGACCAAATTCGGCATTTCCACCATCGGGGGCACCGCACGATTCACGTGCAGATATACCGTTCGGTTTTGCTTGACCACCTCATCAGGATCCGGCACCTGCTTGATGACGCGTCCGGCGGGAAGCGAGTCCACATAAATGGAATCAGTGATCACGACATCAAATCCCATTTCGCTCAGCTGATCATAGGCCTCCTCGTAATTCTTCCCAAGCACGGAAGGGACGGTAATGGACCTGCCGTGATCGGTGCACCAGTTCAGCGAAAGCACGAAGACCAGGAAAAGCGAGACGGCGAGCATCACGCCTACCAGGATGTTCACCCACAATGGTCTTGTTGTTATGAATTTGAACACGGATAAATTATTTTGGAAGCACTTCTTCGATCAGTTGCGTATAAAACTCGCGCAGGCTCCAACCCATGGCCCGGACCTGCTGCGGCACGATGCTGGCCTCACTTTGTCCCGGCACCGTATTTATTTCGAGAAAATACGGCTGCCGCTCCTTTTCATTATAGATGAAATCAATACGCACCACCCCGCGGCAGTTGAACACACGATAGGCTTTTTCCGCCACGGCACGGATCTGTTCCGCCACTTCCTCTTCCACCTGTGCCGGCGTCACTTCCGTCGACGCTCCTTCGTATTTAGCCTCGTAATCGAAAAAGTCTTTCTTGCTGATCACTTCTGTGATCGGCAGCACCACAATTTCCCCCCGCCTGCGAAATACGCCTACCGTGAACTCGCGTCCTTCCACCATCTCCTCCACAAGCACCTGGTCGTCCTCGCGAAATGCTTTTTGAATGGCAAGACCCAGTTCGTCGGAGGGTTGTTTCACCTTCGACATGCCGATGCTGGATCCGCCGTTGTTGGGCTTCACGAATACCGGGAACCGGAGTTGCCCGATCACCTCTTCCGGGCTCCCCAGCGCGTCGCGGATGAGCAAAACGGAGCGGGCCACACGAATTCCCGCGAAGGATGCCACTGCTGTCGTGTACCGCTTATTGAATGTGATCGCGGAAGTGGCGGCGTCGCAGGAAGTGTAGGGAATACCCAGGGTATCGAAATAACCCTGGAGCTTGCCGTCTTCTCCCGGCGTGCCGTGCATGCCGATGAAGACCGCGTCGAATCTGATCCGCTTTCCTTTCAGCGGCACGGAAAAATCGTTTTTGTCGACCTCGGCTTCGCCTCCGCCCGGAAGCTCGCAGTGCCAGCCCCTCGGACTGACGTCAATCTTGTATACATCGAAGAGCTCCCGGTCAAGGTTACTGTCGATGGTGACGGCGCTTTTATAAGAAATCACTGCCTCTCTGGAAAAACCGCCAGTGACCAGGGCTATGTTCCTCTTCATTTGTGGATGTACACTCCTTTGACAGCACAAATAACGCAGAAAAATCGGTTAGCCTAAAATTTGGACTGCTAAAAAAGCCTTATTGTTCTTTGCGTTGCGTTTCTTCCTGAAAAGCTGGAAATAAGAAAGGTGAAGGTTGTTCCCCCTTCACCTTTTTACAACGGGACATATCACCCGTTACTCCTTGGGCAGCGTTTGCTGCTTCGATAAAAATGTACTGCCAAGTTAGAGAAAAAAGCGACCCGGCAAAATGATTTTTCCCGGATTTTATGCACACCCGGGCGTTGTCGGCTACATGTGCAGCTTTTCCTTTTTCGCCAGCAGCTCTTCCACCGTCTCTCGGTACATTTCATCAGGCACGCAGCAGTCAACAGGGCAAACGGCGGCGCACTGCGGCTCCTCATGGAATCCCTGGCATTCGGTGCATTTATTCGGGGTAATGTAGTAGATGTCGGAAGCAAGCGGCGAATTCTTTTGTTCGGCATCCACCACGGTTCCGTCGAGGAGCGTGAACGGTCCACGAACGGCCGTGCCGTCCGAAATCGCCCACTCTACACCCCCTTCGTAAATGGCGTTATTCGGACACTCCGGCTCACAAGCGCCGCAGTTGATGCATTCTTCTGTGATCTTGATTGCCATACCAGCAGGATTAGTAGTTCAGAATAACTTTGTGCACAAATATAAACTGGAGGAATGAATTTACCGCTGCGGATTGATTTATTGGAACGGCTCGGGAATTACATGCTTTCGAATGAAAAGGACTGGGAAACGGTAAAACAGCGGGCCAGCGAAGAGAATGCGTGGTTCCTTCCTGAATTCGTGGAATTATCGACGGGCAAGATTGCCCGCACATTTCTTCAGCGGGAGCGCCTGGAGGCCTGGATAAAGCCTTACCGCGACAGGATGGAGCCGGCGCAGCCGCGCCAGGTCGGAATCGTGATGGCAGGAAATATTCCCCTGGTCGGCGTACACGATCTTATTGCGGTGTACATCACAGGACACCGCGCCCTGGTAAAAGCTTCTTCAAAAGACAGCGTGCTCGTGAATCACCTTGCGGCCAGGCTGGCGGAGTGGTCGGGAGATGCTGACCGCATCCGGTTCTCGGAACTGCTCAGGCATTGCGAAGCGTACATTGCCACGGGCAGCAATAATTCTGCACGATACTTTGAATATTATTTCGGGAAATACCCGAACATCATCCGGCGCAGCCGCACCTCGGCGGCGATCCTGACCGGCACTGAAGGATCTGCCGACCTTGAAAAACTGGCAGACGATGTCTATCAATATTTCGGAATGGGCTGTCGCAATGTCACCAAGATCTTCGTTCCTGAAAATTATGATTTTCTTCCCCTGCTGAGCGCATTTGGAAAATACAACTACCTCTCCGACCATCACAAGTATCGCAATAACTACGATTACAACCTCGCGCTGCACATCCTGAATGGCCGCCAGTACATGACCAATGGTTCTATTCTCCTGGTGCAAGACGGCTCGCTGTTTTCGCCGGTAGGTCAGCTCCACTATGAGCACTATCGCGATTACGGAGCCCTGCTGGATTTTCTCCGAAACTCGCCCGACCTGCAGGCCCTTGTAGGAGAAGGGCTGATACCTTTCGGCGCTGCCCAGGACCCGGCGCTGGATAACTATGCAGACAACGTGAACACGCTGGAATTCCTGCTGCGAATCTGACACGCCGGAATTCTTAATAATTTTGTGAAGGCTGTTGTACGAAGACCTTAGTAAATGTATTGTTAAACTGAACTGCCGGAAAAGCCGGAGCCGCGCCTCTTTGTTACTTTGTGGCGGGGCATGGAATTTGACGACCGTTCAAACAATCAGGAGACCATTAAATTCAGATAGACCATGAAAAATTTCAAACAACTGTTGCTGGTCGTTGGGGTCAGCGCGGTATCCGCGGTGAGCAGCGTCTGGATCTACAGCAAGCTGGCAGGCCGAAATTATGCAGCAGCTGAATCATCCGACCCGAAGCTTCCGGTGAATTATGCCCGGTTCTTCGAAAACGCGGCTGGGGTGGCCGAACCCATTGACTTTACGAAGGCGGCGAACGCTGCCGTACCCGCGGTGGTGCACATCAAGACGAAGACCCCCGCGCGTCGCAGAACGAACAACCTCGGGAGAAACAGCATGGAAGATTTCTTCGAGCAGTTCTTCGGACCGCAGATCACGCCGGAACAACGCGCTTCCGGGAGCGGTGTGATCATCAGTGACGACGGATACATCGTTACGAACAATCACGTGGTCTCAGATGGCAGTACCGGCGTGGCCGACGAGATTACGGTTACCTTAAACAATAAAAAGACCTACAAGGCAAAAGTCGTCGGGCGCGATCCCAGCACCGACATTGCCGTGCTGAAGATCGAAGGCAAAGGATTTCCTTTCCTGTTGTACGGCAACTCCGACAACGTGAAGCTCGGCCAGTGGGTATTGGCCATCGGTTACCCGCTTACGCTGGAAACGACAGTGACGGCAGGAATCGTGAGCGCTAAGGGGCGCGCCATCGGCATCAACAGCCGCCAGAGCAGTACGCCGATCGAATCTTTTATTCAAACTGATGCAGCCGTAAACCAGGGCAACAGCGGTGGCGCCCTGATCACAACGGACGGGCAGCTCATCGGGATCAACTCCGCCATCCTGGCCCCCAGCGGCACTTATGCCGGCTATTCATTCGCAATCCCGGTGAACCTGGTGAAGAAGATCGTGAACGACCTCATCAAATTTGGCGACGTGAAGCGCCCTTACCTCGGCGTGCAGGTGGCTGAAGACAAAGCAGAGGCAGGCGACGGTGCGCATATCGGACAGGTGGCGAAAGACGGGGCCGCAGCCGAAGCCGGCCTGCGCAAAGGCGATATCATCGTCCGGATCAACGAAGCTTCGATCAACTCCTGGACAGAATTGCTGGGGACGATTTCCTCTTACAACGCGGGCGACAAAGTGAAGATCACTTATCTGCGCGAAGGAAAAGAATATACTACCCTGGCAACCCTGAAGAACAAGCTCGGTACCATGGAAGAGCTCGCCACGACCAGCATTGAAGACCGGCTGGGAGCAGATCTTGAAACCCTCGACAGAAAGAAAGCGCTGCAGTATGATATAGAAGGTGGAGTGCTGGTGAAGAAGATCAAGGAAGGCGGACCTTTCAGCCGCACGAGGATGCAGGATGGTTTCATCATTACCAGCGTAAACGGAATGGATGTAACGAACCTGGAAGAGCTCAGCCGGGCGCTGGCCAGCCTCGATGGGCGCAACATCCAGCTGGAGGGAATTTATCCCGGTTATGACGGTATTTACCGTTATCCGCTCAACCTGAACGAGAAGTAAGCAAGCATCGAATTCACCAAATTAAAGAGCCATTCGGATTCCGGGTGGCTCTTATCTTTTTTCATACACCAGGTATTCCCAACCCTGCACCTGGAAGCTTTTTTCCGTTGTAAAATCGTTCGCGGCGCCGGAGAAAATATTCTTGAACGTGCCGGTTACCTTTTCATCGGCAATATCGAAGCGCAGTGTTTCGGGGGAAAGATTCAGCACCACCAGCACTTCAGCGTTTCCTTTTTTTCGCAGGAAGCTAAAGATTGCATGTTCGGCCGTAGTCCGGATCCGAAACGTCTGCACCTGCGCATCTCCGGCTGCAAGCGCAGGGTGGCTGCTGTGGACCTGCAGAAGTGCTTTATAAAATCCGTGCAGCTCGTTCTGTCCCGTCCACGAGATGGTATCCTTGTCGAAAAAACGAAGCCGCTTGCGGTTCGGCAGCTCCTGGCCCGAATAAATTAGCGGGATGCCGTCCCAGGTGCAGCTAAACACCGCCAGCGCACGTGCCATGTCGCCGTACTTCTCATATTCTGTGCCGTTCCAGCTGTTTTCGTCGTGGTTGGTCGTGAACCAGGTGCGAACGCATTGGGACTGCAGGTCGTCGTATCCCTTCAGCACTTTCCAGAGGCTGTCGATCTTCCGGCGCTCCTGGAAAAATTCGCGGGTCTCGTGCATCCAGGTCCAGGTATAGCTCGCATCGAAGACCTCTCCATATTCGGGATTGGAAAGCTCATCGAACTCGCCGAACCAGAAAAGAGGTTTCATTTCGTCAAGCTGGGCCCGTGCCTGCTCCCAGAAATCTTTTTCCACCCAGTGCGCCAGGTCGCAGCGAAACCCGTCAATGTCGCACTCCTTCACCCAGAACGCCATTGCCTCAATCATCGCGCGGCGCAGCGCGGGGTTAGCGTAATTCAATTCGATGATATCGTCCATCCCACTCGCGATCTGGAACTCACCGGTAACCGAATCCGTCAGATAGTATCCGGGATGAGAACGGGTCCACACATGATCCCAACCCGTATGATTTGCCACCCAGTCGAGAATGACCTTCATTCCCAGTTCGTGCGCTTCCCTTACCAGTTCGCGAAAATCCTCCAGGGTTCCGAACTCGGCGTTTACCGATACATAATCGGAACAGGCGTAGTAACTGCCCAGGGATCCCTTGCGGTTCTTCTGCGCAATCGGAGTGATGGGCATGAACCAGAGTGTTTCCACTCCCATGTCGCGCAGGCGTCGCAATTCCGGCCTGAAGGCATTGATGGTTCCCGCCGGTGTGAACTGCCGCAGGTTCACCTCATAAATATTGGTGTGCCGCACAAAATCCGGCGCGCGAAACTCGTTGTCGGCCCTGGGTTTTTTCATAGCTCCTCCTTGATCGTGCTTCTGATCACAGTTAAGAAAAAAGGAAAACAGAAAGACAGGGATCCAAATCCGGCTCATTCCTTCTTTTTTGTGAAAATAAGGAGAAAGCCTGCTCGCGCCGTGCTCTGAGGCCGGCGAAGTAACCCCTTATGAGTAATTTTGCCGGATGAAGAGCTTCGATGTCCCCATCATCTACCGAAGCCCGCTCATCTCCGCGATTAAGAAACGCCGTCGCGAGCTGGACAGGATGAAAAAAGATTTCACGCCTGCGCTCCTCGATTTCGGCCCTCTCCGGATCCGGCTGGCGCGCCATTTCGGGTTTTGCTATGGCGTGGAAAACGCAATCGAAATAGCATTTCGTACCATTGAGTCCAACCCCGGAAAAAGGATTTTTCTGCTCAGCGAGATGATCCACAATCCGCAGGTAAATGCCGACCTCCTGGAGAGCGGCGTGCGTTTTATCCAGGATACTTCGGGCAATCAGCTGATTCCTTTCGATGAGCTGACCGCCGACGATATCGTGCTTATTCCTGCCTTTGGCACCACACTCGAAGTGGAGCGACAGCTTGCTGGCCGCGGCATTCGCACGCAGGAATACAACACCACTTGTCCGTTCGTGGAAAAAGTCTGGAACCGCAGCGAGGGGATCGCGCGCAAAAATTTTACCGTGGTGATCCACGGCAAGCCCGGGCATGAGGAAACACGCGCTACCTTCTCGCATGCCGCCCTGCACGGTCCTGCGGTGATCGTGAAAAACATGGAGCAGGCACTGGCGTTGTCAAAGTATATTACCGGTGAAAAGCCGCAGGCTGAATTTTACGACGAATTTCGCGGCCAGTTTTCCGAAGGGTTCGAGCCGCTGAGAGACCTGCAGCGAATCGGAGTGGTGAACCAGACCACCATGCTCGCCACAGATACGCAGGCGATCGCTGATTTCCTGAAGCAGACCATGCTGGGCAAATATGGCGGCAGCGCCGAAGACCGGTTTGCAGATACGCGCGACACGCTTTGTTATGCCACGAACGACAACCAGTCGGCTGTGATCGCGATGCTAAACACCCCTGCCGACCTGGCCATTGTTGTAGGCGGTTACAATTCCTCGAATACTTCGCACCTCGTGCAGCTCTGCGCGGCCAGGCTCCCGACTTATTTCGTCAGCGGCGAAGAAAAAATTCTCTCTGCTTCCGAGATCCTGCATTACGACGTCGCCGGTCGCGAGGAACGGCTGACCGCAAGGTATTTGCCGGAAAAAACTCCGCTGACCCTGCTTCTGACAAGCGGAGCGTCCTGCCCGGACGCCCTCGTGGAAGGGGTGATCCGCAAGCTTGCCGGATTTTTCCCGGCGTCGCGGACCCTGGAAGACCTCCTCGCCGATTATTCGTGACCGAAGCGCATTACGAGGTCGCGCAACACTTCTTCGCGGTCGCAACGCAGATTTTTCGTAGAAATGTATTCCAATGCTTTTGCACTGCCGCCAAAGGCACCGGCGATCGCAACGCAGGAACGGCCGGGTTTAAAAAGGTACTCATTGCGGCAGAGATAAAGGTCGTGCTGGATCTCAAAACGCCGTTGCATTTCCAGTCCCAGCGGCTGGTATTCCCAGATGAACATTCGCAGCCTTCGCAGCAGCTTGAGTTTTCCTCCGTCAGCAACCACTTCAAAAAAACCATTTGCCTGGTCAAAGCCCGAGAGATAAACCGTGTTATACAACGGTGATGACTGGTCGATGATGCGGATCTCGCGAATCCGGAGAGCCATTTGCATCTCCTGGGCTTCCTCGTTGACGAAATGCACGGCTCCTGAATGTACGTTGATCCTGATGTATATACTGTCAATGGCTTCCCTCCGTCCTGCCGCGAGGATCCGCGCAAGGAGCCAGTTTTCGTCCACGAAGGGAGAACCCTGTATTCCCGCATACGGTTTGGGATCAATGTGGGTGCTGAAAACGTCGCGCAGATAAATCGGAGGGCCCGGCCGGATCGGCAACGTCGGGCCCGGCGACTGTGAAGATCCCGTAACCGCAGTGAGCAAAAGCAGTATGCCGGCCAGACTCTTCATGAAAACCGGGCGATTTCCTCTAAGTTAATTGATTTACGAGAGCTGGTCAGCCATTGTACAGCCGCTCGTAATATTCGTGCGCCATGCGATTGCTGTCGAAGCGGAAACGCACATCTTTCATTCCGTTTTTGATGATCTGCCTCCAGGTATCTCTGTCGCTGTAGTAAAGGGGAAGGATTTCGCGTTCGAGGATCTCGTACAATTTCTGCAGGTCGTATTCGTCCTGTTCATGTACAGCCATCGACGCGTAATCCGCCCGCGGGACTACGAAACCGTTGTGGCCGTGGTTGATGAATTCGGGAATCCAACCGTCATCGGTGGAGAAATTCACTGCTCCGTTCATTGCCGCCGTCATTCCGCTGGTTCCGGAAGCTTCCCGCGGTACCCGTGGGTTATTCAGCCAGCAATCGGCCGCCTGCTTCAGTCGCCGCGAGAGCGTCAGTTCGTACCCGATCAGCACTGCAATATTGCGGTACTTTTTACTCAGATGCACGAGCTGGTTGAATTCACTGATGGCGGGGTGGTCAACCGGGTATGGCTTTCCGGCCCAAACGATCTGGACGGGAAACCGTGTGCCGGTGACCAGTTCATGAAAACGATCTTCGTCACTCGTGATGAGACCGGCCCGCTTGTAGCCCGCAAAGCGTCGCGCCCAGACTATGGTGAATACATCCGGGTCGAACAATTTCCCCGTCTGGTCCGCAACGATTTCAAACGCTCTTTTTTTCAGATAGCGCTTCCGGTCGTCGAAGCTGTAGTCATCCCCGGCTTCCATGTATTTGTACAATTGCTTGTCCGCCCAGTAACGCCAGTTCTGGGCATTGGTGATGGCGAGGATCGGGCAGGTATTTTCGTGTGGCTCCCAGAGTGCGCGCGAGACGCGACCATGGAGTTGCGAAACCCCGTTGGCAAGCCGGGCGAAACGGAGTGCTGCAAGCGAATGATTGAACCGGTCACCTTCCATGCCTGTGAGCTGTTTCACCTCATCGACGGTAAGCCCGCAGAAATAACTCATCTTATGGCAGAGATAAATGTCATGCTTTTCATTTCCTGCTTCCTCGGGAGTGTGCGTGGTGAACACCAGTCTGCTGCGAACTTCTTCAAGACTGCGGTCAAACTTCCTGTACAGGTAAAACGCCGACGAGACGGCATGCGCTTCGTTGAGGTGATAGACTTCCGCATCGAAACCAAGCAGTTCGAGTAGCGTCGCTCCCCCTACGCCCAGGAGAATGAACTGGGCCAGCTTCGTCGCCACGTTGGCATCGTAGAGACGGTGCGTGATGGTTTGTGAAACGTAGTCGTTCTCGGGCACGTCCGTTGAAAGCAGAAACAGGGGCGCGGTGCGAAAAGTCTCTGGATTCAGGTAAAATACTTTTACCCATACCGGGTGTTCGTGCACGGTAATCTGAAACTTAATCCCGGTATCCTCCAGGAAGCTGTACTGCTTTTCATGCCATGCTACCTCCAGGGTCTGATCCTGGTTGCGTTCCTGGTCGTAGTAACCGTATTTCCACAGGATACCGATTCCCACAAGCTGCTGGCGGAGCTCGTAGGCGCTGCGCAGGTGGGAACCGGAAAGGAAGCCGAGTCCTCCGCTATAGATCTTCAGCGGCTGATGAATGGCGAACTCCATGGAGAAATAGGCGACCCGCCTTGAATACACCGGATCCACAGGGTAGGGAAAGACGAAGGGCGCAAAATTCATATTGTGTCCTTTTTACACGAAGGCGCAATATAGCGGTTATTGAAAGAAAAGGACGGCGGAATAATTCACATCAACGTCTGCGTCCGGTAGGCCTTGCATCTTTTTTACGCGTGAATCTTCCATCGAAGAGGCAACGCAGGCTTCGGTGCGTGCCGCAGCCTGTTTCCTTCAGACTTACAGATTGGGAGCTGAATCGAAATTCCATGATGCAGGGATCGCCGTCCTGGCGGTATTCTGCGAAGTTGGCCGAACGGATGTGGGCCTCGCCGCGAAGCTCACCGAGGCAGTCGCCGTTGTGTTTGTCAATGTGAATGAAGAAACGCAAGCGATCGGGCCGGCTCCCGTCGCGGATGGAAACAAGATTCATCTTTCCGGCCGTATAGTCGCCGGCCAATCGGTTTTTTCTGGCAAGCGTATCGATTGGATTCACCAGCTCCGTGGGCCTGTCCTCCAGCGCATCCGTCATTATGAGCATGAAATTCCGGGCGTCGGCATTCAGCATATAGACGTCCCGGCCATCGCTGGAGCTGCCGTCGGAATTTCTCCGCGTGACGGTCCGGGTGATCAGGTATTTGCGATCCATCTGCAGCGTTTGCGTATTTCCTGAATTGCGCGCGGGCCAGAGCAGCGGCAAGGCGGCGACATACCGCTCTTCCGGATCGAAACAAAGGACATAAATGCTTTTTTTTTCTCCTGCAGTAAGTCGTGCAAAGAGATAAGTTTCGCGACCGCGCACCTCCACGCGTCCCAAAGGATGAATGACCGGTTTGCCGCGACCAAATACTTTTTTGAGAACAGAATCGGGAACGAACCGGGTAAATACTTCGTGCGTAACAGGTTTGCCGGCCGGCGTTTTCAAGAAAACGGTGTCGCCGAACACAAGGGGAAGATTGCCCGGGGGGAACAGCCCGATAAAGTCCACCGAACTTGTTGGGTCGCCGCCGGCGGAATTCGTTTGTTTCCTGCCGCCGCAACCCAGCAAAATCAGGGCGGCCGCGAGAATGAAAATGTGACGTATTTCGCTCATTTCTTTCCACTTCGAAAGTAACGATTCCGTATTTTGCTTCGGAAGATTATTTTTTTTAGATTTGTCTAACATTTTTTTTAGGCATGTTGAAGTTTTCGGCGAGCGAAGAAAATTATGTCAAGGCCATTTTTCACCTGGAACGCCACGGGGGTACCGTATCCACCTCAGAACTGGCAAAGGCCCTCCGTACGACGCCGGCTTCTGCAACGGACATGATGAAAAAACTCCGTGCCAAAAAGTTGTTGCATTACCAGCCTTACCGGGGCTCACGGCTCAGCGCAGGGGGAAAAAAGCTTGCGCTCGCGATCATTCGTCGACACCGTCTCTGGGAACTTTTCCTGGCGGAAAAGCTCAATTTTACCTGGGACGAGGTGCACGAGGTGGCTGAGCAGCTGGAGCACGTGAGCAGCGGCAAGCTGATTGACAAGCTCGACGAATACCTGGGATTTCCGAAAGTGGATCCGCATGGAGACCCTATTCCCGACCGCAGCGGCCGGATGACCAGCAGCCGGGAAATCTGCCTCCGGGATCTCCCCGAACACAAGCCGGCGCGCGTCTCGCATGTAAACAGCCAGTCAACGCCGGTGCTGGGATTCTTAAAAGAGCGCAAAATCTTCATCGGCGCCCGGCTGGAAGTGAGGCGCCGGTTCGCATTTGACAATTCGATCGAGATCAAGCCACGAAATTTTCCTGCGTTCACCATCAGCGGGCAGGTGGCCGAAAAAATATTTGTTCAAACCTGAGTGATGCAAGCGATCGAGAAATTTTTCATGGAGATTGGACCGGTCTGGTCGGCGCTGCTGGCCACCTGTTTCACCTGGCTGGTAACCGCCGCAGGCGCTTCCTTCGTGTTTTTTTTCCGGACAATGAACCGCGGCGTGCTGGACCCGATGCTGGGATTTACCGGCGGAGTGATGGTTGCGGCCAGCTTTTGGTCGCTCCTCAATCCTGCCATCGAAATGTCCGAAAAAATGTACCCGGCTATGCGGTGGATGCCTGCCTCGGTAGGATTTTTCCTGGGTGCGATGTTCATCTTCGTTCTCGACAAATTCACTCCGCACCTGCACCTGAATTTCGGGGTATCACAGAGTGAAGGGATCAAGACCAAGCTCCACAAAACCACACTTCTGATCCTCGCGATCACTTTGCACAACATTCCTGAAGGGCTCGCGGTGGGCGTCCTTTTTGGAGCGGCGGCCATGGGTATGGAAGATGCGAGCATCGCCGGCGCCATCGCCCTGGCGCTGGGAATCGGGATCCAGAATTTTCCCGAAGGAATAGCCGTAGCGATGCCGTTGCGCCGGCACGGGGTAAGCCGGGCCCGCAGCTTTTGGTACGGGCAGCTCTCCGCGGTGGTGGAACCTGTCGCAGGACTGGTGGGAGCGCTGGCGGTGATCTACATGCAGCCGATACTTCCCTTTGCCCTGGCCTTTGCGGCGGGAGCAATGATCTTCGTGGTTGTTGAGGAAGTGATCCCTGAAACGCAGCGCGACAAGTATACCGACCGGTCGGTGCTGGCCTTCATCGGCGGTTTCCTCGTAATGATGATCCTGGATGTCGCATTGAGCTAAACCGAGCTCGTTCGCAGTTTTCCGTGTGGCCTTAGCAAATGCTTGAACCGGCTGAACGTCTCAGGTTTTATGTTCAAATAAGAAGCGAGGTATTTCTGCGGTACACGCTGGATCAGCTTAGGATTTCTTGCAACGAAGTTGAGGAACCGTTCCCTCGGCGTCATCTTAACAAGCTGCATCTGCCATCGGTCCTTGATCACCATCGCATAGGTGATCAGCAGTCGTGCAAGCCGCTCTATGCGGTGTGAGCGCGCATACACCCGCTCCAGGTCGTCGTGGGAAATGGAAACGAACATCGTCGGCTCGATCGCCTCGATGTAATATTCAGATGGCTGACGGCTGTGAAAGGATTCCTGGCTTAGAATAAGATGTCCTTCGTACGAGATCTGAGTGTTGATCTCCTGGTTGCCTTTTTTATAATACTTGCGGGCAAGCCCCTTGAGAATGAAATTGAAGTAATGCTCGACCTCCCCCTCTTTTAGGATCACCTCCTTTTTCCCGAAGCGACGCACCTTGATGACCGGCAGGAGATAATGCGTGAATTCATCATCACTGATGTCCAGAAACTTCCGGAGATATTCCTTGAATGGCTGGAGAATTTCCATGCTGCGTCACGCCCCCGTGGAAGATACAACAAAGCTGATTGATTACGATCAATTGACAAAAAAATGACGACCCGCGGCGTCACTACTGATCAGTCTCAAATCTGTAGCTTTGCCGCCTTTCGCTGAAAAGCAATCAAACAGTAAAATTTATTTTCGGAACATGGCTGGAAAGATCAAAGTACATAATCCCGTAGTCGAGCTGGATGGCGATGAAATGACGCGAATCATCTGGAAATTCATCAAGGACAAGCTTATTGTTCCCTACCTGGATGTGGACCTGCGCTATTATGACCTGGGAATCGAACACCGAGACGCCACGCAGGACCAGGTGACGGTGGATGCTGCGCTCGCTATAAAGCAATTCGGCGTCGGCATCAAATGCGCCACCATCACTCCCGACGAAGCGCGGGTAGAAGAATTCAGGCTGAAACAGATGTGGAAAAGCCCCAACGGGACGATCCGGAACATTCTCGACGGCACCGTATTTCGCGAACCCATTGTCATCAGCAACATTCCGCGCCTCGTCTCGAACTGGACCGGGCCTATCATCGTGGGCCGTCATGCTTTCGGAGACCAATATCGCGCTACCGACACGGTGATCCGCGGCAAGGGAAAGCTGACCATGACCTTTAGTCCCGAAGACGGTAGCGAACCACAGACGCTCGAGGTTTACAACTTCGGGGGCGACGGTGTGGCACTGGCAATGTACAATACTGACGACAGCATCCGCGGTTTCGCGAGAAGCTGCTTTAATATGGCGCTGAACAAAAAATGGCCTCTCTACCTTTCTACAAAGAATACAATCCTCAAAAAATACGACGGTCGCTTCAAGGACATTTTTGAAGAGATCTTCCGCAGCGAATTCAAACAGGATTTCGACGCTGCAGGAATTACGTATGAGCATCGCCTGATCGACGACATGGTGGCCAGCGCACTGAAATGGAACGGAAACTTTGTCTGGGCCTGCAAGAATTACGACGGCGATGTGCAGAGTGATAGCGTCGCCCAGGGCTTTGGTTCGCTGGGGCTGATGACCTCGGTGTTGATCACGCCCGACGGCAAAACAATGGAAGCCGAGGCGGCTCACGGCACGGTCACTCGCCACTACCGCGATCACCAGGCAGGCAAACCCACTTCCACAAACCCAATCGCGTCGATCTTCGCCTGGACGCGCGGGCTTGCTTTTCGCGGTAAACTCGACGGAAACCAGGAGTTGATCAACTTCTGCGAAGTGTTGGAACGGGTATGCATTGAAACGGTAGAACAGGGTAAAATGACCAAGGACCTGGCCATTTGCATTCACGGCAACAAGGTGCGCCATGGGGAACATTTCCTGTACACGGAGGAGTTTCTCGCGGCGATCGATGAGAATCTGCGAAAAAAACTCACGGGCGGACGGGCGCACCATTAAACAACCCGCCCCGCTGGCCGTCTATTCAATGAAACCTATCGTCATGCGCGTTTGCCGGATTCAGATCATTTACCTCCTCGCAACCGTTCTGGTGGCGGCAATATCCGGCTGCCGCAAGGCGGATCCCCCGCCAGCCCCTGGCGGTACGCCTTTGCAAGTAGTCACTGCATCGCGTCCGCTGATGGACTTCCCCAACGGGATATACCGGGGACGCCGGGGCGGACTCTACGAAGGAAGTAACCAACGTCCAGCCGCCCATAACAGCGCCGGGGTTGCTATTGCTCAATCCATCCGGCCTTTAAATGCCGCAGGTGCGGCAGACGACAATAACGGAGCGATCGTGTGGCTTTCTATCGGCATGTCGAACACGACGATGGAAACGCAGGCATTTCTTCCACTGGCCCAAAACCTTTCGAACCGCCACCCACGCCTCGTACTCGTCGACGGCGCGGCCGGCGGACAGGACATCAACGCGATCAACAATCCTTCCGCACCATACTGGAATACGGTCACTACCCGGCTGACAAATGCGGGGCTCAGTCCGCAGCAGGTGCAGATCATCTGGTTCAAGGAGGCGGAAGCAGGCCCGCGAGATACTGCGTTCGCAACTTACCCGGATGCATTGAAGATCAAGTTCCGTTCGGTCATGCAGATCTTGAAGAACAGATTTCCCAACCTGAAACTGGTTTACCTGAGCGATCGGATCTATGCAGGCTATGCGACAACAGGCCTCAACCCGGAACCTTATTCCTGGTACACCGGCTGGGCAGTGAAGCGCCTGATTGCAGATCAGATCGCCGGGGACCCCGCCCTGACCTATTCGGGGACAGGTCCGGCGACTGCCTGGCTTTCGTGGGGACCTTCGCTCTGGGCGAAAGGGGATTCCGCCCGAAGCGACGGATTGGTCTGGCTTCCCGGCGATTTTCAATCCGACGGAACACATCCTTCATTAAATGGTCGGCAAAAGGTAGCGCAGCTGCTTTTGCAATTCTTCACTACGGACGAAACGGCAAGGCCCTGGTTCCTTCGACCCTGATCATTTGAGCTCTAATTCTGCAGCAGATCGGATTCGACCATCTTTGCAGCGTCCAGTCAAACAGCGAATTCGAATGAAGATCATCGTTACCGGGGCCACCGGCATGGTGGGTTCTGAACTCGTGCGGCAGGCCCTGGAAGACCCGGAAATTTCCGAGGTGATTGCAGTAGTGAGAAACATTTTACCTCTGGAACACCTGCGGCTGCGGGTGGTCATTCACAACAACTTCATGGACTACGATGAATTGAGCAGTCTTTTTGCGTCCTGTCATGCCTGCATCTGGTGTCTCGGAGTATCCCAGCTCCAGGTGAGCCGAAAGGAATATCACGTCATCACTTATGATTATACGGTTGCGGCTGCAAACGCAATGCTTGCCTCGAATCCCGGGATCATCTTTGTATTGGTGAGCGGAGAGGGAGCGGATCCGGAAGGAAGGGCCCGCACGCTGTTTGGACAGGTGAAAGGGAAAACGGAAAAAGCACTCATGGAAATGCCGTTCCAGAAGCTGATGATCGCGCGGCCTGCAGGCATCATGCCGGTGTCGAAGAACCCACGGGCACCGTTAGCCTACCGGCTTTTTTACTCGACGTACCCGATATGGAAGCTGCTGACTCCTTCCCGGGTGATTACTTCCGTTCAGCTGGCAAAAGCCCTTCTCGAATTGATAAAAAAACCCGCCGGAAACAAGATCGTTTATAGCAATCGGGAACTGAAGGATGTGACCTGAATTTGTTAACTTGGTTCAAAGCCACCGATGAAGCTGCTTTTTGTTCTCGCATGTCTCTGCATCGCTCATGCCGGTTGTGCGCAGGAAGAGCTGCTCGACCTGAAGCGAATGAGTAGCCGCAAAAAAGCTACTCCCACGGACAGCCTGGACTGGAAACATACCGGGATGTTCATTGTGAACCTGAGCCAGTCCACGCAAAGTAACTGGGGCGTCGGCGGAGAAAAATTCATGTTCGGCGTGAACAGTATTTTCAACAGATCCATTCACCACCGCAAGGGAAAATATTTTTTTGACGCCTATGCCGACGTAGAGATCGGGCTGGTTTACGCAACAAGCTATGGCGAGTTTCGAAAAACCAGCGACCGGTTCGATTTTACAGCGGATCTCGAACACACTATTGATGATTCGGATCATTACAGCTACGGGCTGCTCGTGAATATCAATACCCAGTTATTTCCCGGAAAGGATTATGTTTCCACTTTCCACGAAAAGATTTCGAACTTTCTTACTCCCGGAAAAGCTTTGATTTCCGCCGGAGTAGAATACCGCGAAGTGACTCCGAAACTATACTTCACCGCATTCCTCTCTCCCGCCACCGTGCGCTGGGTAACCAAGCTGGATGAGGATTTTTATGCTCAGAAGAGATTTGGGGTGGACTCATTGAAAAAAGTTTTTACGGAGTTGGGGCCCTACCTGTCGCTCCATGCCCAATTCCGTTTCACAAAGCAACTGAGTTTCCAAAGCAGGCTCGACCTCTTCGGCAATTACCGGAAACCAGTGAGCGAGGTGGATTTCCTCATGAACAATATCGCAAGCATTTCCTTCAACAAGTGGCTGGCGGCGACCGTCCTCGTGGACCTGCTTTATGATCACGACACAAAATCCGCGCTCCAGCTTCAGCAGATCTCGGGGATCGGTCTTAAATTGAACCTGTGAAGACGCCCCCAAAATTCCTTACGG
This sequence comes from Chitinophagaceae bacterium, assembly GCA_035626515.1. Classification (GTDB taxonomy): domain Bacteria; phylum Bacteroidota; class Bacteroidia; order Chitinophagales; family Chitinophagaceae; genus DASPNM01. The sequence continues at coordinate 57,426 of DASPNM010000009.1, forward strand.
CGATATTATCTTTGTCGATGTTTTTCGGGTGCATGCAGCCATCCCAAACGAAAAGTATTGAAAGTTCCGCGCAGGAACTGGAGCGATTATACAACGCACGAAGTTTCGACAGTCTCGCCGGCCTCTTTACTCCAGACATGCAGCGCCTGCTCGAAAGGCAGCGTTTCTTTCCGACTCTGATGGAACAGGCGGGGAGGATCACTACCCGTGCTCTCATCAGCGCGGAGAAAAATCTTGTTGTGTACCGCACCGGCTTTGAAGAAGGCGTGTTCTCCATGCGCATCTCAGTGGACGGCGGCGGTCGCATTGACGGATTGCTTTTGACACCCTTTATTGATGAGTCGCTGCCTGCAATGAGCAGAAACAGCACCCCCATGCAGCTGCCCTTCCATGGAGAGTGGACCGTCTTCTGGGGCGGTGAAACCCGCGGCCAAAACCACCACGTGGATGTACCGGCGCAGAAACATGCCTTCGATCTGGTGATCACCGACGCCGGGGGCAGGACCTACCGCAACAATGGGGAGGTCAATGAGGACTACTATGCCTTTGGCCAGAATATACTCGCTCCCTGTGATGCCATGGTCGCGGCGGTGTCCGACAGCGTGCCGGACAACCGGCCCGGAGTGATGAATCCAAAAAGAGTTCCCGGGAATTATGTGCTTTTGCGAACTGCGGCGCGGGAATACATTTTACTGGCCCACCTGAAACAAAGTTCCATTCGTGTGAAAGAGGGAGAAAACGTAAAACAGGGCACTCTGATCGGCATTTGCGGGAATTCCGGAAATTCGTCTGAACCACACCTCCATTTCCACATTCAGAACGGCGACAACCTGCATACCTCCACGGGCGTGAAATGCTATTTCGACAAAATTGTCGTCAACGGTATACAAAAAAGCGACTACTCACCTGTGAAAGGTGATAAGGTACACAACCTGCCATGAGTCCAAAAAAAATACTGGTACTCTGTACCGGCAACAGCTGCCGGAGCCAGATGGCCGAAGCTTACCTGCAGCAATTCGCCGGTGACCGGGCAACGGTGTACAGCGCGGGGATCGAAGCACATGGGCTCAATCCGCGAGCCGTGAAAAGCATGAACGAGGACGGCGTCGACATCAGCGCGAAACGTTCCAAAACAATTGACGAGTTCCAGGGACAGCGGTTCGACTTCGTCATTACGGTTTGCGACCACGCCCGCGAACAATGTCCCTGGATTCCCGGAGCCGCGAATTACCTGCATCGTGATTTTCCGGATCCGGCGAAAGCGCAGGGCACCGAAGTACAGGTCATGAGCGTTTTCAGGAAAGTAAGGGAAGAGATCAAGTCGTTCAGCCGGCAGTTTGTCGCAGAACATCTGTGAAGTCGGCAGCCTTAGCTTTGCAGCGCAAATGACCGAAACCCAACCCCAAAAAAGCCTCTTCCCGCTGCTGCTGGCTGCCTGGACCTTTCTGAATTTGCTGCAGGCGATTTTTACAGAGGTCCATACGGACGAAGCGGTTTATTTTACCTGGGCGCAGCGGCTCGACTGGGGCTTTTTCGATCATCCTCCATTCGTTGCATTCCTGATCTGGCTTGGCTCGGCTTTCCTTGAACAGGAAGCCGGCGTGCGGCTGATGACCGTGCTGCTTCAGCCGGCCACCCTCTGGCTGGTATGGCATACGTTGGATCAGCGGAAGTACGAAAACCGGTCCGTAGTTCTGTTTTTCGTGATTGCGGGCTCAATGGTCATGTTTACCGCCTATGGATTCATTACCACTCCCGACGTACCACTGCTCTTTTTCACGGCTCTTTTTCTTTTCGCCTACAAAAAGTTTCTGAACCGCGAATCGTTCCTCGCAGTTACGCTGCTCGCAGTCTCGATGGCCGGACTTGTTTACAGCAAATACCATGGAGTCCTGGTCATCGGATTCGTGATTTTTTCAAACCTTCGGTTGCTGCTGAATGGGCGATTTTGGGTCGCCGGCATTGCGGGTATGCTGCTCTGCGCGCCCCATTTTGGCTGGCTCGTCAAAAACGATTTTCCGAGTTTCCAGTACCAATTCGCCGCCTTTCATTTCAATTGGAAACATTTTCTTGAATACATTCCCAATCAACTTGTTGCTTTTAACCCAGCGACGGCAATCCTGCTCATTATAGCACTCCTGCGGAAGAAGCCCGCGCACCTTTTTGAGCGCGGCCTTTATTTCGTGGCGTTGGGCGTCTTGCTGTTCTTCTGGGCGCTGGCCTTTAAAGGCCATGTGCAGGCCCAGTGGACAGTGGCCGCATCGATCCCCGCCATATTGTTACTTCATAACCGCGCCATGCAGCGCCGGGAAATTGCAAAAGCGGTAAGAACTTTTGTCGCCCCAACCCTCTTGATTCTCTTGGCGGCGCGGGTTGCGCTGGTGACAGACCTGCTACCGCGCTCGCTTGGATTAAACGGAAAAGCTATGCAATACCTGCAGCTCTCCAAGCGGGCTCAAACCAAACCCGTGGTTTTCACCCGTGCGTATCAGCAGGCAGCGCTGTATCATTTTTTCACCGGAAAACCGGCAACCAGCATCAGTTCGCTCGCGATCCGAAAATCGCAGTACGACATCTGGCGGCTGGACCGCGACTGGGCGCGGGATTCGGTGTACATCGTGCTTCAATCCGCTACCTCCAATATTTATCGGCCAGGACCAGATGAGATTCGGGAATTCATTGCAGACCACCTTCAAACCCCAAACGATCTCGAGATCCGGTATGAATTTCACCAGCCTGCCCTGCAAACCGGGGATTCAGTCAGCCTTGATTTCAGCATTCGTAACAGGGGACCGCTTTCGGTAAATTTCAAAGACAGTCTTTATGGTATTCGCGTGCGGCCCGTCTTCCGGGACGCGCAAGGTTACGTGTTCAGCGCCGAAGCGCAACAGCGCGACAGCATCGCGATTTTGGAGCCGGAAGGAATCCATGCGTCGCGCCTCAGTTTCCGGGTGCCCGAATTACCACGCGGTACGTACCGGTTTGGACTCAGCTGTATGTCGTTGTTCGGTCCCGCGGCCAATTCTTTGTTTATCCGTGTGAGGGTCCGATAAAAACAGTAATAAGGGCTGGTATGCAGCAGGTGTAGAGACGCCGCGCGACCCTTAGAAAAGCCCAACTAAGATTTTGTTGTTGTTTGTTTGTCGCTCTGCCTTAGCAGTTTAGTCGCGTGTCGCCGGTGTTCTGGGTGGAAAAGCTGAACCGTGGAATTAAATTTGATGCCCAGAATAGCTAAAAAGAAATTTATGAATAAGACTGTTTTTGCGGTGATTCTCTTCGTGCTGGCAATTGCCGCAATTGGCTACGCGATTTACCGCTCTCCCGGTGAAATGATCACACTCACGGAAGGAGGCCGCCAGACTGTTTACGGAGGTCCCCAGCATGGCCTCAATGCCGGGCTGGGTGTGTTTGCCGGAGCGTGCGTTATAGCCGGAGTATTGCTGTTACTGGACTCGGTGCGGGCATCCGTTCAGGATCAGAGGATGGCAACGCGAAAAGCAGCGGATCGGCTTGCCAGCAACTACCCGGTGAGCTGAACGCGGAAAGAAACTCTCCGATTACAGCGGATCTAGCAAGGAATTTGCGCCGGGCAGGTTCATGAAGCCCTTAATTATTTGCCTGCTTGGGGCGCTGGTAGTGTTGCCGGCAGGAGCGCAATTGAAAACGACCCCGGTTTGTCCCGGGGTTTATGTAGATCTTCTTGATGGAACGGTGAATGGTTTGGAGCCGGATTTTACGGCAGGACAAATTAAAAAGAGTTTGCCCTGCTTCACGGCTGAAGAACCCGAATCGGCCACCAGCAGGTGCGGTGGACTGATCGCCTATCGCGACCGGGATATTTATTTTTACACCGGCAGAAATTACGTAGAGATCGGCCCCCGGTTCAAAGGCAAGCTCAGCCTCCCGCTAATGGGAGCGAGCCGGAATTCGCTGTTCAAGTGGCTCGGGCATCCCCGCATCCGCGATGTAAACTGGGATGCTTTCCAGACACAGTACGGAATTCTGATCCTGTATTACCGCGGCGGTCGGGTAAACCGCATTCAGTTCAGCACCGAATCCACCGAAAGCATCCGGTTGTGCGAATGAAAAGTATGCTTTGCCTTTTTTTACCTGCGGTGAGGGCCCCCGGAACGCAGCAATTACATGAAGCGATGAAGTCGTTAAGAAGTTAAGGGTTAGGGAGTTTCCAGAGTGCCCTATCCAGCCGCGCCTCCGCAGGCCGCAGGACTCAGTCTCCCGACGCCCGACTAACTCTTCCTCGGCCTGGCAGACCTCAATTTCATCTCCGCCTTCACGCTTTTTGCATTCTCATCCATTTCGGGATTGCCCCGTTTGTTTTTAGACAGGTCGCCTCCGGACGCTGTCTTCCTTCCCTGGCTGGAGGTGCGACCGGTATCGCCCCTTCTGTCTTTTTCGGATGCACGGTTCCTGTTTCTCATGCCTGTTTTTTTGAATAAATGAAACGAAAATCATGCCGCGGGAGGTGATAGCTTTGAGTATGAAGCTTGCGGCCATTCTCAATGAATGCGGTCTTTCGGCAGCAGAATACCGGAAGGTGTATGGCGGCGACATCAACGAATGTTACCGGGTAGAACTGAGACGAGAACGGTTCTTTTTAAAGCTAAATGAAGCTGACCGTTATCCTGAAATGTTTTCAAAAGAGAAAGCAGGACTCGATGCGCTCCGCAGTGCCGGGACCATCCGCGTACCGGAAGTTCTCGCGTGCGGAGTTGTCGCAGATACGCAGTTCCTGCTTTTAGAATGGCTCCAGCCCGGTCTCCCCACAAGCGGGGGATGGGAGCAATTCGGTCAAAAGCTCGCACAGATACATCTGCAGCAAGAAGGATGGTTCGGTTGGGAAGACGACAATTACATAGGAAGCCTTCGGCAACGCAATACGAAGATGCACGACTGGGCGACATTTTATTCAGAATGCCGCATTCTTCCGCTGGTCGGGTTATTGCTGCAGGAGAAAGCATTCGGAGCCCGCGAGCGACGAGCAGCGGAAAGTTTGGCGCGCCGGCTGAACTCGCTTTATCCTTCAGAGCCATCATCGCTGCTTCACGGAGATTTGTGGAGTGGAAATTTTTTGTTTACGGAAAGCGGTAATGTCGCCCTAATAGATCCTGCTGTTTACCGGGGCCACAGGGAAATGGACATGGCCATGACCCGTTTGTTCGGTGGATTCGATCCACGCTTCTATTCCGCATATGAAGAAGTCTTTCCACTCGAAAAAAAATGGGAAGACAGGTTGGCCCTTTCGCAGCTGTACCCGGTGCTGGTGCACGCGGTGTTGTTTGGTGGACATTATGTGGCGGAAGCAAGAAAGATATTGGAAAAATACTCCGGGTGAGGAAATATTAAATATCAAATATTAAATGTTAAACGGAACTCTCGGTGGCCGGCCGTTGGTATTTGAAAACTTACATCCAATATTTCCGACGTCGCTGGCTCGATGGCCCGCCCCGCCCACTCAACCGTTAACCGAGAAAGCATTGCTATAATTGACCATTTTTATTAGTTTAACTCAACTCAAAAACGGTCAACGTAGTTGTTGAATTTTATTGGAATCTCAAACCTCATTACTCATTACTCATTTTTTCCCGTCCGCCGACTCCAGACTACCGACTCACGACTCTTGCATCCGCTCCGATCTGCTGCCGGATCAGGTTCAGGGCGCTGCCGGCACGAAACCACTCGATCTGCTGTTCGTTGTAGGTATGGTTCACCGGAATTTCATGTTTCGTCCCGTCTAGATGATGCAGTACCACGGTCAGCGGTATGTTGGGAGCAAACTCGGTGAGACCGAGGATGTCGATAACATCATCCTCGAGTACTTTGTCGTAATCGGCCTTGTCCGCAAACGTAAGTGCAAGCATTCCCTGTTTCTTGAGATTCGTCTCGTGAATGCGCGCAAAGCTTCTCACAATGATCGCGCGGACGCCCAGGTGACGTGGTTCCATGGCCGCATGCTCGCGGCTGCTCCCCTCGCCGTAGTTTTCGTCCCCGACCACCACAGAACCGATGGCCGCAGCCTTGTAGGCACGTGCCGTTGCCGGTACCGGCCCATAATTACCCGTAAGCTGGTTTTTTACCAGGTCCGTTTTTTCGTTGAAGAAATTGATCGCGCCGATCAGCATATTGTTGCTGATGTTGTCCAGGTGACCCCGGAATTTCAGCCAGGGCCCTGCCATGGAAATGTGATCGGTTGTGCATTTTCCCATCGCTTTAATGAGCAGCCTGAGGCCTTTGAGATCACTTCCTTCCCATGGGGGAAAGGGCTCGAGCAGCTGCAGCCGCTTCGAATTTGGATCCACGATCACCTGCACCGAGCTGCCGTCAGCCGCCGGAGCCAGGTAGCCAGGGTCTTCCACCGCAAATCCCTTTGGTGGCATTTCGTATCCGCGGGGTTCGTCGAGCATCACCTCTTCGCCTTTATCATTGGTGAGCTTGTCGGTAAGCGGGTTGAAGGTGATCGTTCCGGCCATTGCAAGTGCGGTCACGATCTCGGGACTTGCCACAAACGCGTGAGTAGAGGCGAGTCCGTCATTGCGCTTCGCAAAATTCCTGTTGAATGAAGTGATGATTGTGTTCTTCCTGTTGGGGTCATCAATATGGCGCGCCCATTGCCCGATGCAGGGTCCGCACGCATTGGCCAGGACCACTCCACCCACCTGCTCGTAATCGCTAATGAATCCGTCCCGTTCCACTGTGTAGCGAACCATTTCGGAGCCGGGCGTGATGGTGAACTCGGAGCGCGCCTTCAGTCCTTTATTCAGCGCGTCCTTCACAATCGAAGCGCTGCGGCTAATGTCTTCGTACGAGGAATTTGTGCAGCTCCCCAGCAACGCCACCTCCAGTTTCTCCGGCCAGCCATTCTCGCGGGCGGCTTCTGCCAGCTTCGAAATAGGTGTTGCCAGATCGGGAGTGAAAGGTCCGTTTACATAAGGTTCCAGCGTGCTGAGGTCCAGCTCGAGGAGCTGGTCATAATATTTTTTCGGCTCCCGGTACACGTCCTCATCCGGGCGGAGGTATTCGCGAATTTCATCAGCCATCTCCGCTACCGCAGCGCGACCGGTGCCTTTCAGGTAATCGCTCATCTTCTGATCGTAAGCGAAAATGGAACAGGTGGCCCCGATCTCTGCCCCCATGTTGCAGATCGTCGCTTTCCCCGTAGCGCTCAGGCTGTCGGCGCCCGGACCGAAATACTCGACGATTGCCCCCGTTCCACCTTTGACGGTGAGTTGGCCGGCCACCCAGAGGATAACATCTTTTGCAGCCGTCCAGCCGCTCATATGGCCCGTGAGGTGCACGCCGATCAGCTTGGGCATTTTTAGTTCCCACGGCAACCCTGCCATGACATCGACTGCATCGGCGCCGCCCACACCCACCGCGATCATACCCAATCCGCCCGCATTGGGCGTGTGCGAATCGGTGCCGATCATCATGCCCCCGGGAAACGCGTAATTCTCGAGCACCACCTGGTGGATAATGCCTGCGCCGGGCTTCCAGAATCCTATCCCGTATTTGTTGGAAATGCTGGCCAGAAATTCGTAAACTTCCCGGTTCGTTTCCAGCGCAAGCTCCAGATCTTTTTTTGCCCCGATGCGCGCCTGAATCAGATGGTCGCAGTGTACAGTGGAAGGGACTGCCACTTTTTCGCGGCCGCAGGTCATGAACTGGAGAAGTGCCATTTGTGCGGTGGCGTCCTGCATGGCTACGCGATCCGGCGCGAAATCCACATAGTCTTTTGCCCGCGTATAGGGTATCCCGGGCAGCGGACCGTACAAATGCGTGTAGAGAATTTTTTCTGAAAGCGCCAGCGGCCGTCCCAGCAGTTTACGGGCGGCGTCGACCCGGCCCGGCAGCGTAGCGTAGACTTTTCTGATCAGATCAAGGTCGAACAACATCAGCGTGAATTTGAATGAATACGGCACCCGGAATCAGCGCTGGGACCGCAAAAGTGCTGCAAAATTACAAAAGCTGCGGCTGATAGCCGAGAACGTTGCCGAATGCAACCGTTTTTTTAATTTAGTGTTGTGAACAGGCTGAGAAGTTTTGTAGAGTGGAATCTTTTCGGCGTTTGCACTGCCATCGGCGAACGCATGGGCATCGCTACCAGCCGCATCCGGCAGTATTTCATGTACACATCCTTGCTCACCTTCGGTTCCCCGATAATCATCTACATGATCCTCGCTTTCTGGAGAAATGTCCGAAAATATATTATGGCCGCCCGCCGCAATCCCTGGTACTATCTTTGAAAGCGCGGTTTCAGATCAGCTCCCGCAGGGTGGTAACCACGCGGTCCACTTCTTCTTTTGTGTTGTATTTGCTGAATGAAAACCTCACTGTCACCAGGTTTGGGTCGTTGTTGGTCGCCCGGATCACGTGGCTGCCCGAATCGGCGCCGCTGCTGCAGGCACTCCCGCCCGATGCGCAGATATGGTGAATGTCGAGATTGAACAGAATCATCTCGGATGTTTTGGTTTTTGGAAACGCAACGCTCAGCACCGTGTAAAGGCATCGTCCTTCCTGGTCGCCGTTGAACCGAACGCCCGGGATCTCCGTTTTCAGGCGGTCTATCATGTAGGACTTGAGCGACTGGATGTATCCGCTGTCACGCTCATAGTTCTCCATCGCCAGCTCCAGGGCGCGCGCAAACCCGACGATGCCGTAAAGATTCTCCGTCCCTGCCCGGAGGTTTCGTTCCTGCGGACCGCCAAGAATCAAAGGTTTGATTTTTACATTATCATTTACGTAGAGTACACCGATCCCTTTTGGTCCGTGGAACTTATGCCCGGCGGCCGAAGCGAAATGCAGCGCCGAATTGCGAAGATCGAGGCGGTAATGACCCACCGTTTGCACGCAATCGGAATGGAAGATCGCGTTGTATTTTTTGCAGATCGCACCCACCGCTTCAAGGTCAAGCAAGTTGCCGATCTCGTTGTTTGCGTGCATCAGCGTAACCAGGCAACGCTCGCTTCGCTGCGCCAGCTGCGCCTCCAAATCGTCCATGTCCACGTGGCCATTCGGGTGCAGCCTGACAAAGCTGGAACTGACTTCCCCGCTGCAGGCATAATGCTCCACCGTGTGGAGCACGGCGTGATGTTCGATCGGTGAAGTAATGATGTGGCCGCAACCCAAATCGCGGATAGCAGAGCAGATCGCAGTATTGTTGCTTTCGGTGCCGCCGCTGGTGAAAAAAATTTCACCCGGGTGGGTGTTCAGCAGCCGGGCGACGGTTTTCCGTGCATTTTCGATCGCCAGCCTGGATTCGCGTCCATAGGAATAGATAGCCGAAGGATTGCCGAATTTTTCAGTCATATACGGCAGCATCGCTTCGAGCACCTCCGGGGCCAGCGGTGTAGTGGCCGCGTTGTCCAGGTAGATCCGGTCCATAGACAGTTCTCGCGCTGAGTTTTTGACGGGCAAAGATAGTGTGCGCCGCGCATTGCGCTTGCAGCACGACTTACATGAACTCGCGGATATCCTGCATCAGCCGCAGGGCGATGTTGTTAGCCTTGATCTCGAAGTCGCTCTCGGCATAGATCCGGATAATGGGTTCGGTATTCGAGGTCCGCAAGTGCACCCAGTCCTTATCGAATTCGATGCGCAGTCCATCCTCCGTATTCACGGGATGATTCCTGTATTTTTTCCGGATCTTTTCAAAAATAGCGCTCACGTCGTAGCCGTTCTCGAGCTCGATTTTATTCTTGGAGATGAAATAGTCGGGATACAAAGCGCGAAGCGACTTCGCGCCTTTCTTGTGACCCGCCAGGTGGGTGAGGAAGAGCCCGATGCCGATCAGTGCGTCACGGCCGTAATGGAAATCGGGAACAATGATGCCTCCGTTTCCCTCTCCCCCAATGACTGCATTGGTGTCTTTCATTTTTTGCACGACGTTCACTTCGCCCACCGGAGAGGGAAAATACTCGCCTCCGTGCTTTTCCGTGATTTCCTTGAGCGCGCGGGTGCTGCTCATATTGCTCACGGTGTTTCCCTTCTTGCGGCCCAGCACAAAATCCGCCACCGCCACCAGCGTGTATTCTTCACCAAACATGCTGCCGTCTTCGCAAACAAAGCAAAGCCTGTCCACGTCGGGATCCACCGCGATGCCCAGGTCGGCATTCTGCTTCACCACTTCTGCGCTGAGCTCCGTAAGGTTCGCAGGCAACGGTTCCGGGTTGTGCGCGAATTTGCCGTTCATTTCTGCGTTGAGCACAACCACGTCGTTCACCCCAAGTGCGTGCAGCAGCGCGGGCACGTACTGCGCGCCTGCGGAATTGATGCCGTCCACCACCACGCGAAGATCGCGACGGGCAATGGCGCGCGCATTGACAAGCGGATACTTCACAATAGCTTCCACATGTGCCGGCATCCAGTCTTCCTCGCTGATGTTGCCGATACGATCCACCGCGGCAAAACTGAATTCCTGACGTTCCGCTTTTTCAAGGATGCGGGCGCCCAGCTCTGCGGACACAAACTCTCCTTCCCCGTTCAGCAGCTTCAGCGCATTCCACTCTTTCGGATTGTGGCTTGCGGTGATGATCAGGCCACCATCCGCATGCTGCCGCACCACAGCTATCTCCACTGTGGGAGTAGTCGTCAATCCAAGATCAATTACGTCGATCCCCAGGCCGCGAAGTGTACTGCACACCAGGTCGCGGATCATTGGCCCGCTCATGCGTGCGTCGCGCCCTACAACGATCCTGGCATTCTTCTTTCCGTTGGAAATGATATCCCCGAAAGCTGCGGTGAAGCGGACTATGTCGGGAGGTGAAAGCGTTTCGCCCGGCTTTCCACCGATCGTGCCCCTGATGCCCGATATGCTCTTGATCAACGCCACTCGATTTCAGATTTAGTTCGTTATGCCGGGCTGCAAAAATACGTTTTTACCCATCTGCAATTCTCCATGGTATTACTTTTGTTCCATGACCGGCATGAAGGAGCAGCCCTGGTATAAAGAATGGTTCAGTTCGCCGTTTTACCACAAGCTGTACTTCGAACGCGATGAACAGGAAGCCGCCGCCTTCATCAACCGCCTTATTCACCACATCCGGCCGGCGCCCGGCAGCCAGATTTTGGATGTAGCCTGCGGTCGCGGCCGTCACAGCCGCATCCTTGCATCGCAGGGCTTCTCGGTTACGGGCATTGATATTTCTCGCGACAGCATCGAATACGCAAAGCAATTCGAACAGGAGAACCTTTCATTTTACCTGCACGACATGCGCCTTCCGTTCTGGGGAAATTACTTCGATTATGCCTTCAGCTTTTTTACCAGCTTCGGATACTTCCGCACGCGAAGGGAACACGATGACGCGCTGCGCACAATCGCCCGGGGACTGAAACCTGGCGGTGAATTCGTGATCGACTATCTCAATGTGCATTACGCGGAACGTCATCTCGTGCGCAGCGAAACGAAGATGATTGACGGCACGTGCTACGAGATCAGGCGCTGGGACGATGAAACCCATTTTTTCAAGAACATTATTATTACTGACTCTTCGCTGCGGGAGCCGCTGTCGTTTACCGAACAGGTGGCCAAGTTCACGCCCGGGGATTTTACCGAAATGCTGGCTTTCCAGGAGTTGCGGCCGGTGGAATTGTTCGGAGATTATTCGCTCACCTCTTACGACATCATTAAGTCGCCCAGGCTGATCATTCGCTGCGTGCGCGAATCGCTTTCCGCAACCGGCAGCGAAAAGCGTCTTTACAGCGACGGCCGCAGTACGGACGCCCTCACCTGAGCTCAGCGTGGCTTGTTGTTCATGATCAGGTACCGGGCAGTTTCAAAATAAGAGGTGGTAAACTCGGAAAGCCGCCGGCGCAACGAATCCCGGCGGGCTTCATTGTATGCGATGCTCCGGTCACTGATAGGCATGAGCTGCTCATCCGGGAAATTCAGATTCTTCACGAAAAAGAAATCATCGGTTACCATGCCGATCTTGCCGGCGGTATTGGTAACAAACGCGAAATGGTGGCGTTTTTCCGGATCGAGCAGGTCACGGCCAAGAGTGGTGTTCAGGTAAGGCTGTTGCAGCATTCCCGCGATCGTAGGCAACACATCAACCTGTGAGACCACCTCGCTCCGTTTTTCCGGCTTCAGCAGGTAAGGTGCGTAAAAGAGCAGGGGCACGTGCAGATCGGTGAGACGCTGTTCCGTCCAGACGGCGGGATACATCATCCGCGCATTTCCAGCGACCCCGTGATCGCCTATGAACACAAATATGGTATTGTGGAAATACGACTCCTTCTCCGCAGCTTCCATAAATTTCCGGAAGCAGTAGTCGGAGTAGCGGAAAGAATTGTATTCCATCAGCGACTCAAATCCGTACCGGCTTAAGTCCTCCTCGGGAAGAATTTCCATTTTGAATTCCGCAGTATCGGCAGGCGGGATCATGAAGGGCCGGTGGTTGTTGGAAGTCTGGATATAGGCGAAGAACGGCCGTTGTTCGCGCCGAAACACCTGGTTTGCCTCCAGGAAAAGGTCTTTGTCGCTGATTCCCCACACGTTCACCTTCGGAGACCGAAAACTGCCCTCGGTGTGCATCTGCAATTCTCCGATGTTTCGGAGCAGCCCGTCGAAGTTGTTGAATTCCGGGTTGCCGCCCAGGAAGTAATGCCGTGAGTAGCCTTCGAACTCGTTAATGATCGTGTGCTGCTGCAGCGCCAGTTCATTGCGAGTAGAGAATTTGAAGAGCTGCGCGTCCGGGATGCCGGTGATCGTAGCGAACAGAGCGCGCGCCGTGGAAAAATGCGGGGTAAAGCAGCGCTCAAAGAAAATTCCTTTCTCACAAAGCGAATTGAAATACGGCGTGGTGTTCAGCGGGTTCCCGCTCATGCTGCTCTTGTACATGCTGAACGATTCACACTGCACCAGCACGATGTTCGGACGGCTCTCGATGGCGTTGCTGCGGGGCGGCACAAGGCGGCGGTAAGAGAACTCGGCCCGGTTCGGGAGTTGCATCCACTCGGCCATCAGCGGAAAAGCCTCCCTGGCCTTGGGTTCATTGAATTCGGGCTTGCGGAACTTAAGGGTCGTAAAGAAATTCTGAAGCGGATTCAGCGCCAGGTAACACTTGAAATTGTCATGGAACACGAAACTGTTTTTCCAGCTCAGCGGCGGCCAGGAAAACCGCCCGTAGACCAGCAGCCCGAGGACCACGGCGGCGATCACAAAAAATTTTCTCCGGTAAGGAATCCCCAATCCTTCGGTCCGGCTGATTACGTGCCAGTGGCTGCGCTTGTACATCCAGCGGAACAGGAGCACGGCCACCAGCAGTCCGGCCAGCAGCCAAACCATTGGATAGGTCTGCCACATCATCTGCATCGAAATCCCGAAATCTTCCGCGAAGTTCAGAGCTCCCGCATCGAGCCGGGTCTGGTTATAGGAAAAACTTCCAAAGTCCGCGGCAAAGAAAAAGAAGACGATAAATGTTACAACAGCCAGGTACCAGGTCCACCATTTCTTGTTTGCGGCCGAAAAAAAAGGCGAAAGGCGCGGAGCCATGCTCACCACCACGATCGGCAGCAGGATCAGTGAGATCCACCGCAGGTCGTACCGCAGCCCCATAAGAAACGAGGGCACGATGTCGCCGAAGCCGAAATCTTGCGGCCGGAAAGCGATGTAGGTCGCGAGGCGGAAAAGCGTAAAAATCACCAGGAAGATGATGAACAAATTGACTACCCAGAGGATGGTCTTCGGTATCTTGAAACGCAGGAGCATGGGCGGCCTGCAAAACAATAGATTTTCAGGCGGATGGACAAGGTTTTCCACGTATTTTATCAGCCCTCTCAGGGTCATCCTTTAGATTTGCCGGATGCCGCTCTCCGCTGTCAGCATCTGGGAAACGCTGGTCGAATGGGATCGCTGGCTATTCGTGAAGATCAACGGTACATGGACCGGTAGCCTTGCCGACCAGGTTTTTCCCTGGATCCGGGATGGAAAGCTCTGGCTGCCCCTGTACCTGTTCCTATTCGTTTTTGTATTACTCAATTTTCGTAAGCGCGGCGGCTGGTGGTGCCTGCTCTTTCTCAGCACGGTTGCTCTTGCCGATATGGCGGGCCAGCAATTGTTCAAGCTCCAGTTTGAGCGGTTGCGCCCCTGCAATGATCCGGAGTTCAGCGCGCAGGCACGTTTGCTGCTGGACCGTTGCGGCGAAGGATACAGCTTTATTTCCAACCATGCGGCAAACCATTTTGGGATGGCAACTTTTTTCCATGCAAGTTTTCGCTCACTTTTTCCGCGATGGAGCTGGGTACTCTTTCCCTGGGCCGCGCTGATCGCGTACGCACAGGTCTATGTAGGCATCCATTATCCCTTGGATGTTTTCGTGGGCGCTTTGGTCGGCGTTCTCGCAGGTTTGCTCTCCGGCGCCGTCTTCAACAAGCGCTTCGGATTCGCTATCTTCGATGAGGAATCAACGTCCCGCTCTTGATGGATATTCTCCTGCTGCTGTTTCTCATCATGGTCAACGGTGTTTTTGCGATGTCGGAAATAGCACTGGTTTCTGCCCGCAAACCGAGGCTCGAGCACCTGGCGGAAAAAGGAGACAAGAAAGCAAGGCTCGCACTCGACCTTTCCAACAACCCGGAAGTGTTCCTGTCGGCCGTTCAGATCGGGATCACCCTGATTTCGATCCTTACCGGGGTGTATTCGGGAGAACGGTTCGGAAAGGCACTGGCCCCCTCCGTTGCGAAGATCCCGCTGCTCGCCCCCTACGCCGAAACGATTGCGACTACGATCATCGTCATTCTCGTCACTTTTCTTTCCATCATTCTCGGGGAGCTCATCCCCAAACGCATCGGCCTGCTGCGCTCCGAAAAGATCGCAAAGATGGTGGCGGGACCGATGAAAACTTTTGCGCGAATAACGCATCCCTTCGTTTGGTTCCTGAACCGGATCAGCAACCTGTTCTTCGCCATTTTCAACATCAAGCGCTCTACGGCAGATGCCGTTACCGAAGAAGAGATCAAGGCCATGGTCACCGAGGGCACTGAGGCCGGCACCATACACGAAACCGAACAGGAAATCATTGAAAGAGTGTTTCATCTCGGCGACCGAAACATCACTTCGCTGATGACGCACCGCAGCGATATCATCTGGTTCAACCTGGACGATACCGAGGAAAAGATCAAGGAGAAAATTCTCAAAGAGCCTCATTCGGTGTACCCGATTTGCGACGGAAGCATTGACGAAATCAAAGGAGTGGTATCCATCAAAGATCTATACGTAAGCCCGGATTACGCATTTTTCAAAGACATCATGCAACCGGCCCTGTTCATCCCCGAAAACAATTCGCCCTACCAGGCGCTCGAGAAACTCAAGGAATCGCGCACGCATTCCTGTTTCATCGTTGATGAGTACGGCAGCGTGCTCGGGCTGCTGACCGCTACCGACATACTGGAAGCGATCGTCGGCGACATCCCCCAGCCCGACGTGCCGGACTACGAAATTCGAAAGCGGGAAGACGGCAGTTATCTCGTGGACGGGCAGATACCATTTTACGATTTTTTGACCCGCTTCGAAAAAGCGGAATGGATGAACGAAGGGGAGCATGATTTTGACACTTTGGCCGGATTTATCCTCCACCGGCTGGAAAGGATACCCCAGCCGGGAGACAAACTGAGCTGGCGCGGGTTTACGCTGGAAGTGGTGGACATGGACGGGCACCG
Source organism: Chitinophagaceae bacterium (assembly GCA_035626515.1). Lineage (GTDB taxonomy): Bacteria > Bacteroidota > Bacteroidia > Chitinophagales > Chitinophagaceae > DASPNM01. The sequence continues at coordinate 73,101 of DASPNM010000009.1, forward strand.
GATCGACAAGGTGCTGGTCACTCTCAGCACGGAACTCCAGGCCCAACTGGAAGAATGATCAGAAGTTGAAGCTCGCAGAGGTGGTCGGATAATCGAGCTTTGTGCTCTGCCTGTTGCCGTTCACCGTCACGTGCATGATGTTGCTCTGGTCTTCGAACATGTCGTGCATGATAGCGTTGCTGGCTGTAAGCTTTTTCACGCGCGCGACGCGCGGCACTTCGAGATAAACGTACACCACGTCCGATTCTTTTTCAAATCCGAGGTAGCTCATAACAACCGGCCGGTCATCAGCCCCGAGCTGGAGTTTCGAGCGAATGTAGCGGCTTACAAGCGTATCCATTTTCACTTTCATCGCAGCGTCACTGAAATCGGCTTTGGTAGAAAACATTTTTGACAAGGCCGCCTCGAAATCGTCAGCAAATATGCGGCATGTGATCTCCAGCGAATGCTCGGAAGCGTTGTGGTTTACTTCGGTAGTGCTCAGGTGAAGCGGATGCAATGCGATTGCCGGCAACAGCAGCGCTGCGGCAAAACTTAACCATTTATTGACCCTTCCTACCATTGAAAACGATATTTTGCGGTTCACAAAAGTCTGAATTAATTCCCACGCGGATACGGTCGGGAAAGTTAATTTTACGAGGATCGGACGCATAGATCGACACCAGGATGCAGGACTTTGGATTTTATTTTCGACTCGGCTGGGAACATATCATGAGCTGGTCGGCGCTCGACCACCTGCTGTTCATAGCGGCATTGTCGGCGATTTATGTGTTACGCGACTGGAAGCAGGTGCTTATCCTGGTGACGGCTTTCACGATCGGGCACTCGCTGACCCTTTTGCTGAGCGTGCTCGACGTTGTCCGGTTCGGGAGCCGCTGGGTGGAGTTCCTGATTCCGTGCACCATTGTGATCACGGCGTTCAGCAACCTGTTTCTGAAAAAGTTCACGCCACGGAGCATTCGAATCAATTACTTCCTGGCGCTTCTTTTCGGGCTGGTCCACGGGATGGGCTTCGCCAATGCGCTGCGATCCGTGTTGGCGAGAGACCAGAATCTCGGCTGGGCGCTTTTCGGATTCAACGTGGGGCTGGAAGTAGGCCAGATTGTGGTGGTGGTTGTCCTGCTGGTGGCCGGGTTTGTTCTGATCAACTGGATGAAAGTGAACCGCCGGGAATGGGTGGTGTTTTTGTCTGCATCGGCTTTTGCGCTGGCGCTCAAGATGGCGCTGGAAAGAATACCATAAACAAAACAATAAATCACAGAAATGAAAAAACTAACCTTGTTGCTGGTGGTGCTGTCGGGCGCCTTTTCTGTCGTGGCTCAAAACCTGCAGAACAACCCGGGCAGCAACCACGCCAATAAGTTCGAGCAGCTGGGGACCATATTGCCGACGCCAAACGAATACCGTACGGCGAGCGGGGCTCCGGGTCCACGCTACTGGCAAATGCGGGCGGATTACGATATCCGCTGCGAACTGGACGAGGTGAACAACAAGCTCACCGGCTCCGAAACCATCACCTATTACAACAACTCTCCCGACGTGCTCAACTATCTCTGGCTCCAGCTTGACGAGAACCAGCACAGTACTGTAAACAACGCGAACTACCAGAACCAAAACACGATGCCCACACAGGCAACAGACCGCGTGCTGGATCGTTTCGAGGAGCGGCGCAGGGATAACGGCTATGGTGTGAACATCACGAAGCTTACGGACGCTGCAGGCAAGCCGCTCAGGTACGTGATCAACAAAACCATGATGCGCGTGGATCTTCCAACCCCCCTGAAGCCCGGTCAGAAATTTGTGTTCAACGTCGACTGGAACTACCGCCTTATCAATCGGGGGGATTTTGTGCGCTTCGGAGGAGGCCGCGGCGGTTATGAGAATTTCCCCGAGGATGGAAACAACAACTATACGATCACGCAGTGGTATCCCCGCATGTGCAAGTACGGCGATGAGATCGGATGGCAGAACCATCAGTTCACCGGCACCGGCGAATTCACGCTCAGCTTTGGAAATTTCAGGGTTCAGATGACCGTGCCTGCTGATCATGTGGTGGGCGCGACCGGCGAGTGCCAGAATTATGCGACCGTGCTCAGCCCTACGCAGATGACCCGCTGGAAAAAAGCCCAGGTCTCGGATGATCCGGTTCAGATCGTAACCCTCGATGAAGCCCTTAATGCCTCGAAAGTGAAGAGCAATCCGAAAAAGAAAACATGGATCTACAAGGCCGATAACGTCCGCGATTTCGCCTGGACTTCCTCGCGCCGCTTTGTCTGGGACGCGATGCGCACGATCGTGGAAGGGAAGAAGGTGATGGCAATGAGCTATTACGCAAAGGAAGCTTACCCGATCTACAGCAAGTATTCCACAAAGGTGGTAGCGCACACCCTCAAGACGTATTCGAAATTCTCGATCCCCTACCCCTACCCTGTTTGCATCAGCGTGGAAGGAAACCAGGGCATGGAATACCCGATGATCTCGTTTAACCCCGGACGCGCGGAAAAGGATGGTAGCTACACCGAAGGTGCCAAGAATGCAGCGATTCTGGTGATCATCCACGAAGTGGGACATACTTTTTTCCCGATGATCGTGAACAGCGACGAACGGCAATGGACCTGGATGGACGAAGGACTGAACACTTACCTGCAGTATCTGACACAAGAACTGTGGGACAATAAATTTCCCTCCGGCAGCGGGCCTGCTTCCACCATCGTAGATTATATGAAGCTTCCCAAGGATCAGCTGGAGCCCATCATGACGAACTCCGAAAACATCATCAATTTCGGTGCGAACGCCTACGCGAAAGTGGCCACCGGTTTGAACATTCTGCGTGAAACCATCGTCGGACGCGAGCTTTTCGATTATGCTTTCCGTGAATATTCCCGCCGCTGGGCATTCAAGCATCCGACACCCGCCGATTTCTTCCGCACACTTGAGGATGCCACGGGTGAAGACCTTGACTGGTTCTGGAGAGGCTGGTTCTTCAGCACTGAGCCCGTGGATCTCGCGATCGACACCGTGCGCCATGCGCAGCCGGATTTGTCTGCTGTTCCGCAGCTGCTGCGCGACACGATCGAGTACCGCTCCCTGCAGCGCCCCGCTGCGGTGCGGGATGATATCTCGAAAATGCGCAACCGTGACGACAGGCGGATCGTGTTCGAGACCGACCGCGACACCACGCTGCGTGATTTTTACTGGAGATACGCCCGTGAGCTTGAGAAATACGACACGACGAAATATCCTGTTGTGGTGCGCGCCCAGACCGAGCCCCTGGATGAGGCAGGCCGTCAGAAATATGCGAACAGGAATTTCTACGAGATCACGTTTAGCAACCGCGGAGGGATGGTGATGCCGATCATCCTGGAGTGGACCTACAAAGATGGATCGAAGGAAATCGAACGGATTCCCGCGCAGGTCTGGCGGAAGAACGAACAAAAAGTGATCAAGACTTTTATGAAGGACAAAGAAGTGGCGTCGGTGCGGCTGGATCCGTTTAATGAAACGGCGGATATCAACACCGACAACAATGTATATGGCGACATCAAGCCGCCCAGCAAGTTCAAGCTTTTCAAGCAGAAGCAGAACGTCCCGCCGGCACCGGGAATTAACCCGATGCAGAAAGCCCGGGAAAAAAGAGCGTTTTGATTCTTGATAGATCAGACGAGGCCGTCTCGAAAGAGGCGGCCTTTTTTCTACTTCTGATCTGCAATTGCGAAAAAGAATGAACGCTCAGCGTCACCCGCCCCTCCCCTTTTTCTTTGTTTTCCCAGCATCCTTGTGCTGATCTTTCAGCCGGTTCGCTTCGCGAAGCTTTTGCGAAAGCATCCATTCGATCTGCCCGTTCACGCTGCGAAATTCGTCAGCCGCCCATTTTTCGAGCGCCCGGTACGTCTCGGCATCGATCCGGATCACAAACGATTTTTTTTCGTTCATAGGATGCGGATTATCACTGGTACAGCGTGCCCGTGTTCAATACCGGCGTTGCCGCCTTTTCCCCGCAGAGCACCACCATCAGGTTGCTTACCATCGCCGCTTTCTTCTCCTCGTCAAGGTGCACGATCTCCTTCTTGCTGAGTTGCTCGAGGGCCAGCTCCACCATGCTCACTGCCCCTTCCACGATCTTGAAGCGGGCGGCTACGATCGCCGTTGCCTGCTGGCGGCGTAGCATATCACCTGCGATCTCCGGCGCATAGGCCAGGTGGGTGATCCGGGCTTCGATTACCGATATTCCCGCGGCGAAGAGCCGCTCTCCCAGCTCCTGTTCCAGCAGGGCGATTACTTTTTCCCCGCCATTGCGCAGGGTGATCTCGGCGGTGCTGTCCTCCATCTGGTCGTAAGGACAGGTGGTGGCCAGGTGCCGAATCGCTGACTCACTCTGGGTCCTGACGTATTGGGCGTAGTCGGTCACTTCGAACACCGCCCGGTACGTGTCGCTCACCTGCCACACGATCACCGCCGCGATCTCGATGGGATTTCCCATTTTATCGTTCACCTTCAATCGCGCGCTCTCGAAATTGTTCTTGCGCAGCGAGATCTTGTGTTTTCCATAAAAAGGATTCACGAACAGCAGCCCGTTCAGCTTCACGCTGCCGACGTATTTGCCAAAAAACGTGCATACGTTTGACTGATTGGGCGCAATGATGGTGAGCCCCTTCAGGAAGAAAATCGAAACCCCGATCAACCCCAGGCCGAGCCAGAAATTTCGCCCCGGACTTTGGCCGGGCTCGACACCTTGGGTCATTAGGTAAATGCCGGCACCGATGCCGGCCAGGCAAAGTATCAGGGCAACAAAACCCGATACCGGTTTGAGGATCTTTTCCATATGCGGGTGTTTATGATATCAAAATGATATCAAATTTATATTAGTATTTTGAATTGTGAAAATTATTTTGGCAAAAATCCTGGTGCTCACGGTCCTGCTGGCTGCCGAGCTGCGCGCCGGCACGGTCGACACGGTGCAGATACCCAGCCGGGCGATGGACACGGCATTTTTCTGTGTTGTCATCAAACCTGCTGATTACGAGCGGTCGAAGCAATGCTATCCCGTCGTTTACCTGCTGCATGGATATGGAGGCTGGTACGCAAACTGGCTCGAACGGGAGCCTGCGCTGACGGACTACGCGGACCAATATCGGGTGCTGATTGTGTGCCCGGAGGGCGGGAAAAACAGCTGGTACCTCGACAGCCCCGTGGATTCAGCCATCCGATTCGAGACCTACATTGCTACCGAAGTGCCGGACTTTATCGACGCGCATTACCGGACCCTTCCCTATCGACGCGGCCGCGCGATTACCGGATTGAGCATGGGCGGACACGGGGCTTTGCTAATTGCGTTCCGGCACAGTTCCCGTTTCGGCGCCTGCGGGAGCATGAGCGGACTTATGGACCTGCGCGCAACGTCGCAGCGTTACGAGCTCGCGCTGCGCCTCGGCGATATCTCGCGGCACGCAGACAACTGGAAAAACTACTCAGTGATCTCCGCGGTAGAATCGTACCCGCATGACTCACTGGCCATCATCGTGGATTGCGGCACGGATGACCCGTTCTTTCCACTGAACCGGAGATGGCATGAAAAAATGCTCTCCCTGAAAATTCCGCACGATTACGTGGAACGACCCGGGAAACATGACTGGACCTATTGGAAAAATGCGGTCCGTTACCAGCTTTTTTATTTCGCGGACTATTTTGAAAGAATGGGAAAAATGAATTGAATGCTCAAAAACCGGTCTGGCCGTCGCGTGTCTTTATTTTCTTCTTGCCCGAATTTTTCTTTTCGTAATCAAGAACTACCTGTGGTTTCTGAACGGTTTTTTTTGTGGCGGTGTCCGACTTGGACGTGCTGTTGGTGACATCTATAGGCTGCAGGTCGTCATCTGCGGGGTTGTCTGATTCGACCCGGTCGAGAAAATATCTTTCCGTTTTCAGCACCGAGCCCCACATTGGATCGAAATAGGTCCAGGTGCCGTGCCGCATGGTCTGGCCTTCCACCTTCACAATCACGCGACGAAGTACCTTGGTGGGATCGTTGATATCTACCACGTCTACTGTATCCATGGTCTTGTTCGGATCCACTGCACGCCAGCTTTCTTCACGAAGCAATCCGCCGTTGCGCGTGTAGTACCGGGCTTTTCCGTCGAGCACGCCCCAGCGGTAGTTTTCCTCTGCGATCTTGTCGCCTTCCAGGGAGAAACGAACCCAGAGCCCATCCTTCTTGCCGTCGACGAAATAACCCTGCTCATCATACCCCGGTTCGCCGCGCAGCGCGTCCACATGAATCACCCAGGGCCCCTGTTTTCTTCCTTTCATGTCGACGCGGTTCAGCGTATCTCCGCGCACACTGATGATGTAGTCTTTCCACTGACCGAAACCGTTCAGGCTGAACAGGAGCAGAAAAAGGAGCAGGAATCGCATTCTTTAGTAAGTTTATCGCCTGTTAACGCGAAAAAACAGCTTTTATGCCATCAAAACTACTGCATTTCTTTCCCGTATCGCTGCTCACGCTGTTCACTTTAACATTATCAGCCCAGGTGGCTCCTACCCCCGCCTCCGAGCGGCTGAAGAAGATCGCGCAGCGCAAGGCATTAGAAGAAAAATCAATGCTTAATGCCATCCGCTTCCGCAACATTGGTCCGGCCGTTATGAGCGGTCGCGTGGTGGACCTGGAAGTCAACGAGCAGGATCCGACTGAATTCTACGTCGCCTACGCTACCGGCGGCCTCTGGCACACGAAGAATAACGGCCATTCTTTCCAGCCTATTATGGACAGCCTCGACGTGCACTTTATCGGCGACATTGCCGTGCACTGGGCCGAGCCGCGAACAATTTGGGTCGGCACGGGCGAGGTGAACAGCAGCCGATCATCCTACGCCGGGATCGGAGTTTTCAAGAGCTCCGACAATGGAAAGAACTGGGAATTCGTGGGACTCCCGGAATCGCATCACATCGGCAAGATTCAGCTGCACTCGTCCAACCGCGACGTGGCCTGGGTGGCGGCGCTGGGTCATCTCTATTCACCCAACCGGGAACGCGGAGTGTTCAAAACCACCGACGGCGGCAAGACCTGGAAGCAGACACTTTACCTGAATGATACAACCGGCGCGGTAGATCTGGACATCAACCCTTCCAATCCAAACGAGCTTTACGCCGCCATGTGGACGAGAACCAGGGCCGCGTGGAAATTCCGGGAGAGCGGACCCGCGAGCGGCATTTACAAAAGCACGGACGGCGGGGAAAGCTGGAAGCTGGTTTCGGGTCCGGGTTCGGGATTTATGGAGGGCAACAAGATCGGCCGGATTGGAATTGCCGTGCACTCCAGGAACCCGTCGGTCGTGTATGCGGTCGTAGACAACAATACGCCAAGGCCCGATACTGCGCGCCGAAACGATACGCTCTACCGGAAAGAAATTTTTCGCAACATCAGCCAGGCAGAGTTCGCAAGGCTTGACAACGCTAAACTCGACACTTTCCTGCGCCGCAGTTTTTTCCCCAGAAAATATACTGCGGCAATTGTGAAGGAAATGGTGGCGGCCGGAAAAGTGAAACCCACCGCGCTCTGGGATTACCTGGACACCGATGACGGTTTTCAAAACACGGGAATACACGGCTGCGAAGTGTACCGCAGCAACGACGGCGGGCAGACCTGGAAGAAAACGCACGAAAAGCCGATCGGCATTTACAATACTTACGGTTATTATTTTGGAAAGATCTATGTGTCGCCCGTAAACCCGGACAAAGTGGTGATCCTCGGGGTGCCGCTTCAGATGTCTACCGACGGCGGGAAGACATTTCGCAACATCGACAAGCGCAACGTGCACGGAGACCATCACGCCCTTTGGATCAACCCGAAAAGAGATTCCCACATGATCAACGGAAATGACGGCGGCGCGAACATAACCTATGATGACGGAGAAAACTGGTTCTTCGCCAACACCCCGCCCGTCGGACAGTATTATGCGGTGACCACTGATGACGACAAGCCTTACAATGTTTACGGCGGATTGCAGGACAATAACGTCTGGTACGGGCCTTCCACCTATCGCCCGAACATCGGATGGCAGAGCAGCGGCGATTACCCGTACAAGTCGCTGGTGGGCGGCGACGGGATGCAGGTGCAGGTGGACACACGCGATAATACGACGACGTACGCGGGTTCGCAGTTCGGAGTGTATTCGCGGCTCAACCGGCGTACCCGCGGCGACCGTAAATCTGTACGCCCGCAACACGAGCTGGGCGAATCACCCTTGCGTTTCAACTGGCAGACGCCGATCCTGCTGAGCCGTCACAACCAGGATATATTTTACATCGCCGCCAACCGGCTTTACCGTTCACTTAACCGCGGCGACAGCCTCGTGCCCATCTCCCCGGATCTTACAAACGGCAGAGTTCCCGGAAATGTGCCATACGGCACCATCACCGCCATTTCAGAATCGCTTATCCGGTTCGGGTTGCTTTACATAGGTACCGACGACGGGAATCTTTACGTCTCCAAAGAGAACGGCTACAACTGGGAACAGATCAATCAGCCGCCAGCATCTGCCGCGGTAAAGAAGTCCAACAGGAAACAACCGGTCAGCGGGAAGTTGCAAACCCAGGGACTCTGGGTAAGCCGCGTGGTCGCTTCTCAATACAAGGAAGGAAGAGTGTACGTGACATTGAACGGATACCGCTTCGATAATTTTGAGCCGCATCTTTATGTGAGCGAGGACTACGGAAACACATGGAAGCGGCTCGGACGGGACCTGCCGAATGAGCCGGTGAACGTGGTGCGCGAAGATCCAAAATCGGACAGCATTCTCTATGTGGGCACCGACGGTGGAGTGTATGTGAGCTTTGACCAGGGCAACAGCTTCATGCTCTGGCACGGCGGAATGCCTCGCTCGGTCCCCGTTCATGATATCGCGATCCAGGCAAGGGAAAACGAGATCGTCATCGGCACTCACGGCCGAAGTCTCTATGTGTCGAAGCTCGACGATATCCAGATGCAGCGTAAGGACCCGGAATGGATCCGGAAAATCATGGCAAAACAAAAAGGCAATCCTGCTCCGAATGCGAACGTAGACGACCGCGAGCCAGGATCAAGAGAATAGATCAAATCGTTTTGGATCAGCGGCGAAAAACAGGATGGATATGACAGTGCTCGTGCCTACAGATTTTTCGGCGAATTCCAGGGCGGGTATTCGGTTTGCCCGGCAGTGGGCGCAACAACAGCCGCTGAACCTGTTGTTTCTGCATGTACTTCACGTGGCTCGCCCACCGGCCTGGACGCAGAAACAGTTCGAAGCGCAGCTGCGTTTCGAGCTGGATGCGGCGAGGGAAAAGCTGGCTGCGTTTGCCGCGTCGGAGTTGCCCGTGGGGCAAAAACGTTCTTTCGTTGTCGTTCCCGGCATCTCTCCCGATATAACGATCCTCGATTTTTGCCGCAAACGGCGAAGCATTGATTATATCTGCATCAGTACCCGCGGCGCCGGAAAGCTGGATAAGGTGCTCGGCACAAACACCGGCAACCTGATTACCCAATCGCCTGTGCCGGTGCTCGCTGTACCGTCAGGGTACCGCACCCGACCCATCCACAAAGTCCTGTATGCAACTGACCTGCGCAACTTCACCCGGGAATTCAGGCGAGTGACTTCGTTTTCTGCGCCCCTTCAGGCGGAGCTTGACATATACTACGCTGCAGGAGAACGTGGCCAACCGTCGGTGGCGGACGCGGAAAAATTGTTGAGCCGTTTCCGCTATCCACACGGCTTCCGGCTTCACCTTTCTGACTACGCGGGGAAAAGAAAGCTCCTGGACGACATAAGGAAGATCGTCCGGCTGCTGCGTCCTGAGGTCACTATCCTGTTTACCCGGCAAAGTCGTTCCGTGCTGCGGAAAATATTCGCGCCGAGCAAGGCCGAGACGCTTTCTTTCGAACTGAAGGCACCATTGTTGGTGCTAAAAAAATAATCGAAGAATCTTTTAATGAACTGGTACCGGCTCTCAGTGGACGAAGTGTTCGCGCAGCTCCGTTCATCGGAAGGCGGCCTCGCGGGCGACGAAGCAAAAAAGCGGATCGCAGAATTCGGTTCTAATGAACTCGAAGAAAGAAAAAAGAAATCTGCCATCCGGATTCTGCTTTCGCAGTTCCGCGACCTGATGATCCTGATTCTGCTGGCGGCCGCGGTGCTCTCCGGGATCATCGGCGATATCACCGACAGCATCGTCATCCTTGTCATCGTCATTCTCAACGCCGTAATCGGTTTTGTCCAGGAATTTCGCGCTGAAAAAGCGATGGAATCCATTCAGAAAATGTCGGTAGTGCAATGCCGCGTGCTTCGCGACGGGAAAATTGCCGAATTCCCTGCGACGGACCTGGTTCCCGGGGACGTGGTGCATCTGGAAGCGGGAAGCGCGGTGCCCGCCGACCTCCGCCTTTTCCAATGCAACAATCTCCGGGTTGATGAGGCAACGCTTACAGGCGAATCGGTGCCGGTGGAAAAAACGGAAGCTGTAATCGGGGGCGAAAATCTTCCGCTGGGTGATCAAAAGAATCTCGCATTCAAGGGAACCTTTGTGTCCGGTGGCAGGGGCACCGGCGTCGTCGTGGCCACCGGAATGAAAACGGAGCTGGGCCGGATCGCAGGGATGTTACAGGAAGCCGAGTCGCTGACACCCTTGCAACAACGAATGGCCAGCTTCGGAAAAAAGCTTTCGATACTCGTGCTGTTCCTCTGTCTCGTGTTTTTTGGCGCCGGCTGGCTGCGGGGAGAAGACCCGGCGCGCCTCGTGTTGACGAGTATCTCGCTTGCGGTGGCCGCCATTCCGGAAGCGTTGCCCGCCGTCATTACGATCTCCCTCGCGCTTGCGGCGAAACGGATGATCCGGCTAAACAGCCTGGTCCGAAAGCTGCCCGCAGTGGAAACACTTGGTTCGGTGACCTTCATCTGCACCGATAAGACAGGCACACTGACCAGGAATAAAATGCATGTGGAGGAGGTTTTTTTCGACGGGCACATCGTCCCGCGTTCGGAGCTGAGCTTACGGAAGGGCGAAAACCGTCTCGATCTCCTGATGCAGGCGCTTGCGCTCAACAACGACGCTACTGAAGAAGGTCAGGGTTTCCGCGGCGACAGCACGGAAATCGCCTTTCTGGAAGCGGCAAAAGAATACGGAGTGGAGCAGCGGAACTGGCCGCGCGTAGCGGAGCTTCCATTCGATGCAGACCGAAAGCTGATGACCACCTTTCACTCCGGCGAAAATGGCTACATCGCATTCACCAAGGGCGCACCGGACTTGCTGATTGAACGGACTGGCGTGGAGGACAAAGATGCTCTGCTCTCTACTGTTGACGAGATGGCATCGCGTGGATTGCGGGTGCTGGGGTTTGCGTTCCGAAAATGGGAAAGTTTGCCGCAGACGGTCACCACGGAACACGAAAAAGATCTGGAGTTTCTCGGGCTGGCGGGGATCATTGATCCACCCCGGGAAGAAGTGCCCGAAGCCGTGCAGCAGTGCCGGACAGCCGGTATTATCCCGGTAATGATCACCGGCGATCACCCGCTCACCGCGAAGAATATCGCCGAAAGGATTGGAATACTCGCGGAGCCGGGCGACAAGATCCTCACCGGACAGGAGCTCGCGACAATCGGGAAAGAAAAATTCCGTGAGCAGGTGGAACAAGTTAAGGTCTATGCGCGGGTTTCGCCTGAGCAGAAATTTGACATCGTGACGGCGCTCCAGGAAAAAGGACATTTCGTCGCGATGACCGGCGACGGGGTGAACGACGCACCTTCACTGCGAAAGGCCAACATCGGCATTGCCATGGGCATCACGGGCACCGATGTGGCAAAGGAAGCTTCACATATGATCCTGCTCGACGATAACTTCTCCACCATCGTGCGCGCGGTCAGGGAAGGGCGCCGGATCTACGATAATATTCTGAAGTTTATCAAATTTCTGATGACCACGAATTCGAGCGAGATCCTCACGCTTCTTGTCGGCCCTCTGCTCGGACTTCCCGTGGCGCTGCTCCCCATACACATCCTGTGGATCAACCTGGTCTCCGATGGGCTGCCTGCAATATCGCTTTCATTTGAGAAAACCGAAAGCGACATCATGAAGCGACCACCCCGGCCGCCCCAGCAAACCGTTTTTGCCGGTGGTCGGGGTATGCATATGATCTGGGTTGGTGTGCTGATGGCCGCGCTGGGCCTTTCCATCCAGGCCTGGGCAATGAGCAACGGCCTGCCCTGGCAAACCATGCTATTCAATTTCCTCTGCCTGGGACAAATGGCTCATGTGCTCGCGATCCGCACGGAGCGGGAATCAGTATTCCGCGCGGGCATTTTTTCCAACAGGCTGCTCATCATCTCCGTTGCAGTTACCATTGTGCTGCAGCTACTGGTCACCTACGCAGCGCCGCTGCAATCCCTGCTGCATACACAAGCGCTGAGCCCGAAAGAGTTTATTATTGTGGCCGTTGCATCCGCGTTGATTTTTGTTGCAGTAGAAGTTGAAAAATGGATCCGTTACAGGTTGCGGAAGTCGAGGGCCTTCTGATCCGGGCTACAGTGAGGGATTCTCCCGCCGCGAAAGAAAATATTCAACACCAAGCCGGTAGCCGGTGAGGCCCAGGCCAATGATGCTGCCGACGGCCCGCGCCGCAATGTGCGAGATCTTCCGGAAGTCTTCCCTTGCCTGCGTATTCGAAATATGAATCTCGAGGACCGGAGCGCGGATCGCTGCGACCGCATCCCCAATCGCAACCGATGTGTGCGTATATCCGCCGGGGTTCAACAGGATGCCGTCGTGATCGAACCCGAATTCTTGCAACGCACTCACTAATTCGCCTTCGATGTTGCTCTGAAAATAAGTGAATTCCACCTCCGGAAAATCCTTGCGCAGCGTTTCCAGAAAACTGTCGAATGCTTCTGGTCCGTAGATACCGGGTTCGCGAAGGCCGAGGAGATTCAGATTAGGGCCGTTGATGATGGCAATCCTCATGATGCGAATTTAGGATAAGAGCAGCGCGTAGATCCCGAGGTCCAGAAATTCCCCGTCCCGGATCTCGCATTCGCGCATGGTTCCCTCCAGCACGAATCCAAGTCTTAGAAGCAGGCGGTGACTCGCTTCATTGCCGGCTTCGACGAATGCTTCCAGGCGGTGAATGTCTTTTACGTGTTCACAGTAATCAATGAGAGCTGTGATCGCTTCCCTCGCGACACCTTTCCTCCAATATTCCGGAAGAAACCAAAAGCCAATTTCGGCCTTCCGGTGTTCGGGCCGGTGATCGTAATACGCGACAACACCCATCGCTGCACCCGTGTCGCCCGCAATCACTTTCCATGCTCCCCCCCTGTTTTCCCTCAAATTTTTTTGATACCATTCCATTTGGGCGCCGGTCGCTTCCAGTGAATCATAGCGCACCGCAAAATAGCGCGTCACTTCGGGATGGCTGAGTCCCGCGTAAATGAATGGCTGATCGCCTGTCTCTACCGGTCGGAGCAGGCATCGGGGAGTGTGCAGATCAGGAAGAGTGTTCATTTTTCCCGGTTCCGTTCGACTGGATCATTTCCATGAACTGATCAAAAAGGTAACGGCTGTCGTGCGGTCCGGGCGTCGATTCGGGATGGTATTGAACGGAAAACGCCGGCCTGCCCTTCAACCGAATTCCCTCGATCGACTGATCGTTCAGGTTCACGTGCGTCACTTCGATATCCCTGGCTTTTTTGACAGCTTCCGGGTCAACCCCGAAGCCGTGGTTTTGCGTCGTGATTTCGCAGCGTCCGGTTACGAGGTTTTTCACCGGGTGGTTCAATCCGCGGTGACCGTGGTGCATTTTGAATGTGGGAATACCGTTGGCGAGAGCCAAAAGCTGGTGTCCGAGGCAGATCCCGAACAGGGGCTTATTTTCCCGGAGCATTTCCTTTACCGTTGTAACTGCATAATCCATGGAAGCAGGATCTCCGGGCCCGTTTGAAATGAAGTAGGCCACCGGGGTGAACTGTTTCACCTCATTGAGCGGGGTTTTTGCTGGAAATACTTTCACAAAGGCGCCCCGATCCACGAGGCAATGCAGGATGTGCTGTTTCACGCCGTAATCCATCACTGCAATACGGACAGGCGACTGCGGATTGCCCAGCTCGTAAGAAGTATTGGTGGAAACTTTCGAAGCCAGCTCCAGGCCGTTCATTTCCGGTACCTGAGCAAGCTTTTTCTTCAGCAGGTCAATGTCGGTCGTTTCGGAACTGATGATGCAGTTCATCGCTCCCTTTGTGCGGATATGAGCCACGAGCGCGCGCGTATCCACTCCTTCGATGGAAACGATCCCGTTTGCCTTCAGGTATTCATCGAGCGAGCCGCGCGCCTGTCGCCTGGAATAGGTCTCTTCCAGATTTCTGCCGACCAGCCCGCTGATTTTCACGCCGTCTGACTCTACGTCTTCGTCTTTCACGCCGTAGTTCCCCACATGCGCGGTGTTCATGATCAGCACCTGCCCGAAATAACTTGGGTCCGTGAACACTTCCTGGTAACCGGTCATTCCCGTATTAAAACAGATTTCGCCGGTAGTGGTGCCAAGCGCGCCGAAGGCTCTGCCCCGGGCAACGGTTCCGTCCTGAAGAATCAATACTGCGGGAATGGTTTTGTCCGACATCGGCTAGGGTTTGGCAAAATTAACCGCAGCTGACCGATTCATCGGGGCTGTGGAAAAAAACAGGACGCCTGTTCATGAAACACCCCGCAGTTCGCGGGGTGTCAATTAAAACTCGTATGCTGTTCTCACTGCGCTGATTCCGCCTTTGGCTCGGAAGTGTCGGTGATTGCCGTTTCCGGTTTCGGTTCACCTTCCTGTTTTTTGCCTCCGCGTCCGCGGCGCGTGCGCTTCGCTCCTTCTTTTCTTTCTTCCCGGCCTTTTCCGTATATCTCGTTGAAGTCAACGAGCTCGATCATCGCCTGCTCTGCATTGTCGCCCGGGCGCCGCCCCAGCTTAATGATCCGGGTATATCCACCCGGACGTCCGGCGATCTTTTCGGAAACCGTGCTGAAGAGTTCCGTGATCGCATCCTTGTCCTGCAGGTAGCTGAACACGACACGCCGCTGGTGCGTGGTATTTTGCTTGCTCTTGGTGAGCAGGGGTTCGACGTATACCCGCAGCGACTTTGCTTTGGCAACCGTAGTGACGATTCGCTTGTGGCGAATGAGCTGGCAGGCCAGGTTGCTCAGGAGCGCATCCCTGTGCGCTTTGGTCCTGCTTAGATTTTTTTGCTTGTCTCCGTGACGCATGACTGTGTATTTGAGGCCCCGAAGGCCGATTATCAATTCGGCTGCACCGTGTCAGGAATTGCAGCCTACTTCCTTTGTCAAAACTTAAAGCTCGTCTTTGTCGAGTCCCAGCTTCTGAAGGTCCATTCCGAAGTGAAGCCCTCTTTCCGTAAGCACCTGCTCGATCTCCGCAAGTGACTTTTGTCCGAAGTTGCGGAACTTCATCAGGTCCTCCTGCTCGTACTGTACCAGCTCGCTGAGTGAATTGATCTTCGCGGCCTTGAGGCAGTTGAATGCGCGGACCGAAAGATCGAGATCCTCCAGAGGGGTTTTGAGCACCTTCCGGAGCTGCAGGGTCTGCTCGTCCACAAGGTCTTCTTTCTTTTCTTCCTTATTATCGAACGTTATGTTCTCATCGGTGATGATCATCAGGTGCTGGATGAGAATTCGCGAAGCCTGCTTCACCGCTTCTTCCGGGTGAATGGTGCCGTCCGTGGATACTTCCATGATCAGCTTCTCGTAATCCGTACGCTGTTCTACACGCGTGTTCTCGATGCTGTACTTCACATTTTTGATCGGCGTGAAGATGGCGTCGATCGGAATGTAGCCCAACGGCGCCTCCTTCGGCTTGTTGTCCTCTGCCGGCACATAGCCCCTGCCTTTACCGATTGTCACCTCGATTTCCATCCTTGCAGACGCATCGAGCGTGCAGATCAGCAGATCGGGGTTCATGATCTGAAACGTATGTGTGGCTTCACCGATCATGCCGGCGGTGAACTCCGTGCGGTTCTTCAGCGAAAGAATGATCTTCTCGCTGGTCACATCGTGATCCACCAGTTTCCGGAAGCGGACCTGCTTCAGGTTGAGCAGGATTTCCACCACGTCTTCGCTGATGCCCTTGACAGTGGCGAACTCATGGTCTACGCCTTCGATCTTCACGCCGACGATGGCGTAGCCTTCGAGCGAGCTCAGCAGCACGCGGCGGAGCGCATTCCCGATCGTAACCCCATACCCGGGTTCCAGGGGACGAAACTCAAACTGAGCTTCGAAATCTGTAGCCTTTTGAAGAATGATTTTGTCCGGCTTCTGGAAATTGAGTATTGCCATATTAGTATGTTTGTTTTTGGTAGTTCAGAATTCGCCTTTAGGGCTTACTTGCTGTACAATTCCACGATGAGCTGTTCCTTGAGGTTTTCCGGAACACTTTCCCGCTCGGGATAGGTGATGAAGGTGCCCTTCATTTCCGTTTCGTTCCAGTCAAGCCAGTTGAATTTCGGATTCTTCGCGCGCACTGCCGATGCGATCGAGCTGTTCGTACGGCTCTTGTCCTTAACGGTCACAACGTCGCCCGGACGCAGCTGGTAAGAAGGAATGTTTACGACCACACTGTTCACCTCGATGTGCTTGTGGCTGACGAGCTGCCTGGCAGCAGGACGGCTGGGTGCGATGCCCATGCGAAACACCACATTGTCGAGGCGGGCCTCCAGCAGCTTGATGAGGTTGTCGCCGGTCGCTCCCTTGCGGCGCGAAGCTTCTTCAAAAGTTTTGCTGAACTGACGCTCCAGGATGCCGTACGTGTACTTGGCTTTTTGTTTTTCACGGAGCTGCAGCGCATACTCCCCAAGGGTTTTGCGCTTGCGCTTCTCACCGTGGATCCCGGGAGGATTGCTGTTTTTGCTGAGCCACTTTCCGTTACCGAGGATGGGCTCTCCGAAAATACGCGAGATTTTGGTCTTTGGACCTTTATATCTTGCCATGCCTGTTATTCATTTCCGCTTTTTAAAAACCGGTGAGCTGATCGTTGAAAGCGGTAAAAATTAATCAGTCACCCTTTTATAAAATGAATCAATGGCGATCCGTATGTCAATTGCTCCGAATTACACTCTTCGTTTCTTCGGAGGGCGGCAGCCGTTGTGTGGAAGCGGGGTCACATCCTTGATCATGACCACTTCGATTCCCGACTGCGCGAGCGAGCGGATGGCGCTTTCGCGACCCGCACCGGGACCTTTCACGTAAACATCCACGCGCTTCAGACCGGCATCGTAAGCCGTTTTCGCAGCGTCGGCAGCGGCAGTCTGTGCCGCGTAGGGGGTATTCTTCTTAGAACCCTTGAACCCCATTTTACCAGCGCTGCTCCATGAGATCACCTGGCCCGATTTGTTGGTCAGGCTCACGATAATGTTGTTGAAGCTGGCCGTGATGTGGGCGTCGCCGTAGGCGTCCACCTTCACATTTCGCTTTTTCGCTGCGGCCTTCGCGCTGACAGTCTGTTGCTGTGCTTTTGCCATATTCTTTGATCCCGCGGCCAGGAGCAATGCCGCTCCAGGCCATATTGTTTAATTGAAGTCCGGCAGCAGCCGGACAATCCGTTTACTTCTTCGGCGCCTTCTTTTTACCCGCAACCGTCTTGCGCTTTCCTTTCCGCGTGCGGCTGTTGGTCCGCGTTCTCTGTCCCCGAACCGGAAGCCCCTTGCGGTGACGCAGGCCGCGGTAACAGGCGATATCCAGGAGGCGCTTAATGCTCATCTGCACTTCGGAGCGCAACTGACCTTCCACCTTAAACTCTTCGGTGATGGTATTGCGGATCGCGTTCAGCTCTTCATCATTCCACTCGTGCACCTTTTTGTCCCGGCTGATGTTGTGCGTGTCCAGGATGTAGCGGGCGGTAGAAGGACCGATCCCATAGATATAGGTCAGGCCGATCTCGCCTCTTTTGTTCTTTGGTAAATCAACCCCGGCAATACGAGCCATAGTGGTGTTTTATCGTTTTCTGTTATTGTCGATTGGTTCCAAAAAAATGATCAGCCCTGCCGCTGCTTGAAGCGCGGGTTTTTTTTGTTGATCACATAAAGTTTACCCTTCCTCCTGACGATCTTGCAGTCGGCGCTGCGCTTCTTGATCGATGCTCTGACTTTCATATCTTTTTGTTTTTCCGACTATTTGTACCTGAAAATGATCCTCCCCCGGGTCAAATCGTACGGGCTCATTTCCACCCCCACCTTGTCGCCCGGCAAAATCCGGATGTAATGCATGCGCATCTTGCCGGAAATCGTTGCCAGGATCTCATGCCCGTTTTCCAGCTTCACCCTGAACATAGCGTTGGACAGCGCCTCTACGATAGTTCCGTCCTGCTTGATTAGGGGCTGTTTGGACATACGATTTTTGGGACGGCAAAGGTAATGGTATCCCGTGGAAAAAAGAAAAAACCTGCTTGTTTTTTAACTCCTTAGCTCATTTCCGGGTCCGTAAGGCTCAAGGTTTGTGGAGGGGCATTTTTGTCATTGCAAGGTGCAGATTTTGAAGCTGATGCACGCCCAGTGGAAAATTAAAGTGCCGACGATCTTCCCGCCACCACATTTCGATGCTGGAAAAATCCCCTTTCCGCGGAGTTACCAGGCGAAAGGAGTCCTTTTTGTATTTCACGCCCCCGTTGAAATCCTCTTTTTCGAAACCGAACTTCAACAGCTGATCCTCGCTGAGGGGGATCGGTTCCATTTCCTCTGGGTGGTACCAGAATTCCTGTACCCCATTGTCAACCAGCGCAACTCCTTCTTCATGGTTGATCCGAACCACGGTGCCTTCCCGCTTCACACCTTCATCCGCGACCGTGATCACGTCGCCTGGTCTGAGATCCCCGATCTTAAGCATACCCGGTTTTTTTAATAACCGAATATAAATAAGATTAAACACAGAAAGAAATGACCGCCTGCAGGTCGTTTGAGTAAAAAATGTAAATTGACAGCCATCAAAAAACCAACAACATGAAAAGAATGTCCCTGGCTTCGCTGGCGCTCGCGCTGCTGCTTTCCTGCAGCAACTCAAAAGATACTCCGGAATCGATTGCCCAAAAATGGTGCGACCTAAACAGCAAGGTATTTAATGCCCCGAACGACGAAGCGCGTCAGAAAGCAGAAAAGGATCTTAAGGACTACGAAAAGAAAATAGACCAAAAGTATGAGGGAGATGAGGAAATGCGGAAAAAAGTGATGGCCGAGGTGGAAAAATGCGAAGGAGCCTCAGAAACCCCCGAGAAATAGAGTTTAGGTTTTAACGTTCAGAGTTTAGCGAGTAAAAATTTCGCTACGCTGCCGAATGATGTGACAAGTAGTCGACTATCGAGGGCTCCAGACTCCAGACTCCCGACTCTAAATTCACTCTGCCCAGCTCATTACATAGTCCCTGTTCTCGATGTCGAGAGCGTCGCGGGTGAGCATCAGCGGATGGAAGGTATCTACCATCACCGCGAGTTCCTTCGTTTCCTTCGCGCCGATGCTTCGCTGCACCGCTCCCGGGTGCGGTCCGTGAGGAATCCCCGCGGGGTGAAGGGTGATCATTCCGCGCGTTACGTTCTTACGGCTCATGAAATCCCCATCCACGTAATAAAGCACCTCGTCGCTGTCGATATTGCTGTGGTTGTAGGGCGCCGGAATGGCCTGCGGATGGTAATCGAAGAGGCGCGGACAAAATGAGCAGACTACAAAGTTGTTGGCTTCGAAAGTCTGGTGTACAGGTGGCGGCTGGTGCACGCGGCCGGTGATCGGTTCGAAATCGTGAATCGAAAAAGCGAAGGGGTAGCAGTAACCGTCCCAGCCCACCACATCGAAGGGATGTGTGCCGTAGTGCAGCCCGTAAAGCACGCCTTTTTTCTTTGCACGGATCAGGAAATCCCCTTTCTGGTCGTAGGTCGGAAGATTCTCCGGCGGACGGATGTCCCGCTCGCAATACGGTGAGTGCTCGAGCAGCTGCCCGTAGCGGCTCAGGTATTTTTTCGGATACCTGATCGGGCTGAACGACTCAACGATGAAAAGCCGGTTTTGGTCCCCGGCGAATTCGATTTGGTAAATAGTTCCTCGCGGAATTACCAGGTAATCCCCATAATCAAACGGCAACTCGCCGTACATGGTGCGGAGCATCCCCTTTCCCTCATGCACGAAGATCATTTCGTCGGCGTCGGTATTCTTGTAGAAATAGCTGGTCATACTCTGCCGCGGCGCGGCGAGCACTATGTGGCAGTCGTTGTTCACCAGGATGGGCTTCCGGCTTTCGAGAAAATCATCCTCCGGCCGCACCTGGAATCCGTCAAAGCTGCGGTGGCGAAGCATTTTCTCTTCCGCGATCTGCGGCGCCACGTTCACCTGCGGCTCGGTTTTGATAATCTGCGTCGGCGGATGCACGTGGTAAAGCAGCGAGTAATCGTTTGAAAAGCCTTCAGTTGAAAAAAGCTGTTCCGAGTACAGTTCGCCATCGGGCCGGCGAAACTGCGAGTGGCGCTTGTGCGGAATCCGGCCGAGCGTGTGGTAATGAGGCATTCGGAAGTTCGGGGGTTTGTTGAAACTTTTAGCGCGTTAGGCGCTACACGCTCCAAAATTAAGTGAAGTCGGGGAGAGAGTTGGCAGCCGGAAGTCCTAAGTCAGAGCGGCGCTGGTTGAACGTTGCAGGGGCGTTCCGTGGGTAAACTTCGCAAAACCGGCTCAGATTACGCACCAGCGGCCTTCAGCGTCCTTGGTATAAGAAAGCCCGTTGCTCATTACATGTATCTCTTTCCCGGTTGCCGGATCCATATAGCTTCGTCGCTGGTATACACGTACTCCATTATTCTCGCGCGTAAGGTATATGATCAGCGAATTCAGAGTTGGCGCGATGTCATGAAGCCATTGCTCCTCGTTTTCCCTGACAAATGCCTGGCTCATGGTTTCGAATTGAGACAAGTGATCAAGCAATTTACGGACCACCTTTAAAGTCGGAAGTCGGGAGTCGAAAAATGACGGGAATATCAAATCATGAATATTAAATGTTGAATTAGCCGGGTGTTTGTTCCCTTTAGTGATCCCGAACCGTAAACAATGCCGCGTCATGCAGGCGAGAGCGCTTGTCGAAGTGCGACAGTCGCCAAGCTTCCCAATCCAAACCCTATACTCTAAACGCGAGGCAAAAGATGCGCGGCTCAGGGCGCAGGGTCCCGACGAATTCGCGATCGAATGGTCGCGATGCCGACCACAAGCGTGCGCATGCGGGCGCAAAACCAAATTTTCTTCCGACTTCCGGCTTGTAAGACACTCCCGGCTCCAGACTCCGAACTCCCAACTCTAATCACATTCCGGGCAGCCAGCTCCTCCCTGCTCCTACTTCGCGGAAAGGCCAGGGAATTGAGATCAGGATGATCAGCAGGGCCAGTGTGTACATCAGGATGGTGCGACGGTGACGAGCGGGTCCCGGAAGGTCCTTTTTACCGATTGCGCGGCCTACATGGATGAGCGCGATAGCGATCAACATCCCGAGCGTGTGCTCGACTGCGTAGAAACGGGAATAATCATTGGCCATTACTTCACTCATACCGGTGTTCTGAATGTTCTTCAGCCCCCAGGGACCCGTAATCCACTGGTAGATGCCGATGAGCAGTGTGATATCCGCAACAATCATCAGCCACAGCCCGATGCGCCGGTGGCTCAGTTCAAACGGGCCGCGCCGGTCGGCAACGCTTTTAAAAATCGCAAGGAGCAGCAGGATCAGCAGGATCCAGCGAAGCGTGCTGTGCAGGTGAAGCAAACCTTCGTACATAAGCGGTTGATTGCCGGCAAAGCTACGACGAAAACCACGGTGCGCGATTAAAGTCCTCCGTTCGCCTGCAGGTCGGCCCGGCAGTTAGCATCCAGCGACGGAATACTTCCCGTGAGAAGGAAACCGAGGATATCGCGGGTGTCCGATGTGTAATACATCAGGCAGCTATTGTTGTTGCAATGATGCCCGTGCGCAGCGTCCCGGTGGTTTGTCTGCATCGGTGTTCCAAGGTCCACCAGGCCCAGCAGGTGTCCGAGCTCATGTTCCAGCACAGTGGCCTCCAGCTTGGTGCGGCTCACCTGGCCCAGACCTCCTGAATTCTCGTGAATTGTCCTACCGAACAGTACTACAGAAGTATTCCGGTAAGCTGCGCCCAAAACGTTTCCGTCCGTGAAATGCCCGTTTGTGTAAAGCACGTATACCGCAATCTGGTTGCTCGTCGTAAACGCCCGACGATTGTTTTTCTCAACCTGGAATACCTGCTCGATGTTCAATGTGCTGCCGGAAGAAGCAGGTATCTCCGAAGTCGCAATGGTAATTCCACCCGGTTTGTTGAGGATGCTGCTGAGCATGGAATGAACGTGCGCCAGTGCATTCTGATCGGGCGCATACCCCGGCATGTACTGGATTTCTATCCTTAGCGAACTGTACGGGGAAGCCGAAAGGAGCGGGCGGGCAGAAGTACCCACCGGCTTGTCATGCAGTTCGTTTGCTCCACCCGGATTATTGACGTATTCGGTTTTGCTGCACCCGATCGCCAGTAAGAAGAGCAAAAGAGCGCTCAAATACAAACGCATAGAGGATTTGTTTGCAGCTGGGATTCAAAGACTGTTCCAAATCCCGTTATTCGATCCATTCGGCGATGAAAATGTTGGTGTCGCGGGTACCTCCGTTGTTACGGTTGCTGCAGAAAATCAGTTTCTTACCGTCCGGCGAAAACATCGGGAAAGCATCAAATCCCTTGTCGCGGCTGATCTTCGTGAGATTCGTACCGTCCGGGTTTATGGTGTACAGATTAAAAGGAAAGCCCCGCTTGTATTCGTGGTTCGATGCAAAAATAATGCGCCGGCTGTCGGGCATGAATGCCGGAGCCCAGTTGGCCTGCCCAAAAGATGTTACCTGCCGGGGATCGCTGCCATCGGAATTCGCCACGTACACTTCCATGTTCGTGGGCGCTACCAGGTTCTCCGCCAGCAAACTTCTGTATTCGCTGATCTCCGCTTCGGTCTTCGGGCGTGAAGCGCGCCAGATGATTTTCTTTCCGTCGGGACTGAACCACGCCCCGCCGTCGTAGCCCGGAGTATGAGTGATGCGCTTTTCCTTACCCGTCTTCAGATCCATGACGTACAGCTCCAGGTCCCCGTCTTTGTCGCTGGTGTAAATCATCTTGTTTCCATCGGGAGAAAGTGTCGCCTCTGCATCGTATCCCGGCGAACGGGTGAGCTGCTTTACGATCCTTCCGTTGAGGTCGGCCATGAAAATATCGTAACTGTCGTAAAGCGGCCAGATGTATTTGTTACCGTAACGGGCGCGATCCGGAACCGGCGGACATGTATCCGCGCCGAGATGCGTGGATGCGTAGATCACATGTTTGCCGTCGCGTGTGAAAAATCCGCAGGTAGTTCTGCCCTTCCCCGTGCTCACCATCCGGTACCGGAACGGTTCGCCGGCTTGAGGCACTTTCCCAACGAACATCTGGTCGCAGGAGATGCCGTCGTGTTTGCTCGTGCGCTGGAAAACGATCCACTTTCCATCGAAACTGAAATATGCCTCCGCGTTGTCGCCGCCAAACGTGAGCTGCC
The DNA here is from genome assembly GCA_035626515.1 of Chitinophagaceae bacterium. Classification (GTDB taxonomy): domain Bacteria; phylum Bacteroidota; class Bacteroidia; order Chitinophagales; family Chitinophagaceae; genus DASPNM01. The sequence continues at coordinate 96,701 of DASPNM010000009.1, forward strand.
GCACATTCCGGAAATGAACTTCTTCGGGGTATTGCAGGCTGTCGTGGTTTGTTGCCGGAACGGGCGAACTGTTTCCGCCGCTAAAAAATGCGAATAGCAGCGCGAGTCCGGGAAATAACGTGATGAGCTGTTTCATCCTTTCTGGTTGGTGGATGCAAAAGTATTTTCGTTAAAACCGCCCTTTGTCAGGCGAATGTCATCTCTATAATCGTTTAGCTTTGTTTGAGACATGGTTCACACAAAAATAAATGGCTTTGCCCTCGGCATGGTGATCCTGCTCGCCGGCTGCAACCAAAAAAAACAGGATTCTCCTTTTGAAAAACTGCTGAGCGGGCCGCCTTATCGGGCGCTCAGCGACAGTATTCGCAAAGAACCGCGCAGGGATGAACTGTATTTCCGGCGAGCTGTGCTTTTAAATCAAAATGACCATGTGGAACCGGCGCTTGCTGATTTTCGTACAGCCTGGTATCTGAACCCCCGCGAGAATTACGCGCTTGGAGTCGCCACTATCCTGCTCGAAAAAAACGCCGATTCTGCTATTGTTTTCCTGAGACAAGCGCTAACCCGGTTGCCGCGAAGCTTTCTGCTGCGCCTCAGCCTTGCCCGTGCCTGCGTAATGCGCAATCAATCGGGAGAAGCGCTGCGGATAGCGGAGGAGCTCCTCCTGGAAAATCCACAGCAGGTGGACGTGCTGAAGATGAAGGCCGATCTCCTGGGGAAGATGGGCAGACCCCGCGAAGCTATCTCCACCCTGGAATCAGCATACGCACTCGCCCCGCAGGATCTCGAACTGAATTACCTGCTCGCCCTAAAATATGCCGAAGCGGCGAACCCCCGGGTGCTGCAGCTGGCCGACTCGATGATCAGGCATGGCGCGCGACAAATCAGGGGAGAGCCGCATTATTACAAGGGTATTTATTACGCCAACTCCAACAACCCCGCGCGGGCCATCGCAGAGTTCGATGAAGCGATCCGAAAAGATTATTATCTGCTCGAAGCATACATTGAAAAAGGTGCTATTTTTTATGAGCAACGACGCTACCGTGAAGCGCAGGGTGTATTCCAGCTTGCCAACACCATTTCACCCGCGTTTCCCGACGCCTATTACTGGCTCGCGCGCTGCCAGGAAGCGCTGGGTCAAAAGCAGGAAGCGATCCTGAATTACCGTCGCGCTTACGGTCTGGATAAAACTTTCACTAAAGCGAAAGAAGCCGCTGACCGGCTCGCAGGCGCTCCATGATAGCTGACTGTTTGCCATTCCGGAACCAAGGTCTATCTTGCGAGGCAAACCCGCTGCATGGCCCTGGTCGCCCCCTCCCTTCTATCCGCAAATTTTTTAAACCTTGAAGCCGATTGCCGGATGCTGAATGAAAGCGAGGCAGACTGGTATCATCTGGACGTGATGGATGGCAGCTTCGTGCCCAACATCAGCTTCGGGCCGATGATCGTTGCATTTTTCCGGAAAGCCACGAACAAATTCTGCGATGTTCACCTGATGATCGAACGCCCGGATCAGTTTGCGGAACAGTTCCGCAACGCCGGCGCCGACCAGCTCTCGGTGCACCTCGAAGCATGCCCCCACCTGCACCGCAACATACAGCAGATCCGTTCGCTGGGGATGAAAGCGGGCGTGGCCATCAACCCGCACACTCCGGTGAGCGCGCTGTCCGACATTATTCACGAGATTGATATCGTTTGCATGATGAGCGTGAACCCCGGTTTTGGCGGACAAAAATTCATTCCTTTCACTCTTGAAAAAATCCGGCAGCTCCGGCGACTCATCAACGAGCGCAAACCGGGGGTGCTCATCGAGGTGGACGGCGGAGTTACGATCGAAAACGCAAAAGAAATCGTAGTCGCAGGCGCAGACGTACTGGTGGCGGGAAATACGGTTTTCAGTTCGGACGATCCGAAGCAAACGATCAGCAGGCTTCGTGCAATCGGCACCTGACGTATGCGGCCGGGTGCTTGCTGTTGTTTTGTATCTTGATCCTGTTTTCTTATGAAAATCTTCCTGCAACGCTCCGTGTTTTCACTTGTCTTCATTCTTTCCTTCATTTTTTCCATTGCTCAGAAGAAAGCCTACGTCAACGGCAGGGTGGTCAATGAAAATGAAGAACCGGTTACCGGAGTATCAATAGTAATGCTGGGGCAATCGCGAGGCCTGGTAACGAATGACTCGGGACAGTTCCGGATGCAGGTGCCCGCCGGAAAAGCTTTCGCACTGCTGTTCACCCACGCAGGATTTCGAACCGAACAACGAAATTTTCTGCTCAACGAAAACGAAGAAGAGACGATCACGGTTCTCCTGGAAAAAGGGGAAGGTCAGCTGCAGGAAGTGATTGTGCGCGATGAACGCGAGCGGCGGGAAACCGGGCTGATCCGGCCCAATCCGAAATACGTAATCAATCTTCCCTCTGCCGTAACCGGGGTGGAAAGCCTGATCAAGGTTTTTGTGGGCTCCAACAACGAGCTCACCTCGCAGTATTCGGTGCGCGGCGGCAGCTACGATGAAAACCTGGTTTACGTAAACGATTTCGAGATCTTCCGGCCATACCTTGTACGCGCAGGTCAGCAGGAAGGGCTCAGTTTCATCAATCCCGAGCTTGTCCGCAACATCAGCTTTTACAACGGAGGTTTTCAGGCGCTTTACGGAGACAAAATGAGCAGTGTGCTCGACATCCAGTACAAGAAACCCAGGCGGTTTGGCGGTTCTGCCTACGCGGGACTCCTCGAGCAGGGTGTTTCGCTGGAAGGAGTTGCAGGCAGCGGCAGGTTCACCTACCTCATCGGTGCGAGAAACCGCAGCAACCGGAACCTGTTAAGCCGCCAGGAAACCAGGGGCAATTACGTGCCCTCCTCTTACGACGTGCAGGCACTACTCAACTGGCAGGTTTCGCGCAATTGGCAGGCGGAGCTGCTTTGGAACTCTTCGCGCACGCGCTTCACGCTGGTGCCGGAATTCAGCAAGCTCACCACGTCGGTTTTTTCACCGTTTTTCAGCGCCACACTCGGTATTGATGTTTACTTCGAAGGACGGGAACGGGACGAATACGGGACCCACATGCTCGGTTTGGCGCTCGTGCAGCGGGTAAGCAGCAGGGTTCGGTTGAAATGGATGGTCTCGCGATTTTCCAATAACGAGTCGGAGAACATTGACATTGCCGGCGCCTACCTTTTTGGGGAACGCGATTTCGACCGGCGCAACGCAAGCTATGGTCTCATCGTTAACCCGCTTGGCGCTGGAATGTATCACCAGTTCGCCCGCAACCGGCTCGAGGTGACGAACTGGAGTTTTTCACACAAGGGCAATTATGAGTCCGGCCGGCATGCCCTGCTTTGGGGAGTTGGATATGACCGCACGGGGATTAGCGACCGCCTGCAGGAATGGGAATTCCAGGATTCGGCCGGGTACTCACTTCCCTACCATCCCGACATGCTGCGGCTCAACAAGGTGCTGCGCTCGACGGCTGTCCTCAATGCCGGTAAAATTTCCGGGTATTTCCAGGACAACTTCCTGCTGGGCGACTCGGCAAAAGCAGTGACCGTGCAGGCCGGACTCCGGTTTCACTACAACTCGCTCAACGGCGAGTTGCTTCTGTCCCCCAGAGCCGGAATAAGCTGGAAGCCCGCATGGAAACGGGACATCGTGTTGCGCGCGGCGGCAGGGGCTTATCACCAGCCCCCGTTTTACCGTGAGCTCCGCCGTTACGACGGGTCCGTAAACACAGCGCTTCGCGCGCAGCGAAGCTGGCAGGGGGTCGCCGGATTCGATTACAATTTCATCGGACTCGGGGGAAGGCCGATGCGTTGGGTGACGGAAGTGTACTACAAGCACATGACCCGCGTGGTGCCCTACGACATTGACAACGTCCGCCTCCGTTATTTCGGAGAGAACAGCGCAAAGGCGTACGCCGCTGGCCTGGAAATGCGGCTATTCGGAGAACTTGTCAGGGATGCGGAAAGCTGGGTCAGTCTTGGCATCATGAAGACTGGCGAAGACATTCGGGGAGATTTTTTCAAAATCTATACCCTCGACTCAACGAACACCCCGATTGACAGCAGCGTGCGGGAGAATGGGTGGCTGAGAAGACCGACCGACAGGAGGATCATGTTCGGCATGTACTTCCAGGACTACCTGCCCACGAATAAAAATTTCAAAATGTTCTTAAATCTTCTCTATGGCAGCAACCTTCCTTACAATATTCCCGGGCAGGTGCGCTACCGGAATGCATTATTCATTGATCCATACATCCGCTGCGACATGGGCTTTAGCGCGTTGCTGCTCTCGGCCGACCGGAGCACCCGCCGCAGCCACAGTCCTTTCCGGAATTTCGAGAGCATCTGGGCCAGCCTCGAAGTGTTCAACGTGATCGACCGGGCAAATACGATCTCGTACCTGCAGGTAAAGGATTTTTCCAACACCATTTTTCTGATGCCGAATACACTCACACCGCGGCTGGTGAACATCAAGCTGATTGCACGCTGGTGAGAAGTGTGATAAATTAACAAACCCACTGCGGGCAGAAGACGGCAAACCGCTATCCGGCATCTCGTTTGATTTATTTCTTTGTGCAGAAGTGCGGAGATCCTTAACGGAACTTTATCCGGGTGGTTTCTTTTCACAACTGTTAATAAGTAACTTTGGAATGGAGCGCTCCGGACAAATTATATTTGTCTGAGTACTCCTTCGAGCAACCAAGAAGAGTAACCACTGCCAGTGGCAGTCCTGCTTCTGAAAATAGTCAGAAGACGCCTAGTAATCCGGTCCTGCTCTTCACCGGCTTTGTGAAACAGGCCGCGCCGCTTGCGGCAAGGCCTTCAAAAACCGATGGAATTGACAGAAACGATCATTAACCTCGAAACCGTAAACCCTATTGAGTTCTTCGGAGTTAATAACGGTAAACTCGACATCCTCAAAAAGAAATTTCCGCTGCTGAAGATCCTTTCGCGGGGCACCCAGCTGAAGCTGAGCGGCGCCCCCGAGCAGATCGAGAACGCCCGCGAGAAGATCGAGCTCATTGTGTCCTACCTCGAACGCAACGGGCATATGAGCGAGAATTACTTCGAGCAGATACTCGGCGGCGACGATTACGAGACGATCGATCATTTTACCGAAAGAAATCCAAACGACGTGCTTGTATTTGGGCCCAACGGCAAATCCGTGCGCGCCCGCACCGCAAATCAGAAAAAGCTTGTTCAGCTGGCCGAAAAGAACGACATCGTGTTTGCGATTGGCCCTGCCGGTACCGGGAAGACCTATACCGCGGTGGCCATGGCCGTCCGCGCGCTCAAGAACAAGCAGGTAAAAAAGATCATTCTGACGCGGCCCGCGGTGGAAGCAGGCGAAAGCCTCGGATTTCTACCCGGCGACCTCAAAGAAAAAATCGATCCTTACCTGCGTCCGCTGTACGACGCACTCGACGACATGATCCCGGCGGACAAGCTCGGATATTACATGAGCACGCGCATTATTGAGATCGCGCCCCTTGCCTACATGCGCGGACGAACGCTCGACAACGCGTTCATTATCCTCGATGAGGCGCAGAACGCGACGGATTTGCAGATCAAGATGTTTCTTACCCGCATCGGCGCAAACGCCAAAGCGATCATTACCGGCGACCTGACCCAGGTGGACCTGCCGAGAAATCAGCGGAGCGGACTGATGACCGCGGCGCGCATTCTGAAAAATATCGACGGGATCGCGCACATCGAGCTCGATGAAGAAGACGTGGTACGCCACCGGCTCGTGAAAGCAATCCTGCGCGCCTACACCCGGGAACATGAACGCGAGCATCCCGAACTGTATCGCAAGGATCCGAAAGAATAGCACTTAAACTTTTTCTTACATTGCAGGAATGAAACGGGTAACACCGATTTTGTTCCTGCTTTTTTTTGCGGTGGGCTGCAGGAACCGCGAAGAAAAGGCTATTAAGCCGGAGCACGACATTGACGCCGCGCGTGAATTCATCCGGGCCGCGCTGGATGGCAACTTCGAACGGGCGCGGCAGTTGCTGCTGGCCGACTCGATCAACCTTCAGTATATCGACGTTGCCGAGCGCAGCTACGAACGGGCCGACAGCGGCACGAAAGCCGGCTATCGCAGGGCTTCCATCAACATCCACGAAGTAATGCCGTTGAACGATTCTGCGTCGGTCGTCGTTTTTTCAAATTCCTTCAAAAACGACCATGATTCGCTGCGCGTAGTACGCCAAAGCGGCGATTGGCGCGTGGACCTGAAGTTTCTTTACGAGAATAAACCGGATACGCTGCATCCAAAAAAACCCTGATGAAAAATCTATCCACGAACCGGTACCGGGATCAATCGAACCAGTCATGCTGACGGTAAACCATCCCTGGCACGGCGCCCACTTCGGGGATCAGGCTCCTTCGCAGGTGACGTCGCTGATCGAAATTCCACAGGGCTCGCGCTCGAAATACGAAGTGGACAAGGACACAGGCCTGCTCCGCCTTGACCGGGTGATCTATTCTTCATTTCACTACCCGATCAACTACGGTTTCATTCCCCAAACGCTGGGGCAGGATGGCGACCCGCTCGATATTCTCGTGATCTGCTCCCAGCCGATCCAGCCGCTCTGCCTGGTGCAGGCAACGGTGATCGGCAACATGCAAATGATCGACAACGGCACGCGAGACGACAAGATAATCGCAGTAGCTTCCCGCGACCCTTCGGTCAATCATTTCGCTGAAGTTCGCGACCTGCCGCAGCATTTCCTGCTGGAACTGCGCAATTTCTTTGAACAATACAAAGTGCTTGAAGACAAACGAGTGGAGATCGATAATTTCCAGGACAAGGAGATGGCCTGCCGGGTGATCGCAGAGGCTATCCAGCTCTATCGTGAGCATTTCAAGAAATCAGATGGATCCAACTAAAACCAAAACTATGGACGGAGCATTGGTCATGACCGTGCTGGCGATCGGACTGGCTGCCGGTATGCTCAGCGGTCTGGTCGGCGTGGGCGGAGGCATCATCATGGTGCCCGCTCTCGTGTTTTTTCTCAATCAAACGCAGCACCAGGCACAGGGAACCTCGCTCGCAGTGCTTGCGCTGCCTGTTGTGATCATTGGTGCGCTTTATTATTATTTCCAGTGTCAGAAAATGGGCACTCCCATAGACCTGAAGGTGGTACTCCTGCTTGCCGCTGGATTTTTGGTGGGAAGCTTTTTTGGAAGCAAGATCGCTCTCGCCATTGATCAGGATCTTTTGAAAAAGATTTTCGCCGTCATTCTTTTTTATACCGCCCTCAAATTATTGGGCTGGGATCTTGCCCTTTTTCGATGGGCACGGAGTCTTTTCTGACAGGCGAATCAATTCACGCGTCGAATGAGCCGCAACCGGTGTGTGCGTTTTCCGGTTCCGGCATGCACGATGCCTTTTGTGTCGATTGGATCCACTCGCACTGTACCCGAAGCATGAATGATCTGCCCGGGACCGAGCAAGATACCCACGTGGACGATTTCGTCGCGGTCGTCAAAGAAGGCCAGGTCGCCGGGAGCGGCGTCCTTTAGTTTCTTGATTTTTTTCCCGGTCTGCGCCTGTTGCCAGGCGTCGCGCGGAAGATCAATGCCGATCATTTTGTGCATGATTTGTACGAACCCGCTGCAATCTACGCCCAGGGGTGTGCGTCCACCCCACAGGTAAGGAACATTAAGCCAGCTTTCAGCATATCGTAAAAGTGCCCCGTCCCTGTGAGCATGACGGTCGATGTGCTGGCCAGAAAATTCATATTGCAAACCCGGGAAGCCTCCGCGCCCGTTTTCAAAATGGGGGAGCGAGGAACCGAAAGGTATGTGCATCGCCTGACCGTTCAGGACAAGCAAATTCAGCAGCGCACCCGAAACGACGCCTGCATCCGGCCTGGCGTCTCTTTCAGTTACCGGCATCACAAGACTGCGCGTCATCCAGCCGCTGTATTCATCATGCAATCCCCGCACCCGGATCCATTTTCCGCGTTTCTCGAGAATCATCACCGATTCTCCAAACAGAAGCTGACTGACCATCTGGCGGCGATGATTCGGTTTTTTTCTCATTGGCGCCGCGGGTACGGAAACCATGCCGTAATTCATGCAGAATATTTTAACTAATATAGCAAATAGGGCGGCTGTAATTTTGATTACACCGAACCTCCACGATGCGCGGCAAGTACCAGCACATAACGGACCAGGAATTGCTCGACCGGTTTTACCAGGACCGGGATAACGAATGGCTGGGCGTCCTTCTGGAGCGCTATACACTGCTGTTGCTCGGTGTTTGCATGAAATACCTCCGCAACGAAGAGCAGGCAAAGGACAGCGTACAGCAGATCTTCTTGAAAGTGATCCAGGAACTTCAGAAATATCGGGTGGATTATTTCAAGTCCTGGCTGTACATGGTGGCAAAAAATCATTGCCTTATGATTTTGCGCGACCGGCAGGGAAAGCTGACCTCCGAGCTTACTGAGAAGCTTGCATCAGCGGCGCAGGAGGAAGCGGGCCATCCGTCGCTGCAGCAGGACGAACACACGCTCTCGCTCGTTGAGAGGGCCCTTCAGGAACTGAATCCCGAGCAGCAGCAGTGCGTAACTTTGTTCTACCTGCACAAAAAGAGCTACCAGCAGATCAGCGAAGCCACCGGCTTTTCAATGCTCCAGGTAAAAAGTTATATCCAGAACGGGAAAAGAAACCTCCGCATTCTGGTGGAAAGAAAATTAAAAGAGTCGAACAAAACGTAATGCAGGAAAAGTTCAAGGACATATTATCCCATCTTTCCACCGACGTTGACCAGGAAACGCTGCTGCTGTACCTGCAAAACCGGCTTTCGTCGGAGAAAATGCATGAAGTGGAAAAGCAGCTTCTCGGAAACGAATTCGCGAGCGACGCCGCCGAAGGACTTAGGGCGATGCGCGACCAGCAGCGTATCAGCCATTTGGTGGAGCTGCTGAACCGGGACCTAAGAAAAAAACTTCGCAAACGAAAACTTCGCCGGGAAAATATGACCATCGCCGGGCAACCCTGGCTTTATGTTTCAGTATTGATACTGATCCTGCTGATCGTGCTTGCCTATTTTGTAATTCGACGGCTCCAATAATCCCGACATCCGTGAATCAATAGCGGGTCTTTCCCTCCCATTTCTTCCATTCTTCAAATACTGCCTGCGCCCCGGGGTGCGGCTGGTGCTCGAAAGGGATCCTGCGGTCGGTGAGCGCAGACACAATTTCGTCGTAGATAAATGCGTCGTCGAATTCAATGGCGGCCGCGTCCTCGCGCGTGTTTGCAAACACCACCCGTTTTGGGCGGGCCCAGTAGATTGCTCCCAGGCACATCGGACAGGGCTCGCAGCTTGTATAGATTTCGCAGTCGCTGAGCTGAAACGTGCCGAGCTTCCGGCAGGCTTCGCGGATGGCAACGATCTCGGCATGCGCCGTGGGATCATTCAGCGAAATGACCTGGTTGTTGCCTTCGGCCACCACCTCATCGCCGCGTACGATCACGCAACCGAACGGCCCCCCGCGGCCCTCGCGCATTCCATGCTTCGAAAGCTCTATCGCCCGATCCATAAATTTCCTGTCCCGCTCCTCGTTCATGTGAATAGCCTGTGGATTAACGGCCGGTTTTGCACATCCGTCTGACCTGGCGACCCGGCCGCCATGAAATTAATATTAATTTTTCTGGGTCGGCCCGCCTGCAGGCGCTTTGTTCGTACCTTATTGCGTCCGCCCAAAACGCGCTTATGAAATGGATCAACGACTCCTGCACTTCCAGTCACGAAGTCTATCATCTTTTTAAGTCCGGAAAAAAAGTTCTGACATTAAGCTTCAATTCCGCTTCGAATTCCGCGCGCATTGACATGGAGCGCGAAAAGCGTGTCCTGCTGCTGCGAAAGGAAGGCTTTTTAAAAAAAAGAACAGTGATCCGTTCCGAGTACGGAATCCGGATCGCCGAGCTGGGACGTGAGTCCAAAGGAGAATTCATAGATATCAACGAGCAACGATATTATTACGAGCTGCGCACGGGAGCAAATCCTCAGCTCATCCTGTATCGCGACGCGGGAGGCACCGCTGTCATCACGTGCAGCCTGGACACGACAGGTAGCGGCACCTGCCGGTTTTTGGTTACCGGCCTGCTGATGGCCCTTAGTTCCGCGGTCCTGCCCGCCACAATTGCAGTCGCTGACCCTGCTGTCTGAATTACAGTTCGTCCCAGATCTTTGCGGCGAATTCTTCCAGTGATGGGTCGCGGGCGCCCATCAGCAGCAGTACACAATCACCTACGAGATGGGGCCGTAATGCAGGCAACAGCTCCTTACGATCCCCGACGAAAAAAGCTTTTTTTCCCAATGCGCGTATGTCATTGACAAGGTCCGCGGCGGAAATATTCTTTGTCGTTGTTCCCCCGGCATAAAAGATCTCGCTCATCCAGATCTCGTCTTTTTCACGCAGCGCTTCTGCAATTTCGCGAACAAAATCCTGGCGCAGAAAACGCGTGGGGCCGTATCCATGCGGCTGGAACCACGCGACGACCTTTGACGCGATCGGCTGGCAGGCACGGATGGCAGCTGCACATTTTACGGGATTGTGTGCGAAATCGTCAACCACCCAGACTCCATTCTTTTTTCCAAGCACCTGGTGCCTGCGGTATATGCCCTCGTAGTGGCGCAGCGCTTCCGACGATTTGGATAATTCCACTCCGACTGCCGCCGCAGCGGCTGCAGCTGCAAGCGCATTTTCCATGTTGTGTTCTCCAACCAACCCGATCTCAAACGGGATCCCGTTTATTTCGAATTGAATTCCGAGGCCTTGCTGCCGGAATTTGTGTGAAACAAAACCCGCTTCTCCCCCATCGATACCGAAGTTGGCCGCCGGGTCTCTGGAAAAGGTTGCGGCCAGCGGATGCGAGACATTTACAATGAACCGGCGGCTGTTCCTGCTGAATACGCTGAATAGTTCCATGAGCTGACTGATCTCCTGGTGATCGCGGTCCACGTTGAGCAAAACACCGATTTCCGGCTCATAATGTACGATCGAGCCATCACTTTCGTCAGCCTCGATGATCAGCCATTCTCCGTTTCCCATCCGTGCGTTTCCAATCTTTCCTTCCTTCATGAGGGTCACCAAACCGGCTCCGGTGATCACACCGGGATCCAGTCCGGCGTGTTGCAGTATGGTGAACAGCATACCCACCGTAGTGCTTTTGCCGCTCGTACCTCCGATGGCGATCGTTTTCCTGCTTTTTGCGATCAGCGCAAGCAGTTCGGCGCGTCTCATGACCGGAATGCCCAGCTGCCTGGCTTTCCTTATTTCTATCACGGTTTCTTCTACTGCTGAAGAAGCCACCACAAGCTGGGTCTCGCCGGTAATGCCACTGCCGTCCTGTTCGTTACAGGCAATTCCTTGCCGCTCCAGTTTCTGCCGCACCAGCCCTGCTTCGCCGGTCCCAAAAAATCGGTCGCTGCCGCTTACGGTAAGACCCGCCTCCTTAAGGTACTGTGCCAGAGCGCTCATGCCCGAACCCGCAATCCCGATAAAGAAAATATTTCTGAACATTCCCGCAGGTGACTCCATACCGCAAATAACGGCAAACAGCCGCAACCGGCTGTCCGAAAAACATGTAATGCATTAAACTTTCCGATGTTGCCCGGGTCTGATCGGCCGAACTGAGTTCCCCATGGCATACAGCAACTTCGCAGCCTACGCCCTTTTTTTCACCGTGGCCATCTGCCTGACCGGAGGTTGTAAAAAAACTGAGGATTCTACCCCACCAGCGCCCGATCCTGTCGCCAGTTTTCTGAACCTTCCGTCAACACCTTATAATTACAGCAATCCTGCACTTCCCGCATACCTGCAAACACCCAACATACAGGGACAAGTCAATACACCTGCCAATAACCCGGTAACGGACTGGGGAGCTACCCTTGGGCGCGTTTTGTTTTACGATAAAAATCTTTCAGCGAACAATACCGTCTCCTGCGCTTCCTGCCACAAGCAGGAAAATGCTTTTTCAGATGCCAGTCCGAAGAGCCTTGGATTTGCAGGAGGAATGACGGGCCGCAACTCGATGCCGCTTATGAATGCGAAGTATTATCCAAACGGCATGTTCTTCTGGGATCAGCGTGCCGCAACGCTGGAAGACCAGGTGCTGATGCCCATCCAGGATATTGTTGAAATGGGACTTACGCTTCCGCAGCTCGAAGCGAAATTGAAAACACTGGCTTATTATCCTCCCTTATTTGAAAAAGCTTTCGGCGACAACACGATCAATGCCGCCCGGGTCTCGCGTGCCCTGGCGCAGTTCGTTCGTTCCCTGGTATCTTATCAGTCGCGCTACGATGCCGGGCGCAGCCAGTTTCCTCCGGGACCGCTTCCGCCAAACGCAACATTTTCTAATTTTTCGCCGCAGGAAAATCGGGGCATGCAGCTGTTTCTGGGACCGGGAGGAGGTTGCGCCCCCTGTCATGGAACCGAGACGTTCACAGCGCCGCAGGAAAAAAACAACGGGCTGGACCTCACTACTACGGATCGCGGATTCGGTGCCGTGGTGAATAATCCCAACCTCGACGCCACCTTCAAGGTCGGATCCCTTCGAAATGTGGAGCTCACCGCGCCCTTCATGCACGATGGACGGTTCACCACCCTGGAAGAAGTGATCGAACATTACAACAGCGGAGTAAAGAACCACCCCAATCTTTCACCTCAGCTAAGACTTCCGAACGGAAGTCCCCGGTTGCTGAATCTTCCACCGCAGGATCGGGCGGCGCTTGTGGCCTTTTTGAAAACCCTGACGGATCCGACGATCGCTACCGACCCGAAATTTTCAAATCCCTTCCGCTGATCTGTTGCCTGAGGCCAGCAGCATTTCCCGAAATCCCTGTTTCCTGGAAAGCGTATTCAGGGCGACTGCAATTCTCCGCGCACGCGTCGGTGCTGTTTTGGCTGAATCGATCCACTTGCTGATGTAGCGCTGATGAGCTCCTGGGAGACATTCGAAAAATTTTCGTGCGGCGGGTGCATCGGCGAGGCAATCCAGCAGATCCGGGTTGAGCCGGAAAGGTGATTTATCTTCTTCAAGCGTCACTGAAATCGATGCGCCTTTTCCTTTCCCGAGTGCTCTGCGGAGTTTCGCATTGAGCGGCATGATGAAGCTGCCCCCGCCCATTGGGATGAGTGCAACGGCTGAAATCGAATGCCTGTCCAGGCTGCCTTTAACGCGGAAAGATTTCCGGTTGCCGGGCTTGATCTTCGAAGCGATATCGGGCGGTATCTCGAAATAGGTCCAGCCCGTTTTTTCACCGTGTTGCCCGAAGCGAAGGACCGTTGCAGTAAACCTCACTCTTGCCATGACGTAAAATCCGGTATTTATATTGCAGTTCAGCTACAACAACTGAATGCACATGAAACACAGAAAGCAACAAAGTAAAACAGGAAAAGCCGCTTTTGAAAAGGTCAGTGGAAAGATCACGCGGGCAACAGGCACTCCCACCGCCTTTTTGATGGCCCTCGGAGCGATCGTTCTTTGGGGCGTCACCGGGCCGCTGTTCGGTTTTTCCGATACCTGGCAGCTCGTAATCAACACGGGTACGACCATTATCACCTTCCTGATGGTTTTCGTCATCCAGCAATCGCAAAACAAAGACACCATGGCGATTCAGCTTAAGCTGAATGAGCTGATCGCGTCCAGCGAAAGGCCCAGTAACCGGCTCATTGATATCGAAGACCTGACATCCGATGAACTGGATGTGATCAAGAAGTTTTACGTGCAGCTTGCGCGGCTCGCAAAAAAAGAAACCGATATTCATGCTACACATTCACTCGACGAAGCTGCGATTTCGCACGAAGAAAAAACCCGGCGTTCGCGCGGGAAGGCATCAAAATGATTCATCGAAGGCTCTTCCGGCGCGCCAGTTCCTTTTTTATGAGGCTTAACTCCCGCCCGGTTTGTCCTTCCACCGACGTGTTTTCCTGCGCCCGTCGCATCAGGTAGGGAATCACGTCACTGATCTGGCCGAAAGGCAGGTATTTGCTCACGCTGCAGCCCGCATGCGCGAGGTTGAAAGTTATGTTATCACTCATTCCATAAAGCTGGCTGAAATGAAGGTGGGGATGGTCCAGGGGAAGTCCTTTTTCCCTGATCAGCTCCGTTGCATAGAGATTGCTGCGCTCGTTGTGGGACGCCACGATCAGCGCGATCTCATCAAGGTGGTCGATACAATATTTCAGACTTTCGTCGAAATCGCGATCGGTTGATTCCTTATCCGCATGAATGGGTGAAGGATAACCCATTTGTTGCGCCCGCTTTCTTTCTTTTTCCATGTAAGCACCCCGTACCAGCTTCGCCCCCAGGATGAACTTTCTCTCGCGCGCGGCCGCGTGCGACTCACGCAGGAATTGCTGGCGGTCTGTGGCGTAATGCTGTGTGGTGTTGTACACCACCGCGCGCCGTCGGTTGTATGCATCCATCATCAGTAGCGTGAGCGCGTCGATCGGGGCCTGGATCCAGGTTTCCTCGGCATCAATGAGCACTCCCCGGCCCACCCTCGCCGCCAGGTCGCAGAGGCGCATTACGCGGTGCCGTACCCGGTGCCATTCTTCGCGCTCCGGGGGATCAAGCTGCTGAATGGTATTCAGGTATCGCTTCATCAGGCTCCCCGGCGCCCCCTGGATCATTGCGTGCATTTTCTCCAGGAGCCCGAACCTCGCAAAACCCGTCATCTTAAAACTTATGAATGGAATGTTCGGCTGTGTGGCCGAATACTCCAGCACGCGAATGAAAACATCACAGGCTTTTTCAAAATTTTCTTCCCCTTCCCTGCCCTCCACACCGTAGTCGAGAATGACCTTCACATGGTACCGTGAAAGCAGATCCACCACACCGGTCGTCTTTTCGAGGGCTTCGCCTCCCACGAACTGCCGGAAGATGGTCTGGCGGATGAGTCCTTTTACGGGCAGTCTCCAACGCAGCGCGAGCGGGGCGAGGCGAACCCCGAGTTTCACGAGCCACGGCCTTGCCATCAGCGAAAACAGGAAATGGGCTCGCCGCAAATCGCGGTCCGACTTGTATTCAAATGCGAGTTCCGTATTGTCGAAGGAAATGGCGGGATATGGCTGCATGCCGCTAAATGATCGGCAAATGTAAGGCGATCAGTCGCAGGGGGCAAATGAGAAAGTTGACGCGGACATTCGCGATGAAAGCTTAAATCCCCGTTGGCTACCTTTGCTCAAAACGAGCAAATGGAGCCGAAAAACGCCGCCGAAACTTTGACGATCATGACAGAAGTAGTTCTTCCAAACGATACGAATGTGCACGGCACGCTGATGGGCGGGAGGTTGATGTACTGGATGGACATTGCGGCGGCGCTGTCGGCCCAAAAGCACTGCAACGCCCCGGTGGTCACTGCTTCAGTAGACAACATTTCCTTTCGCAATCCTATCCGGCTCGGCAATGCGGTGCACATCATGGCCAAGGTTACGCGTGCTTTCAATACGTCCATGGAAATACATTTGCAGGTATGGGGAGAGGATCTCCAGGCACAGTTTCGTTACAAGAGCAATGAAGCGTATTATACGTTCGTGGCCCTCGACCCCCACCGGAAGCCCAAGCCCGTTCCCGAACTTATTCCGGAAACCGAAGAGGAAAAAAGACTTTTCGACGGCGCCCTTCGCCGGCGCCAGCTGCGGCTCATTCTTGCAGGCAAAATGAAACCCGACGATGCTGCGGAATTGAAGGCTTTGTTTACCAAGGAATAACCGTCATTTATCGGCGGTTTGCCAGTGATGTTTCCCCATCATCATGAAATGCTTGCTTTGCTCGATCGCCTCCATTACCTGCGCGAGAATGGCTTCCGCAGGAGCATCGTAATCAATCCTCAAAGGCGCTTTAAACGTTACCGACAAAGTGGTTCCTTTTTTCTTGAATCGCAGTCCTTTTTTGTTGAAGGCTCTCCAGAATCCGCTGATCACCACCGGAACAACGACGGGACGGTTTTGCTTGATGATAAGCGCAGTGCCCTTGCGCCCGGGGGCGAAAGGCTTCGTAGTACCTTGTGGGAACGTGATCACCCAGTTCTTCTGCAGCGCCCGCGTGATCTTGCGTGTGTCTGAAGGATCCAGTCCGCGGCGAATCTCTTTTCCTTCAACCCGCCAGGTTCGTTTCACTGTCAGCGCCCCCGCCAGTGCAAAGAGACGGCTGATCCAGCTACCCTTCATGGTTTCCTCCGCCGCCACATAGTTTACGCGGGTGAACGGGTTGAGCAGGTAATACGGTATGCCCAGCCTGTCGGTCTTGCCCCATTTTACGGCGCAAAAAATGTGAAGAAAGCAAATGACGTCGGCAAAATATGTTTGGTGATTGCTGACGAAAAGCACATTGTTTCGCGGAAGGTCGCGAAGGCGCGCAGTTCCCGAAATCTTCAACCTGTTGATGATCGCCAGTCCGGGGTAAGACGCCACGCCGACGATAAAATAGATCAGCTTGCGAACCAGGTTGACATTCTTCAGCCTTTCTCCGAAAGAAGCCATACAATGAGCGTAAGTTATTCAAAAATCATGCTGCCGGCCTGCAACCGCGAACAAAATAAAAAAAGGCTGCGGATGGCAGCCTCTTCATTATTATTGGCGAAATTATTCGCTTTGGGGTTCTTCCTTTCCGCTTTCCTTGCCGGCGTCCTTCGCTCCTTCTTCTGCAGCGCCTTCCTGCATTTTCTTCTTCAGATCGGCAAGCACACCGAGATCTCCCAATGTTGCTTTTTCCACCTTGCCCTGAACGTTTTTCACTGCCTTGCGCGTCTTGTCGGCTTCCACCCTCGCTTCTTTCTTCGCAGCTTCGGCCTCTTCCACTTTTCCCTGTTCCCAGATGCGCGTATGTGAAATAACGATGCGCTTCTCGTTGCGATCAAATTCGATCACCATGAACTTCGCGGTTTCATCGGCTACAATGGCCTTGCCATCTTCCTTCAGCAAATGCCGGTTGGGTGCAAACCCTTCCAGTCCGTATGGCAGTTGCACAATCGCACCTTTGTCGTCGCGCCGGCTCACCGTTCCGTCGTGAATGGTTCCGATCGCGAATGTATCCTGCAGGGTGTTCCAGGGATCCTCTTCCAGCTGCTTGTGGCCGAGTTGGAGCTTGCGGTTGTCCTTGTCGATGCCAAGGATAACCACATCGATCTTGTTGCCCACCCGCGTATACTCGCTCGGATGATTGAAACGTTTCAGCCAGCTCAGGTCACTGATGTGGATCATGCCCCCGATGCCGGGTGCCAGCTCCACGAATACACCGTAGTTGGTGATGTTCTTTACCAGCCCGGTGTGGCGGGTACCCTCCGCGAATTTGACTTCAATGTCATTCCAGGGATCGGGCGAGAGCTGCTTGATGGAAAGACTCATCTTTCGGTTCCCCTTGTCCAGTGTCACAATCTTCGCCTCGTGCTCGTCCCCGAGCTTAAAGAATTCTTTCGCATTGATGGGCGTGTTGGCCCAGGTGATTTCCGAAACGTGGACGAGGCCTTCCACACCCGGCTGAATCTCCAGGAAAGCTCCGTAATCTTCGATATTCACCACGCGACCCTTCACGATATTGCCTTCCGCAATGGTCTCAGGCAGCACGTCCCAGGGATGCGGCGTAAGCTGCTTCAGCCCGAGACTGATTCGTTTTTTCTCGTCGTCGAAATCGAGCACTACCACATTCACCTTCTGGTCGAGCTTCAGCACTTCCGAAGGATGGGAAATGCGTCCCCAGGAAATATCGGTGATGTAGAGCAGCCCGTCCAGCCCGCCCAGGTCCATGAATGCCCCGAAGTCGGTAATGTTCTTCACCGTGCCTTCGAGCACCTGGCCTTTTTCGAGTTTGCTCATGATCTCTGCGCGCTGTGCTTCGATATCGCTTTCGATAAGGGCCTTGTGCGAAACGACGGCGTTCTTGATGGCCTCGTTCACCTTGACCACTTTGAACTCCATTGTTTTTCCAACAAACTGATCATAATCGGTCACCGGCTTCACGTCGATCTGCGAACCGGGCAGGAATGTTTCCATGCCGAACACATCCACGATCAGTCCTCCCTTTGTTTTCGAGGTAACTGTTCCGGTGATCACTTCGCCGGTCTTGTGCACTTCCACGATTTTCTCCCACGCCCGGGTGATCCGCGCCTGCCGGCGGCTCAGGTTGAGATGACCTTCGCGGTCTTCTTTCTCCACGATCATCACTTCCACTTCATCCCCGACCTGTAAGTTCGGAATGTCACGAAATTCGTTGAGCGATACCAGTCCATCACTCTTAAATCCTATGTTGAGGACCACGTCGGTATTGGTAAGACCTACCACGGTGCCCTTGATCAGCTCGCCGTCGCTAAGCTGCACAAAGGTGCTTTCGTACACCTTGTCGTATTTTTCTTTTTCTTCCTTGCTGTAAGACGTGACGTTGCGTTTGTCCACGGTCCAGTCAAAAGCGTCATGAGCCGATTCGGCCGGCTCTTCCACAGGTGCATTTGATGTCGCTGTAGCGCTTTCCGTGACCACTTCTGCAGTGGCATCGGAACCGGCGTCCTGTGCATCAGCGTTTAATTGTTTTTTAATATGGTTGTCAAACATGAATAAGCCCCGGGGTTTTAGAATTCGGGGCAGCAAAGATACAGTTTCCTTTTCGGCAAAAGCACCGGCGGGAATGCTATTTTTCGAACAAAAAATGCAGCCTAATAATCTGATCGCCAGGGCTCCGGGCTCAGGAATGCCCGGGCTGAGGAAGAGCGACAAAGAGATGGGGATTGGAGAGCTCGGCAGCCTCGATCACGCTGTAGTCGGAAAGAATATCGGCCTTGCGCCTGCCCACGCACACATCGTGTTCGAAATGAACCGAAGCTTTACCGTCGCGGGTTCTTACGGTCCAACCGTCTGCCTCGGTATACACTTCTCTCGTGCCGAGGTTGATCATCGGTTCGATCGCCAGCACCAGGCCTTCTTTCAGCTTCGGGCCGCTGCCGCGCTTGCCATAGTTAGGCACCTGGGGATCCTCATGAAGATTTTTTCCAAGCCCGTGGCCCACGAGTTCGCGAACCACACCGTAGCCATGTTTTTTTTCGGTGTGTTCCTGGATCGCGTACGAGATATCCCCGACGCGGTTCCCGTCAACCGCTTTCTGAATTCCACGGTACAGCGATTCCTTGGTAACGCGGATAAGATCCGCCACGGCAACACCCGGATCGCCGATCGCAAATGTGTACGCATGATCACCGTGCCATTCGTTCAGAATCACCCCCACGTCGACCGACACCACGTCCCCTTCCCGCAGCTCCCGCTCATTCGGGAAACCGTGCACCACCACGTCGTTGACTGAAATACAGGAGTTGAAAGGGTAGCCTTTATAATTCAAAAAGGAAGGAATGGCTCCGTGATCCCGAAGAAATTCTCCAATAAGCCGATCGATAGAAAGAGTGTTTGTCCCGGGGCGCAATCGAGCCGCAACTTCTGCCAGCGTCCTGCTGACCAGCCTCGCGCTTTTCCGCATTAGCTCGATCTCTTGCGTGTTCTTCACGATCATCATGACAGCAAATATCCTCAAAATAAAACCCGGGAAACAGGTTCCCGGGTCGCTCCAGTTTTTTTTCAGCGATCAGTACTGCACCGCCGAGGTGGTTTGCCTGCCCTGGATCCGCCCGCTTTTCATCAAGCCGTCGTACTGGCGCATCAGCAGCTGCGTTTCGATCTGTTGCAGCGTATCGAGGATCACACCTACCATGATGAGCAGCGAAGTGCCGCCGAAGAAAGTGGAAAATTCCTGCGTCACGCCCATGCGCTCTGCAATACCGGGAAGAATTCCGACGACCGCAAGCAGGATGGCGCCGGGGAAAGTGATCCTGTCCATCACCGTGCCGATATAATCCGCCGTAGGCTGACCGGGTTTCACGCCGGGGATGAAGCCGTTGTTCTGCTTCAGGTTATCGGCGATCTGCTTCGGATTAAAGATCAGCGCGGTATACAGGAAAGTGAAACCGATGACGACGAAAGCGTAAATGAGCATGTACCACAAATTCTTCTGATCGGTGAATATCTGGGAGATCACCTGCGCTCCCTGCGATTGCTTGCCGAGCGTCACGATCGTCGGCAGGAACATGATCGCCTGCGCGAAGATGATCGGCATCACGCCTGCGCTGTTCACTTTCAACGGCAGGAACTGCCGGGCCCCGCCGAACTGGCGGTTCCCCACGATTTGCTTCGCATAATTCACGGGTACTTTTCGAACTCCCTGCACCAGGAGAATAGTCCCAAGTATGATCGCGATCAGGATCGCGATCTCGATAATGAACACGAGAATATCGCCACTGCGTACCGATTTCGCGCCGAGTTCCTGCAGGAACGACTGCGGCAGCCGTGCCAGGATCCCGATCATGATGATAAGCGAAGTGCCGTTTCCAAGTCCTTTGTCCGTGATCTTCTCGCCCATCCACATCACGAACAGCGTTCCGGCTGTGAGCACGATCACGCTCGAAAGCCAGAAATAGCCCGAAGGAAACCCGGCGAGCATCATGCCCGCGTTCTGGTTCCCCAGTCCGCGCAGATAAGTAACGTAGGCCGAAGCCTGCAGGATGGTGACGCCAACCGTGAGGTAACGGGTATACTGGTTGATTTTTTTGCGGCCGCTGTCTCCTTCCTTCTGCATTTTCTGGAAACGGGGCACCAGCACCGTCATCAGCTGCATGAAAATGGAAGCGGAGATGTAGGGCATGATCCCCAGCGCGAAAATGGAGGCCTGGTTGAAGGCGCCTCCCGAAAATGCGTTGATCAGTCCCAGGATTCCGCTGTCTGAAGCACCGGCTTCCATTTTGGTAGGATCAATACCCGGCAGCACGATAAACGTACCGACCCGGTAGATCACAATGAGCAGAAGAGTGAACAGGATCTTGCCGCGCAGCTCTTCGATGCTCCAGATATTCTTGAGTGTCTGTATGAATTTCTTCACGTCGCTCTAACTTGGTTTAAGCCTAATAGGCATTTTGTTCAGGGCACCAGTTCCACAGAACCGCCAGCTGCTTCAATGGCCGCTTTGGCTTTTTCGCTGATCGCGTTCACCCGGAAGCTGAATTTTCCCTTCAGCTCTCCGTTTCCAAGGATTTTCACGCGGTCGTTCTGGCTCACCAGCCCGTTTATATAAAGGTTCTCAAGCGAAAACTCGGAGAATTTATATTTCTCGGCGAGCTGGTCGAGCTGGCCAAGATTGAACACCTTGTACTCGACGCGGTGGATGTTGTTGAACCCGCGCTTCGGGATGCGGCGCTGGATGGGCATCTGCCCGCCTTCGTGCGCCATTTTTCTCTTGAAACCGCTGCGGCTCTGATGTCCCTTAGTACCTTTCGTAGCGGTGCCCCCGTGCCCGGAGCCATCCCCACGGCCGATCCGCTTTACCCTTTTTACTGCCCCTTCGGCGGGCTTCAGCTGATGTAATTTCATTGTTGTTGTTTTATACTCAACGGGGAACTGCCCCTCGCATAATCTACGCTCTTACACTTCCTCCACCTGGAGAAGGTGCTGCACCTTCCGAACCATGCCCAGCACCTGCGGAGTCGCCTCCACTTCACGGCTGGAGTTCGTCTTATTCAAGCCCAGCGCACGAAGCGTTTGCTTTTGCCGCTCCGGGCGATCGATCGGGCTTTTGACCAGCGTTATTTTGATCTTTTTCATAACCATTGTACGGGTTAACCGTTAAAAACTTTCTTTAATCCCACGTTTCTCGTCTTGGCTACACTGATGGGTTCACGCAGCATCGCGAGGGCCTTGAAGGTCGCCTTCACCACGTTGTGCGGGTTTGCAGAGCCCAGGCTTTTCGCAAGCACGTCGGTAATGCCGGCGCTTTCCAGCACGGCGCGCATCGAACCCCCGGCAATTACGCCGGTTCCATGCGCCGCAGGCTTGATGAGCACCTTGGCCGCTCCTTCCTTCGCCCACTGGTCGTGAGGAATCGTGCCGTGCATCACGGGAACGCGGATCAAATTCTTCTTTGCATCTTCGATTCCCTTGGTGATCGCCTCCTGCACTTCCTTTGCCTTCCCCAGCCCGTGTCCTACCACGCCGCCCTCGTTGCCTACCACCACGAGCGCCGAAAAGCTGAACGCCCTTCCTCCTTTGGTGGTCTTAACTACGCGGTTGATCGCAACCACCTTGTCCTTCAGTTCCAGGTCGCCTGCCTTTACTCTGGTTAAATTGACTTTTGCCATATTCTTTTTCGATTACGCAACGTCCGCAACGCGGACCTTTTTAAAATTTTAATCCTCCCTCGCGCGCGCCGTCAGCTACCGATTTCACCCGGCCATGATAGAGGTATCCACCCCTGTCGAACGTAACATCCCTGATACCGAGGTCGGCTGCCTTGCGTGCTATTGCCGCGCCCACCAGCTTGCTCTTTTCCGCCTTCGTGCCCTTGTGGGCCACGATGTCCTTGTCGCGGGAAGAAGCTGCAGCGAGCGTCTGTCCATTGCTGTCGTCGACGAGCTGCACGTAGATATCGGTGTTGCTTCTGAAAACCGAGAGCCTTGGCTTCTGGCCGGTGCCTTCCCCGATCTTTTTGCGGATCCGGTACCGGATCTTTTCTCTTCGTAATGTCTTTGTTTTCGAATTCATATGCTGATTCCTTGTTGGCGGCACCCGCCGCCTGAATATATTTATTTACCAGCCGCCTTACCTGCTTTCTTCCGCACCACTTCTCCAACGTAGCGTACGCCTTTGCCCTTATACGGCTCGGGTTTCCTCAGGCTGCGGATCTTCGCCGCCACCTGCCCGATGAGCTGGTAATCGATGCCTTCGAGTGTAATCGTGGGGTTCTGTCCTTTTTCGGTGGCCGTGCCCACTTTGATCTCCTTCGGGATTTCAAAAATGATGTTGTGCGAATAACCCAGTGAAAGGTCCAGCAGGTTCCCCTGGTTGCTGGCCTTGAATCCCACGCCGATCAGCTCCAGGTTCTTCTTATAACCCTCGGTGACACCTTTCATCATGTTCGCGAGCAATGCACGGTAAAGACCATGCATGGCGCGGTGACGGATCTGGTCGGTGGGACGCTGCAGTTCTACCACGCCTTCCTTCACTTCCACCCGGATATCGCGGTCCACGGGCTGCTTCAATTCACCCTTCGGGCCCTTCACCGTTACCACGTTGTCCTGGCCCACGGTCACGGTCACCCCACTCGGGATCGTAACGGGTTTTTTTCCAATTCGGGACATCTGATACAGTTTAATTTCTTCGATTGATTAATACACGTAACAAAGCACTTCGCCGCCGACGTTCTGCGCCTTAGCTTCCTTATCAGTCATCACTCCCCTGGAAGTGGACACGATCGCGATTCCCAGACCGTTCTTCACGCGGCGGAACTCGGAAGGACGCGCATACTGGCGCAGTCCCGGCCGGCTCACGCGCTCCATGCTCTGAATAGCCGGCTGACGGGTTTGCGGATCATACTTGAGGGCGATCCGGATAATGCCCTGCTTGTTGTCGTCCTCAAACTTGTATTTCAAAATATAACCCTGTTTATAGAGGATTTCCGTCATCCGCTTCTTCAGGTTGGAAGCCGGAATCTCCACTACCCGGTGCCCGGCCATCTGGGCATTCCGGATTCTCGTCAGGAAATCTGCTATAGGATCTGTTACCATAATTTTTCTCTTGTTTCGTTTTTTAGTTAGCCGGCACCAGCCGAAAACCTTACCAGCTCGCTTTCTTCACGCCGGGAATTTTTCCATTCAGCGCCATGTCGCGCAGAGCGATCCTGGATATTCCGAAATACCGGATGTATCCTTTGGGCCTCCCGCTGATCTGGCAGCGGTTCTTCAGGCGCACCCTCGAAGAGTTCTTCGGAAGCTCGTCCAGAGCCTTCCAGTTGCCCTCCTTCTTCAGCTGCGCACGCCGCGCGGCGTACTGGGCCACCATGCGTTCTCTTTTCTTTTCCCTGGCTACTACTGATGTTTTTGCCATATAGTGTTCAATGCTTTTTTAAATTATTTTCTCATGTCGCGGAACGGCATGCCGAGCTCTTTCAGCAGCTCGTAAGCTTCCTCGTCGGTATTCGCCGTCGTTACGAAACTGATATCAAATCCGGTGATCCGGTTTACCTTGTCGATGTCGATCTCCGGGAAAATGATCTGCTCGGTAACTCCCATTGTGTAATTGCCTCGTCCGTCAAACGATTTCTCGTTTACGCCGCGGAAATCGCGCACCCGCGGAAGCGCCACTGAAATCAGGCGGTCGAGGAATTCATACATGCGGTCGCCCCGCAGCGTCACCCGCGCGCCGATCGGCATGTGCTTCCGCAGCTTAAAATTCGAAATATCTTTTTTCGACAGCGTGGGCACCGCCTTCTGACCGGCGATCGTGCTCAGTTCCTCCACCGCCACGTCCACCAGTTTCTTATCCGTAACCGCTCCGTTCACGCCGCGATTGATGCAGATCTTCTCCAGACGCGGAGCCTGCATTACGGACTTGTATCCGAATTTCTTTACCAGTGCCGGCACCACATGCGTTTTGTAACGCTCCGCCAGCCTGGGAGTATAGGTCTTCGTCGTCATTATTTCTTACCCTCCTGGGTGTTTTTTGTTTTGAAAACTCTCAGGGTCTTGCCATCCTTTCTTTCTCTCGTCACGCGCGCGCCAGCCTTCTGTGCCGGATCCCAGAGCATCACGTTGCTGATATGGATCGGGGCTTCCTTGCGAATGATGCCGCCCTTCGTATTCTGCGCGGAAGGCTTGCTGTGGCGGGTAACGATATTCACTCCCTCCACGATCACCCGGCCTTCGTCGAGCAGCACCTGCTTCACGGTACGGGGCCTGGACAGGTCCTTGTCGTCGCCGGCGATCACCACGACGCTGTCGCCCTTCCTGATGTTAAACTTCGGTTTGAATCTCGATTTCATTGTTTATCTGCTTTCGGGCCATGCCCGGGTTTCGTCATAATACTTCCGGCGCCAGCGAAATGATCTTCATGTATCCCTTATCCCTCAGTTCCCGCGCCACGGGTCCGAAAATGCGGGTTCCCCGCGGCTCGTCGGCCTGGTTCAGCAGCACCACCGCGTTATCGTCGAAACGGATGTATGATCCGTCCTTCCGGCGAAGCTTGTTCGTGGTTCTTACGATCACCGCCTTGGCCACCGTGCCTTTCTTGATACCGCCCGAAGGCAGCGCGTCCTTCACCGTGACAACGATCTTGTCTCCGATCCTTGCATATCGCTGTCCGCTGTTGCCGAGTACGCGGATGCATAATACTTCTTTGGCGCCGCTGTTATCGGCTACGTTGAGCCGGCTTTCTTGCTGAATCATTTTCGCCTCCCTTTCCCTCGCAGAGGGGTTTGCTTGTTAATTAGTTTGGTCGGTTACTTTACTTTTTCCACCACTTCCACCAGTCTCCATCTTTTCGTCTTGCTCAAAGGACGGGTCTCCATGATCTTCACTGTGTCCCCAATGCTGCACTCGTTCTTTTCGTCGTGCGCGTGGAACTTCGTCGTTTTCTTGACGAACTTCCCGTAGATCGGGTGCTTCACCCGGCGTTCCACCGACACCGTGATGGTTTTGTCCATCCGGTTACTGGTTACGATCCCGATCCTTGTTTTTCTTAAGTTTCTTTCAGCCATTGTTCAAGCATTTTATTTTGCTTCCTGTTCTCTTTTCTTCAATTCGCTTTTCAGCCTCGCGATGTCACGGCGGAGTCCGCGGATCGTCATCGGGTTCTCCAGTGGGGAGATGGCATGCGCGAACATGAGTTTCTTCAGGCGCTGCTTGTCCTCCTCCAGGCGGATCCGGAGATCGTTCTCATTCATCCCGTGAATGCTCTTAATAAAATCGATTTTCTTGGACATCTTGATCCGGTTTATATTTTTTACGCCGTCACCAAATCGCGGCGCATGATGAACTTCGTCTTGATGGGAAGCTTCCCGGCAGCAAGTGCCAGCGAAGAACGGGCAGTCTTCTCATCCACCCCGTCCACCTCGAAAAGGATTCGCCCCGGCTTCACCACGGCAGCCCAGAATTCAAGGTTTCCTTTTCCCTTACCCATCCTCACCTCGAGAGGCTTACGTGTGATCGGCTTGTCCGGGAAAATCCGGATCCACACGTTCCCTTCCCGCTTCATTTCACGCGTGAGCGCCTGGCGGGCGGCCTCGATCTGCCTGTCGGTGATCCAGTGTTCCTCGAGAGCTTTCAGCGCGTAGGAACCAAAGGCGATCGTGGTTCCGCGTTTAGCGTCTCCTTTCATGCGCCCTTTCTGCATCTTCCTGTGCTTCGTTCTTTTTGGCTGTAACATTCCTTTACCGTTTGAAAATGTGAAATACGATTACCTCCTGTCGCGGCCGCCTCCCTTTCTTTCCGGGCGGCGCTCCGGCCGACGCTCTTCCCTTCTCTCCCGGCGATCGCTCAGGTCGCTTTTGCCGCCGACGAAATTGGGGTTGAGGTCGCGTTTCGCCAATACTTCTCCCTTACAAATCCATACCTTAATCCCGATCTTTCCGTATACCGTCAGCGCATAGACATTTGCATAGTCAATATCCATCCGGAAAGTGTGCAGCGGCACGCGGCCCTGCTTGATCTCCTCGGTCCTCGCGATCTCCGCGCCACCCAGGCGACCGCTCACCTTCACCTTGATCCCTTCCGCTCCCATGCGCAGCGCCGAAGCGATCGACATCTTGATGGCCCGCTTATAGTTGATGCGGTTCTCAATCTGCCGCGCGATCGTATCGCCCACGATCATGGCATCCAGTTCCGGACGACGGATCTCCAGGATGTTGATCTGCACGTCTTCCTTACCGGTGAGCTTCTTCAGCTCTTCCTTGATGCGGTCTACCTCGCCTCCACCTTTCCCAATGATGATCCCCGGCTTCGAGGTATGGATGGTAATGATCAGCTTGCCCAGCGTCCGCTCGATCACGATCTTCGAAATCCCACCCTTGTTGATGCGGGCATTCAGGTACGTCCGGATTTTCTGGTCCTCGATCAGCTTGGCCGCAAAATCTTTTTTGTTGCCGTACCAGTTCGACTCCCAGCCCCGGATGATCCCCAGCCTGTTTCCGATTGGATTTGCTTTCTGACCCATGTCTTTTTTTTAGTTCTGCGTCGGGCCCGCGGGCCCGGCGAATTATTTTGTTTTAGCTGTTTTCGTCTTTGCCGCCGCCTTTTTCTTCGGGGCAGATTCCTTTGCGGCTGCCGGTTCGGTTTCAACTTCCGCCGGCGGAGCTTCCACCACGGGCTGCACTCGCACAGCCCCCCCAGGAGTATCTACCACGAGCGTCACGTGGTTGCTGCGCTTGCGCACGCGGTAACCGCGGCCCTGCGGTGCGGGCCGCATCCGCTTCAGCGTTCTCCCTCCGTCCACGTAAATAGTCTTGATGACCAGCTCGCTTTCGTCGCCGCTCTCGTTTTTCTGCTTCCAGTTGTTGATGGCGCTCAGCACGAGCTTGCGCAAGGGCACTGCCGGGTGTTTTGGATTGTGCTCCAGTTCGGCCAATGCCTTCTCCACCTTTTTCCCCCGGATGAGATCGGCGAGCAACCGCATCTTCCGCGGGGAGGTTGGATAATTTCTGAGTTTTGCTACTGCTTCCATTTTATTTTCTGTTCACCACGCCCTCGGGCGCCGTTAACGATGATTAGCCTTCCACCTTCTTACTCGAGTGCCCCTTGAACTGGCGGGTCGGCGCGAACTCTCCCAGCTTGTGGCCCACCATGAATTCAGTTACGTACACGGGAATGAACTTGTTCCCGTTGTGGACCGCCAGGGTGTGCCCTACAAAATCCGGCGTAATCGTGGAGCGGCGGCTCCAGGTTTTGATCACCGACTTCTTCGCCTTTCCCTCGTTGATCGCGAGGATCTTCTTTTCGAGGTGAGCGGCTACATAAGGTCCTTTTTTAATCGAACGAGCCATGTATTTTCAATTACGTTTTTATTTATTTCAGGCTTTCGGCTTGCTGCCATCCTTTCTTTGGATGATCAGCTTGTCGCTGCCCTTGTGCCGCTTGCGCGTCTTCATTCCTTTGGCATACTTGCCGGTGCGGCTTCTCGGATGTCCTCCGGATGCCTTTCCTTCGCCACCTCCCATCGGGTGATCCACCGGGTTCATCGCCACGCCGCGGTTTCGCGGGCGGATTCCCCTCCAGCGATTGCGTCCCGCCTTGCCCATGCTCTGCAGGTTGTGATCGCTGTTGCCTACCACGCCGATGGTGGCGTAGCAGTTGATCAGCACTTTTCTCAATTCCCCGCTCGGCATCTTCAGCACGGCAAATTTTTCTTCCTTGTTGGTGACCTGCGCAGACGCTCCTGCGCTGCGCGCCATCTTCCCACCCTGCCCCGGCTGCAGCTCGATATTGTGTACCATCGTACCGAGCGGCATGTTCTTAAGCTGGAGCGCGTTTCCGATCTCCGGCGGAGCATCGTCGGCGCTGATAATTCTGTGCCCCGGCTGCAGGCCCTGCGGAGCAATGATGTAGCGCAGCTCGCCGTCGGCATATTCCACCAGCGATATGAAACAGGAGCGGTT
>DASPNM010000010.1:0-48525 GCA_035626515.1 Chitinophagaceae bacterium
GCTTCAAGCGATGTGACGAGGTTTTTCGCCTGATAGATCCCGGAAAGGTCGAGCTCGAATTTGTCATGCTCTTCATGGTTGCGCGAAGCGAGCTCCACAATGAGATGATGCCGCTTCCAGCTCCAGTCCACGGGAGTGCGCTGTCGCGATGCCACGGTGAGCGGTGCATTCTTCTCTTTGGCTACCATTTCAAATACCTGTAACGTTTCTGCGCTTTCTTCCCCAATGACGATCGGCACACCGGGTTTGATGATGCCGGCTTTTTCGGCAGCGATCTGCTCGAGGGTGTTACCAAGGAGATTCATGTGATCCCACCCGATGTTGGTCACTACCGTGAGCTCAGGGTCGACGATGTTCGTGCTGTCAAGCCTGCCGCCGAGCCCGGTTTCGATAACCGCGATTTCCACGTTTTCCGAGGCGAAATATTCGAAGGCCATAGCCACAGAAATTTCGAAAAAGCTCGGATCCAGCTCATCGATCATCGGCCGAATGCGATCGGTAAATGTTACGACGAATTCGGGGCGCACTTCCGTTCCGTTCACCCGGATCCGTTCACGAAAGTCGCTCAGGTGAGGGGAAGTATACAGACCGGTACGATATCCTGCTGTCTGCAGGATTGCAGCGAGCATGTGCGAGACCGAACCTTTTCCGTTCGTGCCTGCAATGTGTACCGACCGGAAGCGCTGCTGCGGCTGTCTGAGGAATTCGCAAAGCCGGATGATGTTTCGCAGGTCTTTGCGGTAGGCGGCAACCCCAATGCGGCTGAACATCGGAAGGCGCTGCATCAGGAAATCGATCGTCGCTGCGTAGTTGCGGGATGTTTGCTGCCGGAGCACGGGGCAATATTACGGAAGTTGAAAGTTGGGAAGTGGGATGGGTGGTGGGATGTGGGGTGTGGGATGTGGGATTTATTTCGACTCCGAATCCCGACGAATTCGCGGAGCGAATTGTCGGGATGCCGGCCGCAAGCGCCGGCACTCCGAACTCCCGACTCCCGACTAACTGGCGCGGGGTGGGATTAGTCGATAGTCGGTAGTCGGTAGTCGGTAGTCCGTACTGTCATGTTGAGCTTGTCGAAGCATGGGAGGTGTGATGAACAACTCTAAACCCTAAACAAACGGTGCGGGGTGGGATCTTAGTCGATAGTCGCTAGTCGGTCGTCGGTAGTCCGTACTGTCATGCTGAGCTTGTCGAAGCATGGGAGGTGATGAACAACTTTAAACTCTCAACCTTACTAATTCACTCTGAAATTAAACTGCACCGTCACCATCGACTCGTGGTCGGCTTTGTCGAACCGGATGTTCTGCAGGTATTGAATGATGGCATCACGGTAAGCCGCGCTGCTGGTCGAGGAGCCGCGCGCGATGCTTACAAATTTTCCGACACCTTCGGGAGAAACGCTGATATTCGCGTACACGACGGCTTTTTCCAGGTCGCCCTGGAACGAATAGTAACGGACAATCTTGCGGTCACCGCGGGTTACTTTCGGACCGGTACCGGGGCCGGTCCCCGGTCCATTGCCTCCTCCATTTCCTGTTCCATTGCCACCCCCGTTGCCTCTGCCTGTACCCACGCCATAGCCGTTGCCTTTACCTCCATTGCGAAAAAAATCGTCTTCCGTGCCACCTCCATTACCGGTGCCGGTAACTGTCCTCCCAAGCACGGCCTTTGGTTTGGGAGGCGCGGGCGTTTCGATCACCGGCTTCGGAGTGGTCTTAACCACCGAAGTATTCTCCACCACGCGGGTTGCCGTCGGTTTTGTATTGAGCGGTTTGACTACCGTGGTATTTGAAGTCTCGTCGGTATCGAGTTCGCGCGAGTCGACCTTTTCGCCAGGTTGTGGAGGAACGTGAGGCGCTAAGCCTGCAGGACCTTTTGCCTGCACCGGGTTGCCGCCGCCGCCACCCCCGTCGGCGAGCAGGTTATTGGGCACTTCCGGGGGAAGATTGAGCTCCACTTCAATTCCCGGTTCCTGGCTAAGTTGTTCAAATACGGGGATCTTCCACTTCCACAAAAGCATCAGCAGGATCATCAGGCCGGCAAACCCGGCGGTGATCATAGAGGCCCTGGACCGGTAGTTGGCTTCAAGGGATGCAGACATTACGTAGTGGTTGTTCATACAAATTTACAAACTGGGAATTCTTAGTGGAACTGTTTGTTGCTCACAGCTGTTATTAACGGACAAAGGGTATGCTAGTTATATCCGACACGGCTTAGAAAATGTTAATATTCGATGGATGGGTCGGCTTAGCTGCCCAGCCGTCTGTATATCCAGTAAGGCGTCCACCTCATCAGCTTCGCAACCAGCCACCACCGCCTGCTGACGTAAACTTTGCGTCGATTCCTTTCGATCGCCCGCAGGATCTGGCGGGCGGCTTTATCAACGGGAACAATCCAAAACATCCGGTCACCGCCGTGCGCCATTTTTGTGTTCACGAAACCTGGCTCTACAGTGGTCACAGACACATTTGTTGCCAGTTTTCGAGCCTTGAGGGCCAGCCCTTCGAAATATGTCGACTGAAACGCCTTGGAGGCTGCGTAAGCAGGGGCCCACCCGCTGCCCCGGTTTGCGGCAACTGACGAGATCGTTGCCAGCTTTCCGCTGTTTTGGAAAACGAAATAATTGAACGCCCAGTTAGCGATCCGGATGAATGAAACCGTATTTGTCTTCAGAACGCGCTCGTCTATTTCCCATTTCAATTCCTTCGAAGGCTCACCTGTGCCGGCGCTGATGATCAGTATATCCATTCCTCCGAGCGCTGTTACCAGGTCTTCGAGCCGCGCTACCGGATCTTGGCTGGTGACGTCAAAACAGGACGTTTCAATCTGACCCGGAAATTGTTCCCGAAGCTCATCCAACAATGAACATCTCCTTCCGGTGACGCCGACCCGGCATCCTTTTGCGGCGTAGAGTTCTGCCAGCCTGCGGCCGATGCCGGAAGTTCCGCCCACAATAATCACCCGTTCGTGCATGGGAAGTAAGATAATGATCGGAACCGGTATGCTGATTTCGATTGCAGGCATGGGCGGCAAAAACATTGGCGGCGCTATCCAATTTCTTACCTTTATTGAGCACTGCCATGCGAAAGCTGCCAGTTCTCGCCGCCGTGCTCTTCTTATTCCTGCAGGTACCCGCATCAATAACCTGGGCGCAAATACGATCCGTTTAGGGTAAGTCTTATTCAGGACAGCTGGGCGTTTCGCTTCTCGCTTGGCAGGGCGTTAGAATCTTTTTTCAACTGCCACCGTAGTCCGGGATTGTTCAGGCATCTGGAGCTTCAGTAGCAGTTCATTCAGTTTCATGTTAAAACATTCTGCTATGAAACGAATGCTGTTTTCGTGTCTCCTGTCCGGAATTCTGCCGGCAGGGATTTCATCAGTCGCACTCACGCAAATCACCAGGTCCGTGAGCGGCACAGTGCTCTACCAATCAGGCGTGTCGAAATCCAGCTTTACCACTCCAAAAGGGAATGTTTCTGTGCTTTTGCCTCAGGACCTGTCGGGCAAAGTACTGACGGGAACCGTAAGCGTCGAACCGACAGGAAAAAATGAGAAAGAGAAAAAAAAGAATCTGAATGACCTGCTGAAATGGTCGGTCAGCATTGCCGGCCAACGAATAAGCCTATCGGACATGCCGAAGCAATTTGTCTGGCAGACACATAACGGCGGTGGTTTGAGGTCTCCCGTTGCATTATGGAACGCCGCCGGAGTGAAAGAGGCGGAGCTGAATTTACCGCCGGTTATTTCATCTCCCGCGGTCGACCCGAACAGCCCATTGCAGCTCACGACTCCGCGCGCGCTGCTGGTGAAAGGGGACCTGCTCAATATGCACACCAATAAAGGATTTACGGCCGGTGGGAATTTTCTAATCACCGATTCCAAGGGACAAAAATTTACAGTGAAACCTGTTTGCCAGTCGGCACAACACGCCGTGATCTCGTTGCCTGATGAAGTCGCGCTCGGCGAACTGACCGTAATCGAAGAGGTCTTTGATTCTCCGATAAACGGGTACAATCCGGCACAAAGCAAGCTCAGCCTGGTCGATCTGGAGATCAGCAGTCCAAAAACAAACCTGACACCCGGCGAAACGTCGGAGGTGATCGTGGCGATCGTCACCGACACAAAAGGCGAGTGGATTAATCCCGACATTGACAAGCTGATCACCGGGCAGATGAGCATCAATCTCAGAAACCTGGCTCCCCAGACGGTTTCGATGCAGGGCGGCAACTACCAGCAAGTTCATTTTCCGGTGTATGCCCGGCCGGGAAGACTTGAAATCCGGAGGAACATCGTGGCCAATACCGCCGGCGCTTTTTCCGTCAGTGTCACGCTGAATCCGGATTTCGCGATTTCCAACGATCCTTTCAGCCCACAGCTGAACGCCCTGCAAACCCCGGATGAGTTCAACAGCTGGACAGCTGCCCTGAAAAGTGATCTCCGGCATTTGGCATCATTACAAAACGGCGATGCTGCGAGCGGTGTGCTGAGATCAAACGTGCAAAGAGCCATCGATAATTTGCCCCGCTGCACCGACCAGGGGAACCTCCCCGAATGCAAAGCTGTGGCCACTTCGTTGTTGCGGCCTTTGGACGTGCCGAAAGGAGCGGCATCCACCTGGCTCAGCGGCTATGAGGTGTTCAAGACTGCTGCGGCGCAATTGAATTCTCCCTTGGCAATCCCCGAAACCGAATTAATGCGAAACGGCCTTGAAATTATTAAACGCTTCATTTTTCAGCAAAAGATCGGGCATATGCTAAGTGAATTAAACCAGGCGAAACAGCTTCTTGATTTGGGGGAAAAAGCGGGATTTACTCCCGGCCAACGGAGTCAACTAAGCAGGATGCTGCAGTCACTGATTACTGCAGTCGATCCGGTGGCCCGGCCGGGCATGTGGGACAAGAAACTGCTTGCTTACGAGACTTATTGCCTGGAGAAGCGAACGAAAGATGGCATTGATCCGAAAGAAAGCATGATTGCCTTCCTCGACCCGGGAAAAAAGCGGCTTTGGGTAAATCCCGAATACCAGCAACAAGTGCTAGCCACTCTTAAAGCGGTGCCGGCGGGTAACGAAATGTTCCAAATTCAAAGCTTGTCGGCCATGAAAGTCCCGGTAAGTTACCTGATCCGCGCAGTTCCGATGTTCATGCATAGTGTTTATGATCACGAGTGGTGGGCAAATGAGCTGATGGAGCGAAAAACAAGGGACAGCACCGCGGGAACGAGGATCACTGCTACCAAAGACTCAACGGGAACATACTGGGTTTTTTACAAGAATGCCAAGTGTGAGAAAATGGAAGGGCAAAAACGGCAAAAGTGCCTGGAGCATGAAACTTGTGTCTGGGATCCCAAAACCCAGAAGGGGGAACTGAAAAAGGATGGAAAGTATTACACGTACGAGTTTTTGCCCGTTGGCTCCTGTAAAAAAGGAACCGAATTCTGTACAGAAATGTGGTCGATATTCCGGATAAACTACGTATATGCGGACAAGAATTGTACACGGCTTGTAGATGTTGAAAAGATCTATGGTTTTTCGTGCCTGTAGAACCGGTCAAAACAGGTTGGATGATTAGTGATTTTTAAAAACTAAAACTACTGCATGTGAAATCTGCAGGCTTGCCCCTGGGAATTCTCCTGTTTTTTTCCCAATACGGGAATCCGACGGTTGCATCCGCGCAGACCGTTTCTTCGGAAAAAGGGCTTACCGTCGTGACGTTTTCCGCAGAGCAGGGTAAAATTTACCTGCGCGTCCCGTCGGACCTTACCAAGGGCGAAACCATTTCAGGCAGCGTATTCATCGAACCCAGCGGAAATAATGCCCGGCAGCTGGAGAAAAACCGGGCAGAACTCGGGCGTTATACGATTTCATTAAGCGGCCGGCATTTTCCGCTGTCTCGTGCGACTCCTGTCGAATGGATAGTAGACACGATCGCGAATGCGCAACTTCTCGACAGCAAAGGTGCCGTTGTCGCCCACGTGGGGATCCCCGTTTCTGCGAGTATGGCACCGCTTTCTTTTTCCGGATGTCGCATTCCGTCACACGGGATCACGGGCTTTCCATTCCGCATCCGGGGCAGCTTCAATGGGAGGGCTGCAGATACCGAATGTCTCCTCGGGAATCAGCCGATCGAGGTGATCGCCGAGTCGCAACGGCAGTGCATTGTTCAGTTTCCGGAAGGGGCTAAGGGACCCCGGCAGATTCAGATCCGGGACAGCGAGTCGACAATGTGCAGGCGCTCTGTATCGGGAGTAGATTTGCAGGTTACCGCCGGGCGGCTGGACCTGCGGCGCGGGGAAACGACGCACGTGCGTGTCAGCGTGACCGGTCTGCAACTGCTTCCGGATGCCGCGCTGCTTACCATCGACAATCTTACTCCCCAGGTCGTGAACCTGGAAGGAGGCAACATTCAGACAATCACCCTCTGGCCGCTTCCGGATTCGGCAGAGGGCCGTTTTGAAAAAACTTATCGCGTGATGAGCACGACAACCGGCTCGTTCACCGTAAAAGTAAACCTCGATCTTCCCGACCTTTTTGAAAACACGAACAGCACAGTGCAGGAAGATATCCCCCCGGGGTATACGAAAAAAAGCTGTGACTGTTCGGGAAGTATTTCAATCCAAAAAACGGGAAACAACAGTTTCCGGGCCGATGCTACAGGAGCGTGCAACGGTGCCTGCGGGATCGGCATACATACGTTTACCCGCTGCGAAGTACAGTCTGTCAGCTATCGGTGGAGCGTGGTATCAGCCAATAAGAACGCGCGGATCGACGGCCGAAACGATGGCCGCTCGGTTAACCTCGCGGGCGCATCCGGATCCGGTTACAGCGTTTGCGTGGTCGCAACGATCGCCTGTATTGACGGTACAAGCTGCGAAATAACCGCCTGCGCTGATGAGAAAGGATCAGCCGTAAAACCGCCGGGAACTGAAGTCAGGCCCCCGACCGAGCCCACCAGGGAAAAAGTGAAATGCGAGTGCGATTGCAAAGTAGATGGAAAGCTGGTGAAAGTGGGGATGAACGGCGGTAGAATAGTTTTCAAGGTAGACGCGAAGGGGGAATGCAAAAATAAGCCTTGTTCAGAAACAGGCACGCGGGTTACGTGCACGCTGGTGAAACTCACTTATGCGTGGTCCGTGGGAGCCGGTAAGGAGGTGGTCGAAATTGCGGGTGCCGCTGACAAGGCCGAGGTATCCCTCAAACCTAAGGGCGTTGGCAATTATTCGCTTAACGTGAAGGTTACGGCCACCTGCTCGGATGGCACCACTTGTTCCACCGTGCTAAACGCAGAAGAAGTAATTGACGATCCGCCTCCTACCATCAATGCGTGCAGCATTGTACCGCAGGAAAAAGTGGAACCGGCGATGAATGGGCGGTTGAAATCAAAATACATCGTGGCGGGAAAACAAATCCGTCGCGACCAGTTCATCGACCTCGGGGCCGAGGGGCTCGACTACGACCAGCTGAAATGGTCCTGCGAACCTCTTCGACCCTGTCCCGACAGCCGCAG
This sequence comes from Chitinophagaceae bacterium, assembly GCA_035626515.1. Taxonomy (GTDB): domain Bacteria; phylum Bacteroidota; class Bacteroidia; order Chitinophagales; family Chitinophagaceae; genus DASPNM01. The sequence continues at coordinate 7,506 of DASPNM010000010.1, forward strand.
CGAAAAAGTGGTTATCCTGAATAGTCGCGTTCGCTTCGAGTGGAAAATAGAAGGGGAGGGGAGTTTTGTGCGGATGGGCTGCCTGCCGGACGAACAGAAGACGGACGCAGGAGATAACGTCATTTTCAAACCGCCGGTGATACCCCTTCCACAGAAGGCTGCCGACACAACGGTAACGACGAAGATCACCCTTGTAATAAAAGATGACAATCCGACTCAGCCGCAGGACGCCGATGTGGAACGCGTGATCACGGTGATTACGAAGCGTTCGAAGTCGCGTCCTGATTTTTACAGCATCGATATCAAAGCGGAACAACCCAAGCTGCCGGATTCAAAAGTGCCGCCTCCCGTGGTGGGGAGCTGCGAAACGATTGGCCCCGTCTGGCAGGCACTTACCCCGGTGACTCCCGATCCGCCGGTCATTCAGTTTCCCGACGTACCCGACAACGATAAAATGCTGGTAGGGCAGTGGATGGTGGTGTCGACCGCCGATCAGCGTGACGTGGACAAGGTAATCCTCAATTGCAAATCGAAGGCTAATTGTCCTACGACTCCCTGGTCAAGGGATTATGAAGACCAGCTGACATGGACCTGGACCGTGAAAGGGGGCGGAAAAATCCTTAGTGACCCCACGGCCCAGTTTGTCGTTTACGAAGCGCCAGTCGCCATTCCTGCAGGAAAGGATTTTCTCGAAATAGAGTTCATTGTGAGAGTAAAAAATGTGGGTGGGAAGGCGGCTGATAAGGAAACGGGGATCGGAAAAAAGACGATCCGCGTTTACCGCGCCGGTGTAGAGCTCAGCCACCCTTCACTAAGCTGGTTGCCGTCCGACGATAACAATATTCAGCTCACATCGTCGCTTCGGTACCGGGATGGAAAATGGAAGCCCGCTCCGGCGCACGCGTGCAGAATCCATTATTTCGAGCTGATGAGCGTATCGCAGGAGCGGGGCACCTGCCTGAATGAACCGATGCTCGATGTCAAGCGGCCCGACGCCTGTTACGACCTGGTGCTGCCCAGCGGTGCCGACCACGAGACATTTGACGAAAGGAAAGTCGAAGCGAAGGAAAAGGTGAGGTATTGCGATAAGAAAGACCTGTTCTTCCAGGCGCGGACGGTGAAACCCGAAAGAGAATACACCATCACTGTGAATTCATTCGATTTCGGGTCGTATGGATTCCTGCGCAGCTTCGCGAATGTGAATCGGGGCGGCAGGGACAGCATCAAAGCGGACATTAGCGACAAGATACCAATTTACGAGCCGGTGCCGGCCCACGTGGCGCATGAACTCAGGCATCCGCAGCGCCGGCCCAAACGCGTTAAGTATACCGATAACCGCGTGACTATACCGCACGACATTGACGAAAACCGGATCGCGGATGGCGGGTGGAAAACCTTGCGGCAGAAGGACGTCGCTGACCCGGCTGAGAACAATGCCGACGATGACAATTTGCCGCGGGGAAACGGCCGGAACGGCGACGGCCTCAGCACTTACGAAGAATACAGGGGGTTCAAAATCCGGGCCGCTGCAGGAAGTGTGCATACACGTACAGATCCGGAGCGCAAACAATTGTTTATCTACAATCGGGATGGGCTGGATCACAGCCTGTATCAGGAAGCCACCGGGCTCGACCTGGTCGAGATCAGAGAAAGCCATTATCTCCCGGATGAATTTGGGGAGAACGGGCGGGTGGTGAACTTCAATTCGAATGGGACCACGAACGTCGCGAATCAAAAGGCGCTGCGACTGGTGGATGGGGGCAGGCACACGCGGCTCCTGGGAATCGCCTGTCCGACCAACGCCTGCCCGGACGGGCCGCCCGGGCCGCCGAACTGGATGTATGAGATCCGGGTGTACACCGATGCGGTAAGAACGGTTGCTGCGAACAGGAATCTTGATTATAGCGCGAAGTTGCGACAGGTGATCGCACACGAGCTCGCGCATGGCGTTAACATCTGCCACCATGGAGAAGGTGACCCCTCACTGGAGAACGCATACGATGCCGTGCACGGCCTTCGAAGCGGCGATACGACCTGCATTATGCGATACGATAATATAGGGACAAACATTCTCCGCGGAAGGGCAGAGGTTATTGGCCGAAGGCTTTGCGAGAGCTCAGCGGGTACAGGCTTTAACCGTCCGGGTAACCGCCCCGGCTTTGACAACGCACAGGCTGGAAGGGGTAATTGCATTTCACAGATACATGTGAGTGGAGAGGGTAGGCGTCCGGATCCGTGCCACCATTAATTAATGTATTTGAATTTCTTCTCGTGTCATGAGCAGTATTAAAAAAACTTTTGGCTTACTACTGGGGGTAATCCAGGTGACAGCAGGTTTTGCCCAGCCTGCAGGCGTTGAATTGAATCTTCGCGCGGCCGAGGTCGAGGTTTTCCGCGGGCATCCGCTGTTACTGTCTGTTTCCATCACACATCCGGCGAGCCGGTTCCATCGTCAGTCCAACATTGCAACTGAACGTGAGATCGAAGAGCTGCGGGAAAAAATAAAGTTCGAGCCGGAAAAACGTGAACAGCATGAAGCGGAGATCAGGCGACTACGGACATTGTTAACACCTGTGCCGGAAGTGATCATTGGAAATGTGGCTCAGCCGTGGTACCATTCTCTAAAGTGGACTTTAGTTAAAAACGGTGAGACAGTGCCCGTGGTTCCGGAATATTTGCCCGTTCCTCCTGCTGATGCGGTTGCTCGCCTTGACCGCGGAGACTTGCACAAGGCCTATTTTGGCATCAGCCCTGAATTGTCGTACGGACTGGCCGCCGGCGAGTACAGGTTGCGTGTGCAGGTTATGAGCGCGGCGCCGTCCGAAGTAGGAATTCATCTGCGTGAAAGCCGGCTCGATTCGACCGTAAGTTCCATGCTGGCCCGTGCGCGCTATTTCTGGCACGCCTCGCGAACCCCGGAAGGAATCGCAGCGGTTGAAGCCGCATTGAGAAAAGATGCACTGATCCCGGAAGCGTTGGTGTTGCGGGCGGAGCTGCTCATCCAGGAAAAAAATTTTTCTGCCGCCCTGCGGAATCTCCAGGAGGCGGCCGCTCTTTTCAACCGCCAAAACCCCTTGCGATACGAACCCCCCGAATACCTATTGGATCTCATCGAATGGGTGAGAAAACAGCAGTAAAATCCTGCTACCAGGCCCGGTTTCATAAGAGATAACCTGTTGATACGAAAAAGCTTACGCGAAGCCCAAGGCTGGCAGCATTTTTGAATCAATTAGTGCTGCATTCATTCCTCACCTGTAAAAACAAGACTTATGAAAATGAGTAGAACGATTTTCAGCCTGCTGCTGGCCGGCTCGCTGCTCTTCGCCGCGTGTGACAACGACATGGACGAGCAGATGTACACCACGAGCGGCAACGCTTCGGGTTCGCAACACAATCCTCCTGTGACCACCACGGCCACAGGGACCCTGAACGGTACGTACAATGCTTCCACTAATGTGTGGCAGTACACGATCACCTGGTCGGGGCTTTCCTCGGCAGCTACCATCGTGGAAGTTCGCGGGCCTGCAACGATCGGTGTGAACGGGAACCTTCTGTTCACACTGAACATTACCGCTCCGGGTGTAAACGGAAGCGCATCAGGAAGCGTGACACTGAGCGAGCAACAGGAAGCCAGCTTGCTGGCTGACCAGCTGTATTACAGCGTCGTGAGCACCGCACATGTGACGGGGGAAATCCGCGGACAGATCCTCGCTGAAGAAGAATAAAAGATTATGGAAGACCTCTGCTGCCGGCTCTAACTCAGCCGGCAGTTTTATTTTGACGAATCAGCCGTATCATGCTCGGCAGGCCAATTACCGCTCCCATCCCCAGTATCAGAAAGGCGTTGTTCTGTGCAAAGAATGATGCGGAATGAAACACGCGGTCCATCACTGCGAGGCTTAGTACTGAAATGAAAAACCCTATCGAGTTGTAGATGGTCAGCGCAGTGCCGCGCAAATGGCCGGGAGCGAACGCGGTTACCAGCGAAGAGAACTGCGGAGAATCCGGGATCACTGCCAGTCCCCAGAGGACTAGAAACGGCAGGAACCAGGCTGGGGGCAGACTGAACACGAGCGGAGACAGAAAACAACAGATGCCGGATACGAATAAAGCAACCGTGGCGACTTTCGCGCTGCCGATTCGTTGTGAAAACATTCCTCCTGCGATGCAGCTGAAGGCGCCGCAGGCAATGATCAGGAAACTCCAAAGTGGTATGTTGAGGTTCACGCGTTGCTCACTGGCATAAATTGCCAGAAACAGCGGAAGAAACCCCCAGAAGGTGTAGAGCTCCCACATGTGGCCGAAGTAGCCGAACGCGGCCTGCCGCCATTTTTTCGAACCGAAGATCTCGGGGATGGCATTCCATCGAAATTTTCCGGCGGCTCTGCGGTAGGGGCCGTCGCCTACAAAAGCCAGCATCAGGAAACCCCCGGCAGTGGCGAAAACCGATGTGAAATAGAGAACCGATTTCCAGGGGAGATCAAAATCGCGGTTGCGCAGCAGGTGCGGGAAGGCGGTTCCCAGCACGAGCGCCCCGAGCAGGAAACCCAACGCGCGCCCGAGGCCTTTTTCGTACCAGTCGGCCGCGATCTTCATTCCCACCGGGTAAATTCCCGCGATGAAAAAGCCGGTGAGGAACCGGAAAGCGAACAGGGAGCTCCCGTCGCTTGCCAGCCAGGCGGGGGCTGCGTTGAACAGGGCGCCCAGCAGGGAGCTAAAGAAAAAAAGTCTTACCGGAGAAACCCGGTCAGCGAGTGAAAAGAAGGCGAATACCAGCGTGCCCGCGACAAAGCCGAGCATCACGGCGCTCGTGACGAGGCTCACCGCGTAGCGGCTCAGGTGTAGCGTGTCCTGCAGCTCGGGCAGCACCGCGTTCCCGACGAACCAAAGCGAGGTGCCGGCAAACTGCGACAGGATGATCGTGGGCAATATCCGGGCGGGCGGTTGCAGCGGTTCAGGTTTTGGGGCGCAGATTGGCAATCAAGATACCGCTAAATACCAAGATCATACTGATCGCATGGGTCCAGGTAAAGGTTTCATCCAGAAGCACGACTGCGGCGAGACTCGTAAAAACCGGAATCAGATTTCCAAATAGCGCAGCACGGCCGGTACCGAGCCGGCCGATTACGATGTTCCAGAGCACGAAACAGATCACCGAGGCCCCAAGTGCCAGATACAAGATGCTACCGGCGATATGCATATTCCAGTTCACCGCGGAATGCTGCTGCGCTTCCCAGAGTACAAAAGGGATTAGGAGCAGGGTGCCGATAATGAATGATGCCGTGAGAAAACTTAACGACGAGATGCTCCGCGGTTTTTTCCGCACCAGCGTATTGTAAACGGCAAAGGTGAGCGCTCCGCCAAGCACCCAGGCGTCGCCGGCGGTGAAACGGAGTGTAAGAAGATTTTCGATACTTCCGCGACTGAGCAGGTAGAGAATTCCAACAATGCACAACAGGAGCCCGCCAACTTTGGCAACACCGATCCGCTCTTTGAGAAATATCCGCGCCAGGATGACCGAAAAAACAGGGGAGGAAGTGGTGCCGATCAGGGCGAGGTTGATGGCGGAAGTGTAATGCGCTCCCACGTAAACAAAGGTGTTGAACATCGAAACTCCCGTCAGCGCCACGAGCGTGAGGTACTTCCACGAGCGAAGCACCGGTCCCCATTCCTGCCGCAACCGCGAGAACCCGATGGGCAGCAGGATCAGGCTCGCCAGCGCCCAGCGGTAAAAATTGAGGCCCACCGGCGGGATCTCCCGGTGCACATCCCGGGCAATGATGAAATTCCCGGACCAGATGATCATCGCCAGCACGGCAAGGAAGATGGCGCTGTATTGTTGTTTCCTGGAAACCTCCATGGATCAGTGAGCAAAGTCCAGCTCAAAGCGGCCCCGTATCCGCTCTGCCGGGGGATTGAAATATCCGAATTTCAGATCCGGGAATTCTTCTTTCAGCAGATCCATCAGCTGCCGGATCCCGAGCCGCTCCCCGGTTTCGGTGATCCCCAGCTTCCCGAGATACCAGTCGGGGTCAATGTTGAAATTCCGCCACTGGATCATGTTCAGTCCCGTTTCCCGGATCAGCGATCGCAAGGCCTCGTACTCGGCCACGCTGTCCGTCATTCCGGGAAAAACAAAATAGTTGATGGAGGTCCAGCCGCCGAACGACTTCACCACCTTCAGGCTCTCCACGATGTCGTCGAAGTCGTAGTTATTGGGAAGGTAATAGGGCATGTAGATTTCGCGGCGGGCCGAGTTGGTGCTGACCCGGATGGAATTCAGCCCCGCTTCGCAGAGCGCCCGCACCGATTCCGGCTGCGAGCCATTGGTGTTGATGTTGATGCTGCCTTTTTGTGTGTGCCGCCGGATCTGGATGATCGCATCGCGGATGGTTTCCCACATGAGCAAGGGCTCTCCCTCGCAGCCCTGCCCGAAGCTGATGATCGGGTAGGGGGCGGTCTCGAGATGCGGCACCGTAAACTCCACGATCTCTTCCGCGGTGGGCCTGAACTGCAGCCGGTCCTGCGTGGAGACGATGGATTCCGATTCCGGCTGAAAGGAAATGCAGCCGATGCAATTCGCATTGCAGGCCGGCGATACGGGCACGGGACATTCCCACCGGCCCAGCGCAAAATTCCTGGCAGCAGGACAATGATACGTGAGCGCGCAGTTGTTACCGAGATGTTCGACGAGCCGGTTCTGCGGGTATGCTTTCAACAATCGCTCGACGCCCGCTTTTACTTTTTCCGCATCATAGCCTGCGCAATCCTGCCGGATGTCGGGTTCGATGCGCACAGACGGGACATAAAACCGGTTCTCGCGCCAGCCTGCCGCCGTGTAGCAGAACAAAGGAAGGGTGGGGGCGTCGGAAGCGGTTTCGTATGCGGCCAGGTAAAAGCCCGTATGCGCCGGGGGAATAAATGCAGCTACCGCCCAGCCTTTTTCGCAAAGCCGCATCCGGCCGGTCTTTACGTCAATCCCGATTCCCCTGCGTCCGGGTAATTCATAGAGTTGCCCGCCTTCCGGCAATGCGATCCATTCCTCCTCAGGCACAGGAACCGCATCCCACCCGCTCCGGCCCGTCGCATAAAGGCTCCGGTCTTCGAAGATGTTCCCTTCGCCATCGGAATAAAGCAGAAAAGGAGATTGATTCATGTCGTTGCCACTTTACCGGTGCAGTTGTTGCCTGCAAAATTCGTTGAATTCTTCCTCTTCTTCCCGCGACACCGGAGTTTCGACCGGCTGTTGCATGAGCCGGTTGTTCCGAAAATCGATCGTCAGTACTCCGTCTTTTAGTACAACATTGCTGAAGGTTTCCCAATCCAGGCGGCGCGGAGGAAACGAAGGAAACTTCACCTGCGCGGCCGTGAACTCGACCGGGAGCGGGCGCGTCGCGATCCGGTAGAGGAAGCCGAAGAACAGGCTTCCGAGGGCGGGCAGGTAGAACTGCTGCAGAATCCAGGCAATGCTCAGGGACGTAAACAAAACAGCGAAATTGACCCTGTTCTTCCAGCTTCGAAGCAGCAGGCGCGGCAGCAACGCAATCGATAAGAGGACCAGGGTCAGGACATCTGTTGTGGAAGCAACTCCGTCGGAAAGCGCCACGGCAGGCAGCGCCACGAAATTGATCAGCACGATGAGCCAGGAGATGCGGTCGTAGCCCGTTCGCCGTTCATTTCGAAGCAGGAAGCGGTAGGTGGGCATTGTCAGTGCTGTGAATGATTGCTGGTGACAAGCAGGTTGCAGAGCTTGAACAGCACGCGCGCCCCCACGTTTGCGTCCCAGTCGCTTTCCCCGACACCGACTTCCACGAGATCGAAGCCGACGATCCTGCGTTTACTTTCCAAAAGCTTTTTCAGCAGGTAAAAGACCTGCTCCGTTTCGAAGCCTCCCTGTACCGGCGTGCCGGTGTTGGGACAGAGCTTGGGATCGAGACCGTCGATGTCGAAGCTCACATATACTTTTCCGGGGAGCTGGTCCACGATCTCATCCGCGATATGCTTCCAGGTATCGCCTTCGAACTGGCGGTGGCGGATGTCCCGTTCGAAATAAGTTTTCAAGCGATCGCTGTTCTGCTGCACGAATTCCCACTCTCCACCGCTGTAATCGCGTACGCCCACCTGCACGAGGCGCCGCAGCTGCGGGATCTCGCGGAGGGCGTTGTACATGATGCTGGCGTGCGAATAATTGAATCCCTCGTAGGATTGGCGCAGGTCGCAGTGCGCGTCGATCTGCAGAATGCCGAAGTCTCCTTCTTTTTCCGCGATCGCCTTGAAATATCCGAGTGGCGTGCTGTGGTCGCCCCCGAGAAGTCCGACCAGCTTGCCGCGATCCAGGAGTGCTTTGGTTTGCTCATAAACCCAGTTATTCAGGTAAACGCTGCCTTCGTTCACCTCGCGGAGCGTTTTGGTCATGAACTGGTTTGCTGAAACCTCTTCACCTTTAGAAATATAGTCAATGTAGAGTTCGGCCTCCTTGCGCAGGTAATCGCTTTTCATCAGGATCTTCCGGTCGCTGTCGCGCATGAAATATCCTTCTTTCCAGGCATCCGGCATTTCGGGATCGAAAAGGTCCACCTGCAGGCTGGCCTTCAGGATCACCTCGGGGGCGCGCGCGGTACCTACGCCGTAGCTGACCGTTACCTCCCAGGGAATCGGCACGATGATGAGACGGGCCTCGTCTTCAGTGGTGGGGAGACCGAAAATGTTGTTGTTCGGGTTGCCGACGCTGTTCGGATCATAGTTCTTGAAATCCATAGGAATCCTCCAAAAAAAGCTGTGCAAGTTAACCGCGTTTCCGCGAGCCGGCAAGAAAATTAATCGGCGCAGGAACAGGAGCAGCCAGGGGAAAGCTACGTCTCGTTACGGATCAAACAATCCAGGTCGCGGATGCCCAGGGTCTTTTCGGTGATGAACCCCTCTGCATATTTCACCCCGATGCGTTTCCCGAACGCGCGGGCGCGGGCCACGATCGCTTCCATGAAATCGGGCGTGGAGATGTAGGTTGACGGTTCTTCGTCGTCGGCCTGCCCGCTGTAGAACTGGCTGCCGTATGCCGCGATGGCTTTCATACGCTGTTCGAAAACGTCGGTGATGTCGATCAGGAAATCGGGCTCGTGGTGCCAGTCCTGGATATAGTGCAGCACATAAGCCGGGCGCCAGCGTTCCTGCTCGCGTCCCTGCTCGTCAGTGGTGCGGATCTTCATCAGCCCGGACAGAAAACAGGCTTCGCGGATGAGATTACCGGCGCGACCGTGATCGGGGTGGCGGTCATGGAGGACGTTCGCCAGTACAATTTCGGGCTGGTATTTTCGAATGGTGGTGATGAGCTTAAATTTATTCTCTTCATTGTTCTCGAAGAACCCGTCGCGCATTTTCAAATTTTCGCGCACCTCTACGCCCATAATCATGGCGGCCTCCGCCGCCTCCTGGTAGCGCATCTCCACCGAACCGCGCGTCCCGAGTTCTCCTTCGGTGAGGTCTGCAATACCCACTTTCTTTCCGCGGCGCAGTTCATTGATGATGGTACCCGAACAGCTCAGCTCCACATCGTCGGGATGCACGCCGATGGCGAGGATGTCGAGCTTGTTTACGATCCCTGGCTGTTTGCCGCTCATGATTCAAATTATCGGGTAAAAATAATGAAGATAACCCCATCTGGGAGTGCCTGGAGAGTGGGGTGGCAAAGAAGTTGAGGGAAAGGGGGACTGCATGTAAACAAGGAATCATGACGGAATTACGCAGAAGCCTGAACCTTGCCCAATGCGTTTTTTTCGGCGTGGGGTCGATACTGGGAGCGGGTATCTACACCCTGCTTGGGAAAGTGGCGGGCTGGTCCGGTAACCTGGTTTGGGTCTCACTCCTGATCTCGTCCTTCACCGCGTTCTGCACCGCAACGGCATACGCTGAACTGAGCGCGCTGTTTCCAAAAGCAGGCGGGGAATATGTTTACGTGAAACGCGCAACCGGCAGGACGCTGGGAACCGTACTCGGTTTAGTGATCTCGCTCAACGGAATCATCAGCGGAGCAACGGTGTCGGTCGGGTTTGGCGGCTACCTCACCGAGTTGCTGCCCGTCGCGGAGCTGCTCGGCGCGCTGGCGATCATCCTGGTGATATTTCTCGTGAATGTGTCGGGGATCCGGGAATCGTCGACAATGAACATTATTTTCACCATTATCGAATTTTCCGGGCTTGCCTTTGTGATCGTTGCCGCGTTTCCATATCTCGGGCAGGTGAACCTCTTGGAAGCCGGCGACCGCGGGTGGAACGGAGTGTTCACGGCGGCGGCATTGGGCTTTTTTGCCTACATCGGGTTCGAGGAAATCGTGAAACTTGCGGAAGAAACAAAGAAACCGGAGCGCAACATCCCGCGGGCGCTGTTCATTGCGAACGCCGTTGTCGGTGTACTGTATTTTTTTGTAGGGATTTGCGCGGTAAGCGTGATCCCCTGGGAGGAACTGGGCCAATCTTCGAGTCCTCTCGCCGATATCGTGGGCAGCCGCTTTGGAAAGACGGCAATCACGGCTATTTCGATCATCGCCTTATTCGCGACAGCAAACACCATCCTGTCGAATATGCTGGGCAGCTCACGAGTGCTGCTGAATATGTCGCGGGAGATCACCTGGATGAAACGGTTTTCAAAAGTTTCGGAAAAACGAAGGACTCCCATTGCTACCCTGGTGCTGATCTTTTTCGTTATGTCGGCCTTCGCGCTGATCGGAAACATCGAGACCATCGCCCGGATCGCGAACCTATTCATTTTCGTGACTTTCCTGTTTGTGAATATTTCAGTCCTGGTGCTCCGCGCAAAAGAAAAAAACCTCCGCAGACCCTATCGTTCTCCGCTGACTATCGGGAAGGTGCCGGTATTGAACGTTCTCGCCATCCTGCTGATCCTGGTGTTACTTGGATTCAATGTCTTCGCGTTGGTTGGTTGATTGGCTGGTTACCAGGTTAGCATTCGCCAATAGTAAACTATTAAATTATTAAACCCATCAACCAGCAAACTAATACGGCGCCTTAAACGGGTTATTGTACCAGACCCCGTCGATCTCTTTTACAAAACTTTCGATCTGGCGATCTACTTTATCGGCAGGGTCCCAGTCCTGCTTCATGCTGCTGCCGAAGAAAAAGGCCACAGTCTGATAAAAACGCGCCGTGACTCCGCCACGATATTCCTTCACGATCTCGTAGCAGTTGTTTCCGGTCTGCCGGTTGATCAGTTTCATGAGTACTTTCCCCTGGTAAACGGAAAGATTGGAGATCGGATCGGCAAACTGTTGTTTCAATTCTTTTTCGCGCGTCTTGATATACGCTTTCCGGTCCCTTTTGGATTTGATATTGCTCAGCTTCGCGTTGATGTCGTTGATAGTTGCACCGGCGATGCGCGCGTAAGGATAGGTAACATAGACGGCGTTGCGCAGCCGCGTCCATTCGGCGATGTAGCGCGCCAGCTGGTCGGGCGACATCCGCGAAACCCAAACGTTCTCGAGCTCTTTGTACGGAAGCAATTCGTTCTTGTACCAGATGGCCGCGACCACTACCGTGTCGTTCAGACCCCAGTTTTTTGCACGTTCCGCCACGCTGGGCACAGGAAGAATTTGAAGGGTATCCTCCTCCGACGGGGGCGTTACCTGCGCCGCGGTTGTGAGAGCAGCGAAGCAAAGCACACAGGCGGCTAAATTACGGACGTGGAGCATCACTGATTTCACCTTACAAAGGTAAAAAACGGTTTTGAGGACCTCACGGTAATGATCATTGCCGGCGCGGCAAATACTGTTTTCGAAACGCTAAAATTTGCTTAGGGCTGTTCCCGGCGGTTGAGCTGGATGCGTCGGGCCATGCTGATGAGAATACCCACTGCAGTGACGACCACTCCCAGCCAGAGAAGGTTGATGAAGGGAAAGCGATAGGCTTTCAATGTTAAATACTTCATGACTGCGTTGGATTCGCGGATCCCGATCTCCGCACGACCGGCAGAACCCGGCTTGTTCACGTCAGGCTCTTCAACGCTGTTGATCATCAGCACCAGCCTTTCTGCAATTACCGTGTCCGGGACTACGAGGGGTCCGCTGGCGGTACGAATATGGAGCGGTTGCGAAGTGATGTTGGTTCCGGAGCGCGAGTGTACTTTCAACGTGGCTACGGTGCCGCGATCTTCGGGTGCGAATCCGGCGGAGGGCAGGCTATCCCGCGTAACCAGGCTTTCGAGAGTGATGTATCCGGCTGAATACCACAAACTGTCGCCAGGGCGCATCCACCGGAAATGGAATTGCGAAGTGTCCTGGTTCTTATCCGGATTCGGCAGCGATGTGATGTAGGTGAAAACATCGTGATCCCAGTATTTTCGCGAAGCGGGATTGGCCATCAATCCTTCGTTGCCCTTGTAGTTCACAAAAGCGTTCGGCTCGAGCACGAATTCTTCCCGCCCGTCGGTGCTTCGGAAGCGAAGCTTGTAATACCATTGTTCTTTTTTGGGATGTGCCGAATCACTTTCGTAGGTCACGCGGTATTTCCCCATCGGCGTTTCCACACCTTGTACCAGCGTCAGGTTTTCCCCCGGGTTTTCCTTGCTTTCAGGGCCGAAGTTCACCTGGATGCCGCTGGTATTTTTTGACAGTACTTCCTTGTTCGATGAGGAAATGAGAATGCCAAGCAGCACCATCCCGAATCCCACGTGCGAAATGGAACCGCCGGAAAGTCGCAGCTTCCCCTTCAAACCGATCCAGATATATGAGGCATTGGCAACGATGGTATAGATGCTGCAGGCTGTTGCCAGCCAGATGGCCCCCAGGAAGGCAGGTCCCTGTTTTGTGTACTTGATGTCGCCGAAAATGAAAAACAACGCGGAAAGCACGAACGCGATTGCTGTCGGAATAAGTAGTTGCTTCCAGAAAACGCCGCTGGGAGTGAACCGGTAACGGAAATATTGAGTGATCGCGGTGAGGAGCGCCAGGATGATGGCTACATAGATTTGAATGCTGTTATACGCGAACTCGGGATCTTCCGGACGTGCGATGCGAAAGTCGAACACTTCATTAATAACAGGCACCGAAGTCTTGCCTATAATAACGATCGCGGAAAGAAAAAAAACAAGCGCGCCGATAAACATCCAGAACTCCCGGGAAGAGCTGTTTTCTTCCCTGGGCATCGCCGGTACCCGCTGGTGAATGCGGACGGTCGTGAGCGCAAGCCCGGCAAGCAGCGCCGTGAACCCCACGATCGGGCCTGCCTCCGGCAAATACCGGGAAACCAGGGAAGTGGCTCCGAGCACCAGCACCGACGCGAGGGCAGTAATCCGAAAGTCCTTTTCTGTCTTTGCTCCGAGTACTGCCGGCAACCAGAGAAAGAAATAGAGGAACAGGTACAGCTGCGCGTTCATTCCAAGGTCGGTGAACGCGTGTACCGAAGCGTCGCCGAGGATGCCGCTGCGCGTGAGAAAGGTGGAATAGAGTACAAAGGCGAAAGAGAGTATGAAGAACAGGTAAGTTGTTCTCAGGGAATGCCCACTGTGACGGAAAATAATCGCGGTATGTATTCCGGCGATCAGGATCAGCCAGGGAACCAGGGATGCGTTTTCCACCGGGTCCCAGGCCCAGTAGCCCCCAAAGCTGAGCGATTCATAAGCCCACATGCCTCCCATCATAATTCCGACTCCCAGCGAGGCCGCCGCAAACAGCGCCCAGGGAAGCGCGGCGCGGATCCAGTCGCCCGTTTTTTTCGTCCACAGGCCGGCCACGGCAAAGGCGAATGGAATGAGCGTGGAGGCGAAGCCGAGAAAAAGCACCGGCGGATGAATGACCATCCAATAATTCTGCAGCAGGGGGTTCAAATCGTTTCCATCCTGGATGGATCGGAGGTAATCCGGACGCAGGGGCTGCGATGTATCGAAATTAATGTGCAGGGCCGGTGCGTTGTCGAGAATTCCGGAATCGCGCAGCAGGATGAATGGATTGGAACCAACGCGGGCATCCCCGATGTAAATGCCGGCGATCATCGTGGCCAAAATGAATTGCGCGAACGAGACCACGGCCATCACCGGCGCCTCCCAACGGCTTTTACGGGTGATCAGCAGCACACCCAGCACGCAGTGCCAGATGCTCCACAGCAAGAAACTTCCTTCCTGGCCTTCCCAGAGACTGGCCAGAAGGTATTTGAATTCGAGCGCGCGGCTGCTGTGCTGCCACGCATATTTGTATTCAAAAAGATGGTTCTGGATGATATAAACGAGCAGTCCGAAAATCGCGAATACCGAGATCACTTCGGTAAGAAAAGCGATCCGCGCAAGCTTTTTCCACGCCGCAGAATCTGTTGCAAGCTGAGAGCGCACGGAACGGAAGTAGGCGAAAGCGGCGACCGCGGACGCCACCAGCGACAGCACGATGAAAAAGCGACCGAGCTGGCCAGGAAGTAATTGCTCGCCGACGTAATCCATGGATCTCAGTATTTGGTTTCGCCGGAGCTGCTGTTGACTGGAGCAGCAGGCTGCGAGGTGGGTTGGACTCCCCGGAGTGTTTTTTCAGCGGCTTTGAGATCATCTTTGTATTTCGACGGGCATTTCGTCTGCACCCGCTTGCACTCAAAATGATCGCCTTCAAACCTGCCCTCCAGGACTACGCGCTCGCTGATCTCCAGGTTTTCGATCCGACCTTTCCGGTACACCACCCGCATCCGTTCTCCCGTGCTGTCAATGGCGTGAAAGCTGAGATAGTTCGGATCCTTCAGTTCATCGTACTCCATCGGTTGTGAACGGTCCAGCTGCGCCGCCACGTGCACGAATTTTCCCGGCTGTGCGCGGGCACCGGCAATCGTTTCATAAGTAGCGGAGGTTTCCAGAAAACTCACCAGCACCGCGATGGCTCCGGCAATCATGACCAGCAGAACAATGTGTGTTTTCTTCATAAACCGTCCGGAAAGACGCGCAAAAATAAGCCAAAACCGTGAGCAGCGCCCGACGGAAATGAACGCATTTTTCCCTTCAACGCGTTTTGCTGCCGGACCTCACGGTTTTAACAGGAGTTTTTGGCTTTTTTTCTGCCGCCTGCATTTTCCGGTAGGCTTCCATGCCCCATTTCCGGGCGAAATCGAAGACGGGGTTGTAGTCAAGGGCTGTAGAGAAATACATCACCGCCTGTGAATATTTGTTTTGTTTGAAATAGGCATATCCTATTGCCGACAACGGGAGATGGGCGTCCTGGTATTCCAGGTCCAGCGCTCTTTCCGCGTCGCGAATCGCCTGTACGTAGAGTCCCTGCTCGATCCGCATCCAGGCGCGTTCGGCGTATGTGGCCCCGAAATTCGAATCCATTTTTATTGCCTTTTCAAATTCCAGGTTCGCCGACCCGTACATTTTTGCCTTCCCGTATGCACGGCCTTTGTACGCCTGCGCGAGAATATAAGCCGGGTCGGCAAGCAGGGCGGAATCGAGACTCCTGATTGCATCCGAAGTCCGCAGCAGGTTCGCTTCGGCAAGTCCCCGCTGGCAATATGCCGCGGCGTAATTAGCTTTCAGCCGGAGCGCGGCGTTGCAGCTGCCAATCGCTTCATCGTGTTTTCCCAAAATGTTATCGAGGTAGGCCCGGTCGAAACATTCCACCGCTATTTCTTCGAGCGGCTTCAGTGAAGGGATCGTGTTTTGATTTTTTTGCTGGCGATAATTGGTGGACCAACCTTCATTCCATCCATTGCGAATTGCCGCGAGGCGGTTGGCCAGCGGAGGGTGTGTGCTCACGAGGGGAACATCCCCAAGCTGTTTCATCGCGGCCTGGGCCTGCTCGAGCGTGGCCCCGAGGCGATACATGATAAAGCCGGAGAAGCGGTCGGCTTCCAGTTCCTTGTCAGGCCGGCTTCCAAGGCTGTCGAGCGTATGCCCGCTGAGGTGATGCCCGATCTCATGCGCGAAAATGCTCACCGATGCCCAGTACCCGGTCGAGGCCGAATCCAACTCCTGGAGAAACTTATCGTCGTAAATAATATAGCGCAGGAATCCTTTTTTTGCCAGGAGATTTACCGCCTTGCAGTTTTCGATACCCCTGCATTCCACCAAAATAAAATTGATCGGAAGCCCGACCTCAGCCATGATGTCGCTGACGATCTTGCCGGCACGCTCGTGAACGAGCAGTCCGGGAACGGTTCCTTCGCGCAGGCAGATCTCCATCTGCGTAAGCTTTGCGTTGTCTCCGTAATAGCTACAGTGATAAATGATCTTTCCGTCAAGTTGTGCGTTCGCGACACCGGTGATCAGCAGCAGCAGGGTTGCAATGAAGAATTGGCGCATACTAAATTTTCATAAAAATAATACAGCCAGATGTATCTCCTGACGACGCACCAGGGCTTCGCGTTGCAGGTCGGCTTCACTTATCTTTGCGGCGCCGCTCCCACCTCATACGGGAGATTTTCAAAATTCCGAACCATGCTATTTCAACTGAACGAAGAACATTTGATGATACAAAAGGCGGCGCGGGACTTTGCGCAACAGGAATGTCTGCCGGGGGTTATTGAACGCGATGAACAGCAGAAATTCCCGAAAGAACAGATTCTTAAGCTCGCGGACCTTGGGTTATTGGGAATGATGGTTCCCGTGGAGTACGGAGGCGCCGGAATGGACACGATCAGCTACGTGCTGGCACTGGAAGAGATCAGCAAGGTAGACGCAAGCGTGGCAGTCATCATGAGCGTGAACAACAGCCTGGTTTGTTTCGGACTCGAAGCTTACGGCACCGAAGAACAAAAAAGAAAATACCTGGTGCCACTGGCACAGGGAAAGAAAGACGGAAAGCTTTATCTCGGGGCGTTTATGCTGAGCGAGCCCGAAGCGGGCAGTGACGCTACTTCGCAACGCACCACCGCAGAAGACCGGGGGGATCATTATGTGCTCAACGGCACGAAAAACTGGATTACCAATGGTGGATCCGCCTCCGTGTACCTCGTAATGGCTCAGACTGACCCCGCAAAAGGTTCTCGCGGCATCAACACGCTGATCGTGGAAAAAGACTGGCCCGGCGTGGTGGTGGCAGCCAAGGAAAACAAGCTGGGCATCCGCGCCAGCGATACACATTCGGTGATGTTCAACGACGTGAAGGTGCCGAAGGAAAACCGCGTTGGAGACGACGGCTTTGGATTCAAGTTCGCCATGAAAACGCTGGACGGTGGAAGAATTGGAATTGCGTCGCAGGCGCTGGGTATTGCTGCGGGAGCCTACGAGCTCTCGCGCAGCTACGCCCAGACGCGAAAAGCTTTCGGTACCGAGCTCAGGAATCACCAGGCCATCGCGTTTAAGCTGGCCGATATGGCCACCCGCATCGAAGCTTCCCGCCTGCTTTGCCTTAAAGCTGCGTGGGAGAAAGATCAAAACCTGGATTATACCGTCAGCGCATCCATGGCGAAGGTCTTTGCGTCGGAGACTGCCATGTGGACGACCGTGGAAGCTGTGCAGATTCACGGCGGGTACGGTTACGTGAAGGAATACCATGTGGAACGGATGATGCGCGATGCAAAAATCACCCAGATTTATGAAGGCACCAGTGAAGTACAGCGGATCGTAATCAGCCGCAGCGTCCTTAGCCGCTAAGAACAAATCTGTCGCCGACCCGCGCGCGCAGCGATCATGTTAGTCGACACAGCTACATACGCACAGATCAACGCCGATCTTTTGCAGCGGCGTGTTACCCTTGTTGCCGTTTCAAAAACCAAAACAGCGGAGCAGGTAAAGGCACTCTACGACCTGGGGCACCGGGATTTCGGTGAAAATTACGTGCAGGAGCTGATGGACAAACAGGCGGCCCTTCCCCACGATATCCGGTGGCATTTTATCGGGCACCTGCAGAGGAACAAGGTTAAGAAGCTGATCCCGTTCGTTTACCTGATCCAGAGCGTGGACAGCCTGAAGTTGCTGAAGGAGATCAACAAGCATGCAGGCCGGGCGGAAAAAGTGATTCACTGTCTCCTGCAGGTTCACATCGCAACGGAAGAAACAAAGTTTGGTTTGGATGAAACAGAACTTGCTGAGCTCCTGGGTCACCTCGCCGCCAACGAAAAAGAAATGAAATGGGTTTCGATCAAAGGGCTGATGGGCATGGCCTCACTCACCGGCGATATGGCCCGGGTCCGAAACGAATTTCGCCGCCTGAAGGCAATCTTTGAGCGGGTGCGAACTCAGATCTCAGGCTTTACGATCCTTTCCATGGGCATGAGCGGCGATTACCGGATCGCCATCGAGGAAGGAAGCAACCTGGTGCGCATCGGCACACTCTTGTTTGGCGAAAGGTCCTGATCCGGTAAAATCTTCGTAATTTTTGCCGCTATTCCCATGTTCCGCGTTGCGTTCCTATTGTGCACAACATTTCTGGCATCATCCTGCTTTGCGCAGGACGAACAGGACACGTTGCTGAAGCGCTGCCCGATCTTCATTACCGACACGGTGAGCTCCAATAATTTCTTCATCGAGGCTTTGCCGGCCACGGTGAAAGTCGACCGAATCAAAGGCGATCTTACCGTAGTGGTACAGCAGCGGGACCAGTTTTTCACCATCTTTTTTGGCGAAAAAAAACTCCGAAGCGGCAAATACAGCATCAAGCCAAACGCAAAGAACAAGCATGAGGCGATCGCGAAGTATTCATTCAAATCCGGCGACCAGGTGTCGTACATAAATGTGGCAAACGGAACTATCGAAGCGAGCTTCGATGAAGCCACGGAACTCTGGCGGCTGCTGATCAGCGGGACGATCGCAAATGTGGTGGAACGGAACGTCAGTTATTACAGGGTTCGTGGTGAGCTGTTCCTCAAAGACTGATTACTGAAAGTTTACGAATGCCGGCTGCCACCAGTCCCAGCAGCACTGCCGCCCCGCCAATGATGAGTGTATTTCCCAAACTTGTTCTTACCACGTTTGGTTTCGGCCCCAGGTCCTTCGCCGCAATCTGGCGGATGCGAACCTGGTTGGTCGCGCTGTTCTCCAGCAACCACAGGTTACCCTTTTTGTCGAAAGCGCCGCCCGTAGGCGACCACACTCCTTTTGAATAGGCAATCACCTCCACCTTTCCTTCCGGAGTGACGCGCTTTACTTTTTTCTGGGAAAGAATGGCCACGTAAATATTTTCATTTTTATCGGCCCAGATGCCGTAAACATTGTGCCTGCGGCTGAACCCGAGCCCCGGCCGGCCATCGTCAAGGTTTTCTGCGAGCAGAGTGAACCTCCCGTGCTGGTCCAGGCGATAGAGCTTGTGGAGATCTACGAAATAGATCACGCCTGCCCGCGTGCAATAGCTCCACCGGATATCGGAAAATTTTCCCGAAGCAATCGTGCTCACCGCGCCCCCGGGTGTTCGCTTCATAAAGCGGCTGGTTGTGAAGCGGTGGATCCAATACACGTTTCCCAGGCTGTCGCGAAGAAATCCATAGTCTTCCAAAAACCCGGGCGTCGGTTCTTTCAGACGTTCGACCGTCCCGGAAGAGTGGAGCTTCCATACATAATGTCCCCAGGTATTGAGCCGCTCCCCGTTGTACCAAAGATGCTCACCGTAAATGTTGTCGTCTTTGTCGATCGCCAGCTCGTGCGTGTGCACACCGGGCACAGCGACGGTTTTCCTTCCAGATGGTTCCACTTTCCAGACCTGCCGGAGATCCGTATAATAAATATTCCCCTTGCTGTCGATCACGATCCCGGTGCCGGGATGCGCCTCCAGCAACGCGGGAATCAGGACGCTACAGGTGAGAAGGAGAATTTGTTTCATGTTTCAGTTTGCAGGGTAATTGCGAACGTTCAGTCCGAGTATGATATCCCGGCGGGCCTTGAGCATGCCCCCTGAAAATTTCGGACGCAGGAGGCCGCTTCCCCCGACCGGGGCGGGTCGGTTTCTTTCCGATGCGGGAAGCAAGGGATCGTCTTCAAAGACAAACTCGTCAATCCAGTATTCGGAAAATCCTGGTTCCTTAACTATCGGGTGAATATGCTTCGGGTTGCTGCTGTTGGGGTACGACGCGGGTACCAGAGTGTAGAAACGGTATACGCCTTTCGCGTTTGTTTTCACCCAGCCGCGGATGTATCCGTGTCGCTTTCCCCAGGTTGTATTGCTGAGCGCATCATCGGTCTTTCGGGAATAACGACCCTGCTGGTCAGTGTGATAAACGTAGAGCACCACGCCGGGCGCCGGCGTTTTGCCATCCCGTTTGTAAACCACACCGCTGATCTCGATCCGGGGCCCGTCTTCGTTGAAATCCGGAAGCGTGTCCACTTCGTCCAGTTTGTCGAAAGAAACGAGGCTTTCGTAAATGGCTTCACAACCTTCGCAGCCCCCGCCCACCGGGAGTTCGGCCCGGGTGCGTTTGCCGGATTGGGAGCAGCCCGCCTGGGTAAAGGCCATTGCGAGAACAAAGAGCGTAAAAATTTTCATGACTCTGGTTTTGTTTGTCAAAGCTGCGCTGTTTTCTCACGGCGGTGGGAAAGTTTACACTTCCGGAAGCGAACGCTTGATGAAAGGCAGGCGCGCGGTTCGTCATGCAAACCCATCCGGATGTGTAAACCCCTCGCGACGGAGGGAAATTGTACTTTTAATTTGGACCATGCGTACAACAGGCATTTTTTACCGCTACCGGGTGCACCACCTGCTGTTCTGGGCAATGGTGTTCGCCTTCTGGTATTACCTGAGGTACCAGGATTATGCCAGCACCGGCATTGCTCTCGGCATCACAGCTGTGAAAGTCACGGCGCTGGCGGTGCTCGTGTACATCACAAATTTCATTTTCATTGAAAAGTTTCTTTACCGCAAAAAATACCTCGCTTTCCTGGGCCTTTTCGTGATGGGAATATTCCTGACTGCCGTGCTGAAGGTTTTTCTCATGGGTAAAATACTTGGGGAACCTGATTTGTTCAGCATGACCGACCTGAAACGGAAGCTTTACGAAAACGTTATCTCTGATTTTTTCCTCGTGTCGGCCGGCGCAGCAGTGAAGCTTATTTTCGATTACTTGCGTATGCAGCAGCGGCTCGCGGAGGTGGCGAAGGAAAAGGCCGAAACCGAGCTGAACTTCCTGAAGTCGCAAATCAATCCTCATTTCTTATTCAACTCGCTGAACTCGGTATATTTCCTGATCAATAAGGACAACCCGGAGGCGCGTCAGGCACTGCACCAGTTTTCCGAAATGCTTCGTTACCAGCTTTATGAAGCAAATGGAGAGAAGGTACCGATCGAAAGGGAAGTTAGTTACCTGCAGGACTACGTCAATTTGCAACAGCTGCGGCGTGACGAGCGGTACTGGGTGCAATTTAACTGCGCACCCGAAGTGCACGGATTTTCGATTGAGCCCCTGCTACTGGCTCCGTTCGTGGAAAATGCTTTCAAGCACATTTCCAGCGAGCCCGGGCGGGCACATTTCGTGGAGGTGAACTTAAGGCGGTCGAATGGCGTGTTCACCCTTTCGGTCGTGAATTCGAAGGATGAAAGACCGTCCGTCAAACAAAATGGCGGGATCGGGCTGAAAAATGTAAAAAGACGCCTGGAACTCCTTTATCCCGGGAAGCACCATTTGAACATTGACGAAAAACCGGATAGATTTTCCGTGCAGCTGAATATCGAATTATGAAACTGAAGTGCATCATTATTGACGACGAGCCGCTGGCACGAAAAGGGCTGAAGGAGTACATCGCAGACGTGGACTTCCTGAACCTGCTGGGAGAATTCGAAAGCCCTCTCCAGGCGACGGAACTGATCAGCCAGCATGGCGTAGACCTTCTTTTCCTGGATATCCAGATGCCGCAAATCACAGGCCTTGAGTTTTTCAAAAGTTTGCAGCAGCCACCTCCTGTTATATTCACCACCGCGTACCCTCAGTATGCGCTGGAAGGGTTTGAGGTGAATGCGCTCGACTACCTGGTGAAGCCCATTTCCTTTGACCGGTTTTTGAAAGCGGCAATGAAGGCGAAAGAATATTACGAAGTGCGCGATAAAAACCGGGCGGCTCCCGGGGCATCCGATCACTTTTTCATCAAGGCGGACAACCGCCTGGTAAAGTTGACCTACGACGAGATCCTGTTCGTGGAAGCCCTGCAGAACTATGTAGTCATTCACACTCCGCAAAAAAAATATATCACCTATCTCACGTTCAGATCCGTCGAGGAATATCTGCCGCGCGACCGTTTCCTGAAAGTGCACAAGTCCTACATCGTCTCGGCTTCACGCGTGGACAGTATCGAGGGAACTGATCTTTGGATTGGCGTTCATCAGATTCCTGTGAGCCGGAATTTGCGGGAGGAAGTGATGGACAAACTCCTTAAAGGGAAATTCCTGAAGCGCTGATCGGGATTGCCGCGTACCGTTTCGGATTGAAATGGTATAGTTTTCGTTTCCTCTTCGGTATGAAATATTTGCTGTTTTTCTCCCTGTTTCCGTTTTTCGCAGGAGCGCAATCGCGGTTCCCGTACAATGGTGGTTTCGAACAAACACGATCAGCCGCTTTCTGGGATTGGACTTACGCCAATGACCCGTTGGCGTATGCCTTCTCGCAGGAGCACGAGCAGGTGCACAGCGGAAAACATGCCCTGAAAATCGAGGGGAAAAACGCACCCGGGGTCAATGCTGGCGCTGGCAAGTTCTGGATACAGCTTCCCGCCGAATGGCTACGGGCAAGGTCGCGGCTTACCCTTCGAGGCTGGATCTATTCCGGCCCGAATACCCGAGCCGGCATCTGGTTCAGCCAGCTCCCCGCACTCCGCACTCAGGAGATGTTGTCGGACACTCAGAAAATTGCCCACACGTGGGAAGAGCTGATCCTCGAAATTCCTGTTGTGCCCGGGAGCAACGGTCTGTTGCTTGGCGGATTTTTGACCGGGCCCGGCATTGCAGTATTTGACGATTTCCGGATTTACTCGGAGGGGGAGCTGGTTGTGGATGCTTCCCGGGGATTTCCTGAGGCAACAGCATCCGAAATCTCGTGGCTGAACCGCGTTGCGGTGCCCCTTGCGTCGCTCGAGGACGAGGATAAGAAAAGTGACCTGGATCTCCTTTCGAAATGGGTCTCGGACAAAAGGATTGTCGGGTTGGGCACTCCGACGAAGGGCACCAGCGAAGCGTTCCGTCTCTACCTGCGGTTGCTGAAGCACCTGGCGGGCCAGGGATTCCGGACGCTTGCCCTGGATGAAAATGTGGCTGCCGTCGGAAAGCTGAATGAATACGTAATGGGTGGCCCGGGCGACGGCCGCGAAATATTGAAAAACGGCTTTTTGCCATCCTGGCAAAACGAAGAGTTGCTTCAACTTGTGGAATGGACGCGGCTCTACAATGCCACGCAGCGGTATAAAATACGCTTCGTCGGGCTCGATATGCTTTCGGTGCGTGAGTCCTTCGATGAATTGCTCGAATTCGCGAGGCGCCACGATCCGGCGCTGGATGATACGCTCCGGTCGTTTAGAACAGGGGAGCTGGCAGAGCTGTTGGAAAATTCAGTGATCGACTACACGAACACGCTTCCGGGAAAGAAACAACTCTATGTTGAATCGTTAAGGCCGATCGCTTCGCTGATTGAAAAACACATTGCCGACAACCTGCCGGTTTATTATATCTCCATACCGCGCGATACGGTGAACTGGATCCGCATGAATGCCTCCGCCATTGCGCAAAACCTGCTGCTGATGGAAAGAGGTATTCCGAAACTTCGCGACAGTTGCCTTGCCGAGAACCTGCTGGCCTATGCCGGCCAGGCAGCCGAACCGAAGATCATATTGCTTACGCATAATGGTCATGTAGCGAAGGCCCGGGGATTTCTCGGTGGCTGGCTGCACGAGAAACTGGACAGCGAATATTTTGCAATTGCGTTTACGACGGCTTCCGGCAGCTATCACGGGAATCTGTCCCGAACCACATGGGCCTCACATGAATTGTCGAAACCTTACCCGGGCGCGCTCGAATACTATTTGCAAGCTGCGGCGCCTCGAAGCTTTCTCCTGGACCTGGGGAGGGTGAATTGCGCGGAGCCTGATGCTGCGTGGATCTGCCGGCGATTAGACTATCGTGGGATCGGGTTCGGACATGCAGGGGAACAATTCTGGTTCAATGCATGGAGTCCATCCACCTATAATGCGCTGATTTTCGTAAGCCGCACATCGGCCGTCCGGCCCCTGCAATAATCAGATGCCCCGCTGGCTGCCTGTATTTCCCGGGCGGTTCACAAAACCCCCGGAAGACCGGGGCTTGCCGATCTGTTTTGCCGCTTTCGGTGGACCGGCTTTTTTCTGTCCCTTCCCCCGGTTCTTTTTGGATTGCTGGTTGAGGAGCGACATTCTTTTTTTTGCAAAGATAGTTTTTGCTTCGTCGCAGCGGTTTAAGCTATAAGCAACCAATATGTAGTAAATTACGATTGAACTGCAAACTGACTTATGATGCAAAAATTCTCGATCCGGTGGATGACGGTCCTCGGCCTTGCCACCGCCCTGCTGGTTTACGCGTGCAGTGGGGGAGGCGGGAGCACACCTCCACCGAATCCCTGCGCCGGTGTAACCGTGACGGTCACGGCAACCACTACCAACCCCACCCTGGGGCAGAATAACGGAAGCATCAGCGCTGCTGCCACCGGCGGGACAGGGTTTACTTTTAGCCTCAACGGAGGAGCCTTCCAAGGGTCCGGAAATTTCACAAACCTGGGTGCGGGCACGTACACCGTTACGGCGCGTAACTCTAATGGGTGTACGGGTTCTGCGTCGGTTACCCTGACCGCGCCCAACCCTTGCGCGGGGGTGGTGATCACCGTCACCGGAACTACGGTCAATCCGACCACGGGACAAAATAACGGCAGCATTACGGCCAATGCATCCGGCGGAGCGGGCGGGTTCATGTTCAGCCTGAACGGCGGGGCTTTTCAGTCTTCGGGAACTTTCACCAACCTTGCTGCAGGCACTCATGTCGTGACGGCACGCGATGCGAACAACTGCACCGGGAGCGCAAACTTTACACTGGTCGCGACGAATCCCTGCACAGGTGTTACCATTACCGTCTCGGGCACCACAACAAATCCAACCACTGCGGGGGGAACGAACGGCAGCATTTCGGCTTCTGCAACGGGCGGAACCGCGCCCTATATGTTCAGCCTTAACGGAGGCGCCTTCCAGTCCTCGGGAACATTCAACAATCTCGGCGCCGGCAACTATGTGGTCACTGCTCGCGACGCAAACAACTGCACCGGCACGGCGAACTTTACGCTTACCGATCCCTGCACCGGGGTGACGATCACCGTCACAACCACCGTTACGGGCAACACGCCCTGCCAGCCCTCCAACTCGGGTTCGATCACTGCCTCCGCTTCCGGGGGAACGGGTCCATATATGTACAGTTTGAATGGAGGAGCATTTCAAAGCTCCGGCACGTTCAATAATCTGGCTCCGGGAAGCTATAATATCACGGCGCGTGCATCGAATGGGTGCACCGGCTCCACAAACGCGACGGTGAACAATCTTCCGGCAGGACCTCTTTTTACCCAGGTGCGCGACCTGGTGAATACACATTGTGTAAGCTGTCACAACTCCGGCAATCCAAACGGGGGAATGAACTGGACAGTGGATTGCAACATCGTGCAGTTCCAGGACAGGATCCGTGCGCGCGCGGTGGATGGAAATCCCTCCCCGATGCCACCGGGAGGATTGTTGCCGGTTTCGGAAAGGCAGAAAATCACGAACTGGATCAATGCGGGAGGCAGGTATACTGATTAGCCGGGAGTCGGGAGTAGCCGATAGTTATTAGTCGATAGTCCGTAGTCCAAAGTCGTTAGTGTGCCTGCAGCCTTTGGCAAATTCTGGATGAGAATGCTTCATTAACCCGTGTCAATTGACACTACGTGGAAGGCAAAGGATGATTTCGAAGTCCTTGTTCGCCGTGCTTCCACCTCTTCTGACTTGTGACTCTCCCAGACTGGCAGGGTTTTTTCCCGCTTTCCGGATATGAAATCAAAGGCAAACGGGAGATCCGCGAATGGGGCAGCGAAGAAAAGAGATCTCGGCGAGAGCTACAACGAATTCAAGGAATTCGAAGGCCGGAAATACACGGGCATGAAGGTGGGAGGTTCCCACAAATGGTACTACGATAAGGGAACCTGGAAAGAGACAAAGCTCAGCCCGGATCTCTGGAGGATCGAATATTCAGTGATCAAACGGCGATCGGGCAAGGCGCCCGAAGGTTCGGGGGTGCCGGTCGGTACGGAATATCACTGGTACATTCTTTCGCATCAGCACGTTCGAAAGCTGGACGCCAACAGCTATACCACCGCGATGACCGGATTGAAGTACAAACTTGCCCACAAACGCGCCAGCAATGAAAAATGGAGTGTTACCGATCGCGGACAGAAACGCAGGCTGATCCGGTTGCTGCGGGACCTGATCGCGAGCCTGGAAAAAGAGGAGGGCACCGGTAAAAACGTGGCTTCAAATGGACAAAAGCTGAAGAGCAGGCCGAAAAAAAACGCCAGGGCCGCAAAGCCGGCAGCGCGAAGGAAGGAAGCGGAGCTGGTTTAATTTGCCGGAAGCGGAATCTTTCTTGAACCTTAAATGCCGGGGCGGCAAGAACCTTTATTCGACCCGATGGTGCCGCTGCCAAAACAAGGAATGTTTTTTGCAACTTTTGAGGGTTCCGGCGGTCGGGATATTCGGGCCGGGACGAGATCGCTGAACCTGAAATTTTTCCTCGTGGGAGAATGGCAGAATTGAGGAAGAATTTCAACAGGTTTTGAGATGTGGCTTCGAGATGATAGAGGATGGTGAACTGCCCGGGGTCGCTGACTCCGGGCAGCGTTTTTTCGCGCCCATAACTTCGTAATTTTCGGTATGCAACCAGAAAAGCTCGAGATCAGGGCGGCGCTCCGAGTAGCACGGCCCGTTAAGGAAGTCTTCGAAGCCATTGTGGACCCGGTAAAGATGAGCCGTTACTTCATCGAGCACGGCAGCGGGAGGCTCGAAGCGGGAAAGACTGTGACGTGGAAATTTCCTGAATTCGATATGCTGTTCGATGTGAAATGCGATCGCGCCGATCCGCCGCAATTCATTTCTTTTTCCTGGGACGGCGCTTCAGACGGCCAGCTGACCCGTGTGGACATTGAGCTGAGCGGCGCGGACGGAAACACCACGCTTGTAGTGGTGACCGAAAAAGAAAAAATGAACGACGAGGCAGGCATCCGCTGGCTGAAGAGCAACACCGAAGGATGGGCAAATTTCCTGGCCTGTCTCAAAGCCTATCTCGAATACGGTATCAACCTGCGCGAGAATTCATTCGACAGCTCGCAACTACCGACTAAAGACATCACGGTCTGAAACTGCTGCTCTAATCCTGCTGCTGCACCAGTTCTGCGGTCATCGCCGGCTTTACGTCTTCGTGGGCCTGCTTTACGAGCTGGATCTCTGCATGCAGCTTGATCTCATTGCTCACCACAACCTGCCCCGCTTCCGTCATCGCATCCCAGGTAAGCCCGAAATCCTTTCGCCGGATGCTTCCGGTGACCGTGAAGCCGGCCTTGGTCTGTCCCCATGGATCTTTCACGATGCCGGCCATCTCTACGTGAACCGTAACGGGTTTCGTTATATCGCGGATCGTCAGTTCACCATGCAGCTGACAGCAGTTTCCGTCGGGATCAAATTCCTGTCCGATAAACTTAAGCTCGCCGTATTTCTCCGCGTCGAAAAAATCTTCGGACTTCAGGTGAGTGTCTCTTTGCGCGTTATTCGTATCGATCGAATCCAGGTCTGCTGTGAAGACAATCGTCTTTGCTTTGGTGAAATCTTCATCCTCGGTCTCCACGTAGACGTCGAATTTCCGGAAATAACCGGTGACAGTAGTGATCATCAGGTGCCTCACGCGGAACTGAACTTCCGAATGAGCGGGGTCAGCTTTCCATTTAGTTATCGCCATAGTACCAGCATTAAGTTGCGTTAATAAAATCGGTTCCCTGACCTTTTCCCAAAAACTCTGCCGGGCGCCCGCATTACTGGCATTTTTTCACCGCGGGGTGAATTTTTTTCATATGTTGATTGCCAGTTTTTCCGTCCAAATGCGGCTGGTACTGGCTTTGTGCAGCCCGATGAAAAAAAAGGAGGATTAACTATGACTACTGGGATCATCAAACGCAACAATGGTTCATCGGCCCTGCCGGTCAGGACGCTGAACGGTTGGGTGGATCAGGTCATTCAGAACAGCCTGAATCGCTTCTTTAGTGACGACTTCTGGGGCTTTACTCCAGGGACTCAGACGGTTCCGGTGAATCTCCGTGAAACCGACAAAACTTACGAGCTGGAGCTTGTTGCCCCCGGTCTCAAGAAAGAAGACCTCAGGTTGCAGGTGTCCGGCGACCTGCTGACGATTTCGTTCGAACAGAAAGAGCGGGATGAAACCGAAGAGAATGGCTGGCTGCGAAACGAATATCGGATGCAGTCCTTCAGCCGCAGCTTCAACCTGATCGACACGGTAGATGTCCAGAAGATCGAGGCAAGGTACACTGACGGTATCTTGCGAGTGACGCTTCCCAAAAAGGAGAGCGCACAGCGGATCAACAGAAACATCGAAATCCGGTAACCGATGACTGATCTGCGGTATTTACAAGTTTCTCAGGGGGCTTCGCGCCCCTTTTTTATTTCTTCGCTTTTTCGACCTTCTTCAATCTTTTCTCCACCTGCTCTTTGCGTTTTTTCCAGGTGCTGAGGGGTTCCGGCAGATACTGTCCCGCCCCGAGGCCGGTCTTTTTCAAGAGCGCCGCGCTCAGTCGCCGAACCTGGGCTTTGTGGTTCCCGATGCTTCGTTCTGCACGGGAGCGGAAATAGTTGTCGAAAACTCGCATGCCTTTTTCGATAATGTCCATTTCCGCTCTGTAATCCTTTTGCTTGCGGTAGAGAATCATCAGCCGGCTGTAGTATGCGGCCTCCAGGTCGTTCTTGCGGATAAGCACCCGGTACAGTTCGGTTGCGTCCTGGACCTTTCCTTCCGCTTCGGCCTGCCTGGCCATAGCCAGGAGATCTTTCTCGGGCTTGTCGGCGATGAGCATTCTTTTCAATAATCAAAACTATTGCCAGCGATGGCATGTTTTTCTAATAAAGGGGTTGTGGGGGAAAAAGGGGAGATATGGATCGGCACCTCGGGCTGGCACTATAAGCATTGGATCGGCCGTTTCTATCCGGAAGGGACCCGGGCCGATGAGCAGCTGCCGTATTATCTGCACTTTTTTCGAACGGTAGAGCTGAACAATTCATTTTACCGGCTTCCTGAGCCTGAGACCTTCGCCGGCTGGAAGAAGGCAGTGCCCCGCGATTTTCTGTTCGCCGTTAAGGCAAGCCGCTACATCACGCACAACAAGAAGCTGAACGTCGAAAAAAAGAACATCAGCGTATTCTTCGAGCGGGTGCGAAAGCTCGGCCGGAAGCTGGGGCCGATACTGTTTCAGCTCCCGCCTTCGTGGAAGCAAAATGCGGAACGGCTGGAGCGGTTTCTGAAGACGTTGCCGAAAAAGTACCGTTACGCGATGGAATTTCGTAATTCCAGCTGGTACGATCCCACGGTGTACACTATTCTTCGGAAGCACAATGTGGCTTTTTGCATCTACGAGCTGGAATTCCACCAGTCACCGCGGCAAATCACGGCGGATTTTGTATACGTCCGGCTCCACGGTCCCGGCAGGAAATACCAGGGAAGCTACGCCGATCCGGGGCTTCGTAAATGGGCCCGTGATTGCCTAAAATGGCAATTGGCCGGCAAAGATGTGTTCGTATATTTCGACAACGACCAGGAAGGATACGCGGCATTCAACGCCCTCCGTCTCGCGAAGTTTATGGAGCCAAAAACTCCCGGCCACGGAAAATGAGCAGGTTATTTCGCATCATACTTTGGGTACAGGCGGTCTATTTTCTCCTGACCGCGGTCTGGGGCCTCGTGCACATCGAGAGCTTCGTGCGCGTTACCGGCTACAAGACCGACATCTGGCTGGTGAAGACCGTGTCGGTACTAATTCTTGCCGTCGGCATTTCGTTGCTTTGTTCGCTCGTAACGGGGCAGTTCGGGATTCCGGTGATCGCCCTCGCCCTGTTCAGCGCTCTTGGACTGGCTGTGATTGATTTTTACTACAGCGGCAAAGAGGTAATACGCTGGGTGTATGCAGTCGATGGAATTTTGGAAACAGGTTTTGCTCTTACCTGGATCGTATGTCTGATCCGGCTGAACCGAAAACACTGAGAGTACGGTCAATTTGTTGCTGTCAAAGATTCTCAGGAAGCGTTTGCGCTAGCGGTTGCGCAGCATGGTCATTTTTGTTCCTACAATATACACCTCGTCCATCGGAACAAATGTGACGTATTCCAGGTTCCATTTGTCCCGCCAGGTGAGTTGTTGCTTTTGCACCGGAGTAGAGCGGTTGATCGTGTCAATCCGGATCAGCTCGGCCTGGATCATTTCAACCTGGAGCTCCTTCTCGGAGTAGCATCCGCACATGAGGGCAGCGGCAAGCACGCCTGCCAGCATCATCGTTTTCATAATAGGGAGATTTAAGTATTCTGCGGAACGATCTCAATATACATGCCACTGAGTGTTTTATTCGCAGTAATTTTTATGCACCAATTCAAGTAGCTTTACCCGAAACAAATCGTTTGACAAATGAAACGGAATTTCGTACTGCTGGCAGCCATCACCTTTCTGTTTTCCTGCAAAAACCGGGACGATAGTGCGGAGACTACGCGCGATACGACGGAGCTCTACCGCGACACCACCCGCGTAGCCACTCCCGATACCGCCGCGCGACCACTGGTGTCGATGGCGACTGCCACGCTCACCAACACTTATCCGGACACGGCGGTCAGCGGGCAGGCGAGATTCACTATGGATACCGCATCCGGGAAAGTCACGATGAAACTGGAAGTGACAGTGCCCTCCAAGGCAAGCAAGTCAGTAGCGGTTCATATTCACGAGCACGGCCAGTGTGGAAGCGAAGGTCAAATGGCGCACGGACACTGGAATCCCACGGCTGCCCAGCACGGAAAATGGGGGGAGGGAAGTTTTCATTCCGGCGACATCGGGAACCTGCAGCTGGACTCGAAGGGGCGAGGCACTCTTACACTGACTACCGACCTCTGGAGCCTCGGTGGCCGGGCCGGGAAGAACATTCTTGGCAAGTCAGTGATTGTGCACGGCAGCAGCGACGATTACAAAACTCAGCCGTCGGGAAATGCGGGGACGCGCATCGGATGCGGAGTTATTCAGTAGTCGGGAGTCAAAAAACAAATATTGGGAACCACCATGGGCTATGGACCATGAACCATGAGCCACAAGCCCATTTCCACTCTTTCCCGGCCAGCTTGGTATTTTTATTGCAGCTCTGCGGGTAAAACCCGATTATGGATAAGCTGAATAAGTACCTGGAAGAAGCGAACGTTTTTTTCCGGGATGTGGCAATTGAACTTGGGAACCCGCAAGACACCGATCATGCGTTTCGGGTATCGGTTGCCCTCTTCCATACGCTGCGCGACCGCATCACGACGCAGGAATCGATGCACGTGATTTCGCAATTGCCCATGATCCTGAAAGGGCTGTATGTGGACGGCTGGAAGATCCACGATGAAGTGGACCGTACCGATACGCTTCACGAATTTCTGGACGCAGTGAGAAGTCACAGCCTGCGCAATGCCGGCCGCGATTTCGGAAACGATCAGCAGGCGGTGGACAATCTTTCTGCAGTGATCCGCGTGTTGCGTCGATATGTATCGGAGGGTGAAATGCGACACATCCGCCAGCAGCTTCCTCAACCGATCGCGGAACTGTTCGCATGACCATGTGCCCGTATCAAAGTAATCATTAATGTGTGGGAATGATACGGGTTATTTTTTTCCTAATTCATTGCAGATGCCTTTGGTGAATGGTGAGCGTGTCCGTATTTTACGGAACGAACCACCATTACCGTGAAAAAACTCTTCCCCTGTGTCGTTCTGCTGCTGGCAGTGGCCAGCGGCGAGGCGCAAAATGTGTCCGACAGGCCTGCTCCCGAATTTTCAGTGGCGGAAACCATAAACTCGTCACCCGCTTTCGATTTTTCCAGGAATGCAATGAACATGGTTACGGAAATGTGCGCCCTTATTGGGCTGAAGCCGAATTTCACCGTGCGCGAAGCCAACGTAAAGAACGCCAGGGCGCGGATTCGCCGTGGACAGCGGGTCATCGAGTACAGCCCCGAATTCATGCGACAAATTCACGAGAAGAAGCTGAACGCATGGACCTACGTTTTCATTCTTGCACATGAAATCGGGCATCACCTCAACGGACATACTGTTCAGCGGAACCGAAAATCGAACCGCGTGGAGCTGGACGCCGATGAGTTCGCCGGTTTCATGCTTCGGAAAATGGGCGCGACCCTTCTGCAATCCCGCATGGCGGTCCGCCACATTTCCAACCCTTTGGAGACAAAAAGTCACCCAGGCACCACCGAACGAGTTGATGCAGTGGAAAAAGGCTGGCTGAAAGCGGCGAGCTCAGCCAACTGACGCCGCCTTGGCAATAGTTTTGCTCTCATCAGGGAAAAACTCATGAATCCCGGGGAACGCGTTTTTGATCAGCGCAACTTTGACGACGAACTACTGCAGTGCCCGAAGTGCGGTTGGTCCGGATCCGGCTCGGAGGCTCATATTGCAGACTTTTATGGGATCGGGCGGTTCAAGCAGGTGTCCTGCCCGAACTGCCAGGAATATCTTGGCAATTTGTCGAGAGACAATTCGTTTGGGCGGGGAGGCAATGAACCGAAAAGACGCCCGTAAGTTGGAGGATGAAAAAAAAAGAAACCCTGAAGGAGCTGCTCGAGCGGCTCGATGCGCAATCGGCGCTGTACAACTCTCATTTGGAGAAGGCGAACGATATTTTTGAAAATGCGATCAGAAAAGTCGAGTGGTTGCTCGCGCACGATCGCAAGGACATCCATCGTACGATCCGGCAGATCAAAAAAATGATGACAGTCGCTAACCGTGGCCGCAAAGGCAATAAGTCGGGCAACGCCCGGTGAACGGGTTTTATAACCCGACCGGCTCTTTTTATCAACCTCGGACAACCCGCGACGCGCGGGGACCTTGAACTTCTTTAATGTTTCCATAAGAAATTCGCCCGTTATCTTCCAGTCATTCTTCGTGAGGCGCACGCCGGCATGTGCGTGTGCTGCGGCCCATGTACCCGCAGGGGCCACCGGTCCTGTTGCGGAGAAAAAATAACAACATGCCGGCGAATTTTCGTCTTCCTGCGTTGCTCGCTCAACAAAAAAAAGGGAAATGTCCTTGACGGTGGCCAGCCTCGCGATAAAATCGTCGGCGACGGCGGAGATCGCATCGTAGCCGCCAAGTCGCTTGTAAAGGCTGCGCGGAAGCGGAGATTGCGGAAAAGAACAGGCCCGGAAGGTGAGGGTGATGATCTTTTTTAGGGTGAAGAGTTCTGGTGTATTTGGACATTTCAAAGAAGCTGGATTCACCATCCGGAGAAAAGGTGAAAGAGAATGGCGATGCAACGGATCAGGCGATCATTGTCTCGGGCTCGTATACATAATGTGCCGGGATCAGCCTGGGCTCAGGCACCGGCTTGCCGACTCTCTGGATGATCGGGAAAAGCGTTTTGCCAAACTCGGTGAACGCCTCTGCCGATTCCCAAACATCTACCACGGTCCAGCCACCCTCTGGATTCGCAAACCCGACATGAGACAGCAACCCTTTCGGATGCGAGTGACCTGCAGCCCGTAATGCATCCCATACCTGCTCGTAGTCGCGAGCATCAAAATGGGGAGAATTGAAAAGGACAACTACCTTTTGCATAACTGTAAAATTTAGGTGAGTGAATACCTAGGCGGGAGAGCGGGGGCGGGGAACTAAGGTAAGCTGCCTGCCGGTTGGATTCCAAAAAAATCTCGGTAATCCTCAGTTTTTTCCGGAAAAAGCCTGGTCAAACCGCACGGTAAGTTCGCAGCCTTTTCCAGGTGCCGCGGAAATCTGCAGCTGCCCGTTGTGGAGTGAAGCCCGCGTGCGGATGTTCATGAGGCCCACACCGCCGGACACCCGGGCGGGGTCGAAGCCTACCCCATCGTCCCGGATTTTCAGGAGCAGATTCTGCCCTTCTTCCGCGATCTTCACCGTGACGGCGTTGGCTTTCGCGTATTTCATGATATTGTTGAATTGTTCCTGGACGATCCGGTAGATCGTAAGCTTAAGATCCGTGTTGATTGCAGTTTCGTCAAAGTCGAGCTGAGCTTTTATATGGATGGACCCGCCTTTTTCGGTGACTTCGAAAATTTTATCGAGCGCTTCGTTCAGCGATGATGTTCCGAGGGCCGGAGGAATGATGGAGTGAGACAGCTTGCGAATCTCGCGGATCGCCTCATGAATTAGTTTCTCGCCTTCGACAACGAAGGAATCGAGCTTCCCGGTTTCATTTCGGACCATCTTCAGGTAAAGCATGGCACTTGCGAGGAGCTGATTCACGTTGTCGTGAAGTTCGGCACCAAGTAGTTGCCTTTCTTTTTCCTGCGCCGCGATCACCGCACGGGTAATTTCCTGCTGCGAACGCTGTCGTTCTTCATCCAGCTTTCGCATAGCAAGCAGCTGTTCGGTCATATCGTGCCCAACAATTAGAATGCCCTGAAGCAGGTTGTTGCTGCGGATGGGACGAGTGTTGACAACCACGTCCATAACTTTTCCGTCGCGGTCGGCCAGCCGGGCAGCATGATTGCAGGCAACTCCGATATCGACAGCCGGTTGCAAAGCGACGGAACGGTACTGCTGCCATTCGGGTGCGCCGGCAAAAAGATTTTCCAGCCGGGTCCCGGTAGCGTGCCCGTTTTGAAGCCCGAAGACCGAAGCGGCGTACGGATTGGCGTACAGAATCTTGTAATCCGGCGATGCGACGATTACGAGTTCGGTGATGTTCTCCAGTACCTTTTCACTTTCCAATGATTCCGACAGGTTAAACAGGTGGTACCGGGTAAGAGCGATGAGCGTTCCGACTGAAAAGAACGTCATGAATGCAGATGTCAAAGGAACCTCAGGTCTCAGGAATACCAGCGGGAATAACACCTGCGTAATAATCCCCTGGATCGTGGGTATTAGTATCCCGAAACCTATCAACAGGGCCTGCAGCTTTTTTTCCTTATCGAGCCGGTGTTTCCATGCATAACGGAAGATCAATGTGAGCGAGAGAATTACCTGCATCGAAATCCAGTAACGTTGGACTTCATCGAGGGTTCCGGGGCGCGGGGTGATGATCCAACCCCAGTTGCTATCCTGCGTGAACTCGGCCGGTGCGCTTAAAGCATTGTAGACCAGCAGAAAAACCACAGTAGGCGCATAAAGCAGGATCATCGCAAACCTCGACTTGAGCAGCCGGCTCCCCGTGTAATTTGCCGCGAAATGAACGGAAAGGGGCCCTACCGACATCCAGCTGATGCAGAAGATCCGGTCCCAGAAACGGGCGTCGGACTCATCAATGCCGAGGCGGAAAATAGAGTCCTGGATCTGCCAGGCAAACAGGGCAAACACGAAAAAAACAAAGATGTGAATTGTCCTGCTCTTTGGAAGCTTGTAAAAGCTGTAAAGAATGACTGCAGCATTCAGCAGGGCTGGCAGCAGGGACAGCAGCAAATAAATATTCATTTCTAGGGTGGCGGGATGGTTCGCTTCTTTTTTTAAGGAGCGCAAAAAATAAACAAAACTTGTCAAAAAACAAAGTGTTGCAGCTTTTTGCAGGCCATCGGTTAAATAGACGAAAAGTTAGGATTCATAAGATAGCTGCGGGAAGAGCAATTTACGTGATCCTGATCAACATGGAGATGCTCCCTCGTTGCAAAAACTTGCAGCGTCCGCGCCGCTGCTTTCTTTTCTGTTGGCACCGCCGTACCAGGGGATCCGGCCGTCGGAATTATCTTTGCAATTCCATGGAAACGCATTTTCTCGAAGAAATAATTGAAAACGATTTGCGAAGCGGCAAATACCGGTCAATAGTAACCCGTTTTCCACCGGAACCAAACGGCTATCTGCACCTGGGACATGCCACCAGTATTTGCCTCAACTTCGGTCTTACGAAGAAATATCCCGGTCATACCAACCTGCGTTTTGACGACACGAATCCTTCCACGGAAGAGACCGAATACGTGGACAGCATCCGGGAAGACATTCGCTGGCTGGGTTTTGAATGGAAAAACGAGCACTACGCATCCGACTATTTCGAGCAGCTTTTTGAATTCGCAGTGACGCTAATCCGCAAGGGGCTGGCATACGTGGACGATTCTACTTCAGAGGAGATCGCATCAATGAAAGGCACGCCGACAGAGCCGGGGCGCAATTCACCATTCCGGGATCGCGCCGTCGCGGAAAACCTGGATCTTTTTCAGCGGATGCGCGCCGGAGAATTTCCCGACGGCAGCCGCACGCTGCGCGCGAAGATCGACATGGCGCATCCGAACATGCTGATGCGCGACCCGGTGCTGTACCGTATCAAGCACGTTCCGCACCACCGCACCGGCACGGACTGGTGCATTTATCCTATGTACGACATGGCACACGGCCAGTCGGATTCGATCGAGCAGGTTACCCATTCTATTTGTACCCTGGAATTTGTACCGCATCGCGAGCTGTACGACTGGCTGATTGAAAAACTGGAAATATTTCCCTCGCGACAGTATGAATTCGCCCGCCGCAACGTGAGCTACACGGTGATGAGCAAAAGAAAGCTGCTGCAGCTCGTGAATGAAAAATATGTGGATGGATGGGACGATCCGCGAATGCCGACTATCAGCGGCATGCGGCGCAGGGGCTATACTCCCGAAGCACTTCGCGAATTCTGTGACCGCGTGGGGATCGCCAAACGTGAGATACTCGTGGAACTGGAGCTGCTTGAATTTTGCGTGCGGGAACACCTGAACCGGGTTGCCTTGAGGCGAATGGTAGTCTTTGATCCACTGAAAGTGGTGATCACAAATTACCAGGCTCCTTCGGGAGGCGGCGGTGGAGAGGAGATTGTGGAAAGCGAGAATAATCCCGAGGATCCCGGAAGCGGGACCCGTCAGATTCCATTCAGCGACGAACTCTATATCGAGCGGGAGGATTTCATGGAGAACCCGCCGAAAAAATGGTTTCGACTGGCACCCGGACAGATGGTGCGGCTGAAATCGGCCTACATCATCCGTTGCGACGACGTGATCCGCGACACGTCGGGACATATAACCGAGCTTCGCTGCACATACATTCCCGAAAGCCGCAGCGGGCAGGATACCAGCGGACTGAATGTAAAAGGTACGCTGCACTGGGTCAGCGTTCGTCATGCAATTACCGCCGAAGTGAGGCTCTACGACCGGCTGTTCCGTGTAGAAGATCCATCCAAAGCAGAAGGAGATTTCAAGGATCATATCAGTCCCGAGTCACTGAGAGTGGTCAGGGGTGTTTTCGCAGAGCCCGAACTGGCCCATGCCCGCTTTGAGGAACGATACCAGTTCCTGAGGAAAGGATATTTTTCTTTGGACAAGGACAGCAGTCCAAGCGGAATCATTTTCAACCGGACGGTAACCCTGAAGGACAGCTGGAAACCTCAGCCGGGCGGAAAAGGATAGGGATATCTGCGGGAAAAAAATTTTTCTAATTCTTTAATCCATAGTAGATTTAGCCTCGATTTTGGAACGTCGTTCCGAAATTATGACTGCCAAAACCCAAATTCAATTAACGAAACCATGCTTATGAGATGAGCTTTCTACCCAACTTCTCTTACTGTTTTTTTACCCGCACAGTTCCGAATAATATCGGGAATACTGACACCCGTACTTTTCATTCAATTAAAACCTTGATTATGCAACCAAAATGTACACACATGAAGGGGTTGGCCCTATTTGCATTCCTGGGACTGGTCTTCCTGTTTATTGGCCAGGCCGGCTTTGCACAGGTCAATCCTGATTCGAGAGGTGCATCTTCGGAAGTTTCGATCGTGGCGGCAAACGATGCAAACCTGCCCGTTTCCCCGCAAGTGGTCGCCAGGATGAACCAGGAGGCAATTTGTACGACATGGTCCGGTTCGGCCGGCCCCGGCGATCCTTCAACGCCGGTACGATCGTTCCGGGATGGTGTAGCTTCCAGCTGCGGCAACCCCGGTCCCTGTACGTCTCCAATCAGTGGTTCCGGGCTTTTCTATGACCAGGTGTCCTGGACGAACCCCGTGAGCACGACCCAGTGCATCACCGTGAGCTTTACGAATACGGCGACCAATTTTGGATTCATTACGGCCTACAGTGCGCCCGTTAACCTGAGCAACCTGTGTCAGAACTACATGGGCGATCTTGGGTCCAGTGCTCTGGCAGGCCAAACGTTGACATTTGGCGTAAACGTACCCGGTAATGCCACTGTTTATTTCTTTATTACCAACGTGACTGCGAACGCGGCTGCCAGCTACACGGTAACTGTAGACGCACCGCTTTGCGCCATACCGTTTACGAACTGCGCGCAGAACTTCGACGGCGTGACCGCGCCGGCATTGCCCACCGGATGGACGGCGAGCACGGGTACTACCTGCGGAGGCAGCAACCCCTGGGCAACGACGACCGCATTTGCCAACAGCAGCCCGAATTCCGCATGGACCAATGATCCGAACTGCATTTCGGATGAATATTTGGATTCGCGCGTATTCCCGATCGTCTCTTCTACGGCGCAGCTTTCGTTCCGCCAGAGGTATCAGCTTGAAACCAGCTTCGACGGCATGGTTCTGGAGATTTCCATCGGAGGCGGACCGTTCCAGGACATTCTGGTGGCGGGGGGCACGTTTGCAGCGGGTGGATATAACGGCACTATCAGCGTAAACTTTGGTAGTCCCATTGCGGGACGCCAGGCTTGGACGGGCACGACAAGTGGTGCTTTCACCACTACAACCGTGAACCTGCCTGCCGCAGCAAATGGACAAAACGTAGTCATAAGGTGGCGGCGGGCGACCGACAACAGCGTGTCGGGTGCAGGAGTATGGATCGACGATATCACCCTCTCTGGTTCTGATTGCCCCGGTTCCTGCACGGTTACCTGCCCTGCAAATATGACGGTCAACGCCGATCCGGGACAATGCGGCGCGGTGGTGAACTTCCCAACCGCTACGACCAACGGTCAGTGTGGTCCGGTGACCATGACGCCCGCTTCCGGTTCCTTCTTCCCGGTTGGAACTACGCAGGTTCGTGCCAATACTTTCTCGGGCCCCACCTGTACGTTCAACATTACGGTGGTCGACAACCAGCCGCCGTCAATTACATGCCCTGCTAATATTGTCCGGAATAACGATCCGGGAGTTTGCGGTGCGGTTGTGACCTTCGCGGCCACTGCTTCGGATAACTGTCCGGGAGTCACGGTCAGCTATTCCCCGGCATCCGGCAGCACGTTCCCGGTCGGGACCACTACTGTCACTGCAACGGCAAGGGATGCTGCGGGGAACACTGCAACCTGTACGTTTACGGTAACCGTGAACGATACGGAGCCTCCCACATTCTCGAATCCCTATCCGCAACTGCTGTATTATAAGTTTGACGGATCGGGCACAACGGTTCCGAACCTCGCTTCCAATCCGCCTGCCGGCACGGCTAACGCTACACTGGTCGGACAAACCCAGGGTTCAACCGGTAAGTGCGGTGGCGCGCTGGTTGGAACCGGTGGTCCTGGTGCAGGCAACCACCTGAACACAAACTGGAACGTCGCACTCCCGGCGCAATGGTCGATCATGTTCTGGCTCGGACCGAACCAGGTGGACCTTAACCCGTCCTATCTCTTCGGTGCACTTTCGGCAGGATCCTTCCGCGCATTCTATGGCGGCGCAGCGGGACCGAACAACGTGCTGGTTCGCGGAGGCTCAGGGGATGTGCTCATCACGGGCGTAAACCCGGCGGCCACGTTCATTACGATCGTATATAACGGCACGAACACCGTCGTTTATAGAAACGGCGCGAACCCCACGACTTATAACGTGACGTTCAATAACGTGGGCAGTACGCCTCTCTATGTTGGGGCTTACAATACCACGGCTGCAACGTCGGCAATGAACGGAAGACTGGATGAATTCGGACTGTTCAACCGCGCCCTGACCGCCGGAGAAGTGGCACAGCTGTACAACAACTGTCCTACTACGGCTTCTTCTTGCCCATCGAACATTACCGTCAATAATACCCCCGGCCAATGCGGTGCAGTGGTCACCTACAACACACCCGTTGGCAGCGACAACTGTCCGGGAGCGACGACCACGCAGATCGCAGGGCTGCCTTCAGGCAGTTTCTTCCCGGTGGGAACGACAACCAACACGTTCCGGGCGACCGACGCGTCAGGGAACCAGACCAACTGTACGTTCACAGTGACGGTGGTGGACAATCAGCCGCCAACGATCACTTGCCCGGCAAACATCACGGTGCCCTCCACTCTTGGATTGTGCACCGCGCCGGTGAACTATACGATCACAGCTGCTGATAACTGTCCGGGTGTCACCACAGCGATGACTGCCGGATTGGCGAGTGGCTCACTGTTCCCGCTTGGAACAACTACGGTAACCTGGAGAGCAACCGACGCATCCGGAAACACCAGTACCTGTTCCTTTACGGTAACGGTGACCGATGTGCAGCTGCCGGTGATCAGTTCGCAGCCGCAGGGCCGGAATGCCTGCCTCGGGGATAACGTCACGTTCAGTGTGACCGCGGCTCCGCTCGCAGGTCCGAACAACCTGACCTACCAGTGGCAGGTGTTCAACGGCACAACCTGGGTGAACGTTCCCGGTGCAACAAGTTCGGGCTTTACAGTG
The DNA here is from genome assembly GCA_035626515.1 of Chitinophagaceae bacterium. GTDB lineage: Bacteria > Bacteroidota > Bacteroidia > Chitinophagales > Chitinophagaceae > DASPNM01. The sequence goes on from DASPNM010000010.1 coordinate 48,271, forward strand.
AACAACGTAACGCTGGCGATGAACCATACCAGCTACCGCGTGATCGTGACGGGTCCTTGCACCACGGTTACGTCGAACGTGGCTACGCTGAATGTGAACCCGCTGCCGATCGTAAGCATTGTGTCCAGCCGTCCGCCGGTGGTTCGTCCGGGTGAAACGGTCAACTTTACGGTTGTGGGCAACCCGAGCGGTGGTTCGGTTGTTTGGAGAAGAGATAACCAGGTGATCACGGGAGCAACTTCACTGACCCTGTCC
>DASPNM010000011.1:0-10355 GCA_035626515.1 Chitinophagaceae bacterium
GCCGTGTCGCCGGATATACCGCCTCAGCTCTGTTTTGCCACGGGGAAGCTGCGTCCATTTTTTTATTCCAAGGTTCACGAAAAAGTAACTGCGGCGGATATGTTGGCGAAGATCTTCCGAACCGTTAAGGATCATCAGGTGATGTTCGTAATTCTCGAGTCCGTTGATCACGGCCACCACCAGTTTTTCGGCTCCGCCGGTGCCGAGCGACTCGATGATGTGAAGCAGTTTTTTCAAATCTGGGAAAAGCTGTTAATCGTAAAGGCTACCGGCCATCAGGTAGATCCAGTTCTTATGGCTGCCCCCCCTGTTTGCCCAGTGATTGTCCCGCAGCACGGCTTTGTCGAGGATGCCGGCCCCTACGAGCTTTTGCTTTTTCTGTCGCAGCAGCTCCCGTACTTTGGAAGTCTCCATCCAGGAGTCCTGCGGGGGTTCGTAGCCGATTTTGTCTTTCCGCCAGACGATTTCCTCTGGCAGAAAACCCCGAAATGCCATGCGCATGATCCACTTCGTCCAGCCGTCCCTGATCTTGAAATCACCGGGCAGGGAAAACAGGAACTCGACCAGGGGATGGTAAAGAAAAGGCAGCCGCACCTCCAGGCTGTGGGCCATGCTGTTCCGGTCTGCGTATCGGAGTAGCTGCTCCAGTCCTACGTTGACGGTACTCGACAGCAGCGATTCGTTCAACGAACCGAATCCGTTGAGCTCGGGAAATTTATCGGCGCTGTAACTATGATAAAATTCTTTGTTGAATTCCGGCGCGAACAGCCTCCGGTAGCTATCACGCAGTTTACGCGCCGTTTCGAACGCGACGCCGGCATACTTTCGTGCAAAATATTTCGCGTTGCGTTTGGGGACGGGATTGATCCGGCTTTCCCCGTGGAATTCTCGGTAGCGTTCCACTTCCTTGCGGTACTTGCTGCGGTCTACTTTACGCAGCTCCGTGAAATGATCCGTAAAATATTTGTGGTAACCGGCCAGGATCTCATCGGCACCCTGACCATCGAGGAGTACCGTCACCCCACCCTGCTTCGCAAGCCGCATCACGGCGAACTGCGCGCAGATGCTGGCGCTGGCAAAGGGTTCCTCCTGGTGGAGGATGATCGTCGGCAGGTCCTCGGTGATCATTTTTTCATCCGGGTAAGTGAAATGCGGCTCCACGTTGCAGGAGTCAATAATGAGCTGCATGTACTTGCCCTCGTCCTTCAAAAACCCGGGGAAACGGGCGGAAAAAGTTTTCTGCACCTGGTCGGTGCCTGTTTTGATATCATCGATCATTTTCACCACCAGCGAACTGTCGATGCCGCCGCTGAGGCTGCTTCCCACAGGTACATCGCTCCTCAATCTTCGCCGCACTGAAGTGCGAAACATATCCGCAAACCGTTCGCCCGCTTCCTCCACGGTGGACACAACCGGCTCGCGCAGTCCGAGCCGCCAGTAAGGTTCCATTCGGGTGATGCTGCAGGTGCTGACATCGAGTTTGAGATAATGTGCCGCTTTAAGCTTTCGAATTTTCCTGTAAAACGTCTCCGAAGCATCTTCCGGATTCTGAAGCTGGCCAAAAGCGAGATAATTGTAGAGCATGCGCTCGCTCGGCTCACGGGCTACCCCGCCGGCCCACAGCGCTTTCATTTCACTGCCGAACACAAAGATGCTGCCGGGTTCGTGAAAATAATAGAAGGGCTTTTCGCCGAATCGGTCTCGCGCGCAAAAAAGCGTCTTGTGCCGATCGTCGTAGATCGCGAAGGCGTACATCCCGTCCACATGCTCGAGGCAGTCTTCTTTGTAGTGGTCGTAAAGCGCAAGGAGCACCTCGGTGTCGGAACGTGAATTAAAAGTATAACCGAAAAGTTTCAGGCGGTCGCGCAGCTCTATGTAGTTGTAGATCTCGCCGTTAAAAATCAATGTATAGCGGTCGAGGTAATGCATCGGCTGGGCCGCCGCGTCGGAGAGGTCGATAATGGAAAGGCGGCGATGCCCAAGTGCGACCGTACCGCCGGCATTGGTCCAGAACTGCTCTCCGTCCGGCCCCCGGTGCGCGATGGCGCGGGTCATTTCCTGCAGTCGCGAAAGACCCGCCTCACGGGGATCTTTAGCTACAATTCCGGCAATTCCGCACATAAATCATTTATTGGATTTCATAGACCTCGGTTGCATACCGGCGGGCCACTACTTCCGGTGAGAAGCGCCGCAGGCAATCCTCGCGAATGGCGTGCGGTGAATAACGTCCCGCATGCGTGATCATTTCCCCCATTGCGGCGGCGAGAGCGTTGCCGTCATCTATGTCTACCAGCATTCCGTTTTGCTCGTTCACAAAATCTTCAGGCCCCCCGCTGCGGGTCGCAATTACCGGCTTGCCGCATGCCAATGCTTCGACCAAAGTTACTCCAAAAGATTCCCAGCGGCTGCTGCTCACCAGGCAATCGCATGAACGTATACGACTCGCAACTGCCTTCCTGTCGAACCCGTCCACCCATTCCACCTGCCGGTCCAATTCCAGCCGGGTGCATAACTGTTTTAACTCTGTCTCCAGGGGACCTTCGCCGCAAATGCATATCCGGAATTGGGTTTCGCCGGTTTTTTTCAGCAGGGAAACGGCAGAGAGCAACGTATCCACTCCTTTTTGCACAACAAATCTCGATACGGAGACAAACTGAAAGTAATTTCTTTGCCGTGGCTGAAGGTCAGGCGCGAATTCAAGGCTGTCAACCACATTAGGAATCACGACCGGATCCCTGCCTGTCCAGCTTTTGATCTGCCCGGCGTGAAACCGGCTGACTGCAACTATTGTTTTGCATCGTTGAACGGGTTGAATAATTCGCTCGTCCAACCATTCGGGTGGTGTCCGATATTCATACAACGGGAAAGGCCCCATATGTTCGGTAAGAACGTACGGCACTCCCGTTTCTTCCGCCACACGCATCGCCACATAACCGCCCGGATAGGCCACGTGAGCATGAACTAAACTTATGCTTTGCTTTCGAACAACGTCGAGGGCCTGCCGCACCAGCGTATTTTCCAGCCGGCGGGCATTGCTCCCAAAGATGAGCTCAGACGATTGAAAGAGGTCGACGACGATGTATTCAACATTTCCTTTTTTGAGTTTGCGCGGTTTTTTCAAACTGCGAATAAGGCTTCGGAAAAATGCCAAAGGGTTGCGAAGCGTAGCATACCGGGTATCCTGCCACGTAATTACAATATGGTTCGTGCCTGGAAGGGAAGCAAGGGATTCAATGTGTTTTTTGGTGAACAGCCCCGAGGTGCTGAAATGACGATTGGGAAACCACGAGGGCAGGTGCAGAATGTTCATGTCTTTCTTGCGGTCGCTATGATACACCAGCCCTTTTTTATTCCCTTCATCAGCGGATAGAAAAACAGGTTGAGGAAATTCAGGAACAGCAGGTACCCGCTGCGGTCAATCCAGAACGGGGGGAGCAGTCCCCCGGGGCGGATGTCAATTTCGTCCAGCTTTTCCGACCGGAGGATCAGCCCGAGGTGGTACGCCGTGATGGGGGAAATATGTCCATAGCTGAGATCTTCCTCGCGAAACTGGTGGAATTTTCCTGTAAACAGGAAAACGAATCTCGAAAGCCAGTTGGTAACATTCGGTGTCGAAATGAGAATAAAGCCGCCTGTCTTTGCAAGCGTACGCAGCATCCGCACATATTCCCAGCCATTTTCGATGTGTTCGATCACTTCAATACCGATCACGAGGTCGAACGAATCGCGGTGACGCTCGATAAAAGAGGTAACGGCCCCCTTGTTGTTGAAATCGAGCTGCTCGAACGGCACTTCGGTGCATTTGAAGTCTGAGGGATCAATATCTACTGCGTGCACCTGGTAGCCCATGTCGTGAAGCCGCAGCGACAGCGCACCCTGGCCGCAACCAAGATCCAGTATTCTGCCGCCGTTCGGCAGCTTTTCATTAACAATGGACGCGATCTGCTCGTGAAGTCCGTAGTCCGCCCGGATCAGCAAGCCCTTGTAGTACATTAGCTTCTTCCTGCCGAAAAGAACCATCCTCGTTTTGATCATCGCCTGATATTTAACCCTTTTGCTATCAGCTTAAAATCCCTGAATGAGATTCCGATATTCCAGACCGGCATCCGCGACTCGCGCTGAAACCAGTGCATCAGAAGGAAATTATTCAGGTTGTAGGAAACGATTGTACCGATGCAGGCGCCGACGATTCCATACGGAGGAATAAGAATTGCGTACAGCAGCAGCGCCGCAACAAAACCCGCAATCGCCCCAAAAAGATTGAGCTGGATGCGATGTACGGAAATGTGATAACTCGCAATGATGGGTGCAATGCTGAAGGGAATGATTCCGAGCATCAGCAGCAACACAACGCCCGGGGCACGATCAAAATCTTCTCCATAAAGAACCGGAACAAACAGGTAGCAGAAAACGATGAAAGCAATGCCCGAGGCGAGCGATGTCCAGAACGAGATTCTGACGAATTTGTAAGTGATCTGACCCCGGTCCACAGCTTCCGGTTTTGAGAGATACGACATCAGCACGTTTGCGATTACGTTGGGAAAAATCCACAGCATTTGCGCCAGCGTTACAGCCAGCGAATAGATGCCGGTTTCCACCTTGCCGTGATAGTAGTCGACGAACCAAAGGTCAAGACGGTAGCTCAGAAACTGGATTGCGTTTCCGAGCCAGCCGATAAAGGAAAACAGGAGCATTTGCCGGATCTCCGAAATTCGCAGCCATTCCACCCTCCAGGCATCAGGGATAAATTTTGTGTAGAATACCAGGTTCACTGCCATTTGAAGGACGCCGAGCACGAGGGTCGTTAGCACGATCAGGCTGAATGCATCCATGCGCACTTCGATCATCCGGAAATAAAATACTGCATAAAGAAAAAGTGTCGTCAGAGTGAACAGGCTGCTGATCACGCTGAGGTGCACAAACTTTTGCCTGGCATTCATGAAACCATACAAAAAACTGTTGAACGAGGTGCTCAGAAAAATGACGCAAAACTGCACGACCCAGAGGATGCTGTCATGCGCCGGCGGAAACACCAGGTGTTGCCACCCGAACAGCCTGAGCAGCTGCAGCAGCAGAAACACAAGCATGCCGGTCAACAGGATAAAAGCAGAAAATGAAAAAAAGACCTTGTTCGGTTTAATCCGGTTTGAAGAAACGTAATAGATCACCGCGACCGGGAGGCTGAATCCCAGCCAGACCGCAGCAAGTCCAAGAGAATTGCTGAATAGGGCATAATCTCCTCTCCCCACCACGCCGAGCATCCTAGTGGTGATGATGCTGATCCCAAAACCGACCACCACATTCACCACCTGTGAGAGGTAACTGACAGCTATGTTCCTTCCGATAGACAAGTTCGTTCATTGAAACTCACATCCCGCGCAGAAACTCCTCGAGCTTTCGGTTCTGGCTTTCCCGTGTGTAACGGCTGATCGCGCTCGGGTTTCCGGAATAGCTGAGCACTCCATGTTCCTTCCATTCCCGGTATTTGGAAAGAAGAAACCCCGCCGCGTTTTCGATCGTTGGCGCTGAAAAGCCGGCACCGGTCTCCCCGATCACCCGATCCGTCAGGTCCCCGTCGGCAGGCGCAACAAGAATGTTCCTTCCGGCACCCAGGTATTCGAATACTTTCCCGGGGCAAAGGCCGCGATATCCTCTCCATCCCACCTGGAGCAGTATGTGGCTGTTTTTCATGATTTCGAGCGCTTTTTGCCGCTCTATCCTGTCCGTGAAATGCAGGAAGCGATCATCGATATGCTTCCTGATCTCGTTCACTATATTTTTTCGTCCCCTGATCCCGATGAACTGGACCTTGATATTCGGATCGCCCGCCTGCCGAATGAACAGATCGATTGCGCGGCACATAAAACCGATGTCCTGCCGCGGGTAAAGGCTCCCGACCATGGAAAGCGTGAACTGGTTCCCGTTCGGGTGCAGCGGTACATCCCGGAACAGATCTTCCTCAAACCCGTTCGTGACGATGAGGGTGGGACAATGAAAGCGCTTCCGGATCGTTTCGAGAATCGGGGTGGAAACACTCACCACGCCGTCGGCATTGCGGAGCCATCTGCGCAGGTGGGTCCTAAACAAAAAAGCCTCTACCTTTTCTTTCAAGCGAAGTCTCGGGCGCTCCTGGATAAGATCGTTGTTATAGCTATCGCGGAAATCTGCAATGAATTTCATCGAAGGAAACGCGGATTTGAGGAAATGACCCAGCCGGATAATATTCAAAGGCGGGGAAGATACGACCAGGAACTCCGGGCGCTCCCGGCGGATAAACTGCATGGCGTATTCGCGGAACGCGTAGTCGGCATTCGTTTCAGGATGCAGGACACCGACTACCTTATTCGTCCAATAATAAAGGCCGCCAAAGCGGCCCCTGAACCTGCGAAAAGCAGGCGACCAGCGATAAGGGAGCCGGATCACGGTGAGTCCCTCATCCAGAGGTTCTTCGTGCGCGTCCGTCTCACTATGTTCGCGATAATAATCTTCCCAGTTGCTTTGCGCCCCTTTCTTCCACTGGCGGCTGATAACCGTAACACGAAACCCTGATTTTCGCAATGCCGAAGCCCAGCTGTTCAGCCGGTTTCCTTCGATGCCGGTATACGGGGGAAAGTAATAGGTGATCAGCAGGACGTGCTTCATTCTATCGTCTCCGGTACTTTTTTGCAGAAAGCGTGTATGCAGTCCGACACGTAACGGATCTGCTGCTCCGTGATCTCCGGAAAGATCGGAAGCGAAAAGATCTCTTCGTGGGCTGCCCAGCTTTCCGGAAAATCGGCCGGTTGGTGATTCAAATGACGGTAAGGTATCAGGTAAGGAAGGGGTACCGGATAATGGATCGCTGTTTCCACTCCTTTCGACTTCAGAAATTCCTGCAGTTGCTTTCTCCTGCGGGCGCGAATCACGAAGAGGTGAAATGTGTGCCTGCTTTGTGGCCGAACCTGGGGCAGCGTTATTCCCGGCGTACCCGTGAGCAATTCGTGGTAGCGTTGGGCCGCCGCAATGCGCCGTTCGGTCCATTCGTGAATATGATCGAGCTTCACGGAAAGAATGGCCGCTTGCAAACCATCCAGCCGCGAATTGATCCCTTCCATGCGGTGATCGTGCTTGACGATGCTGCCGTGACGTGCAAACATCCGGCATTTCAAAGCGAGCTCGTCGTCGTTCGTGATGATACAGCCGGCATCCCCATAGGCGCCTAGATTTTTCCCGGGGTAAAAGCTGAAGGATCCGGCGGTCCCGAAGAGCCCCGCCCGCTTTCCGCGGAGTTCCGAAAAATGCGACTGGGCGCAGTCTTCAATGACGGGAATGCCAAATTCGTTGGCAATACCCATGATCTTCTCCATATCACACATCTGCCCGTAAAGGTGCACGGGTACGATGGCACGGGTGCGGGGAGTGACCTTTTCCCGGATCAGATCCGGGTTCATGGTAAAATAACGGTCTTCCATGTCGACAAAGACCGGCTTCGCGCCGCACTGGCTGATGGTCTCTGAAGTGGAAATCCAGCTGTTCGCAACGGTGATCACCTCATCGCCGGGGCCGATTCCAAGCATCCGATAAAGTATGTACAGGGAGTCCGTGCCGTTGCCGCAGCTGATGCAATGCTTCACTCCATACATCCGCGCGAACTTCTGCTCGAATTCTTCGACGTGTTTGCCGCCGATAAAGGCGGACTCGCTGATCACCGCGGACATGGCAGCGTCAATCTCACTGCGAATGGAGTCGTACTGCGCTTTCAGGTCAACAAACGGAACTTTCATTTCCCGGGTAAATGTTTTTCGGGGATGATGTAATATTTTTCCCCATCATGAATGAAATAAGGAGGTTCAAAACCCGGCATGCTCGTGGCCTTCACCTTTTTCACAATTAGCGGCACCGGGTCGTCCACGTTAATCTGCTTCAACCGTTCAATGTCTTTTCTCCTGTAAATACGGCTGCCCCTGCTCGCCACCAGGTCCTGCTGCGGCGTGAGGGAGTAATTTCGACGGAGCAACTGCGGAATGGAGCGCCGAAAAAGGTTCAGGGTATGGCGGTACGTGGCCTCATAAAGCTCCGATACATCCCATTTACTGTCTACAGGGAACCTGATTTCATCGATAATAGCCCCGCTGTCGACCCCGTTCTCCAGGCGATGCACTGTGGTGCCGAACTCTTTCGCCCCTTCGAAAAGCGCGAACGAGAACTGGTTGCAGCCCCGGTATTCAGGAAGTGGGGCCATGTGGTAATTCACTGCCAGCCGTGCCACAGCAATATGTTCGCGACGGAGGATCCGATGGTACTGGACCGACACCAGCAAATCGATATCTTTCAGTTGCAGGATCTCGTCCAGCTCCGCAAATACCGGGATACTGCGCTCACCGGCGAGGGCAGTAATTTCCCGTGCGTACGCGGCCTGGGGATTGGTGAGAATTCCCTTTAACGCGGCCCCTTCTTCGGCGGCGATGGAGAGCAGCTCGCGCAGGCATTCGCAGCCTATCTTTTTCGAACCGAGATAGAGGATGTTCATGGCTGTTCAGGATCTCTGCGCGGCCTGGTAGATCTTCTCAATGATCTCCACCGTCTTAAGTCCCTCAAAAAAGTTTGTGGATATGCGGTCTCCGTTCCTCAGCACGGCTATGATGTTGGCATACACCTTATCGTGGTTGCTCATCGAGCCTACGTAGGTGCCATACTGGTTTGCCTCGTTCCCCTTATCGCTGATCTCGATCGTATAACCATCGATACACTGGTATTCGAGTGTATTCAGGTACTGTCCCCCGATCTTTACAGTGCCTTTTTCCGCAATGATGGTGAGCGATCCCTCCATGTTCTTCTTGTAGCTGTTTACCGAAAAATTGATTGTTCCGATGGGTCCGGAATAAAATTGCAGGATTGCCACTCCTGAATCTTCGAATTCGATAGAATGGGTGTGCGCAAAATTTTCAGTAAACGCTGCCACGCGCTGGACATCGCCAAAGAACCAGTAGAGGAGGTCAATAAAATGACTGAACTGCGTGAACAACGAGCCGCCGTCGAGCAGCTTCGTACCCTTCCACGAATTCCGGTAGTAGTTGTCGTCGCGATTCCAGAAGCAGGTGAGCTGTACGTTGTACACTGTTCCGAGCCGGTTTTCGTCCAGCGCCTTTTTCACCGCTGCAACGGGTGGGTTGTACCGGTTCTGCTTGATGACGAAAAGCCGCCTGTTCATCTGTTCCGCAACCTTGATCATCTCCCCGCAGTCGCGCGAGCTGATGGCCATGGGCTTTTCGCAAAGCACATGATATCCTGCGCGCAGCGCCTTGATTGAGTGCTCGGCATGCAGTCCGTTGGGGGTGCAGACAGAGACCACATCAATCTCCTTTTCCTGGCCAAGCATCTCATCCAGGTCGGCATAGCCTTTCACTCCATAAGCTGCTTCTGCCTTTTTTAGTCTCTCGCGATCGACGTCGCACACAGCCTGCAGCACACCCTGCGAGAGTATGTGCCCGGCGTGCCGCTCGCCGATCTTGCCGCAGCCGACCAGGGCAAATCTGATCTTTTCCATAGTTACTTTCCGATCGAAGTCTTATCTAATGAATTACCGGTCTGCGCGATAGCCGGGCAACCGGTACACGGAAATATCCGCAATGACACAACATCCGCTATTTCCGCGTTGAAACGGTTCTTATCAAACCACGAATACCATAACAGTTTCACTGCCTTAAAGTCAGCCAACTCGCCCTTACCTTTCTCAATTTTAACATTGTACTGAAACCGTTGCGGGACGTAATCCGACATTGCGAATTGACGGCGTGAAGGATCAAAAATTGTTGAATCGAAAATTTCCGGATGGGTCAACCATGACCGCATCTCGTCACGTGTAACCGCAAAACGTGTTTCGTCCTCAAATGCACGTTTCATTAGCGCGTTGAAAGTAAAGAATTGAATCAGATGGGATGAGTTTAATTCTTTAACGTTATCATCAATGAGGAAACTACGACCGCTTCTTATTGGGTCCGTCTTTCGAAAATTGACTACGATGGACTCTTCCTTCAGCCATTGCTTGTTGTGCAGGAGGAAACTTCTAAACCCGGCAAGAATAAATACACTCACGATAGCACAAACCAGCATAGCCCTAACGCGGCCTGAACCCAATAGGCTTACGAGGCCGTACAGGAGCAGTGCGGCCCCCAAATAGAGATTGCACTGATGCATCCAGGTGGCTCCATTAGGATAGAAAATAACCGGCTTGAAAACAAGGCTGAACGGGAGAGCCCCGAGTAGGAAAACCGTAAACCCGAGAGTCACAAAAAAAAGTGCCCGCCTCCTGCCCTCTGAAGTCGAACTCTGCGACCCGGCACCCGGTATTTTCATAAAAACAATTACATATAATA
>DASPNM010000012.1:0-20128 GCA_035626515.1 Chitinophagaceae bacterium
CATGCAGGCTCTTATCTTCCAGAAGCTGGTGGATTTTTGCGGGAATGTGCCGTACTCCCAGGCCCTTCAGGGAACAGCCTTCATTACACCGGTGTATGATAACGCACAAACGATTTATGAAGACCTGATCCGCAAGCTGGACGAGGCGATCGCAGATATCAAAGCCAACCCGTTCCCGATATCTGAACCGGCCGATATCACGTTTGCTTCGCACGGCGGACCTACGGGCGGCACAAAATGGATCCAGTTCGCAAACACGGTGAAGATGCGGATCCTGATGCGCCAGAGCTTCATGTCGGGCCGCTCTGCCTACATCACAGCCGAGATCAACAAGATCGTGGCTGAGAATTCAGGGCTGATCACTTACAACATCCTTTCCAACCCGGGCTACACGAAGAGCCCCGGCAAACTCAACCAGTTCTACGGCACATATGGATATACCGAGAATGATGTTGAGACCGGTACCTTCCGTTTCCGGAAGATGAACGCGGTGATCATCAACTGGCTGAAAAACTCCAATGATATTTTCCGCCTCAGAAGACTGGCAACTCCCAAGGTTGGTGGCGACCCCTCCAATCCGGGCGATTATCTGGGTGTTCCCCTGGGGCCCTGCGGTGCGCTCAACATTTACCTGGAAACCCTGGTTTCCTCAGTGGGCTCCGAGCAGGTGGTGAAAGGCGATGCAACCCGTCCGATGATCATCATGACGGCTGCTGAAGCCTATTTCCTGAAAGCCGAAGCCGCCCAGCGGTACGGTATCTCCGCCTGGGGCGGCGGGCAGGTGAGCAATGCACAGCAAAGCTATGAGGCCGGTGTTCGCTGGGCCTTCCGACTCGCAGCTGCTACGCATACCAGCACAGCTACTGCAACGGATGCACAGGCTGACGCTGCTGCGAACTCTTACCTTGCCAGCGGCACTGTAAACGCTGACTGGGCTGCATCTCCCGATAAGATTAAAGCTATCCTCGTACAGAAGTGGACAGCTCTTACCAACATTGATGGTTCCGAGGCATGGGCTGAGTACAGAAAGTCGAACACTCCGACCGATCCCGGCGCAGCTCCTTATTCGGTCAAGTCTTGCGTGTCTGGGTCAACTCCGGAGCCCGTAAGACTGTACTACCCCCTGCGTGAAGAGAACGTGAACCAGGCGAACGTGCAGCAGCCAAATGTATTTACGCAGAGAATTTTCTGGGATGTACAATAATTGTAATCTATCAAAATCAAAATAAAATGAAACTGAAATCCTTTTTGATCATAAGCGCTGCGGCCCTGCTGCTGTCTTCCTGCCTGAAGAAGACCGACAAATTCGGATGGGTGGAAGACCAGGGTAGCATTGTGACGGATCTGTTCGATGCGGGATACTATGGGCCCCTGAAAATTGTTGGTTTGGATGTGCTTCCCTCGACGGAAACGATCAACCTGATCACCATCAAGTCGTTCTATCCGCGGTCGAACAAGCCCAATAACGATATCCAGGTCACGCTCACACTGATGAGCAACGCCGAGATCACTGCCGCCGGTCTCACGCCGATGCCGGCCGGCTCGTATACGATTCCCTCGCTGACTCTGACGGTTCCGAAAGCGACAGGTGAGGTGAAAGTTCCGGTGACGATCAACAAATCGTTGCTGAGCCTCACCAACACCTACGGACTTGGATTCAGGATCACCTCCGTGAGTGAAGGTGTGATCAGCGCCCTGGCCAATGAGATCATCGTCGCAATGCTGGTGAAGAATGCTTACCATGCCGATTACGCGGTCAATGGTTTCTTCTTCCACCCGTCGGCGCCGCGCCCGATCTCGATGACGAAGGACCTTGCAACCGTTGGTGCCGTTCGTTCGCAGGCTCAGGTGGGTGACCTCACCGGATGGGAATTCCAGTTTGATGTGAGCGGTACCAACCTCACCAACTGGAGCAGCGCCTTCCCGGGTACTCCTCCGGTTCCGCCAGCATCCGGCTTCATGACCACGGATAATCCGGGTGGAATTGATTTTTCCAGTTCCGCACCGAATAATCCTGGAACGCCGCCCTGGACGCACGCTACGTACAACAATACATACAACCCGGCTACCCAGACCTTTTACATGCACTATGGATATGGTGTAGGATCCACCGGTCCCAACGGCTGGACCCGCCAGATCTACGAAAGATGGGTTCGCCTCTGATTTGAGGATAAGCAGTTGCAATAAAGGCTACCAATCGGTAGCCTTTATTTTTTGTGGTCCGTCTCCTGCCCGGCTTAATAACTTTGCTCCATGTATAGATTTTCGTTTGTTCTGTTTTGCACGCTGATTGCTCTTGGATGTCGTGATAAGAATGCTACTACGGTAGTTTTCGATATTGATCACGCTGCGGGCCGGGCAGTCTACATCGAAACCATCCCCTATACGAACGAAACGGTCCGGGTGCTCGATTCCGTCAGCATTCCGCCTGGCGGAAGTGCCCGGGTAAAACTGCAGATCCGCGACGTAGAAGAACGACCGCTACGGCTTCGGGTGACGGACACTGATATCCGCATCGTTTTCTTTAACGACGCTGCGGAAATCCGGATCCGGGGAAATATCCTCAAGCCTCGCGAATATTCGATTGAAAATTCTCCGGGAACCACCATCCTCGATCAATTCCTCGCGCTGCAAAAAGAGCAGGGCAGAGAATGGGAAAAAGTCACCCAGGAAGTGCAGCGTCTCCAAGCAGGCGGCATCGCCGGACCACGGATGGATTCGCTTCTGCGCCTGCAGGATAAATTTCTCGCTGAATTCTTCGAGCGATACCGGCGTTTTGCCGATACCGTTTCGCATCCCGGAGTTTTTCTTTACGTCTATAACAAAGCCGACTTCGGCAAAGATTATGCGGCTTTGAAAGCGTTTATGGAGCGGGCGGCAAAACGTTTTCCCGACCACCAGCGAATTCAGGAACTTGTCAGGGAAACACGGAATTTTCTCAAAGTGTTCGAGGAAGAATACCATGTGGGGGACCTGCTTCCGTCCGCCGAACTGCCCGACTCCAGCGGGAAAATGGTTTCCACCTCACGTGCGGGCCGCTATGTATTCCTCGACATGTGGGCCAGCTGGTGCGGACCCTGCGTAAGATTCGACCGCCCGAAGTCGGAGGCGCGCAGGAAATTTCCGGCTGAAAAGCTCGAAATCATCAGCATCGGGCTGGAGCCGGAAAAAGAATTCTGGAAGGCGCACATCCGCCGTCACGAGGCCGAGTGGACGCAGCTGATTGACGAAAAAGTTTGGGAAGGGGAGACCCTCCGCGTGTTCCGCATCGACAGCATTCCTTTTAATTTTCTCGTGGATCCCCGCGGGCGCATCGTTCGCAAGGCAATTCCCGCAGATTCTCTGGTTGCCGTTCTTTCGGAAACGCTGCGGTAAACTATCCTACTTTTGCACTGGAATAAATCAACGTTATGGAAAATGGAAATCAGCCCCAGGCGAACCAGTTGAACATCGAGATCTCCGAAGAAGTGGCCGAAGGCGCTTACGCGAACCTGGCGATCATTACGCATTCGCACGCGGAATTTGTGATCGACTTTGTGAACGTGATGCCGGGAACACCGAAGAGCAAGGTGAAATCGCGCGTCATCCTCACCCCACAGCATGCCAAACGTCTCATGAAAGCCCTCACCGAGAATATTGCTAAGTACGAAGTCGTGAACGGTCCCATCAAAGATCTCGAAGAGATCCAGGTGCCGCTGAATTTCGGAGGACCGACGCCGCAGGCGTGAGGCTGAGTTGGGAGTCGATAGTCGGGAGTCGATAGTCAGTAGTCCGTAGGCTAACGGAATTTCTCGGGATGACTAATCATGTACCACACCAGTTTCGCAACTTCATCGTTGAGCGATTTCAATTCGTCATATAACACCGCATCTATGTATTGGCACGCAAGAGCAAAATCGAGCCAGATCTGCACTTCCGCGATCTCCGACTCCGAATCGTTGAGTTTGGAAACGAAATAGTCCCTGTATCGGCTGCGCTTGTAAGCTTCCGCCAGGTTGGCGCACACCGATCGTCAAGCACGCCTTATTTGGCATGTCAACTCATACCGTTCCTCAGGCGGAAATTTCTTTGTGATCATGAAGATCCGCATCGCGAGACTAAATGCTTTCTGGTAGGCTAAAAGCTGCCGGAAATCGCCCATCCGTTAAATCTATGACATCAGGGGCCCGGATTTAAGTGGAATTCCACCAAAATTTCCGGGTGTTTTCAGCAGACAGAGCAAGGACTATCGACTACCGACTATCGACTCCCGACTATTAAATCATTCCTTCATCAGCAAAACTGTAGTACCCCTCCTCGCTCACGATAATATGATCCAGAACCCGGATGTCGAGCAGGGCCGCAGCCTGGCGGATCCGCGTGGTGAGCTCTTCGTCAGCGCGGCTCGGCCTGAGGCTGCCGGAGGGATGATTGTGGCAAAGAATGATGCTCACGGCAGTGATTTCGAGAGCCTGTTTGAGAATGATTCGTGGATCCGCAATGGTACCGGTGATGCCGCCTTCGCTGATGGTTCTCATGGCGATGATACGGTTCGCCCGGTTCAAAAAGATCACAACAAAAACTTCCTGCTGCAAATCCCGCAACCGCATTCGTAAATATTCAGCAACATCGTGGCTGGCAGTGACCACGGATTTTTCCAATGAGTCAACAGATAGCCGGCGCCTTCCCAGTTCCAGAGCTGCCGCGATGATCACTGCCTTCGCCTTCCCGATTCCCTTAATTGTCATCAGCTCCGCGGGACTAAGCTTTCCCATTTCATTTAGGTTTTGCTGAGCTTTTAGCAACACTTCCTGGGCCAGGTCGAGGGCCGACTTCGCGCGCGTTCCACTCTGGATGAGGATCGCCAGCAGCTCGGAGGGAGTCAGGTGCTGTGCGCCAAGCAACAGTAATTTTTCCCTCGGCCGGTCGTCTTTTGCCCATTGTTTAATTGAGTAGTTCTGCTCTTGCATCTGGCTCTTGCGATCAATAATTTTATTTCACCGATCTCTTTTGGGAGAGAAGCAGCCACCAGGAAACCCAATCCCGAAAAACTAAAATCTGGACTATGAAAAACAGTTCCCTTACCCCTGTGGGCGCGCTGCATCCAATCCTTTTCTTCGCGGGAGTGTATCTCGTGGCGCTGATTTTTTCGGTGTTTATCTGCTCGGCGCTGTTTTACAGCTGCAACGGCACCGCTTCGGAAGCGATTGGCGAAGAAGCGAGCCAGCCGGCGATCGGGCTGCTGCCGGTGCCTGAAAACACCGTGGCAACGCGTTGAATGTCTCCTGAGCCGAATCGGGATACAATCTTATCTTCGCCGGGCAAAACAGCACCATGCAAACTGCCAAGATTTTTTCCGGCACAGTGTCCCAGGCGCTCGCCGAACAGATCTGTAAGATATACCGGACCCAGCTCGGCAAAGTCAGGATTCAACGGTTCAGCGACGGGGAAATCTGCCCTATTTTCCTGGAAAGCGTACGCGGTGATTATGTTTTTTTGGTGCAAAGCACATTCTCACCGTCGGAAAACCTGATGGAGCTGCTGCTCATGATCGACGCGGCACGAAGAGCTTCGGCCGACAAGGTGATCGCAGTGATTCCCTACTATGGCTATGCCCGTCAGGACCGGAAGGACCGGCCCCGGGTGGCAATCGGCAGCAAGCTGGTTGCCAATATGTTGGTAGCGGCGGGTGCCGACCGGGTGATCACGATGGACCTCCATGCCCCACAGATACAGGGTTATTTTGATATTCCCGTAGATCACCTCGACAGCCACGCAGTTTTCATCCCTTACATCGAAAATCTGCGCCTTGAAAACCTTACCTTTGCGGCCCCCGACGTGGGAAGTGCGAACCGGATACGCGAAATAGCGAGCTATTTCGAGGCGGAAATGGTGATCTGCGACAAGCACCGCAAGCGGGCGAACGAGATCGCAAGCATGGTGGTGATCGGGGACGTGACAGACCGGGACGTGGTGCTCATTGACGACATCTGCGACACCGGCGGCACGCTGGCGAAGAGCGCAGCCCTGCTGAAGGAGAAAGGGGCCAGGACAGTACGCGCGCTCATCACGCACCCGGTGCTCAGCGGCAACGCCTACGAAAACATAGACAAAAGCGTGCTGGAAGAATTGGTGGTCTGCGATACCATTCCATTGCGAAAGGAATGCAGCAAGATCAAGGTGATTTCGGTCGCCGAACTGTTCGCGGTAGCAATCCGAAACGCTTTTGAAAACAAAAGCATCACCAGCCTGTTCGTGCATTCGCAGCGCAGGGAGAATTAGAGCAGCCGGGAGTCGATAGTCGTGAGTCGTTACTAAACTTTAAATAATAATAAAAGCAAATGAAAACAATTACGATCGAAGGCAAGCTGAGGACCGAATTTGGCAAAGGAGCCACCCGCCAACTTCGCTCTCAGGAACTGGTGCCCGGTGTAATTTACGGGGGTGCGCAGGAGATCAATTTTTCAGCTCCTGCCGCAACTTTGAGGCCACTGGTATACACGCCGGATTTTCAGCTCGTGGATGTAAAGATCGATGGCCAAAGCTATCGCTGCATTTTGAAGGATCTTCAATTCGACAAAGTGAGTGACGCGCTCATCCATGTGGACCTGCTGGAGCTCGTCGAGGATAAGAAGGTGATCGCAAATATCCCTCTCCGGTTCACTGGAGCCGCAAAAGGCGTGAAGGATGGCGGAAAGCTGATCATCAAAATGAAGTCTCTCAAGGTCAAAACCTATCCGAGATACCTGAAAGAACATATTGACGTCAACGTGGACAACCTCGAGCTGAACGGCAACATCCGCGTTGAGGATGTAAAGGAAGAGCATTACGAGATCCTTAACTCTCCGCGGATACCTATCGCTTCTGTGGTGCTGACGCGCCAGCTGAAGCAGGAGGAAGCTGTTGCTCCGGCTGCTGCAGCCGCGGGCACCCCTGCACCGGCCGGCAGTGCGCCTGCACAGGCACCAGCAGCCGCTCCCGGGGAAAAAGAGAAAGCGAAGAAATGATCCGTCTTCCTTGTTCATGTATTAGTCCCCCGCGAAACCGGGGGACTTTTTTTGTTGGATTAATTCGCGTTAATTCGCAGCCACCGCATGACGAAATACCTCATCGCCGGTCTCGGTAACCCGGGTGACGAGTACGCTCATACGCGTCACAATATCGGGTTCGACGTGGTCAACGCGTTTGTGCAAAAGCATGCGGCGTCCTTTCGTGTTGACCGCCTCGCATTTGTCGCCGAATTGAAGCTGAAAGGACGTCAGTGTATCTGCATTTGTCCCACGACGTTTATGAATCTCAGCGGTAAGGCAGTGAAATACTGGATGGAAAAAGAAGGTATTCTTTCCGATCGGCTGCTCGTGGTGGTCGACGACATTGCGCTTCCCCTGAACCGCTTGCGCCTGCGCCCGGGCGGAAGTCATGCTGGACACAATGGCCTTAAGAGCCTGGAGGAAACACTCGGCACGCGGGATTATGCACGCTTGCGCTTCGGAATCGGGAATGATTATCCGAAAGGGTATCAGTCCGATTTTGTACTCGGGAAATGGAGAAAATCCGAAGAACCACTTGTGAAGCGCAAGATCGGCATCGCCGTGGAAGCAATTGAAAGCTTTGCCTTGCAGGGGATTACGGCCGCCATGAACCAGGTAAATAATAAAGAGGTTTCCTTATGACAAATCAGAATACTTGATTACTTTAGCTGCCCGCCTCCGCTGCCGGAACGTTGAAATCCAATAGACATATTGATTGCCTGAATATATGGGATCAACAGCCCTGTGAGTATGTATCCGATGTATTTAATAAAAACACCGCCTGTTTATGAAGATTTTTTGCGTAGGCCGTAACTATGCAGCGCACGCCAAAGAACTCGGCAATGAAATCCCTGATGAACCTGTGATCTTCATGAAGCCCAAGAGCGCGATGCTTCAGCCACACACGCCGTTTTATTATCCCGAGTTTACCAACGAATTGCACTACGAGTGCGAGCTTGTTCTGCGCATCAGCAAGAACGGGAAGTACATCCAGGAAAAATTCGCCTCGAAATATTATGACGCGATCACTGCGGGCATCGACTTTACCGCGCGCGACATCCAGAATGAAATGAAGGAAAAAGGCTTGCCCTGGGAAAAAGCCAAGGCCTGGGACAATTCTGCCGTAATCGGCAAGTGGGTCCCCATCACCAGCATCAAGAACAAGAAGGACATCAACTTTTGCCTTTATAAGAACAAGGAACTGGTGCAGCAGGGCAACTCCAGCCAGATGATCCACAATTTTGACAAAATAGTTTCTTATATCTCCAATTATTTCTCGGTCAATATTGGCGACGTCATCTTCACCGGCACGCCCGCCGGTGTTGGAGAAGTGGTGGTCGGCGACGAGCTGGAGGCCTTTATAGAGGACGACAGTATGTTCACCCTCGACGTCAAGTAAGGGAGGCGACTCCTCTCGTATTCCTGTAAATTTGCCCGCGCCTCTTCCAGAAACGATGGTGGAAACTTCGATTTTGCTGAAAGCCTACCGGCTGATGTGCCAGGTACGAACCATGGCCGAGATTTACGAGGCGAATCGCTCCATTTGCAAATACGTTCATTCCACTTCGCGCGGCCACGAGGCCATTCAGCTGGCGACTGCCTTCCAGCTGCAGCCCCAGGACTTTGTAAGCCCTTATTATCGGGACGAAAGCATTTTGCTGGGGCTTGGGTTCACTCCCTACCAGCTCATGTTGCAGCTCCTCGCCAAAGCGGGCGACATGTTCACCTGTGG
Source organism: Chitinophagaceae bacterium (assembly GCA_035626515.1). Classification (GTDB taxonomy): domain Bacteria; phylum Bacteroidota; class Bacteroidia; order Chitinophagales; family Chitinophagaceae; genus DASPNM01. The sequence continues at coordinate 8,743 of DASPNM010000012.1, forward strand.
CCGGGAGTATTATGCTCATCCCAATTATCGGAATTCCGATAAGCCCACGATTATTCACCAAAGCAGTGCCACCGGCATGCAGGCGATCCCCACCACGGGGATCGCGCAGGGAATTCAATATCTCGAAAAACGCGGCAAAGAGTGGAGACCAGGGGCAGAAAAGCCTGTGGTGGTTTGCTCTTTGGGCGATGCCAGTCTTACAGAAGGAGAGGTGAGTGAAGCGTTTCAGTTTGCCGCACTGAAACAGCTTCCGGTAATTTACCTGGTACAGGACAACAATTGGGGCATCAGCGTTTCTGCCGAAGAGGCGCGCAGCATGAATGCATATGAGTTTGCCTGCGGTTTCAAGGGAATAAGCCGCGTGCAGGTGGACGGCACCGATTTCGAAGCTTCATGGCGGGTGGTGCACGAAGTCTGCGAGGTTGTCCGTCGCGAAAGGAGGCCTTTTCTCGTTCACGCGCAGGTTCCGCTGCTCGGTCACCATACGAGCGGGGTTCGACGGGAATTTTATCGAAGCGACGACGACCTGGAAAAACACACGGCACACGATCCGGGCCCCAAGCTTCGGCGCAAACTGCGTGAGCGGGGCGTATCGGAAGAGGAAATTGCAGCGATCGAAAAAGACGCGGCCGGGCTGGTGGCCCGGGATTTCGAAAGGGCTGTGGCGGCACCCGAGCCGGATCCCGCTACGGTGCAAGATCATGTGTTTGCACCGACACCGGTGAAAACCGAGACCGGTGTGCGCACCCCGGCGGGCGCGCAGAAAGTGATCATGGTGGACGCCGCACTGTTTGCAATTCGCGAGATCATGGAAGACTACCCGGAAGCGGTTTTGTACGGCCAGGATGTGGGCCGCAGGCTCGGTGGTGTGTTTCGCGAAGCGGCCACGCTGGCGGAACGTTTCGGTGATGACCGGGTATTCAACACCGCCATACAGGAAGCATACATCGTCGGATCTACGGTGGGAATGTCGGCAGTGGGATTAAAACCTATCGTTGAAGTTCAGTTCGGAGATTATATCTATCCGGGATTCAATCAACTCGTGACCGAGGTTTCCAAAAGCTGCTATTTGAGCTGCGGAAAATTTCCGGTCTCCATGGTGCTTCGCGTGCCGGTCGGAGCGTACGGCGGCGGGGGTCCCTATCACAGCGGCTGCGTGGAAACCACAGTGTTGTCCATAAAAGGATTGAAGGTAGTGTACCCGTCGAATGCGGCCGATATGAAGGGGCTGATGAAAGCCGCGTTCCTTGATCCCAACCCGGTAGTGATGCTGGAACACAAGGGACTCTACTGGAGCAAGGTGCCCGGTACGGAAGACGCAAAGACTGCGGAACCCTCGCGGGATTATGTGATCCCTCTCGGGAAGGCGAACATTGTTTTGCAAGCGGATGAAAATGCCGTGGAAGCAGGCGAAAGCTGCGTTGTCGTTACTTACGGAATGGGAGTTTTTTGGGCGAAAGCGGCGGCTTCAGAATTTGACGGGAGGGTAGAAGTGGTCGACCTCCGGACACTGTTTCCACTTGATGAAGACCTGATTTTTGAGCGGGTGCGCCTTCACGGAAAATGTCTGGTGCTTACGGAAGAACAGCAAACCAATTCTTTCGCGGAGGCGCTTGCGGGACGGATCTCGAAGAATTGTTTTCAATACCTGGATGCACCTGTTGAAGTTTTGGGTGCGGCGAATCTGCCGGCAGTACCGATGAACACAGCACTTGAGCAGGCGATGCTGCCGGGAGTCGATAAAACAGCTCGACTCCTGGAGAGTTTGTTGAGCCGATAATATTCTGATTTTTTGCTTTTGGTCGGTGGAATATGACTATTGAGGTTTTGGACACTAAAAAGCTTCTCATTATTGCATGATCCCTTGCGCCTTGATTTACCCAAGGCCTCTGCATCCGCTTCGCGTCTGCCCGGCCTTTTTATTTGTCCGCTTTCGCGAGCAAGCTCGCGACGCTTCCAAATAAAAAGGCCTCTCAAGCTTCGCCTGAAAGGCCTTGTAGCCCGTACGGGATTCGAACCCGTATCACCACCGTGAAAGGGTGGTGTCCTAGCCCTTAGACGAACGGGCCAAATGCGCCGGTTTAAGGGACGGCAAAGATAAACATGCATGGATTTTTAGCCAAATGTTTTTCCGACCTCGTGACGAGTTTCGACCAGGGAATGTAAGTGAACGCTCAGTTGCAAATCGCTTTTGATGCAAGTTGAGCAGCGCTACCAGGTCGTCATCTGTCAGGGCGGTTTGTCTTGTTTGAATCGGCACCAAATCCTTTTCAACTTTTGTGTCTCTCTTTTCCTGCGACCCCCATTTTTCTCCAAAACTGATACAGAGCTCAAATCCTCGATTTCCTAACTTCGCGGCTTCAGCAAATCAAACAGAACCAAAAGCATTCTGATCTATGGCTATCGTTAAAGTTGCAATCAATGGATTTGGCCGCATTGGCCGCCTGGTCTACCGGCAGATCTATAAAATGGAAGGGATCGACGTGGTGGCGGTGAACGACCTTACCAGCTCCAAAGTGCTCGCCCACTTGCTCAAATACGACAGCGCACAGGGCCGCTTCGACGCTGAGGTGAAGGCAACAGAAGACTCGATCGTTGTAAACGGCGATGCCGTGCGCATCTATGCCCAGAAAGACCCGTCCCAGATCCCCTGGAAGGATCATGACGTCGACGTTGTCCTGGAGTGCACCGGCTTTTTCACCGATAAGGAGAAGTCCGGCGCCCACCTGAAAGCCGGCGCGAAGCGCGTGGTCATCTCCGCGCCCGCCACCGGCGATCTGAAAACCATCGTGTTCAACGTGAATCACCAAATCCTCGACGGATCGGAAACCATCATCTCCTGCGCTTCCTGCACTACTAATTGCCTGGCGCCCATGGCGCAGGTGCTGGATGAAAAGTTTGGGATTTTGAATGCCCTTATGACTACGGTCCACGCGTATACCAATGACCAGAATACGCAGGACTCGCCCCACCCGAAGGGCGATCTTCGCCGTGCCCGTGCGGCGGCTCAGAACATCGTTCCCAATACCACCGGCGCGGCAAAGGCTATCGGACTGGTACTGCCGAACCTGAAAGGAAAAATGGACGGCACCGCGCAGCGCGTTCCAACGCTGACCGGTTCGCTCACCGAACTTACTTCCATTCTCTCCAAAAAAGTAACGGTTGAAGAAGTGAACGCCGCGATGAAAGCGGCCAGCAACGAAAGCTACGGCTATACGGAGGAGGAGATCGTGAGCAGCGACGTGATCGGCATGACGTACGGCTCGCTGTTCGATGCCACGCAAACCAAAGTGCAGACAGTTGGCGACACCCAGCTCGTGAAAACCGTAGCCTGGTACGATAATGAAATGAGCTATGTAAGCCAGCTCGTGCGTACTGTGCGGTATTTAGCGGGACTCATTAAGTAGTCAGTAAAGACGGGAAAGTCGGAAAGGTCAGTAAAGACTCTGGTTGTGAAAAGTTTATGCCAATGATCTCCCCAGGGCATTGATCATGACGAGGATCTCTTCGCATTGTTTGTAAGCAGCCTGAAATTCTTCTTCGAAAATATAGGGTCGTCGTTTAGCCAGGAACAGGCAGGCGACCACTTCCAGGTTTGATCTCAGGGCTATTGAGAGAAATTTGCTGAATTCGCGATTTGATTGCGCCGTCGATCCCTCTACAATATTGAGCGAAACTAAATTAGCCGCCCGTCTTATCTGTGAGGTAAGCCCAAACTGCTCGTCAGGGGGAAATTTGTTTGAAGGTTCGTAAACCATCGGGGCAAGTTCCACTGACTTCTGCCAAACAAGCAACTTTTCAAATTTGAACGGCATTTGCAATTCGTAAACCGGTTAATAAGATCCGAGTGTATTTCGGTAATACAGATTCTTTCAGCAGTGCTGTTCGTTGAAAAAAACCGGGAAGCCCTGAAAAGTTGGCTGCAACTTTCCGGGTTTGCTGACTTTCTTGTCTTTTCCGACTTTACTGACTTTTCCGACTTTCCCGACTACTTTTGCCCCATGTCGCAATTCTCCAAAACCAATTTCAGCGGCCGCAAGGTCCTGGTACGCGTCGATTTCAACGTTCCGCTCGACGACAAGTTTGAGATCACGGACGACACGCGCATTCGCGCGGCGCTGCCCACGATCCGGAAAATTCTCGGCGACAGCGGAAGTGTGATTTTGATGTCGCACTTTGGTCGTCCTAAGGAGGGCCCTTCTGAAAAATATTCGCTCAGACATTTGCTCAGGCATCTGAGCGGCTTGCTGGGCTTGCCGGTGCTGTTCGCAGATGACTGCGTTGGGGAAAGCGCATTCCAGCTTTCGGCGAACCTCAAACCGGGTGAAGTGCTGTTGCTGGAGAACCTGCGCTTCCATAAAGAAGAGGAAAAAGGCGACCGTGAATTCGCTGAAAAACTTTCGAGGCTGGGAGATGTTTACGTAAACGATGCCTTTGGAACGGCGCACCGGGCGCACGCATCCACCGCGGTAATCGCGTCTTTCTTCCCGCCGGAAAAAAAATTGTTTGGCCTGCTGATGGAGGCGGAAGTGGCCAATGCCGAAAAAGTCATGAAGCAGGCGGAAAAGCCGTTCGTGGCGGTGCTCGGTGGAGCAAAGGTGAGCGACAAGATCCCCATTATAGAAAACCTGCTCGATCGGGCAAGCGACATCATCATCGGAGGCGGCATGGCTTATACCTTCATGCAGGCAGAAGGCGGGCGGATCGGGAAATCGCTCTGCGAGGAAGACCGGATCGGTACCGCACTCGACCTGCTGAAGAAAGCGGAAGAAAAAGGTGTTTGCATGCATCTTCCTTCCGATTCGGTGATCGCGAATAAATTCTCTTCCGACGCGCAGGTTTCCGCCGCGCCCAGCGATCATATCCCCGACGGATGGATGGGTATGGACATCGGGCCGAACGCGGTGGAGCAGTTTTCCAACGTGATCCGCCATTCGCGCACGATTTTGTGGAACGGTCCGATGGGAGTGTTCGAAATGCACAACTTTCAACACGGCACGCGTTGCATTGCAGCAGCGATTGCGGAAGCAACTGACAAAGGCTCCTTTTCGCTTGTAGGAGGAGGCGACTCGGTGGCGGCAGTAAACCAGTTTGGCTTCTCCGACCGGATCAGCTTCGTCTCTACGGGCGGCGGTGCGCTCCTGGAATTTTTCGAGGGCAAGGAGTTGCCCGGCATTGCCGCGATCCGTGAGAAATAAACACGGTTGGCGAAATCCTGTAATTTTAACGAACAGCAAAACTCTTAACAATGAAACGACCCCGTAATCTCGGACTCCTGATCATTGGCGCCATCGTGCTGATCTTTGTCTTCTGGGGCTGCAGCGGCTACAACCGGCTCATCACGTCAGACCAGAACGTCAAGAAAAGCTGGGGAAATGTAGAAACGAATTACCAGCGCCGCACCGACCTCTACAACAGCGTTATCAAGACCGTGGAGGCTTCCGCGAATTTTGAGAAATCACTTTTGAAAGATGTGGTGGCCGCGCGCTCACGCCTCCTCAGCGTGAACGTGGACCTGAATGACCAGGCCAGCCTCGACCGCTTCCAGCAGGCCCAGGGGCAGATGCAGGGCGCATTCAGCCGGCTGCTGGGTTACGTGGAGAATTACCCGGACATCAAGACCACCAAGGCCTTCCAGGATTTTCAAACCCAGATCGAAGGCACCGAAAACAGAATCAATGTCGCCCGCCAGGATTACAACAAGTCGGTGGAAAACTACAACCTGCACGTCAAACGTTTTCCGAACAATATGCTGGCGGGGCTCTTCGGTTTTAGCGAAAAGGCTTTTTACCGCTCCGACCCCGGGTCGGAAAAAAATCCCGATATCAATTTCAATATCAAATAAGCGATGTTTGGCTTCCTGAAACGGAAGAAGAACCGCTTCTTCCGCGACGACGAGCTTGAGCTTATCACAAAAGCAATCCGGTCGGCGGAAAAAGAGACGAGCGGCGAAGTGCGCGTATTCGTGGAGGCGCGCTGCAGCTGGATCGACGCTATTGATCGTGCGAAAGAACTGTTTTTCTCAATGAAAATGGATCAGACCTCCGACCGCAATGGAACGCTCGTGTATGTTGCCATGAAAGACCACCAGCTTGCGGTTTTTGGCGACGAAGGCATACACGCGAAGGTGGGCACCGAATACTGGACGCAGCTGGTGCGCGAGATGATCAGTTGCTTTTCCCGCGATAATTACGCCGAAGGAATTGCCGGCTGCGTGCTGCGAATAGGGCAGGCGCTGAAAACGCATTTTCCTTACCAGCCGGGCAGCGACAGAAACGAATTACCGGATGAAGTAGCTTTTGGCAAATAGCGCATGCGGAAGCTGCTGATCATACCGACCCTGTTGTTCTGCTGCATCACTATGGGCCAGGACATTCCGTCTCCCCAGAATCCGCCAAAACTCGTCAATGATTTTGCCAACCTGCTGACTCCTGAACAGGAACAGGCCCTCGAGCAAAAGCTGGTTGCCTATGCCGACAGTACCACCACGCAGATCGCCGTCGTGATCGTTGAAGACCTCGGCGGCTACGAGCCGGTGGAGTATGCAGTGAAACTAGGCAGAACCTGGGGTGTCGGGGGGAAGGAGTTCAGCAACGGAATCGTTATTCTTATTTCCATCGGCGGTGGCGAAGGAAAGCGCGACGCTTTCATTGCGACGGGTTACGGGATGGAGGGTGTAATTCCTGATGTCACAGCGGACGCGATCGTTGAAAACGACATCGTTCCGAATTTCCGGGCTGGAAATTATTACCGCGGCCTTGACGAAGCTACTGACAATATTATTCGTGCGGCCGCCGGTGAATACAAAGCGCCGCCCGGCGAACGTCGCGGAAGACGGGGCGTTAGCCTCGGCGGGATCCTGATGGCCCTGATTCTTCTGCTGATCATTTTCAGCGGCGGCGGAAGAAGGGGTGGAGGCACCATTTCACGCCGCGGCTATGGAGGATTTCCAGCCGGCTGGATTATTGGTAACATCCTCGGCAGTCTCGGAAGCGGAGGCCGTGGTGGGGGATGGTCGGGGGGCGGCGGCTTTGGTGGTTTCGGGGGCGGAGGTTTCGGCGGCGGCGGCGCAGGAGGGAAGTGGTAAGAGTCGATAGTCGATAGTCGATAGTCGTTAGTCAATAGTCCTGGGACTACTAACGACTATAGACGAATGACTACTCAAAATCCTTTCTTCTCCGAAAGTTTGGATTTCACGTAATCGGCCAGTTCAGTCTGGCCAGCAGCACGCTTTCTCTTTTCCACCCCTGCCAGCAGCATATCGTTGATGAAGGGATCTGTCTGTGTGCGGAATGACTGGGGTATCGCGTCGCGAAAAGCGAGAATTGCGTCGACGCCTCTCCGAAAGCTGCTGCTGTTTGTCACTCTCTCCAGCAACTTCCCAACGGACTGCAGCATGCTGAACTTTGCCTGCGACGTGGGCATGTTTTCAAAATTTGTGAGGATCATGTCGGTAAAGGATTCATTTCCTGCTTCAATAAGCACATTCGTAGTGGCCGCGAGCAGGTTGCCTTTCAGCCGGTAGTCAGAAAACATGATCGCTTCCTGTACAGCCCGCGCGCTGTCAACACCATAGAGCGCCTCGAGAGCGTTGCCTGCAACCGTATAGGAAGAGTCGCGCACGGCGCTGATGAAAATGTCGGCATATTCGGGGTTGCCGAAGCTGCCCAGCTTTTCAATCGCGGCTGCTTTCACCAACCGCTTTGGATCGTTTTTGGCAATCGAAACGAGCTGGGTTTCGACCGCCTTGCGGACATTCTCCTTTTCGAGATCGAGCAGCGAGATCGCAAGTCCCCTCAATCCTTCAAAACGATCCCGCAATCCCAGTCGCAGCAATTCGATTGCTGCCGGCTTATCCTGGTTGGCCGCGGCAAACTGTAGTGCTTCTCTGCGGTCGAGATATGTGCCCGCGTGCGTGTACTGATGCATGTATTCCTCAACTGTCTTATTTTCTGTTTTCGTGGCCAGCAGCATCTTGTCGCCGTCAAAATTCACCAGATCGGGCTTCGCTGCTGAATGGAAATAAAACGTGTCCACTTTGTTTTTTACCCACACTTTCTGCCGGTCCTTGTTTCCCCCCCGGTAGATGTCAATCGCCACCGGAAGATGAAACAGCTTGTCGGACTGCTTCTGACTCACGATCACACGCACCCGTTTTGCCGAAGCATCGTAACTGTATTTGATGTCCAGGTCCGGATGGCCCGCTCCAAAATACCATTGGTTCCAGAACCAGTTCAGGTCCCGGCCCGTCACTTCTTCAAACGCCAGGCGCAGCTGGTGAGCTTCGGCGGCCTTGAATTTATTCGTGGTAAGGAACAGATTCAGGGAACGGAAAAAGGCACTGTCGCCGACGAAATTCCGCAGCATGTGCAGGATGCGTCCACCCTTATTGTAGCTCACGGCATCGAAGACATCTTCCTTGTCGCGATAGTGAAAGCGCACCAGGTCCTTCTTCTCGCTGTTGCTGTGCAGGTATCCCTGCATATCATTATAGTGCTGCTCGTCGCCTGCGTCTTTACCATATTTGTATTCCGCCCATAGCATTTCGCTGTAGTTGGCAAACGACTCGTTCAGCGTGATGTTGCTCCAGCTTTCAGTGGTTACATAGTCTCCAAACCATTGGTGAAACAGCTCGTGCGCTATGACCGGTTCCCACTGGTTGCCATCTGTGAGCTCCCGCGCGTCCTGCTGCGCCACGGCGGAGTGCAGCGTGGCGGTTGTATTTTCCATCGCGCCGCTCACATAATCACGGGCGGTCATCTGCGAATACTTAACCCATGGGTATTCGATGCCGGTGATCCGCGAGAAAAAAGTCATCATCTCGGGTGTCATTCCAAATATCCTCCGTGCCACCGGGGCGTATTCCTTTTCTACGTAATAACTGACTTCCTTACCCTTCCAGCTGTCGCGGACCACAGCGTAGTCTCCCACGCCAATGAAAAACAGGTAAGGGGCGTGCGGCTGGTCCATCTTCCAGTGATCGGTGCGGGTGCCATCCGTATTTTTTTTCTGGCTGATGAGTTTACCGTTAGACAGTGAAACGTATTTGCCCGGCACAGTAAGAATGAATTCCTGCGTGGTTTTCTGGTTGGGCCTGTCAATCGTCGGGCAATAGACTGAGGTGGCCTCCGTTTCTCCCTGTGTCCAGATCTGCGTGGGCTTGTCCTTTTCGGTTCCCAGGGGGTTAATGAAATAAAGTCCTTTCGCGTCGCTGATCGCGGCGCTGCCTTTCACTTTTACTTCGTTCGGCTTTGCGGTGTAGTCCACAAACACCGTGTATTTTTCGCCACCTCGGTACGTCCTGTCGAGACGGATTCGCAGCTGCCATCCGTCGTAATCATATTTGAGGTCGCGCAGCTGGTTTCCCTTTACGAGGGCCACGCGGTGGACGTCCATTCCCTTCGCGTCAAGTGTGAGGGAATCAGTCGGATAGAAATGCGGCTGCAGGGTAATCCATACCTGGCCATACATATAGCTCCTGGGGTAATCGAACCGCGCGGCCATTTTGGTATGTACGAGGTCGTTGATCCGCGCAGGCGTTTCGCGATATTCTTTTTTCCAGCTGGTGTCGGTTGCTGCTTTCTGAGCCGAGGCCGCCTGGCTGAGCGCCAGGACAAGAAGCAGGTAGGCTGACTTTTTCATTCTTCCGATTTGCCGGCAAAATTAGAGCTTGCTCGAGTTGCCTCCCGCGGGAATTCGACAAACGGCACCGGTATTTAACGAATATTTGTAGGGGGAATTGGGTTAATTTTGAGCTCATGAGGCGTGGATTGAAAGCAGTTTTTCTGGTATTGTTCAGCACTCTTTTTTTGTCGGAGATCCGTGCACAAAAAGTGTATTTTATTTACATCCAGAGCGAACAGGGACAGCCCTTCTTCGTGCGGATGGACGAGAAAATCTACAACGCCAGTCAGGCGGGATACCTGATCCTGTCTCACCTGCGCGACAGCACGTATCAATTCAGCATTGGTTTTCCCGACAACCGCGCACCCGAACTGCGATTTTCGATCTATCTGAATCGCAGGGATCACGGTTACCTGCTGCGGCATTTTGAGGGGAAGGGCTGGGGGCTGTTTGACCTGCAGACGATGGCGGTGCAGATGGCAGCAGTGCCTGTGCCAGCGGTTGCCATGGAAAAGACACATGTGTCCCGGTTTACGGATCTGCTTTCCCGTGCGGCTGATGATTCAACACTGAAAGAAAAGCCTGTGCTGGTAAATACCGGGCCGCCGAAGGCTGAGGTGAAAATCGAGACCGCAGTCAACCGCGAAGAGAAGCCGAAGTCTGAGGAAAGTAGGCCATCGGAAACAAAGGAAGAAGTAAAGAAAGAGGAGGTTAAAAAAGACGAAGTGAAGCCGGAGCCGGCAGTAAACCGCGACGAGTTGCCAAAGCTGAGCGAGACTTCGAAGGATACAAAAACGACGGAAACGAATTCCCCGCCCCAATCCCGCCGTGTTTTGAAAATTGGAGAACAACAAACAGAACAGGGTCTGCAGGCGCGGTACCTGGATGGCAGCGATACGATTGAGATTGTCATTGAGGCTTTGAAACCCGTGGTGCAGCCGCGAATTGAGCAGCCGCGGGAAGAGCGGCGTTTCCTGGAGATTTCTACCGACACGGTGAACGCGGTAGCGGAAAAAGCCGTCTCTGAAGAAAAGAAGCTGCCCGTGAAAGAAAAGAAACCGGCAATCGATGAGGGCAAGCCGTTGACTGAGAAATCTGTTTCCATTTCCTCACCGGTGCGCAACAATTGTGCGGCCGAGGCAACGGAGTCCGATTTTTTCAAACTGAGAAAAAAGATGGCGGGTGAATCGAATGATTATGACATGATCGATGAGGCGCGCAAGGTGTTTCGCGGAAAATGTTTTTCGGTACAGCAGGTGCGCAATCTCAGTGCCCTGTTCCTGAGCGATCTCGGGAAGTACATGTTTTTCGACGCGTTTTACGGATTTGTTTCCGACCCCGAAAATTATGCTTCACTGCAATCGGAGCTGAAGGAAGAATACTACATCAACCGGTTCAAGGCCATGCTCCGGAACTGAGAGCTATGTCGCGCTATTTCATCGAACTGTTTTACAAGGGTACAGCTTACAGTGGATTCCAATCGCAGAAGAATGCCAACACGGTGCAGGCCGAAGTGGCGAACGCCTTTCACGTGCTGCACAGGCGCGAAGTGAACCTGGTAGGGTCTTCCCGGACGGATGCCGGCGTACATGCCAACCAGAATTATTTTCATTTCGATTTTGATGAGCCCCTTGATCCGAAATTCATTTACAAGATGAATGCGATTCTTCCCCCCGATATCGTGCTCCGAAAGCTGTTGCCGGTTGCGAAAGAGCGGCATTGCAGGTTCGACGCGGTGAGTCGCGACTACCGTTATTTTATT
>DASPNM010000013.1:0-4358 GCA_035626515.1 Chitinophagaceae bacterium
CGATCCCGTGATAGAACATATAAAAACGCGGCTCAGCCTTCCGCCTGGCAGATGGCGGCGATTACCGCGGATTCTGGGCGAATGGATTCGGCTGCGGTACTGGAAATACTCCGGCAGCCTGGCTCTCCAGGCACTGAGGGACTGGGCGGTCAAACACAACGCCAGTCTGGTCTAGATTATTCCATGGCATACGACGCACATCCGACCGCGATCGTGGAGCCCGGTTCCATCATTGGAGAAGGCGTTCGGATCTGGCATTTCAGCCATATCATGCCCGGTTCGATAATCGGCGACAACTGCATCATCGGGCAAAACGTATTTGTGGGAACCGGCGTAGTGCTTGGGCGCAACGTAAAAGTGCAGAACAATGTTTCGATCTACGACGGGGTGGTTTGTGAAGACGATGTATTCCTCGGCCCCTCGATGGTTTTTACCAACATAAAAAATCCGCGCAGCTTGATTTCCCGGAAGCATGCCTTTCAGCAAACGATGGTCCGCCGGGGCGCGACGATTGGCGCGAATGCCACTATTCTTTGCGGCCTGGAAATAGGCAGCTTTGCTTTTGTTGGCGCGGGTGCGGTGGTGACAAAGCCCGTCGCGGCTCATTCACTTGTCATCGGCAATCCCGCCCGCCACTCAGGTTGGATGAGCGAATATGGGCACCGGCTACATTTTGATGAGAATCGCCGGGCATGGTGTCCCGAAAGCGAGGAAGAATATGAACTTCAAAAGGAATCAGTGCGGAAGTTAACGACTGCGAATAAATGATTCAGTCCTGGCATACAAAAAACGGATTCGGCGCGGAATGGTAAACTTTGTCAAATAAGCCCACCAGTGGATCCCGTTCAAATCTCGGTCGTATCACCGGTTTACAATGCGGAGAAAATCGTGCCCCAACTGGTCGCCCAGGTCCGGGAAGTGCTTGAAAAAATAACAGCTGATTTCGAAATCCTTTTGGTGGAGGACGGCGGTCCCGACCAGAGTTGGACAGCTATCGCCGCTGAAGCGAGAAAAGACAAGAGGGTAAAAGGTATTAAGCTTAGCCGCAACTTCGGCCAGCATTACGCCATTACCGCAGGGCTTGATTACGCGAAAGGACGATGGGTAGTCGTAATGGACTGTGACCTGCAGGACAGACCGTCTGAGATAGCGGCACTGTACCAAAAAGCCGTCGAAGGATACGACATCGTACTGGCGCGTCGAATGGCTAGAAAGGACGGCTTGCTGAAGCGAATGTATTCAAGGGCTTTTTACCGGACTCTCGGATACCTAACGGGGAGTCGCCAGGATGAATCGATCGCCAACTTCGGAATCTATAGTCACAAAGTGGTTGAGGCGATTCGGACCATGCGTGAGCCTATTCGCTATTTTCCGACCATGGTCAGATGGGTAGGTTTTCGACAGACCAAGGTCGACGTCGTGCACGGAGAGCGGGAGACGGGCAGATCTGCGTACAACTTCAGAAAGATGCTGCGTCTTGCCAAGGATATCATATTGGCCAATTCCGAGCGACCTATCTACGCAATCGTCGGTATCGGATTTATTGTTTCGCTGGTTTCATTCATCGCGGGGATTGTCGTCGCCATACAATATTTTCTTCACAAAATTCAGGTTGCGGGTTATACCAGTCTGATATTGTCCGTCTGGTTTCTCAGCGGACTGATTATTATGATACTTGGCGTAATTGGCCTTTACCTGGGCAAGACCTTTGAAGCTGTGAAGGATCGTCCCATTTACATCATTGATCAAACTGTGAATGCAACGGAAGATTGAAATGCTTGAGTGGGACTCCGGTTTTTTTGGATTGAAAGTTGGAAAATTGAAGTCGAACGGGAGTTTGCCGGAGGCAGAGTTTGATGATTTTGATCTGGTGTATGTTTTTTCCGACATTCCCCTGACCCGACAAACTTTCCCAAATCTATACGTGCTCCCGGTGGACCGCAAAGTGACTTATTCGATGCAGATTGCCGCAAATCCGGGCTTGCCGGAAGGAGTGGGTTCGTATGTCGCAGGAGACCACGATCCTGAAGTTGTGAGGCTCGGCATCCAGAGTGGAATGTACTCCAGGTTCAAGAGGGATCCCAATTTTGCCGACGGGCAGTTTGAGCAGCTGTTCAGCGTCTGGATGAGACGTTCCATTGATCGGGAAATAGCCGACGAGGTATTCGTCTGTATTTCCGGGGGCTTACCGCGAGGAGTGATTACGCTGCGCGACGCTCCTGGTTTCGCGAGCATAGGTATCGTGGCGGTTGACGAAAGCGTGCGCGGTCAGGGGATCGGGCGAAAGCTCGTTCAGGCCGCAAGGCACTACGCGCATCAGCATCATTTCCCCGCTCTGGAGGTGATTACGCAGGAGGAGAATGAGCAAGCCTGCCGCTTCTACGAAAAAGAAGGATTTTCTCTGAAAAAGAAGGAATACATATATCATTTCTGGAACAAAGGCGCAGACCGTGATCGCGCAAAACATTCGTGACGCGATTTACTTTCAATACCAGATGATGCACATCCCTTTCAACAAACCTTTTTTGACCGGTAGGGAAGCCAGGTATATCGAAGAAGCCGTCAAGACCGGTAAAATATCCGGCGACGGCGTCTTTACCGGAAAATGTCATCACTTCTTTGAAGACCGGTACGGGTTCCGGAAATGCCTGCTGACTACCTCGTGTACGGATGCCCTCGAGATGTCAGCCATCCTGATCGGCATCGGACCGGACGATGAGGTGATTGTTCCATCCTTCACTTTTGTTTCCACCGCCAATGCGTTCGTTCTCCGGGGAGCAAAAATTGTCTTTGCTGACAGCCGGTCGGATCACCCGAATATCGATGAAGACCTGCTGGAGGATCTGATAACGCCGAAGACCAAGGCAATCGTAGTAGTGCATTATTCGGGTGTGGCCTGTAATATGGAAAAGATCATGGCGCTCGCACACAAACACAACCTTTATGTGATAGAGGACGCGGCGCAGGCGATCGACAGCTATTACCAGTTTTCGGACGGTACGCGAAAACCTTTGGGCGGCATTGGGCACCTCGCCACTTTTTCTTTCCACGAAACCAAAAACGTCATTTCCGGGGAAGGCGGAATGCTGGTGATAAATGACCAGCAATTCATCGAGCGCGCGGAAATCATACGGGAAAAAGGTACCAACCGTTCCAAATTCTTCCGGGGAGAGGTGGACAAATACGGCTGGGTAGATATCGGCTCATCGTTTCTACCATCGGAGATCATAGCGGCTTTTCTCTGGGCACAACTGGAGAATCTCGACCGGATCCAGGCAAAACGCACCAGGATCTGGGATTATTACCACGCTTCATTTTCCGGCGTAACAGACCTTCCTTTTTCACTGCCAGCAATCCCTTCCTACGCGACGAACAATGCGCACATGTATTACATTACGTTTGCGACAGAGGAAGCGCGAGCAAGGGCAATTGCCGAGTGCAAGCGAGTGAATGCACATCCCGTTTTCCATTACCAGTCGCTTCACCGCAGCGCGTATTATCAATCGAAACACCCGACCAACCGTTTGCTGCCGCAGGCCGACCGTTATTCAAACTGTTTGCTCCGCCTTCCTTTTTATTTCGAGATCCTTCCGGAAGAGCAGGAGCTGGTTGTAAACACGATCCGGCACCACGCGGCACACCTTGTAAATCCAGTAGCCTGATGCAAGCCGCCACGCGGAAAGACCCGGCATTAAGGAGTCTGGTTTTAATATTTCTGCTGTCACACGTCTTCATTCTGCTTAACCGCTCAGTTGGCTGGGACGGTTATTTTTTGATCAACGGAACTCATGAGAACTTAAGAAAGGGGTTTCTGGCGTACGGGCTGTTTCTTTTCGGTGATCTCCATTTTGCGCTCACGCGTCTTTTCGCTGAGCCTGTTCTCACCTATAACATAGTGGTATTCCTCCTTACCCTGCTTGCTGCAATGGTTGGTTACATTATATTGAAAAGAATTCCACTTTTTACAAAAGAGGACGCTTTCTTTATCAGCGCCCTGGCCATCACAGCACCTTACTTATATTTTAATCTGATCGGCGTTACCGCTATCCTGTTTTATGCAGTTTTCCTTTTAGGGCTGTTCTGCATCGTTCAGTATAAGTCCACCCGGCGCGTCATTTACCGGATTAGTTCATTGGTGCTGTTTTTCCTCTCCTTTTTTTACCATTCACACATTACGTATTACCTGCTTGCACTATTGCTTTTGTGGCACTATCGTCCGCAACCTTCTTTTTGGAGATTTCTAAGGGCCAATATTGATTTCCTGATGCTCCCTGTGTTGTTTGTAGTTTTTCAAAAAACTGCTTTTTACCTGTATTCCGGTTTCAAAGTGACTGAATACAACCAAATAAGCCTTGAAT
>DASPNM010000014.1:0-76429 GCA_035626515.1 Chitinophagaceae bacterium
GCTGCGTATTTACCGCCCGTGTCGTTAAGCTGTCCGGGGGTGATCACAATTTCCTCTTCCCAGCAATTGAACAGATTGATCTGCTTGGGGTTTATACGGCTGTATTCACGGATACTCTGGTAGTTAAAATTCACGTCGGGCATCGACTTCCGGTAAAAATTGATAGCCTTATTGGAAGCGAAGATTACAGGAACGCACTGCTCGAGGAGGCGGCTGTCCGAGAAAGTCTTAATTATCAATTCGATGCCTATGCCGTTGAGATCGCCACAACTGACTCCAATCACCGGTCTTGTCTGGCTCATTTGAAATCGATTCGGGTAAAAATAATGATTTCCGGGGAGCCGGTTGGATACCGGAATTACGGTTGGGCAAAGTAGTATTACTTCTTTCACAATGAATCTTTACGATCAGGTTGTATTTCTAGGTAAAACCCCTGATTTTAGCCGTGCTGATTATTATATTTTTATCTCCAAATCCATTACTCATGAAAACAACTACTCTCCGTCATTTTCAGCGCTTTTACAGATGTAACGGTTTTGTCCAGCATGCCTGATGCGGGTTCGAACCTGCATTGACTGAATCCAGTCCTATGTTGAAGCGGATCGTCTGCATATCCCTCATCCTGCTGCTCGCGAAAAGCAGCCCGGTGCTTGCCCAGTGCGGCGGCGGCTATACGCAGGCGTTGCTGAACTGGGACTATTTGGATTATTACTACAACAGCGGGGGATCCAATCCTTATGGCTCCTACATCAGCGATGTGCGGGAGCAAACTCAGAAATTTGCGATAGGCACCACCTGGCTTTCGATAGCTACTTCGTCAAACGCGCTGGTTACGACATCCGAAAATGCATCACATACGGGCGAAGTTTCCGGGTATACCGGTGAAGACGTGCAGTACAACCCCTCGGCGAACAGCCAGACGATTACCATCACGTTCAACGCGGAGGTCACCAATGTGCAGTTCACGCTCTACGACGTGGACCGGCAACAGCGGATCGACTTTGCTGCGCAGAACGCCGGTGGTACGGGGCAAACGATCAACGTGGTCACTTACGCGTCGACAATTCTCACCGTCACGAACAACAATGCTACCAATGCCTACATTACCGCAAGCAATACGGCACTGGCAAACAATACGAACCAGGGAAGCGCCACTATCACAGTGGCCGGCCCGGTAAAAACGATCACCATCACGATCACCACGATCGGTTCCGACGCGGTATTCTGGCTTTCGGACATCTATGCCTGCGTCACCGGGAGCTTTCCCACCAATTGGCACCAGGGATTCAATAACCAGCCTTTCTCGGGATTTACACAGAATCAACCCGACTATTTTCTGGTAACACCCGACGACAGCACCTGCTTCATGGTAGACCCTGCCACGGGCAACTGCTGGTACCTGTTTACCGACGGCACGAAGAACTATCTCAATTCCTTCGCATACGACCCTCAGAACAAATATCTCTACTACATTTCCGAGAACGCCACGGTTGACGCGAACAACAAGACGCTGAAACGTTATGATTTCAATACGGAGACGATCTCGACAGTCATCTCCGACATCGGCACCACGCTCGGCATTCCAACTTTCAATGCGGGTGTGGAATCGGCGGGAGCGTTTATGTACAACGGTTATCTCTATCTGGGGATCGAAGGCGGGCAGAGTACCTCAACGATCCGCGAGTCCATCGTTTGGTGCGTTGATCTTGCCAACAACAACGCTTACCAGGTCTGGGCAACTCCATCCTACAACGCGAGTTCCTTCATTCATGACTGGGCTGACTTTATTTTGAAGGACGGCACCCTGATCAATTATAATTCCGCGAAGAACGGTTCATCTTATTCAAGCAGTTCCTATACGCATTATAACCTCATGACCGGAGCCGCCACCGTTTACAACAACCCGGATGGCAACAACAAATTTGCCGGGCAGGCAGGAATGACCTGGGCGGGCGGAACGTACATGGCGTACGATTCACTTTGGACTTACAGCACCGGTACTATCAGCTCGCGGCTGCCCTTTACCGTAATCACTGTGCCTGGTTCTCCTGCGCCGCCGGCCTGGGTCGGTAATGCGGGAGATGCCTCCGACCCGTTCCGGCCGAAATGTGATTTCGGAGACGCGCCCGCCACTTACGATCCGAATGCCCAGATGCCGGCGGTGCACGAGCGATCCGAAGCGATCACGATTGGCAGCACGTGGGACCGGGAATGGCTGAAGCGCGGCACCAGTGGTACCGACGATGAGGATGATGGACTTGCTACAGTTCCTGTTCTCGTGATCGGTCCGGGCAGCAGCTATGCGGCAGAGGTCACTGTGTACAACAATAATGGCTCCAATGCCACACTGCTTGCCTGGCTGGATTACAACGGCAACGGAGTTTTTGATGCCAGCGAGGCTTGTACGCCGATCACAGTGAGCAGCAGCGGTTCCACCCAAACCTTCTGGCTCTCATGGTCCAGCACGTCCAACAGCTTTACCGAAGGTGCTACAACCTACCTGAGAATCCGGATGACATCTGCTTCAGCTGGGATGACCTCATCGCATGCTACCGGCTATTTCACTAACGGCGAAGTGGAAGATTACATCGTTTATGCATACAGCAGTCCCCTTTCGGCAGTGAACCTTGAATTCAATGCGGAATGGGTGGCGGCGAATCGCGTTCAGCTCAACTGGTCGGCGGAGGAAGAGCCTGGATTGGCCGGCTACGAACTGCAAAAGAGCGCAAATGGAGCCGACTGGACCCCTTTTGCGACAATCGGCAGCCAGCATCAACAGGGAGTTCGGCATTATGCGCATGTTGACAATGCGCCTTATTCCGAAATAACCTATTACCGTCTCCGCCTCCTCGGCGCCAACGGAAAATACAGCGACGTGCGACTTGTGAGGACAGGTGATTTTAAGAATACGCTCACCATCTGGCCGAATCCGGCTCGCGGACAAGCGCGCATCACCGTCCAGAGTGCGGTTGCGGCCGAAGCGCTGCTCACCTTGTCGGCAGCGAACGGACAGAAATTGCTCGAGAAAACGGTGAAGCTGGAGCGGGGGAGAAACGATTTGCTGCTGCCATTGGAAGGAAGCTGGACTTCCGGAACTTATTTTGTGCGGATCACGGTGAATGGCGACGTTATTCGGGAAAAACTTCTGATCCAGAAATAAACAGGTCGGAGCTACGAAAAACCGTATCCATGAAAACACCCACTAAGGCGGTGGCACTCATTGCCGCCGTGTTGCTTGCCTGCTTCTACCTTGCGCATCATTACACTCCTCAGGCGGAGAGCGACAAATTATCGGGGGCGGGCCGGCAGCTGAACATGTGGTGGTGGAGTCGCGCCTACCCGGAACCTTACGACATCAACCGTAAGTACATGGCTGCGTGGGAGCACCATGTGCGGATGAGTAACAGCAAGGAACTTTACAATCAGCAGGGCCGCCCCATGGCGGGTTACTGGACATCCATAGGTCCCAGGACCGTTGGCGGGAGAATGTTGTCGCTTGCGATCAATCCCCTGCGCCATACCACGCTCTTTGCGGGTTCTGCGGGCGGGGGCATCTGGAAATCTTACACCGGTGGTGTGGGCCTTGGTGCCTGGCAGCCCGTGACTACAAATTTTCCGGTGCTGGGAGTGCCTTCAATACTTTACCATCCTTCCGACACAAATATTATATATGCCGCAACCGGCGAAGTGTACCGGGTAGACTCAACCAGCGGCACGCCCAATCCGGGCAACACCGGCTTCAATGTTTGGAAGACCCGGGGCACCTACGGTGTAGGTTTGCTACGAACGACGAACGCAGGAGCAACCTGGACGCGGGTTTTTTCAAAGGAGATGTCCGACCTCTTCGGCATCCAGAGCATCCGGTTTGATCCGAACAACAGCAACTACGTGTACATCTGTGCTACTGATGGCTTGCACCGCTACAACAACGCCGACGGCACCACGACAAAGCTGCTTACAATGGCCTATGTGTCGGATGTGTTGATCAATCCTTCCAATTCGAGCGAGATCATCGTGGGTGCGGGTAACCTGGGGAATTCCGTGAAAGGGATCTTCCGTTCGACTAACGGGGGCACTTCCTGGACGCAGATCACTTCCGGGCTGCCCGCCTCCCATCAGGGTTTTATCAAGTTTGACTTTCATACGTCATCCAATACCGTTTATGCGAGCATTGGAGTTTCTGCGAGCGCCACAACGGAACTGTACCGTTCCACAAATTTTGGCCTGAACTGGTCGGGCATTTCAAATACGGGTCACAGCCAGTGGCAGTACTGGTTCGCACACGCCTGCGCAGTAGACCCCAATGACGTGAACCGGGTTTTTGTCTGTGGCGGATCTGCTAAAAAGCGCATGTCCATTTCGGGAACAACAGGGACTGCCTCGGCGATTGCAGGAGGGTCGGTCACTATGGATACGTACATCGCCCTGGGTGGCCAGGAAGGTCCGGGCAACTATTTGCACGACGATATCCACGACATGGAATTCGTGCCCGGACGCAGCGACTCCCTCTATTTCATCACAGACGGGGGCATTTTTCTCAGCACCAATGCCAATACAGGAACCGCTTCAAACATCACTTTCCAATCCTGCAACAGCGGACTCGTGACCGCACAGTTCTTCGCGCCCGTTGCCCAATCGCAAAGTGACGCCAATTTTTTCCTGGGAGGATTGCAGGATAACAACACCGTCGTTTACAACGGAGCAACCGGTTTGTGGAAGCGGGTAATTGGCGGGGACGGCGGCGGCAGCCAAATTAAGCCTGACGATGACAACACAATTCTTTCCAGCCGCGACGCACGCGCGGTTTATCGCAGCACCGACAAGGCTTCCAGCTATACACAGGTGACGGATTACTGGGGATCCGTTGCCGACTCACGTACAGGGTTCATTGCGCCCCTCGCATGGAGCAGCGCCAACAGCAGCCGCGTTTACCTTGCGAGCGATAATCTGCACGTGAGCAACGATGCGGGAGCCAGCTTCAGCAACAATGCGTACGGCTCCGCGGCCAATTACATTGACGCCTATCGAAAGCCCGCGATCGCGATGGCGGTCGCTCCCGCGGATGACGATATCCTGCTGGTTTCAACGTCACCGTTCGCTCAGTACGATAATGATGTGGACGATATATATGTGAACACTCCGGCGAATTTTTGGAAAACTACCACCGGCAACACGCCTTTTACCAGCATCTATGGGGCAGGACTACCCAGTCCGAACCGGTTTGTCATGGACATTGCGGTTCATCCCACCAACAGCAACATCATTTGGATCGCGCTCGGCGGATTCGGGTCGGGGCATGTGTTCCAAAGTACCGATGGAGGCAGCACCTGGGCAAATAGAAGCGGCTCCGGAAGCACCGGGCTTCCCGACCTGCCCACGAACGCCATACTCATTGACCCCACAAATCCGAATATTATTTATGCAGGTAATGATCTGGGTGTGTACGTAAGTCCTAATGCCGGATCCAACTGGTACAACTTCAGCGACAACCTCTGGGATGCCACCCAGGTCATGGACCTTGTGGCAGTTCCCGGCAACAAGATCCGCGCGGCCACGCACGGAAAAGGAGTGTTTGAAAGTTTGCTTTACAGCGGTACGCTGCCTGTAATCCTGGAATCGTTTACCGGCGTAAGTAAAGGAGGCCACAATGAGCTCACCTGGATCGTCGACCAGGAACTGAATGTTTCCCACTACGAGCTGGAAAGAAGTTCAGACGGTATCAATTTCCAGCCGCTGAAGCGCCTGGCTTCCCGTAACAGTTTAACCCAAACCACGTACAACGCTACTGATTCGCAGATCAGGCCCGGAGCGGCTAACTATTACCGTCTGCGTATGGTGAATGAAGATGGAAGCTTTTTCAATTCCGGCGTTCTGCTGATTCGAACCAGTGGAAGCGGGCGCTTTGTCGTGATGGGTAATCCATTTAGCGATCATGTCCGTTTACGATTCAGCCTGGACGCGGTAACCGAAGTGCAAGCGCGCTTGTTTGACGCGACCGGGAGGCTCGTAAGTATTAGTGGCATGAGAGCGGCCAACGGCGATCTCGTGTTGAGCGATCTGGCAAAATTGCGCAGCGGCGCCTATATACTAATGGTTCAAACCGATGGCGCCAGGTGGGCTTCCAGCCTCATCAAAGACTAGAAATCAAATTTTCTACAAAAAATCTCCTGTAGTTCTTACCAACCGCTCATCGTAAATCTCCGGCTGCCCCGAACTTTTTTTTACGTGATAGTGCAAGATTCCGGGATCGTTTCCTTGTCCTTGCGAAGTAATATGACTTGTTTTGTTGTATTAAATCGTCACCCATGAAATCACTGTCCACCCTTCTGTTGTCAGCACTTGCAGTTCTGTTTGTTTCCTGTCAGAAAGAAAACCTTGACGAACTCGCACAGCGCGAAAATCAAATTACGCCTCCTCCGGGCTACACCATCCCTGCCTGCGTGACTGCAACGGAGACGGCGCTGCTTGGAGGTCAGACGACCACTGTTGGAACAGTGCTGATCTGGAATGACGCGACTAACGTTTACGTTTCCTATATGCTGAGCGGAAATTACCGCGTGCGTCGGACCCACCTCTATGTGGGTGCCTGCAACGCCATCCCGGTTAACGGGGCGGGTAATCCGAGAATCGGACTCTATCCTTACCAGACGGATCATGGAACCGGTGGAACGGACATCTATACGTACACAATTCCGCGCAACAGCCTCCCGGGCGGGTCCATTTGCGTATCTGCGCATGCCGAAGTGGTCGCGTTCACCAATGGTTCGATGACGTTTAACGAAACCGGCTGGGCACAGGGTGACCAGATCAACGACGGTGGTTCCTGGGCCATGAAAGTAAGCTACGTGCAGCAGGATTGCAGCGGCGGCGGCGGACAAACAAGATAACCCACGGTAACAATAAATGATTTCCCAAAAAGGGCCGCATCGCGGCCCTTTTTTATTTGTGCTGCCACAGTGTTTCGGCAGTCAAAGTTTTATTCGGTCTACTTTTGCATATGATTCTGAGGAAATCTCTCGGCCAGCATTTCCTGAAAGATGAGCGCGTGTGCAAAAGGATCGTGGCTGCGCTGCAGGAACACCCTTTCACGCAACTGCTCGAAGTTGGTCCCGGGGGTGGCGCGCTAACGCGCTTCCTGCTCAAATTGCCCAATGTACATTTCAAAGCAGTGGAGCTCGACCCCGAAAAAGTTGATTACCTGATTTCTACATTTCCGCTGATCCGCGATCATTTGATTCAGGCGAGCTTCCTGGAGATCGAAAGGCCTTTTCCCGGAAACTTCACCGTGGTTGGGAACTTTCCCTATAATATTTCTTCACAAATCCTTTTTCGCATCATCGATTGGAAAGACAGCGTGGAATGTATGGTGGGGATGTTCCAGAAAGAAATGGCCCAGCGGGTGGCCGCTCCCGAAGGGAGCAAGGTCTATGGGGTAACCAGTGTGCTGACACAGGCTTTTTTCACCGTGGAGTATTTGTTTGAAGTCCCGGAAAGCGCCTTTCAGCCACCTCCGAAAGTACGCAGCGCGGTCATCCGCCTGCTTCCCCGCCGCCAGCTTGTGCCGATGCGCTCGGGGAAGGATCTGTTTCTTCTGGTAAAAACCGCGTTCAACCAGCGCCGTAAAACGCTCCGAAACGCGGTGAAAGGACTCTTCGCTCCGGCGGTGCTGCAGGAACAACAATTTGACAAAAGGGCCGAACAGCTTGCTGTTTCCGAATTTGCCGAACTAACATTCAGAATGAAATGAGAACGGTGATCATCACGGCGCGGGCGCATCCTTTCCTGGCCGAGTCGCTGGAGCGGCACGGCTACCGGGTATTGTACGACCCCGCAATTACCTATTCCCGGGTGCAGGAATTGATCGCCGATGCGGAAGGGCTTGTCGTGACTACGCGCATTCCCGTGGACCGGCAGTTGCTGGAAAAAGGATTAAAGCTGAAGTGGATCGGGCGACTGGGCAGCGGCATGGAATTAATTGATGTGCCTTACGCGGAAACACGCGGAATTCTTTGCGTAAGCACGCCGGAGGGAAACCGCACGGCTGTTGCGGAACACGCACTCGCGCTGCTGCTGAATCTCAGCAACCGAATCAATTCATCGTATGAGGAAGTGAAAAAAGGCATGTGGAACCGCGAGGCGAACCGCGGGACAGAAATTTACGGAAAGACGATCGGGCTATTGGGATTTGGGAATACCGGCAGTGCGTTCGCCGCGCTTCTTGGTTCGTTCGGCGTGACCGTGCTGGCTTACGACAAGTACCGGTTCGGCTTTGGGAAAGACTATATTCGCGAGGCGAGTTTGGAACAGGTCTGCCGGTACGCCGATGTGATCAGCTTTCACGTGCCGCTTACGGACGAAACATTCCATCTTGCCAATGCCGCATTTTTCCGGTCTTTGGAAAAAAAGCCTTTTATTTTGAACACCTCCCGCGGGAAGGTCGTAGACCTTGAAGCGCTTCGTCTGGCGCTCGACGAGGGCAGGGTAGCCGGCGCGGGCCTCGACGTTTTGGAAAACGAGGTGCCCGGAAGCTACTCGCCGCAGGAACGGGACCTGTACGGCTGGCTGTATTCGCAACCCAACGTCGTCATAACCCCCCATATCGCGGGTTACAGCGAAGAAGCGTTTTTGCGGATGGCCCAGGTGCTCCTGGAAAAGCTGGGTTTTTCGTGAAAGGCTTTTTCTACCGGAACTTTGCTATCTTTTACGTCCTTTTTAACTAACCAACCAAAAAAAATCAAACGTATGAAACGAATTAGTTTACCCGTTGTTGCGCTCGCAATCCTGTTCGCTGCCTGCAATGAGAAAACATCAGACAAAATGAAAGACACGGGCGCGGGAAAGGATACGGCCGCCAAAATGGAATACGCGTACAAGGCGCAGTACTCTTCCGACATCAGCATGGGTAAGCCGGAACACGTAAAAATCGTTTTCGACTTTTTTAAAGCCTGGGAAAACAACCGGCTGGACGACATGCGACCGTTGCTGACGGATTCGGTTTGGGTGGAATTTTCTGACGGAACGCGCTTTTTGGGAAACGCTGACAGCCTGATCAGCGAGGGCAAAAAATTCAGGGCAAATTTTGACAGCGTCGGATCCGTGCTGGACGCTTACATGCCCGTGCACCTCAACGACAAGAACGAGGATTTCGTTCTGGTCTGGGGAAAGGACTACATGAAGGACAAAACAGGAAAGCTGGATTCTATAGCCGGTCATTCCTACTGGCAGGTCAAGGACAATAAGATCTGCGGCTGGGCGGAATACACGAGAAAGCTGACCGCCGTGCCTCCCCCGGGTAAGAACCCATAAGGGTCTTGCTTTTTTCAAATCTTTTTTATCTTTGTTTTCTACTGCAACGCTTCAGCCCTCAACTGAGGCGTTGTTATTTTTTTCTTTTTTCAAAGAAGCGTCTATGGGAGACATTCAATACGTGACAAAGGAGACCCTGGAGCAGATGAAACAGGAGCTCCAGAGAATGAAGACGGTAGACCGGCCGGCCGCGAGCCGCGCCATTGCCGACGCCCGCGACAAGGGGGATCTGAAGGAGAACGCCGAATACGATTCGGCTAAAGAAACCCAGGGCTTGCTCGAAGCCAGGATCGCCGCTCTCGAGGGAGCAATCGCGAACGTGCGGGTAATTGACGAGTCTACCATCGACACCAGCAAGGTTTCCATTCTGACCAAAGTCACCCTCACCAATCTCAGCACAAAAAAGCAGGTCACCTACCAGATCGTGAGTGAGAAGGAAGCCGATCTCAAGGCCGGCAAGATTTCCATCACTTCTCCCATCGGGAGAGGAATTCTCGGAAAACAACCGGGCGATACCGCCGAGGTGCAGGCACCTGCGGGAGTGCTGCATTTCAAGATCGAAAAGATCACCGCCTGAGCCGGTGTTTAATTCCAGTAGCTTTGAGGCAGAGCCTCAACAATAACTCTTGCTGAAGCGGGTTCGATACTGGCTGCTTTCATTCAAAACCAAAATCTTTGGAGGCATGACTATTTTCTCAAAGATCATCGCCGGAGAAATTCCGGGTTACCGGATCGCTGAGAACGACAGGTTTTTCGCGTTCCTTGATATTTTTCCTCTGCGTGAAGGGCATGTCCTCGTGGTTCCCAAAACCGAGGTGGACAAAATCTTCGACCTCCCGGATGAATACCTGCGCGAAATGCTGGTCTTCGCGCGACCGATCGCCAGGGCGATCGAAAAAGCCTTTAAATGCAACCGCTGTGGCATCAGTGTGATCGGACTGGAGGTTCCGCACGCGCACATGCACCTTGTGCCGATCAACTCCTCGAACGACCTGAACTTTTCTCAGTCAAAAATGAAAGCTTCGGAGGAGGATCTGAAGCGGGTGCAGCAGCGTATCCTACAACATCTCGGAAGCTAACGCCGAACAATCCGGTGCGGATTTTTTTTCAGGAACTCATCCCAGCCGGAGGCACGGCCGGGTAATGCGATGGCGGAGCTCGTCTGGAAATGATGGCAAATGGCGACCGCAATGGCGTCCGTGGCGTCGTAATATTTTGGCGCTTCCTGCAGCGACAAGAGTTCCTTCAGCATTTTCCAGACCTGCACCTTGTCGGCATTCCCGTTGCCCGTGATGGATTGCTTTACTTTGCGTGGCGAGTATTCGGTTACCGGAAGCCCGGCGCCGATGGCGGCGGCGATGGCGACTCCCTGTGCGCGACCCAGCTTTAGCATACTCTGTACGTTTTTTCCAAAAAATGGGGCTTCAATTGCAAATTCGGTCGGGCGAAATGTGCGGATCAACTCTACCACTTTTTGATGAATCAGCTGCAACCGGTCGTAGTTGCCCTTTTTCCCCGAAAGCCGAAACACCTGCATATCGCGAACCGAGATCTCGCGGCCGTTCGCTTCAATGATTCCGTAGCCCATCACGAGCGTTCCCGGGTCGATCCCCAGTATGATCTTCGATTGCTTTTGCAGGGAGCCTATTTTTATGCCGGCAAATTTCCTTTATTCGCAAGATCAGGGTAAGACAGAGGGTAATCGCCGACGGTTAACACATGGATTTGGCAATACAAGATTAATGAAGCTTCCCCGAAATATCAAGGTATTCATCAACTACGTGCTTGGCCCGCTTCTCTTTCTCTGGTTGACCTGGGTAATTTACAACGAGGTTCGCCAGCAACCCGATCTGCCTCGCGCCTGGAAGGAGATCAGGCGGTCAGTCGGCCTGGGCTCTCTGTTCGTTCCCGCGCTCGTGCTGCTGATGCTCGTCAACTGGGGACTGGAGGCGTGGAAATGGCGCATCGTCGCGACGCGCGTGCAGCGGCTGGATTTCTTCACTGCTTTTCGTGCGGTGCTGTCGGGAGTATCGTTTTCCGTGACGATGCCCAACCGCATGGGGGAATATCTCGGGCGCGTATTGTACATGCAGGAGGGCAACCGGTTGCGCGCGGTCGCTCTGACGATCGTCGCCAGCATCAGCCAGGTAATTGTGACACTGGGGATGGGGTGGGTTGCGCTGCTTCTGTTGTTGCGGCAGGACGGCTTCGACCGCATCATCGGGTTTCCCTGGAATAGAATGGTAATCTGGGGTACTCTGCTCGTCCTGCTGCTCACCCTCGTTTTTTATTTGCGGCTTTCGTGGGTTGTGAAATGGCTGAGCCGGCTGCCGCTGCTCCAGCGATTCAATTACCTCATTGACGCGCTCGCGGATTTCGACCCGCGAATATTATTTCGTTTGCTTGGAATTTCGGCGCTCCGTTTCCTTGTATTTATCCTTCAGTATCACCTGGCGTTTCGGCTGTTTGGTGTAGACATCGGCCCGGGCGAAACGTTCCTTGGAGCCAGCGTGAATTTCCTGGTGATGGCGATGATCCCAAGCGTGGCGATTGCAGACGTGGGGCTACGAGCCGAGGTGGGACTGCGCATTTTCGGTCTCTATAGTGCAAACGCGCTGGGGATCACTATTGCGAGCGCAGGTATCTGGTTCCTCAACCTGATCCTCCCTGCTGTGGCAGGCAGCCTTTTGTTGCTGGGCATCCGGAAATTCTGGAAAATTTCTAAAGCTCATTCAGCCGGAAAAAATCTTTCGGCCTGATGCCGCGGTCCGTACGCTGCAGGGTGCAGCATTCGTGCTCCGGATCGTGTTCAAAGAAAAGAACGTAATCTTTTTCCACTGCTTCTTCAAGAAATGCTTTTTTCTCCTGCAGGGTAACGAGGGGCTGCATGTCGTATGCCATGATGTAAGGGATGGGAATGTGTCCCTGCGAGGGCAACAGGTCCGCCATATATACCACGGTCCTTCCGTTGTATGCTACCCGGGGCAACATCATCGATTCGGTGTGACCCGAAACGAACAACACATCGATGTTTTCGGAAAATTTCGATACCCCGGGCGGGCCAGCGGTTTTCGCGGGGGCAGTAACGAAATCAAGCTGTCCGCTCTCGCGGATCGGAAGAATATTTTCCTTCAGGAAAGATGCCTTTTCGCGTTCGTTGGGTGCAGTGGCCGTGGCCCAGTGAGGCTCGTTGCTCCAGTAACGCGCGTTGGGAAAGGCGGGTACCAGCTTTCCGTTCTGGCGCACGATGCTTCCGCCACAATGATCAAAATGCAAATGGGTCAGGAAAACGTCGGTAATATCGTTTCGGCTAAATCCGTGTCTCCCCAGGGATTTATCAAGACTGTCGTCTCCATGCAAATGATAATAGCTGAAAAATTTGTCGTCCTGCTTATCGCCAATGCCGTCGTCCACAAGGATCAGCCGGTCTCCGTCCTCGATGAGTAAAGAACGCAGGGCCCAGTTGCACAGGTTGTTTTCGTCGGCCGGGTTGATGCGGTTCCAGATGGACTTGGGCACAACGCCAAACATGGCGCCTCCATCCAGTCTAAAATAGCCCGTATTAACGCTGTAAAGTTTCATAGATCTTTGGCTTCAGCGCAGCAGCGGCGTAGATCAATAATAACAACCCGATTGCGAAGAAAGTTGCGAGCGCCAGCACCGAATTCCGCTGCGACCCGGTGAGATCTGTAATAAAGCCGAAGCTGAAGATGCCAATCACCGCCGCTCCTTTTTCCGTGACATCATAAAAACTGAAAAACGACACCGTGTCTTTTGTTCCCTCCGGTACGAGTTTGGCGTGCGTGGAGCGGCTGAGCGACTGAATCCCTCCCATGACGAATCCCACCGCTGCCCCCAGCCCGTAAAATTCGTAAATACCGCCTTTTGGCATCACGTAACCCACGGCGCAGATCCCGATCCAGAGCAATACGACCGTCATCAGCGTCTTCAGGTTTCCGATGCGGGAAGAAAGCCAGGAGATGGCGAAGGCTCCGGGAATAGCTATCAGCTGGATGATGAGAATCGAAACGATCAAATTCGCTGTTGGGATTTCCAGCTCGATCTTGCCGTAGAGTGCCGCCACAAGCATCACCGTTTGCACTCCCATGTTGTAAAAGAAAAACGCGAGCAGGAACCGCTTCAGCGGACGAATCTTCTTCACCTGTTCCCAGACCTTTTTCAGTTCCCGGTAACCCTGGATGATTACCGATCGCTGCCGCTTGCCCGTGCCGGCCGGGACAGGTGTCGGAAGGCGGCGCAGCGAAAATTGTCCCCAGCCCCACCACCAGAGTGCAACGAGCAGAAAGCAGGCGCGGAACTGGATGGTGGAGTCTTCGTTACCTCCCAAAATTCCCGGAAAAAACACGAACACGAAGCAGATGATTTGCAGCAGGACGCTGCCCACGTAGCCGTAGGAAAAACCCTGGGCGCTGACGTAGTCGCGGTCTTCCGGCCGCGCGATTTCCAGCAGAAAAGAGTTGTAGAAAACCTGCGCCCCCCAGAACCCGATACATGCCATGATGATCGCCGCTATCCCAAGGCCGAGCGTGTCCCGTTCAAAGAAGAACATCATCCCACAGGCGAGAGCTCCCATGGTCATGAAAAAATTAAGAAATCGTTTTTTCTGACCGCTGTAATCTGCGATGGATGAAAGCAGGGGCGAAGTGATCGCCACAACGAGCATCGCCAGCGCGATGGAATAATTGTACAAAGCGCTGTTCTCGAATTGCCGGCCGAGAAAGGTGACCGTTGTTTTGGAGATTTCCTTGTTGTCTACGGCAACCGCCTCAAAATACGCGGGAAAGATGGTGGAGGTGATCACCAGGTTATATGCAGAGCTGGCCCAGTCGTACATGGCCCAGCTGCGGATCACATTTTTTGGGGCAGTCAGCATGCGGTGTTCGGTTGACTCTGTTACATCTGATGTTGTTCGTTCATTTGGCGATCACTCCCGTCAGCACCAGTATGAGCAGCAGGATACCGGCGAGCACGCGGTAGATCCCAAACACTCGAAACCCGTTCACTTTTAGAAAACGAATAAAAAACCGGATAGCAAGCGCCGCCACGACGAATGCGACCAGGTTGCCTACGATGAAAGCTGTCGTGCTCTCCCGGGATTCAAGGATGATTTCATATCCCTTGCGCGTGGCCCCTTCCTCGCCCCAGTCGCGGAAAAACAGAGAATACATCATGGCCGCGAACATGGTGGGCACCGCAAGAAAAAAAGAGAATTCCGCTGCCAAATTGCGCGTAAACTTTTGCTGCATGCCACCGATAATGGAAGCTGCGCTGCGGCTCACACCCGGTATCATCGAGATTGTCTGCCACAGTCCCACGGCGAAGGCCCGGCTGTTCGGGATCTCTTCTTCCGCGCCGATCCGGGGATGGTTAAACCAACGATCCACGAACAGCAGCACGATACCCCCCGCAAGCATACTGATCGCAACGGTAAGCGGGCTTTCCAGCATTCTGTCGATGTGGTCCGAAAAAAGAAAACCCAGCACTAAGGCTGGTGTGACGCCGATGGCGAGCTTCACGTAAAACTTCCATTGCCGGAAGGCTGTGAATTTTTTCCAGTAGAGGACTACCACGGCAAGGATGGCTCCGAATTGGGAAGCGACTTCGAAAACCTTAGTGAATTCTTCTTTGTGAATGCCCAGCAGGGAACTGGTGATGACCATGTGCCCCGTCGAAGAGATGGGAATGAACTCGGTAATGCCCTCCACGACTGCAAGAATGATGGCTTCGGCGAGACTCATGACTCGGTTGAAGGCGACAAGATATTTTATTTTCCAAACAAAAGGAAAGCGGGTACCTCAGGACTTCGAACGCGGTTGTCGGAAGATTGCGAAGATTTCGACAACCAGTCCTGCAATGATCAGGATGGGCGCTAATGTGATCCGTGTGAAGCTGTACACCGCGTCGGCATCAAACACCGACGGATCGCGGTTGCTCTTTCCGCCCGACATGAGGAGCATGCCGACAGCGATTAAAACGGCGCCCGCAAGCATCCAGACATAATTCTCGCGCGTAAAAATCGAAGGTGAAGATTGCTTTTGCGTAGCCATATACCGGTTTGGAGGCGCAATATAGGAAATTCATCCCAGCGCTGCGAGCCTTCAGTAGAGGTCGTCGAGCTTCATCTTTAGATACTTGAGCACGCTGCGGTGGGTACTGAATACCGTAATGAAAACGCCGAGCACGATGAGTCCGAGGAACAGCAGCATCAGTGAGCCCGGGTCTCGAACGGCCTTCAGTTCCGGTACCAGCCTTTCCGCGAGCAGGATCATGAGCAATACCGTCACCACGGCGATGGCACCGCTTATCGCGCCGTTGACCACGGCCTTTATGTTCATCGGCTTCGCGATGAACCACCGGGTGGCGCCTACCATCTGCATCGTCTTGATGAGAAAACGGTTGCTGAACATGGCCAGCCGGATCGTGTTGTCGATAAGTACGATGACCACAAGGGCAAGAATGATCGCCACCCCGAGAAGGATAAGGCTGATGCGGCGAATGTTGCGGTTAAGGTTGTCTACGAGCGCCTGCTGGTACTGCACCTCGCTCACGTAGGTCTGCTGCTCCAGGTCCTTGCGGATGCCGTTCAGCGAATCTGTAGTAAGAAAATCCTTCTTCACTTTGAAATAGATCGCATTCGGCAGCGGATTGTAATCGAGAACCTGGTTCCAGTCCTCGTTCCCGTCCCCGAGGTAGATCCTGCGCGCTTCTTCCTTCGTTACAAATTCAATAGACTTGATATAAGGCTTCGAGGAAATATACTGCATCAGCGCGGCACTGTCCTTCGGATTCAGATCGCCGCGAAGGATGGCTTTGATTTCGACATTTTCTTTAAAATGCTGACCGAGCTTGCCGGCGTTGAGGATCAGCCACCCGATGATGCCAAGGAGGAAGAGCACCAGGGTCACCCCCAAAATGGACATGAAGTAAGATGGCTTGCCGCGCTTGATGGAGGCTTTTCCGGATTCTGGCATGGCTGCGATGGATTAGGTTGCGCAAAAATACTTGATTTACTATCTCGGGCGTATTTTTGTAGTCCATCTAACGATGCTGAGCCGCTGATATTTTTACCGCCGCCGTGCGGGATTGCAAAAGAGGTACCTTTTAAGTCTTCTTTCACAATCATACTGAATCTTAATCTTAGATTTTATTGAGCAGGCGCACATGGAATACAACTTTACGGAAATAGAGAAGCGCTGGCAGCTGGAGTGGACGCGCACGGGTATATACCGTGTAGTGAACGACAGTGCGCGTCCCAAATGTTATGTGCTTGATATGTTTCCTTATCCGAGCGGCGCTGGTCTGCACGTAGGACATCCGCTCGGGTACATCGCAAGCGATATTTATAGCCGCTACAAACGTCTGCGGGGTTTCAATGTTCTGCATCCGATGGGCTACGATGCTTTCGGCTTACCGGCCGAGCAGTACGCCATCGATCACGGGATTCACCCCGCCGTGTCCACTGAAAACAACATCAACACGTTCCGGCGCCAGCTCGACAACATTGGGTTTTGTTACGACTGGTCGCGCGAGGTGCGCACTTCGGATCCGCAATTTTATAAATGGACACAGTGGATCTTCCTCCAGCTTTTTGCCAGCTTTTTTAACCGCAACACTCGCAGAGCCGAACCCATCGAGAACCTGATCCGCGCATTTGAGCGGGAAGGAAACCGGAACCATCCTGCACTGGGCGCAAAGCTGCAGTTCGACGCGCTGGAATGGAAGAGCTACAACGAAAAACAACAGGAGGATATTCTGATGGAATATCGCCTCGCTTATTGCGGGTATGGAGAGGTGAACTGGTGCGAGGCGCTGGGAACGGTGCTCGCTAACGACGAGGTGGTGAACGGGGTGAGCGAGCGGGGCGGATTTCCTGTGGTGAAAAAGAAACTGCGTCAGTGGTACCTGCGCATCACCGAGTACGCCGACCGGTTGCTGGAAGGTTTGCAGCGCGTAGACTTCAGCGAAGCCATGAAGGAAATGCAGACCAACTGGATCGGCAAAAGTGAAGGAGCCGAGATCGTGTTTGATCTGGAAGGCTCCGATGCCCGTCTTGTAGCGTACACAACGCGGCCGGACACAATCTTCGGAGTGGATTTCATGGTCCTGGCACCGGAGCACGAGCTCCTTGGCAAGATCACAGCGGCGGCGCAGCGCAAAGATGTGGAGGAATACCGCGCTTACGTGAACAGCCGCAGCGAACGGGAGCGCATGGCGGAGAAGAAGATCAGCGGCGCTTTTACCGGCGCGTACGCGCTGCATCCGTTCAGTGGACGCAGGTTGCCTGTGTGGACCAGCGAATACGTGCTGATAGGATATGGAACCGGCGCGATCATGGCGGTTCCCAGCGGCGACGAGCGTGACCACCGGTTTGCAAAGCATTTCGGGATTCCGGTTACGAACATTCTGGGGGACGCATACAATGGCGAGGACGCGAATCCCACACTCGACGCCGTGCTGCACAACTCCGGTTTTTTAAACGGTCTTTTGATGCGCGATGCCGTGGAAGTGGTGATCCGGAAACTGGAGGAAACCGGGTACGGGAAGCGCAAAGTGAACTACAGGATGCGTGACGCAGCTTTCAGCCGGCAGCGTTACTGGGGCGAACCTTTTCCGATCGTATGGAAGGACGGCCTGGCAGTGCCCCTCGAAGAAAGCGAGCTGCCCGTATTATTGCCTGCACTGAGCGACATCCGGCCTGGTCCGGATGGGGAAGGTCCCCTGTCGAACCTCGAAGAATGGAAACATTACCGCGGCGGAATCCGCGAAGTAAATACGATGCCGGGTTATGCGGGAAGCAGCTGGTATTTTTTGCGTTATATGGATCCGCACAATGACGATTCTTTTTGCGAGCGCAAGATTTCAGATTACTGGGGACAGGTGGATCTTTATATCGGCGGAACGGAGCACGCCGTTGGTCACTTGCTTTACAGCCGCATGTGGACGAAGTTCCTGTTCGATCGCGGATGGATCGGTTTCGACGAACCGTACCGGAAGCTGGTGAACCAGGGAATGATACAGGGCAGCAGCCGCTTCGTGTACCGCCTTCACGGTACCCAGACTTTCGTTTCCAAAGGGTTATTGGAAAATGAAGAAAACTACCAGGGGAAACGCGTCGACAAGCTGCACGTGGATGTGAACCTGGTAGACGGACTGGAATTGGACACGAAGGCCTTCCGCAGCTGGCGCGGAGGTGAATACCGCGCTGCGGAATTCATTCTCGAAGATGGTAAATACATCTGCGGCTCGGAGGTGGAAAAAATGTCCAAGTCGAAATTCAACACCGTGAATCCCGACGACATCGTTGCGAAATATGGGGCCGATACTTTCCGGATGTATGAGATGTTTCTCGGGCCTGTAGAGATGAGCAAACCGTGGGACACAAAAGGGATCGAGGGGGTACACCGGTTCCTGAGGAAATTCTGGCGGCTCTTTATCGACGAGCAAAAGGGGTGGCTGGTAACCGAAGATGAACCTTCGCGGGATGAGTTGCGGATTCTCCACCGAACCATCCGCAAGATCGGAGACGACACAGAACGGTTCAGCTTTAATACCGCGGTAAGCGCCTTCATGATCGCAACCAACGAGCTGACGGAGCTGAAGTGTCACAAGCGCGTTGTGCTTGA
The DNA here is from genome assembly GCA_035626515.1 of Chitinophagaceae bacterium. GTDB lineage: Bacteria > Bacteroidota > Bacteroidia > Chitinophagales > Chitinophagaceae > DASPNM01. The sequence goes on from DASPNM010000014.1 coordinate 18,951, forward strand.
ACCCATGCTGATCCTGCTCTCCCCCTATGCTCCTCACATAGCCGAGGAGCTATGGCACCGCCTTGGGCGAACAGGAAGTATCATCAATGCCGAGTTTCCGAAGTTCGAGGAAACATATGTCAGGGAAACGTCTAAATCGTACCCCGTGGCCATCAATGGCAAGACGCGGACGGAGCTGGTGATTTCCATTGATGCCACGCAGGAACAGGTAGAACAGCTGGTGCTGGCCAATGAAGTGGTCCGCAAATGGCTTGGTGGAAAGCCGGCGAAGAAGGTAATTTTCGTCCCCAACCGGATGGTGAACGTGGTTGTGTGAGCCGTTCACCTCGTTGTGGGTACATTTTTTTTGTCGTAAGGTTATAGTTAGTAAATTTAAAGCGCCGCTTCTACCGGTTTGGGGAGAAGTGCATTCAAAACAAAAACTGCTTATATGAGATCGACATTCTACTCAATCTTACTTACTGTCTTTTTCCTGACTCTCCTCAGCCGGCTATCCGCCCAGAATTATAGTATGACCACATCCACGGGGAATGTTATTGTGCCGGGTACTACACTTGTGTCAGGAAGCCAGGGAGACGATTTAACAGTCAACATTCCGCTTCCGTTCACTTACCAGGCATACGGAACGAACTATAATTCAGTCAATGTTTCCAGTAATGGAAATATTCAGTTCACCACCAACACAAGTCAGTTTTCGAACATCTGTCCGCTTCCCAGTTCGGCCGTGGGAGTAAGCTTTCTTCCCCATTGGGATGACCTGCATACGGGCCGCGCTTCCGGTCAGGGCATTTACACTTCCGTGACGGGAGTGGCGCCGAACCGGGTATTCAATATTGAGTGGCGGGCGGAACTGTTTTCGCCTTCTTCCAACGCAATCACCGTAAACTTCCAGGCTCTTCTGTTCGAAGGTCAGCAAAGAGTAGACTTCATTTATGGAAGTGTGCAAAACAATGGAGCCAGCGCCTCCATCGGCGTGCAGAACGCACCGGCTGGGTTGCAGACAACGTTTTCCTGCAACAGCAGCAGCCTCAGCGCCGGCCTGGGTATTTCGTTTACCCTGACAGCGTGCAGCGGGGTTCCGTCTCCCGGATTCATCAGCGGTCCGGCCGGAACGGTGTGCACGAACACGCCGGTAACGCTTACGCTGAACGGGTACAGCAACCAGGCTGGGATCACGCTTCAGTGGCGCTCTTCGCCCACTTCCGGCGGTCCCTATACCGCAATTCCGGGGGCAACTACTCCGAGCTATACATTCACAACCGGGTCAACGGCTTATTTCATCGTAACCGTCACCTGCACTACCAGTGGTTTTTCCGCGAACACAACTGAATTTGCGTTGAACGTGGTGCGGCCGGTTCACAACAATGTTCTGGCCACTCCTCCTGCGTCCTGTTCACCCGGGTCAACCACGATTACTGCGACAGCTTCCGGCGGGTCCGGAAACTATACGCACTCGATGTCCGGACCGGGCACGATCGTGCAGAATCCCCCGAGCGGTGCTTTTAATGCGAACGCCAGCTTTACCGTGACGAATTTGCCGGCTGGCCTCAACCGTCTTACGCTTACGAGCACCGACGCGTTGGGTTGTTCCGTATCCACGGTCGTTCCGGTGACGGTAAACCCCACTCCGAATGTTGTTGTCACTCCGGCTGCACCCGTGATCTGCAACGGCGCGATCCAGCAATTGACGGCCAGCGTGACCGCGGGTTACGCAATTTCCACAAGCACGGGGAATTCAATTGTTCCGGGCACTACACTGGTGCCGGGCAGCCAGGGAGATGATGTTGTGGTGAACGTGGCGCTGCCGTTCACCTACCAGGCTTTCGGCAACAGCTATGCTTCCGTCAACCTTTCATCGAACGGAAACCTCCAGTTCACAACCGGCAGCACCAGTTTCAGCAATATCTGTCCACTGCCTTCCAGCATACTGGGGATCGCATTCCTGCCGCATTGGGACGACCTGCATACCGGCCGTTCCCCGAGCGAGGGAATTTATACGTCCGTGAGCGGCGTAGCGCCTAACCGCATCTTCAACATTGAATGGAGAGCCGAGTATTTCTCGCCCACCACCAACGCAGTGGTGGTGAATTTCCAGGCCAGGCTGTACGAAGGACAGCAGCGCGTGGATTTCATTTATGGAAACGTGCAGAATGCAGGCGCAGGTGCATCCATTGGTATTCAAAATTTCGCGGCCGGGTCTGCAACCACGTATTCCTGCAACCTGGCTTCCCTGAGTTCCGGACTGGGCGTTACTTTCTCAGCGCCCATGTCGCCGCTGGCTACTTTCTCGCCGGTGACCGAACTCTATACCGACCCGGCTGCAACGATACCGTACACCGGAACGCCGGTGCAGTCGGTTTACGCAAGACCGACCGTGACGCGCACGTACACGGCGAGCTATACGAGTCCTGAAGGCTGTAATCGCACCACGAACGTTACCGTTACCGTCAACCAGCTTCCGGCAATCACCACGCAGCCGCAGAATTTGGCGGCTCCCCTCTGCCCCGGCTTCAATGCGGTTTACTCCGTGACTGCGACCGGTACAGGGATCACGTACCAGTGGCAGGTCAGCACCGACAACGGAACTACATGGAGCAATTTGTCGAACAGTGCACAGTACGGAGGAGTAACTACCAATTCATTGACGGTGTTCAATGTCACAACGAGTATGAATAATTACCGGTACCGCGTGGTAGTGTCCGGGGTTTGTGCGCCGCCGGCCATTTCCAGCCAGGTAACCCTGGTAGTTGCGACGCCGCCGACAATTACTTCCATTACAACCAATCCCACAACCCCGACGATCTGCGCGGGCTCGAATATCAGTTTCACGGTGAACGCGGGAGGGGTACCCGCTCCGACGATCTACCAATGGCAGGTGAGCACCGACGGTGGCGCTACCTGGACCAATCTTACCACTGGTGGTTCGTTTACGCCCACTTTTACGCTGACCGGAACGACGACGGCGATGAACAACTATCGCTATCGTGTGCTCGTAACGAATACCTGCGGTCAGACGACAACTTCCAGCTCCGTGACGCTGACCGTGAACCCGTCACCGACGGTTGTTGCAACCGATCTATTTACACGCCGCATCTGCATCAGTGATTCCCTGATTCCACTGGTCGGAACCCCGGTAGGCGGATCGTGGAGCGGCATCGGAGTATCGGGCTTTAACTTTGTGCCACCGGCAACAGCGGTAGGCAATTACGTGCTTACCTACACGTTCACAAACAGCTCGGGCTGCACCGCCAGCGATACCACGCGGGTATTTGTGCAGGATTGTCCGGAACGCGCAAGACTTCTGCGAGACGATGCGGTGATTCTGTATCCCAATCCGAACAACGGCCAGTTCAACCTGCGCATCAGGAGTACGCTTTACAATTACCTGGGGTTGCGTGTGTATACGGAAGGAGGCTCACTGGTGCGGATCATCAACCTGAGCGGTCTCGGTTACGATCGCGTGGTGCCCATCAACCTCACGGATCTTCCGGGCGGTGTGTACATGGTTAAAGTGTACTACGACGATGGGGTGCGCACCGCGGAAAAGTCATTCCGCGTTATCGTGGGACGCAATTAATCTCAAATAACCATTTTAAGGCATCCCGGGCTCCGGGATGCTTTTTTATTTTGCATGATGGAAGAAACGGCACTGCAGGCAACCCTTCGCAAACAGAATGCATCCTTCGCACCTGTGGTACCTTTCGATCCGCGGAGCGACAGGATTGCGGCGCTGGATCTATCCGCTGGCAATTCATCGATTTCGCCGGAGATATTATCTGACACGGGTCGTTTTACGGCCTGGATCCGGGATTTTCTTGAAACAGAACGTGCCCGTTATGCAATCGGGGGTTATGGCGAATTGCGGGAACTGTACCGCGTCAGCCGCGTATTCAATGCGCGGTATCCCGGGGAGGAACCACGCCGGTTTCATCTCGGCATGGACATTTGGGGCAAACCCTACACTCATGTGATGGCTCCGCTTGACGGCATCGTGCACAGCTTTGGATTCAACAATAATTTCGGAGATTACGGCGCCACGATTATTCTCTCGCATGTACTTCCTGGCGATCTGCATTTCCACTCGCTTTACGGTCACCTCAGCCTCAATTCCATTCGCAACCTTCAGGACGGGCAAACTATTCTGAAAGGAGACGTGTTTGCTGAATTCGGCATCCCCGTCGAGAATGGGCACTGGCCGCCGCATCTTCACTTTCAGATAATAGCCGACATGCAAGGATGGAAAGGCGATTACCCCGGCGTTTGCAAATTTTCGGAAAGGCAAATCTTTTTGCGCAATTGCCCGGACCCCGATGTCATTTTGCAAATGAAACGCTACCTGGCCTAACTCAAAGCTTCAGAAGCTTGAAGGCGTGGGTCCACCGGTTGTGAAGAATCCCCGGGATACACCAAAGGATGCTGAGCGGCTCGATGGCCCGTGCCGCCTCTGCAGCGCCCATGTCCTCCGTTTCCCATCCAAACGCTGTAAGAATGTCGGTTACGAGTTTCTTTGCGCGCGCATCGTTGCCGCAAATGAACATGGTGGGCGGCCCGCCGGGAAGTTGCGGTTTGTACATAAATGCATTCCCAACAATATTGAAAGCCTTCACCAGCTTCGCATCAGGTACGAGTTTCTGAAGTCGTTCCATCAGCGACTCATCGAGCGTAGTGAAAAATTTCAGCACTCCGTTTACGGGAGGCGTTGACGCAATCGGATTGGTCGCATCGATGACAACCTTCCCGTTGAAATTTTTTTCTCCGCACAGCCGCACAGCCGATTCAGTCGCCGCGCCCACCGTAGCCAAAACGAGAATATCTCCAAAGGCCGCCGTTTCTGCGAAGCTGCCGGTTTTTCCTTCGGGATTTTCGTTGTTCCACTTCACCACATCGTCCTTGTGAACGTCCCTGGTGCCGAGCATGACCTCATGTTTTTCCTGGAGGAAGGCTGTGCCGAGCACCCGCCCGACAATGCCCGAACCGATGATCCCAATTTTCATCTTCCTGTGATTAATGATTAGTTTTACAAAGTTTACCGAAAAGATTCAATGCCTAACCCGAACCTCAGCAGCGACAAGCACCAACTGACGGCAGCCGAAAAAGAATTTGAGAACAATATCAGGCCCGCGCACATGGCCGAGTTCGCCGGGCAGGAACAAACGATCGACAATCTCAGCATTTTTATCAGGGCGGCAAGCATACGGGGAGAAGCTCTTGACCACATACTCTTTCACGGTCCGCCCGGGCTTGGCAAGACGACGCTCAGCCGCATCGTGGCGAATGAGTTGGGAGTGGGCATTCGCGAAACCTCCGGCCCCGTAATCGAAAAGCCCGCCGACCTCGCCGGATTGCTCACGAGCCTGGAGCCGCGCGACGTCCTCTTCATCGATGAAATTCATCGCCTCAGCACCGTAGTCGAGGAATATCTGTACGCTGCGATGGAGGATTTCCGCATCGACATTCTTATTGACAGCGGACCCAACGCAAGAAGCATCCAGCTCGGACTGAACCCATTTACCCTCATCGGCGCGACCACGCGAAGTGGTCTGCTGACTGCGCCGCTGCTTTCGCGGTTTGGTATCAAGTCGCGTCTCGAATACTACAATTCGCATACGCTCAACAGGATCATCAACCGTTCGGCATCCATTCTCAATGTGAAGATCTCGCCGGAAGCCACCGCTGAGATCGCCGGGCGGAGCCGCGGTACGCCGCGAATTGCCAATGCCTTGTTGCGAAGGGTCCGGGATTTTGCGCAGGTGCTCAACGATGGGGAGATCGACATCGGGATTACCCGTCACGCCCTGAATGCGCTGAACGTGGATGAACACGGCCTGGATGAAATGGACAACAAGATCCTGCTTGTTATAATTGAAAAGTTTCGCGGGGGGCCGGTCGGGATTGGCACTATTGCGACCGCCGTCGGGGAAGAAGCCGGCACGATTGAAGAGGTGTATGAGCCTTTCCTGATCCAGGAAGGATTTCTCAAGCGGACTCCACGCGGACGCGAAGCCACTCCGAAAGCATACGAACATGCGGGGAAAAAGGACCCCGGAATGGAGCGGGGAAAACTATTCTGATTTGGCAGCGCCTGCTCCCTGGTGCACCACCAGGCGGAAACCATTCCCGTGAATGTTTACGATCTCGATGTTCGGATCGTCCTTCAGATATTTTCTCAGCTTGGCGATATACACGTCCATGCTGCGGCCATTAAAATAGGTGTCGCTTCCCCAGATCTTCTTCAGAGCCTGCTCGCGCGGGAGCAGATCGTTGAGGTGTTCGGCGAGCATCTTGAGCAGCTCGTTCTCCTTGGGTGACAGCGTTTGCGTAATGCCCTTATGGGAAAGCTGGCGAAGCTTCGGGTTGAAATGATAGGAGGCCAGGTCGTATTCCTTGTTTTCCTGTTCCTTGTTCAGTTCCTCGTTGCGTTTCAGGATCGCCTTGATCTTATGCAGCAGCACTTCGCTGTCGAAGGGTTTGGTAATGTAGTCGTCGGCACCGAGCTTGTAACCCTGGATCACGTCTTCTTTCATCGTTTTCGCGCTGATGAAGAACAGCGGAATGTCGGGGTCTACGTCGCGTATTTCTTCCGCGAGTGTAAATCCGTCCATATTCGGCATCATCACATCCAGCAGGCAGAGGTCGAACTTTTCGCGCTGAAATGCCGCCAGCCCGAGCCGGCCGTCCCGCTCCAGCGTTACATCGTAATCGTTCAGCTCGAGGTAATTCTTCAGCACGCTTCCCAGGTTAGGATCGTCCTCGCACAAAAGAATTTTAGGTTTTTTTCCTTCCATGACAGAGTATTTGAAGTGAACTATCGCATCCCCCTGCGGGGGAATAAAGGTAAGGAATTGTGTTTTTTAGAAATACATTCACCTTTACGCGTCATAACTTTGTACGGGGATAACCCCATCAAAAATCATGCATATAACGAACGATAACCGATTGAAAAAGCTCATCGTGGTCGGGGACCGGGTGTTGATCAAGCCCACTCGTCCGGAGGAACGCACCGACAGCGGCCTGTATCTTCCGCCGGGTGTGCAGGAGCGCGAAAAAGTGCAGCAGGGATACGTGATCAAAACGGGGCCGGGGTATGCGATCCCCATGCCCGTGGAAGATGAACCCTGGAAAACTGACGATGACCAGGTAAAATACGTGCCTCTGCAGGCAAAGGAAGGGGATCTGGCGATATTTCTTCTCAGCGGGGCCACCGAAGTGATGTACGAGAAAGAAAAATACTTTATTGTTCCGCAGTCGGCCATTTTGATGCTGGAGCGCGACGAAGACCTCTGACCGGGTTTCCCCAACAACCGCTAATGGAAGCAGGCAGGAGTCTTAGGGACGAGCAGCGTTACCGATTCGTAAGTTATTTCAGTCGCACATATCCGTTCGCGTCCATTTCGATCTTATTCTCCGCCTGAAGAAACTCCAGCACCTTCCAGGCCTTTTCCCTGCGCACTCCGGAAAGCCTGCCCAGCAATTCCCGGGTATGTAGGGGCTCTTTCCTGACGCTTTCCATGATGCGCGCATTCAGCTTTTCAAATTCCTCGCGGCTGAGAGCGGAACGTTTTTTTCTGAGACAATTGTCGCAAATGCCACAATCAGCGAGGTCCTCATCGCCGAAATATTTTCCAATCATCCGGCTCCGGCAATGATGCTCCTCTGCCGTGTATTCGATCATCTTTCGACTCCGCGCGCGGAAACGGGATTTCCGCTCTTCATAGGCGGCGAGATCGATGCGTAGCTCCTGCGCGGGAACACGGGAGCGAAGAAGTTGCAGCTGCGGACCTTCTTTTTGCGGTATGTAGTCCACGATTCCCTGTTGCAGCAGCCGCTGCAGCTGCTCCTTAATTTCGATCACATCTCTTTTCATCAGTCCCGCGACAACGGTTTCGGAAATGATTACAGGCTGGTCGAAAATTCCTTCGTAGGCGCGCAAGAGCGTCTTAATGAGCGGCTCGAGCTCCGGTTGCATCGCCTCGAACTGATATAGGTAGTGTTTGTCGGTAGTGAATTGCAGCAGCGAGGGACGAAATACCTGTTCGTTTAACGAGAGCCAGCCGTCCTGTTCGAGGGCTTTCAGGGAATGAACGACGGTGGGAGCAGGGATGCGGAACTTTCGCACAAAATCCGCAAGATCGAAATCATGGCAGGCACCGTTCGCGCTTCCGGCCGGAATTTGCAGGTAATTCGCCACTGCCTGGTAAACCGATCGGATTTCTTCGATCCCCGGGTACCTCGACTGCTCCAGGGTTTCCAGCTCACGGATGTCTCCATCATCATAGAGCAATACCGCGTAGGATCGCTGACCATCCCGGCCGGCCCGCCCCGCCTCCTGGTAATAACTTTCCAGGCAGTCCGGCAGATCGGCGTGAATTACTGCGCGCACGTCGGACTTGTCGATCCCCATTCCAAAAGCATTGGTGCAAACGATGACGCGGATCTTATTAGCCAGCCAGTCTTCCTGGCGCTGGGTGCGAACGGCCATGTCCAGTCCCGCATGATACGCATCTGCAGAAATATTTCGCAAACGGAGCAATTCGGCGATCTCTTTGGTCCTCTTTCGGCTCCGGCAATAGACGATCGCTGCACCATTTACGTTTTGGAGAATCTCGAGGATCTTGTTGATGCGTGCGGGTTTTCGAAACGCACTGTAGGAAAGATTTGGCCGGGCGAACGATTGGCGAAAAATATTCTGTTCTGAAAACCCAAGCCGTTCGCAAATATCTTGCTGCACTTCGCGGGTAGCCGAAGCGGTCAACGCCAGTACCGGAACTCCGGGAAGTTCCCCGCGTATGTCTGCAATGCGCAAATAAGAAGGCCGAAAATCATATCCCCACTGCGAAATACAGTGCGCTTCATCCACCGCGAGCAGGCTGATCCCCAACCCGGGAAGGAATTCGCGGAACAGCGGCGTTTCCAGGCGTTCGGGGGAGACGTACAAAAACCGGCAGTTGCTGTTTCCCGCAACCCGAAGCGTATTGAGCACCTCGCGGCGGCTCATCCCCGAGAAGATCGCCAGCGCGGTAACCTGTTTCTTTCTCAGGTTGCGTACCTGGTCCTTCATTAAAGCGATTAGTGGCGATACCACCAGGCAACAACCTTCTTTTGCGAGAGCAGGAATCTGGTAGCAAAGGGATTTTCCGCCGCCTGTCGGCATGATTGCGAGGGTATCTTTTCCGCCCAGTACTGAAAAAATGATCTCTTTCTGGAGCGGCCGGAACGAACTGAAGCCCCAGTAACTCCTGAGTAGATCGTAAATTTTTTCCGGGCTGGGCTGGGGAGGGTTCATGACTTCAGAGCGGGCTCAAGTTCCGGCAAATTTTCTTGTCGCGAGTCGTTTTATTCCACCATTCACCACACTTTCTTCACGTAGAGGCGAACGGAATTAACCGCGAGCACAACGTCGCTCAGTCCCATAACGAGTGCACCAAAGGTTGGCGTGAGATAGCCAAACGCGGCGACGGGTATCGCCACGACGTTATATGCAAACGCCCAGAACAGGTTCTGCTGGATGGTGATGTAGGTGTGCCGTCCCAGCCCCAGCGCTTCGGGCAATTTGCGCAGTCCCTGGTTCATCAGCACGACCTGCGCGCTTTGCATCGCAAGCTGAGAAGCTTCATTGATCGAAATGCCGATTGTGGCCTTAGCCAGCGCGGGCGCGTCATTGATGCCGTCGCCCACCATCGCCGTCGGGGCTTCACGGGTCAATTCCGTGATTCGCTGCAGTTTCTGTTCCGGTGTTTGTTCCGCGATCACTTCGGGGATATTCAGCCGTTCCGCAATCTGCCTGCATTTTTCTGCGCGGTCGCCGCTAAGCAGGATCACGCGGATGTCCCGACTCCGCAAATAATCGACTACCATTTTCGCCTCCGACCGTATCTCGTCCTCTACATCGAGCCAGCCGATCGGATGGCCGTCGCGAGACAGGTAAATGCTGTGCCCGCCGGAAGCAGCCTCCTGCGCCGAGAATGCGATAGAACCCAGTCGCCACTCGATTCCTTTTTCATCGAGTGCCAGCATGCCCATTCCTTTTACTTCCTGTACACTGGTCCAACGTTTCCCGGAGGAAGATTTCCATTGCCGGGCGATGCTGCTTGCGATGGGATGGGTCGAGAATTTTTCGAGAGAGTATACAATCTTCCGGAATTCGTCTTCTGAAATGCCGGGATCTGTGATGCCGAAAGCCGTCACCTTGAAATTTCCCGTGGTGAGCGTACCGGTTTTGTCGAATACCACCTGCCTGATGTTGCGGAACGATTCCAGGGATGCGGCGTTTCGAAACAAAATACCCCTTCGTGCTCCCCGCCCCAGCCCCACCGCGATCGCAGCCGGGGTGGCAAGCCCCATCGCACAGGGACAGGCAATCACAAGCACGGCGATGCTCCGCATCAGCGCGGGAGTGAACTCTTTCAAATAGAACCAGCTGCCCAGGAAGGTGACCGCAGCGAGCCCGATCACAACCGGCACGAACACGGCGCTGATCCGGTCGGCGAGCTGCTGCACCGGGGGTTTTTCGCCCTGTGCCTGCTTCACCATATTAATAATATGTGCCAGCACGGTATCGTCGCCCACCGCTGTCACCTGCGCCTTCACCGTCCCGCGCACCAGGATGCTGCCCCCGATCAGCTTGTCTTTTTTCGCTTTCGCAACCGGTACACTCTCGCCGGTAATGATCGCTTCATCGGCTTCCGCTTCACCCCAGAGCACTTTGGAATCTATCGGCACCCGCTCTCCTGCGCGAACCAGGATGAGGTCCCCCACTTTTAGCCTCGTGTTCTCCACCGGGAAGATCTGTTCCTGGAACTTGTCGTCATAGGCTATCATGTTTGCCATGACTTTTTGCGATTTCACCAGAGCGTTCAGTGCTTTCTGGGTGGAGCGCACGGAAGCTTCTTCGAGGTAATTCCCTAAAAACACGAGCGTGATGATGGTCGCAGCTGTTTCGTAGAACATGAAGTTTTCAGGTTGCCCGATCAGCGTACCGTAAAGACTATAAACGAACGCTGCGGTCGCCCCAAGGCTGATCAGCACATTCATGTTCGGCATCCCGTTGCGCAGGCTTTTCCAGGCACTGCGGCCGAAAAAGCTCATCCCCACAAGATAGACAGGAGTGGTAAGTGCGAGCTGTACAAAAGGATCCATGAGCCAGTGGATATGTACTCCCGGGATCATATGGAGCATCAATACGGCGGTGAAGGGCAGGCAGAAAACAAATCGCTGCAAATGCGTCGACAGAAAGAATCGTCGTGCAGGAACTGCAGTGTCGGGTTGGAGCACGGTATAGCCGAGTGATTCAACGCCGGCGGCAAGTTGTCCGGCATTGGCATTTCCATTCGTATCGAAGATCACATCCCCGCTGGCGAAATTGACTTTCACGTTGTGCACACCCTGCTTCTCGAGGTAACGGGTGATGGTCATCGCGCAGTTGGAGCAATCCATTCCTTCCACCTTCCATTGTATCGTGGCCATGCCGCAAAGTTAGCGGCCGGGTCGCGCCCGTGTGGCCAGCGCCGCTTCGAAGATTACAACGTGGTTGCCATATCCTGTTAAATTTGTTCGATGGAATGGACTATGACGCTGCAAAATATGCGGCAGGTGGCGGAAGAAGTATGGCACGCAGCGCGAGATCATCGGGTTTGGGCGCTGCATGGCTCAATGGGGGCAGGCAAGACGAGCTTTGTACATGCGGTCTGCCGTTGGAAGCAGGTGAACGATACGGTGGGGAGTCCCACCTTCTCCATTATCAATGAATATGCATACGACCAAGGCGGGGCACAAAGAAAAATCTATCACATCGATCTTTACCGGATCCGCGACGAAAGAGAAGCCGTAATGGCAGGTGTCGAGGATTGCCTGCACAGCGAAGAGTATTGCCTGGTCGAGTGGCCGGAAAAGGCCCCCGGGCTGTTCCCGCCGGACACGCTTCATATATATATTGACGTTGTAAATGAGGGCACAAGACGGGTTCGAATCGGCGAATAATTAACTATTTTTGATAAGCACCGAAAGCCCAGCATGAGCCAGCAGAAGCCAAAGATCAGCACCTCTTTCAGTTACGAGACGCTGGAGGAAACGCTGGACATCAAGCCGAAAGGGGCGCAAATGCACATCGGCATTCCCCGCGAAATTGCCTTTCAGGAAAACAGGATCGCACTCACTCCCGACGCGGTCAGCGTGCTGGTGAGCAATGGCCATCAGGTGACTATCGAGCACAACGCAGGCGAGGCGGCTCATTTTCGTGACAAGGACTACAGCGAAGCGGGAGCCCGGATCGTTTACGAACGGGCCGAAGTGTTCAAGGCGCCGATTCTTGTCAAAAGCGGTCCGGTCGTGGATGAGGACCTGTCATTGTTGCAACTCAACCAGGTCATCGTTTCTCCGATTCACCTCTCCCTTCTGAAGGTGGAGCTGCTCGAAAAGATGATGGAGAAAAAGATTACGGCCATCTCATTCGAAAATCTCAAAGACGACAGCGATTCTTACCCGATCGTGCGCAGCATGAGCGAGATTGCCGGCAGCGCGGTGATGCTGATCGCGGGTCAGTACCTCAGCTCGGCGAATCACGGAAAAGGCGTGTTGCTCGGCGGCATCTCCGGAATCGCGCCGACTAAAGTGCTTATCATCGGGGCGGGTATCGTGGGCGAGTACGCGGCACGCGCGGCCTTGGCGTTGGGGGCTTCGGTAAAAGTCTTTGACAACAGCGTGTACCGGCTGAAGCGCCTTCAGAATAATATCGGTCAGCGGCTCTGGACCTCGGTGATCGAACCGCGGATGCTTTCGAAGCAGCTTAAAACCTGCGAAGTGGCTGTCGGCGCGCTCGGTTCTGAAACTGGAAGAACGCCTCTGGTGGTCACGGAGGAAATGGTGAGCAACATGCGCCCGGGCTCGGTGATCATTGACGTGAGCATTGACCGGGGCGGATGTTTTGAAACTTCCGAGATCACGACCCATGAACATCCCGTATTCCTGAAATACGGGGTCATCCATTATTGCGTTCCGAATATTCCGTCGGGTTTCGCGCGAACTGCCTCACAGGCCATCAGCAACGTGCTCATGCCGCTGCTCCTCGAGGCGGGAGACGAAGGCGGTTTTGAAAACCTTCTCTGGCACAAGATCCATCTGCGCAGCGGGATCTATCTCTTCAAAGGTGCGCTGACAAATTTTTATCTCAGCCAGCGGTTTGATCTGAAATACACAGACCTTAACCTGCTCATTGCGAGCCAGCGCTGAATCATTTCCATTTCGTGATGTCGATCTGTTCCCTGCAAAACCGGTATTCCTGGGGATCGTTGGAGCTCACGATCACAAGACGGCCGCCGGAGTAGTCCGCGATTAGTTGGCCGTACATTTCCACGCCCGCGGCATCCAGGTTCGTGCAGGGCTCATCGAGCAGTAATGCTTCGCTGTTGGAAAAAATCGCCTGCGCGAGCTTGACGCGCTGTTTCATACCCGACGAAAAATGGCGGATCTGCTTTGTTGCAGCGTTTTCCAGGCCGATACGCTGGATGATGGTTTCACCGGTAATGCCCGGAAGAAATGATTTGAAGCCCTGGTGAAATTCCAGGAACTCCCGAAGGGTCATCTCCTCTACCAGCTCCAGGTAGGGCGCGCAAAGAGACACGAAACGATAAACTCCCGCCGGGTCGGTTGCTTCATCGCTGCCGTTCAAAGCGAAGCGGATCCGGCCTTCGTTCAGCGTAAGGGCTCCGCTCAAAATCTGCAGCAGCGTGCTTTTTCCGGACCCATTCGGACCCACGATCGCACAGGGAACGGAAGGCCGAAACTCGTAGCTCAGGCGCCGGAAGATCCATTCGCGATTGAACCTTTTTCCAGCCTCAGTCAAAGATATCGTCATCCCCATTTTGTTTGCTGAAACGCTTGATGATACCGCGCTTCGAACTCCGGATGAATTGAATGATCTCATCTCTTTCGTCGCTCACTGAAAATTCTTCTTCGAGATATTCTACCGCCTGCGAAATGTTGAGCCCTTTGCCGTAGAGTACGCGGTAGATTTCGAGAATATGATTGATCTTTTCCAGCGTGAATCCGCGACGCTTGAGCCCGATTGAATTTACCCCGGCATAAGAGAGAGGATTCCGCGCCGCCTTGATGTAGGGGGGAACGTCTTTTCCCACCAGCGAGCCGCCGCTCAGCATGGAATGCCGGCCGATGGAGACGAACTGGTGAACCGCGCACATGCCCCCAAGAATGGCCCAATCGCCAATTGTTACATGACCCGCGATCTGTGTGTTGTTGCTGATGATGCAGTTGTCGCCCACGATGCAGTCGTGCGCCAGGTGGCAGTAGGCCATGAGAAAGCAGTTTTTTCCCACTACCGTTTTTTCTTTTTCGCGGGTGCCGCGGTGGATGGTGACGAATTCGCGGATGATGGTGTTGTCCCCGATCTCCGCGATCGAATATTCGCCCTTGTATTTAATATCCTGAGGAGCGCCGGCAATCACCGCGCCGGGAAAAATGCGGCAGTTCCGCCCGACCCTTGTACCGGGGAGAAGCGTCACATTGGAGCCGATCCACGTGCCTTCGCCTACTTCCACGTCCTGGTGGATTACCGTAAAAGGGTCCACCTTTACGTCGCCGGCCAGCTTTGCCTTCGGGTGCACGTAGGTATGAGGATGGATCATGCTCATGGGGGGCTTCAGGAAACCAACAAAGGTAAACCTTATGGCTCATCGGTTGTTTCTTAATAGTCGCCCGACTTTGCTTAGCATAAATTGCAGCGCAGCCCGTACCTTTGCGCTCCGCTGAATTAGGAATTAATGTATGCACAACCCTCCTGACATACTGACACTGGCAAACAAGCAAAACTTGCTTGTCGATGACCTCGTCCTGTTGCAGGAACGACAGCAGCAGATTCCCGGCTCGGTACATTATTCAATCAGACGTTACCAAAGAAATCCGCAGTGGAACTCTGAGGACCTCGGCATGATGGTCTATCATTACCAACCTTCCGGGCCGCGCGAAAATTTTCTCGAGCTGCGGTTTTGCCTGAGCGGGAATGTTTACTGCCGCGAAAAGCAATCGGAATGCGACCGTTGCCGTTTCGGGTCCTCGGCTCAATGCGAAGAGCGGGTGGAGAGCCTCGACGTAGTGAGCTTCCGCTTTTCTCCCAAGCATCTCACGCAATTCGTGAAATCCCGGAAGGGAAGCACAGCAGTGAGTGATGAGATACTCAACTTCAGGCACCGTTCTTCCTTTACCAAAGTGCTGCCTGTATGCGGAAAGACCCGGCCGGTGCTCGAAGCGGTCCTGAATCACCACTACAGCGATACGCTGGAAAATATTTACATCAACGCGCAGACCCAGATGCTGCTTTTGTATACGCTGGACTGCCTTGTTGGAGAAAAGGAGATCGACCTGGTGAACTGCAAATTCCTCGCGAACGAAGCGGACCGGGATAAGATCGTTCGGGCGCGCGAGATCCTGCTGCAGCATATCGGCGAGCCGATCACGATTCGGGAGCTGAGTCGCAAGGTGGCGATCAATGAATGTTACCTGAAGAAAGGATTTAAGGAAATGTTTGGTACAACCATCTTCGATTTTTACCAAAGCCAGCGCATGGAACACGCCAAGTACCTGCTCTACGAAAAAGGCCTCAGCGTGACGGAGGTTTCCCTGCTGCTGGGCTATTCCTCCATCTCGCATTTCTCCACCGCATTCAAAAAGCATACGGGGCTGAAGCCTTGTGAACTGTTGCGATAGCTGATGAAGTCAGAAGTCGGAAGTCCGGGGCCGGAAGAAGTCGGAAGACCGAAGACCGATGTCGGAAGAAGCCGGAAGTCGGCAGACGGAAGAAGTCAGAAGAAGTCGGAAAAAGGCATTTCCTCCACAACCCACCCCTCAGATCCCACATCCCTCATCCCATGCTTCGACAAGCTCAGCATGACAAAAAAGGTTACATCGCCCACATCCCACATCTCACCGCGCACCCCCACCCCGCACTCCGCATCCCGTGCATTTGTTTAGAGTTTAGGGTGGAGGGTTCAGAGTTGTTCAACACCACATCCCATTTCACTTTCCCGTCCGGTAATTCATGATATCCCGGTCAAACAGATACAGCCCGCTCCGGTCATCGCCGATCATCTCAAGCTTGTCGTTCAGGGTGCGCGCCACGCGCTCTTCTTCGATCTGCTCGTTCACATACCACTGCAAAAAGTTGTGCGTCGCGTAGTCTTTTTCGGTGAGTGAGAGATTTACGAGGTCGTTGATGCTGTCGCTCACCCGCAGCTCGTGCTTCAGAAATTCTTCGAACATCCGGCGAAGCGATTGAAAGGTCACCATCGGCTGTTCCAGTGCCGGCACCATGGCAAAGCCGCCCCGCTCATTGATGAAGCGGATCAGCTTCAGCATGTGGATGCGTTCCTCGTCCGATTGCTTGTAAAAAAAGTCGGTTACCCCCTGCAGCCCGGGTTGAATTTCAGCCCAGGAAGCCATGGCCAGATAGGCCTGGGACGATTCTGCTTCCATAGCCACCTGTTTGTTGAGCGCTTCCTGCATCAGTTTGCCCAGCATAAAACGAAGTTTGATTGAAGATAATCAAATCCGCCGCAATATGTCCTGCGCCGGATCACGCGATTTTTCCTGATCCCGTAAATCGTTTTTTCTCTTTCCGTAATAGCTCATTTCCTGCACCGCAGAGCTTTGCGGGCCATGAAGAAAGTATCCAAACCTCTTGAAAGGGCGGCGATCGCCCTGTTGCTTGTCTTAACGGCAGGTTCCGTCGCCGCACAGGATGACTCTGCTGCTGCCGTGCACAAATACCTCCCGGATATTACCGTTGTGGGACGGCACAGCAAAAGCGATTACCAGCAGATGCCCGAAGTGGTGGGCGTGAGCATCTACGCCGGAAAGAAAAATGCCCTGATCGTGCTGGACAATGTGCAGGGAAATGTGGTTACCAATAACATGCGGCAGGTGCTCGCAAAGGTGCCGGGCATCCATGTTTGGGAAAGCGATCCGAGCGGGATACAGATCGGTATTGCGGCCCGTGGCCTGAGCCCGAACCGGAGCTGGGAGTTTAATGTGCGACAGAACGGGTACGATATTGCCGCGGACCCGTTTGGGTACCCGGAAGCCTACTATAACCCCCAATTACAGGCAGTGCAACGCATTGAGGTGGTACGCGGACACGGCTCCCTGCAGTACGGCCCGCAGTTCGGGGGACTGGTAAACTATATTCTTCGCAACGGGAGTGAGATCAACCTGCCTTTCGAGTTCGAAACACAACAGACGATCGGCAGCAACGGATTATTCAACAGCTACAATGCCCTCGGCGGAGAGCGAAAAAATTTTCATTACTATACTTTTTTTGACCATCGGAACGGCAACGGCTGGCGTGAGAACAGCCGGTATTATACCAACTCAGGGTTCGCCACATTTACTTACAAGCTGCACCCACGGCTTTCGCTTTCCGTGGAAATCATGCGCTACCAAATGCGCAGCCAGCAGCCGGGTGGTGCTACCGACTCCATGCTTTATGCGAACGCGCGAAAAAGCCTGCGCAGCCGCAATTGGTTTGACATCACCTGGACTACGCCGGCGCTGATCCTGAATTACCGGCTCAGCGAAAAAGCGAAGTGGAACACAAAGCTGTTTGCCACACTCGGCGACCGGAACAGCGTGGGCTTCCTGCAATCCATTACCGTGAAGGACAGTATCAATGCTTCCACGCTCAACTACAATTCCAGGGAGGTGCTGATCGACAATTACAGAAACTACGGCATGGAAAGCCGGTTGCTGTTCGAATACGCAAAGCATACTTTTTCAGGAGGCATTCGGCTGTATACCGGCACCACGCATCGCCGTTCCGGTCGCGGCACTACGGGTACGGACTACGACTTTACCGTAACAGGCGGCTTTCAGCGCGACATTGATTTCGATTCGCGCAACGCCGCGGTCTTTGCGGAGAATATTTTCCGTCTCACCAAAAAACTGATCATCGTTCCTGGCATTCGCTGGGAGTGGCTGGAAGGAGCTGCATCCGGGATCAACAATACGATAAACGGAGTTCCCCAGTACCTGCAGAACGTGCGCCGCAGCCGCGGCTTCCTGCTCATGGGTGCAGGAGCCGAATTCCATATTGGCAACACGGAGGTCTATGCCAACTTCACGCAGGCTTACCGCCCGATCCAGTTCGCTAACCTGCAGGCTCCGCCGACGACTGATGTCGTGGATCCCTACCTGGAGGACGCTAAAGGATACAACGCTGACCTGGGATACCGGGGCAAGCTGAAGGATTATCTGCAGTTTGATCTCAGCGGCTACTACCTGAACTACGACAACCGCATCGGAACCGTCACTGTGAACGGCGTGCGCTTGATCACGAACGTCGGGGGAAGCATCAGCAGGGGAATTGAAGCTTATGTCGAGTTCAACCCGGCGCGCGCTTTCGGCCGTTCCCGTAAGGCAGACCTGATCGTATTTGGATCATATGCTTATACCCTTGCAAAATATGACAGCGATCACAAGGACGCGGCAACAAAAGGAAAACGCGTGGAGAATGCGCCGGAACATATCTTTCGCGGCGGTATATCGGCGGGGTACAAGTCCGCGCTCGTTACCCTGCAGCTGAGCTACGTAGGGGAAACATTCAGCGATGCAAACAACACCCTCTCTCCAGCCGCAAACGGAAATGTGGGCCTGATCCCATCGTATACCCTCACCGATCTGACCGCAAGCTACAAGCTGACAAAGATGGTTAACCTGAAAGCCGGCATCAACAATCTTTTCGACGTTCGCTATTTCACACGCCGGGCCGGAGGTTATCCCGGCCCGGGCGCGCTTGCCGGCGATGGCCGCACTGTTTTTCTCAGCGTCGGCGCGCGGATCCGCTGATGAACCTGGGCGTTCAATCGGTGACTGACGCGATTTCCCAGACGCCGCCGGCGATTCACCGGCGAAAAATGAAATGGGCATTATGAAGTAATATCATCGCGGCCCTACGTTTTTGGCTACCGCCCGGATAAAGTAAAAGTATCGACCAGCGCTGTTGCACTTCCCGTTGCATGTTTCAGCCAGGCCGAACTTTGAAATGTAACACGTCCTAACATCAATCCAAACCTGTTTTTCGGGGCTGCTTTTGCTTCTCATGCCGCTGCGTGATTTCCTTAACTTTGCCCACTTTTATGAGTGCGAAATACCGGGAATTTTCGGAGTTGGACCTGCCTGCTATCGAGCGTGAGATCCTGGCGGCGTGGAGAGACGAAAAGGCTTTCGAAAAGAGCGTGGAGCTGCGCGAAGGACGCGATCCATTTGTGTTTTACGAGGGGCCACCCAGTGCAAACGGCCTGCCGGGTATCCATCATGTGATCTCCCGTACGATCAAGGACCTCGTGTGCCGCTACAAGACTATGCGCGGCTTCCAGGTGAAACGGAAGGGGGGATGGGATACCCACGGGCTTCCCGTAGAGCTGGGCGTTGAAAAAGAGCTCGGCATCACGCGTGATGATATCGGCAAAAAGATCTCGGTGGAAGAATACAACCGCAAATGCCGGGAGGCCGTGCTGCGGTATAAGGACAAATGGGACGAGCTGACTCTCAAGATGGGTTATTGGGTCGATCTGGAGCGTCCTTACATCACATTCGAGAATAATTACATCGAAACACTTTGGTGGTTGCTCAGGCAGCTTTACGACAAAGGACTTCTCTACGAAAGCGTGAGCATCCAGCCTTACTCCCCGGCCGCCGGAACCGGGCTCAGCTCGCATGAATTGAACCAGCCGGGGTGTTACCGCAATGTAAAAGACACGTCCGTGGTGGCCATGTTCCGCGCAAAGGACAATGAGCGGTCCCGTTTTCTTTTTGAGGCGGCCGCGGGAAGGGAAGTGTTTTTGCTTGCATGGACCACAACCCCCTGGACGCTTCCGGCAAATCTGGGATTAACTGTCGGGCCCGATATTGACTATGTGCTGGTGAATACGTTCAATCCCTACACCCATCAGCCTGTTGCCGTGGTGCTGGCCCGCGCGCTGGTTTCGCGCTTTTTGCCTGAGGAAGGCCGGGACGCGGACCTTTCCACTTACAATGCGAGCGGTAAGGCGCCGCTTCCGTGGAAGGAAGTCGCAGGGATGAAAGGCAGTGAGCTGGAAAGAATAACATACGAGCAGCTGCTCCCGTTCGAAGCAAATCATACGGATAATCCCAACGCGTTTCACGTACTCGTCGGAGATTTTGTTACCACCGAAGAAGGGACTGGAATCGTGCACACAGCCCCGGCATTCGGCGCCGACGACTTCCGCATCGGGAAAAAGTATGATATCGGC
This sequence comes from Chitinophagaceae bacterium, assembly GCA_035626515.1. Classification (GTDB taxonomy): domain Bacteria; phylum Bacteroidota; class Bacteroidia; order Chitinophagales; family Chitinophagaceae; genus DASPNM01. Next base: position 39,224 of record DASPNM010000014.1, read on the forward strand.
ATGCTCACCATGGTGGACAGGGAAGGGAAGTTTGTGGACGGGCTGGGGGAGTTCAGCAACCGCTACGTAAAAGACTATCGTGACGCAAAGGATTATGCCGACGTAAATGTCGACATCGCGGTGAAGCTGAAAAAGGAGAATCGGGCTTTTCGCGTCGAGAAATACGAACACAGTTACCCGCATTGCTGGCGCACCGACAAGCCGGTGCTGTATTATCCGCTTGATGCCTGGTTCATCCGCACCACCGCGCTGAAAGACCGGATGATCGAGCTGAACCGCACGATACGCTGGAAGCCCAGGTCCACCGGCGAAGGAAGATTTGGAAACTGGCTTGAGAATATGGTCGACTGGAACCTGAGCCGCAGCCGCTTCTGGGGAACGCCGCTTCCGGTCTGGAAGACCGAAGATGGCAGCGAGGAGATTTGCATCGGTTCTATTGACGAACTGAATGAACGGATCCGGAAAGCCAACGAGGTGCTGGGGCCGGAAGTGAACCAGAATTATTTGCACGGAGGAATCCTGGATTTGCACAAGCCTTATGTGGACGAGATTGTGCTGGTGAGCGATTCCGGAAAACCGATGAAACGCGTGCCCGACCTGATTGATGTCTGGTTCGATAGCGGAGCAATGCCTTACGCGCAATGGCACTTCCCGTTCGAGAATCGCGAGGAATTCGAGCGGTCTTTCCCCGCCGATTTCATCGCTGAAGGAGTGGACCAGACCCGTGGGTGGTTTTATACGCTCCACGCCATTGCGGTGCTGGTATTCGATTCGGTCGCCTACCGAACCTGCATTTCCAACGGACTGGTGCTGGACAGGAACGGGAACAAGATGAGCAAACGCCTTGGGAATGTTGTAGATCCTTTCCGGACCATTGACCAGTTCGGAGCGGATGCCACGCGCTGGTACCTGGTGACGAACGCCTCTCCCTGGGAAAATATGAAATTCGACCTGGAAGGCATTCGTGAGGTGCAGCGAAAATTCTTTGGTACGTTGTACAACACCTACCAGTTTTTCGCGCTGTACGCGAACGTGGACGGATTTGCATTTCGCGAAGCGTACATTCCGGTGAAGCAGCGTCCCGAAATTGACCGGTGGGTTTTGTCTGCTTTGAACACGCTGGTTCGGCAAGTACAGCTGCATATGGAAGACTATGAGCCCACGCAGGCGGGACGCCTTGTCGAGGATTTCGTAGACGAGCAGCTGAGCAACTGGTACGTGCGGCTCTGCCGTCGCCGGTTTTGGAAAGGCGAGTACGAACGCGACAAGCTCTGCGCTTATCAAACGCTTTATGAGTGCCTCGAAACTGTGACGCGCCTGATCGCGCCGATTTCACCTTTTTTCAGTGACGCGATCTTCCGCAACCTGAATGCCGTTACTGTGCGATTTGACGCCGCTTCCGTGCATCACCTGGATTACCCCGTACCGGATGAATCGATTGTAGATCCCGACCTCGAGGAAAGAATGAAGCTTGCGCAGGATGCGTCTTCGCTGGTGCTATCGTTGCGAAAGAAAGTAAACATCAAAGTGAGACAGCCGCTGCAAAAAGTGCTGATCCCCGTGCTGGGCGACCGGGTGCGCGAACAGTTCGAAAAAGTGGAAGACCTGATACGGGCGGAAGTGAACGTGAAAGGGATTGAATATCTGGATCCAGACAACACGTTCATAAAAAAGAAGATCAGGCCGAATTTCAGCGCGCTGGGAAAAAAGCTTGGACCCCGCATGAAAGCTGTGACGGCCGCGCTCGCACAATTCGGTCAGGAAGAGATCGCGCGCTTCGAACGGGAGGGATTTTATAATTTGTCAATTGATGGCGAACCCGTAATATTACAGCTTTCCGAAGTCGAGATCAGCAGTGAGGACATCCCGGGCTGGACGGTTGCCAACAAAGGCGATCTGACCGTGGCCCTGGACATCACGGTTACCCCCGAACTGGAGGCTGAAGGGAACGCCCGCGAGTTCGTGAATCGTATCCAGAAGATCCGCAAGGAGAGTGGATTTGAGCTCACTGACCGCATCGAAGTGAAGGTGGCTGCCCCCAATGGCTTGAGGAATTCGCTGGCTCAGTTTAATGCCTATATTTGCGCCGAAATTCTGGCGGACAGACTGGAAATATTGCCTGATATTCAAGGAGGTACTGAGATCGAAGTGAATGACGTATCACTGAAAGTGATTGTTTCAAAAAAAGGGTAACCAATGGCAACCAAAAAACAAGCCCGCTCCACCAAAACTAAGAAACCAGTCCGCAAACCGGCACGACCGGCGCGGAAAACAGCACGGCCTGCGAGGCCCGCCAGGAAAAAAGCAAGCCGCCCTGCTCCGAAAAAAGTTTCAAGACCAGCCGCCAAACCGATAAAGAAAAACTCAACCCAGAAAACAAAAAAACCAGTGGCAAAGAAACCTGTGCAGAAACCGAGTAAGCCCGTCAAGGCGGCAAAACCAGTCTCCAAACCTGAAGTACCGGCCCCGAAGAAGCCGGGATCCGTTGATCCCAAGTCGCTCGTTTCGATTAAACCGAAAGCACGACCGGTGGTGAAAAAAGAACCTCCGAAGCCGACGAAAATCGTAATCCCGAAGACTACGACCAAGTCATCGGTGAAATACGAGCCCGAGTTCACCAAATCCGTGCTCGACACCCCGACAGCCTACCAGCACACCGGGCCCACTATGCGTTATTCCGATGCCGACCTCGCCGAATTCAGGGAGATCATTCAAAGGAAGCTGGATGCTGCGAAAAAAGAATTGAGCTACCTGCAGGGTTTGATCACCCGGAAGGATGAGGGCGGCGATATGGATGAGGCGCGCTACATGACCATGGAAGACGGCAGCGTCAGCATGGAGCGGGAGCAGCTCAGCCAGATGGCCAGCCGCCAGATCACTTTCATTGATCACCTCGAGAAGGCGATGATGCGCATCGAAAACAAAACCTATGGCATCTGCCGCGTTACCGGGAAACTCATCGACAAGGCGCGCCTGCGCGCGGTTCCCCATGCCACGCTCAGTATCGAGGCCAAGCAAATGATGAACAAATAAGGCGTTATTTCTTTCCGGCGGGAAGGAAAACCTGGAACCCTACGGCAACCTGGAACCCATGGTTGTTGAATTTTGTGGTGGTTTCATTCTCCCTTCGTTCCTCGATGGTTCCATCGTTGCCGATATCATGAAACGTCGTTCGGGTGAACGTGTGCCCGGTGTGGGAATAATTATAGCCAATTGAAAAGTCAATTCCTGTGACCGCGCCCACCATTTTTGTGACGCCGAGCTGGAGGCTCGCATTCCCGAAGAAGCCGCCATTGGAGCTGCCTTCATAGCTGTCTTTATAAGCAGCAGGGCCTGAACCCCCATAAAAAAAACCTTCTGTTTTCAAATTGCTGATTCCCCCGGATACTGCCGCGTGCGCGAATGGCAGCAGCGTTTTCCCGGAAGAAAAATAATGGCGGAAAAAGCCGCCCACACCCACGTTGAAGCTGTTGTTTTTATCCCGCTGGTAGGTGGAACCATTTTGCTGAAAGCTCGTGTTGATCCCTTCCGGATTCACCATGAGCGAAACTCCCAGCACCTGGTCGGTGGAAAGAAACCAGCCCAGCGCGGGAGAGAGATTAATATCATACTGGCGTGTGCTGGATTGGTTGGTGCCGATCTGCGAGACCTCGATATCGGCGGAGCCGCGGTTATACACGATGCTTCCGATGGAGGACCCGGCCATGCGCATACCCTTGCTGAACTGCGCCCGGCCGGTGAGCGCGGTGAACATCAAAAACAACAGAAACTGTTTTTTCATAAGCTCGGTCTGGGTGAAAAACAAATATAGGACGGCAGTACGCGGGGAAGGATTATTTTTTGCCGTTATCCACAACGATTTATTTTTTTTCCTATAATTTTAAATGCTGGTGCGGAATAAAGTGAAATTCCTTACTTTTAAAACCGAAACCAATCACAGCCAAATTAACTATTATGAGAAAGCTTCCACTACTTTCCCTGTTGCTCGTAGCTATTTCATTCATAGTCGTCAACTGCACTAAGGAAGGACCCGAAGGCCCCGTAGGCGCACAAGGACCACAAGGCCCTCCCGGAACTCCGGGTGCCCCTGGTTCGACCGGGCCCGCTGGACCGACCGGACCTGCCGGACCGACCGGCCCCCAGGGACCTCCCGGGACGGCCAATGTAATTTATTCGCAGTGGACTGATTTCAATATTGCCAACTGGTCGGCACTTCAAACGATTTTTGGAATTCAACAAAGACGGTATCCGATCCCGGCGCCAGGGTTGACGCAGACAATGCTGGATCAGGGAGTCGTTATCGTTTATATCAAATTTGCCGGCGTGAGCAATACTGCATACCCACTTCCCATCGTGGAATCAATTGCGGGCTCGGGCGGTGTTCAGCACTTGCAAAATATTAACTCGGTCGGGACAATCACGCTCAGGTTTTTCAACAACAGCGGCACGGGTGATCCGGGCACATTCGGATCTCCAAACCAATGGCGCTACGTTTTAATCCCCGGTGGGGTAGCAGGAGGCCGTTCATTGGAAAAAATTGTTGAGATTAATGGACGGGTTTACACCGAAACTGAGCTGAGGGCCATGACCTACGAACAAGTTGCTGCGTTGCTCCGTCTCGCTCGATGAGAGCGCATAAGAGTTGAAAAAGCCGTCCTGCCAAGCCGGGCGGCTTTTTAATTTCTGCACCATTTTCATTTACCTTGCGGGCAAACCTTTTGGAAAAATGAGAAGCGCTTTTGCGCTGGTTTTATCCGCGCTTTTTTGCTGCCCAATCGTCGCGCAGCCACGCATTGTTTCCGGCCCGATGCTGGGACCCGTTGAACTGAGAGACGCAAAGGTCTGGGTGGAAGTATCCCGGGAAGTAAAAAGCCTTTCGCTGGAGTACAACAAAAAGGGCGAACGACCGGTTCACACCATCCATTACCGCGGCGAGCTGGGAAAGGAATTCAACCCGATCTGCTTCACTATCGGCGGGCTGCATTTCAATACCACTTACGAATACCGCATCCGGATCAATGGCCTGCCGGCGTTCGCGCGGGGTCAGTTCACGACAAAAGATCTTTGGCAATGGAGAAAGCCCGCTCCCGATTTCAGCTTTCTGACAGGGTCCTGCTCTTATTTCAATGAACCCGTATTTGACCGTCCCGGCGCTTCATACGGGAAGGATTCTTCCATCTTCGAAACGATGGCTCGCGAACAGGCCGCTTTCATGCTCTGGCTGGGTGACGCGTGGTACACCCGCGAAGTGGATTTCTTCAGCGAATGGGGACTTTGGTACCGTGCCCACCGTGACCGGTCGGTACCGGTGCTTCGCAATTTCCTGAAAGCAATGCCCCAGGTGGCGATCTGGGATGACCACGATTACGGTCCCAATAATATCGGTTCCAATTATGTTCTAAAAGACGTGAGCCGCCGGATTTGGCAGAGCTACTGGTGCAACCCTTCCTACGGGGAGAACGGGCAGGGAGTTTACACTATGATGAGCTGGGGTGACGTGGATCTGTTTCTTACCGACGGCCGCTGGTGGCGCAGCCCCGATCGTGAAAAAGATTCAGTCGACGGCCGGCCGAATCCCGGGAAAACGATGTTCGGCAGGCAACAGTTGCAGTGGCTGAAGAATTCTCTTCTCTACAGCAATGCTCCGTTCAAAATCATTGTCGTCGGGAGCCAGGTGCTGAACCCGGTGTCGCCCTACGACCGCCTTCGCGCTTTTTCGGTGGAGTACCAGGAGCTGATGAGCTTTCTCGAAACCAATCGCATCAGCGGGGTGGTTTTCCTCACGGGCGACCGGCACCACAGCGAGATCATTCGCGTAAACCGGCCGGGAAACTATCCTCTTTTCGACATCACCGTGTCGCCGCTCACCTCAAGCACCCACAGTTTTGGGGGGCCCGAAAAAGAAAATCCCTACCGCGTGCTCGGGATTCCCGAGAAGCAGAACTACGCGAAATTTTCATTCTCAGGCCCGCGTGGAGAACGCAGGCTCACTGTTCGATTTTTCGGAATTAAAGGCGAACAACTCGGTGAATGGTCAGTATCGGAAAAAGAATTGAAAGTACCGGCCAACTAATGAGGATTCAATTCGGATATGAAAAACGGAAAGTGCTGCAGGCGCTGCGCTTTCATTTCATCAGCCGTCCCGAAATCCGGGCGATGCTCATCCTGGTGAATGTATTCGCGCTTGCGGCGATCCTTCTTTATGCTGCTGGAAGAATCACGCCGCTTGCTTTCCTTGTCGGATCGTTTCTATGGATAGTTCTTATGATCAGCTTCTGGTTTCTCCTGCCCGGTCTGGTATACCGGCGCGCGATTACTTTCCGCCATGAATTCAGTATGGAGTTTGGAGCCGAAGGGTTTAGACTCATTCATGAAAAAGGATCGAAGGCCTGGCCCTGGAAGGCTCTGAAGAAAATCGTGGAGACGCCGCATTTTTTTCATCTCTACTTTGACAACAGGTCTTTCTTCCTGGTGCCTAAAAGCGGCTGTACCAGCGAGGAGGAAGTGGGCGAATTGCGTTCGTTGCTCCGCTTGAAGGTTCCGGGAAAGTAGCGTTCAGAGTTTTTTCTGCATTACATAGTGCGGAAGCGTCACTTCGGTGAATTCATCGCTGGTGACCCTGTAGCCCATTTTTTCATAAAAACCCACTACGTTTTTCCGGGCATGCATGCTCATGATCCTGTAGCCGCGGTCACGCGCCAGGTTTTCGGCGAAATTCATCAGCGCGCGGCCAATGCCTTTTCCCTGCAGATCGTTCAGCACGGCCATTTGTCGCAGGCGAACGGTGTCGGGCTTTTCCTCCACGAGCATGCAGCACCCGAGCATAATGTCGTCCTCGAATGCGCCGATCAGCATATTGTTTTTTTCCTGCTCGAGTTCGTCGGGTGAAAAGCTCAGGCCCAGCGGTTTCCTCAGGATCTCGTCCCGAAGCCTGACCATTTGTTCGTATTCCCTGGTGCCATGATCAATTTGTTTCAGAGCCATTACCGCCGGTGATTGGTGTGGTTTTCAAATTACAAAGAACTTGCAATACTGCCAACGAAGACCCGGATAAAGCGGAATTAGTTTCTCTTTTTCAACTGCTTGCATGCGCCTGTCAAAAAAATCTCTCCTCCATGGCGATTGATTCAAAAAGTATATTTTTGCACCCATTAACTAAACTTATCAGACATGTCAGACATTGCATCAAGAGTAAAAAAGATCATCGTTGACAAATTAGGTGTTGACGAAGCGGAAGTCACAAACGAAGCTTCTTTCACAAATGATTTGGGCGCCGATTCGCTGGATACGGTGGAGCTGATCATGGAATTCGAAAAAGAGTTCAATATTTCCATCCCGGACGAGCAGGCCGAGACCATTACTACGGTTGGCCAGGCCATCGCGTACCTCGAAGAGCACGCCAAGTGATGCGGGCAATGTCTGGCATTACCGACCTCTGAATATTATTCCGCCTTCCCATCTTGCGAAGGCGGTTTTTATCTTTACCCCGGCTGACGCGGGGAGAACCTGTTTCTCGGACAAAACTTGTACATTTCGGATATATGCAGCTGAAACGTGTGGTTGTGACGGGCCTGGGCGGAATCACTCCACTGGGCAACAACATCGCCGACTACTGGTCGAACCTGGTGAACGGCATCTCCGGCGCAGACTTCATCACGCTGTTCGATGCAAGCAGGTTTAAGACAAAATTCGCCTGTGAGGTCAAAGGCTTTGAGCCCACCCAGTTTCTCGACAAGAAAGATGCAAGAAAGATAGACCGCTTTACACAGTTTGCGCTGATTGTGAGCGACCAGGCGATGCATGACGCAGGTTTCGATCAGGAGAAGCTGAACACCGAGCGTGTGGGAGTTGTTTTCGCCAGTGGCATCGGGGGACTGACCACTTTCCAAAATGAAGTTTCCGATTTTGCACGTGGAGACGGTACACCCCGCTTCAACCCTTTCTTCATTCCAAAAATGATCCTTGATATTGCCGCCGGGCAGATCAGCATGCGGCACAACCTGCGCGGACCCAATTTCGCCGTGGTGAGCGCCTGTGCGAGCAGCACCAACGCGATCATGGAAGCATTCAACCTGATCCGGCTGGGCAAAGCAAACGTCATCCTGACGGGTGGCAGCGAAGCGGTGATCAGCGAGGCAGGAGTGGGTGGTTTCAATGCGATGAAGGCGCTCAGCGAACGCAACGACGACCCGAAATCCGCGAGCCGCCCCTACGATAAGGACCGCGACGGGTTTGTCATGGGCGAAGGTTCCGGCATCATCGTACTCGAAGAGCTGGAACACGCGCTCGCCCGCGGCGCGCACATCTACTGCGAGCTCGCTGGTTGCGGCGCATCGGCAGACGCTTACCACATCACGGCTCCGCATCCCGATGGTCTCGGGGCACGAAACGTCATGCTCAACGCACTCGATGACGCGAACATGAAACCGGAAGAAGTCGACTACATAAACACGCACGGCACTTCCACTCCGATCGGCGATGGCGCCGAAGTTAAAGCCATCGTTCAGGTTTTCGGGGAACACGCATACAAGCTCAACATCAGCTCTACCAAGTCCATGACAGGCCACTGCCTCGGCGCGGCAGGAGTTATCGAAGCGATCGCGAGTGTACTGGCCATAGTGCACGATACGGTGCCGCCGACGATCAATCATTTTACCGACGATCCGGAGCTGGAGCCCGGGCTGAATTTCACCTTCAACCAGGCGGAGAAGCGGCCTGTGCGTGCGGCCCTGAGCAATACCTTCGGGTTTGGCGGTCACAACGCCTGCGTCATCTTCAGAAAATACGAGGGCTGAGGGCAAACCCCCTTTCCTGTTTTTTTCGTAGTTTAATCGCCGTGGATTTTTTCTGGAACTTCTTTAACAAACATTCCGGGCAGGGATTCAAAAAAGAGCTGAGAAACATCCTGGGTTTCAAGCCCGGCAATCTGTCACTCTACAAAACCGCCCTGACACACCGTTCGGTACGCGACGGCGCGCACGAAAACAATGAGCGGCTCGAGTACCTCGGCGACGCCGTTCTCAGCGCCCTGATCGCCGATTACCTGTTCAAGCGCTATCCCTACCGGGAGGAGGGATTTTTGACAGAAATGCGGAGTAAAATGGTGAACCGCCAGCAACTCAACGAGATTGCAATCCGCATGGGTCTGAAAAAAGTGACGCTTTACAATAAGATGGACAGCTCTTTAAAGGTCAGCCAGATTTTTGGGAATACCCTCGAAGCGCTGGTGGGCGCGATCTACCTCGACCAGGGATACAAGAAAGCCGCAAAGTGGGTGCTTGAATCCATCATCCTGCCGCATATGTTCATGGATGATCTGGAAAATCTCGAGATCAACCATAAGAACAAGCTCTACGGCTGGGCGAACAAGAATGGAAAGGTCCTCGAATTCGAAACGCTTGACGAAAAAATTGAGAACGGAAGACGGCTGTTCACCGTTGCGGCCGTAGTTGACGGTCGCAGCATCGCCCAGGGAAAGGCTTTTAACAAGAAAGATGCTTCACAGATCGCGGCACAGATCGCCGTGGAGAAGCTCGGTCTGCTCAACTCCGACCAGCTGGCGGGCGAATAAGCGGCAAGGCAATGCATCTATTCCGCAGCATAACATTCATCGCGATTCTTGCCTGCATGGCGGGCCTGATACAGAATTGCACCCAGCCTGTGCGTGGAAAAAACGGTGTGGTCTACCGGTCCGCCAGCGAATACAACGATTACATCGTCAGCCGTCAGTCCACCGTGATGCAGCAGGTGCTGGACTTTGTGGCGGTGTCCGAGCGCGACCTTGACTCGGCGGACAAAATGCTGGATGGGTACGTGCTGCAGCTGGACCGCATCATCTCGGAGATACATGCCATGCCTGCGTATCGCGGAGATTCCGCGTTGCGGAATGCGGCCGTCCGGACGTTTGAATTTTACCGGCGGATATTCGGAAACGAATACAAGCGGATCATTGCCATCCGCCGTGAAGGCGGATCGTTCACCGCAGAAGGAATGGAGGAAATGGAACGCATTGTGCAGGAGATCGAACGTACAGAAGAAAAATTCGACAAAGCGTTTCATGACGCGCAACTCAACTTTGCACGGCGGAATAACATGCAACTGAAGGAAAACGAAATGCAAAAGGAGATCGACAGGCTGGATAAGAAATACCAGTGAGTGGAACTTATCTCAAACATCGGATTTGGGCCTTTCCAAATCGGAACATTCCGGCTTTTTTCTTTGAAAAGTCATACAAAAATGTTGAATATCCATTCAAAGGACTTTTGAGATGGTGTTCTAGTGCAACGACTGGCAGATCTCCACGAGCACGCCGTGCGTGTCACGGGGGTGCAGGAAGCAGACGAGCTTGTCATCGGCACCGCGCTTCGGTTCCTCGCTGAGCAAAGTAAATCCTTCGTTCCGCAGCCGCTCCATCTCGCTCCGGATGTCGGTGACTTCAAAAGCCACGTGATGCAGGCCTTCTCCTTTTTTTTCAATGAAGCGTGCAATAATTCCGTTGTCTGCGGTGCTTTCCAGCAGTTCCACCTTCGTTTCGCCTTTCCGGAAGAACGCAGTGTTCACCTGCTCGCTTTCCACAGTTTCTGTTTTGTAGCAGGAGGCACCCAGGAGCCGTTCGAAGAGGGGAATGGAAGTTTGCAGGCTTTTTACGGCGACACCGATGTGCTCAACTTTCAGCATAAGACTGTCAGTTTCAGGGGCGGATTTTTACCCCTTGCGAAATTGGTAAAATTGGCCAAGCGTCCAAATTAAACCTTTCAGATAGAACCTTTTGAGCTAATTTTGCGTTTAATAAACAAATCCAGGTCTCTGTCAAGATATGCTGAATTTTCCAATCTATTTAGATCACAACGCCACCACCCCCTGCGATCCGCGTGTCTTGGAAGCGATGATTCCGTATTTCACCAACAATTTCGGGAATGCGGCCAGTCGCAACCATCCTTTTGGCTGGCAGGCGGAGGAAGCGGTGGAGAAATCGCGGGAGCAGGTTGCGCAACTGATCGGTGCGGATCCCAAAGAAGTCATTTTCACTTCGGGCGCCACCGAGGCGGATAACCTGGCTTTAAAAGGCGTATTCGAAATGTACGCCAGCAAAGGCAACCACATCATCACCTGCAATATCGAGCACAAGGCCGTGCTCGACACGTGCAAGCACCTCGAAAAAGAAGGAGCCGAGGTCACTTACCTGAAAGTAAACAGGGAAGGCCTCATTGATCCGGCTGAAGTGGAAGCGGCCATCAGGCCCAACACCATCCTGGTGGCGCTCATGTATGCCAACAACGAGATCGGGACCGTGATGCCCATTCGCGAGATCAGCGCGATCGCGCGGAAAAGAGGAGTGCTGGTATTTACCGACGCCACGCAGGCTGTAGGTAAAATACCTGTGGACGTGAATCGCGACGGCATTGACCTGCTGGCGATGACAGCTCACAAAATGTATGGTCCCAAAGGCACGGGTGCTTTATACGTTCGCCGCAAGAATCCGAGAGTCAAGGTCACTGCCCAGATGGACGGCGGTGGACACGAGCGGGGGATGCGGAGCGGTACGCTCAACGTGCCGGGCATTGTGGGATTTGGCAAAGCCTGCGAACTTTGCATGCAGGAAATGGAATCCGAGTCGAAGCGCCTGAGCGCGTTGCGCGACAAACTGGAGAATGCGCTCCTGAAACTGGAGGAAGCCTACGTCAACGGGAGCCGTGAACACCGGCTGCCACACGTAACGAACATTTCCTTCAAATACGTGGAAGGCGAAGGGCTGATGATGGGCTTTAACAAGGAAATTGCGGTCTCTTCCGGTTCCGCCTGCACATCCGCTTCACTCGAGCCTTCTTACGTATTAAAGGCATTGGGGCTGGGAGATGATCTGGCACATAGTTCGCTTCGTTTTGGTCTGGGCCGGTTCACCACGGAAGATCAGATTGATTATACGATCCGGCAGGTTACGACCACGGTGAACAAGCTTCGTGAGATGAGTCCGCTCTGGGAAATGTATAAGGAAGGAATTGATCTGGACACGATTGAATGGGCGCACCATTGAGTCGGGAGTCAGAGTTCGGAGGCAGGAGTCAAAAACGCTAAACCCTAAACACTAAACCCTAAACTTCTCTAAAATGGCATATTCAGAAAAAGTGATCGACCACTACCAGAACCCGAAAAATGTAGGGACACTGGATAAGAATAAGAAGAACGTCGGGACAGGCCTCGTCGGGGCACCGGAGTGCGGGGACGTAATGCGCCTCCAGATCGAAGTGGACGAAACGGGAGTGATCCGCGATGCCAAGTTCAAAACTTTCGGCTGCGGATCAGCGATCGCATCCTCTTCGCTGGCTACCGAGTGGCTGAAAGGCAGGACGGTGGACGAAGCGGTGAAGATCGACAACATGGAGATCGTGGAAGAGCTGAACCTCCCGCCCGTGAAGATCCACTGCTCGGTGCTTGCTGAGGACGCGATCAAGGCGGCGATCAACGATTACCGGAAAAAGAACGGCCTGCCCGAACTGAAATTTGAAGAGAGCGTCGTTCATTAATCGTTCTTATGGTAGCCACTGAAAACGGAATCTTTATCAGCGATAAGGCTAAGGCGAAGGTCCTGCAGTTGATGGAGGAAGCAGGCATCGCCAATGACCCCTCGTATTTCCTGCGGGTCGGAGTTGTGGGCGGCGGCTGCTCGGGGCTGAGCTATAAGCTCGATTTCGACAACGAACAAAAGCCCATGGACCAGGTGTTTGAGGACAACGGGATCCGCGTGGTAACCGACCTCAAAAGTTTTCTTTACCTGGTTAACACTACTCTCGATTTCAGTGACGGGCTCAACGGAAAAGGCTTTTATTTCAGCAACCCCAATGCGAGTCGCACATGCGGCTGCGGGGAAAGCTTTGCCGTCTGAGACAGACCGCATGCACATCAGCCTGCCGCGCGCCCCTAATTCCTTATTTTGCATTCTATGTGGTCCGTCTGTAAGAAGGAACTGCGTCAATTTTTCAGCAGCCTTACCGGCTACATCGCGATCATCGTTTTTCTCCTGGTGAACGGACTCATGTTGTTTGTGTTTGAAAACAACATTCTCGATTTTGGATATGCCAGCCTGGATCGTTTTTTTCAGCTGGCTCCCTGGGTGCTGCTGCTGCTGATCCCTGCTATCACGATGCGCAGTATCTCGGATGAACTGCGTACCGGCACCTTCGAGCTGCTGCGCACCAGTCCCCTCAGCGGATGGCAGATCGTCGGCGGGAAATATTCGGGCAGCCTGCTCGTGGCGATCATCGCTCTCCTTCCCACCACCATTTACATTTTTTCGATACAGGCGCTGGCTGACCAGGAAGGACTCGACATGGGTGCGACGATCGGCTCGTACATCGGATTGCTGTTTCTCGCAGCGGTGTTCACTGCTGTCGGTGTATCGGCCAGCAGCTTCACCAGCAATGCGGTGATCGCGTTCATAGCAAGCCTTCTCGCGTGCGCCTTATTTTATTACGGCTTCGCAGCCATCAGCCGGCTCCCCGCCCTGGCTAATGGTCCGGACTATTACGTGGAAATGCTGGGCATCGATTTCCATTACCGCAGCATCAGCCGCGGCCTCATCGACCTGAGAAATATCGTTTATTTCCTCTCGGTGATCGCCCTCTTTTTTCTGATCACCGTAAGAAACTTAACCAAGTGATAAGAACATTCAGGACAAAATACGGCTGGTTGCTGCTGCTGTTTCTGTTGTTCGCAATTAACCTGTTGGTCGCCTTCCTGCCGGCGGCGCGCATTGACCTTACCGGCGAAAAAAGATATACCCTGAGCAGGACCACGCGCGAGCTGGCGCGCTCGCTCCGGGAGGAGCTGCAGATTGACGTTTTCCTGAAAGGAGAATTTCCCTCCGGCTTCCGCAAGCTGGCAGGCAGCACGCAGGATTTCCTTCGCCTGCTGCGGGAGCAAAACCCCGGCCGTATCAGCTTTCGCTTCATCTCCCCGCTCGACGAGATGCCCGGTACAGGTGCTCCTTACGCAGACACGCTCCGCGCGCTCGGCGCAGTGCCTATCAATCTTACGGTTCAGCGGAAAGAGGGAGAAAGTTCGAATATCATTTTTCCCGTAGCGCTGCTTAGCTACCAAGGACGGCAGGCACTCGTGAGCCTTTACCCGGGAGCGAGCAACCGCATTTCACAGGAGGAGATCAACAGCGCCGAAGCGGTGATGGAATACCAGTTCGTTAAGTCTATCGACCGGTTGGTACGTGAAAAACGGTCGCGCATCGGCTATGCTGTTGGAAATGGAGAGCCCGTCGACGAACGCACCTGGGATCTTGTGCAGACGCTGAGCCAGGACTATGATTTTGGGATATTCAACCTGCGCGAACAACCCGCAGTGCCCCGGGAACTGGATGTGCTCATGGTGGTAAAGCCTTCCGAGCCATTCACGGAAGACCAGAAGCTCAAGCTCGACCAGTACGTGATGGGCGGGGGTAAGCTGCTTTTTTTTGTTGATAATCTATTTGCCGAGCAGGACAGTCTCAGTTTCAAGCCCGAAACGATCGCGTTCGACCGGAATCTTAACCTCACGGATCTGCTGTTCCGGTACGGCGTACGCATCAACACCGACCTTGTCATGGATCTGCAATGCGACCTGATCCCGCTGGTGGTCGGGGGAACGTTGGAAAATCCGCAGTTCGAGTTTCTGCGCTGGAACTACTTCCCGCTTTTCGCGACTGGCGGAAACCGCCTGGTGAACCGCAATATGGGTTATGTTGCCGGTAGATTCGTGAACTCGGTAGACAGCATCCAGGTGTCCGGTGTAAAAAAATATGTGATCCTCTCTTCATCACCCAATTCGCGCATCATCAGTACGCCGGCGCTGATCAGTCTAAATGAGAACCGCAATGCACCGGAGGATGAAAAATTTAAAACCAGCGCAATTCCCGCAGGCATGCTTCTCGAAGGCATCTTTACTTCCCTTTACAGGAACCGGGTGTCGCAGGCACAGCGGGATACCCTCGGGCAAAGAGGCATGGAATTTCGCAACGCCTCGCCGGAAAACAAGATGATCGTAGTGGCCGATGGCGACATGGTGCTGAACGATCTCACGCCGCAGGGACCTCTGCCCATGGGCTGGAACCGCTATACTTACCGCGAATATGAGAACCAGACCGAGGCAGGAAGATTCTTCGTGCCGGTCGCCAACCGGGAATTTCTTCTGAGTTGCGTCGAATACCTGCTGAGCAACTCCGCAATAATCGAAACCCGCAACAAGGAAATCGTACTCCGCCTGCTGAACAGCCGCCGGGTCAGCGAGCAAAGGACGCGTTGGCAGCTCCTCAATATTGCCGTGCCGGTAGCGCTGGTGGTCCTTGCAGGATTCGGTTACCAGCAACTGCGCAGGCGTCGTTTTGCTTCCTAGAATGCGACCCTGCTTGTTTATCTTTGTCGATTTTAAACTGGCTGGATGGCTTCGGATCTGATCACTTATTTGGTTTTTGGTGCGGTGCTGGTGCTCGCGCTCGTATTCGACCTCGGGCTGCTGAGCAAGAAGGGAAAAACGGTGAGCATCCGGCAGGCGTTGTTTCAAACTTTTTTCTGGGTCGGGCTGGCGCTCGCCTTTTTTGTTTACGTCTGGGTGCAGAACGACCAGCAGGCCGGCCTGGAATACCTCAGCGCCTACCTGATGGAATGGAGCCTGAGCATTGACAACATTTTTGTTTTTATTATTATTTTTTCGTCTTTCGCTGTAAAGGAAAAGCATTACGGCCGGGTGCTGCTCATCGGTATCCTGATGGCAGTCGTCTTCCGGATCATTTTCATTACGGCCGGCGTGGTGCTTGTGGAAAAATTCCACTGGATCCTGTATCTCTTCGGCGTATTCCTGGTCTACACGGGCTACAAAATGTTCACTGCGAACGACGACGAGGAATTCGATCCCCACGACACGAAAGTGTACCGGTTCATGCGGCGTATCCTGCCGATGGTTCCGCACGACGGGGACGGGAAGTTTGTGGTGCGCGAGAACGGCCGCAGGAAATACACCGTGCTCTTCATGGTGATCGTTATGCTTGCCTTCATTGACCTCGTGTTCGCCCTCGATTCAATCCCGGCCGTGATGGGTATCGTAGACAACTCCGAAGGGCGCAAGGAGGTTGCGAGGCTGGTAATTTACACATCCAATATTTTCGCCGTCCTCGGTCTTCGTTCCCTTTTCTTTCTGTTACGCGGGGCGGTGAGCAAGTTCGATTACCTCCAGCAGGGAATCGCGATCGTGTTGGCCTTTATCGGTCTGAAAATGCTCGGACAGGACCTGATCAACAAATGGATCCCGAGCAAGACCGTGCAGGTGATCATTTCACTGTCGGTGATCCTCATCTGCCTGTCCGGTTCCATCTTTTATTCGATCTTCATGAAGAAGAAAGGGGAGCCGCCGGACGCCCCCGCGGAACCGCGGGATATTTATTAAACTTTTGGTGTTGGAATATTCGCTATCGGATATTGCCCGTATCATCTCTGCGGAGGCGCACCTGAGCACCGACGAGTGCATCGAACAGCTGGTAATTGACAGTCGTCGCGCCTTCACTCCGGCAGGGAGCTTATTCTTCGCCATTCCCGGTGTGCGCCGGGACGGACATCATTTTCTCCCCGAACTTTACCGACGCGGTTTTCGGAATTTCGTCGTCTCTGCAAATGTCAATACTGAAAGTTTCCCCGACGGCAATTTTCTGAAAGTTCACGATACAATCGGCGCGCTGCAGGCGCTGGCAGCGCATCATCGTTCGAGGTTCGATGTTCCGGTGATAGGTATCACCGGCAGCAATGGTAAAACTATTGTCAAGGAATGGCTTTTCCAGCTTTTACACACGCGTTACCAGGTCGTTCGCAGTCCCAAAAGCTACAACTCTCAGGTGGGCGTACCGCTCAGTGTGTGGCAATTCGGCAACCAACACCAGCTTGGGATTTTCGAAGCCGGAATTTCCCGTAGGGGGGAAATGGAAAGACTTCAGCCCGTGATCCGGCCGCAGTTCGGAATCTTTACGCACCTTGGCGAAGCGCATGCGGAGGGATTTGCCTCGATGGAGGAGAAGGCGTTGGAAAAAATCCGGCTGTTCACAGCGTGCAGGCAGATTGTATACTGCAGGGATCATTTTGCCGGGTTGAATCTGGACTTTGAAAAAGCCTGTCGCGAGGGAGCGGAAAATCCGGATATTCAATTTCGAAGCTGGAGCCGGGAATCGGAAGCCTGGCTTCGCGTCACTTCCATTCAGCGCGGCGCTGGAGACATTCAAATCGGAGCTCACTGCGAAAACCGGGATGTTTCGATCCGCATTCCCTTCACAGACGATGCGTCGATAGAGAACGCCGTGACCTGCTGGTGCACTCTCCTGGCATTGGGAATCCCCCAGGTCGATATCGAAAAAGGAATGACGGCACTCTTTCCCGTGAACATGCGGCTGGAGCTGAAAAAAGCGATCAACCATTGCAGCCTCATCAACGACAGCTACAGCGCGGATCTCGACTCCCTCGATATCGCGCTGGCGTTTCTGGAGCAGCAGGCCGGCGGACAAAAGAAGACGGTTATCCTCTCGGATTTTCTCCAGACAGGCATCACCCCCGGTGAGCTTTATGAAAAAATCCTCAACACGGTGCGGAGTCACGGCATTACGCGCCTCATTGGCATCGGGGAACAGATTTCGTCGCAGCTCCGGGAGCACGCACTTCGACAGGAATCGGGGATCAGCGTGGAGCTTTATCCTTCGACCGCTGCTTTCATCAGGAAATTCCGGAGCTCACAATTCCGCGACGAAACCATTCTCGTCAAAGGCGCGCGCATTTTCGGCTTCGAGGAGATCGTTTCGCTGCTCGAGCAGAAGCTGCACCAGACCATACTCGAAGTAAATCTCGGCGCGATGCTGCATAATCTGAAGCAATACCAGGCCTGCCTTCGCGACTCCACGCGGGTAATGGCCATGGTAAAGGCCTTTGCATACGGCAGCGGCGGGTCCGAGATCGCCGGTTACCTGCAGTTCCATAAAGTCGATTATTTGGCTGTAGCTTACGCCGACGAAGGTGTGGAGCTCAGAAAATCGGGCATCACCGCTCCGGTTATGGTGATGAACCCCGAGCAGGGCTCCTTTGAGCCGATCGTAAGCTTCAGGCTCGAGCCCGAGCTTTTCTCATTTGGAATACTTAAGGCTTTCAATGAATTCCTGGAAGGTGAAGGCTTGCAGGATTATCCGGTGCATGTTGAAATAGAAACGGGCATGAACCGGCTGGGGTTTCCGCCCGCCGACATCCAGGTTCTCGGGGAATACATTGCGAAATCCAGAATGCGGGTACAATCCGTTTTTTCCCATTTCGCCGCAAGTGAGGACGCGGCACAGGACAGGTTCACAAAGCAGCAGTTCGACACGTTCGAATCAGCGGCGCAACAGCTGCGCACCGGTCTCGGTTACGATTTCCTGTGCCACATTTCCAATTCCGCGGCGATCGTACGGCACCCGGACTTTCAGCTGGACATGGTCCGGCTCGGCATTGGGCTTTATGGAATTGATCCGGCGGGAAGCAGGAAGCTGAAGCTTCAACCCGTCGCAACGCTGCGCTCTACGATCGCGCAGCTGCGCCGGCTAAAAGCGGGGGATACGGTAAGCTATGGGCGCAGCGGAAAACTGGAGCGCGAATCACTAATTGCAACGGTCCGGATCGGTTATGCTGACGGTTATCCGCGACGGCTGGGCGAAGGGCGCGGTAAACTGTGGGTACGCGGCTCGCTGGTTCCAACCATTGGGGCTGTTTGCATGGATATGATCATGGTGGATGTGACCAATGTGGCCGGAGTAACGGAAGGAGATGAAGTGATCCTGTTTGGCCGTGAGCTTCCGATCGAGCAGGTCGCGGCCTGGGCGGGAACGATTCCGTACGAGATCATGACCGGCGTGTCGCAGCGCGTGAAGCGTGTATTTTTCGAAGAGTGATTTAACCGATGCGCCCCCACGAATCGCTTATATTTGTCAATTCAAATTCAGCCAGTGAAGCTGCGCAGCGTCATCCTGATCATCGCCCTTATCATTGTCGCCGACCAGGCCCTGAAGATCTGGATAAAAACCACCTTTCCGTTCGGCGATACGGGCGTTTCCAATCTTTCATGGTTCCGGCTTTATTTCATCGAAAACAGGGGAATGGCCTGGGGATGGGAGTTCGGCGGCGACTGGGGGAAGATGTTCCTGACCCTTTTTCGTCTGGCCGCCGTGATCTTCGGTACCTGGTACCTGGGAAAAATTGTGCGGCAGCGTTACAGTACCGGCTTCATCGTGTGTGCCGCCCTCATCTATGCCGGGGCGCTGGGCAACCTGATCGACAGCATGTTTTACGGGCTCGTCTTTGAAGAAAGCTCTTACTCGCAGGTAGCCCGTATGTTTCCCGAACAGGGCTACGCAGGTTTTCTGCACGGCAGGGTGGTGGACATGCTTTATTTTCCCATCATTAAATCGCAATTCCCGGAGTGGCTCCCGATCATTGGCGGGAACGAGTTCGAATTTTTCAGCCCCATCTTCAATATCGCCGACGCCTCGATCTCGATCGGGGTAATCGTATTGCTGATCTTCCAGAAAAGATTCTTCAAAAAAAGAGAACAGGAGTCTTCGCCTTCAACCGTAGAAACAAGCGCGGAAGTGAGCGACAGGATTCAGGTTTCGTGATGGGTTAGCGGTTATTGGTTTGTTCCAATTCCGGGTGGCAGGTGTTGGGTGGTTAGTCAGTCAGCTGGTTTACTGGTTAAATGGTTTACTGGTTGACTAGTCGGTAAAGGGCGGCTAACTTCAACGTTCGATGTTAGGTCTGGTTAATTGGTTAACTAGTTTATCCGTTAACGGGTTGCTAAAGTGCAGCTAACTCTTCGACGTTCGATGTTCGAAAGTCAAAACTCAGAGGCGTTTTCACTCCCGGTCACGCTTCGACAAGCTCAGTGTGAGAAAATGGGCCCGCGCCACTCATCACCATTATTCACTACTCATCGCCTTCACCTCCGCATTTAATACTCCCCAAAAGCACAAGGTCCCGCCAGAAGACGGGACACTTGCTTTAGTTATGGCTCAGGGTTACTCGTAATTGTTAAACCAGCCTTTCTCTGACTGTTCCACGTCGCCGGGCAGCTTGCCGACGCGGGGCGTGGAGCGGTCGATCACCCTCGTGAAGGGATCTATCATTGGCATTACGCGGACGCGTGCGGTCGCCGGGCGATCGGATAGGATCGCGCGCAAATAAGGAGTCTGGGTGCTGGAATTTTTTTCCGTCTGCTGTTGTACCGCCTTTAGCGGGTAGGCAGAAAAGTAAACGGTTCGTGGTGCGTTGCCTTTCATAGACTGGATCTTTGGTTTTTTAGGAAACTGGATTTCGATCGTTAAGCTAATAAAACCATTTCAAATTTCCCACCCCGGGGCGCGGGAATCATTAACGAAACGTAGAACTACTTATTGTATCCGGGGAAATCTCCCATCGCTACTTCAGCCTGCCGACCATGTCTTCGGGCTTCACCCAGAGCTCAAATTCTTCCGGGGTCAGATAACCGAGCCGTACGGCCATGTCCTTCAGGGTCGTTCCCTCTTTGTGCGCTTTTTGCGCGATCTCCGCGGCCTTGTAATAGCCGATCCGGTTGTTGAGCGCGGTGACGAGCATCAATGAATTGTCGAGGTGCCTGCGAATATTTGCCTGTATCGGCCGGATACCCGCCGCGCATTTGTCGTTGAACGAAACACATCCGTCCCCGAGCAACCGGGCGCTGTGGAGGAAATTGTAGATCATCATGGGCTTGAAGACATTCAGCTCAAAATGACCGCTGGCGCCGCCGACGTTGATCGCCACGTCGTTTCCCAGCACCTGCGCGGCGATCATCGTGAGCGCTTCGCATTGCGTGGGATTCACCTTGCCCGGCATGATGGAGGAACCCGGTTCATTATCCGGGATGAAAATTTCGCCGATGCCGCTGCGGGGACCTGAGGCCAGCATGCGGATGTCGTTCCCGATCTTCATCAGGCTCACCGCAACAGTTTTCAGCGCGCCATGCGCTTCCACGATCGCATCGTGTGCGGCCAGGGCTTCAAATTTATTGGGAGCCGAACGGAACGGAAGGCCCGTAAGCTTTGCAATCTTTCTGGCTACTTTTTCGGAGTAGCCGGGAGGGGTATTGATCCCGGTTCCTACAGCCGTTCCGCCGAGGGCCAGCTCAGCCAGGTGCGGGAGGCTGTTTTCGATCGCACGCAACCCATGATCGAGTTGCGATACGTAACCGCTGAATTCCTGCCCCAGGGTCAGCGGGGTGGCGTCCATGAAATGCGTGCGTCCGATCTTCACCACCTTCATATACTGGCGGCTCTTCCGCGCCAGTGTATTCCGGAGTTTCCTGATCCCCGGAATGGTAGTGCGCGCTACCATCATGTAGGCAGCGATGTGCATCGCGGTGGGAAAGGTATCGTTGGACGACTGCGAACGGTTCACATCATCGTTGGGGTGAAGAAATTTTTCCTTGTCGCTCAGCTTTCCCCCCCGAAGCACATGGCCGCGGTAAGCGATCACTTCATTAACATTCATGTTGCTCTGGGTACCGCTCCCGGTTTGCCAAACCACGAGCGGGAAGTATTCATCCAGCTTACCAGCGAGAATTTCGTCGCATACCCTGGCGATAAGCACCGCCTTGTTCTTCGGGAGCACGCCGGCTTCGAAGTTTGTCAGGGCTGCTGCCTTTTTGAGGTAACCAAAGGCGCGGATGATCTCGGCCGGCATGCGGTTGATGTCTTGTGCGATCCGGAAATTTTCAATGCTTCGCTGGGTCTGCGCCCCGTAGTACGCGTTCGCGGGGACTTTCACCTCACCCAGGGTGTCTTTCTCGATGCGGAATTCCATGATGGGGCTTCGGTTTGAAGCAAAGGTAGGTCACCGTCCGGCGCCAGCAGCCAGTGCAAAATAATTTTGTATCATTGGATACCGCTTCATGAAAAAAGCTTTTTTCATCCTGCTCGTGTTCTTGCCCACGGTATTGCTGTCCCAGCAAAAAGCCGGGCACCTGATACTGGTAACGCTCGACGGTCTTCGGTGGCAGGAAGTATTTGGAGGAATGGATTCGGCGATCGCGAACAACCCAAAATTCAACCAGCAGGACAGCGCCTATATTTTCAAGAAATACTGGCATCCTGAGTTAGACCGGCGGCGGGAGCTGTTGATGCCGTTTCTTTGGAGCGTGGTAAAGGAGAAAGGACAGATCTGGGGAAACCGAAAATACGGCAACCGGGTCGACAATGCCAACCCGCATTGGTTCAGCTATCCCGGTTACAGCGAGATGCTTACCGGGTTTGCAGACAGCTCGATCAACAGCAATGATTTTGCTGCAAACCCGCATGTGACGGTTCTGGAGTTTTTGAATCGCCAGCCTTCTTTGCGCGGAAAGGTTGCGGCGTTCACCGCTTGGGACGCCTTCGACCGCATCCTCAACGAGCGGCGGGCCGGCTTTCCCGTCGTTGCAGCTTTCGATTCTGCGGGCGGCGCAAGGCCGAACGCCGCGGAGCGGCTCATCAACAGGCTCAAGTGGGAAGCTTACCGGCCTTTTCACGATTACGAATGCCTGGACGTGTTCACGCATTATGCGGCTTTCGAACATCTCCGTGCCCGCAGGCCACGCGTGCTTTACATTGCATACGGGGAAACCGACGAGTGGGCGCACGCCGGCCAGTACCGGGACTATCTGAATGCAGCAAAACAGGTGGATGACTGGCTGCGCCAGCTATGGAATTTTGTGCAGTCAGATCCGCAGTACAGGAACCGCACAGCGATGTTCGTCACCGTTGATCATGGACGTGGTGATCGTATGAAAGAAGAATGGACCAGCCACAACAGCAAGATTGCCGACTCTCACGAGATTTGGTTCGCTGTTGTGGGGCCGGGAGTGCGGCCCGGCGGAGAAATGAAAGAGACAACGCAAATTTATCAAAAGCAAATTGCTGCAACCCTCGCACGGCTCCTCGGATATCGCTATCGCGCTGCTCACCCGGTGGCGAACGGGATAGATGAAATTTTCCGCTGATCAGCGCCCCGTAAAATTAGGTTTTCGTTTTTCCAGGAATGCCGAGGTGCCTTCTTTCATGTCGGAGGTGGCGAAACATTCCCCGAAAAGTTTTACTTCGAGGTCGTACCCCGGCTGGTTGTGGTCGAAATTATTGACGGATTCGATGACTTTCGCGACGGCGAAAGGTGCTTTGGAACCAATTGTCTGCAGAATTTCCTTGCATTTGGGAAGCAATTCCTCCTGTGAAGTGATGTGGTTCACGACGCCGTATTGCTCGGCTTCTTTGGCGGAGATCATATTTCCGCTCATCAAAAGCTCCATTGCGCGGTTGCGGCCTATCAACTGCGTTAGGCGCTGCGTAGCGCCATACCCGGGGATCAGGCCCAGGTTCACTTCAGGCTGACCAAACTTCGCATTTTCGCTGCAGTAAATGAAATGGCAGGCAAGGGCAAGCTCGCAGCCGCCGCCGAGAGCGAACCCGTTCACGGCCGCAATGATCGGCTTCGGGCAATTCTCGATTTTGTCAAAAATTTGTTGACCGCGTTTCGCGAGCTGCATACCCTGTTTGGGATCGAGCCCGGTGAACTCCGAAATATCGGCGCCCGCGACAAAACTTTTTTGGCCGGAGCCGGTGATGATCGCGCTTTTTATTTCCGGATTACTGTACACTTCATCAACAACAGCCTCCAGCTCAGTAAGCACCTGGCGATTCAACGCATTCAGCTTTTCGGGACGATTGATAGTGATGACAAAAATTCCCTGGTCATTTTCGGTAACGAGCGTTTTATACATGCGCTAAAAATTTCGGTGCGTGCGAACCCAGTCCTGGATGTACCCGGCAATGACTGAAGTGGGAGTTCCGGGAGGGAAAAGGCGTCCTACGCCCATTTCCTTAAGCCTGTTCAAATCGTCGTCAGGAATGATTCCGCCGCCGGTGAGCAGCACATCGTTCATCTCCTTTTCCTTCATCAGCGCGACGATGCGTGGAAAGACAGTCATGTGTGCACCCGATAAAATGCTGATGCCGATCGCATCGACATCTTCCTGGAGGGCGGTGTTCACCACCATTTCGGGCGTTTGGCGCAACCCGGTGTAGATCACTTCCATTCCTGCATTGCGCAGGGCGGTGGCGATCACCTTTGCCCCGCGGTCGTGGCCGTCGAGTCCCACCTTGGCAACCAGTACCCTGATCGGACGATTCATCGTGCAGCGAAAATAAGGAATAAGGCTGCTTGGATCAGGCAACCTGGTGCACGGGTATGTCTACTTCCAGCCTGCAGCCTTTTCCCGGCGCCGAAATGATCTGTACCGTACCTGAGTAATACTCCACGCGGCTGCTGATGTTGCGCAGGCCTATGCCGGCAGGTTTCTCACCGGGATCGAAACCGACGCCCCTGTCGGCGACCGCAATGGAAAGGTGATGATTCGGAAGCGAGCGAATGCTGATCGTGGCGGTGTCTGAGTGCGAGTACTTCCGGATGTTGTTGAGCTGCTCCTGAATGATGCGGTAGATGGTCAGTTCCACTTCTTTGTCCATCCTGCCTTCCATTTCATTTTTGTAGTTCAGCTCCACGCGAAATTCCTGTGCGATGTTGACGCGGTTTACCAGGTCCTGCAGCGCTTCGTACAGGCTGATATCGCCGAGCGAAGGAGCCACCAGTGTTTTGGAAAGCTTTCGGATCTCTTCGATGGCCGAGCCCAGGTATTCGTAGCTGAGTTGCACGAGATTCTCGCTCGTCTCGGTCTTTTCGAGTATCATCTTCAGGTACATGCTCACCGTGGCGAGGATCTGGTTGATGTTGTCGTGCAGTTCACGACCGAGCTGGTTTCTTTCTTTTTCCTGCGCCTGGATGCTGATGCCGGTGAGCATCTTCTGGTGCTGCAGTTGCTGCTCGGCAAGTGTTTTTTCAAGGCGCTGCGCTTCTTTTTCCTTGTCGATAAATCGGGCTGTTTCTTCCGCCACGCGCGCCTCCAGCTGGATGTTGAGCTGGCGCAATTCTTCTTCGATCGCCTTACGCTCGGTAATGTCGCGAATGATAATAATGGTGCGTTCTTCACCGGCAGCGTTCCGGAAGACCGCGCTGCTGATCTCTGCAGGAAAACGGCTTCCATCGCCCCGGCGATGCAAAATCTCACCCCGCGCGCGACCCTTCCGCCGCCGCTCCTCGAGAAAAGCGGCCAGCCGCTGGTCCGATGGATCTACAATTCCATCCCGCCCGATTTGCCGCAGCTCGTCTTCAGGCAGGCCGAAAATTTCGCAGGCGGCGGGGTTAGCGCTGAGAATTTTTCCTTCCGGGGAAGTAATCAGGATCCCGTCCATACTGTTCTCGTAAAAAGCGCGAAACTGGTTTTCTCCCGCGGAGCGATCGGGTTGGGGTTGTTCCGGCATAAGCATGAGTTTTAGAATGCTGCCTTCAGCAGACGGACAATACTAGTGTAAAAAATGCTCCGTTTGTTTGTTATTTATTGACGACCGGACTGCTCTGGCAGCGAAAGGAGCCACCGGCAGATGACCGGGGTGTCACGCGTTTCCAAAGACCGGTACAGCGGCGCGGATCCGACGGCACGTTTCTTCCTGCCCGATCAGATCCGCAATATCGAAAACCGGGGGACCGAATTTTTTTCCCACCAGCATCATGCGTAAAGGAAGCTGCAATTCACCGGGACGGATTGCGTGAACCGCGGCGAGTTTTTTGAACGCGTCCTCAATAAAAGCGCTGTTCCAGGTGGGAACGGCGTTGAGCTCATCTGCCAGCCCGAGAAAGAATTGCGCTTTTTTTTCCGACCAGTTCGGAAGGCTGGGCGTGTCATATTGTTTCGGCGCCGCGAAGAAAAACCAGGACTGCTCGTAAAAATCGGAAAGCAACGTGCAGCGGTCTCTAACCAGCGCGATCACGCGAGCGAGCAGTGAAGGGTGCGGATCTGAAATTCCTTTTTGATTCAGAAACGGCCGCACGTCCGACTGCAGACGTTCGACCGGAAGACGACGGATCCATTCGTGATTGAACCATTTCGCTTTTTCAAAATCGAAGCGGGCACCGCCACTGTGCACCCGCTCGAGTGAGAACCGGTCAACCAGCTGTTCCAGGCTGAAGATTTCCTGGTCGGTGCCGTCGTTCCAGCCCAGCAGTGCGAGAAAATTCAGAAACGCTTCGGGCAAAAATCCACGCTCCAAAAATCCTTCAGTAAGTTCCCCGCTTGCGGGATCGCTCCAGTTTTTTACAAACACCGGGAAGCCATAACGTGCCGCATCCCGCTTGCTCAACTTTCCGTGCGGGCCGAGAATGAGGGGCAGGTGCGCAAACGCCGGCATGTCTTTTTCCCAGCTGAGATAACGCCACAGCAGCACGTGCACGGGCGCACTCGGGAGCCATTCTTCCCCACGAAATGCGTGGGTGATCTTCATGAGGTAGTCGTCAACCACCACCGCCAGGTGATAGGTGGGCATGCCGTCCGCTTTCAGCAAAACCTTATCGTCGACCAAACCGGTATGAAACTCTACCTCGCCGCGGATCATATCCATAAGGCGCACGGTTTCGTTCTCCGGCATGCAGATCCGCACCACGAATTTTTCACCCGAGTCAATTCGCGCCTGCACTTCGTCTGCCGGAAGAGTCAGCGAGTTCTTCATGTTCGTCCGCACCCGGTGGTCGTATTGCGGCGATGGATTTTCGTCAGTGCGGAGCCGGTCACGCATCGCTTCGAGCTCTTCCGGGGTGTCGAAGGCGTAATAGGCATGGCCGCTACGCACGAGCTGCTGGGCGTATTCAAAATAAATTTGCTTTCGTTCGCTCTGCCGGTAGGGGCCGTATTCACCCCCGTGCTTTGGACTTTCGTCCGGTTCCAATCCGCACCAGGCAAGACTTTCATAAATATATTCTTCCGCGCCCGGCACGAAGCGCTGCTGGTCCGTGTCTTCAATGCGGAGTATGAAGCGGCCGTTGTTCTGCCTTGCAAAAAGATAATTGTACAGCACTGTACGGACACCGCCAAGGTGCAATCCGCCCGTGGGGCTCGGCGCGAAGCGAACTCGTACCGGTTTGCTCATCGGCGCAAAGATAATCAGCGGTGGCCGGCATTAATTTTTGGTAGTTTTGATCGCCACCGCAACCGGTTGCATACTTGCTTGCGACATTACCGATTCTTATCAAAGCTGGCGGGACGCCGCGGATATTGGGTGCGCACTCCCTGGTGGGTGAAACAATTCTTTCGTTCGTACACCTGGCAGTTAGCGGCGCGTGGTCGTGAAATCTATCTCAGCTTCGACGACGGCCCGCATCCCGAAGTCACGCCTTTCGTGCTCGACTGTTTGCATCAGGCAAACGCCAAAGCAAGTTTTTTTTGTATTGGAAAAAATGTCGAGCTCTACCCCGAGATCTTTAGTCGCATCGTCAGTGAGGGACATACCGCAGGCAACCACAGTTACTCGCATCCCGATGGGTGGAAAATGGATGTGGACGCATACGTGGACGACGTCCAGCGTTCCGCCCAGCTGGTCGGTGCACCGTTATTCCGGCCACCTTATGGAAGGATTACCAGCAGGCAGGCAGCGCGTGTGCGCGGCTTTTCGACAATCGTTATGTGGACTGTACTGAGTGGGGATTTTGATTCGCGGATCACCGCAGAAGAATGCGCAAACAACGTAAAGCAATACGCCGCGCCGGGATCCATTATCGTATTTCACGACAGCGAAAAAGCGTTTCCGCGTCTGCGATACGCGTTGCCGTCAGTGCTCGATGAGCTTGGAAAACTGGGTTACGTTTTTAAGGCGATGCCCTATGTGTGAAGATAAAGTTAGGGCCTGGGTAGAAACCCTGGCCCGTTTTTAATCCGTACCCTATGAAAACTGGTTTAAAGGTATAATAATTTTTTAATTACCGCAAAGTAATTATATGAACCCGGCCGTTGACCGTGATCTTAGCCTGGTTGTCACAGGTTCCGGGAGTAGGATAGCCAAAATCAAGTTCGGCAACCCAGGGATGGTTGGTATTTGGTCCCCGGACGGTGCGCACCACGCCTTTCACCAGCCAGCGGCAGTTGAAGCGTTTGATCAGCGGCTCCCTGATGTTTGAAGTCCAGCGCACTAGCAAATTTCCGCGGCGTACATTTCCCTCTGCGTGACCGGTGATCCGGAAAATATCATCGTGCGGAAAATCCGGGGTCAGCAGGCCTTCGATCTGAACGATCTCCTTATGGCTGTCCCATTCGGTATAATCACCGTTGGGCTTTGTGAGTTTGCCGTGAATGACATCCACTTTGAACGACCGGGCCGGCGGCACGAGGCTGCCGGTATTCTCGATGCGATGGACTCCTTCCACGTGGATACTGTCTACATAAAATCCGTCGAACGTGGTTTCTGCGACGGCGCCCGGGATAGTGAGCCGGTTGGTATAAGTGATGAGAATTTTTCCACGGCGGTGGCGGCCGTCGCGACCGATGCAACCGCTTCCAAAATCAAGTACCACATGAACCGGGAAAAAATGGTTGGTAGGATGAGTGATCCTGACGGTTGGACAGCTGCCTGGCCGCATGGTTTCGCCGGTTTCGCCGGGGACGTTGGCCATGTTCCGACCGAAGATCCCCGTTCCCCCCATACCCACCTGGTTGTTGACGCCCAGGGCGTCGTCGAAAAGGCCATTAAATATTACCTCGGCTTCTCCATCCGCCTCCGTGGAGACCCGGGAGGCGGTCACTTCCTGTTCCGTCGCCGCCTGGCTGTCCTCCCGTTCGCAGGAGTTCAGCAGCAGCAAAACTGAAGAAAGGAAGAGGGTACTGATCAGGGAATACCTCAGGGGTTGCATAGCAAATTGTTTGTGGTGAACAGCTTTAAGATAGCGTTTATTCATTGAGGTTTAACGCTTTCTTGCTTTTTTTTCCGGAGTTTTGGCGGGCTTTTCCTATGCAATTGAGTTTCATTGACAGCCACGCGCACGTGTACCTGCCCGAATTTGACCGGGACCGGCCGGAAATGCTGGGACGGGCTGAGGAAAAGGGAGTTGGCCTCATCATTATGCCGGCCATCGATTCCTCCACCCACGAGGCCATGTTGCGCGTGGAAGCCGGGAGCAATGGGCGTTGCCGCAGCATGATGGGATTGCATCCCTGCTCTGTAAAGCTGAATTACCGGGAGGAACTGGGGGTCGTCAGCGATTTTTTCGGTAAAAGATCCTTCAGCGCCGTAGGGGAGGTAGGTCTGGATCACTATTGGGATACGACCTTTTTGAAAGAGCAGCAGATCGCGTTTCGCGAACAGATTGAGCTTGCCCTTCACTATGACGTACCGGTCGTGATCCATTCCCGAGAGGCAGTGGACGATTGCATTGCCATTATCGAAGAACATCAGCGCGGGATGCTGAAAGGCGTTTTTCATTGTTTTTCCGGAAATGAATCCCAGGCAAAACGGATCACCGGCCTCGGGCTGTATCTCGGCATCGGAGGCGTGATCACATTCAGGAACGCAGGACTGGACCGGGTGATGCATCACATTTCACTCGAGCACGTGGTGTTGGAAACGGATGCTCCTTACCTGGCACCCGTACCGTTTCGCGGAAAAAGAAACGAATGCAGCTATCTGAGGTACGTGGCAGAAAAGCTCGCCTCGATCAAATCGGTTTCAGTCGACGATGTGGCCCGCATCACCACCACGAATGCTGAAAAACTGTTCGGTCTGTGAACGGCAGAACGTATTTTTGCAGTTCTCCCGGAGAGGTGCAGGAGCGGTTTAACTGGCACGCCTGGAAAGTGTGTGTACCCCTAAAGGGTACCGAGGGTTCGAATCCCTCCCTCTCCGCAAAGACAGGAATGCCCAGCCAAAGGCTGGCATTTTTGTTTTCGCAGGGATGCAGGCTCGCTTGCACAAGCGGAGAAAACAAAAAAATGCGAGTGAGGGGAAGCGAACGGCATTCCTGATCTTTGACCTTCCCTCCCGGGATCAGGCACTAATCCCTCCCTCTCCGCCTTCGCCCGCCGTAGCTTTTAGAATGAGTGATGAGTGATGAATGATGAGTGAGCAGCAAGCAGCAAGCAGTAAGCAGTAAGCAGTAAGCAGTGAGCGATACTTCAGGCATTTTTTCTGCAGCCTTGACTTTTTGGCTCCACCTTTTGCGTCAAGGCAAAAGGTGGAAAGAGTTGGGTGGTTAGGAGTCAGGGGGTGATGAGTAAGCAGTTAGCAGTAAGCAGTGGGCGACTCCGAATCCCGACGAATTCGCGAAGCGAATTGTCGGGATGCCGGCCGCTAGCGCCGGCACTCCCGACTTCCGACTAAAAAAAGACCTCAGATGGCCGCGCGGCGTCACTTCAATAAATCAACTCTGCGAAATTCTTTCTACAGTACGGTCATTCCACGTGACAGAGGAACATTCAGAAAGGATTGAAAAACTGCGCTGGGCGTATTGAATTTTTTGATGGTATGAGTTTTGACCGTTTTAGAAAAACCCTTCCCGTGCGGATCCTGATTTTCCTTTGCCTGCTGTTGTCCCTCAATAATTCCTGCTATCGCATGCGCGCCTCCAAAGGAGGCGGTCAGATCGGCGATATTCCGGGCCGCGAAATTGATATTCGCGACATCGCCCTGACGCCGGGTTACAAGATCGAGCCGGTAGCGACAGGACTCACCTTTCCCACCGGGATCGCTTTTGATGAAACCGGAAAGCCCTATGTGATCGAAGCGGGTTATTCTTACGGGGAGGTGTGGGGTGAGCCGAAACTGCTTCGATTGGAGGCCAACGGCGCCACCACCACCGTCGCCACCGGTCAGCGAAATGGTCCCTGGACCGGGATTGCTTTTCACGATGGGGCGTTTTATGTCGCTGAGGGTGGACAAATGGAAGGCGGAAGGATTCTTCGCATTGGCAAGGATGGAAAATCAACGGCGCTTGTTACTGATCTTCCGAGCGTCGGCGATCACCATACGAACGGTCCCGCCATCCGCGACGGCTACATCTATTTCGGCCAGGGAACCGCAACCAACTCGGGGGTGGTGGGGGAAGATAACGGCGAATTCGGATGGCTGCATCGCAAAAAAGACTTTCACGACATCCCCTGCCGCGACATCACACTCTCGGGACAGAACTACAACTCGAATAACGTGCTTACGGAAGATCCGAACGACGTCGCAAGCACGGGAGCATTCGTCGCTTTTGGTACGGCAACGAATCCGGGTCAGGTGATCCGCGGGCGCGTACCGTGCACTGGTTCGATCATGCGGATTCCAATAGGCGGCGGTCAGCCTGAGCTCGTTGCCTGGGGATTGAGAAATCCATTTGGACTTGCATTCGCTCCCGATGGGCGGTTGTTCGTTACTGAAAATGGATTCGATGACCGCGGAAGCCGGCCGGTGTGGGGAACAGGTGATGTTCTCTGGGAGATCAGGTCGGGAACCTGGTATGGCTGGCCCGACTTTTCCGCAGGGAAGCCGATCTCCAATGACGAGGAATTCAAAGTGCCGGAAAAGGATGAGGTGAAGCCCGTGCTTCAATCTTTCCCAAATAATCCCCCAAAGCCTGCGGCGATCTTTGGGGTGCATGCTTCCGCCAACGGCATCGATTTCGCTCCAGCTTCTTTCGGCTATGCAGGTGAAGCATTCGTGGCGCAGTTCGGCGACATGGCGCCAAAGGTGGGTAAGGTGCTTTCACCGGTCGGTTTTAAAGTGGTGCGCGTTGATGTCAATACCGGCGTAGTGCGGGATTTCGCGGTGAATAAGGGGAGAAGGAACGGTCCTGCTTCCTGGATCGGAAGCAAAGGGCTGGAAAGACCTGTTGCAGTCCGCTTCGATCCTTCGGGTCAGGCGCTGTACGTTGTGGATTTCGGGATCATGAAAATGACCGAAAAAGGTCCCCAGCCACAATTGAAAACGGGCGTGGTCTGGAAAATAACCAAAAGGTGAGTTATGAAATTGAGGATGCTGATAACAATCGTCATCTGCGCTGGTTTCGCCACCTGCGCGATCCGGAAGAGCGAACCGATCACGCAAAAAGCGTTTGTGCCCGGCAATCAGCGGGTGGCCAATGGTGAAAAAGTATTTATGATGCATTGCCAGAAATGTCACCCGGGGGGAGAATCCGGGCTGGGACCAGCGATCAATCCAAACCCCGCGCCGCAGTTCATCAAACGGTTCCAGGTGCGCCATGGCCTGGGTGTGATGCCCTCATTCAAGCAAAACGAAATTTCCAAAAGAGACCTGAAGGATATCTCCAAATACCTCAAGGCCTGGAAGAATTACTAAGAAATTTGATGAAGAAAATCTTACCTGTTCTCTGTTTCGCAGTATTTCCTTTACTGGGACTGGGGCAGCGCAGCGGAAGAGTTGTGGACGTGTCGGGGAATCCTGTCGAAGGAGCAACTATCCGCGTGGTGAATGGTTCGCTCACTGTGACCACGGATACTGCCGGCTATTATCTACTTCCTTCATTTTCCAAAAATCACCAGCTGCTTGTTTCCGCAGTGGGTTACGCTTCGCGTTTCTTTTCGGTTACCGCCGAAAACGGGGTGATCGTAATGCAGCCCGAAGCAGTCCAGCTCGATGAGGTATTGGTCTCGGCCGAAAAAAAAGAAGCCTCGGTGTTTACGGTGCCGGCGGCGGTTTCGGCGCTCGGCTCGAGACAGGTTGAGCGCCTGCAGCTCCGCAACCTTCGGGATCTGACCGCGATCGTACCGAACCTTTATTGCGCGAATCCGGGGGATAACCGAAACGTTACCTCCATTCGCGGCATCGTTTCGACGGGGTATGATCCCGCCGTTACCACATACGTTGACGGGGTGAACCAGTTCAATCTTGATACCTACATCCCGGAGCTGGTAGATGTAGAGCGGATCGAGATTCTTCGGGGTCCGCAGGGAAGCCTCTACGGCAGGA
Source organism: Chitinophagaceae bacterium (assembly GCA_035626515.1). Lineage (GTDB taxonomy): Bacteria > Bacteroidota > Bacteroidia > Chitinophagales > Chitinophagaceae > DASPNM01. The sequence continues at coordinate 72,090 of DASPNM010000014.1, forward strand.
ACGCGATGGGAGGAGTGATCCATGTGATCACAAAAACTCCTACCGACCGGTTTATTGGTTTCGCGCGCGCAGAAGCTGCAGGCCGTGGATGGGTAAGGCTTTTTGCGGGCGGAGGCGGACCTGTGCGGGATCAGCGAATGCGTTTGCGGGTTGCCCTGTCACACGCGCAGCTGAACGGTTATTACGACAATATTTTTTACCAAAATCACTACGACGATCAGCACAAAACAACTGTGCATGCGACCGCAGAAAGAGACTTGAACGAACGCTGGTCGCTGGTGTGGAATTCAAAACTGCAGGTCCATCGCAATGACGGCGCGTTTCCGCTGGTAATGGGCCGCGATGCCGCTTTTTCTGAACCTTTCCAATTGAATCAAAACGCGGCCGCAAGAATGGTGGACGATATTTTCAATCATTCCCTGCGGGTAGCGCATACGGGCAAAACTCTCCGCTTCAGCTCCCAGACGGCATTCCAGTCGAACTACCGGTACTACCGGAAAGACCTGGACGCAGATTTTTCTCCGCTCGATGCCCTTTCGATTTTCAACAATTATGGACATGACTGGAACAGTGTGAGAGCGGTCACGCACGAGATGAAGCTGAATTCCGACCCGGATCGAAACGGGTTGCATTGGTCCGCGGGAACTTACCTGTTTTACCAGCATGTTCCGGTGCGGCAGTCCACCGTTTTTGGCGACGACGCGCCGATGCTCGGCATTCCGGACTCTCTTTTCTCCATTGAAAATATTTCTACGGGTCGGGGCAGAGGCATTGCGTTGTATGCGCACACTGAATATCCTTTCGCTCAGAATTGGCGGCTCACGGCAGCCTTGCGCTTCGATCACGAATCAAAACGCCTGCAGGTAGCCAGCAATTACCACAAGGACGGATACAGTTTTCCGCTGCTGCCGGATACCTCCGCGCAGGCCCGCTTCAATGCGCTCACACCGCGGCTTGGACTTTCCGTGCGCCTGAAGGAAAAAGGAATTGTTTTCGCGAATTACAGTCGTGGCTTTCGCGCCGGGGGATTGACGCAGCTTTCGGCAGACCCTTCCCAGGCGCCGCTTTACGCGTACCGGCCGGAGTTCAGCGACAACATCGAGGCAGGTACAAAGTTGAATTTCGGCCGGAGGGTCCACGTCTTCGTAACTGTTTTTTATTCGCGCATCACCGACGCGCAGATCCCCGTGCTCATTCTTCCGCAGGCGATCACCGTGACGCGCAATGCAGGGAAGCTCCGCAGCCGGGGGATAGAAACGGAAATTGCCGGGCGCTGGATCAAAGGCCTGACGATGCAGCACAACCTCGGCTACGCGCACGCGCGTTACGATGCAGCAAAAGCATTCCAGGGAGGGCAGGAGATTGAATTGAAAGGAAAGAAACAGGTCTTCACTCCCGAGCTCACTTCATTCTTAAGTTTCCGGTACGAGCGCGGCCTCGGAAAACGAGAAAAAACCATTCTTGAGTTCAATGCTCAATGGCTATTTGTCGGCGAGCAATATTTCGACCTGGCGAACGCGATTGGCCAGGAAGCATACCACCTGCTGCATGCCAGCGCAGGGTTGCAACTGAAGCAACTTCGTGTCTTTATCTGGGGAAAAAATCTCGGCGACACCCGGTACATTGATTACGCCTACGATTTCGGCGCGGTGCACCTTGCGAACCCGCGCATGATAGGCGTGGGGATTTCATTCCGGACTTACTGAACTACCAGTTCTGCCCCTGGTCGGGATTCGACCGCTCACTGACATCCTGAGGCCGGTGCAGATTCCAGTCGGGGTCGTATCGCACGAACCACGAGATCCAGAGGCTGCGGGAAAAGCGCATCATCCAGGGCTGCAGCGCGATCAGCAACACCGCATTGAATGCAAGCCAGAAGAAAAACCGGTTGTCGGAAGTAGAGAGGCCGATGAGGATCCACCAAACAACAAAGCTGAAGACTGTGATCAGAATCGCCAGTCCATAGCTCACGTAGCCTGTTCCGTAATAGAAGCCAACTTCAAGTTCTGTAGGCTGCCCGCAGACAACGCAGGTGTCGTTCATCTTCATATTGCGCCGAACGCGGAGGCTCATTGGGTACTTGAAAAGTTTTCCTTCGCGGCAACGCGGGCAACGGCACTCGAGCACGCTCCACAGGTATCCACGCGAAGGTCTTGCATCACCCATTCCGCCGCAAAGGTAAGCCGCTATTCCAGGATCTTTTCGAGCTTCATGGTGCGGCTTCCCTTCACCAGGAAATGTGTGTTTTCAAAATTCTGTTCGCGCAGCCATTCACGCGCGGCTTCAGCGTTTTCAAAACGGCGGTAGGGATGATCGATTTTTTGAAAATCTCCACCCACCAGCGCGACTGCTTTCCATGGGTACCGATTCATGAGGTCTACGAGCCTGCGGTGTTCGTTTTCACTTTCACTGCCCAGCTCTGCCATTGCACCCAGCACAAGTACCTTGTTTTCTGCAGGCAGCTTCGCAAAATTTTCAATCGCGGCCGTCATGCTGCTCGGGTTGGCATTGTAGGCATCAAGGATGAAGCTGTTGCTGTCTTTTTTTAACAGCTGAGACCGGCTGTTCGACGGCCGGTATGCTTCGATCGCCTGTTTCATTTTTGATTCCGGAACACGAAAAAATTTTCCGACAGTTACGGCCGCGAGCACATTGGGAAGGTTGTAATCCCCCACGAGCTGCGTCCGAATGATTCTTTCGTCCATTCCCTGCACGATTTCCACTTCGAGGAAAGGTTCATTTCTCATCAGTTTGCCGATGACATGACAGTCGGGGTTGGTGCCGTACTTGATCACGCCGCTGATTCCCTTGCTCATTTCCCGCAGGTAATCGTAGTCCCAGTTCACGAACGCGTACCCGTGGGTGAGGCTTCGCAGGTAGTCAAACAGCTCGCCCTTTCCTTTGCGCACTCCTTCTTCCGAACCGAAGCCTTCGAGGTGGGCTTTGCCGCAATTGGTGATGATGCCGTGGGTGGGCAGGGCGATTTGGCAATAGCTCGCAATCTCCCCGATGTGGTTGGCGCCCATTTCCACCACCGCCATCTCCGCGTCCTTCGCGATGCGCAGCAGCGTCAGCGGCACGCCGACGTGATTGTTCAGGTTTCCCTGCGTCGTGTACGTCCGGTAAGTGGAAGAAAGGACCGCGTGCACCAGTTCTTTGGTGGTGGTCTTTCCATTGCTGCCGGTAATCGCGATCACCGGGATCGCGAGCTGGCGGCGGTGATGATTCGCCAGTGACTGCAGGGTCTCGAGCACGTCGCTCACCAGGATGGTGCGGCTCCCGCTCCGGTATTGCTCTTCATCAATGACTGCGTATTCGGCCCCGGCACGCAAGGCTTCTGCCGCAAATTCATTGCCGTTGAATTTCGGTCCCTTCAGCGCAAAGTAAACGTCGCCCTTTCTCAGCTGCCGGGTATCGGTGGTCACCGACGGATGTTCCAGGAAAATGCCATACAGCTCTTCGACCTGCATATTCAAAATTACGCCGCGAGGTGCAGCGCTTGCAGTGAACCCAATAAAAAACCCTCCACCAGGGAGGGTCTTCAATTTTTTTTTCGCGATCAGCGCTTCTGGCGGCGCGATTTGTAATGCTGGCCGGTTTTGCGCTTGTTCCCTTCGGGACTGCCCATGCGGTCCATCGCGCAACGGAATCCCAGTGTGCTCAGCGCCTGGTCTTCTTCGAGGTAACGCCGGGAACCTGGGCTCAGCCAGTACGGCCGGTCATTCCAGCTCCCACCCTTGTAAACTCTCGATTTGTCGCTGATGAGCGTAGTCAAACCGTATCCATAAGACGATTGTGAAAGAGAATCGCCGTCCATGTAATCGATCACATTTCCGCGCTGGTAGTTCCGGCGGTTCTGGCTTTCGGCATCAGTGACATCCACCATCTTCACGCGGCCCATGCTGTCGATCTCGGGTTCGCCATTCTCATTCTTGTAAAGTTTCTTGTAACGGTTTCCGCGGAAAGGAGCCGGCATGTCATCGTAGTCCAGCAGCGAAAGCGGACGGTACACATCCTGCACCCACTCGCTCACGTTGCCCGCCATGTTGTAGATCCCAAAACCATTCGGGAAAAACGATTTCACCGGCGCGGTATAGAAAGCGCGGTCGTTCAGACCACCGGCGGCGCCGGCGTTGTCGCCCGAACCTCTCTTGAAGTTGGCCAGGAAAGTTCCCTGCCAGCTTCCGCGGCGCGTATCGCGCAGCCCGTTCACGTTGTGCGACCAGGGATAGATCTGCTTGTTCTGATGCAGTTCCTCACCCCGCTTCCCTTCCTTGGTACTCGGCCTCGGGTTCTGGTTGATCAGGCCATACGCGGCATATTCCCATTCCGCTTCGAAG
>DASPNM010000015.1:0-53016 GCA_035626515.1 Chitinophagaceae bacterium
ACCAATTTCAGCATTGCGGCAGGACCAGGCACCACAACGCCCATTTCGGGATCGGTGCCGCCGGCGAACCTCAACCAGGATCTGTTCCTTGTGATCACCCAAACTTCCGGACAGGCGTCCGGGGCATCGAGGGTGATAGTCCTTCCGTCAACAGAATGCGGTCCGCTGCCGGTGACCTTCCGCTCCTTCACGGCAGACCGTACCAGTCGAAGCGCGGTTTCGCTGCGCTGGGAAACAGCGACGGAACTCAACAACCGCGGCTTCGCAATACAGCGGAGCACGGGGGGAAACCTCTGGACCACGCTTACGTTCGTTCCGAGCCGTGCAACAGGAGGCAATAGCGATCAACCCATTGTTTACACTTATACCGACATGAACGATCACAACGGCATCACGCAGTACCGCATCCGGCAGGTAGACCTGGACAACAAGGCGACGCTGAGCGAGATCCGGGCGGTGAGAGGATACGGGCAGAAGAGCAACACAATTATCTATCCCAACCCGACGAGTACCGGAAGCACGCGCGTGGTGTTTGACAGTGGTGAAGGCGTTCGCGACGTGACTCTGGCCGACGCATACGGACGGATCCTTCGGCGCTGGACAGGTGTGCGGTCCAATACTCTCGAGATCAGGGACCTTCAGAGCGGCATGTATACTGTGAATATTACGGTGCGTGGCACCGGAAGGCAAACGGTAGAAAAGATCCTTGTGAATCCGCAGTAGGGTGATTTTGCAGATCAACCAGGGGGCCCCGTGCGGGGCCTCCTCTTTTTTTATTAACCTGGCTTTAGCAGGAGAATGGCGAAATTTGTACTGTATGAAAAACCTTCTCGGCGTGATATTGCTGGGTTTCGGATTCAGCGCGGGCGCTCAACAAATCGACAGCATCTATTTCAACCTGTATACCGACAGCCTCAAGAAAGGCCAGCACAATTACATCAATGTTGACGGAAAATTTTCTGACGGGCGCTGGTTACCGCTCACCGGAAAGGAGCTCGAGTTTTCCTCGACCGGTGGAAAATTCAGTGGAAACGAGCTCATTATTCCACATGACTTCACCGAAGAAAAAGTAACCGTGAAGGCAGTCCTCCGCTCGAACCCTGCGGTACGCATCGAGCGAACGATCTGGATCAAACGTATTCCGGATCCTGCAACCCTACCAACCGAAGAAGAGATTCTGAACCGGCAGAAAAGAAACAAATCGCGCACACGCGAAGCCTAAAGCGTCTTCTTCGCGTCTTCCAGGAATTTTGCAAGTCCGATATCCGTAAGCGGATGTTTCAGCAATCCCAGAATAGAATCCAGGGGACAGGTGCAAACGTCGGCGCCGGCTTCGGCACAGCGGACAATGTGATTCGGATTGCGGATGGAAGCAGCAAGCACGAGTGTCTTGTAGCCCTGAACCGTATAAATGTGGCGGATCTGCTCCACGAGCTGCACGCCGTCCCAGCCACTGTCGTCAATGCGGCCGATAAAAGGTGAAACGTACGCCGCCCCGGCTTTTGCGCAGAGAATGGCCTGGCCGGCGGAAAAAACAAGTGTGCAATTGGTGCGGATGCCGTTGTCCGTAAACCACTTGATCGCTTTCACGCCATCGCGGATCATTGGCACTTTTACCACAATGTTGGGGTGAATGGCCGCCAGCTTCTGACCCTCGCCGACAATCTCCTTAAACCCGGTGCTGATCACTTCTGCGCTCACGTCGCCATCCACCATTTCGCAAATAGTGCGGTAGTGTTGAGTAATCGCCGCTTCGCCGCGGATTCCCTCTTTAGCCATCAAAGAAGGGTTGGTGGTCACACCGTCGAGGATTCCCAGCTCGTGGGCTTCGCGAATCTGGTCCAGGTTGGCTGTATCTATGAAGAATTTCATGATTGGAGGTTCGTGTCGCAAATATAGCCGATGACCGCGGCGCGCAACGGGGTGGGGAAAATAAAAATGGCAGGCTGATTACATCGCACCGCTACGACCGCCTACCCTTGCTACCTTCCGGTCCTGGGGGAGTTCAGCAGGAGCTGGCCGTGTAAGACCTGCCGATGCAAAATTAAGCAATCCTTCCGCGGGCCGACGCAGGGAATTGTAAAAACTAACGTGGAAAAACGGAGTTAAGCCGGGCCATGCCGATCAGTTCATCCGCTCGGGCGCCAAACGGGCGGAAATACACCAGCACGAGGTAACTGTTTTCCGTACCCCAGTAATTTCCCTCCGTGTTTTCGATCGAATACGTCTCACCCGCCTTGTCCGGCAGGGTGATATAGGAATAATTGTAATAGCCCTGTTTGAGGAACAAGGTTTTCTCATAAACTCCTTTTTCCTCGTTGAAGATCATTTTCGACCGTGCGTCCGGACGGTAACCAGTCAGGTCACCAAACAGATAAATGCTCCGGCCCGTGTACGCGCGGTTGGCCGGAGGAACGAACGTAAAATGCACAAAGGCGTAATCGCTTTGCCAGTAAGGATTGTCCCCGTCGCGGTTCTCGATCACATAAGCTCCGTTCAGATCACGATAGTAAATCGCCACCTGCTGCCTGCGTTCCCCGTCGGGCTTCACATAAACCTGGGGGTGATCACCGGTGTTGCGAATGCTGTCCATCCGGTCGCTCAGCAGCCGCAGGCTGCGCAGGTCGATCCAGCGCCATTCCCGGCCGGCAGCGAAGCTCATTGCCTCATCGTCGGTGTACTCAAGATAGTTCCCACGGTTCATCGAAGGGCGGTCCACCATGAGCGCAGAGTTCCAGATATGATTCTGCAGCAGCACCACCTTAATGTCCTGCGGGGAAAAAGGATGCACCTGGGTACCGGCGAAATTCACGCCCACCTGGAGGCGCTGGTGTGTGCGAAAAAGATTTGCGTTGAAAGGCTGCTGCACGACGGCGCTCACCTGCGTTTTGTTGTCTACCACCAGGAAGCGCCTGGTAAAAACGAGCTGCGAGGTGTCGTCGTTGAGAAAAACCTTCAACAGGTAGTTTCCGGACCGGGTAGGAAACGAATTTCTTTCAGGCAGGACGGCCTGGTAATGCGTGTAACGACTGCGCGTCACAGATGAATGGCGGTAGGTGCCGATGCGGTTTGACTGAAACCCCCGAATGAAGTCGAAGGACTGGAGGTTCGCCGGTGTCCAGTCGCGATTGCAGAGCTGATAGGTGTAGTAATAATTCTTTACATCCGCATCCATGTCGTCGAAATGAAGCTCGAGCTGTTCTCCGCCATTTAGTAAAAGAATCGGGTAGGTGTAAGCATCGCCGAACTTGTGCAGCCGCACCGAGTGTACATTAGAATGATACACGAAATCGGGCAACTGGCTGATTGCCGGCTGCGAAAGCTGCAAGAAAACGCAAAGGATCAGGAGCCGGAACCGCGTAAAAGCCATGGTCTACAATTTGCTAAAAATCGGCCAAATAAAATATTAATGTTTTCGCAGACGTAATTTTGGTTGCCGCATGGAACAAAAGACAAAACCTGCCTGTTGAAGGTTGCAGCGTTCATAGCAGACCGACTGGCGTTCAGCCGGTCGGCGAAGGAAGGACGGCGATCCTTTTCGCGGTTCATCATCCGGCTTTCGATGGTCGCCACCGTGATCAGCGTAATGGTGATGATTGTCACCCTTTCCCTCGCAAACGGCTTTCAGAAAGCGGTAAGCGAAAAAGTGTTCAGCTTCTGGGGGCATGTGCGCATCCAGGAAAAACAGCCGGAGAAAGCAATCATTTCCGAAGAGATACCGATCCAGAAAAACGAAACCCTGGAAGCGCGTATCCGACAGGACCCCGAAGTCCGGGGCATTCATCCCTTTGCGACGAAGTACGCCATCCTGAAAACGAAGGAAGATATCGAAGGCGTGCTGTTCAAGGGATACGACACTGCGTACGACCCCGGGCATATCCGGCAGTTTATCCGCGAAGGGCGATTCATTCTTTTTAACGACAGCAGCTACAGCCGCGAGATCCTGATCTCGCAGCATACAGCGAGGCAGCTGCAACTAAAACTCAATGACCGGGTCCTCATTTATTTTATCCGGCCGGACGGAACCATCCGGCCCGACAAGCTGACAATCGCGGGCATCTACAAGACCGGGATCGAAGAATACGACAAGACCTTCGCGGTCGGGGACCTGAAGCTCATTCAGCGGCTGAACCGCGACACTGTCGACAATGTTTGGGACGAAAATGCAGTTGGCGGATACGAGATATTTCTCAATGACTATCGCAATACCGAAGTGGTACTTCACAGGATCTATGAGCTCGAAGACTTCCCGCCTACGTGGAACACGTTGAGCGTGCGTAACATTTCGCCAAACATTTTCGACTGGCTGAACATGCAGGACGTGACCCGTGACGTCCTCATCGGGTTTATGGTCGCGGTTGCGGTGATTAATCTGATCACCTGCCTGATCGTGCTTGTCCTGGAGCGCATTCGCATGATCGGCATCCTGAAAGCCGTGGGCGCCAGCGACTGGACGGTTCAAAAAATTTTCCTGCGCCATTCACTCTGGATTACCCTTACAGGTATTGTGGGAGGCACGCTGCTTGCGCTCGGGTTCCTTTATTTGCAGGAAACAACGGGTTTCATAAAACTGAAAGAAGAGGCGTACTATATGAGCCAGGCGGCGGTGGATATCGTGTGGTGGCAGATCGCGCTGGTGTGCGCGGGCACGCTGGTGGTTTGCCTGTTGGTACTGATGATCCCTTCTTTCCTGGTCAGGAAAGTGCAGCCCGTGCGGGCGATCCATTTCAGGTAATGTGGGAAAGAATAATTCCCGTTGCGACTGCGGCATTCAACGATTCAGCTTCCCCTTTGCCGGGAATGGTGATGATGTCGTTTGCGAATTGAAGCAGTTCGCTATCTATCCCGCGCGCTTCGTTGCCAATGATAATAACTCCTTCCCTGATCTTCCCGAACTCTGAAACCGGGCGACCATTTAATCCAGTTGCATAAACGCTCACCTCACGGTTGCGCGAAATCCATTCGGAAATATCGAAATAGTGAACCGGCACCCTCACCAGACTCCCCATTGACGCCTGTACCACTTTTGGGTTGTAACGATCTGCCGATTCCCGCCCGGCGATAATCTGTGGCACCCCGAACCAGTCAGCGATGCGGAGGATTGTGCCGAAATTTCCCGGGTCCTGGATGCCATCCAGCGCAAGCGTCAGCCGGCCGTTCGGGGACGCAGGCTCCCTGTGAGGGAACATTTGCACCAAAGCAAGTACCTGGTGTGGCGTACTAAGCTGCGATATTCGCGCGAGCTCGCCTTCGGTAACCTCAAAGACTTCAACATTAGTTCCGGGATGCGCCGCAATCCACTCCGGGGTAGCGAACAACTGGTGCAGCAGCTGCGGCGCAGCGCGCAGAAACTCGTCTACGATTTTCGGTCCCTCCGCGATAAACAACCGCTCTTCCTCGCGGTGTTTTTTATGGCTTAAACTTTGAATATATTTGACTTGCGATCGAACAAGCATAGTGTACTTCAATTGAATCATGTCAGCCGGCAAAGCAGGTAATAAAGATCAGTGGATCGTTTTGCTCGCCGGCTTTCTGGCGGCAGCCTGCAGCTCCTGCGGGGTTATTCCGAAAGATTACCAGCCCAACCGCCCATTTGTTTACGAATATAACATTAACCTCCATGGCAATTTTTCGCGTGACGAAGAATCGGAGCTGGAATCGCGCCTTGAGAATCAGCTCGACGACAGTATCCGCGTCCGTACAGTGCGGAAGCTTATCGCCCGCGGCCGCATCAACCCCCCGGTCCTGGTTCGTCCGCCGGTCTACGACAGCGCGAACGCGGATAAGTCAGTAGTCTTCATGCGAGCACTCCTGAATTCTCTGGGATATTTCAGGGATACGATCACCTATCGCGCCCGGTTCGACACGGTGGATGACCAGATTCGAACCACGGTGAACTTCGACGTTACGCCGGGTAAGGTAACGCGCCTCGATTCGATCAGTTACAGCTTAATCGACAGCAATCGCCTTCATCCCAACCAGCCCGAGCTGCAGGCGATCACGATAGCAAACCTGAAAGACACCTATTTGAAAAAAGGAGAGCCTTTCGCTAAAGCCGTGGTGTCGGTGGAGCTCGACCGCCTGGTGGACCTGTTTCGTAATCATGGCTATTACCGTTTCGGCCGGGATGAACTGATGGGACTCTGGGATACTTTGGATGTTTCACTGCTGCGGCCTACGCTCGATCCTTTTGAACAGCTGGAAATTTTGCAGAAGCTGGGGGAACGGCGTGAAAATCCCACGGCGAACCTGGAGATACGGCTGCGGCCGGCGTTTGACAGCAGCAAGCTGACGAAATATTATGTCGGAAATATCACGGTTTATCCTGACTACGGCCCCGATACCGCGGACTATCGACCAACAGAAGTAATGATCGACAGTATACGGATCATTTCATACCGAAACCGGTTTAGGCCCAGGATCTTCGCGCAAAATATCTATTTCCGTCGCGGCGACTTGTACCAGCAGCGGAATTATTTCCGTACCGTCAACCGGTTCAACTCGCTGGGATCGTGGAGAATCACTTCTATCGAGCAGCTGCCACGCAGGAATTCCGACACAGTAGATTTTGTGGTGAAGTTATCCCCGGCGCTTAAATATTCATTCAGCGCCAACCTCGAAGGAAGCATCAACCAGAACGCAGCGAACAGCCTCTTTGGGGTCGGAATCAACCTTGGTGTGCAAAACCGGAATTTTGCGCGCGCTGCGAACCAGGCGCTCACTAACCTGCGGTTCGGCATCGAAATCGGTGAGGGGCGCCTTATCCAAACGCGGCAGCTGGGTTTCAGCCACAACATATTTTTTCCGAGGATCATCCTCCTGAACAGGCTCATTCGTGGACGGGTCCGCGAGAACGCACGAACGCTGTTTACCCTGAATGCCGCAAATACGGAACGCCTGGAACTGTACAACCTCTCGACCGTGAACGGCTCATGGGGATATGAATTTTCCTGGAACCGCAAGACGCTCACCGTGCGTTATCCCAATATCGAATACTCCGACCTTCGCCCCAGGCTGGGGCTCGACACCCTGTTTATTACAAATCCTTCGCTCCGCTTCATCTTCACCGACGGTCTCATCGAATCAGTAAACACGAGCTTTACCCTCGCCGGGGCAGGAAGGAACTTAAGCTACTGGCGGTTCAACCTCGAGAAATCCGGGTTGCTGACTACGCTGTTCAAAAATAATTTCCTCGATACTAACCTGTATCGTTTCATCAAGCTGGACGGCGAATACACCGTGAAGATTTCTTTGCGCAAGTCGGCGTTCGCCTTTCGTTTTTTCAGCGGGGTTGGATACGAATTCAGCTCGACGGTGAATCCGCAAAAACAACTTGCCCTCCCATTCTTCAAGCAATATTTCGCCGGTGGGCCCAACAGCATGCGCGCCTGGGGCCTCCGGAAGCTAGGCCCCGGCTCGACGGTGGAAAGTTTCACCACGAACCCCGAGAGGTTTGGCGACGTGCAGCTGGAGATGAATCTCGAATACCGGTTTCCGATCGGCAGGCTTTCCGGCGCAATGCTCAACGGAGCCCTCTTCACCGATATCGGAAATGTCTGGTTTTTGAAGGAGATCGCGGGAAGGCCGGAGCAGGTGTTCCATTTTGGACGGTTGTTCACGGACCTCGGGGTGGGCGCGGGAATGGGATTGCGCGTGGACTTCGATTTTTTCGTGATCCGGTTTGATTACGCCTATAAGGTAAAGGATCCGAGTCCTGCTCCCGAAGACGCCGCCGGCCGCAATAAATGGTTTTACAACTGGAAGCCGCACAAAGGGCGGCTTCAGATCGGCATCAACTATCCCTTCATTCTCTGAGCTTTTACTTCGGCTTCAAACTGCGCGATGCTCATCGCGTGGCGTAGATGAAATTCGCCGATGCGTGTACGGCAAAGACCGGCGAGATAGCCGCCAACACCCAGCTCGCGTCCGAAATCATGAGCGAGGCTCCGAATGTAAGTGCCGGTCGAACACACGACCCGAAAATCGACTTCCGGAAGCGCAATGCCCGTGATCTCAAATTCCATGATGAATATTTTCCTGGGTTCGAGCCGCACTTCCCTGCCTGCCCGTGCCAGCTCGTACACTCTTTTTCCCTGTTGCTTGATCGCAGAATGAGCGGGGGGCACCTGCATCAACTCCCCAGTAAATTTTGTTGCCATTGCATGAATCTCACTTTCGCTAAGACCTTCGGCCGTCCGAACATCCTGCGGTTCACTTTCCAGGTCGAAGGTGGGGGTGGTAGCCCCTAAAAAAATGGTGCCCGTGTACTCTTTTTCCCGCGCCATGTACTCATTGATGCGGCGGGTCATCCTCCCGGTGCACAGAATCAGCAGACCGGTTGCGAGGGGGTCGAGCGTGCCGGCATGTCCTACTTTCTTAATACCCGCAAGGTTCCTGACTTTCCGGACCACATCGAACGACGTCCACTCCATCGGTTTGTCGATCAGCAGCACGAGCCCTTCCTCGAAACCCTGTTTGGAAAAATCCATGTGGGGCAAAGCTAAACGAAGCGCTGTTAAATGGAGAGACGGTTCTTCAGCTCGAGGTATTTATTTACAGTATTCACCGTGAGCTGCTCGGGACTCGTGAGGATGGAAAGAATCCCATTTTTGCGAAGCTCCTTTACCATCAGCCTTTTTTCGAAAGCAAATTTCTCCGCAATGGTCTTGATGTAGATCTCTTCCACCGTTCCCGCTTTGCGCTCAAGGAGCTCGCTGAGCTCCGAATTCTGGAAAAACACAACCAGCAGCAGGTGATAACTGGCGATCCGCTGCAGGGCGGGCAGCTCGCGCTGAAGGCTTTCCAGCGATTCAAAATTGGTGAACAGAACGATCAGGCTGCGGTTGGTGATGCTGTTCCGTATGATCGAGAAAAGCTTTTCAAAGTCCGACTCAAAAAATTCGGTCCGCTGCCGGTATAATGTTTCCAGGATGCGGCTCATTTGTGTCGCCTTTTTGTCGGCGGGCAGAAAGGTATCGATGTCTTTTTCAAAGGTGATGATCCCGGCCCGGTCCTGTTTCACCAGGGCCACGTTTGAGAGCACGAGCGAGGCGTTGATGGCGTAGTCGAGAAGAGTCATTCCGGCAAAGGGCATCTTCATCACCCTTCCCTTGTTGATCACACAGTATATTTGCTGGCTGCGCTCATCGGTATAATTATTAACCATCAATCCCCCCTTGCGGGCAGTCGCTTTCCAGTTGATAGTCCGATAATCGTCACCCCGAACGTACTCCTTGATCTGTTCGAACTCCATACTGTGCCCCAGCTTGCGGGTGCGCTTCACTCCCACCTCCTGTAACCGGTTGGTAACTGCCAGCAGCTGGTAGCGACGCATTTGCAGGAACGACGGATAAACCTTAACCACCTGCCGGGCCGGAAATACATAGCGGCGCTTCACCAGTTGCAGCGGTCCGTGCACAAACACGTTGATGTTGTCGAACACATATTCACCGCGGGTGACCGGCCGCAGGCTGTATTCCAGCAAAATGGTTTGGTTACCCGGAACCGTGGCGCGCCGGAGCCATTTGCGATCCTGGAACTGCACCGGAATCTCATCAATCACGCTGACTCGTGCCGCGAAGGGGTAACGGTTTCGGATCTGGAGCTGCACTTTGTTCGCGTCGCCGATGCTGAAACGGTCATCTGCGATGCGTTCCGTTTCCATTCCCCGCGTGCGGCTATAGAGCAACAGCGTGTCAATGATCACGGCAATTCCGAGCAGCAAAAGCGTGAGCTGGCCAAACCGGAAAAACGGGGGCAGGAAGTAGCTGACGAAGAAAAGCATTGCGCCGAGTCCCGCGATGTAATAAACAATTTTATTAAGGTAAAAAGACCGGATCATATCACAGCTTATCAGAAAATCATCGCGGCACGTCCATCGACTGAATGATCTGCCGGATCACTTCGTCCTCGGTCACACCTTCCATTTCTTTTTCCGGGGAAAGGATAATGCGGTGACGAAGCACCGGGATCACCACGTCCAGGATATCTTCGGGTGTAACGAAATCCCTTCCCTGCATCGCGGCAATCGCTTTCGAAGCGTTCATCACCGCCAGCGACGCACGTGGAGAAGCTCCCAGGTAAATGGATTTATGATTCCTGGTTTGATGAATCAATCGCGCGATGAACTGCAGCAGCTTTTCCTCGATCACCAGGGTTCGGATCTGCTGCCGCAGGCTGATCACCTGCTGCGTTCCCAGCGCCGGCTTCACCAGGTCGAGCGGGGGCGTGTTGCCAAGATTATGAAACTGGGTCAGGATGGTGAGCTCTTCGCTTTCATTTGGATAAGGAACAAGTATTTTGAACAGAAACCGGTCGAGCTGCGCCTCAGGGAGGCGATACGTACCTTCCTGCTCGATCGGGTTCTGGGTGGCCAAAACCATAAACGGGGAAGACATGACATAGGTTTTCCCGTCAATGGTGACCTGCCGCTCTTCCATTACTTCGAGCAACGCCGATTGCGTTTTGGCCGGAGCACGGTTGATCTCGTCGACGAGCACGAGGTTGCTGAATACAGGTCCCTGTTTAAATTCAAAACGCGACTCGGCGGGATTGAAGACAGGTGTACCCAGCACATCCGAGGGCATCAGATCGGGCGTGAACTGGATACGGGAAAACCCGGCGTTCACACACCGCGCGACGAGCTTGGCGGTAAGTGTTTTGGCTACTCCCGGCACGCCCTCGATCAAAACGTGTCCGTCGGCCAGCAGCGCGGTGATGATCAGTTTCACCATTTCGTCCTGCCCCACGATGATCTTGCGGATCTCGTTTCGGATCGAAAAAACGGCGTCGTTGAGAGCGCTCAGGTCGGTTCGTTGCTGAAAAATTTGTTCCATTGTTCAGGCGGTTTGGTAAAATGCTTCGAGTTGCTTGTAAAAGTCAGTGAGTTCCGTCTGGCTGATTGCCGGCGTTTCTTCAAGGTACTTAATGAATGAAACGATCGAACGGAGTTCCTCTTCCCGGCAACGGGTCTTCACGCGAAGGTTTTGGATAAACTCTTCATCGAGTTTGACCGTACTCAGGTGGTAACGGTTTCGGACATGCTCGAGGAAATAGGAAGTCATCTTGCGCGCCAAATTGCGATGGTCGCCCTTGTCGTAGTACAGCCTTCCGATGGTTTTCACAAAATCAATCGAATCATTTCGGGGCCTGGCGATCACCGGGATAATGCGTTGTTTGCGGCGCATCTCCAGCAGGGTGTATAACACCAGCGTGAACAGTGCTGTCAGGAGCGCAGCCTTGAGGCCCGGATAACGGAAAAGTACGCTCAGCCAGTTCGGCTTTCGCTCCCGCTGGTAGGAAGGTTTGTAAAGAAAGTACTCGTCCCAGACCACCCGTTTCGCGCCGGGGTTCAGCATGGACAGCGCTTTTTCGTAATAGCTTATGTTGTCTCCGTGGAGGAGAAAATAATTGGTGAAAGCCAGCGGTTCGAGATGCACGTAAAGACGCCCTGCTCCCACACGCAAACGCACGAAGTTTGGATACCCGCTTTCATCATAGCCGAGCACCTCCGTGGTGGTGGTGTCGAAACTGGTAAAATAGCTATTGAACTTTTTACCCGGGTACCGGTAATTGTTTTTGCCCGAAAAGGGGGGCTGGCGCAGGCGAATCCGCATGCCGGTGTCGAGGTCCGGTTCGACGAAAA
This sequence comes from Chitinophagaceae bacterium, assembly GCA_035626515.1. Lineage (GTDB taxonomy): Bacteria > Bacteroidota > Bacteroidia > Chitinophagales > Chitinophagaceae > DASPNM01. The sequence goes on from DASPNM010000015.1 coordinate 11,645, forward strand.
GGGTGAGATCAAAAGCGCTGGTGTTGCATCCGAGCACCCGGTCGGCGGCTGCAGAAAAATACCGCGTGCTGATAAAAGCGTCGTTACCATTACGGACGAAATCGATGATCTCGTTCATTTCCTTCTCGGTGGCCGTAAACCTGCCTGCGATGACAAGAAGAACCTGATCGGTGTCGTACGTGGACAAGGAATCCCAGAAACCAGGCTCGCTGCGGTTGACGAAAAAGTCGGCTTTCGGAAAAACATGTACCAGGTTGCGAAAGGCTACAAACGTTCCGTAAGGTATCTTATCAGCCCGCCGGAAGGTGACCCGATCGTCGAGCCTGCGGCGCTTCGTGCGCAAATCGCTGACGAAGAGCAGCACCACCGCCCCGAAGAGCAGTGCCGCAAGCACGTATGGAAAATAGTTTTTCAATTTTCAGAAGCGGGTTTCAAAGCGATCGAAATCCTGCCGGATCCTGGCGAACTTTTCGGCATCCACGTCAAACTTTCCGTACCAGCAGTATTCATAATTGCGCGTTATCCTGAAAAAATCGTCGTAGTACGCTGTGGGCCGCAACTGCAACAGGTAGTCGAAGTTCGTGCGGCCCTGCCGGTAGTCAATGATGTTTCGTTCCGCAAGCTCCTTCAGCAACTTTAAGAACAGCAGCCGGGTCGCCAGCCGGAAATTTCCCTGTGTCACCGCGCGATCAATCTCGCGCGCGTACTCGAGCGCGAAAAGATCCCGTTCACTGAGGTCTCCTTCCGCCGACGGACGGTCAACAAGTATTTGTTTTCTCCGGAACAGACCGATTTGGGTCCCCGCCAAATACCAGATCAGGAAACCGGCGAATCCGCCGATGGTGATGATCCAGAGCAGTGTCTGAAACCATGGTTGCGACATGACGGAAAAGTCTCCTCCACGTCCCGCTCGCCGCTTTTTCGGGATGTTCGCATTTGCGTACCAAAACTCATCCCGGTCGCGCAGGGCCTGTACCAGGCTGTCGGGTATTCGCCGCAAGGGAAAGGAGTCGGAAACCGTACCGACAGGAAGAAACGGAACCGGCTCGCTCTCGTCGTTTCGTTCCACGTAATCCTCTTCGGTGTCCGCCCCAGGGAACACCAGCGTATCTTCCTGGGCGCGCAGCCCCGGCGCCAGGACGAAAAAAACGACGAGAAGGTAGAGTAGCGGACGGACCATCAGACTTCCTCCTCCTCGAGCCGTACGGCGAGTTTTTTCTCCAACCTGACAGGATAGATGATGAAATACCAGATTACAAAAACGAAAGAAACGAGCAACAGCGACAGGTTGAGGATGAAAGGCATGCGGTAGAAACGGGTAACAAATGCCTCGAGGAAGGCGGCGACGATGAAAAGCGGCATCATACCCACAACGATCTTGACGCCATCTTTGGCCCCCTGCTTCAGTGAGTCCAGCCTGCTGATGGTTCCTGGGAAAAGCACGCTTTTCCCGAGCACAATACCTGCCCCGCAGGCGAGGATGATCGCTGTGAGCTCGAGCAGCCCGTGCAGCAGCACACCCATCGCCGATTCCAGTCCGTAGCCCTTCGTAAAAAACATGTGCTCAAAAGCCCCAAGGCGAATCGCTTCCTTGCCCAAAGAGGTCATCGTGAGGATTCCCAGCGAAAGGCCTTTTGCGAAATAAAAAAAGGATACGGCGATGTTGTTGAGCATGAAACCAACGAAGGATAGTATAGGTGTTCCCTGGCTGTAAACACCCAGCGGATTACCATTTGCGATGTTTTCCTCAGTCATATCCACATAATTATCGCCGAGTACATCGCGCACGAACCCGGGATCGTTGCGGGCCGAAAAGAATCCCACAGCGAAAAAAAGCACGAAGAGCACCAATGCGAATGCCATCACGCCGTGGTGTTTGCGGACGGTAAGCGGCACGTCGTATTTCCAGAACGAAACGAGCCGGTTGTGCTCTTCTTTGCGGTTTCGGTAAATGGACAGGTAAATACGTGAAGCCTGGCTGTTCAAAAACTGAGTGACCTGGCTGCCTGGGTAAAAAGATTTCGCGTACGCGAGATCGTCGAGCAAACGGGTGAAATCGGCGGCCGTTTCATCGGCATCCTGGGAGGCCTGGCCCTGGATCTTTTCCCACCGATCCTTGTTCCTTTTTATAAACAGCGCTTCTCTCACCGCGGGCGGATTTGATCGAATTCGGAATGAATAGTGGAAACGCGGAAAAAAATTAATCTTTGCAATATTAGTCAAAGAATGCGGGATGAGCGTCGTCCGGATACCCACTAATTTTAATATTGACCTCGAATTCGAGATTCCAGAATTCTACCGCCGCATGCTGGCATGGGCGCTGGATGTGGTGTTGCTGTTCTTTTATTTCAAGATTGCCGCGGCAATTTATCAGGGGATCCGGCCCGGCGAGGATGCCTGGGCGATCAAGTGGCTGTTCTGGCTGCCGGTGTTTATCTACCACCCGGTTTGCGAGATCACGATGAACGGCCAAAGCCTCGGCAAGAAAATCATGGGTTTACAGGTAGTGAATGAAAATGGCGGCCGGCCCTCCGTGAGCCAGTTTCTGATTCGCTGGCTGATCCGCACGGGAGACATCACCGTGGTGAATATCATTTTGCTGAGTGTGCTCGCCTTTATGAGCCGCGAGCTGCTGGCTATTCTGATTGGCTCGGTGCTGCTGCTTGCCACCGATGTGGTTCTCGTGATGTCTACGAAAACAGGGCAGCGGCTGGGCGATATCCTTGCGAAGACGATCCTCATCCGAACCAGCGCAAAAGGAAGCATCGAGGATACGGTGTTCGTGGCAGTGGCCGATGATTACGTGCCGCAGTTTCCCGAAATCATGAAGCTCAGCGACCGTGACATCAACGCCATCAAGCGCATCCTGGAAAGCTCAAAAAGGCGCGGCGACGCTGCCATGGCACACGCAGCCGCAGACAAGATCAAATCATATCTCAAGATCAGCACTTCGCTTACGGCCTTTGAATTCCTGGAAGTGTTGCTGAAGGACTATAATTACCTGTCGACGAAGTAAAGTCGGAAGCTGGACGGGGCCAGGTGGCTGAATGTGGGTGAAGGTCGTTTAAAGTAGAAAAACTTTGAATAGTGAGCGTCGAAATACGCCGCTCAAAACTCATTCTTCGACTTCTGACTTCAAACTTCTGACTTTAGCAATCACATCCCAACGCTGCTCCCGCTCGCTACAGCAATTACACCGAGCAGCAGTCCAATGATCATCAGGATGGTCCAGAAAGCAAAATAATTCCGTATTCCCGCGAACCCGGCCCGAAGACTGTTCGGATCATTCGTGCGCAATGCGATAGACGTCTTGTTAGCAAAATTCAGCGCGAATACAGACCCGATGATGGTAAGCAGCCCGCAAACAATGTAAAAGATCATCCCGGCATTTCCCAGCATCGTTGTACTTCTGCGGTAACCTCCATAAACGTCGGTGGCGCCTGCGCGGTTCATAGCCTGCTGCCACATGATGCCAACGAGAATGAAAAGAATTCCGAAAATGATTCCGAGGATGCCCAGGATTCGCGCCCACGAAGACGCGCTTTTCAGCGTGTAGCCGCTGTTGGCATCCACGTTCAGTTGAAAAAGTGCGGTGTTTTGTGCTGGTTCCATACTAGTTGATTTTGGTGTTTATAAAAATAGGTGCAGTTGTACTGCTGCCCAAATATTTCTAATAAGCGCGGGCGAACAAGACGCGCTGCTTCGATTCGCGCCCTGTTAACACGCATTTACCTTTTTCCGGTTCGTTGTCGCGCGGGATGCAGCGGATCGTGGCGCGCGTTTTTTCCTTGATCTCGAGCTCAGTTTCAGCGGTACCGTCCCAGTGCGCATAAAGGAAGCCGCCTTTTTCCTCCAGCGTGCGCTCAAATTCTTCCCAGCTGTTCACTTCCGTGATGTGCTTGTCGCGGTAAGCCTTTGCCCGATTGAACAGGTTGCGTTGTATCTCTTCCAGCAGGTCCTCCACCCTCGTGTCCACATCATCAAGCTGCACGGTTGTTTTCTCACCCGTATCGCGGCGCGCAATTTCCATCTGATTCTTTTCCAGGTCGCGGATCCCCAGCACCAACCGCACGGGCACTCCCTTCAGCTCGTACTCTGCGAATTTCCATCCCGGACGCGCGTTGTCGTTGTCGTCGTATTTGACGCGAATGTTTTTTGCTTTCAGCCGATGCATCACCGTATCGATCGCCATTCGGATGCGCTGCTTTTGTTCTTCACCCTTATAAATCGGGACGATCACCACCTGCAGCGGCGCAATCCGGGGCGGGAGCACCAGTCCCTGGTCGTCGCCATGCGCCATGACGAGAGCTCCCACAAGGCGCGTGCTTACCCCCCAGCTTGTAGCCCATACAAATTCCTGCTTGTTTTCCTTGTTCAAAAAACGGACGTCGAATGCTTTCGCGAAATTCTGTCCAAGAAAATGCGAGGTTCCTCCCTGCAGTGCCTTTCCATCCTGCATGAGCGCCTCAATGCAATAAGTGGTAACAGCGCCTGCGAAACGCTCTGTTTCGGTTTTCACGCCGCGAATTACGGGCAGGGCCATGTAATCTTCGGCGAAGCGCGCGTAAACGTCGAGCATCCGCTCCGCCTCTTCGACTGCCTCCTGTTCGGTAGCGTGAGCTGTGTGGCCTTCCTGCCAAAGAAATTCTGCCGTCCGAAGGAAAAGCCGCGTCCGCATTTCCCAGCGGACCACGTTGGCCCACTGGTTGATCAGCAGCGGCAGATCGCGGTACGACTGAATCCAGCCCTTGTAGGTATTCCAGATGATTGCTTCGCTCGTAGGACGTATGATCAGTTCTTCTTCCAGCTTTGCTTCGGGATCCACTATCAGCTTTCCTTTCTCCGCCGGGTCCGCTTTCAACCGGTAATGTGTCACTACCGCGCACTCTTTGGCAAAGCCTTCTGCATGGCCTTCCTCCTTTTCGAGAAAGCTGCGCGGAACGAAGAGGGGGAAGTAAGCGTTCTGATGGCCCGTTTCCTTGAACATCCTGTCCAGCGTGTCGCGCATATTCTCCCACAGCGCGTAGCCGTATGGCCTGATCACCATGCAGCCCCGCACGGCAGAATAATCTGCAAGCTCGCCCCGCAGAACAAGATCATTGTACCATTGCGCGTAGTCTTCACTCCGCGATGTGATCTCTTTGCTCATGTCCTGATCCAACTTTCAATTTTAATTAACAGCGCCCAACGCAGTTTTTCCGTCTGGTGGCAAAATCTTTGTGCCTGAATTCGTTGTGCAATTCCTGAATCGCACAAAAGTAGTAACTTCATTGTTAACCGCTGCCTCCGGCCGTCTCCGTTTTTCTTCCCGATCGCGCCGCGGCAAGCAAATCGTTTGCTATGAAACCCTCAATTGTACTCCTCCTCGCACTCTTAATTTTTCTCAGCAGCTGCACTACGGTTTATAAGTCGGGACAAACCCCCGATGATGTGTATTTCTCTCCCGCACGGATCCATGAAGTTGATTCCCGCAGCGACCGGGGCAACGAACGGATCAACGTCGTTTCGGACGAGTATTACGACGACCACTATTTGAGAATGAAAGTGCGCAACCGTTACCGCTGGTCAGAGCTTGACGATCCCTTTTACTACCGCCGGGCTTACTCTTTTGCCAACTATACCTGCTGCTACTGTAAAAATCCGTGGACTCCGTACGCGTACTGGAATTATTACCACAACCCGTACAACAATTACGTTATCATCAATCCAAAGAATACAGTATACACCGCTCCGCGGAAAGTAAACCTGGCAGCGTACAATAATCCGACGCTCAACACGAAGACGCCCGTTACTGCTGCAGGCAGTCCAAACCGCACGTATACTAACCCGCGCAATTCGACCCGGCCGGTTGAAAATTCCGGGAATGTGCTCCGCGACATTTTTAGCGCTGGCAAGTCGAGCTCCGGTAGCGGGGGATCCACAGGCTCTTCATCCGGAAGCTCGTCCTCCGGAAGCTCCGGAAGCTCTTCATCGGGAAGCTCGTCGTCGGGTGGCAACGCGCCGGTGCGCAAATTCTGATCGGCCTTTGTGCCTTTGAGCTATTATCGTTCATCGTCCTCATTCATCAGGCCATGACAAAATATTTCCTTTCCATATTGACGCTATGCCCGGTGCTGTCTGTGTTGGGGCAGGAACCTGCAGATGCGCTGCGCTACTCCTGGTACAGCCCCTCGGGGACCGCACGCCAGCAGGCTATCGGCGGCGCCATGACCTCGCTGGGCGGAGAAATTTCCGCAGCATTTGTGAACCCCGCAGGACTCGGATTGTACAAAACAGGTGATTTCGTGTTCACTCCCGGCTTTCAGTCGCTTCGCAATCGCTCCAGTTTTTTTGACCGTTCGGAAACGGCAACTGAGGCAGTGCTTGCGTTCGGCACAACAGGCATCGTGCTTGGCGGAAGCAGCGGAAGATCAGGAACGCGCCTCCGCAGCGGCGCACTCAGCCTGGCGGTTAACCAAACCGCGAATTTCAGGAGTCGTATTCTTTATCGCGGAATAAACAGCAGCAGTTCATATTCCCAGAAATTTCTCGAAGAGATCCGCGACGACCGGGACGCGAACAGCGTTGCGGGGAACTATCCTTTTGGTCCCAGCCTGGCGTTTAACACTTACTGGATCGACACAGTCGCCGGGGGGACAGCCGGAAATTTCAGCTTCCAAACCCGCGCACCGATTGCGACGGGACTGATACAGGAGAACGATTTGCTTCATAAGGGCGGCATCGCCGAGCTGACCCTTGCGGGCGCAGCGAATTACGACGACAAGCTGTTTGTAGGCGGAGCGTTCGGAGTTCCCTTTCTTCATTATGTGAAAGAAGGGAAGTTCACCGAGGCCGATGTCACAGCCAATTCGGATAATAAATTCGATTTCGCGAGCATTTCCGAATACCTGGTTACGGAAGGCGCCGGGTTCAATATCAAGGCGGGGCTGATCTACCGCCCGGCGCAGCAATGGCGGCTCGGGATCGCGCTGCACAGTCCTACGTGGTTCCTGCTCACCGACCGGTACAACGCATCCGTGACCACACACACCGAAGGTTACAGGGGATTGCTCACCCAGAGTTCCACCCTGTTTACGAATAATCAGGATGCGGAGTTTCGCTATACGCTGCTGACGCCTTACAGGGTCCTGTTAAGTGCTTCTTATGTGCTACGCGAGATAGAGGATGTAAAAAAGCAGAAGGGATTTCTCACTGCAGATATCGAATACGTCAATCACAGGGCATCAGCATACCACACCGATCCCGACGCAGACAACAGCCAGGATACCCGTGAGTACCTGCGCGCACTGAACCGCGCCATTAATGCAAGTTACAAGGGCAGTTTCAACTTCCGCGCCGGCGGCGAGCTGAAGTTCACCACGGTAATGGTGCGCCTGGGAGCCGGCTGGATGGGCAATCCATATCGTGCTTCGTACGGAGCAAAAGGCAGCAGGCTGCAGCTAACCGGAGGACTTGGCTACCGTCACCGCGGCGTGTTCGTCGATATTGCTTATGTACACACTTCCGGCAAGGACGTGCATTTCCCGTACCGACTCGCGTCGGGAACTCATCCTTCGGCCCAGGTGCGCCAGACCGGAGCCAACATTCTGCTCACGATCGGTTTCAAGATCTAGCCATTAAACTTTGTCGCGGCAACCTGTTCTCAGGGGGTGACGTTTGGGAATTAGGCAGTAACTTTAGAAAAATTGCGGTGAACAGTTTCCCGGCCACATACCTGAAACAAGCGGCATTGGTTTTTTGCTTTTTTTCCGCCTGCCTTGCGGCCGCGCAGGACTGCCCGCACAACATCGATTTCGAGAGGGGAAATTTCAACAACTGGACCTGCTATACCGGCACCACGGCAGCCGTGGGAAATGCCAATGAAATTTACCTGAGTGCCAGTCCGCCTACTCCCAACCGGCATACGATGTACTCGGCAGCGACAGACGCAGGTGTGACCGACATGTATGGCGGATTTCCGGTGCTTTGTCCTAATGGAAGCGGGTACTCTGTGAAACTCGGCAACAATCTCGGGGGAACGCAGGCCGAAGGTGTATCGTATACTTTTACCATCCCGCCCGACCGCAACACGTACTCGCTGATTTACCATTACGCGGTTGTATTCCAGGATCCTGCCCACCTGCCGCACCAGCAACCCCGGCTCGAGCTGTCAGTTACTAATATTACGGACGGCGAAATTATCACCTGTTCCTCGTTCACTTTTTTTCCCAACGGATCACCGCTGCCCGGATTTTTCCAGTCGCCCGTTTCGGATTCGGTGCCGGTATGGTGCAAGAACTGGTCGGCCGTGACCATCAACCTGAATGGCCATGCCGGGAAAACGATTCAGCTTTTTTTCAAAACCGCCGACTGCACATTTCGCCGCCATTTCGGATACGCTTACATAGACGTAAATTCTGAGTGCAGCAGTGAATTTGTCGGCGCTACTTATTGCCCGGATGATACCGCTGTAGTGGTGACGGCTCCGTATGGTTACCAGGGATACCGCTGGTTCAATTCCGATTTCAGCCAGGTACTGGGCAGTTCTCAAACGCTTTCCTTTAATCCACCCCCGCCACAAGGCACGCTGGTCGCGGTGGAGCTGATGCCCTACGACGGCTACGGTTGCCAGGATACGCTGTATGCGCAGCTGATCGATACGCTGACCTTGCGGGCTAATGCAGGACCCGACGTTGTGTCGTGCAATGGAAACGCCGTAATTCTCGGCGAGAATCCGAAACCTGGAGTAGTGTACAGCTGGTCCCCAAGCACCGGCCTGTCTGATCCGCTGATCGCAAACCCGAGGGCCGGTCCGGCGACCACAACGCCCTATTATCTGACGATACGAAACAGCGGGGGAGGATGCGTGAACAGTGACACGGTTATCGTTACCGCATCAACGATCGACAGCAGCATGCAAATGCTGGGAGAGCCGTTATTCTGCATCAACACCGGCGACAGCGCCGTTTTCCTGGTTCAGCCTGAAGACACGATTCAATGGTACCGAAACGGTTCCCCCATTACCGGTGCCAACCTGCGACGATACAGGGCGCAGCAATCGGGCACATATTATGCGCGGCTTAAAAACAGCCTTGGTTGCATGAGCGATACGCGATCCGAGCAAATAACCGTGGAAGTTCCGCGGCCCGCGCAGCGCTACCCGGTTCAATACGTGCTGATCAACGACCAGCATTCCCTGCAGGCGAGAACTTTCGGAAGTTCGGTGCGCTGGCAACCTCCAACTTACCTTGATGATCCTGCCGTGCTTACGCCCGTCTTTTCCGCTCCGAGAGAACTCGAACAACTTTACACGATCCAATTAACAACCCAGGCGGGTTGCGTGACGGTGGATACGCAGCTGGTGAAAACCATCAAAGACATTAAAGTTTACGTTCCTGCCGGATTCACACCGAACAACGACGGGCTCAATGATTACCTGAAACCGGTACTTGAAGGTTTCAAACAACTCAATTATTTCCGGGTGTACAACCGGTGGGGACAACTCATTTACCAGACCAGTTCTCTTTCCAACCGCGGGTGGGACGGTCGACTGGCAGGGAATGCACAGCAGTCGTCGGTCTTTGTGTGGACCTTGCAGGGAGTGGGCGTGAACAATAAGATTTACAACCGGAGCGGCACGGTGGTATTGATCCGCTGAGGTCAGCCGCCATACATTTCCTCCCGCAGGGACTTCACTCTTTCATCCGCGAGGTATTCATCAAACTCCATCAGGCGATCGATAATCCCACGGGGCGTAAGCTCGATCACCCGGTTCGCTACAGTTTGCATGAACGTGTGGTCATGACTGGTGAGAAGCACAATTCCCTTGTATGTCGTGCACTGCTCGTTGAACGCCTGAATGCTTTCCAGGTCGAGATGATTGGTAGGCTGATCGAGAATGATCACATTCGGCTGCTGCAGCATCATACGGCTGATCATGCAGCGAACCTTTTCGCCTCCGCTCAGGACATTGGTTTTTTTCAAAACATCGTCGCCGCTGAACAGCATTTTCCCGAGAAAACCCCGAATAAAAGGCTCGTCCGCATCGGTCACGTGCGAAGGGACATACTGGCGAAGCCAGCTCATCAGGGTGAGGTCGTTTTCGAAATATTCGCTGTTCTCCACGGGAAGATAGGCGGAGATCACCGTGCTTCCCCAGGCGTAGGATCCGGAATCGGCCATCGCCTGCCCGGTGATGATGTTGAAAAAGCTGGTCACTGCCAGCGGGTCGCGGCTGACAAAGGCGATCTTGTCCTGCTTGTTTACCGAAAAGCTTACGTCGCTGAAGAGTGTGCGGCCTTCGACTGCCTTTCTGAGCTTGTCCACATTCACGATCTGATTGCCAACTTCGCGCAGAGGCTGAAAGATGATCCCGGGGTATTTTCGGTAACTGGGTTCGATCTCTTCGATGGTAAGCTTTTCCAGCGCCTTTTTACGCGCGGTAGCCTGCCGGCTTTTCGACGCGTTGGCGCTGAACCGGGCAATGAAATCAAGCAGTGCCTGTCGCTTCTCTTCCACCTTCTTGTTCTTATCGCTGAGCTGGCGCGCCATCAACTGCGAAGATTCGTACCAGAAAGTGTAATTGCCGGTGAACACGCGGATCTTCTGGCGATCAACATCAGCGACGTGCGTGCATACAGCATCGAGGAAGTGCCGGTCGTGGCTTACCACGAGCACAATGTTTTCGTAATCGGCAAGAAAGTTTTCCAGCCAGCCAATGGTCTCAATGTCGAGGCCGTTGGTCGGCTCGTCCAGCAGCAGGATGTCGGGATTTCCAAACAGCGCCTGTGCGAGGAGCACGCGGACCTTCAAATTCGAAGGAATGTCTTTCATCAGCGCCGGGTGGAATTCCTCCTTTACCCCGAGCTCGCTGAGCAAGGTACCTGCGTCGCTTTCCGCCGTGTAGCCTCCCAATTCCCCGAATTCCGCTTCCAGCTCCGCCGCTTTCATCCCGTCTTCCTCGGTAAAATCCGCAAGGGCGTAGATTCGTTCGCGCTGCTTCATGACCGACCACAGTCGGTTGTGACCCATCATGACGGTATCTAACACCGAATGCTCGTCGAACTCGAACTGGTTCTGGCGCAGCACAGCCATCCGTTCGCCGGGAGTGATCTCTACTGTCCCTTTATTCGGCTCAATCTCACCGGCGATGATCTTCAGGAAAGTGCTCTTCCCTGCACCATTCGCACCTATGACGCCATAACAGTTGCCTTTCGTAAAGTTCAGGTTAACATCTTCGAAGAGCACCCGCTTTCCATAGGCCAGTTTTAAATCCCGTACACTGATCATCTGCCTTCCGTTTTTTTGAGGCCGCAAAGGTAGCTCATTACCGTTGCTTGAGGAAACCTGTATTGACAAAACTTCCTAAAAAGCTAGCGGCTGCCGCGGTCGAAGATTTTGATGAGCAACAGCCCCACCAAAAAGCCTCCGATGTGAGCGGCATATGCTACTCCTCCCTGTTCCTGCGCGCCGATTGAACCTACGCCGGCGATGATCTGGAGAACGATCCAGATGCCGAGGGCAACGAACGCAGGCACCACGATGATGCCACGCCAGACAAACAAATGCACGCGGCCTCTGGGGAAAAGCAGCAGGTAGCCGCCCAGCACGCCGGAAATCGCGCCGGACGCCCCGAGACTGGGTATGAACAGATGCTGCGGTGAGAGATACAGGGTGGCGAATACATGGCTCAACGAGGCGAGAATTCCGCATACGAGATAGAACGCGAGGTAGCGAAAATGTCCCACGCGGTTTTCAATATTGTCGCCGAATACCCAGAGGTAGAGCATGTTCCCGAGCAGGTGCGCCCAGCCTCCGTGCATGAACATGGAGCTGATCAGGGTGCCATACACCGGGATGGGCGTCGGCTCGAGCGGTCCACCCGCGAAATCCCGGCCTTCGATGATCTCAGCGGGCACCGTGGAAAACGCGTAGGTGAAACGGTAATCATTTCCCGCTCCCTGCAAAAAAACAAACACGAGCACATTGATTACGATCAGTGCCCAGTTGACCAGCGGGGGGAGCTTATGGCCGGTATTGTCGTCGCCAATCGGGATCATTCCGATAATTTGAATGCAAAGAAAGCAAAAACCCCGCCTTGTGAGCGGGGATTTGCGCGAGATAGTAAGAGATTCTCAGTGCACCAGGACTTTTCCATCTGCAAGCCTTTGACCGGTCTGATCGCCTACCACCACATAGTACGCGCCTCGCTGCGCCGGACGCAGGTCGATATCGAGCAGCGTGTACGAACCGGTGACCGCGAACCTTCCATTATAAACTTTAGCGCCTTTGGAATCAAAAACGGTAATTGTGCGCCGGGCATTACCGCCGCTGCTGTTGTAATACGAGACGGTAAAACGTCCGCCATTCGGGCTTGGGAAAATAAACAGCTTTGTGCTTGCCTCGGTACTGATCACCACCTGCTGCGATTGGTTCGAACAGGTCAAGTTCCCCGGCCAGGCTTCGCTGATGGTAACACGATAAGTCCCGACCTGCTCGACGTTCACCGTACGGGTTGAACCCGCGTTGGGCACTGCATTACCGTTGAACAACCAGCTGACAGAGAGCGTTCCTCCCGTGGATGCGGTGGGAGCCGCGGTCAAAGTGGTTGTCTGGCCCGGCATCAACACCGTTAGCGGAGCCGCCGCGAGTGTCACGCTGGGCAGCTGCCTTACGGTAAGCGTCACCGAAGCGGAATTCACCGGAGTAGTACACACCGAATTGGACACCTGCAGGCGGTACTGGTAGCTGCTCATGCCCACTTGTGCATTCGTAATGCTCAGCGTTGCGGTGTTTGTGCCGCCGTACGCCGCGCCGTTGCCAATGTTGCCATCGCTGATGTTGGTGAATCCGGTCCCTGTATTTACCTGCCATTGCAGGCTGGTAGCGCCTGATGCGCTTCCTGCCAGGGAAATATTGCTTCCCGAGCAGGTCTCGGTGGAAGTTGCGCCAAGCGTCACGGTAGCCGGCTCCGCCACCGACAGGACTGCGGGGGTCGAATTCGCCGGCGGCGAGCAAGTGTTGCTCACCACAACGCGATAACGGTATCCGTTCATGCCTGTAGTAGCGGCGCTCACGGTATAGGTCGACGATGTGGCACCGGAAATATTCGAGTAATTAAAACCGCCGTCGGTACTGAGCTGCCATTGATAAACGGCTCCGCCGCCGCTGGTGGAAACGCTGAAGGTATGATTGCTGCCCGAACAAATTGCAGCGTCCTGAGGTTGTGCCGTAATGGAAAGCAGCGCGTTCACGGAAAGGGTCGCAGCGGATGAGTTGGACGGGGTGCCGCAGCCGGCGCTGGTGACCACCGCGCGATAGCGATAACCGTTCATCGAAGGCGTGACGCCTGTGATGCTAAGCGTGTTTGTCGTAGCGCCGGAGTACACACCGCCGTTACTGATGTTGTTGTAATTCGCGCCCCCATCCGTGCTGAGTTGCCACTGGTAGGTCAGACCCGAACCGCTTGTACCTACGGTGAAGCTGGTATTCTGGTTCTCGCACACCGCGCTGTTCGAAGGCTGGCTGGTGATGGCGGGTGAGCTGACAACAGTAAGCGTGGCTGCGTTGGATGTTACCGCCGGTGTGCAACCCGATGCGATGCAGCGATAGCGGTTGTTATTCATCGCAAGGGTTACGCCCGTAAGCGTATAGCTGGCGGCAGTGGCACCTGAAATATTATTGTATGTAGCGCCGCCGTCCGTGCTCACCTGCCACTGGTAGGTGACGCCCATCCCGGTTGCGGTTATCGAAAAAGTATGATTGCTGCCCGAGCAAACCGTTGCGTTCTGGGGTTGTTGCGTGATGTTGGGAGCTGCGTTCACGAAGCTGATCGTCTCATCGCCGCGCACTGCAGGCGAACCCTGCGAAGCGCCAATTCCCATCCCGCGCCGCGCAAATGCTTCCCAGATCGCACAGCTGTACTGCGCGCCGAAGAAAAGCGTATCGGCCTTCAGGATTGCATTGCGGCCGTCAATGAAACCCGGGTTGCAGGGCTGCAGGCGGAGCCCTTCCTGCACCAGCTTCAGCGCAACCGAATTTCCTCCGGCGCCGGCCGGATTGAACAGGTTCGGGTTGATGCCCGCCTGCTGAATAATATACCACGTCATATCCCAAAGAGCAGTGCACCAGATGGTACCCACTCCATGGGGCACCGCGACTCCCGGGAGATTCGCGTAGGTCAGGGGATTCACTGCCATGTTCGTCGTGTAACGGTATTGACGGATGCCCTGTCCCGTGATCGGCTGGTTAAGAGCGTATGTGCCGATGCCCCTGGGGTTGTTAAATCCCTGGGTGGGTGTCGCCGTCGCCCAGTCGTGCGTGATCATGAGCGCGTAATAATCGCTCCATCCCTCTCCCATCTGCTCCACAACCGAAAGGCAGCCCGCGCCGGTTCCGGTCATGCGGTTGCTGATACCATGCCCGTATTCATGGGCGATGATCCCATTGTCCACATCGCCGTCTCGATCGGGAGTAGGCGCCGTCCAGAGATACATTTGCATTCTTCCCCTAGTTCCTTCGATGCCTGAGGAGAAATTAGCGTTGTTCACACCGCTGCCATCCTGCGCCTCCGCGAGCACGTAATCGTTTCCAACCCCGCCACGCCCCATGTTGTCGTTCTGGTAATTCCTCGCGGTCTCTGTAAATCCATAGAGGTACGAAAGATCGTGCATCAGGTTGTTCCAGTAAAAGAGGTTCGTTGTGTTGAACTGTTGGTTCGGCGCGGGAGTTCTCACAACCGGTTCGAGACTAAAATCGGGAACGAAGTTGAATGTGAGGCCTGGCTGCGGCGTGGAGCTTAGCCCGGCGTAGCCGGGCTGATTGTTTGCATCGCGGTCTTCGTAAGCAAATGCGTTGTTGCCCCGGGTGCTGTCGTAATGAACAAAACCGTCGAAGTGCCATCCATGCGTCGTCGCATTTCCGGGCGACATGGTCCAGGGATCTGTTACGAGTTGCGGGGCACCACCGGGATGGATAGGGCTTTCCGCCGGGTAGCGAATCACCCGGTAACTGGCGGTATTGATTACCAGCGGGCGGTATTGCCAGCTCACCTGTTTCATCTCGCGCTTTGCAACAAAAGCTGCTGTTCCGTTCCCTGTATTCGTAATAGAAACAGGTCCGCTCTTATGCTCGTTGTCATGCTGCGGATCGCCCCAGTTGCAGCTTATAGTCATATCTTCCTTATCGACCACTTCATTTGTCTTCGCATCTACTCGTATCAGCCAGTACGAGCTGTTGTTCAGGGGAGCAACAAAGACCTGCCAAACCAGGCGAACCTCTCCGTCCTGCATCGGGAACCAGAGCAGCTCCGAAAAAACTTTTTCACTAGAAATCCCGAGTCCGGTGAATTCGTACTTCCTGCCTTCCCGGGTGATGCTCACCGGCGCGAAGGACTGCGGCGGCGCGACACTCACGTCTGCCAGTGCGGTGCGCACCGCCTGCACGGCGTCAACTGCGGGCCGCGAATTGCCGCTTCCTGTTTTCTGCTCGATGGCCGCAATGCGTTCTCCCGCTACGGACACAGCCTTTCCATTCCGGAAAGCAAGCACGTGCAAACGGTTGTATACCGGAATACCCTGGTAGCTCTGCTGCAGGTAAACCATCCGCAGATCGGAGCCGGGAACCACGTACGTGCCGCTAACGATGGAATTGTCCACATCACTGGCCGCGAGGCCAATGGCGGTGCTATTGTCGCGTACCAGCTGCAGGGCAAGCTCGCGGTCGGCATCTGTAACCTGCGCGCTGAGCCCGAGGCTGAATACCGCGAAAAAGAAAAGCAGGGAAAACTTTTTCATGTTTGATGGTTGTGTTCGTTGTCGGAGAATTTCGAATGTTGTTTATGGTGTTTAATTCTTTTGCTTAACAAAGTAACCAGCTCGCCAGCGAACCGGGGCGGAGTGCAACCTGCCCATCGCTCCCGGTTTTCAGGTCAACAGCGCACGCCTCCGCAAGCCCCGGCGGCAGCCAGCCATCTCCCGACTTTGCCCGTAAAATGTCGTTGAAAAAGTATAATTAGATCATTTAGGATTCAGGGCCGCCAAGTTACTTAGATTTTTATTAGCCGCGAACCGAATTTTCCCCATTTTGTCCGTCCGTCAAATAAAAAAAACTCCCGCCGGTAACGACGGGAGTTCGTATGAGATAAGAAGAGTTTACCTGTGCTGAACCATCACCTTTCCTCGTGCAATTTCCTTACCGCCCGCATCCCGCAGCACGACATAGTAGACGCCGCTTTGCGCGTCACGCATATCGATATTCAGCAGCGTGTACGGTCCTGTTACTGAGAACCGCCCGTTGTAAACCTGCGATCCTTTGGAATCGTACACCGTAACCGAACGGGTTTTGGTGGTTCCGCCAGTGTTGTAGTAGGAAACGGTATAGCGTCCGCTGTTGGGGCTGGGGAAAATAAAGAATCGAGTGCTTACGGAGTCTTTTACGTTGAAGAGTTCCGATGTACAGCTCGTTCCACCAGGTGATGTGTTCGTAACGATCACGCGGTAGTTGCCCAGCTCAGTCACGGTTGCCACTACCGAATTGCCGGTTGCTCCACTGATCAGGTTTCCGTTGAGATACCATGCAAAGGTCAGGTTCGGCGCGGGCGTCACATTCACCGAAAGCGTTGTAGAACGTCCGGGCAGGAGGCTTGTCGGCCCTGAAGCTGAAATCACAGGCTGCGGCGTTACATTGAGTGCAGTCGAATTCGAAGTAACCGCACCGCAGGGCGCCGTCCCGGTGATCACTACCCGATACACATAACCATTCATGGCAGTGGTCACATTTCCGATCGAAAGTGTGGGCGTCGTCGCCCCACTGTATACACTGCCGTTGGTGACTGCAGTCCAGTTAGAGCCGCCATCCGTGCTCACTTGCCACTGGTAAGTGGGACCGGTGCCGCTGGCTGTGACGCTGATACTCGTGCTGCCGGTTGCGCAAACGCTCGGAGCAGCAGGCTGAGAGGAAATTGATATTGGCGTATGAACTGTCAGTGTTGCGGGACTCGAGGTCACCGACGGCGTGCAGGATCCGCTCACCACAACCCGATAGCGGTTGTTGTTGAACGCCGGCGTTGTGCCCGTTACCGTATAGCTCGCCGAATTTGCACCGGTGATGTTCGAATAATTCGCTCCACCATCGGTGCTTACCTGCCACTGGTAGGTAAGGCCCGAACCTGTCGCTCCGACAGTAAACGTGTTATTCGAACCTGCGCAAATCGTCGCGCTGTTCGGATCGGAAGTAACCGCGGGCTGCAGGTTCACCGTGAGTGTGGCTGCGTTGGAGGCAGCAGGTGCCGTGCACGTCGCGTTCGAAACAAGCGCACGATACTGGTACCCGTTCATGGAAGGCGGTATGTTCGACAGCGTGAGCGTCGAGGTAGTGGCGCCTGAGTAAACGCCGCCATTCACCACGTTGTTCCAACTTGCTCCTCCATTCGTGCTTTCCTGCCACTGATAGATCACACCGGAGCCTGTACCCGTTGCGGTAAAGCTCGTGGATGTAGTCGCCGGCTCGCAGATCGTAGAATTGGCCGGATGCTGCGACACGGTTGCCGGGCTTACCACCGTGAGCGTTGCGGCGGTAGAGGAAGCGGGAGGAGGACAGGTTCCGCCGAGGTTCACGCGATACTGGTTTCCGCTCATCGCCGTTGTGGCGCTGGTCACCGTATAAGTAGAAGCGGTAGCGCCGGGAATATCGTTCCAGGTGCCGCCTCCGTTGGTACTGAGCTGCCATTGATAGGTAATTCCGGTGCCGCCGGCTCCGACGCTGAAAGTATGGTTGCTTCCGGCGCAAATGGTGGCGTTTTGCGGCTGGCTGGAAATGGAAGGTGCGGTATTTACAATCAGCACAGCTGCGTTGGACGGCGTGTTGTTGCATTGGCCTCTCGCTACCGCGCGGTACTGGTTGCTGCTCATCGCACCGTTGGGTGAAGCGATGGTATAGGAAGTACCGGTTGCGCCCGCAATATCGGACCAGCTTGAACCACCGTTGGTGCTGACCTGCCATTGGTAGGACGTAGCGCCTGTCGCGGAAACACTAAAAGTGACCGGCGTGCCGGCACAAACCGTTTGCGACGTTGGATGTGTCACGATGCTGGGACCCGTTCCCGGGTTGATCTGGTAAACGAGATCCTTTGTTTGCGGCGGTACGCCGGTAGCAGTTCCGGTAATCGTCACTGTATACGAACCGAAGCTGAGCGTGTTCGTACCATTGAGCGTCACCACCGTGCTGTTGCCCGGGGTGACCGGGTTTGGGCTGAACGTGACCGTTGTGCCGGGCGGGTTACCGCTCGCCGCAAGATTTATCGGTTGGTTATACCCCCCAATAGACGTCGTACCTAATGTAATCGACATGGAGGGACCGGCGGGGCAGGGCGAAGTTGCAGGCGGCGGACTGTTGAATCCGAAGCCGATCGGCGGTGCTGAGCGGGCTACCTGTGCCCACCACGTTCCGAAGCGACTGTTGTTGTCGGGTGGAATGGGGCCTGCGGCTACATCCGCGTATTCCTGAATTGTCCAGAGCGATTGATCCGCAGGATCAAGCGCCGTATGGCTGTAGTCGCCCCATCGCGCCCGGCCGCTGTTAAAATCTTTCCAGTACCTGTCCAGCCCCGTTTTGTACACCAGTTCGTCGTCCGTAGTATTCAAAGGCGTTGAGGCCTGCCGGGTTGCGTAACCCGCGCTCACTCGCATTGTATTAGACGACGACGTATAGCCGATCAATACATCTTCATCAATATTGACGGCAATGCTGGGAAACCATTTGTAGGTGTTCGGCTGTGTTCCTCCTACCCGGCCTTTCTGGATGATGTTGCCAAAACCTGCACCGGGCGTTCCTTCGAGTTGCCACCACTGCACTGCTACACGGTCAGATCCGGCAGAGGGCAAACCTATATGATGTACCGCCCAGATCTTTCCATTCATCATCATCGCCGAGCTGATACGCGCATCGTTGGCAGAAAGCCGGCGCGTTTCCGGCGGGGCCTGTTCAACAAAGTTGCCCAGGTTACCCGCGTTCCATGGGTTTGCAGCGTCGGACGGAAATACTGCGGATGCGGTATTCCAGGATGCTGAAGGCAGGTTGCCGGTTACCGTGGTGAGGCGAATGGAAGTGCTCCCCCACGATTGCAGGACGTAGAACGTGCCCGGCGAAGGATTTCCTACGGTTGAAAAAGGCGGATAATAGACCGTTACCGGAAGCGGACAATCTCCATCTGCCGATGTTTTGTCGATTTGTTGCGCATTTGTTCCAAAAGTGATGGGAGTTCCGTTCAGCATATCCGTCTTATCAACAATAAAAAGCGAGCTTCCCACAAAAGATACTCCGCTCTGGAAGCGCCGGCCAGAGATCACAATCCACCGGTCGTCGAACCCTGTGTAGGGATGGTCGAGAAACATGGGGCCGCCGCTGGGTATCCATGTGATCGTGCGCCAGGTGCCCGTAGGATCTGAAGTGTTTGAAACCATTAATACCATCAGGTTGTTCGTTGCTGCGCCACACCCGATGGCAGAAAATATCCAGCGCTGCGTTGTCGGGTCGAATTTCATGTAAGGATCGCAGGTGCTCGAAACACCGGTAAACGCAGAGATCGTCACCTGGCTGATCATCGCGCCGCCGACCTTGTTATGAATTCGGATGAAGTTGTTGGTAGCGGTTATCACATGGTTCAGCCCGATCGCCCCGTGCGAGTCCGGGGGAATGATCGAACCCACATCCAAATGTCCCAGCCATGTCTGCGCCGGAGGTCTGGAAGGTGCCATCGGAACATCGCGCTGGACGGTCTGAGGAGGATGCTTGATGTTACCCCCTACCGGCACCGGCATGTTCGGATTGTATAACCCGGACCAGCGGTCACCCTCCTTTTTTTCACAGGTTGGGCAAGGCTGGAATAATTCAGGATGCTGAGCTTCATACGCGGCCAATTCGCGGAAATTGATATAACGTTCACTGACTACCTGGCTGAAGCCGACTGTGGAGGTAATTACAAAAAACAAAAGCAGAGTAAAGAGCTTTCTCATAAATGCAATGATTGAATGCTGAAGGATAAAAAACCATTTAAAGGTATAGCATTTTTACGGCATTCGTCGCGCATCATTCGACGGCGAAGAGGCGAAAAAACGCAACTGTCTTCATATCTATTTATGAAAATCCCGCCCTTCCGGGCGGGATTTCGTTTTTTATATCGTCAATGAATCAAAACCCGCCCATCTGCGATCTTATTGCCGGCAGCATCGCCCAGTACCACATGGTACACTCCGCGCATGGCATCGCGAATGTCGATGTTGAGCAACGTGTACGGACCCGACACCGAGAAGCGGCTATTGTACACTTTCGCACCTCTTGAGTCGTATACCGTTACCGTACGGCTCTTGGTGGTGCCGTCTGCATTGTAAAATGAAACTGTGAACCTTCCGTTGTTCGGGCTCGGGAAGATGAAGAAACGGGTGCTCGCCGAATCCTTCACATTGAACAGTTGAGAGGTGCAGCTTCCCGTTGCGCTTGTGACGATCACCCGGTAATTACCCAGGGCGTTCACTGTTGCCACCACTGAATTGCCCGTTGCGCCCGGGATAGGTGAACCATTCAGCTCCCAGGTGAACGTCAGACCAGGCGCCGGATTCACATTGACCGATAATGTGGTCATGCGTCCCGGCAGCAGGCTGGTCGGACCTGCAGCGGAGATCACCGGCTGCGGCGTTACGTTCAGCGTCGCATCCGTGGAGTTCACCGATCCGCAGGGTGCCGTTCCGGTCACCACGTTGCGGTATCGATATCCGTTCATGGCAGCAGTGGCTCCCGTGATGGTCAGCGTTGAAGTCGTGGCGCCGCTGTACACTCCCCCGTTCGATACATTGTTCCAGCTCGCGCCGCCATCGGTGCTCAGCTGCCACTGGTAAGTGGGGTTGGTACCCGTTGCCGCCACGCTCAGCGTCGTGGAACCCGTAGCGCAGACATTTTGCGAAGCTGGCTGCGTGGTCACGCTTACCGGCGTGTGCACCGTCAGCGTGGCTGCATTCGATGTAGCGGCAGGACTGCAGCTGCCGCTCACCACCACGCGATAGCGGTTGCCGTTCATCGCGGAAGTAGTGGAAGAAGCGGTATAGGTCGAAGCGTTGGCGCCGGCAATATTATTAAACGTCGAGCCCCCGTCCGTGCTCACCTGCCACTGGTAACTCAGTCCCGTTCCGGAAGCCGATACGCTGAAGCTGGCATTGCTGCCGGCACACACCGTCTGACCCGACGGATGCGTGTTGACTACCGGAGCCGTATTTACGGTGAGCGCGGCGGAGTTAGAGGTCGTCGTGCCGCACTGTCCCGTTACGATTACACGGTAACGATAGTTGTTCATCGCTGCCGTAGTCGACGCTATTGTGTATGAGGAAGCCGTTGCGCCGCCGATATTGACAAAGCTGGCCCCACCGTCGGTGCTTATCTGCCACTGATAGCTCTGTGCCCCGGACGCCGTTACGCTGAATGTTGCCGGGCTGCTCTCACAGGCGGTTTGAGCCGCTGGTTGCGCCGTGATGGATGGACCTGCACCCGGGTTAATCGTATACGTCAGGTTCACCGTCTTGTTCGGCGCTCCCGTAGCCGTACCTGTTACCGTTATCACATACGATCCATTATTCAGAGTATTGGTGCCGTTGAGCGTCACGGTAACCGGCGTACCCGGGCTGGGGGTTGGAGTTACCGGGTTGGTCGAGAAGCTGACCGTCGTTCCTGACGGATTCCCGGTTGCGGTCAGCGTCACAGGGTTACTGAACCCGCCGCTGGAGATCACGTTCAGCACAACTGACATGCTCGATCCTGCCGGACATGCCGATGTCACAGGAGCCGGGTTGCTGAACAAAAATTCGCTGATCGGAGCAGAGATCGTGAAGTTCGCATTCGAAACATCGAAGAAGATATTCCCGATCGCCTCCACTTTGATCTTCGCGGTACTGGTTCCGGTATTGGGAACGGTGACAGCCTCTGAGCCGTCGTTGGGTGTGCTTGCGAGGACTGTCGTCGGATATGTGAGTCCGCCATCGGTGGAAAGCAGGATGCGCACATTCGCGACATTGTAAGGCGCACCGTTTGTTCCCACGACATTCCAGGTTACTGTTTGGGTCGAATTCCCCGGCCATACTTCACCGCCATTCGGTACAGCTACCGTAAATGGCGAGCCCGAGCCGACATTGATCGTAAAGGTGGTGGAACCGGACTGGCACCCATTTGAACCCGAGGATGCAACACCTCCGCCGCCGGCGCGATTGTCCCGCACGGTCACGCGAAACTTCATGGGCCGGTCCACGGGTGAGAGTGTTTCACCTTTAAGTCCACCCATTGTAGCGGGCGGGTTGGAAGGATAGCCTGCATTGATCACTGCAATGTCCGGAAATGTCCGGTCGCCCGAAACTTTCGGAACGCGCGATTTGAAAAGCGGTACCGTATTTCCCGGAGGCTGGGACAATCCCGCATTCCAGGAATAGAACGAACCACCGCCGACATCCCACTGCTCCCAGCAGTAAGTCAGGGGATCTCCATTGGGATCCGTGGCTGTAGCACTGAGCGTAAACGGTGTGCTTGGGGGAACTGTCAGGTTGTTGTTTGCGAGCGGGGCGATCACAGGGGTCAGGTTTCCGGTGGAGGTCACCGTTCCGCAGCTTGACCCTGCGCCAATCGTAATGAAATTGATCATTTCGTCGAAGCTGAGCGCATGGAAAAACGGGTCGCTGTTGGGCTGAATGTTTTCAGCGCCGCAAATACCCGCATACGCCTGGATCGTCGTTCCGCTACCTACCTCATACTTTGTAGATGTGGGCGAAGACCCGCATCCCGCCATGGTGTGGTTCCCGCCGTACTGGTGGCCCATTTCGTGAGCGACATAGTCGATGTCGAACGGATCCCCCACCGGGTTCGGCTGACCGGTCACTCCGCGCGCCTTGCTGCCGGTAACACACACTACTCCCAGTCCGGCAATACCCCCGCCACCGGTGCTGAACACGTGTCCGATATCGTAATTCGCATTCCCAATAATGTTATCAATGGTCGTCTGGTTCTGGCCGAGCATTACGCTTCCGTTGTTGTTGGTGTACGGATCGGTGTTCGGGTCCAGGAAGATCAGGTTGTTGTTATTTGCCACAAGCGTCATGCGGATCGCGAGCTCGGTTTCATACACACCCGATACACGGTTCACCGAAGTGAGCATCGCCGCCGCAGTTTGTGCCACGGTGGGCGGGTTAGGCAGGCAGACGGCAATCGCATATTCCCCGGTGCACGCCAGCGCAAGACGGTACGTGCGGAGCTGGTCACCGCGGCAGACTGCCTGGATGCTTTCAGGACGCGGCAACGATTCCGTCACCTCACAGTGAAACCCGGTAGCACGTGACTGCTCTGACTTGAAGTAACTGATATAATTGGTGACGCTTCCGCTTCTTTCGTAAGGATCGATGTAATAGCTGCCGTGCACCGTCAGCACCTGCGCATGGAAGCCAAAGGGACTGATGTCGAAACGAATCGTAGCGTAAGGATCGTCAATTCCCTGCCCCGCGAAGGTTTTCATTTCAGGAAACCGGGCCGCGAGAGCGGGTTCCATGAGACTGCTTTCCCAGACTTTAAACCGGGCAAAGCTGCCATCCGGTTTTGGAAGCACCAGCTCAGGTGCACCGCTGCGGCTGAAGCGGAACTGCTCCTCGGATGGGAGCGTCCACAGATATGATTTGATTCGCTGGAAATCAAGCACCGATCCCCGGTACTTGGATGGCGTGATGACACGCGTTCCCGTTACCGGGAAATCAGCGTTCTCTCCACGGTCTACCCAAAAATTATTCTGGGCAAAAAGGCCCGAAGAAAGCAATCCCGCGAAAAGCGCGAGTAAAAATTTTTTCATTTCGAAGATTTAGAAGAGGTGCAAGAATACTTGTTAAAAAAACCGGCATGAAATTAACGATATTTCCTTTCTGGGGAAGCCAATCCGCGGCCCTGGGTAAAAAAATTCCCGATCGTCTGAATAGCGGAAAAGATACATATGTTTCCCGTCTTTCCTTCTTCGTAATCAAATATTTGACGAAAAAGAAAAAGCCCCACCGGGCGGTGAGGCTTCCTATCATTTGAATTCCCCGAATCAATAGTCCATGCCACCCATACCCGGGGCGCCATGTACATGAGGCTCTTCCTTCTTGGGTTTATCGGCGATGACGCACTCCGTGGTCAGCAACATGCCGGCGATGGAAGCCGCATTTTCCAAAGCGATACGGGTAACCTTGGTCGGGTCAATCACACCTGCCTTATAAAGGTTCTCGTATACTTCGGTCCGGGCGTTGAACCCAAAATCTCCTTTTCCTTCGCGAACCTTCTGTACCACGATGGAACCCTCAATCCCTGCATTGGCTACGATCTGGCGCAGCGGCTCCTCGAGGGCGCGCTTTACGATAGCCACACCGGTAGTTTCATCTTCGTTGGAACCTTTCAGATCCTCGAGCGCTTCCAGCGCACGAATGAAGGCCACCCCGCCACCCGGCACAATACCTTCCTCAACAGCGGCCCGGGTTGCATGCAGCGCGTCATCCACGCGGTCCTTCTTTTCTTTCATCTCCAATTCGGTTGCTGCGCCCACGTTCAGCACGGCTACACCGCCGCTGAGCTTGGCCAGGCGCTCCTGGAGCTTTTCCTTATCGTAATCCGAGGTGGTGGTTTCGATCTGCGCCTTGATCTGGTTGATGCGCGCGGTGATATCTTCCTTCTTGCCTTTGCCGCCCACGATTGTGGTGTTGTCCTTGTCAACGGTCACCGTTGCCGCCTGCCCGAGATAGCTCAGGTCTGCGTTTTCGAGTTTGTACCCTTGCTCTTCGCTGATCACGATACCCTTGGTGAGCACCGCGATGTCCTGCAACATTTCTTTCCGGCGATCGCCGAAGCCCGGGGCCTTTACGGCGGCTACCTTCAGTGTTCCGCGCAGCTTGTTCACCACGAGCGTAGCAAGTGCCTCGCCTTCCAGGTCCTCGGAAATGATCAGGAGCGGACGACCCGCCTGAGCAACTTTTTCGAGGATGTGAAGAATGTCCTTCATGTTGCTGATCTTCTTGTCGTAGATCAGGATGTAAGGATTCTCGAGCTCCGCCTCCATTTTTTCGCTGTTGGTAACGAAATAAGGAGAAATATAACCACGATCAAACTGCATTCCTTCCACCACCTCGATGCCGGTTTCAGTGCCGCGCGCCTCTTCCACGGTGATCACACCTTCCTTTCCTACTTTCTTCATGGCCTCCGCGATCAGCTTCCCGATCTCGATATCGTTGTTTGCCGAAATGGCAGCAACCTGCTCAATCTTGCTGTTGTCGGTACCAACCGTCTGAGACTGGCCTTTGAGGTGTTCCACCACTTTGCTAACGGCCTTGTCAATACCGCGCTTCAGGTCCATCGGGTTGGAACCGGCGGCGACCATCTTGAGGCCTTCATTAATAATGGACTGGGCGAGCACCGTGGCGGTAGTTGTCCCATCGCCCGCGATGTCGGCAGTTTTGGAAGCCACTTCCTTCACCATCTGGGCACCCATGTTCTCAATAGGGTCCTCCAGCTCGATCTCTTTGGCAACGGTCACACCGTCTTTGCTGACCGAGGGAGCCCCGAATTTCTTTTCCAGGACGACGTTGCGGCCCTTGGGGCCCAGCGTTACTTTTACGGCGTTGGCAAGAACGTCCACGCCCTTTTTCATCTTATTTCTTGCTTCAATGTCGAAGAAGAGTTGTTTGGCCATATGCTTTGATTTTGAGTGTTATGAATAATGAATCCGGAAAGCTGCCACCTTATACAATTGCCAGGATGTCGCTTTCCCTCATGATCAGATAATCTTCGCCATCGATCTGGATCTCAGTGCCTGCGTACTTACCATATAATACCGTGTCACCGGTTTTCACCGTGACCGGCTCATCCTTTTTGCCCGGTCCGGCGGCGACCACTACACCGCGCTGGGGCTTTTCCTTGGCCGTATCGGGAATGATGATCCCACCGGCGGTTTTCTCCTCAGCCGCAGCTGCTTTTACAATTACCCGGTCATGCAGAGGGGTAACGTTTACTTTTTTCGACATAGTAGTATTGATTTTGTGGTTTTAGGAATAGGTTACTTGTTGATTTTGGACGGCGAAGGTAACCGTAAATAATATGCCACCGTGACGGAAACGGAAAAAATTTCAGTTTGTGGCGCCTTCATGGGCCGAATTCCGCCATCGCGCCTGAAAAAACATCCCTCGGACTTGACAGTTTTTCACTTCCGCTCCTGCATATGGATGTGGACAATGAAAACGGTATGGCGGCACGGTCCCCGGGGGCGGATTGCCTATCTTCGCCGCTGTTAGCTCTTGAAAAATGATCAGTAGAAGAAATATCCGTGTGAAAGTGATGCAGACCCTCTACACGGTCATTACCCTTAACGAAAACCCTTCGGAAAAGAATTTGCCGGACCCGCAGCAGATACTGGCGCGGCATTTCGACCAGACCCGCGCACTCTTCGTTTACCTGATATATTTTCTTACCGAACTCGCCCGTTACGCCGAAACCGACGCGCATCAGCGCGCCAGCAAACACCTCCCGAGCGCAGAAGACCTGCATGTAAACACCCGAATCGCCGGGAACCTCGTTCTCTGGAAAATGCTCGAAGACGGGTTGCTGAAGGATCAGCTGGCGAAAGACAAACCGCAGCTTCACCTGGACCGGGAGCTGCTCCGCAAATTATTCCACAATGCGGCTGAACAACCTTATTACCGCGCATATACCGAACAAACCACAAGGGAAAAGCACGAAGAGCGGCGCATCATGGAATTTCTCGCAAACGACGTTATGCTGGCCGATGAAGGATTTCTTTCGCATGTAGAAGATCTTTTTTCAAACTGGCAGGATGACGGGGAAATGCTGGCGCAGCTTCTGGCGGGCTACCTCCAGAAGCCGGGCAGCTATAATTTCAGCCAGCTGCTCAGCCCGGACAAAAGCGAATTCGCGCGTTCCCTGCTGCGCACTGTGCTGGAAAAGGACGAGCAACTTCAGTCGCTGATCATTCCGAAGCTGAAGAACTGGGACCCGGAACGAATCGCGCTGCTGGACATGATCATGATGAAGATGGGCGTCGCGGAATTTCTATATTTCGAAACGATCCCTCCGAAGGTGACGATCAATGAATATATTGATCTCGCGAAAGAGTACAGCACCGCCCAGAGCGGGCAGTTTGTGAATGGGATCCTGGACAACATCCACAAGGACCTCGTGCAACAGGGGAAGATGCAGAAAGTGGATTATAAGAAAGTTTAACTGCGCTCCAAAATGCGGCTCGCCGCTTTCCATTACATTTGCCAACTCAAATGTTTGAGGCTATGAAAAAAATCGCCGCGCTCGCCCTTATGAGCGCTTTCATGCTGGCCTGCAATACGGCAGACCAGAAAACGACCAACGAAAACGAAAAATTCGTGCAGGACAGTCTTGCAAACGAAAAAAAGAAGCTGATACTCGAGGACAGCAGCAATGTAACAACCCTCGAATGGGTGGATTCCACCCGCCAGGATCTTGGGAGGGTGAAGGAAGGACAGGTTGTCGAAGTATCGTATCGATTCCGCAATACGGGCGACAAACCCCTGGTGATCACGAATGTCAGCGCCAGCTGCGGCTGCACCATTCCCGAGACGCCCCAGAAGCCGTTTGCACCGGGAGAAGAGGGCGTGATCCGCGCGAAGTTCGATAGCAAGGGAAGATCGGGACACAACACCAAGGACGTATATGTGACGGCCAATACCCGGCCTGCTTCGTACCAGCTCGCATTCAGCGTTGAAGTGACAAACTAACCGTTCCGCAATAAAATCAACATGATGAAATCAATTTATTCTTTGTTCGTCACCGCCATTCTCTTTGCGGGTTGCGTTCCTCCCGGTACGCAGCAACAGGGAGGAAAAGAAGGAGCGGGTGGCATGGGCGGCTTCCAGTTTATTTTCCTGGGTCTTATGATCCTGGTGTTCTGGCTGTTTTTTATCCGGCCCCAGGCCAAAAGGGCGAAGAACCAGAAAAAATTTATTGAAGAGCTTCAGAAAGGCGACCGCGTCGTCACTATTGCGGGCATCCACGGCACGATTCAGAAAGTCAATGAAGATGGCACGCTGAACGTGGAAATCAGCCCGGGCAGCTATATCAAGATTGAAAAATCTGCGGTCAGCATGGAGTGGACCAACCAGCTGAACAAGCCGGGAGCGGGCGAAAAGAAATAACTGCCGGCGGAACGCGGCACCTCAAGTTGCACCTGGATGCTGAAAATCGGTTTAACCGGAGGCATTGGCAGCGGCAAGACCACGGTCGCGCGCATCTTCGAGGTCCTCGGGATCCCTGTCTACTACGCGGATGATGCTGCGAAGCAGCTCATGAACACCGATGTGTCGCTGCGGGAGGCGATCGAAACGGAATTTGGCAAAGAAGCTTACCGTGAAGGCCGTCTTGACAGGGAATACCTCGCGGGAATTGTTTTTTCCAATCCGGAAAAGCTGGAGACGCTCAACGCGTTGATTCACCCGGCAACTATCCGCGACGCCGACGACTGGATGGCCAGGCAAAATTCCCCTTACGTGATCAAGGAAGCAGCCCTGCTGTTCGAAAGCGGGGCCAGCGCCTACCTCGACAGCATTATTGGAGTTTATGCTCCCGTATCTCTCCGTATTCGCCGGGTGCAGGTCCGCGATGGAGTGGGCGAAGAGGAAGTGAGGCGAAGAATGAGCCGGCAAATCGAAGAAAGCATCAAGATGAAGCTTTGCAATTTTGTAATCCGAAACGACGAAGAGGAACTCGTCACCCCACAAGTGCTTGCCCTGCATGAAAAATTTCTGGCCATGTCCGGGGTAAAATTGTAACTTAAAACAAAATCCCGCGCTATGCTTAAAGCGATCTTCACTATTGTTTGCCTGGCATTCCTCACTACAGCCTGCAATAACGAAAAGACGAGTGGCAGCTTCCAGGACCAGCTCAGGGAAAAAACCAAAACGGAAAAGAAAAAGACGGCAGATGAGGAAGTTCCTCAGCGCCCGTTGGTTGGAAGATGGAAGCCCGTAGATGCGCGGGGTGAGAATCTTTCCGAAGCCGATAAAGAGGAAATTTACCGCACGGCCGAAGTGGAGTTTACGGAAGGAGGCCGCTACATCGCCGTCTCTTCGCGCGAAACGGAGTATGGGAAATACCGGCTGGAAACCGGCAATGAAACGCTCATCCTCGAGAAAGACGACGGCACTGCAAAAAGTTTCAGGCTGGAGTGGGTCAGCAGGTCCAAGGTGGTGCTGGTTTCAGAAGAAGGCAGCGTGACGATCGAGCGGCAATAGATATTTATTATTCCAGGGCTTCGAGTGCGGTCCGGATCCGCCGCATACCTTCTTCAATTTTCTCCATACTGTTCGCAAAAGAAATGCGGATACAGCCGGCATCTCCGAAGGCCGAACCGCTCACGGTACTCACGTGAGCAGAATTCAATAAATACATGCAGAGGCTATCCGCATTGTCGACGCGTTGCTGTCCGTTCTTTTTGCCGAAATAATGCTTTACTTCCGGAAAAACGTAAAAAGCTCCGTCTGGCCTGTTGCAGCGGATCCCGCTTATCTCAAAGAGAAGCCGTATCAGCTGTTCCCGCCGCCTGCGGAATTCTTTTACCATTTCTGCAGTGGGACGCAGGTCGCTGCTCAGCGCTGTGATTCCCGCCCGCTGCGTGACGGCATTCGCCCCACTGGTAAACTGTCCCTGCAGTTTTTCACAGGCCCGGGCTACAGAAACCTCGGCCGCCAGGTACCCGAGCCGGTACCCTGTCATAGCGAATCCCTTGCTCAGTCCATTCACCACGATCACTCTGTCCCGTATGTTGCTGAACTGGGCAATGGATTCATGTTTTCCCATCGCCGTGTTCTGTCCCGTGAAGTTGATGTACTCATAAATCTCGTCGGAGATAATGAAAACTCCGGGGTGGGCCGCGAATACTTCGGCCAGCTCTGCGAGCTCAGCCTGGCTGTACACGGCTCCGGTGGGATTGCAGGGCGAGGAAAAAATAAAAAGCCTGGTTTTCGGACCGATTGCTGCCTCCAGCTGGCTACCGCTGATCTTGTAGCCGTCTTCCACGCTGCCGCGAATG
Source organism: Chitinophagaceae bacterium (assembly GCA_035626515.1). Lineage (GTDB taxonomy): Bacteria > Bacteroidota > Bacteroidia > Chitinophagales > Chitinophagaceae > DASPNM01. The sequence continues at coordinate 41,736 of DASPNM010000015.1, forward strand.
TATTTTGGTTTGCCCTCGCTGAACTTGACGAGCTCCGAATAGGTTACCCAATACGGGGTGGGAATGATGACTTCATCGCCTTTGTCTACGATGGAAAGTATGGCGTTCGCCAGGCTTTGCTTCGCACCTGTAGACACTACGATGTTTTCTGGTCGGAAGGAAAGCTGGTTGTCGCGCTGAAACTTGGCGCAAATCGCCTCCCTGAGATCGGGGTACCCGGCAACAGGAGGATAATGGCTCCAGTTTTCCTCGATAGCGCGAATAGCTGCCTGCTTGATGTGATCGGGAGTGTCGAAATCCGGTTCCCCGAGACTGAGGTCAATGATGTCGAAACCCTGGCTCCTGAGCTCGCGCCCCAGCTTCGCCATCTTGAGGGTCTCGGGCTCATTGAACCGTTCAAGTCGCGCGGATAAATGCATCAGCAGGTTTTGGTAAAAAAATCAAACGTACAGAAATTTTCTCCACCGCATTTCCTTCAGTCGTGGTAATCGAACCGGAATTCGGAAAGGTCCGGCTCGAACCTGCGCGATCGCTTCAGTTCGTATTCGTGAATCACGCGTCCCAGGTTTTTGAGAAACGGAAACCCGACCGTTTCGTAATCATAGCGGTTATCATTGAAGATCTCATCGCTGTTGCAGTAAATAACTGCGCTGAGCAAAAATTCGATCTTGTTCTCAAAATCGGCGAAATAAGCTGCATCGATCAGGAAACCGTACGCATCCCCCACCTTGTTGAAAATGCGCATCCCCGGCCGCGGATGCCCTCGCTCCGAACCATAGTAGAGAAACTTTACGTAATGCGGCTGGTAGGTGCTGTCGTATTCAGGGAATCGGGACTCCGCCGGGGTCATGGACATGTATTTCAGCAGAAACTTCCGGTCTTCTTCGGTGATCTTAAATTGCTGTGTACGCGGAACCGAGCGCGGGAAAATCACCGATCGCAGCACCTCGTGGAGATCTTCCAGCGGAAAACGGTTGCGACGCGAGAAATCGAAAGACTCGTTCACCAGTCGCCCGCCGCGCATGAAGCCCTTCCCCATTTTCGTATTCCGCGGCGTATACGTGAGCGCGCTTGTCTCGCCTGGTTTTTTGTAAATGATTTTTCCGGCAGTATCGTAAAAGTTCACCGGGTTAGTTTGCCGGTTCTGCTGCTCGGTAAGAAAAATGTCGAGGCGATGCAGGATCTGCACGCTGTCGTAACCCATGGCGTGCAGGGTATGGTTCACGTATTCCTGTCCCAAAAACTCATACAGCCGGTTCGAAGCGTCGTTGTCACTGACGAGAAGGATCTTTCGGATATAGTGGTTCACGGTGGGGCGTCCGTCGGGGCTCGTCGGGTCGTTATACACCGCCGTTTGGCCGGGATGTTCCGCCCCGGTGATCATGGTGGTATTCCCGTTCAGTCCCCGGACGTTGAGCTCATTGAGCCGCTGCAGTGCGAGGAGCGAGATCGGGAGCTTGACCGTGGAAGCCGGGTAAAAATATTCATTGCGATCCACCCGGTAGTGGTAATCGGTGAAAACCGGCCTGCCGCTTCGCTTCCGGTCAATCCGGCTGTAGATGATCTGCACCCTGTAATCCTGAGGCCGCCGGAGAATGCTGTCAAATTGCTGCGGATGGTTTGCCAGCAAGTGCGGCAGAAAATCGGAAGGGCCCTGCGCCACTTTGGGCGCGCTGCAGGACAATGCTATAATCGCGGGGAGCAAAACGGAAAGGTAGCGTCGTTTCATGAATTCCAAATATAATTTGATATTGATTAAACTTCTAAAAATCAAAGCCAAACAGCCTTGCGATTGTTCCAAAATTTATCTCGAAAAGGCTATCTTTGCCGCCCCTGATCGGCCGCCTGTGCGGGGATCACAAAATGAACCTGCCTTTACCGGACCAATGTGGAGCGTGAAGGCGTAAAAAGTAAATCCATCTACGTATGCAACTGAAAGGCTTGGTACGCTTTTTCACGATCCTGCTTATCGTTTATTCACTTTACCAGCTTTCGTTCACTTTTTTCGTAAAAAGCCACGAAAGAAAAATGGAGGCGCGGGCGCGCGCGTTTGTGCGGACAAATTATCCCAGCGCCCTCGAAAAATACCCCGGTAATAAAGACTCGCAAGCGGTTTACCAGGAATCTCTCGACCGCGTGTATCGCGACCGTCTGAAGCGACTGCTCGACAGCACGAAGGACGAAACTGTTACTTACGGCGTCACCGGGAGGGTAAGCTACCAGAAGGCAAAGGAGGAAGAGCTGAACCTGGGACTGGACCTGCAGGGCGGAATGAACGTGACCCTGGAAGTGGAGATGACCGGCCTGATCCGGTCTCTGGCTAATAATTCCCGGGAGCCTAATTTTCAAAAGGCCATCCAGAACGCTGACCAGCGCAAGGCAAACAGCGACGCGGATTTCATCACCCTGTTCATCGAAGAATATCGCAAGCTGGAGAAAATCCGTCCGCTTGCGGCAGTTTTCTCGGCAGCCAGCGCCGGCCGCATTACCATCAACAGCTCCGACCGCGAGGTAGAGAATTATCTCCGCGGGGAAGCAAAAGATGCATTCGACCGCACATTTCGCGTGCTCAGCACACGTATCGACCAGTTCGGAGTGGCGCAACCAAACATCAATCCGAATCGCGACAAGGGCATTATCAACGTGGAGCTCCCCGGAATCCAGGACAAGGAACGGGTGAGAAAATACCTCCAGAGCACCGCCAACCTGCAGTTTTGGGAAGTGTACACATTGTCCGACCAGAATTACTCAAATGCGTGGCAAAAAACGATTGAGGATTACTCAGCACGCAACAAAGGCAACCGCGATACAACCTCGGCGGGCGACACTACGCGCCGTAGAGATACAACCACCGCAACCGCGAAAAAAGATACCGGCGCCAGAAAACTTTCGGAAGATCTGGGCAGCAATACAACGACTACCGACACCGCAAAGCTGGACGTAACCACACCGGAAGCGAATTTGGGCAACATCATTCAGTTCAACCAACCCTTTCAGGATCCCGCAAGTGGAGAAGTTTCTTATCCCGCGGCGATCGGTACCGTGGCCATCCGCGATTCCGCGTACGTGCGCGAGCTGCTGGAGCAGTTTCGATCCAATTTTCCCGCCGACGTCGTCTGGGCTTATGGGATCCCGGCAAGGCTGAAAAATGACCGGCTCGATAACCGCGTACCGCTTTACGGACTGAAAACCTACGGTCGTACGAAAGCGGAGCTGGAAGGCGATGCGATCGCCGACGCCAAGCAGGATTACGATCAATTTGGAAAAGTGGAAGTCCGAATGGACATGAAGAGCTCGGGACGCACCACCTGGGCGAGAATGACGAAGCGAAATGTGGGGAAACCGATCGCGATCGTGCTCGATAACATTGTTTATTCCGCTCCCAACGTGATCAATGAGATCACGGGTGGAAGCTCCACCATTTCCGGAGGGTTTACACAACAGGAAGCCGTGGACCTGGCAAACATCCTGAAGGCGGGTAAGTTGCCCGCCCCCGCGAAAATCGTGCAGGAGCAGCAGGTAGGACCTACACTCGGGCAGGAAGCGATCCGCGGCGGCACCATGGCCTTTGTCGTTTCTTTCATCGTGATCTTTATCCTGATGCTGGTGTACTACAACACCAGCGGCTGGGTGGCCAACATTGCCCTGATCCTGAATTTGCTATTCACCGTGGGTGTATTGTCCGGGCTTGGGGCCACGCTCACGGCGCCAGGCATCGCGGGCCTCGTGCTCACGATCGGTATGGCCGTAGATACAAACGTGATCATTTATGAACGGATCAAGGAAGAACTGACTCGGGGGAAAGGATACATTCCCGCGATCAACGAAGGTTACCGGCGTTCGTTGCCTCCTGTGCTGGACGGCCACATCACAACCCTGCTCACCGCGATCATTCTCTTTTATTTCGGCCTGGGGCCGGTAAAAGGTTTCGCGACCACGCAGATTCTTGGTTTGCTGCTTTCGTTGTTCTGCGGAATCCTGGTGAGCCGCTGGGTTACCGAATGGTTCACGAGCAAGAAGCGGCACCTCGAATATTTTACAGGTCTTTCCAAGAGAATCTTTAAGCACGCCAACTTCAAATTCATCGAATACCGCAAAGTCGCCTACGTCATCTCTATCATCGTGCTGGGACTCGGAATCGGCGCTTATTTCAACGGTTTCGATTATGGTGTGGAGTTCCAGGGCGGCCGAAGCTATACGGTACGGTTCGACCGGCCCGTTGATGTGGAGAAGGTGCGGGATGAATTGCGGGTTGCATTCGAAGGCGAACACCCTGTGATAAAAACTATTGGCGACAATGCCACGCTCGACATCACCACGGCTTACCTCATCCGCGATACGCGCGCCGAAGCGGATTCGCTGGTCGGCAGCCGCCTCATGACCGGTTTGAAGAATCACCTTCCGGCCGGAATTACGTACGAGAAGTTCACGGAAGACTATCGTATCGGCTCCAAGAAAGTTTTGCCTACGATCTCCGATGACCTGAAAAGAGGCGCATTGAAGGCAACTGTTTTTGCACTTTTTGTGATCTTCCTGTACATTTTTATTCGCTTCCGCGACTGGCGGTACTCGCTCGGAACCATCGTAGCCCTTCTGCACGACGTGCTCGTGACGCTGGCCGTGTTTTCGTTTGCGCGCAACATCGTTCCCTTCCCGCTCGAGATCGACCAGCACTTCATCGCGGCGGTGCTGACGGTGATCGGCTTTTCAATGAACGATACAGTGATTGTATTCGACCGGATACGCGAATACAGCCGCGAGATGCGGAACGTCGACAAGCCGACGCTGATCAACCGCGCGATCAACGATACGCTGAGCCGGACCATTATGACCTCGGTCACCGTGTTCCTGACACTGCTGATCCTCTTCCTTGTTGGCGGGGAAGTTACCCGTGGTTTCGCTTTCGCGATGCTGATCGGCGTGGTTACCGGTTCGTATTCTTCGATTTTTGTGGCTTCGCCCATCCTGGTGGACCTCGTCAAGAGCAAGCCGCTTGGGAAGGCGGATACGGTCGCCGAGAGCAAGTCGCGTTCCGTGCCCGCTTCGGCAAAGCCCGTCGCAACCAAATAGTGAAGGCTGATAACAAAATAAAGCCCCGGAATCCCGGGGCTTATTTTTTTATAATAAATCTTTTTTTCAAACCGCGAAGCTGGTGCCGCAACCGCAGGTAGTGCTCGCGTTCGGGTTCCTGAAAGCGAATCCCCGGTTGTTCAAGCCATCCTGCCAGTCCACTTCCATTCCAAAAAGGTAGATCTCGTGCGCTGGATTCATTACGCAGCGGATGCCGTCTACGACAAACTCTTTATCTCCTTCCTGCGGGTTCTCAAAGCCCAGGACGTACGTCAGCCCCGAGCAGCCTCCGCCTTTGACACCGACGCGCAGCGCACGCCCGGAGCCGGGGGCTTCCCGTTCCAGAAGCGAGCGAATCTCGCGTATGGCGGGGGGAGTCAGCCGAATTGGACTCAAGGTATCCGTAATGACTGTATTCATGAAGACAAAATTAAACATTATGTCGCGGGGAAAGAAATGCCTGCTGCGGCCACAGGAAATTTAACGGGCCCTTGCGCTCCCCTTATCCCTTATTTTTGTCGCTGTCAACTAGATGGATATGGATCAGAATATGATCTCATTGATCGTGGCGGTGGTGGCCATGCTGGTCTCGTTTTATACCTTTTACCTTACACAGGAACACAGGAAAAAAATGGCGGCCGTCCGCGGGGAGTCATTTTCGAGCCGCCCGCTGCAGCTCCAGGCTTATGAGCGGCTCGTCCTGCTTGCCGAACGGATCTCCCTTCCCAGTATTATCAGCCGCGCCAACCAGCAGCACGCGGGGTTGGAGGCCAGACAGATGCAAGTGCTCCTGATCGAAAGCATCAAGCAGGAATTCGAATACAACACCAGCCAGCAGATCTACGTAAGTCCTACTGCCTGGGAAGCGATCCGCAACCTCAGGGATCAGAATATTTATATGATCAACCAGGTAGGATCCACGCTGCCGGAGGGAAGCACGGGCACCGACCTCAACCGCAGGCTCCTTGAGTACCTGATGAACAGCAGGAAGTCCACGCTTCACGAAGTGGTGCTGGAAGCGCTGAATTTCGAAGCAAAGAAGATCATGCGATAGACCGGCAACTTATGTCTGAGAAAAAAATTTTTACGGAATCGGGAATCGAGATCAAAAAGGTTTACACACCGGAAGATTTGCCTGCGGAAAGCGCGGCGCCCGGTGAATTTCCTTTCACCCGCGGCATCCAGGCGGACATGTACCGGGGGCGGTTGTGGACGATGCGCCAGTATGCCGGATTTTCCACTGCAGAAGAGAGCAACAAAAGATATCAATACCTGCTTTCGCATGGGGTGAGCGGGCTCAGCGTAGCGTTCGATTTGCCCACCCAGATCGGTTACGACAGTGATCATCCTCTTGCCGAAGGAGAAGTGGGAAAAGTAGGAGTCGCGATTGACAGCATCGACGACATGCAGCTTTTGTTTCGTGGCATCCGGCTGGACGAAGTTTCCACGTCAATGACGATCAATGCAACCGCTTTTATTCTTCTCGCCCTTTATGTGGCTGTCGCTAAAAAACAAGGTGCTGACCTGCACAAGCTAACCGGTACGGTACAGAATGATATTTTGAAAGAGTATGCAGCCAGGGGTACTTACATCTATCCGCCGAAACCTTCCATGAAGATCGTTACCGATATTTTCGAGTGGTGCAGTGCCGAGCTCCCTAAATGGAACACGATCTCGATTTCCGGTTATCACATCCGGGAGGCCGGCGCTACGGCAGTACAGGAAGTGGCGTTCACGCTGAGCAACGGTAAGGCTTACGTGCAGGCGGCGCTGGACCGGGGGCTCGACATCGATGTATTCGGAAAGCGGCTTTCGTTTTTTTTCAACGCACACAACAATCTTTTTGAGGAAGTGGCAAAGTTTCGCGCTGCGCGCAAAATGTGGGCGAGGATCATGAAAGAGCTCGGCGCCACCGATCCGCGCGCCATGATGCTGCGGTTTCACGCGCAAACAGGAGGAAGCACGCTCACCGCACAGCAACCGCTGAATAATATTTCAAGGGTCACCATCCAGACTTTGGCGGCAGTGCTCGGCGGTACTCAATCCCTCCACACCAATGGATACGACGAAGCGCTCAGTTTGCCCACGGAAGAGGCTGCCCGCATCGCGCTGCGCACACAGCAAATAGTGGCTTTCGAAAGCGGGGTTGCGGATACCGCCGATCCGCTCGGAGGCAGCTATTTGGTGGAATCGCTGACCGAAAAGGTGGAGGCCGAGGCCTGGAAGTTGATCCGTGCGATGGACCAAATGGGTGGCAGCGTAGCCGCGATCGAACAGGGATTTGTGCAAAGCGAGATCGCAAAAAGCGCCTATGAATTTCAGCGGCTGGTGGAGGCTGAGGAAAAGATCATTGTCGGCGTGAACAGGTTTACTTCGGAAGAACCGGCGGGGATACCCATATTACGTGTGGATGATTCTATCCGGCTGATACAGGCATCACGCCTCCAGGCGCTGCGTGAGCAGAGAGATCCGGCCAAATGCGATCAGTTGCTGCAATCCCTCTCCGACAAGGCAGGTGCGGGCGAAAACATCATGCCGGCAGTCATCGAAGCGGTGGAACATCAGTGCACCTTGGGAGAGATCGCGGATACCCTTCGCGAGGTTTTTGGAGAACACAAATAAACCGAGGTCACTCATGTTTGGCATTTTTCGGCAGACCCGCTCCGATCCCACCGCCCGTCTCCTTCTTCTGGCGGGTATCATCGTGCAATTGCTTTTCTGTGTTACGGCCACCGGTGTTTACCATACCGATCAGCATTTCCAAATCGTGGAATTCGCGACCTGGAAGCTGGGAGAGCCCAGCGGGGTAACACATGTATGGGAGTTTACGCATCACGTGCGGCCAACGGTGCAGATATGGATGTTTGCGGGTTGGCATTCACTTCTCAGGCTGTTCGGCACCACAGATCCTTACATGGAGCTTACATTGCTGCGTGTGATTGTGGGGTTGCTCCTGTTCTTTCTGTTCAACGGACTTCTCCTTTACTATCTCAGGGATTATGACCGCAAAGTGCGCTACCTGGGGTTACTCCTGCTGAATTTTGCCTGGTTTCTTCCCTACACACGCACGCTCTTCAGCTCGGAAATGATGTCTGCATCCGCGTTCTTCGGAGCTGCATGGTGGTACGATTCACGAAAGGACCGCGCTCGTTTCGGTGAGCTGGGCTTGATCGGCCTCCTGCTGGCGTTATCTTTTTATCTCCGTTTCCAGACAGGCTTTCTCATTGCTGCGCTCGGTATCTGGATGCTCCTGGAAAAAAAGTTCCGTCATCTCTTGCCGCTGCTGCTCGGGTTCCTGGCGGGTATAGCTTCGAATATCGGACTGGATTATTTGTTTTACGGGTATTTCGTCTTTACCCCCTATGAATATTTCGCAGCAAATATTTTCGACAAACGCGCCGCCTCCTTCGGTACTTCCAGCGTGTTTCATTATGTCGCGGTTTTGCTGGCCCTGGTGCCGGTGATCCCTCTCAGTCTTATTCTTTTCTATTACGCCGTGCGCCCGGCGGTGAGGCAGTGGAAACACTGGCTTGTGCTGGGATTCGTGTTTTTCTTCGTCGGCCATAGTCTTGTCGGCCACAAAGAAGAACGATTCATGTTCCCGGTGCTCAACGTACTTCCGGTACTCGTCGCCTGGGGATGGCCGCAGTTCGTAAAATCTTTCCAGCGTGCACGACTGGCCACAAAAACAATATTGCGGAGCGCGATTGTCATTTCTATGTTGCTGAATGCGGCGCTTCTTGCTGCTCTGCTGTTCACGCCTTATTCGCAAACCATCCATTACACGCGAAAGCTGCACGACCGGTTCCGGGACACGGATATCACAAGCATCTACACGCTGGACCGGACTCCTTTTGAAACGCCGAGCCGCGTCCCTTTCCGTTTTTACGAAAAAGGGTTCATGCCCCGCTTTGTAAAACTCAATGTGGATTCTGTGCGCCGGCTACGGGGGCAGAATCTCTTTTTCACCACCACCTACGAACAGTTGCCCGGACTGCGCCCGGCGCTGGACAGTATGGGATTCAGACCGGTTATGTATTCATCACGTTTGTTATGGCAGGTGAATGAATTTCTTCATCGCCGGGGAATCCATACCATTAACGATATCTGGGTCCTCTACCGCAATTGACGTATGTCCCGCGCCGCTCGGGTTTTCTTGTTATTTTCATGCCCGGCAACTTTCACTGTTTCCAATCATAACCACTAATGCAAGCACTATGAACGTTTTCAATTACAGGCCCCGCATTGCCCGTTGGGTACTGCTGCTTGGCCTCTTCCTCCCGACCGCAACCATGGCACAGACGCTGCCGGACCGGGACACGGTAATCGGCACACAACCGACGAAGCCACCCGAAAAAAAAGAGATCATCTACAATGAACCCGAGCACGACCGGTTCGTGGAAAAAAAGAACAATCCTTCCAGTCCATCCGGACCGGGAAACCGCAACACGAAGACGGACACCTCAGGCAAGAAGGTGAAGCAAAAACCTGATGATTTTGAATCTTCGAATCGGCCCGACGATAAAACGCCTCCCTTCATTCACGACAGCCTCGATTCCTACATTAGTAGGGGAATGAAGCTCTGGCAGGTACCGGGACTGGCTATCACCATTGTGAAAGATGGAAAGGTGGTAGTGATGAAGGGATACGGCCTGCGTGAGATCGGAAAGCCAGAAAAAGTGGACGAGAACACGCTCTTCATCATTGCTTCAAATTCGAAATTGTTCACGGGAACCGCGCTGGCGATGCTTGACGAGCAAAAAAAACTTTCGCTCAACGACCGGGTTACGCAGTATCTCCCCTGGTTCCGGTTGTACGACAGCAATTCCACCCGACTCGCAAACATTCGCGACATGCTCAGCCACCGGATCGGTACGAAAACTTTCCAGGGCGATTTCACCTTTTGGGACTCCAATCTGCCGTCAGATTCCATCATTTGGAAAATGCGCTACCTGAAACCGGTAGGCGAATTCCGCCAGGATTACGGCTATTGCAATTCCTGTTTCGTGGTGGCGGGTAAGGTGCTCGAAAAACAGACGGGACAGACCTGGGAAGAATATGTACAACAGCAGATCCTCAGCCCGGCAGGAATGAAAAACACGTACATGAATACCGCCGGGCTCGCCCGCCGGAACAATGTTGCCCAGCCTTACAACAACATGTACGGGCCGCTGACGAAAATTCCATTTGACGAGGTGGACAACCTCGGCCCCGCGACGAGTATGGTCAGCAACGTGAGAGATCTTTCCCGCTGGCTGATGCTGCAGCTCGACAGCGGGCGACTCGATGGGAAGCAGATCCTTCCCTGGGCGGTGCTGCAAAAAACACGCGACGGAAATATTCTTACGGGAACGAGAAAGTCAACAGCCTACCCGACGAATTTCCGGGCCTACGGCCTCGGCCTCTACATGGCGGATTACGCGGGACGACAGGTTTACTGGCATACCGGTGGCGCCTTTGGCCACGTGACGAATGTGTGCTTTGTTCCCGAGGAGCGCCTGGGAATTTCGATCCTGTCAACGAATGACAACCAGAGCTTTTTCGAAGCGCTGCGGTACCAGATCCTGGATGCGTATTTCAGCTTTGCGTATACCGACCGGAGCAAATTCCTGTACCGGTTTGCGGTTGCGGACCAAAAAGCCATCAATTCCGAAGTTGAAGCACTCCACAAAAGAGTGAACAAAAAAACAGCGCCTGAAATCAGCCTCGACGATTTTACCGGGGATTATTTTAATACGGTGTACGGAAGAATTTCGATTGCACGGACCGGAAACGGCCTGGTGGCCCGCTTCCAGCACCATCCTGATCTGATCGGATACCTGGATTACATGGACAACAACGAATTCCGGCTCACGTATTCGCATCCCGGGTACGGTATCTTCCCGGCGAAATTTGGAATCAGCAACGGGAAACCCAATTCAGTGATCATCCGGGCAAATGAATTCATCGAGTATGATGCCTATCTGTTTGTGAAGGACCCCAGGGGAATGATGATTCGTTGACAAAATATTATCAAAGAAAAAGCCATCCCGCGCGGGATGGCTTTTTTATTTCGCTCACGGAAGCAATCAACGAGTCACCACTACGTGGCCGGTTCCGATCTTGGTTCCGCCCACATCCACTACTTCCACCAGGTATACGCCGCTTTCAGCCTTGCTCAGGTCCACCCGGATGCTGTGGTACTGGATACCGGTCGTCACATCCTGCTGGT
>DASPNM010000016.1:0-54388 GCA_035626515.1 Chitinophagaceae bacterium
TGTTATCAAAGATCGTCAGAACAGAATTTGAAAGCAAATCACAACTACGCCAGCACACGACACTCCTTCCCGTTGGATGTTATCAAAGATCGTCAGAACAGAATTTGAAAGCAAATCACAACGCAGCTCCATGTCGATTGACCCATTTAAAGGATGTTATCAAAGATCGTCAGAACAGAATTTGAATTGAGGACATTCGGATGAGGGCACAACTTCAGTCGCCCATGACCCAGTGCTGCCGGATCAAAAACAGATTCTGGGATTCTACTGCCTGAATTTTTGTAAATTTAGAATGGCCACCCATTAAATTAAACTATCGCATCACCTAACCTTAAACTCTTCATCATGAAAAAGAATTACTTCCTCTCACTTTTTGGTGTTTTGTTTTTGGTATTTGCAGCCGCAACCAGTTATTCTCAGTCAAAACACCGGCTTGTGGTAAAGGTTAGCGATGAAAGGAAAGAACCGGTCGAGGGTGCTTCGGTAAAGATCGAGTTCAAAACAAATGCTTATACCGACTGGAAAAATGAAACTGCCGATTGGGAAGGATTCGTTTACCGCAACTATGTGGGTGCCGGTACATTTATAATTATGGTCAGCGCCCCTGGCTTTAACACAGCGACACGAACAATAGTAGTAGATGCCAAGGATCCGTCGGGAGACATTCCTGTCTTCTTAACATTAGAAAGAAAGAAGGGTCTAAAACTCGTTGTAGTTAACGTGTTTGAAAAGGGCAGCATGATGCCGCTTTATAATGCGCAAATATCGCTAAGAGGAAGTGTTCACAGGTATAATGGAGCTACCAACAATGTGGGCGAGGCCGTCATACCTGTCGAACATGGGGATAATTATTCAGTTACCGTAACTCATGCAGGATACGAACCGGCACGGGGAAATATTGCAATAAAGCAATTTAATGACGGCACGACCGAACACAGCCTGGCCTTTGAATTGATCCCCACCAACGAGGAAAAGCCAAAACCGCTTAATGTGTATGTCATGGATAAGAATCGAAAACCCATTCAGGGAGCAACGGTATTGGTATTACCGGGTCGTTCAGCTGTTTCTAATGAACGCGGGTTTGCCCAGGCGGCCCATAAACAGCAGCCCGGAGAGTATATAGATGTAACCGTTCAGGCAAACGGGTATAAGGACGGACATAAAAGAGTATTGGTCGGCACCAACCAGGGAACGGGCATTACCAGGGCGGCGGACGCAGTAACCTTTGTATTAGAAAAAGGAGGGAATGTACGCGACGTATTCACTATTGTGATCGAAGTATTGGATGATCAGAATAATCAGCCGGTCAAAGGAGCTTCCGTTAAATTAGAACTATCAGATGGAACCTCACAAGCTGGTAGTACTGATTCGAAAGGCCTGGTAAAGTTTACCGATATGGAATATGGCTATCAGGGTGTTTCAGCAAAAGTAAAAGTGAGCCACAAAGATTATAAAGAGAAATGGAGCGACATCGCAGAAGAGTTAATGAAAGCCGCAGACTTGGATGAACGGAATTTTCTTGTTTCTCTTTCAAAAAAAGACGATGGCAACTGCAAGTCATCGGATGCGGAGGCTTTTTCAAAATTGGTGGGAAGCTGGAAAGGATACCGCATGCATGTTACACTTGGAGGATCCTGTAGTAACGTGACGGGCACATGGAAAGTCACCGAGTGGTGCGAAGGTGTGGATGAAACATATAATTCATCTGTTGCCAGGGTTCAGGGTACGATTACCGGCAAGATGGAGAACGGATCATTACAACTGAAAATAAAGGCGCCGCCAAGTCCTAATAACGCAAAAGGGACGGATGTAACAGGTTCCTGCTATTTGCGCAGCGATGGATCGCTCTCATGTACATTTGGGTGTCCGGGAGAGCTTAAAAGACAATAAAAAATATTTTGGAATCGCGAGGGACAAATGCCTGAAAGACGGCATGATGAGAGAGTCGGTCTTTACTGTAAAAAGGGTGAGATCTTAGAAAGATCAATTCCTTTCGAAACAGGCAAGCCAAACACCACTCCCGACTATCGATTATCGACTATCAACTACCACACTCCTTCAGCCTGCATCCTCCATCGCAGAGTATACCCTCCAATAAACAAAAGAAACCCCCGATAGAAATCGGGGGAAACAACTAAAAACACTAGCTGGTTAAAGCTCAAGGCCCGCCCGGAACAACACCCGGTCGGACGGGTCTTCATTGGAACGGTGGCTAGTCCGGTTTTTTTCCGTCCAGGAACGTGTTGATCGTACTGATCCGTGCCTGGTTCTTCTCATCGGTCTTCACTTCGTAGTTGCTGTAAAAATTCTCTACCGAAGTGTTGCCGGTATAGAATTCCATGTTGCGGCGGATATAGGCCGGCACAGTCTCAAATTCACTGTTCGGGTCGGCCGCGTTCACATTGAACGAAAGGTTGCGAAGCTTCTGCAACCGCTCGGCCGCCCTACGTTGCTGCTCCCCGGTTTCGTCCCGAAATTCGGGTTCCTCTTGCGCGGGTGAAGCAGCCGTCTGAACCTGATGGGCCAACGGCAAATCCGCCGCCGGAATGTCATCCCGCTCGACCAGGTGCATTTGCAGCTCGACAAGTTCGTCTTCTTCGCTGCTTGCAGGTGCCGCCGGGACCGGTTCTTCTGCAGAACTGTTTGAGGACTGGGCCTCTGCTTGTGATTCTGCGTAGATATTGGATGGTCTGGCCAGGTAACCGCCCGATGCTGCAGACACCGGGTTCGCAGTTTCCTGCTTCAATTCTTCAGTTTGTTTCGTCGGCACAGCATTCTTTGTGCCCTGCTGCTTCAAAGATTTCGAGGGCTCCGGGGTCAGCTCCCACCGAATCAGTTCGGCCTCGGTCTCACGGATGTCCGTGAAATCGAACACCGGAGCGGTAGTCGTCAGATTGCTCTCTACGAGCTTTGGAGCCAGCGGATCAACTTTCGGCACCAGAATATCCTTCGGCTCTTCTTTCACCTTTTCCTCCTGCACCTCGCCCAGCACCATCACGATCTTTTCCTCCGATTTCCCCGGCTTGCGGATCGACGGCTGCGTAAACGGATCCCGGTGCTCGAAGCCCGTCGCGATGAGCGTGATGCCCAGCTTGTCGCCGAGATTGTTGTCGTATCCCATTCCCAGGATCACATCGGTGTTGTCGCCGGCCTGCGTGAGCAGGTAGGTCTGGATCACTTCCACCTCGTCCATCGTGAATTCATGTTCACCTTCCGCAGAATTGATGTTGATGAGGATCCACTTCGCGCCGCGGATATCGTTGTCGTTGAGGAGCGGCGAGCTGAGGGCTTCTTCGATAGCGCGCTGAGCGCGGTTCTCCCCCGAAGCGGCCGCGTTTCCAAGGATCGCCACACCCCCGTTGCGCATGACGGTGCAGACATCTGCGAAATCCACGTTGATCTGCCCGGTGCTGTTGATGACGTCGGTGATGCACTTGGCCGCAGTGGCAAGCACGTTATCCGCTTTTTCGAATGCCTCGCGCATTTTCAAGTTGCCGAACTGGTGACGCAATTTGTCGTTGCTGATCACCAGCAGCGTGTCCACGTACTGCTTCAACGTTTTGATTCCTTCTTCCGCCTGCTGCTGCCGCTTTTTTCCTTCATAAGCAAAGGGAGTAGTTACGATGCCAACCGTAAGGATGCCTAAATCCCGGCACACCTTGGCGATGATCGGCGCGCCTCCCGTTCCGGTACCGCCACCCATGCCCGCAGTAATGAAAGCCATCTTGGTATTTACTTCCAAAATGCGGCGAATCTCTTCCAGTGATTCTTCTGTCGCCTGCCGCCCGATCTCCGGGTTCGCCCCGGCACCGAGGCCCTGTGTAAGATGCGGACCAAGTTGTACGCGATTCGGTATGCGGCTGCTGGCAAGTGCCTGCGCGTCGGTATTGCAGATAATGAAATTGACTCCCTCAATCTGCTGGCTGAACATGTAGTTTACCGCATTTCCGCCACCACCACCCACACCGATCACTTTCAGGATGGAGGATTTTTCTTTAGGCAGATCAAAATGTATCATAGCATTAGAATTTATGGCTCTCACAAGCCGTTTGGTAATGGGTTAGTTTTTCTTTTGCTGCATAGTTTGATTTAAAGATGCCGGTCCTCCTCTTCCTTGAACAGGTCGATGATGCGGTCCTTGAACTTGCCCCAGAATCCCTGCAGATTCTTTCTCCCGTTCATCGTTTGCGGAGCCACTTCCACCATTTCCTCCTCCCCGTTCTCTTCGCGCGCCTGCTGCTTCAGGCCGGCGGGCACTTCCACCTTGCGGAATTCTCTTTCAAACTCTTTGCGCTTGTGCTCGTAATCATCGTATCCTTTCAGGATAAGGCCGATGCAGGTTGAGTAAGTGGGTTTCGCCAGCTCTTCGATATGTCCCGCGGCCAGGTGCTCGTTCGGGTAACCGATGCGCGCGGGCAAACCGGTAACATATTCGGTAAGCTGGATCAGGTGCTTGAGCTGCGACCCGCCGCCGGTAAGGATGATCCCACCATTAAGCATCCGGTTGTCGAGCCCCACCTGCTTGAGGTGGTACGTAACAAAGTCCATGATCTCGCTCATCCGCGCCTGGATGATGTTGGCGAGGTTCTTCACGCTGATCTCCTTGGCGGGCATGCCACGCAGCCCGGGTATCGTGATGTATGCGTTCGCCTTGGCCTCGTTCGCCAGCGCCGACCCGAACTGTACCTTCATCTGTTCAGCCTGTGTTTTCAGCACACCGAGGCCCGTCTTGATATCGTTCGTTATGTTTTCCCCCGCGAAAGGGATAACGGCCGTATGCTTCAATATTCCTTCGTAAAAAACTGCGAGGTCGGTTGTGCCGCCCCCGATGTCTACGATGGCAACACCCGCTTCGAGATCCTCCTGGCCCATTACCGCCGAAGAAGACGCGAGCGGCTGCAGGACGAGATCTTTCGTGTGCAGGCTGGCCTTTTCCACGCTGCGGTTGATGTTCTTGATGGCGTTCTTGTCGCCGGTGATGATGTGGAAGTTGGCCCCGATTTTTACGCCGCCATACCCGATGGGATTGGGAATGTTCTGGAAATTATCTACTGTGAATTCCTGGGGGATGACGTCAATGATCTGGTCGCCGGCCGGAATGTAGGTCTTGTACTGATCGTCGATGAGCTGATCGATCTCTTTTTGAGTGATCTCCTCATCGGTACGCTGCCGTACAATGTCGCCGCGGGTCTGGAGACTTTTGATGTGGTGCCCCGCAATCCCGACATAGACCTCCCGAATGTCGAGGTTCGGGTTGGAGGCAAAGCAGTTTTCCAAAGCCGTTCGGATGGCCTTGATGGTCTCGTCGATGTTGAGCACCTGTCCGTGCTTCACACCGTTGGAATTGGATTTTCCGAACCCAAGGATCTCCAGCTTGCCGAACTCGTTCTTGCGCCCGGCGATCACTGCGATCTTGGTCGTGCCAATATCCAGACCGACAATAATGGGTTGTTCGTTGTTCATAGAAGTTGTTTTTAGTTGTTGTTTAAATATGTCATGGGACATTTTCCGTTATAATCGCGTCCGGCAGCCTCCTGGGCATCACCGCCTTCGGCACCCGCGTTTCTGTTGCCGGCAACTTGTCTTCACGAACCGTTTTTTCCAGCTGTTCCTTCGGTTCCTCCGCGCGGACGGGCTGCAGGAGCTTCTCCACATTCTTCCGAAGCTGCACAGAATCCACAGTCTTCTTTTCATTCACTCTGGTCGCCACTATTTGTCCGCGGTACTGCACGTCGATTACCGGGTAGCGGCTGAATCCCGCGGGGCGCAGCACGTTGCGGTAAAAGAGAAACAGGCGGTGAAATTTTTTCTCGACATCCGCAGCGTCGCCCAGCTTCACGAGATGGTTGCCGAGGAGCGGCACCATTTCGAATTTCCTTTCGGGGGTGATGTCTATCTGCGCCACCTGCGCGTTCCAGAATGGATCGCGAAGCACGTAGAGCGCTATCGTGCGAACCTCGCGGGCAAGAAGACTGTCCTTCTTCAGCCACGTGCGCCGGTCGGGAAACCCGGTGAACAGGGGTACGCGGGCGCTGACGCGGTCGGAGAGCGGAAGGCGGCTGCAAAAACTGTCGATATAATAAGAGTCGCCCGACACCGTAAAGAGCCTGGCGATCGGGGTCTTTTCCTTCACGTTCAGGTGCAGCAAATTCCTGCTGTCGAAGTAGAGCTGGGCTTCTTCGACCCAGGGGTTCTTTATCAGAGCGGCTTCGAGCTGATCGAGTCGAAACGCGGACAGCGGTTTTCCTGCAAGCTCACCGCCTGCGGTCCGGCGCAGCTGCGCGGCCAGCTCGGCGCGATCAAGGAACCGCACCGGCCCGCCGCCGCGGATGCTGATGGAAAGTCCGCTGCAGCGTCCCGATTTCTGTTTCTGCATGGCAGCGGCGAGCAGTATCACCAGGCCTCCGCCGATGCAGAACCAGAGTGTGATGAAAAATAATCTTCGTATGGTGGCTTTTGCGTTCACTTCAGGCAGTTCTCAATATTTCGCGGATCGGGTCAACCAGCAGATCAATGTCGCCTGCTCCGGCCGTGATCAGCAGGTCCCCGAATTCCGGGTTCATGCCTTTCATATATTCCGTACGGAGCCATTCCATTAGCTCCGGTTTGGTTTTTACGGTCACCTTCGCGCGCTCCATCCTGTCGCGGATCATCTCACTGCTCACTCCCCCGATCGGCAGCTCGCGTGCGGGGTAGATCGGCAGCAGGACCGCTTCATCCGCGAGGTCCAGCGCCGCCGCGAAACCTACGGCCAGGTCGCGCGTGCGCGTGTACAGGTGCGGCTGGAAGATAATTGTGCACCGGTATTGCCGGAACAGGGATCGCGCTCCGCTGATCAGAGCCCGCAGCTCTTCGGGATGGTGCGCATAATCGTCAACGAACACAAGCTTTCTGCTGCCAGGCGGAATCACGTATTCAAACCGGCGTCGCACTCCCCGGAAGGAATCGAGAGCGTCGCGGATTTTTTCCGGATCAATCTCCAAAGAGCTGGCGACGGTTACCGCCGCGACGGCATTTTCCACGTTGTGCATGCCGCCCATATTCAGTTTCAGGTTCTCAATGGTCTCATTCCCCACCTGCACGTCAAATTCATAGGTGCCGCTTTCCATCCTGATGTTTGCGGCAAAAGCATCAGCACTGTCGTTTTGCAAACTGTAGCGCAGGTGCCTGCCTGCAACCAGTTCGCGGCTTCGGGCAAGGCCGAACTTGCTCACGAGCATACCTGAGCTGCGAATGCGGCGGCTGAATTCGAGAAACGCTTCTTCCATTGCTTCGGCAGTGCCGTACACATCCAGGTGGTCGGGGTCCATGGCCGAAACCACGGCGACGTCGGGATCCAGTTTCAAAAAGCTCCGGTCGTATTCGTCAGCCTCCAGCACAAACACGTTGTTGTCCGACCCCCAGTAATTCGTATCATAATTCACCGAAATCCCCCCGAGGAATGCCGTACAACCATACCCGCTGTGGCGCAACAAATGCGCAATCATCGTAGTGATGGTCGTTTTGCCATGCGTCCCGGCGACGCAGATATTAAAAGAACTACGTGTTACCAGTTGCAATACTTCACTTCGCTTCAGAACCGGGTATCCCGCGCTCCGATAAAATTCGAGTTCGCGGTGATCGGGCGGAACGGCCGGAGTATACACCACCAGCTGTACGTCCTTCGGAGCAAGCGAGGGATCATCTTCGTAATGAATGTTCACCCCCGCAACTTCGAGCTCTTTCGTCAGCGCCGATTGCGTACGATCGTACCCGCTTACGCGCACACCGCGCGAGTCAAAGAACCTTGCCAGCGCACTCATTCCAATCCCCCCGATGCCGATAAAGTGAACCGCCTGCGGCATCGGCCATTCCGCCGCTCCCCCAAAAGGGGAATTCATAAGGACAGTATTTCGAAACTTTTCTCCCGGTTGCTCTATTCTTCTTTCAATTCCCATTATGCTATTCTCTTTAAGATCTCAGCGGCGATCCGGTCGTCGGCATTAGTGATCGCGAGAGGCTCCAGGTTTTTCTTCATCTCCCGCCGGCGCTCCTCGTCGGCAGCCAGCTCCAGCACAGTGGGCACCAGCTTTTCCCGCGCTTCGGCGTCCCTAATCAGCAGCGCAGCATCCCGGTTCACCAGCCGCATCGCGTTCACGGTCTGGTGATCTTCGGCGGCGTGCGGGTAGGGGACGAACACAACCGGCTTTCCTGCGACGCAGATCTCTGCGACGGACATCGCACCGGAGCGGGACACGATCATGTCGGCCGCGGCATACGCGAATTCCATCTTTGTGATGAACTCGCCGATCCATGCCGACTTGCGAACTTCCACCTTCGGATGGAACAGCCGTCCCGTTTGCCAGATCAGCTGCAATCCATTCTCGACAATCCTCGCGAATCCGGATTCGATGGCTTCATTGACCGACCGCGCGCCCTGGCTCCCACCGATCACGAGCACTGTTGTCCGAGCGGGGTCCAGCGAAAAGAAACGAACCGCCTCTTCCCTGCTCACCGTTTTCTCTGCAATGGAAGAGCGCACCGGGTTGCCCGTGACGAGAATTTTTTCTGCCGGAAAAAATTTCTCCATTCCATCCGTGCCCGTAAAAATTTTCGTCGCCCTGCGGGCCAGCATACGGTTCGAGCGGCCGGCGAATGAGTTCGACTCATGGATGAATGTCGGAATGGACCGCGCCTGTGCGAGCCGAAGCACCGGGAAGCTGGAGTAGCCCCCGACTCCCACGGCTGCCTCCGGGCGAAACGTCCGGAAGATCGACCGCACCTGGAAAAAGCTTTTCAGCAAGCGGAATGGCAGTCCCACATTTTTTATCAAAGAGCTCCTGTTGAAACCTGTTATGTCCAGTCCTTTTATCCCGTATCCTGCCTGCGGCACTTTTTCCATTTCCATTTTGCCTTTCGCCCCCACGAACAGGATTTCGGTCCCCGCATCCAGTTTCTTCAGCGCATTGGCGATTGCGATCGCCGGAAATATGTGACCCCCTGTTCCTCCCCCCGCTATGATGATCCGTTTTCCCATTTACACCTCGGTTTCTTCCTCCACGGGTTTTTGATCGCGTTCTTCAGCATGCCTCGCCACGCTCAGGATAATTCCTATCGCGAAGCAGGTAAACAAAAAGCTGGTCCCTCCCATACTCACCAGGGGCAACGTAACTCCCGTTACGGGGAACAGGTTCACCGTAACCGCCATGTTGATCATGGCCTGGATGGCAAGGGTGAAGCTGAGGCCGAGCGCAAGGAAAGCCCCGAACGCATAGGGACATTTTTTAAAAATCCGGATGCATCGATACAGAAAGACCAGGTAAATAAATACGATGAATGCGCCGCCCACGAGACCGTACTCCTCGATGATGATGGCGAAAATGAAATCATTATAAGCCTGCGGCAGGTAATCGCGCGTGGTGCTGTTGCCGGGACCGACGCCAAACACGCCACCTTTCGCGATGGCGATCTTCGCCTGGTTCACCTGGTACCGGTCGTCGTTATCCGCCTGCTTGCTCCCGTAAATAAAGCTTTCCATCCGGCTCACCCATGTCTCCACGCGCGAGAAGACCGGAGAGGACGTTGTGGCCTCACTTTCACCCGAATTATGACGTATCACCGCGGCGGCGAACAGCAGGGCCACCGGGATGAGCGCTATGCCGGCGGTAAGTAAAATATGTCTGGTACGCGCGCGACCGATAAACAGCAGCAGCAGGCAGCTGGCGCCGAGCAGCAACGCCGTGGAAAGGTTGGCCGGCGCGATCAGCGCACAGGTAGCCACGACCGGGAGCATGATTGGGAGAAAGCCTTTCCTGAAATCCTTGATCACTTCCTGTTTCCTGCTGAGCAACCTCGCCAGATACATGAACAGCGCAAGGCGGGCGAGGTCGGACGTCTGCATCGTCATGTTGATGAACGGGATCCGGACCCAGCGGCTGCCCTCATTCATTGTGACGCCGAAAAAGAGTGTATACGCAAGGAGCGGAAGCGAAAGAAGGAACAGGATCTTTGCGATCCGCGAATAAAATGTATAGTTGATCAGGTGCGCGAAATAAATTACGAGAATGCCCACCACGATGAACGCGATCTGTTTGAACAGGTAGATTTCCGTATTCCCGCTGTAATTGCGATAAGCCAGTGATCCGGTGGCGCTGTAGACCGCGAGGAGGGAAACCAGGGTAAGCAGTACCACGAGCGCCCAGATCACCTTGTCACCGCGGGTGCGGCTGGCGAGGTGGTCGAACGGACGCTGCAGGGATGACGATATGCTTAAGGGTTCACGCATTATAATTCTTTCACTGCTTTTTTGAACTGGTCCCCACGGTCTTCATAATTGCGAAACAGGTCGAAGCTGGCACAGGCAGGACTCAGCAACACCACATCCCCCTTGCCCGCAAAGTGAAAGGCCGCCCGGACGGCTTCCTGCGCGCTCTCGGTGTTCACGATCGTGTTCACCACGTTGCCGAAGGCTTCGTGGATCTTCCGGTTGTCCTTTCCCATGCACACGATTGCCTTTACTTTTTCCTTCACCAGGTCCATAATCAGCGAATAATTATTCCCTTTATCGATACCGCCCAGAATAAGAATCGTCGGCTTCGTCATGCTCTCCAGGGCGTACCAGGTGGAGTTCACATTCGTGGCCTTGCTGTCGTTGATGAATTCCACTCCGCGGATGGTGGCAACCGGTTCCATGCGGTGCTCCAGCGCCTGGAAGGTTTTTACCGCTTCCCGGATTTTATCTTTCCTGATATCCATCAGGGTCGCTGCCACGCAGGCAGCCATGGTATTGTACTGGTTGTGCTTTCCTTTCAGCGCGAAATCGAATACGCTCATCCGTGTAAAGTCCTCGCCGGTCCTCACGTACATGTCTCCGTCCTTGATGAACGCTCCGGGGTTGATTTCTCTTTTCATAGTGATGGGCAGTTGGTTTGATTGAATATTGAATCGGTCCAGGTTTTTCATAGTCACCGGGTCGTCTTCGCAGTAGATGAAATAATCATTTGGCTGCTGGTTCATGACGATCCGGAATTTGCTGCTGATATATTTTTCAAAGTCATTGTCGTAACGGTCCAGGTGATCCTCTGTAATATTGGTCAGGATGGCGATCTCCGGGCGAAAAGCCTGGATGTCGTCCAGCTGGAAGCTGCTGATCTCAGCGATGTACACCGGCCGCGGGTCCATAGCCACCTGCCGGGCGAATGAGTCGCCTATGTTTCCGGTAAGCGCGCAGTCCAGTCCGCCGGTGCGACAGATGTGGTGTGCGAGAACGGTGGTTGTGGTTTTCCCGTTGCTTCCCGTCACCGCGATCACGCGGCTTGCTCCCCTGTGGCGCCAGGCCAGCTCAATCTCGCTGATCACCGGTACCCCTTTCTTCCGCAGCAGTTGCATCACCGCGCTTTTTTCCGGGATCCCGGGACTTTTCACGATTTCCCCGGCCGCCAGGATCCGTTCCTCGTTGTGACCGCCTTCTTCGAAAGGAATGTCCGCTTCGATCAGCTCGTTACGATAATCCGGTCTCAAAGAACTTGCGTCGGTGACGAACACGTCATATCCCTCCTTCTTTGCCAGCAGGGCTGCGCCCACCCCGCTTTCCGCTCCTCCCAGTATTACGATCCTCTTTGCCATGCCTTCTGTACGCGCCGTGAATTCTTCCTCTTTTGTTTGTCGGGCACGTTTGTACGGAACAGGTTTTTCATAAGTATTGGTTTTCGATACAACTGCACCACAATCTCATTGGATCTTCGTCTTAGGTTCCCAAGGTCGGATCACGGTTTTTCAGCAATTATTTTTCGCCTGTCCCTTATCTCAACTTCAGCGTTACGATGCTCAGCAACACCAGGAGTACCGTCACGATCCAGAATCTCGTTACGATCTTCGCTTCGTGGTACCCTACCTTCTGGTAGTGGTGGTGCAGCGGGCTCATCAGGAATATCCGCCTGCCTTCCCCGTACTTCCGCTTCGTGTACTTGAAATAGGTGACCTGCATCAGCACACTCAGGTTCTCCACCAGGAACACTCCGCAGAAAATCGGGATGAGCAATTCCTTGTGCACGATGATCGCCAGCGCCGCGATAATTCCGCCCAGGGTGAGGCTGCCGGTATCGCCCATAAACACCTGCGCCGGGTAGGAATTAAACCATAGAAACCCTATGCAGGCCCCGATCATCGCCGCAATGAAAATGGAGAGCTCGTCAAGATTCGGGATGTACATGATGTTCAGGTAATCCGCGAAAAAGAAGTTTCCGCTTGCGTACGCGAAAATCCCGAGCAACACCCCGATCAGCGCCGACGTCCCCGAGGCGAGCCCGTCCAGCCCGTCGGTGATGTTGGCACCGTTCGAAACGGCAGTGATGATGAATATCACGATCAGTATGTAAAGAGCCCATGTGTAATCCCGCCATGCAGGCGGCATCAGCTTAGAATAATTGAACTCGTGGTCTTTTACAAAGGGAATCGTGGTGATTGGAACCTTTGTTTCCACGAAATATTTTGTCCTGCCGTTCACTTCCACTTTTTTGATGCTCGAGTCAGCGACCGCCGCCTGCGGCGTGCCGATGTATTCTCTCCAGATCTTCACATTGCTGTTGAAGTACAGCGTCGCCCCCACCAGGATCCCGAGTCCCACCTGTCCCAGTATTTTAAACCAGGCAGCCAGCCCGTCCTTATCTCCCTTGCGGTACGACTCTCCCTTTTCCTGCGCAATCCGCTTGGCGCGCAGCTTCAGGTAATCGTCCACGAAGCCGATGATGCCGAGCCAGACGGTGCTGATTACCATCAGCCGGATGTACACCTTGTTCAGGTTGGCCAGCAGCAGCGTGGGAATGAGGATGGCGAGAATGATGATAATTCCGCCCATCGTCGGCGTCCCCTTTTTCGTCTGCTCACCCGCCAGCCCCAGGTCCCTTACCGACTCCCCCACCTGTTTTCTCCTGAGGTAGCCAATTATCTTCTTGCCAAAGAACAGAGCGATGATCAGCGAAAGCAGCACCGCCATCAGCACACGGAACGTTACAAACTCGAACAGGCCGCTTCCGGGAAACCGGATCCCTTCGTCACGAAGCCAGTCAAAAAGATGATACAGCATACTGACTTGCTCCCTGCGCCGGGAGCTGGTTTTGTTTAGTTAGGTTCACTTATCCAATTCCTCGAACAACCCGAGTACAACTTCCTTATCGTCGAAATGGTGGCGCACCCCATTTATCTCCTGATATTTTTCGTGTCCCTTTCCCGCGACCAGAACGATATCCTCCGGACCTGCCATCATCAGCGCCGCGCGAATTCCCTCTCTGCGGTCCACGATCGAAAGACATTTCTTTCGCTGCGTGATACCGATCCCTGCTTCCATGTCGCGAATGATCGCCGCAGGATCTTCGCTGCGGGGATTGTCGCTCGTCATCACCAGGCGGTCACTATGTTCGGCCGCCGCTTCGGCCATCAGCGGTCGCTTGCTGCGGTCGCGGTTACCGCCGCAACCAACCACGGTGATAATCTTCTGATCCCCTTTCCTCAGTTTCCTGAGCGTGGCCAACACGTTCAGCAAAGCATCGGGCGTGTGCGCGTAATCCACGATCGCGATCACATGCTGCTTCGGAGAAACCAGGTAATCAAATCTCCCTTCCGCACCGGTGAGGGTGCTCAGCCCGGTCAGCACCTCCTGCTTCTCCATCCCCAGGCAGCTGGCTGCGCCGAACACCGCCAGCAGGTTATAACCGTTGAACTCCCCGATCAGCCGGAAATGAACTTCCACGTCGTTGATATTCATCAGCAGGCCGCTGAGGTTGTTCTCTAGAATACGTCCCTTGAACTCTGTCACGGAACGAAGGCTGTAGAAAAACTTCCGCGCCTTTGTGTTCTGCAGCATCACCGCCCCGCGGCGGTCGTCGGCATTGCTAAGCGCGAATGCGCCTGCTGGCAAGCCGTCGAAGAAGGATTTTTTCACGCGGATGTATTCATCAAATGTTCCGTGGTAGTCCAGGTGGTCGTGCGTGATATTTGTGAAAATTCCCCCCGCAAACTGCAGTCCTGCGATCCGATGCTGGTGGATGGCGTGGGAGCTTACTTCCATAAAAACGTGCGAGCAACCTTCCCCAACCATTTCCCGCAACAGCCCGTTCAGGCTGACAGGGTCCGGAGTCGTGTGCGTTGCCGGCAGTGCTCTCCCGCCTATCTGGTTCTCCACCGTGCTGATGAGACCGCTTGTATTTCCCAGTCTTGTAAAGAGCTTATATAATAATGTCGCAACCGTTGTTTTCCCATTCGTGCCCGTCACGCCGACCAGCTGCAGCTGTTCGCTGGGGCGCCCGAAAAAATTGTGAGCGATAATGCCCGCCGCGAGTGCGCTGTCTTCCACTTCCACGTATACCACGCCTTCTTTCCTGGCGACGGGGATCGTTTCACAGACAATCGCGGTCGCTCCTGCACCGATCGCCGCATCGATAAACTGGTGCCCGTCGGTGGCCGTGCCCTTCACCGCGATAAACAAAGAGCCTGGTTTCAACTTCCTCGAATCCACGTGCACATCAGTCAGCTCCACTCC
The DNA here is from genome assembly GCA_035626515.1 of Chitinophagaceae bacterium. Lineage (GTDB taxonomy): Bacteria > Bacteroidota > Bacteroidia > Chitinophagales > Chitinophagaceae > DASPNM01. Next base: position 14,516 of record DASPNM010000016.1, read on the forward strand.
GGTATTCCCCGCCACTGTTCTTATGGGCACCTTATATAATGCTTCTCGAAGGAGCATCAGACTAACTCATTTCAAGCATCACCGTAATGCCCTTTGCCAAAACCGTTCCCGCCGGGACCGACTGCCGTACGATTTTTCCCTTGCCCTTGGCGATCACTTTCAGACCGAGCTGTTCGAGAAGCAGCACGGCATCTCTGAGTCCCATTCCTTTCACGTCGGGCATTATTTTATCATGGGTTGAATAAGGTTTTAAAATATTCGCACCGGCGGTTGAAGCGAGCGTCGCATATTCGCGACTTTGAGCTGAGTCGTGATAGCTCAGCCCGAGCCCTGCAAGCACCGTACGGATCTGGCCGGTCGCGCCCCGCAGCAGGTAACGGCTGCTGTCGGAGTGAGCCGCGAACGAGGAAGGTTGCTTGCTCACGACGTAAGTCGCATACAGCCGCGACGCGATCTCGCGAAATACCGGTGCCGCCAGCTGTCCGCCGTAGTGCAGGTACGCGTGCGGCTTCGTTCGGATGACCACGATGCAGCTGAACTGTGGGCGCTCTGCCGGAAAATAACCGGCGAAGGACGCCTGGTAAACACGGTGAGCGTATTTCACGGGCCCGTCGGCCACATGTGCCGTTCCTGTTTTTCCCGCTACGCGAAATGGCAGCCCTGCAAATGCAAGCTTTCCGGTGCCTTCGGTGACCACGGCTTCCATACATTCGCGGGCCGCGCGCACGGCGTCGGGACTGGATATTTGTTCGGCAAGCACCTGTGGCGCCACCTGGCGGTAAACGATCCCATCGCTTTGAATGCTGTTGACCAAATACGGTTTCATCATTCGACCGTTGTTGGCGACGGCGTTATACAGCGCCAGAGTTTGAACGGGGCTCACCTGGATCGCGTATCCGAAGCTCATTGTGATCATGTTCATCAGCCCGCCGTTACGCTGTTCCAGAGGTGCGAGACGGGGAGAAGGGACATCGGTGAGATCGATCTGGGGGCGAGTATCGAGAAAATAACGGTGCAGGTAATCGCGGAACGCTAAAGGCTTCTGGCCAAATGCCTGGAACGCAAGCTTGCTCATTCCAACGTTTGAGCTGTGGGCGAAGCATTCCTTCACGCTCAGTACAGCCTTTGGAGAGCGCTCGGCGTCGTTCACTACCCTCGGTCCCACTTCCATGCTTCCCTGGGTGCCAACTTCCACTTCGTCTGCAAGGGTGGCTTTCCCTTTTTCGAGAACGGCGAGAAGCGTGGCAAGCTTGATGGTCGAGCCGGGTTCGGTGACGCGCAGGGCGTAGTTGTCATCTTCCCAGTAGCTGCCATCCGGGCGGCGCCCGAGATTGGCGATCGCTTTGATCTTGCCCGTTGCGGTTTCCATTACGACCGCGGTGCCGTATTCTGCTTCGGAACGCACGAGCATGTTCATCAGCGCGGTCTCGGTAATGTCCTGAATGTTGACGTCAATCGTCGTGAAGACATCTTTTCCATTTACCGGATCTATCTGGTAACCCTCAACGGGGATAGCGGTGCCTCCTGCGATAAACCGGACCAGTCGGCGGCCATCCCGGCCGGTTAGCACGCTGTCGTAACTTTTTTCAAGCCCCACGTTCTGCTTGCGCAGCTTTCCCTGGCTGGAAATATGTTCACGCGAAAGTCCGATAGTCCGGTTCGCGAGCAAACCGAACGGCAGCAGGCGCCTGCTGTTCGTTTCGATGATCACACCTCCCCTGTTGCGCCCCAGGCGAACCAGTGGAAAATCGCGGAATACGCGGTACTGGTCGAAGCTCAGCTTTTTCTTGAGCAGGAAATATCGGTCGCGCTCGCGGTATGCTTTCAGCAATTCTTTTCTGTATTGCGCCGCTGGTTTGTCGCGGAAAAAATCTGAAAGCGAAAGACAAAGCGAGTCGAGGTTTTCGTGAAAACGCCGCCCGTTGTTTTCCCGGAGCCCCTCCGCATCCAGATCGAGGTACACATCAAAACTGGGAATGGAAGTGCTGAGCATCTGGCCGTCCTCGCTGTAGATGGTGCCGCGCTCGGCGCTGGTAATGACAAAGCGCTGGTGCAGGCTATCGCTCATGCTGCGCCAGTGATTGCCTTCGACCCGCTGGATCAGGAAAGCTTTGCCGAGCACAAAAAAGCCGAGGACGCTGATCCCGATGAAGCTCAGGTAAACCCTCCACAATATGTCGCGCCTAACTTCCAATGTCGTTCTTAGTTGTTTGGTACAACGTGCAGCCCGCTATTTCGGCGAAAGCACCACCGGCGACTGCGTGAGCTGCTTCAGTCCCAGGGGTGCCACGGCCTTTACCAGCTCGCTTTCCTTGCTTCGAAACATCACTTCGCTCTTCACGGCCTTATACTCGTACTGCAGTTCCTTCACTTCCCTTGAAAGCCGGTTAATTCCGCGAATGGTCTTGTCCGCCACATGCCCGTTGTGGATGTAAAAAACCGCCAGCGCAGAGAGGAACAAAAAGAACGGCACCTGCTTCACGATCGACTGATAATTCAGCCAGCGCTTCCAGGACAGGCCCCGTTCTTTAGGGTGTTTTTGTTCCTTCATAGATGATCGGTTTTAATCCGTCATTGGTAATCAAGGGATATAGACTCCAATACCCTTTATGTGAACATGATAAGAACTCGTGTTATTTTCCACGGCTTTGTTAAATTTTTTCTGCGATCCTAAGCTTCGCACTGCGGGCGCGTGGGTTCGTTTTTATTTCTTTTTCCGAAGGCAGAATTGGCTTCTTGTTCACAGGCACCAGCGGCGCCGCCCGTTCTTCGGTGCTGAACGGATGCGTTCCCGGCTCATCGAATGTGCCGCGGCGAAAAAACGCTTTAACCAATCTGTCTTCTAGAGAATGAAAGCTGATGATGGCTACTCTGCCTCCCTGTTTCAGCACCACGGGCAGCTGGAGGAGCAGCTCCCGGAGCGAGCCAATCTCGTCGTTGACCTCGATCCGGAGTGCCTGGAACACCTGGGCAAAGTATCGGTTCGGATTGCCTTTTACAATCCCCCGGATCGCATTCCGAAAACCATCAACCGTTTTTAGGGAAACAGTGCGGCGGACCTGCACGATTGTTCTCGCCAGCGTGCGCGCGTTGGTCACTTCGCCGTATTGTTCGAAGATCTTATGCAGTTGTTCTTCGGTGTAGCTGTTTACGATCTCATAAGCGGTCAGCGTCTGGCGCTTGTCCATCCTCATATCGAGAGGGGCATTGTGGCGGATAGAAAATCCGCGGTCGGGCTCGTCGAACTGGTGACTGCTTACTCCGAGGTCGGCGATGATGCCGTCCACTTCGGGAATCGCGTGCAGCCTGAGAAAACGCTGCAGGTGGCGGAAATTTTGCTGGACGAAGAGCACGCGCTCATCCGCCGGCAGGTTCTGCCTCGCCGCCGCGTCCTGGTCAAAAGCGACCAGTTTCCCGCTCTCGTTCAACCCTTCCAGCATTGCCGCCGCGTGTCCCCCGCCACCAAATGTGCAGTCCACATAGGTGCCATCGGGACGGATGCGGAGGCCTTCTATCACTTCCTCGCGCAGCACCGGTATGTGATAGGGGCTTTCCAAATCCGCACTATTCTTTTTTGTCGCCCGCCATCACCTCCCTGGCCAGGTTACTGAATGCATCCGGTGAAAATGTATCAAAGAGCTGCTTGTACTTACTGCTGTCCCAGATTTCGATCTTGTTGACCGCACTTACCAGCACGATATCCTTTTGCAGGTCCGCGTGCTGTTTCAGGTTAGCCGGTATCAGCAGGCGTCCGGCAGTATCCGGCTCCACTTCGGTGGCGCCATTCAGGAAATACCGCCGGAACTCCCTGACCTTTGGGTCGAAATCGTTCAACCTGCTGATATCTGCAAAGAGCGGCTCCCAGTTTTTCATAGGGTACAGAGCCAAACATTTTTCAAATCCCCTGTTGATAATGAACTTCGCGGCCTCGCCTTCCGGGAGTTGCTTTTTGAGCCCTGCCGGGAGGAGGAACCGCCCCTTGGCGTCCAAAGTCGCTTCGAATTCGCCGAGAAATCCTATCATTATCAGGAGTTTGGAGCAATTCTAAATAAATTGACACAAAATAACACTTTTTCCCACTTCAACACCAAATTTTTTCGCTTTTATTTTATCCACGCCGTTTTTATCCGATGAAATTCAAGCTGGTAAAGGGTTTCGGTCATCTTACGCAGAAGTCCAGTGTGAGCACCCTGTGAATTGCTGTGGAAAAGCTGTTAATGGCTGCAAGGGGCCCGGTTGCAATCTTTGAGACATGAGCGCCGGATACTCTGGAACGCCGCTGATTCAAAAGCTCGGTATCAAGCCGGGGATGCGGGTGCTCACCTTGAATGCACCTGCCGACTATGAAATGCTGCTGGGTATAGATATCGGCGAGCAGCTTGTTTCCTCGCGCAGCATTCCGGATCTGTTGCACGCCTTCGTGCGTTCTTCAAAAGAAATGAACGCAGCGATAAAAAAGACCGTGAAGCTTGCATCGCGGAACAACAAACTGATTACCTGGATATCCTGGTACAAAAAATCAGCAGGTATCCCCACCGACGTTACAGAAGACAGCATCCGCGAGGCAGCCCTGAAGCACGGACTGGTAGACGTAAAAGTTTGTGCCGTAAGTGAAATATGGAGCGGCCTGAAGCTCGTTGTGCCGCTGCGCAACCGTTCGTAATTTGCAGCAGCGACAGTTGGTCGCAGTTATGGACCCCAGGCAAATTCCAATCAGGGATTACGATTATCCATTGCCGCAGGAGCGCATTGCGAGCTTCCCGCTCGACGACCGGGACGCATCCCGCCTGCTCATTTACCGGCGCGGCATCATCAGCGAAGACGTTTACCGAAACATCTCCGACCATCTCCCGGCAAACTCCCTTTTGTTGTTCAATAACACGAAAGTTGTTGAAGCCCGGCTGCTTTTCACGAAACCAAGTGGCGGAACGATCGAGCTGTTTTGCCTCGAACCCGCCGCGGAGCAGGCCGACATCGCTACAGGTATGCAACAAAAAGGATCCGTTCTCTGGAATTGCCTGATCGGAGGCGCATCAAAATGGAAGAAGGGCCAGGTGCTGGTGAAACAAAAGGAGCAACTGCTTCTGGAAGCCCGGTTCGCCGGCAGGGAAGCCGACTGCTTTCGCATTTCATTTCAGTGGACTCCCGCTGCGTTGAGCTTCGCGGAAGTGCTCCACCGCCTGGGACAGGTTCCCCTTCCACCCTATCTTCACCGCCAGCCGGAAATCAGCGACGCCCAACGATACCAGACAATCTTCGCGCAGCCTGAGGGATCCGTTGCCGCACCCACGGCGGGACTGCATTTTACGCCTCAAATATTTGCGCGACTGCGCACTAAAAAAATCCGCCACGAATTTCTCACGCTCCATGTGGGGGCCGGAACATTTCGACCCGTAAAGTCCGACAGGCTGGGCGGGCACGAGATGCACGCTGAATATTTCGAGTTGCAGCGCGAAACGCTTGCATCGCTGAGAACCTCTCTGGGTTCCCCGATCGTTGCTGTCGGTACCACCTCGCTTCGGGTTCTGGAAACAATTTACTGGACCGGCGTGAAGCTTCTTATGAAGCGGGAACCGGAAGTGTTGCAATGGGACCCTTACGAGCTGCCCGGAGCCATAATACCGGAAGAAGCCCTTGCAGCACTTGAAAAATACCTGGACGAACGCAGCATCGGGCGCTTCATCGCAAAAACGCGGCTGCTCATTGCGCCCGCCTACCGCTTTCGCGTCGCCGACGGGCTCATCACCAATTTTCACCAGCCGCAATCGACGCTGCTGCTGCTGGTGGCTGCCTTCATCGGCGAAGACTGGCGAAAACTTTACCAGTATGCACTCGAACACGAATTTCGTTTTCTGAGCTACGGTGACGGCTGCCTGCTTTGGAGGAGTTAGGTTTTTTTCAAGGGCAGCTCCACGGTAAATACACTTCCTTTACCAAGAGCACTGTCGGCGCTGATCTGCCCTCCGTGCGCTTCAACCATCGTTTCCACATAGCTCAGGCCGAGCCCAAAGCCCTTTACGTTGTGGATGTTGCCCGTGTGCGCCCGGTAGAATCGTTCAAAGATGCGCTTCAACGTTTCTCGGTTCATCCCGATGCCGTTGTCCTCGATGCGGAGAATAAAATTTCTGGTATTGGATTCCGTGCTTACGCGAATCAGAAGCGGCACGTTTTCCTTGGAGTATTTCACCGCATTATCCACGAGATTGTTCACCAGGTTGGAGAAATGCACCTCATCGGCTTCGATCAGGTCGTCTTTCGCGTTCAGCTCCAGCTCCACGCGGCCGTTCTTCTGCTGCAGTTGCAGGGTAAAGTTGTCGACCACGTCGCCGATGATTTCATGTACGTGAACCGGCTTAAGGTTGAGCTCGGTCTGCTGCTTCTCAAGCTGCGAAGCCTTCAGGATGGTTTCGACCTGCCGGTTCATCCGCTGGTTTTCTTCCTTGATGATTGTGCTGAAATAATGAAGCTTTTCGCGGTCTTCCAGCACTTTCTCATTCCGCATCGCGTCGACGGCGAGCGAAATCGTCGCGATGGGTGTCTTGAACTCATGAGTCATGTTGTTGATGAAGTCGTTCTTGATCTTGGCGAGCTTCTTCTGTCGCAGCATGGTGCGGAGCGTAAGGTAGAAGGCAGAAATAATGATGATCGTAAAAAGGATAGCAATTGCAAAACGCCAGCGAAGCGACTGCAGCGCGAAGCTGCGCCAGTCGAGGGCAACCACGGTCAACGTCTCGTCGAATGCGACGCCCTCAGCGGCAGATCCACTGGGAGAAATCAGCAGCGCTCCGCGGGAGTAGTTATTGATCGTATCGGCATAAGCTGCCTCGTAATTATTCGACTGCCGCTCGGTGGTGCCCATCAGGTTGGTACGCGGATTCATCAGCGCGAGCTCAAACTCGAAGCTCATTCTTTCGAGTCCCACCGAACGGAATGCGGTGGCAATCTTTTCGTGCAGTTCCTGCGCCGTGAATTTTTTTCCAATGGTCTGGGGCCGCAGGAAGTCGAGCGAGAAATCATCCGGGAACATCGAGCTCGAGGCAGGCGACCGCAGCGGTGTAAGGTTCCCCTTATACTGTGAAAGCTCTGCGCCAACGATGGAAACGGCCTGATTGACCTTCTCCTTTATCTGTTCCTGCCGCAGCAGGATCATGTTGTTCAGCCAGGATAATTGCAGCATGATGATCCCGACCAGGGAGATAGTGACGAGGATCACAATGATGGTGAAGATGCGCTTCACAAATGAGAGCCCTATTTCTGCGTAAGATAATAGTTTATTCACTTCGCCTGCGGCCATCCGCAACACCGATCTGCAAAAATACTACCCGCATCCGTCGGCAAACGGAAAACCATCCGCGAGGCACTCCATTTTTAACGAGGCTTTAAGCAGCGCCGCTCGCGGAATAGATTTGAGCGAAAAAAAAATTCATACTAAATTGAAGTATGATCGACCTGGCGCCGGGCATTTTGCTGATTGCGGATCCATTCCTGAAAGACCCCAACTTTTTGCGCACGGTCGTATTTCTTTGCGAGCATAAAGAAGAAGGCAGCTTTGGCTTTGTGCTGAACAGGAAATTTCAAAATACGCTCGACGAGCTCATCCCCGAACTGGAAGGACATCCGTTGCCGGTGTACTACGGCGGGCCCGTGCAGATGGATACGATTCATTTCCTGCACCAGTATCCCGAGGAAATACCCGGTGCACAGGAAGTCATCAAGGGCGTGTTTTGGGGAGGCGACTTCGACGTGGTGGTGAACCTGATCAAGAACGACCAGCTTGACAAGGACAAGATCCGCTTCTACATCGGCTACTCCGGCTGGAGCGACGGACAGCTGAGCAATGAAATGACGGAAAAAACCTGGCTCACGGTGAACGCAACCCGCCGGCTCATCTTCCATAAGAATCACGAAGAGATCTGGAAAGACTCGCTGAAGCATTTGGGCGGAGACTACGAGATCATGGTCAACTTCCCCATTGATCCGCAGCTAAACTGATCGAAGATCCCGGCAATTATTCTATCGGGACAGCGCCTTCCACAAGAACGGTAACCTTGTTGTCGAGCACTTCCACGAAACCGCCCTGGATGTCGAAGTAGGTCACGTGCTGCTGCTTGTCCCTGATCACCTTCACCCTGCCGGGACGAAGGGCGCTCACGAGCGGAGCGTGCCGCTCAAACACTTCGAAGCTGCCACTGACGCCGGGCATCTGGACGCCATAAACCTCGCCGCTGTACAGCTTTTTTTCGGGTGTGAGTATCTCCAGGGTCATGAATGTTTTGTTTGCTTTGCGAAATTATCCCTGCGCAGCCGCCAGCAATTTCTTTCCTTTTTCGATTGCGTCATCAATCGTACCGACAAGGTTGAAAGCTGCTTCGGGATATTCATCCACTTCACCGTCCATGATCATATTGAAGCCCCGGATCGTCTCCTCGATGGGAACGAGCACGCCCTTCAGACCGGTGAATGCCTCGGCCACGTGAAAAGGTTGCGAAAGGAAGCGCTGCACCTTCCGGGCGCGCGACACAGTGAGCTTGTCCTCGTCGCTGAGTTCATCCAGTCCGAGGATCGCGATGATGTCCTGCAATTCCTTGTACCGCTGCAGGATGAGCTTGACACGGTTGGCACAATTGTAATGTGCGTCGCCTACGACCTGAGGAATCAGGATACGGGAAGTGGAATCGAGCGGATCCACCGCGGGATAAATTCCAAGGTCCGCAATCTTTCGCGACAATACGGTAGTCGCGTCGAGGTGGGCAAACGTGGTTGCCGGTGCGGGGTCAGTGAGGTCATCGGCGGGAACGTACACAGCCTGCACGGAAGTGATCGAACCGTTGCGCGTCGACGTGATCCGCTCTTGCATGATTCCCATTTCCGTGGCCAACGTCGGCTGGTAACCGACAGCCGAAGGCATCCGGCCCAGCAGCGCCGACACTTCCGAACCCGCCTGGGTGAATCGGAAAATATTATCTACGAAAAACAGGATGTCGCGTCCCTTGCCCTGTCCGTCCCCGTCGCGGAAATACTCGGCAACGGTAAGGCCGCTCAGTGCCACACGGGCACGTGCTCCGGGGGGCTCGTTCATCTGTCCGAAAATAAACGTCGCCTTTGAATCGGCAAGTTCCTCCAGGTTCACTTTTTCCAGGTCCCATCCCCCTTTTTCCATGCTGTGCCGAAAAGCCTCCCCGTATTTCAGAATACCCGCCTCGATCATTTCGCGCATCAGGTCGTTCCCCTCGCGGGTACGTTCGCCAACTCCTGCGAATACAGAAAGTCCGCCGTAGCTCTTTGCGATATTGTTGATCAGCTCCTGGATGATCACCGTTTTTCCCACACCGGCGCCGCCGAAAAGACCAATCTTACCGCCCTTGGCGTAAGGTTCGATCAGGTCGATCACCTTGATGCCGGTGAACAGCACCTCGCTGGTGGTGGACAAATTCTCAAACGTAGGCGGCTTGCTGTGTATGGGACGGCCATTTTCCTTGGAAACAGCCGGCAGGCCGTCAATCGGGTCGCCGGTTACGTTGAACAGGCGGCCTTTGATGGCTTCGCCAGTCGGCATTGCGATCGCTCTTCCGGTATCCACCACATCCGTACCCCTGACGAGACCCTCAGTACCGTCCATGGCGATGCAGCGGACGCTGTCCTCACCGAGATGCTGCTGCACTTCGAGGACCAGTGTTTCACCGTTGTCGCGCTTTAGTTCCAGAGCGTTATAGATTTCGGGGAGAGTGCCTTCGAACTGAACGTCAATTACGGCACCGATGACCTGTTTTACTTTTCCAACCTTGCCCATGTTTCAGAATTGAGGTATGCTGGGGACGCCGCCGGTGGGCGGGCCTGCTTTGTTTTCAGGCCGCAAAGGTAAGGGCGGGAAAGTAAATTGCCAATTTGGTCTACTCCGAGGGGAGGGCCTTTGTGTTCAGGGTGGAGAGTTCAGCGGGAAAAAACATTGAATATTGAATATCGAACAACGAACGTCGACGTGAGGTTACGGAAGTTAGGAGGTTAAACAGCTGGCGTCGATGTTATACTGAGCCGGCCGAAGAATGAACCTTTCGAATGATGAACGCAAAACACTAAACGGTCCGCACCTGAATATCGAACAAACAATGAACACAGAATCGTCGAACTACTTAGGATACTTAGTCCAGCGCGATCTGGAAAACGTAACCGAACATTGAGGATGAATATGGATAACGGTAGCGCTTCAGCACTCCGTTCTCGGTGCGTACAATTTCAATCTGTACGTCCACCCTCCGCCGATTCAAATTATCTGCCAAAAGTATAGTATTCGCGTTCGACTTACTATCAAAAATTACTGCGGGCTGAAGTTGCCTCAATATTGTAATTGATCCCTGTGTTTTAGTTGGTCTTCAGCGCAACTTTTCCAGCCGGTATAATGGGCGATAGCCGCGCAGCTGACCGTTGGGGAGAAAGATCGGCTCCATCAACAACACGGATTTAACTCGCGAATAAAGCTTTTCATTCGCTGCGTTAAAATAAAAATCCTGCTCGATGCGAAAGCGATATTCGGCGTTTAATGACCTTTCTTTTCGGACCGTTTTCCACCGGGCATTACCTGCTCCATCATATTCCACCAAGGTGTCGACCGGCATGTCCCAGGTGAGAAATTCCGTGACGGGAATATTTTCGCTGCCTTCTGCTCCCGTCACCTCCAGCCTCCCCGCCTGAAAATCGTGCATAACAAGTTTCACGAGATTTTTCTCCACGCGGGTTACCGGCTTGCAATCACGATTCAGCTGGTAATCCAGTACGTCAGTACCAATAAATGTGAGGGTTCCACTTTCCAGCGGTTGATCGCAATAGGCAACTTCGCACAGAGGGTACCAGTCAAGGCTGCCCTTCGCCGACCGCCTCGCACAAAGGGGAGCGATCAGCAGGTTTTGAATGAGAAACGCTCCGTCCTGGTAGGAAAGAACCTGCCTCAGCCGAAACGCTTCTGCATCGTCGCAACCGCAGCAGCTGTCTTCCGAAAAACCCAGGTCCGGCACGTGATACCGCGCCCAATCCGGATCCGCAGAAGTTTTCGATGGATCTATAAACACCCACTCCTTTGGATTCTTGTACGCCCGCGGTTGCGGCACCAGTCCTTTCAGCCATTCCTGCCGTTCCAGTTTGGGCATCGACAATTGATATACGGTCGGTCGTGGCTCGCCGGGCACAAACCTGTACGCTGTGACGGAAGCATTTTTTAGTTTTTCGAGATAAAATTTCTTGAGACTCATCGAACCCTTTGGCGGAGTGAGGTTCGCCAGCTTGCTGCATTGCGCTGTCCACTGCGGCTGGTTATTGACAACGCGACTGAATGACTGGGCCCGAACACCTGCCACCCAACCCACGACCGCTAGTGTAAATGTGAGTACCGTCGGAATCTTCATAGTCTGGAAATTACGCGTTTATTAATAGGCCATATTTTTTCGGTACGATTCCACACGCTTTCGTCCTTCCTCATCGCTGATCTCGCGAAAAAAAACCAGCCCATCGTTTGCGCCGTTCGACCAGGTCTTTCCGTAAGCAACTTTCCAGTCGGGACAATACTTTAGAAAGTAATTGTCGACCCCGATCACGTCGAGTGGATCATTTTCGCTCCAGCCACTGAACAGCAGATCGCTCGTTTCACTGTTGTAGCTGCCCCTCACAAGTTCGATTCCCACCTTATACGCTTTGCCCTTGTACATGTTCATTTCGGCCGCGTCTGAACTATCGGCTGCGATGTATTTCCAGTAGATCTCGCCACTTACCGTGCTGCCGTTCATTTCGAGTTTCATTACTGCAATGAAATGCGAAGTTTTCTTTTCACGCATCCATTCTCCTTCGTAATAGCGGATCTGAGCATGTACGGTCAGGGAAAGAAAACACAGGAGAGCCAGGAAGAATCGGGTAGCCATGTGGTTTGTTTTTGAGGTGCGAAAATTAAGTATGTAACCTAAGAGTTCTCCCGGTGGATCGACAGTTAAGTTTCGGTAATGTAAGGCCGCCCACCAGGTCATACAGACATCGGTTTTCGAAATGGACACCGGCAAGCCTGGGCCTGTCGGCTTCTGTGGCTTGCCGGACCTTGACAATCCGGCAAGACAGGTTGAAAAGAAAAAGTGAAAAGACTAGTGGCTCCAACGTCATGATCGTGCTTTGAGCTCATTAAGTTACAAAAAGAATACAAGAGCGCATCGTTCGCAAGGCATGCCTTTTGCACCAAAGAAGCATATGAAAAAATATATATCCGTGATCATCGCGCTGGCACTTCTGGGAAGTTGCCGCTCCCGTACGGAAGGAGAAGACAAAAAAGAAAAAAACGTCAGCACCCGGGCCTACAGCATCAACCGGCATAATTCATACAGCGATCTTTTCCTGGACAGTCTTGGCATGGAAAAGTTCATTGTCGCGAAAAAGCTGCCGGACTCCATGGCGCGCAGGATGCGGAGTTTCTACAACACGCGCAACTACCAGTTTGCCTGGTTCACCAGCGAAGGGCTTACGGAACAGGCCCGCGGTTTCTGGAATTTGCACGATTACGTAACTACTTACGACACTTCCTCTTTCCTGAAAGACAAAACGCTGCAGAAGCGGATGAACAACCTGATGATGGAAGAGTCGCTGTCAGTAAACGCCAACAATAAAACCTTCGTCGATACAGAGCTGACGCTTACCGTTCACTTTATTTCCCTGATGCTGGGGCACTACGAAAAGGGCTATGTGAAGCGAAAGGAAATGGAGCGGTTCATCCCGTTTAAGCGAGTGGATGCGATCTACCTCGCCGACTCCCTGATCAACAAAAAACACAAGGACGATAAATACTTCGAGGACGTGAACGCCAACTATGCGGCGCTGAAGCAACAGCTGGTGCATTATGTGAACATTGCAAAACAGGGAAACTGGCCGCAGATCACGTCCAACCCGAAAACGCTGAAGCAGGGGTCCCGCGGCCCGGATATCGCCGCCATCAAGCGCCTGCTGCATCTTACCGGCGATTTGCCCGTCGCCGATACGAGCCAGGCGTTTAACGATACGCTGGAACTGGCGGTAAAAAGTTTCGAGGAGCGACATGGGTACAAACCGGACGGCGTCATCGACGCAGCGCTCGTCAAGGAAATGAATGTACCTCCGGTCCGGAGGGTGCAGCAGATCCTGATGAACATGGATCGCATGCGCTGGCTGGCTCCTGAACCCAAAGGCAACCTTATCGTGGTGAATATCCCCGAATTTGTGCTGCATGTTTACGAGGGAAAGCAGAAAGTGTTCGAGATTGACGTCGTCGTCGGAAAGCAGGGGCACAATACGATGATGTTTAACGGCGACCTGAACCAGGTCGTATTCAGTCCTTATTGGAATGTTCCCCCGAGCATTGTGCGAAATGAAATTTTGCCGGCAATGGAACGCAACCCGGGTTACCTCGCAGGTCAGAACATGGAAATAACCGGCGATGAAGACGGGCTCCCGGCCATTCGCCAGCGACCAGGGCCCGGAAACGCGCTGGGGCGCGTGAAATTCTTATTCCCGAACAGCTTTAATATTTACCTGCACGACACACCGGCTAAGAGCCTCTTCGAAAAAGACAAACGCGCTTTCAGTCACGGCTGCATCCGGGTCCGCGAACCGGAAAAGCTGGCGATGTATGTGCTGCGCAACCAGCCAGAGTGGACTCCGGAAAAAATCAACGCAGCAATGAACCGCGGTGTCGAGCAGGCGGTCCGCGTAAAGCAGCCGATTCCCGTGGTGATCACCTATTATACCGCCTGGGTTGACGATCGCGGGAGGCTGAATTTTCGCGAGGATATTTACGGGCACGATGAGCACCTTCGCAGAAAAATGTTCACAAGCTGAGCAAGCAGCACGGTTGCTTACTTTTGCCGGATGCAACTGGTACCGGTCACCGACAAGAACACCGCCCGCCGATTCCTGCAGGTAAATATTGATATCAACCGCGGTAATCCGAACTATATCCGGCCCCTGGACAAAGACGTGAACGACGTGTTCGACGCGAAGAAAAACAAGGCATTTCGCCACGGCGAAGCGGTCCGCTGGATCCTTGTTGACAACGACGGCAGCGTCATCGGCCGTATCGCGGCTTTCGTGAACAAAAAGTACCGCAACAAGGGGGATGACATTCCTGTTGGCGGCATCGGTTTCTTTGAATGCATCCACGACCAGTCCGCCGCGGACATGCTGTTCGACGTGGCAAAGCACTGGCTGAGGCAGCGCGGCATGGAGGCCATGGACGGGCCGATCAATTTCGGAGAAAGGGACCGCTGGTGGGGATTGCTCGTCGAAGGCTTTGATCCGCCGATCTACTGCCTCAACTACAATCCGCCTTATTACCGGGAGCTGTTCGAAACCTACGGGTTCCGCAATTTTTTCAACCAGTATTGCTACGCCATGGCGGCGCACGAAATGCTGGAACCAAAATTTTTTGAACGCCACGCGCATTGCGCAAGCGATCCGAATTTCAGCGCGGACCACATCCGGAAAAATCACCTCGAAAAATTTGCGGAGGATTTCACCACGATCTATAACAAGGCATGGGCGGGCCACGGGGGATTAAAGCAGGTCGACAAAAAGTTTGTGCTCAGGATGTTTCGCTCCATGCGCCCTGTGATGGACGAGATGATCAACTGGTTCGCTTATTACAAAGGGGAGCCTATTGGCTTCTGGATCAACCTGCCCGATGTTAACCAGTGGTTCCGCCACCTGAATGGAAAATTTGATCTTTTTCATAAGCTGAAATTCCTATGGATCAAGTCAACAATGAAAAGCACCAGGTTCATAGGCCTCGTTTTCGGAGTCGTTCCCGAATTCCAGGGACGCGGCGTGGACGCTTACATCATCGTCGAGGGCGCCAAGCGGATCCAGAACCTGCAGCTGGTAAACGGAGAATACCGCCTCGGAAAGCTGCGATACCAAGCGTATGAAATGCAGTGGATCGGCGAATTCAATCCGAAAATGATCAACGTGGTCGAATCGCTGGGCACTTACCGGAGTCGTGTGCTGACAACCTACCGTTATTTGTTCGACCCCACGCGGCAATTCACCCGGCACCCGATAGTGGTCTGAGGTCACTCTATAATATATATATGTGTAAAAAAGCGGCGCCGCGGCGAGGCAAAACTTGATTATTATTGCAGTCCAGCCCCCTCTGAATGGATAAGTTCATCGTTTCTGCCCGCAAGTACCGGCCCCAGACCTTCGACACAGTCGTGGGTCAGTCGCACATTACGACCACCCTGAAGAACGCCATCAGGAATAACCAGCTCGCGCATGCCTTCCTGTTTTGTGGTCCGCGGGGAGTGGGAAAAACGACTTGCGCACGCATCCTGGCAAAAACGATCAACTGCGAGAACCGCACGGCCGATGCAGAAGCCTGTAATGCGTGCAGTTCGTGCGTTTCGTTCAACGAAGGTGCTTCGATGAATTATTTCGAGCTGGACGCCGCAAGCAATAATTCGGTGGACAACATTCGTGACCTCGTGGACCAAATCCGTTACGTTCCCCAAAGCGGTCAGTACAAAGTGTACGTGATCGATGAGGTGCACATGCTCAGCTCTGCGGCTTTCAATGCGTTTTTGAAGACGCTTGAAGAACCTCCCCCTTACGCAATCTTTATCCTGGCCACCACGGAAAAGCACAAGATCATTCCTACGATCCTGAGCCGCTGCCAGATTTTCGATTTCAAGCGAATCACTACACAAGACACGGTGGCGCACCTCGAAGAGATCTGCCGCAAGGAGTCCATCCGCGCCGAACGCGCAGCGCTGCAACTCATCGCGCAGAAAAGCGAAGGTTGCATGCGCGACGCACTCAGCATCCTCGATAAGATTGTGAGCTTTACGAACGGGGAGCTGAGCTACGCGAATACGCTGGAGCACCTGAACATCCTCGACGAGGATTATTTTTTCCGCCTGCTGGACTGCATGCAGGCCCAGGATCTTTCTTCGGCGCTGCTTCTGTATGACGAGATCAACCGGAAAGGATTTGAAGGCGACCAGCTCCTGAACGGTTTCGCCGAGTTCATTCGTAATCTCCTGGTTTCCCACGATGAGAAAGCGGCGGTGTTACTCGATGTCGTGGAGAGTTTCCGCGATCGGTACATTGCAAAAGCCAAAGAAGTTGCGTCGGCTCTGCTTGTCAGTACGCTGAATATTCTCAACGAGGCCGAAACCGGTTACCGCGCTGCGCGCAACCGGAGGCTCCATGTGGAGCTCGCTTTGATCCGGCTCTGTTACCTGCAGCAGGCGCTTGAGCTTGTGGCAGAAGGGGATTCAGTAGCGAAAAAAAAAATGACCGCGCGTCCTAAGTTCATTTCTTCCCGTCCCCTGCCAGGCTACCAGGCCGTCCCGTCCACAAAAACAAAAGAGGCGCGGCTGTTCGTGCCCATCGAAGAAAAAAAAGAAAAAAAACCTGGGGACGCGCCGCCGGTGATGAGCGTTTCGGAACCGCCGGTCGCCGGCGGTCGCAGGATCGAGGCCCTCCAGGCCATTCGCAAAAAAGTTCAGGAGAACGGACATTCGGCCGGCAACATTCCGAATGAGGCGCTGGATACCGCGGCTCTTACCGATGCCTGGAACAACTATGTGGCCCAACTCCGCGCCGCGAAGCATACCGCGGCAGCCAGTTTCGAGCGTGCGCGGCTGGTGGTGCGCGACAACAATTCCTTTGAGGTCATTACCGGAAACAACATCGAACAAAAATTCATAGAGCAGCAGCGCAACCAGGTTTACCAGTTCCTGCACCGGCAACTTCGCAACCACCAGCTCCAGTTTTCAGTAGTCGTCAGCCCGCAGGACCGGAAGGAGCAGCCGGCAGAAGTGCATCTCACCGTCAGCCAGCAGTACCAGAAAATGGTGGAGCAATTCCCCTTGGTGAAAGACCTCAAAGAACGGCTCGGCCTCGACCTCGACTATTGACTGCCCTCCCTTTTCCATTCGTTCAATTCCCTTAATTTCGGCCCAAATTGTTCCGGAAATGGCCGAAGTAATACTCATGCCGCGACTCAGCGATACCATGACGGAAGGGGTTATCGCTGCATGGCACAAGAAGGTCGGCGACCCGGTGAAAAAAGGCGAATTGCTTGCGGAGATCGAAACAGACAAGGCTACGATGGAACTGGACAGCTATAAGGAAGGCACCCTGCTCCACATCGGCGCAGACCAGGGACAGAAGCTGCAGGTGAATGATCTCCTTGCTATTGTTGGTGCTCCCGGTGAAGATATTTCTTCCTTGATAAGTAATCAGCAGCCGCAGCCTGCCGCCGGGGCGGAGCCACAAGCTGCGCAGGAACCAAAGCAGCTACCGAAGGAAACAACAACGACCGAAACAAAGTCAATCGATATTTCGAAAATGGACGAGGTGGTGTTGATGCCCCGACTCAGCGATACCATGGAAGAAGGTGTCATTGCCGATTGGAGGAAAAACGTAGGCGACGTGGTGAAGAAGGGAGATATTTTGGCCGAGATTGAAACCGATAAGGCCACGATGGAGCTGGAAAGCTATAAGAACGGGAAACTGTTGTACATAGGTGCGAAGAAGGGAGAAAAGGTTCCGGTGAACGGATTGCTTTGCATCATCGGCGAGGATGGAAAAGTGAACGTGGAAGCAATCGTCGCGGCGGCGAAGGCGGGGGTGCAGCAGCCTGCGGCAGTCGCGGCCACAGCAGAACCGAAATCGGCAGCGACTAAACCCGAAACGGGGGCTGGGGCGGAAACGCCCACTCCGGAAAACGGCCGCGTCAAAGCCTCCCCACTGGCACGCAAACTGGCTGCGGAAAAGGGCCTCGACCTGAAAAAAATCCAGGGCTCAGGCGACGGCGGCCGGATCACGAAGTCCGACATCGACCGTTACCGCGAAACGACAACTGCCGCTGCCGCTCCCTTCACCGGCAAACAGGAAGAAGGTTATACCGACATCCCGAATTCCCAAATGCGCGGTGTGATCGCTAAGCGCCTTGCCGAAAGCAAGTTCACGGCCCCGCATTATTACCTGACAATGGAGATCACCATGGACAACGCGATCTCCGCGCGCACTCAGCTCAACGAAGTAAGCCCCGTCAAAATCAGTTTTAACGATATCATCGTGCGCGCTGCAGCGCTTGCATTGCGACAACATCCTGCAGTGAACGCTTCGTGGACGGGCGACAAGATTCGCAGGTACCATCACATTCACATCGGTGTGGCCGTAGCGATCGAAGAGGGCCTGATTGTCCCCGTAATCCGTTTCGCGGATCAAAAAACACTTCCCCAGATTTCCGCAGAAACAAAAGAGCTCAGCGGGAAGGCGAAAAACAAGAAGCTGCAGCCGCAGGAATTCACGGGAAACACGTTTACGATCTCCAATCTGGGCATGATGGACATCGAGGAATTCACCGCCATTATCAATCCCCCCGACAGCTGCATTCTTGCGGTGGGAAGGATCCGGGAAATTGTGGTCAGGAAGAATGGCGTATTTGACGTTTCCAATGTTATGAAAGTAACCATGAGCTGCGATCATCGCAGCGTGGACGGCGCCACCGGCGCAGCTTTCCTTCAGACACTCAAAAAATATCTTGAAAATCCCGTGATGTTGCTCTTATGATTTGCGGCGTTTATCCCGAAGTAGCACCAGCTTTCCGTCCATGGTAGCTACCAGCACCCGACGCGGGTCAATCACGCGAACCGTATTCACCATCGAATTATCAATCTTGTGCGCCCAGTTGACTAAACGGCGTATTGGGTCGATCGCATAAACGGTTCCGTTCCGCGTTCCAAAAAACACACCCCCGTTTTTTTCGATGAGCATCGAAGGAGCATGCTCATATCCGAAGCCGCAATGCATTTTCCATGCGGCAGACTGCTTTTCACGGCTGGCCGCGTACGCTACGATCGTATCCTGCATCGTTTTTCCATAGATCCACCGGCCATCCGCGGAAATACCGATTGATTCCCGAACGGTAGCATCATTGTTTCGCCATAATGTTTTCCCCGACGCCGCATCAATTGCCGAAATGTACCGGTCCGGGGCCACCACGTAAACCACTCCTTCGCTGGCGACCGGAATACAGGAAGCGGGTGAAAAGTTGCGAACGGCGGACCCATTGTTCCATTGCCAGCGGACGCTGCCATCCCGCTTGTCCAGGGCATAGAGGTGCCGGTCCCAGGCTCCAAAAATGATGAGTCCCCGATACAGCAGTGGTGTGCTTACCACAGGTCCCTGCAACGGGCACGATGACCAGAGCTGTTTTCCTGTCATTAAATCAATCGCACGAAAACAATGATCGCTGCCTCCAATGTACACGATGTTGCTGTCTATGACCGGCGAACCCAGCACTGGCTTTCCGGTTTGCAGCTTCCAGGCCAGCTTTCCATTGGTGCGCAAACAATAGATATTTCCATCGGCACAGCCGAACACGACGCGGTCGCCGGAAACAGCCGGCGATGAATAGATGCCGCCGGCAGTTTTATAATTCCATAGTCTCCTGCCGGTGCGAAGCGAATGCGCGCTGAAATTACCATCCTGGTCGCCAATGAACACCCGCTTCCTGTCATAAGCCGGGCTCGCAATAATATTGGCGGGCGCTTCGTATCGCCAGGACTGCTTCACTTCCGGGAAGCGCTGGTTCACGCCATAATCGGGACGGGGAAATTGTGCCTTATTATCGCGCAACCCCGGTTTGATGCGCACGACAGTCCAGGGCTTCAGCGTTGCAATTCCGGGCCTTCGCTCGGAAAACACGATCGAGTCAGGATTTACGTCTACCAGGTTGTACCCTCCGTATTCTGCACGGGCCCGCAAATTGGATCGCCCCATTACGCCGGGGATACTTTCAAAATTCAGTGCCCGGTTTGCGTGGCCGTGACCGCAGAGAATTGCCAGCGTATTATGGGGCCGAAGGCGGTCGGTGATCTCGTACCAGTTGTCGAGACCCGGATCAATAGGATAATGATTGAGGAAAATCAGCGGCTGGTCCTTTTTCAGCCGGCCCAGTTCTGCATCCAGCCAGTTCAGTGCGCCACGGGGAACGTGCCCGTCGCTCATCCGCAGGTAGGGACCCGAGGCGCAACCGAGAAATCGGATACCATTGTGCTCGAAGCTGAACTTATCGTTGCCAAACACCTGAATGAAACTATCGCCACCGCTTTCGCTCCAGCCGGTATCGTGATTCCCGGGAATGATATAATAAGGAACGTTCAGGCCGTTCAAAATCTCGTGCGCCCTGCGGATTTCTTCGTCAGTTCCCAGTTCGGTAATATCCCCGGTAATGACGACGAATGCAATTCCTGTCATGCGGTTGATGTCGTCTACCGTCCGACGCAGGTCTTCCTCCGCCCGGCCGTCCGGTGAGCCGATATGTGTGTCCGAGATAAAAGCGAACCGAAAGGGTTGCAGCTGGGCCTCCACGAGGAGGGCCAGCAGCAGCGCCCAGAGAAGTAGTATGCTTTTCTTCATAACAGGAAGATAGCACGCATTCCAAAATAAGTTTTCAATAGTTATTGAAATTTCCGAAAACTTACTGCTAGTTTTGAAGCATGAAACTCACCGAAGCAAGACAACAGTTCATCAGCAGCTGGGGAGCTTTCGGCACTCATTGGGGGATTAATCGCACCATGGCGCAGATCCACGCTTTGCTGCTTACCAGCGCCGAGCCCCTGACGCAGGATGACATCATGGAAGAGCTCAATATCAGCCGCGGCAACACGAACATGAACATCCGGGAGCTGATCAACTGGGGACTTGTGGACCGGGTGCTCATCCCGGGCGAGCGCAAGGAATATTTCGCGGCTGAAAAAGACATGTGGAAAGTTGTCACCCAGATCATCAAGGAAAGAAAGAAGCGCGAGCTGGAACCCATGCTGAAGCTGCTCGACCAGCTGGAGGAAGTGGAAGGTGACAAGCGTGACCGGCATGTAAAAACTTTTGTAGAAGTGATCGGCGACATCAAGAAGCTGGGTCGCCAGGCGGACCGGGCGCTCGACATGATGGTTCGCGCCGACGAGCACTGGTTTCTCGCAACGATGTTGAAGATCTTTCGGTAACGCCGGGCCTTCGGCAAAATGAGGATAGTTTTGCAGGATGGGAGCAAAAAAGACCCTGGTACTTGGAGCTTCTGATAACCCCGCGCGGTACAGTTACCTGGCCATACACAGGCTGCGCAGTCACGGTCACCCGGTCGTGGCCGTCGGGCGCCGCAATACCGTCGTGGCGGGCATAACCGTTGAGAAAGAAAAGGTTCCGTTTGAAGGAGTAAATACAATCACGCTTTACCTGAACGCGCAGCACCAAAAAGAGTATTACGACTACATTTTCTCGCTCACACCGTCTCGCATCATCTTTAATCCGGGCGCCGAAAACCCCGAGCTGGCTTCCCTGGCGCGGGCACATAATATAGTACCGCTGGAAGCATGCACACTGGTGATGCTCAGCACCGGCCAGTATTAAAGCGGCGATTAGAAATTTTACGATAATGTTCCCGAGCTTCTTACGATGCGGCCGAGTACAATCACCCGATTTCGACCATTTTCCACCCACCTGCGCTTGCATTTTCACCAGCAATTCACAAATCTTGTATCACCGTCCCCTCTGAAGCTGCAATCGAGAAGATCTGATTGCTGAACAATATCCTTTTACTTTTTAAAAAAAGTGCGACATGAAAAACCTTCGTGCCCGGGTGATCGGTGTATGCCTGATGCTGAGCGGCCTTTCGGCCACTGCGCAACATGATCCGCTGCCGATCAACGAACCCGATTACAACCGTCCGAAACTCTTTCAAAGCTTACCCACCGAGATCCCGGTAAATGCTGTGGAGCTAAACCAGCTCCTGAGCGAGCCTGTAGGCAAAGTTCTCAGCGTGAATCTTTCCGACCGCGCCGACGTACCGTTCCGGCTCGACGGCCAGGTGGTAGGTGCATCGAACGATGCGCAGCTTAACCTGGAAACGCTGAACCTGCGCACATCGAATTACCCGGGAGCGATGCTGACGATTTCGCGCACACGCAAGCCCGAAGGCGGTTACCGATACATCGGCCGGCTGCTCAGCTTTCAGCACGGCGACCTGTACGAGCTGCAGGAGCGCAATGGCCGGCTTGTGCTGGTGAAACGCAATTTCTATGACCTCGTCAACGAATAAATTTCTGAACATGAAAAAGTCCAATCACCTGTCCCGTTTTTAATCCGTATCCTGAAGTACCTATTGAAAAATCAAAAATCCGCCTTGTTATGAAAAACTATGTCCGATCCGTGCTGTTTGTGCTGGCTTTGTCCGGCGTGCTTCGGGTAGCCGCACAAACCCCCGTTTACAGCAGCCATCCCTCCGCCTCCGCCGTGCTCTTCCTTGATTTCGACGGGCACACCGTAACAAATACAAGCTGGAACTATGCGGGCCCGATAGTGTGCGGCGCGTCCGGGCTGAACAGCACCCAGATCACCACCGTATTCAATCGGGTGGCAGAAGACTACCGTCCGTTTAACATCAACGTGACGACCGATTCCACCAAGTACTGGGCTGCGCCCGCCACTATGAGAATGCGCGTCATCCTCACCGTGACCTCGGAATGGTACGGATCTGCCGGAGGTGTGGCGTTCATGAACTCGTTTACATGGGGCGATAACACTCCCTGCTTCGTGTTCAGCGCACTTCTTAACTACAATGTGAAGTACATCGCCGAGGCCGCCTCGCACGAGGCAGGCCACACCATGGGCCTGTATCACCAGTCGACCTATGATGCCAACTGCAACCTGACCTCGCAGTACAACTACGGCCAGGGCAGCGGCGAGATCGGCTGGGCTCCCATCATGGGCGTGGGTTACTACCAGAATTTTACCATCTGGCACAATGGCCCGAATCCGTACGGCTGCACCAGCTATCAAAATGAGCTTACCGTGCTAACCAGCAACAACGGGTTTAGTTATCGTACCGATGATCACTCCGCAGCGTTTAACCAGGCCACGCAGGCCACGTTCACCAACAATGTGTTCAACGTGAATGGGGTAATCGAGCGGAACACTGACCAGGATATGTTCCGGTTCACTCAGCCGGCTTATGGAAGGTTCCTGCTCACCGCAACCCCCTACAACGTGGGTACCGGCAACGCCGGTTCCGATCTGGACATGCAGGTGACGCTGTATAATGGTTCACAGACACAGTTGAACGTGTACAATCCCGGAACCCTGCTGAGTTCGATCGTCGACACTTTCCTGAACGCAGGTAATTATTATCTCAAAGTCGAAGGAAGGGGCAATGCTTATGCGCCCAATTACGCCAGCCTTGGATCCTATTCGATGCAGGGATCGCTGGGCGGAGGCACCCTGCCGCTGCGTCGCCTGGTTCTCTACGGAGCGCTGAATGGCGAGCGGCACCAGTTTGAATGGCTGATCGATGCCGACGAACAGGTTACTGACCTCGTTTTGGAATGGTCAACCGATGGAAGAAACTTCTCTCCTGTCGCGGACCTGCCCAACAATGCCCGACAGTACACTTACCAGCCGAATCTTTCCGGCGCGGTGCAATACCGGCTGAACGTGACATTCGACAATGGCCGCCAGTATTATTCGAATATCGTAACGCTGCGCCGCCACGGCAACGATCCGCGCCCGCAATTGGTCGGAACCGTCGTGTCGTCCAGTCTCACAATCAGCAGCCCGGTTGCGGGTGAATACCAAATATTCGACTATACGGGCAAGGGGATCACGCGCGGCAGACTGACTACGGGGATTCAAACAGTAAACAGCAGCCAGCTTGCCCAGGGAATGTATGTGATCCGCTTCAGCAACGGGCAGCGGACCTGGACTGAAAAATTCGTCAGACAATGATGTTTCACGGGCACCGTTTTTAATCCGTACATTATGAAAGAAGGCTTCCGGATGGAAGCCTTCCTGATTTTGGTCTCGGAAAATAAAGCACCACCTGACACAGTTGTCATGCTGCGACAAACTCATGCTTCGAAAAACTCATGCTTCGACGAGCTCATGCTTCGACAAGCTCATGCTTCGACAAGCTCAGCATGACAGGAAATAATTTGCATTCATACGAGCTCTCCTGACTTTACCCGCTTTCCCGACCTTCCTGCCACTCCGGTCTTCCGTCTTCCGACTTCCGACTTTTGCCGATCGCCTATTTTTCTCTATCTTGGATGAACGTCTTTTCATATGCGCTGGAGAAAATTTAATGGCGACCCGATTGAACTACCCATCCTGGAGGCGGTGGAAACAGCTATTCGTCGCGAGACCGAAAAAGGATACCGGCTGAAGGTTTGCATCGGTACCGACTCGCAGGTGAAAGGCCAGGAAACCGAATTTGCCACAGTGATCGTTTTCCTCCGCGAAGGACACGGGGGCTTCATGTTCATCCACAATGAAAAAACGCGCCAGCCATTTACAATCAAGGAGCGGATGCTGATGGAAGTGGCGAAGAGCATCGAAATTGCTTATGAACTTTGCAATCTGTTCACGGTTTACGATGTGGACATGGAGGTGCATGCAGACATCAATACGAACCCGCACTTTAAGAGCAACGACGCGCTGAAGGAAGCGATGGGGTATATACTGGGAATGGGATTTGCCTTCAAGGCCAAGCCGGAAGCTTTTGCAAGCAGCAGCTGTGCCAACAAGGTGGTTAACTGACCGGTTTCTTTTTCCTGCGTACCCATCCAAACACAAGTACCCCGAGAAAAAGCAGCCCAACGCCGATGCGGATCAACGCCTGCTTTTTTTGCCGTGCCTCCCGCTCCTGCTGCTGCTGCATGAGCATTTCGAGACCGGATAAGTTTTTTTCTTCCCATTCCTTTTGGCGTGTACGGTCGAGCAAATCCAGACTGCTGTCGAGCGCCTGCTGCAGCGAGATACTATCGTGCCTCTGCGGTATGCTGTCCGGCCGGGCATGCCCTGCTGCGCACACCGCGATCAGAAACAGGATAATTGATTTTCGCATGTAAGATGGATAGTGGTGGATGGAGTTTTATTCGGAAATCAGGACATCCTGCGGTTGCTGCGGCGGAATCAATATTTGGGAGATCGCCGTGGAATGGATGCCCGAATACGCGCGTTCCATTTTTTTGCTGTCTTCGTGCGCGAGCGAAAAAGTTATGAAGACCATGATGAAAAGAGCAACGACGATGTTTTTTTCGGACATAATTGTTTTCATATTACCTTCCACCCGGGTGCAAATTAATGTATATCCCATATACGAACCAATGCCGTGGATTCGTATTTTTCCTAACCCGCACCCAGCCGGTCATTCAGTCCGCTGATGTAACGCAGCAATTCCTCCCTGCCGGTTTTTTTTGTAGCGGAGGTAACGAAATATGGGGGCAATTCTTCCCAGTTTTCCCGCAGCCGGTCCAGAAACTGCGCCACCTTTTTTTGCGTGATGGCAGGCTTGTTCTTGTCTGATTTGGTGAAAACCAGGGCAAAGGGCACTTGCCACTCCCCCAGGCTACTGATGAATTCCAGGTCTTTCTGTTGCGGCTCGAGTCGAGTGTCGATCAGCACGAAAAGGTTCACAAGGTTCTCCCGCTTGCGCACATAGGATTCGATCATGTTGCTGAGATTTCGACGAGACCGCTGGGAAACCACCGCGTAACCGTAGCCGGGCAAATCCACCAGGTACCAGCGTGTCTGGCGCCCGCTTCGCTTGCGCGATACGATGAGAAAGTGATTGATGAGTTGCGTCTTTCCCGGGGTGGCCGAAGTTTTTGCGAGGTCTTTGCGGTTGCAAAGCATGTTGATCAGCGATGACTTACCGACATTACTGCGGCCAATGAAGGCGTACTCCGGTTTGTCGGGAGCGGGACATTGCTTATGTGTCGCGCTGCTTATGACAAATTCTGCGGAAACAATCTCCATCGCGGTAAAGATATTTGCAAAAACGCGGACAGCGAGGAAGGGCTACCTTTGCCTTCCCATGAAACAACCGCATCCGCACGAGCAGGTGCTGCCGTACGCGAACTCGCGAAAGAGCAAGAAAGACCAGGTGGTCGAGATGTTCGACCAAATCGCGAAGCGCTACGATTTCCTGAATCATTTTCTTTCGGCGCGCTCCGACATCAAATGGCGGAAGCGGGCGATCCGCTATTTGAAACCGGACAGGCCGCGTGTGATTCTCGATGTGGCGACCGGCACAGCCGACATGGCGATCCTGGCGAGCCGCATCCTCAGGCCCGACCGCATCGTGGGTATTGATCTTTCAGCACGAATGCTTGAAATCGGAAGAAAAAAGGTTGAAAAAGAGAGACTTCAGTCCATTGTCCAGTTACAGGAAGGCGATTCTGAAACAATAAAGGCCGATGAAAATACGTTTGATGGCGTAATGGTGGCATTCGGGGTTCGCAATTTTGAAAACCTGGAAAAAGGATTGCTGGAAATGCTCCGCGTCCTGAAACCAGGGGGGAGGCTGGTGGTGCTGGAATTCTCAAGACCGAGACGGCGGCTGGTGCGGAACCTGTACAATCTCTACATGGGCATTGTCGCCCCCGGCGTGGCGCGCTGGTTTCGTCAAAATAAGGAAGCTTACCAGTACCTGTGCGAGTCCGCCAATCGATTTCCTGACCGACAAATATTTACTGACATTTTAAATAAAGTGGGATTTACTGCTACCGGGTACGAACCACTTAGCTTAGGAATATGTTGCATTTACCACGGCAGAAAACCTCATCCTTCCGGTGGGGCAGGCGCTTGAGAAGGGCATTGCTTTTGGGTTGTATCACGGTTTCGCAGATTGTTTCGGCGCAGATGTACCGTCCTGAGCTGAACCTGGCGGACCACGATGCCAAGCCCTACTATTTCGGTCTCACAGTGGGCATCAACCTGGCCCGTTTCCACACATTCCTCCACGAGCGCTTTCTTCAGGACGACAGCGTGTTTGTCGCAGAGCCCACGAACTCCGGTGGCCTTGCGCTCGGCCTTTCGGCAACCGGCCGGATCTCCGATCGTTTCCAGCTGCGTTTCAACCCGCAGCTCATGTTCATCGAACGAAATATTTTTTACAAGCTCAAGTATCCGGATATCGACGGAAGCACGGACGTCACGAAGAAAGTAGAATCTGTCATTGTCACCTTTCCATTCCAGGTAAAGTTTCAAAGCGACCGGATCGGCAACTTCCGCGTATACATGCTTGGAGGTGTACACGCGGACATTGATATGGCAAGCAACGCCCGGGCGAAACGCGCCGAAGAACTCGTGAAGATCGAGAAGTACGATTGGGGTCCGGAGCTCGGGCTTGGCTTCAACTTTTTTTTCGAGAGTTTTATTTTTTCCCCGGAGATCAAGATCAGCAATGGCCTGAGAAACATCCACGCGCGCGATACGGAGCTGAAATTTTCCAACGTGTTCGACAAAATCCAGTCACGCATGATTGTTTTCAGCATTCACATCGAAGGCTGATCACTGGTAGCCCGGGCTGGCAAGCGTGTCGAGAAGCAGGCTGTCCGGGGGCATTGGGTCGGGACGAAGGCTGCCTACGTCCAGTTCGGTTTCCACACCGCGGACTCGCAATCCGTTGTTATCTTTCCGGCACGCGATAACGAGCACAAAAAGAAACAGCAGCACCAATGCCACGATCACCGATCTCCGTTCCATACTGCCCCCGTTTGGTACAATCCAATTGATGCAACTACTTTGCCAGCCTGCGGCTGATATTAGCCATTATTCCCATTAGCGGGGTTTGCGTATTTTTAATGCCTCTTGAGGGGAGCTTCCAATAAAACTAAATACCGAAATATGAGTTCCTTCCATCATCTCTTTTGCGCAGCGTTGCTCGTTCCCTTGCTCAACGGTGCCCCGCCCGCAGAAAACGACTGGCAGAAAATGCAGCTCCAGGGCAAAGTGCGAACATTGATCGTTAAGGAAACGCACCGTTATAAGAACCAGGGAGTGTTTACGCCCTGGGCGAAAGGCCATGAGCAACACTACCGGTTCAACGCCTCGGGTCGCAAAACAGAATACCGGAATTATGAAGAAAGCGGCGAGCTGGGCTACCAGGCGACGTATAACTATGATTTGAAGAAAAATTCTGTCGAGGAAAAATTTACGGACAAAAACGGAACGGTCACGGCCCGAACGGTTCACACGTTGAACCCACAGGGTCAGGTAGCGGAAGAAGCCCAGTACAAACCGGACGGAAGCCTGACGGTAAAATATCTGTTTGCATACGACAACCGAGGTAACCTGATCGAGCGGAAAGGATTTCGCGCGGACGGAGGTCTGTCCAGCAACGCCTGGTGGAAATATGATGACAAAGGCAACCAGGTGGAGCGCTTCGATGGTTTTTACCGGTTTGTCTCAGAATATGACAACGCCCGTCAAAAATCGGCGGAGGCAATGTACAGGCAGGACGGCTCGCTGATGCTGCGCTGGACCTACAAATACGACCCACAGGGGAACAAGATCGAAGAGATGAAATATGATGCCCGCGGCCAGATTCGTGACCAAAATGCGTGGCGGTATGAATACGACAAAAAGGGCAATTGGGTGAAGCGGGTCCAGTCGGGAATCGGCGGCGAAGACATTTTTATCGAGGAAAGAACCATCACTTATTACTAACCGAATAATTCACATGTACGACCTGCCCTATTTCAAAGAAAAGAACGACGCGGCGATACGGGAATTCATCGATTCCCATCCCTTCGCGTTCCTGATCGGTTGCGGCGAGAGGCCGGTTGCCACGCAGGTCCCGGTTTTTATTGAAGAAGAGGCTGGTAGAAAAGTCCTGCGGGGTCACATCATGCGAAATACCGATCACCACAAGGTATTTCTCAGGAACCCGGAAGCCCTCGTGGTGTTCACCGGGCCGCATACTTATGTCAGCGCGAGCTGGTACAGCGATCCGCACCAGGCGTCTACCTGGAATTACATGAGCGTGCACGTCCGGGGAGTGATCCGTTTTTTGGATGAAGCAGCGCTTGCAGCCGTGCTGCGCAAGACGACGCTCCATTTTGAAAACCATGACGGCAATTCTCCGACGGTGTTCGACAATCTTCCCGACGAGTACCGTTCCCGGCTGATGAAGGCGATCGTGGCTTTTGAAGTAGAAATCCGCGAAATGGAAAATGTGTTCAAGCTGAGCCAGAACAGGGATCCGGAGAGCTACGAAAACATCAAGCGGGAATTACGCAAACGCGGATACGAAGCAGCGGCTATCGCCGAGGAAATGGAGAAAAGGACACGGGATCTTTTCCCCGATGGCAGCAGCTGGGATCCGAGCAGGTTTCTGTCCTGAAGCCGCCTGCAAAACCACCTTTCATTTTTCGAGGCCTGGAATCAGTAGTCCACTTCACGACGTTGCATGTTCCATCGGAATCCAAACGAAATCACCGACGTGTTCATGCTTTGAAGCGGAACTGTTTTTGTTTCTTCACGCCGGCTGATCGCGTGCAGGTCGAGGAACATGTTTTCACGCAGCTCGTACGACAGCAGGAAGGATCCGTAGACTACGGCGGTTTTCCATCCGCTGCCAATGTCGAATCCATAATCGTTTACCCGGTAAGGGGGCGTGTTGGGAAGAAAGATATTGCTTCCGTTACTCACCGCGCTGCTGTCCCTCCCCTGCGTATAGTAAATGAGTTTCCCGACGACATTCCAGCGCGGAGCGGGCTGATAGCGTATGATGCCCACCGTTTCGCTGAAATTGGCGCCCAGCGGGTGCGCCATAGGTTGATTGTAATGTGTGTAGTTTGCCACCGAATCCCGGTGCGAATACGTGAACGGACGCACGCGGTTGTGCTCGACCTGCAGGTCCAGGTTACGCAATCCGAATGCGTCGACATACTTTCCTCCCAGCTGGATCCCCCATTTGTTCGCCCACCATCCGCGGTTTCGTCGGATCTCTGAAAGCAAAAACTCGTCGAGCAGCAGCTGTCCGTAAAGCTGGATTCCCTTCCACGGCTGCGCCTTCACATCCAGCCCGGCGACAGAGTTGTCAAAGCTTCCATTTTGCTGTTCGATCGAGCGGTAAAAAATCACCGGGTTCAAATAACCGAAATCGAACCGGTCCTTTCTGCCGAACACTACCCCTTCGAACAATCCGATGTTCAGCCACTTTGTAACCGCAACATCGAGGTGATGAACTGCGGCGTATTTCTTTGGCACCAGCTGGTCCCCGCCAGGAATATGCGCCGCATGCAATTCCATGAACAGGTTCTGGTAATTTATTTTCCAGATGCGTGTGTTGAGTTTCAGAAAAAGATTGCTGCTTCCTTCATCGCCCAGGAACATGCTGCGGTGTCCGTTGCCGATGAAATTCCGGTCGTAGCCAAACACAACATCAATGTAGCGTGTAACATTGAAGCTGAAATACCCCCGGGCATCGAAATAATCGTAACCCGTCGTTTTGAAAGGTTTGTAAAATCCCGCGCCCGGCACTGCCTTCCGCCGATCTACCCATTCCTGCACGTAGCGCGGATCCCGCTCCTGGTTGTCGGTGAGCGATGCGAAATAGCCGATCTTATTGGCGATCTTTCCGCGCACATACAGTCCGCGCGAATTCAGGAAGAGGCGCTGGCTGTTGTTGTTTTCCTTTGCCAGCGCGAACTGGATCATCGGGTTTACGACCAGGTCGAAATCCTTCACATGCACCTCATACAGATTCGCGGGTGTCGTATAAAAATTGCGCAGTATTGGTTTTTTGCTGCGAAACGATTGCCTTCTTTCCGGAGAGAGGTATTCGAGGTTCTGCAGGTACAGGCTGTTCAGGTTGTAGCGGTCTACTCCCGACAGATCGGGCTTTTGTGCAAAAAGGTCCGCTGCATACACGGCGGTCCGGCGGGAGAGCGGACGTGTTTTTGAAAAATTCAGTATCGAATCGGTGCGGGTCTTTATTTCAAAGCGGTTGAGGGTGATACCGGCCTTGTCGCCCTGAAGGAGATAAGTGGTTTGCGAGAAGGAGAAGAGGGGCAGCAACAGCAGGGTTAGTCTTACAAGGGTTTCTTTAAATTGCATGGCTTTGGTTTAGAACAGCAGCAATGCAAAGATATCTGATTAAGAATATCCGGATGGTCAACGAGGGACGGATCCACGAGGTGGATGTGTTGGTGGAAGGAGAACGGATCGGTCGAATTGACAGCAATATTTCAACGCCGCGAAAAGTTTTGGAAATACGGGGAGAAGGTAAGCTGCTGTTTCCCGGCCTCATTGACGACCAGGTTCATTTTCGCGAGCCCGGACTCACCCACAAGGCGAACATCCACACAGAAGCGAAAGCTGCAGTTGCAGGTGGAGTGACCAGCTTCATGGAAATGCCCAACACCATTCCTCCCGCTTTCACGCGCGAGCTGCTGGAACAGAAATACCAGATCGCCGCCCGAAGCTCTCTCGCCAATTACTCCTTTTACATGGGCTGTTCGAACGAAAACGCGGAAGAAGTGCTGCGTACCAACGCGAGGAAAAATGAAGTTTGCGGGGTCAAAATTTTTATGGGTTCGTCAACCGGGAACCTGCTCGTGGATAACCCGCATACGTTGCAAAGGATTTTCGGAGGCAGCGAGCTGCTGATCGCCACGCATTGCGAAGACGAGCGACTGATCCGCCAAAACCTTGAACGGTTACGGACAGAGGAAAGAGAGCTGCGTGCCGCCGATCATCCGCTGATCCGAGACGAAAACGCCTGTTACCAGTCATCGCTTTACGCCATCCAGCTCGCCCGCAACCAGGGCACGAGGCTGCACATTCTGCACATCAGCACGGCAAAAGAGCTGCAGCTTTTTGGAAACATGATCCCCTTAAAGGAAAAAAAGATCACCTCCGAGGTCTGCGTGCACCACCTTCATTTTTCCAGCGAAGACTACGACCGGCTCGGGAACCGCATCAAGTGCAACCCGGCGATCAAGGCACCGCAAAACAGGGAAGCGCTCTGGGAAGCGCTGCTGGATGACCGGCTCGACGTGGTGGCCACAGATCACGCGCCTCATACCAGTGAAGAGAAGGACCAGCAATACGAGAAAGCGCCTGCAGGACTCCCCCTGGTGCAGCATGCGCTGCTGTTGCTGCTTCATTATCACCGTCTGGGGCGTATCAGCCTCGAAAAGATTGCGCAGAAAACGGCGCACGCGGTGGCCGATTGCTTCCGCATCCGCGAAAGAGGATATGTTCGCGAAGGCTACCACGCTGACCTGGCAATCGTGGATCCCGACCGCGCTACGCGCGTGAGCGGCGATAATATTTATTATAAATGCGGGTGGAGCCCGCTGGAAGACATGGAATTCCCGGCTTCCGTCACGCACACGTTCGTGAACGGGAACCTGGTATTTGCCGACGGAAAATTTGAAGAATCCGAAAAAGGACAAAGGCTTCAATTTGACCGCAGCTGAAGCAAAACAGCCAGTATGCAGATCGACAGGACATCCTTTAACGACATTTCCATCTTCCATCCCGAAGAAGAGTTTTCCATTTTTCACAAGCTGAATTTCACCCGCACGTCAGGAGGCAAGGAATGGCTGAGGAAATTTTTTTCCGAGCCACACAACGACCTGAAGAAGATCCTGGGTACGCAAAATGTCATCCGGAGCTTCATGGATCATGTAGACGACTGGCCCGGTGAGATTACCAATGGTACCATCCTGGTGATGGAAAAGTTCCTCGACTATGCGCTCGATCCTATTCCTGACAATGTGGGAGTGGCGTCCGCATTTTTTTACAAATGGCTGCACAGCGAAGATTATTCAATGGTTAAATACTCGGTGGCTCACTTCGGGGATTTTTACCGGGGCCTCAAAAAAGTGGCCAGCCTGCTGGAAGGCCTGGAGCTGCCGCTGAACATCCAGCTCTACGTGGACCGTATCGGGAGGACACTGAGGGAAACACCGATACAGAAGCTGGCGGCAACTGCTCCGGGTTCGCGGTTCGGTGTGCGTGACAATCTTTATTTCGGTTATTACCTGCGTGGCCGTTATCGCACAGACACCCTCGAAATGATTGACATTTTCAGTCGCATGGATGCCTGGTACAGCATGGCGGTGGCGATGAAAACCTTTCACCTCGGTTTTCCAGAATTCCTCGAGCGCGAAACTCCGGCAATTTTTGCGAAAGGCTTGTACCACATATTGCTTTCCAAACCCGTTCCCTACGACCTGGAAATGGATCCGGACCACAATTTTCTTTTTTTGACCGGCGCCAACATGGCCGGAAAAAGCACGCTGATCAAAGCGGTGGGATCTGCCGTATTTCTCGCCCATATCGGCATGGGCGTGCCCGCGGCCTCTATGAAGCTCACACTGTTCGACGGCTTGCTGAGCAATATTAACGTGGTGGACAACATTGCGAAAGGGGAAAGCTTCTTCTTTAACGAAGTTCAGCGGATCAAGCATACCCTGGAAAAGATCAGCGACGGGAGGAAATGGCTGGTTCTGATTGACGAGCTCTTTAAGGGCACCAACGTGCAGGATGCAATGAAATGCTCGCTTGCGGTGATCCGCGGACTCATCAAGATCCGCAACTCGCTGTTTATACTTTCCACGCATCTTTACGAGATCAGCGAAGACCTGAAACCATACACGAACATTTCCTTCCGATACTTCGAAACCATAGTACGCGATGAGCAGCTTGAGTTCAGCTACCAGCTGAAGGAAGGCATCAGCAACGACCGCATCGGTTACGTTATCCTCAAGAGAGAAAAGGTGGTGGAAATGCTGGACAAGCTCTGACCGGAATTTTAATTATTATAGTTACATTTAATATTTCAAACTCCGCTGTATGAGAATCACAGCCGCGCTGCTGTCCGTTCTATTATTTACACTGCCTGCGGTCCGATCGACCGCGCAGTGCAGCACCAGTAACCCCGGCGGCTGCTCCTGCCCGGGCGGCGGAACCAGTTGCCTGCTGTTGCCGGATATTATTGCCGGCAAAAGGACGCTCAATTCGACGACAGGCTGGAGCGAATATGGGCAATCGGCGGGTGCGCCGAACAAGGGATTGCTGCGCATTGACGTGTCTACTCCCAATGTTGGCTGGGGACCACTCGAGGCGATTCCAACCAACGATTATGTATGCGGCACCGATACACTCCGCAATTTTTTCCCGCCCTCGGGATTCCTTTGTCCCGATGGATCGTATCCTAAGAGACTTATCAACCAGCGCCTTTACCAGAAAAACGGGAACAGTTTTCAGTACGTGGACCGTGTGGCCGGATGGATGATCTACCATCCTTCTCACGGACATGTTCATATTGAAGGGTGGGGACTTTACACACTCCGGCTTCGCGGAGCAGGTATGGTCGACACCCTGCAATTCCCAATAGTGAACAGCGGCATTAAGGTTAGCTTCTGCCTGATTGATCTTACAACGTGCAGCGGCGCGCTCGGCGATTGCGTGGACGCAAACGGAAATGTGCTCAGCAACAGCAGCTTTCCGAATTACGGGCTGGCGGGCGGATACGGATGCAACAATGTTCGCCAGGGGATCAGCGTAGGGCGCGTGGATATTTATTCGCGCACGCTGGACGAGAGCTTCATCCGGATTCCTTATGAAGCCTGCAATGGGGATTATTTTGTAGTGGTCCAGGTAGATCCGGACAATCATTTCCGGGAGATCAACGAAAACAATAACTGGCTCGGAACGCAGATCCCGCTCACGCGGCAGCGGACTGCGAATGGTAGTCCCTACGCCTATATTTTCAGCCGTAAGGGAAACATTGTTTGCACCGGCGGTTCCATCGAGCTTGAAGCGAGTGGAGCCAGCAGCTATCTCTGGAGCACGGGCGCCACCTCACAAAAGATCAATGTCTCACAACCCGGGCGATACTGGGTACGGGCGACGACCCCTTGCGGCGCCACGACAAGCGATACCCTGGACATTCAACAGTCAAACCTTAGTGGTCACCCTACCGTGACGCGCACCGATACCATCTGCGCGGGCGAAAGGGCGAACCTTTACGCGAGCGGGAACGCCCATTGGTATGATGCCCCAACGGGGGGCAACCTGGTTTTCATCGGAAACAGTTTTCAGACCGGCACGCTCATGGGCAACACCACATTTTACGTGACCGATCAGCCGGCCATTACCACGGGCCGAATAGGACCCCCGACGCCGCGATTCACCGGTGCAGGACACCACAATTCGACGAGAAGCGAATATCTCATCTTCAATGCATTTCTACCGTTTAAGCTGAAAACCGTCCGGCTCGACGCTTTCACCGCGGGCACGCGCACCATCGAGCTGCGCGACCAGTACGGAAGACTGATTCAGCAAAAACAGGTCAGTTTGGTAGCCGGCGCCCAGGATGTGCTGCTCGATTTCTTCGTACCTGCCGGACTAAATCACCAGCTGGGACTTTCTTCCTCCAGCCCGGTTGCCGCGCTCTACACCAGCACGAGCACCGCATCGAACATCGGCTTTCCTTTTAAACTAAAAAGCGTGGGGAACATTGTCGGTTCTTCCCTTGGAGATGCGGCATATCCGTTCTTTTACAACTGGGACGTGGAGGTGACGTCGCAGGCCTGCAACAACGCCGAGCGGAAGCCCGTGACCGTAACGGTGGTTCCCGCTCCGGTTGTTTCGATCGGCGGACTGCAGGCGTCGTACAAGCATACTGCTCCGTCGGTGAAACTGACCGGAACACCCTCGGGCGGAAGCTTTAGCGGCAGCGGGGTTATCAACGGGCATTTTTATCCGCGTCTCGCAGGCATCGGCACGCACATAATTACGTACACGTATGATAATTCGGTTTGTGTAAGCCAGGACGCGAAAAGCACGGCGGTGGTACTTGACGAAACGGCCCTGCAGCACGGATTTTCCGTTCAACTCTTTGCACACCCCGGCCAGCCTTACCTGTGGGTGGTCACACGCGACTATTCGCCGCTGCAGATTACCTTCATCTCTTCCAGCGGGCAGATGCTGGAGCGATTTGAACGGAACGTGTATCCGGGGAACAATTTCATCGAACTTGATCTGCGCAGGCTGCCACGCGGCGCTTACATGCTTTCTGTCTATCACACTGCAAGCGGAAAAACACAAACGGTGAAGCTTCTCCACCAGTGACCTTTTTTTCGGGCAGAGCCGGCGTGTAACTATATTTATAGGATCAATGCCTATCCGGATTCTCTTTTTCCTCATACTGTTTCTTCCACCTTCGTTGCATGCGCAGCAGGATTTCGATGTGCTGCACTATCGGTATGAAATCCTTCTTTCGGACGCTTCAGACAGCATTCACGGAATGGCCGCTGTAAAAGTTCGAATCCTGAAGAACGGTGGCGATATTTCGCTTGACCTGGATCTTCCGAATCAAGACGGCACCGGAATGCATCCCGGAACGATCACGGGACAGGGCGTGGAAAATGTACACCGCGGCAACGACATCCTGAAGCTCAGCTTCCGTCCCGCAAAAAAGGCAGGTGATACAGTTACCATCCTGATCCCGTATCGCGGCCTTCCAGCAAACGGACTGATCATTGCAAAAAACAAATTCGGCCGCCGAACTTTTTTCGCGGACAACTGGCCCAATCGCGCGCACCACTGGGTTCCGTGCCGCGACGATCCGTCGGATAAAGCCTCGGTGGAATTTATCGTCACCGCGCCGCCGCAGTACGAGGTGGTTTCCAACGGGATTAAGGTCGAAGAAAGCAGCCTCGATGGCGGCCGCAAGCGAACCCACTGGCTCGAAGAGATTCCGCTTCCCACCAAGGTGATGGTGATCGGTGTCGCGGAGTTTGCTACAGGCCTGGCGGGTGAAGTGAATGGCGTTCCGGTGTGGAGTTGGGTTTACCCGGAAGAACGGGACAAAGGCTTTTATGACTACGCAGTGGCCGTGGACATTCTCAGGTTTTTTTCGGATTACATCGGTCCGTATCCTTACCGGAAGCTGGCGAATGTACAATCGAAGACGATGTTTGGCGGAATGGAAAATGCGAGCGCCATCTTTTATTCGGAATCATCGGTGACGGGTCAGCGGGAAAGCGAAGGACTGATCGCGCATGAGATCGCCCATCAGTGGTTTGGAAACATGGCGACGGAAAAGCATTTTTCCCATCTCTGGCTCAGCGAAGGATTCGCCAGCTACCTCACGCATATTTACCTGGAAACGCGGTATGGACTGCAGCGGCTGCAACGCGGGCTAGCGGAAGACAGGCAACAGGTGATCGAATTCGTGAAAACATCTACACGGCCGGTTGTTGATTCACTGTCGCCATTTTTTCAATTATTGAATCCAAACAGCTACCAGAAGGGAAGCTGGATCCTGCACATGTTGCGCCGCCAGGTCGGGGATTCCACCTTTCGCAGGATCCTGCGTGAATATTACGAGCGCTTCCGCGGAAAAAATGCCGATAGTCGGGATTTCCAGTCTGTCGCCGAGCAGGTAAGCCGCCGGAATCTGGATGGGTTTTTCCGGCAATGGCTGCACCGCGCCGGGATTCCGAAGCTGCAGGTCAACTGGAAATACAATTCAAAGCAAAAGACAATTGGGATCACCGTGATGCAGCAGACAGCGCCCTTCAGCTTTCCACTGCAGATAGCCGTTCGGGAGGGCACCGCCACCCGCATGCTCACCCTTTCCGTCAGCAGACCGGTCGAAACATTCCAGTTCTCTGCGAAAAGGCGGCCCGACAATCTCATTCTCGATCCGATGGTTTCCCTGTTATTTGAGGGGACGATCACCGAAGTCCGTTAGCCGAATGATCTGGTCGCGGGCAGAAAAAAAGCCGGGCTCGCTGCGCAAATCCGCGATCAGGTTCCGAATCATGTATTATTTTCGGCGATGAGGGATCGGCAGCGGTGCGTCATCGATTAACTGTTTGTAAAGCCACTAATTATGGGAGCTGTACCAGCCGGCGGAAATGTTTGGAAAACCATTGGCATCGGGGTACTCACAACCGTACTCGCCTACACCATCGTGAACCTGATCTTTGAGAAAAGGAAGGAGCACAAGAAAAAAAAACAGGCTACCGTGGGCGCCTGGAAGGCTATTGTGAAGAGCAATGAGTTCTTCCTGGACGATTTTTATTCGGAGCTCTGCAGGAAAGACATGGCTCAGATGAGCAAGAATCTGCAGCGCGCCGTAGATAAACAGATCAGCGATTACGAGCTCATGCAGAAAAAGCCTGACCTGGATGAGGACCTTGCTCTTTATATCAACCGCTACATTGACCGCTGCCGGGATATGAAAAGCATCATGGACGATTATTTTAATGCCCGGACCGCGGTGAGTAGCGACAGCGGTATCACGGAATTCCAACGGACGCAAAAGCTCCTCGACGTAGAAAACGAGTATGTACCCCGATTCACGGGACTGCTTTCTCAGGATTCGGCGAAGATCGAGCTCCTGCACCAGGAGCTAAGGGATAAATACGGGAATGCTTTTCAGCCCCTCGAGCTCCCGGCCGTTTCTGTCAATAAGATCACCGGCACCTGGGGCGACGGAAAAATTCGCTTTCGCTTCGACGCCGATCATTCATTCCTGATGACGGACGCGGAGAACCAGCAATACCGCGGACGCTGGACTCTCGAACAGAATACCCTCACGCTCCGTTTCGACGGAAACTCGGTCACTTATCACATAGTACATTACGGGAAAGATTATTTACGCTTTACGGTAAACGAGATGACCGACGTGAGGCAGGTGTGCAGGCAGTAATCCGCAGGTATGCTGGTAAGGACTTTCGGGAGCGCGGTGTATGGTGTGGATGCGATCCCAATCACCATCGAAGTGAGCTGGTTTGCCAATTCCGGCAAGGATCCAACCATTGTCGGTCTTCCCGACAACGCGGTCAAGGAAAGCCTGCAGCGCGTGGAGAGTACCTTCAAAACGAATGGTTATGACATGCCGCGCACGAAGGTGCTGGTAAACCTCGCTCCTGCCGACATCAAAAAGAGCGGTACCGCTTTCGACCTGCCGATCGCGCTCGGGATCCTGGCTGCTTCTGACCAATTGGGAAATTCCGGGCTTCTTTCACAATATATGATCATGGGGGAACTTGGCCTCGACGGCGAGGTTCGGCCCATCCGGGGTGCGCTGCCGATCGCCATCGAAGCGAGGCGACGCGGACTAAAAGGTTTGATCGTGCCTACGGCAAATGCCCGCGAAGCGGGCATGGTGAACAATCTTTGCGTTTACGGCGTATCGCAGATCACTGAGGTGATCGATTTTTTTCGCCTGGCAGAAAATGGCCTGCAGCCCGTGGAGGTCAACACACGTGAAGAATTTTTCGAGTCCCAATGCGAATTCGATTTTGATTTTTCCGATGTAAAAGGTCAGGAGCACATCAAACGGGCATTGGAAATTGCCGCAGCAGGCGGACACAATGCTTTGCTCATTGGTCCACCGGGCGCAGGAAAGACCATGCTGGCGAAACGTCTGCCCACCATTCTGCCGCCCCTTACTCTGCAGGAAGCGCTCGAGACAACCAAGATCCATTCCGTTGCCGGGAAACTCCCCGACAACGCAACCCTCATTGCGCGCAGGCCATTCCGCGCGCCGCATCATACCATCAGCGACGTTGCGCTCGTGGGCGGAGGGGGCATTCCACAACCGGGAGAAATATCCCTTGCCCACAACGGCGTCCTTTTTCTCGACGAGCTGCCCGAGTTCAAGCGCACCGTGCTCGAGGTAATGCGGCAGCCAATGGAAGAACGCCGCGTGACCATTTCGCGCGCCAAGCTGGCGGTGGATTTTCCCGCCTCCTTCATGCTGATCGCTTCCATGAATCCCTGCCCCTGCGGGTTCTATAATCATCCCGAGCGGGAATGCACCTGTCCGCCCGGTGCCGTTCAGAAATATCTCAATCGCATTTCAGGTCCGCTGCTGGACCGCATCGATCTGCACGTGGAGGTAACGCCCGTCGCTTTTCATGAGCTGGCAGGGTTGCGTCCGCAGGAGAGCTCGGCGGAGATTCGCAGCCGGGTGATCCGGGCGCGGGAGCTGCAGGCGGAGCGCTACGCGAAGCTGGACGGCGTGTACTGCAACGCGCAGGTGAGCAG
>DASPNM010000017.1:0-169368 GCA_035626515.1 Chitinophagaceae bacterium
GGTAATCTATCGCGCTGCTATACAAGTAATGTTCGGGCTTTTGGACAATACCGGCTTCAACCGGGTTATTGTGAATATAGTTGATCTTTTGAACCGTGAACCGGGAACTATAACACTCCTTTGGTTGGTTATCCTGCCTCCAAAATTGATAATTCTTGTTCCGGCTGTTGCGCTGGCCTTGTTGCCAGAAAATTCGAAGCATCCATTCCTTCCTGCTTTCTTCCGGGTTATTTTTCATTGAGTTAATGATTTGGCTGCTCGTAAACCTCTTGAAATCTCTGAGTATGTCGCTGAGATTTCCGTTGGGGGCAGACAGCACAAAATGAACATGATTGCTCATCAAACACCAGGCATGTACAGCCAATTTCTTCTCCAACTGGCAAAATCGCAGGCTGTCCAACACAAGATCACGGTATATTCTCCTCGTAAAAACATCGATCCACTCTACAACGGCGAAAGTGATAAAATGCACCTGACCCTGATTTCTTATTTTGTATCCTCCAACGCTCACGTTCTTAGCAATTGAAATGCAATGTTTATTCTGTTAGCTACAGGAGGAATGACAAAAGCACCGGGAAAGGCCTGTTTTTTACCCGGTTTGCAACTGTCTTTCAGACTGGACCTTAGTTGAAAACTAAGGTCAACAATGGGGGTAGTTAGTCGGGAGTTCGGAGCCCGGAGTCCAGAGTCGGTTAGCGGCGGCGGACTTACAGAAACTTTGGACGAAACAGGTTAGTACTATCTCTGAAGATTCGATCATTTCTTCAACAATTATTTGACGTATCTCCTCATTTAGCAGTTTTCCCGAGGCAGGATCGATGCCTTCCTGCAGTTGCCTTAGTTTTGCACAACAGTGAACCTTCCTCTCCCTAATTTGTAATACACCGAATGCGAATCCTGCTCCATTACCTCAAACCGTATAAATGGCTCGTGGCTCTGGTGCTGCTCCTGGCAGCCATCAACATCGGGTTCTCGCTGGTAGACCCCATCATCTTCGGAAAGCTGGTCAACCTGGCCAATTACCACCAGTCCATCAAAACCCCGCCGGGGCAAATGGAGTGGACTGATTACCTCTTCATCCAGGCGCCGGTTGTCAACAAGACGGGAAAAACCGAGATCATCTACGGGGTAGTCTGGCTGCTCCTGGCGTCCGTGTCCGTGGCGATGATCAGCCGGATAGCAAAAGCTTTTCAGGACTACTTCCTCAACCTGATCACGCAGAAATTCGGCGCCACGGTGTTCACGCAGGGGCTTCAGCACGCGATGAAGCTGCCCTACCAGGAATTCGAAGATGCCCGCAGCGGCGAAACGCTCAGCGTGCTGCAAAAAGTGAGGATCGATACCGAAAAATTCGTCGCGGCTTTCATCAATATTCTTTTCCCCGTAATTGTCGGCATCATCTTCGTTGCTGTCTATGCCACCAGCATACACTGGACACTCCCCCTGATCTATTTCGGGGGCATTTTCCTGCTTACGGTCATCTCCAACCTGCTCAGCAAGAAAGTGAAAATGATCCAGAAAAAGATCGTCTCGCAAACCACCTCGCTGGCAGGCGCTACTACCGAGTCACTGCGCAACATCGAACTCGTGAAAAGCCTCGGCCTCACGCAGCAGGAAGTGACGCGGCTCAACAAAAACACGTTCCGCATCCTGGGACTCGAACTCACCAAGGTCAAACGCATCCGCAGCATCAGCTTCGTGCAGGGCACATTTGTCAATACGCTCCGCCAGCTGATCCTCTTCATGCTGCTCTGGCTCATCTTCGGCGGTCGCATGGACGCCGGACAGCTCGTGACCATGCAGATCTTTTCCTTCTTTGTGTTCGGACCCCTGCAGGAAATCGGGAACATCATTCTCTCCTACCGCGAAGCCCAGGCTTCACTCGAGAATTTCGGCAATCTGATGAAGAAAGCGCCGGAAGCAAAACCAAATAATCCGAAACACCTCGGGGCGATCCAGACACTGGAGTTCAGCGACGTGGGCTTCAAGCACCAGACCGCACAGCAACGCGCTATCGAAAGCATCAGCTTTCAGGTACGCACCGGCGAAACCATCGCCTTTGCGGGTCCGTCCGGCTCGGGAAAAACCACGCTCATGAAGCTGCTCGTCGGCCTCTATCGCCCCCAACAGGGAAAAATTCTTTATAACGGAATGGACGAAGAGCAGATAGATTTTGAAGACCTGCGCAACCAGATCGGATTTGTTACGCAAGACACTCAGCTCTTCTCAGGCACCATCCGTGAGAACCTGATCTTCGTCAACCCGTCCGCCACAGACGACGAACTTCTCGACGTAATGAGCAAGTCTTCCTGCGACAATCTCCTGGCGCGTGCGGAAAAAGGACTCGATACGATGATCGGCGAGGGCGGGCTGAAATTATCTGGCGGGGAAAAACAGCGTCTCTCCATCGCGCGCGCCCTGCTGCGCAAACCAAGACTCCTGATTTTCGACGAGGCCACTTCATCGCTTGACTCCCTCACGGAGGAAGAGATCACGCAGACCATCCGCGACATCTCGGCCGGCCGCAACCAGATCACCATCCTGATCGCTCACCGCCTTTCAACCATTATGCATGCCGACAGGATCTATGTGCTCGAAAAAGGGGAAGTGGTAGAAACCGGCACGCACGAAGCCCTGCTCGACGAAAAAGGTCTGTATTATGCAATGTGGCGCCAGCAGATTGGGGAAAGAAAGAGCAGCATCCCGGCGGCCTAATCCGAAAATGGAAGCATGCTCAGCCGCATTTTTGGAAATAATATCAAAACCGCCCTCCGGCAGGGCGCTATCGTCATAGACGTGCGCTCTCCAAATGAATTCGACCGCGGAAGAGTTCCTGACTCCATTAATATTCCACTCGACCGCCTCAGCACCCAGGCGGCACGCATCGTTCAAATGAGGCGCCCCGTCATCTTTTGCTCTGGTTCCGGCAGAAGCAGCAGGACCGCCCTTCGCATGATGCGCGCAAAAGGTCTCAGGAACGCCCTGGACGGCGGAAGCTGGGAGCGCGTCCTCCGCATCCAGGAATCTCTCTGACTCATTTTCCTTTGCTCAGCTCGACAGGCAAAACAAGCTTTACCGAAAAATTCCTGCCCATGTTGAATATGCCTGCCCGGCTGGTCGCAGGATTTTCAGGTGCGTATTTCAGACGGCTCAGATGGGATTGATAGCTCCGGTCGATCAGATTGTTTCCTGCCAGTACCAACTGCGCAATTGTCCGCCCCCGCGATGTGAGCTCGCCACCAATCGCAGCATGCAGCAGACTATAACCCACCGTCAAAGTCTCAGTGTTATAGCCGGTGAAAGGTTTATTCTGCGCAAAAACATTTTCCAGCTCCACGCGGGCAAAA
Organism: Chitinophagaceae bacterium; assembly: GCA_035626515.1. GTDB lineage: Bacteria > Bacteroidota > Bacteroidia > Chitinophagales > Chitinophagaceae > DASPNM01. The sequence continues at coordinate 3,348 of DASPNM010000017.1, forward strand.
ACATTGCGCAGCAATTTTCCCTCCTTCAGCAAATCCACCTCGATCTCATTCATTAGCCGCGGAGCGGGAATCAACGGCAGGTTGCGGGAACCATCTTCCGCTTCTGAAAACTTCCCGCGCACCCACGACAGGCTGTTTTCAACATGCAGCCAGTCCAGTGGATGCGGGTGAATGTCGAGGATGAGCTCCAGGCCGAACAATCCTGCTTGTTTCTGATTGTAGCGGAATGCGCTGAAGTCGTCGCCGCCCACCGTGATGATCGAATCCCCACCGTTCACCGACTTCAGCTTGCGCAGGAAAATGTAGTTGGACACGCGGTTGTAAAAGGCGTTTAGTTCGAAGGAAACGTGATCAGAATTCACCAGAAGGCCGGCATCGATCTGCAGGCTGCTTTCGGGCTTCAGGCCGCGATGGCCGTAAATGTATTGAAACGATCCTTCGTGCACCCCATTCGCGCTGAGCTCCGAAATGTTCGGAGCGCGATACCCCCGTGCCGCGTTCAACTTCAGCGTTAGTTCGGGATCCAAAGTGAATACTACGCCCGCGCTGCCGGAGACGTCCACGAAATTCGCGCGAAAGGCCGGGAACTTCACGTCGGGGCCATCCATTCTCAGGTCTGAGTGGACCGAACGATTGTCCACACGCAACCCACCGCTGAATACAAAATCTTCGCTTCGATTTTGTGCGTAAAGAAATCCGCCGATATCGAACAGGGAATGGTCCGGTATCACAGCTTCCGCGCCGCGGTTGCTGTTTGACTGATACATTCCGTTCGCCCCTGCAGTAAGCCTCCATTTACCCAGCTCGCGGCGATGATACTGTATGTTGTAGCTGAAGGTGCCGAGGTCAAATACCAGTTCCGCCGTTTGCGGTTCCAGCACGTCCGCGAATTCTTTCCTCAAATTCTGCTGGTAGCCCAGTACGAGCGCCAGCCGGTCGCGGCCGATCCGAAAGCTGTTGTCCGCTCCGTACTTCAGGTGCCTGATCTCCTGAAGCGGAATGAACGCGCGGGTGGTTTTGAAATCCGTATTGGTTGCAGCGGCCTCGGTGAGGAAGCCTGCCGAATCAATCAGCTTCAGGAATCTGCCCTGCTCGTCGCGTTCGCCTTCAATCAGGCCCGGTTCCTGGTGAAAATAGCTGAAGTAAAGATGCGTGAAGCCCCAGTTCTTGTTCAATCCGGTGTAAGCCCCGAAGCTTCGTTCCCGAAATTTTGAATTGAATACGTATCCGTCTGCGCGGTTCCGGTAATCCGCTGCAGCCCGGATTGACCCATGACCGCCCCAAAGAAATCCGTTCCGGTTTCCACCAAGCTCTCCGTGAACCGAACGCTGCCGGTTGTTGCTTTGCCAGCCGCCTGAAATTTCTCCTCGAACTTTTGCGTCGGGAACGGGTTGTGTCGAAATGATATTGATTACACCCGCCAGCGCGTCGCTTCCATACATGAGAGAAGCGGGCCCTTTGAAGATCTCCACTTTTTTCACGTTCAACTCATCCACTTCGAGACCGTGCTCGTCGCCCCACTGCTGGCCTTCCTGGCGGACGCCATCGTGTACTACCACGACGCGGTTGTAGCCAAGACCGCGGATGAATGGTTTCCCAATGGACGGTCCCGTGCTTACCTGGCTGATACCCGGAAGCTTCGCGAGCTGGTCCACCAAATTGCTGGCGGGTTGGGATTGCAAATCAGCTTTGCGGACAATACTTACGGGTACGGGTGTGCGCCGGGTTGACGTTGCGGAGGAAACGCCTGTGACCGTGACAGCTTCGTTTTCGATAAAGGAAGGATTCAACTGGAAATCCCTGTTGGTGTTTGCCTGGATCTCCACCGTTTCGATCCGTGGAGCAAATCCGAGATGCGTTACCTCCACAAGATATTTTCCCGCTGCAAGATGCGTGATCAGGTAATGACCGTTATTGTCAGCAGCTGCGCCGCGTTTGAGGTCGGGAAAACTTACAGAAGCGCCGGGCAGCGGAGCGCCTGTGACAACATTTGTTACTTTTCCCGAAAGCGACAGTCGTGGCTGGGAAATCGCCACGCCGATCCAACCCATGTTGATGAGCAACAAAAAAAATCGTTTCATTGAAACCGCTTTTGATCAAGAAAATGGTACCTAAAGTTGTGGCATCATGGTACCCGCGGGCGGACCGCGAAGATCAATCAGCGGAACGTAGTAATAATGCAGCACCGGCCCGGGAACTTGCGAAAAAGCCGGAACGAAATCGAGAGTTGATGTAAGATTTACTTCCGGGGGTGCGTGAAGAGGAGCGCTGAAATCGTCAATGCAATTACAGGCAAGGTGCAGTTCGGCAGCCGTTGATTCGTTGGCGCCGGCAAGATTTCTGTGAAAAACTTCGTGCAGCAACAACCCCGTTCCCATTTTCAAAGAAAACAGGAACAAAAGCACTATCGCGGTGCGTCTCAGCCGGGCTGTCATGGCCGCAAAGCTAAGGAATCGGAGGAACCCCCTTTAATCCGAGATACGGTGTCCTGCGTTCACCCAGTCAGTGATCTTCTGCTTGTCCACCGTGGTGAGGGGCGCGTTAGGGGCCTGGGGCATCTGCGAAGGGACATTGTCCACGGCCCGTGCTTTGATCCGGTCCCAACTACTGACAATACTGTTGTCGGTATCGAAATTCTTTCCCCCTTCCAAACCGCCGTTCAGGTGACAGGGCCCGCAATAACCCGTAATGAGCTGCTTCACCTGGTGGTACTTCGGTCCGTAATTGAGAATTGTCACCTGCGTGGTGTCGGTGCAGCCTTTTTGATTCCGCACTGTGATGACGTAGTTGCCGGGGGCGAGGTTGGAAAAATACCAGGAACTGCTGTAGCTGCCGTTGTTCAGCTTGTACGAGATCGTATCACCGCGTGGCTCCAGGATGGTGATAGTACCGTTGTTCGAAGTACCGATCGATTCCGTCTTTGTATGCGTGATCACCATGTTTACCCCCGCGCACGGATCTATTGGCTGCGGCACATCGGTCCTGCTGCAGGCAGAAAAAAGCAGCGCCGCGGTGCCAAGGCTGGCAATTGCGCCGATTAGCTTCGTCGGAATTCTTGTCATGATCGGGGTGGATGGCTTGTTTTCATTATTGATCAGGGTCTTACTTTCAGCATTGGCCACACTTTTTGCGTAGTGCCGTTCTGCAAACGCGCATAGTAAACACCGGTTGGCAGCACTTCGGCGGGAAAATACACCGAGTCGGTCGTGGCCCCGGCATAATCTTTTTCCAAAAGCGTGGCAATTACACGGCCGAGGCTGTCAATGATCTGGATCAGTGTGTGTCCGCCCTGAGTGCGGAAATGGATCGTTGTGCTGGCAGTAAAGGGCTGCGGATAATTCCAGATCAGCTTGTCGGTGGTCGGCGTCGGCGGAGGAGGAGATTGCGTGCACGTTGCCGTGGACCGGATGATCGGAAGTGTCTGCAGCTGGGTATTGATGTTTGGCGGATAAAGCGAACTGACAATTGACTTATCGAGACAGAACCATTTTTCCAGGATGGTCCCATAAATGCTCCGGAAATCGTACTGCATCGGAATGTTATCGTTCACGGTGGCGTTGGCGGGAATGGTAGGATTGTCCCCCAAAATGCCTCCATCCACCTGGCTTCCAAAAATGAACATCGGCGCGGCGGCTCCGTGGTCGGTACCCGTGCTCGAATTGGACCGGATGCGACGTCCGAATTCACTAAATGTCATGCCGATCACGCGGTTTTCCACCTGCAGGAACCGCAAATCGTCCTGGAAGGCTCTGATTGCGTCGGAAACGCGCTGCAACAGCGTGGCGTGAACTCCGGTAGTATGGTCGGCAGCATTCACCTGTACCGAATGCGTATCGAATCCGCCAAAGCTCACCATGTAGATGCGCGTTCTCAATCCGCCCCTGATCAGCCGGGCAACGATGCGCAGCTGGTCGGCAAGGGAATTGTTTGCAGGATAGGGTGACTGCTGTGTTACGCTGTTGGCCGCACCGCGGATAACCGTTGCGTACTTCTGCGTCTGCTGCACCACAAGCCGGATGAACTGGAGCTCTTTTCCGGCCGGGGTATTCGGTACCGGATCGGTGGTTCCGCTGATCAAATTGTAAAACGATGTCGGATTCGTGATGCTCATACCCATGTTCACTACGGGTCCCTGGAAAGTGAGTGAAGCGGTGGACCCGATCTGGATCGCCAGCGGGTCGGGCATCGAGCCGTTTGGATAACCGATCGGAAAATTCGGGTATTCGTATCCCAGGTAGCGTCCCGCCCAGCCAGTAGGCACTTCCTGGTTGCTGTTGGAGGCGCTCATCCAGATGTCGGTGGCGCGGAAATGCGAAAAATTCGGCTGCGGGTAACCCACTGACTGGATCACCTTCATCATTCCGTCGTTGTAGATGCGCTGCATTCCGGTCATGGCGGGATGGAGTCCCGCATAATTCACTCCGGTGAGGGAAAGTATGTTGCCTTGCGGGATGGCCACATTGGTGCGCGCGTTCACATACGCGGAGTAATTCGATATGGGGATTACTGTATTCAGTCCGTCGTTGCCTCCGGCGAGCTGGACGATCACGAGCACGTGATCCGTGTCCGTGGTGCTTTGCAGGAGGGCCTGCACCAGCGGGGATTCCATACCGAAGGCCCGCACGGAATAACCATTGATCAGGCCCGGCAACAGGGTGGCCGCCGGTATACTTTTTTGTAAAAATTCTCTGCGTTTCATAATGCGTTGGTTAATGCTTTACGCGAGTTGGTATTCTGCCAGGTTGAAGAAAAACTGGAAAAGCTGCCGCAGCCGCGTGTTCACCACGTTGAAATTCGCCGTCGTGGGATTGGAGATGTAAGCCATCCACGCGTTGGTCCAGTAGTAATCCCATTGCTGGTTGCTGAGCAGGATCTGCGTCTTGATTGTCTTCTTCGTCTCGTAAGTGAGCTGGTTCCGGAAAATGTACCGAAGGGCATCGTCAATCAGGTCGTTGGGATTACCGGGGTTGGGGAATTGCCTGACGAAATTGACGAGGTCGAAGATGACGCGGATTCCGTTCCGGGTGAAACCAGTGTTTACCATCGTATCCGTGAACTGGTTGCGTTTGGGAAGCGAATCGGAGTTGATCCAGATCTCGTGGTACAGCGGCTCCTGGTAGTACGCGGGCTGGCCGGACACATTTGGCGGATCGTGAAGGTTGAGGCCGGTGTTCACCATATTCGCGTAAAAGAAATTCCACATCCCGTAGTTCGTGTTCCAGTCGGAAGCCGGGGGAAATACCGCGTTCATTTCGCGAAGCGAACCAATGATATGATCGGCCGGGCTCTTAATGTAGCAATTCTGGTTGAGCACGTCAAAGAAATGCTCGCTTTTGAAAAGCGCGCTGAGCACGGGAACGATATTGTAGTTGTTGCTGCGGAAGATATTTGCCAGCGGTTCGATAACGTTTGTCTCCACGTTCGGGTCGATCGAGTAGTAGACAAAAAACCGGTACAGCTTGCGGCAAATGAACTTCGCGCATTCCTGGGTGTTAAACGTCATGGTCAGCAGGTCGTTGAGTTCCAGCTGCCCTGCGGTGGGACCGGTGCGGCCCTGGATCACCGTGTTATTAAAGAACGAGGAAAAAGTCTTATTTGCCGTCGAGTGCCGGTTCGGATTGAAGAAAGAAGTGTAATTCCCGGCGTTTACCTGCCACCCTGTGAGGACCTTCGCCGCTTCCTTTACGTCGGTTTCGGTGTACTGTGATCCTGGCCCTTTTCCAAGTGTAAACAGCTCAAACAGCTCGCGCGCGTAGTTTTCATCCGGCGCCGAGGCCACGTTCAGGTAACCGTTCAGGTAGCGGAGCATCATGATATCCTTCGTGATCGCGTCCACCAGGGTTCTGAAATTTCCCAGCGCATGCTGCCGGACCAAATTGTGTTGCATGTAAGCCCAGTTGCCGTGACCGACCTCGTTTGTTTCGTTCCCGAAATGATCGATCCAGAAAAGAATGAGCTTTTCCCGAATGCTCCGGTCCTGGTTGATCAGGACACCGGTCCACCATTTTTTGTAAGAAGCGCGCCGAAGCGATTGCACCGTACCGTCGTTGTTGATGTCATTGATCCAGGTGGCTCCCTGCGCAATGTTGCCATCGGGCGTGATCGCGTTGGTCGGAGTTGCATATTCCTTGATCGGAGGAGCCGGTTGCGGCGCTGTCGGTGTAATGAGTTCATCCACTGCCTGGCTGACCGTCCGCGTCTTGAAGTAATCTACGTCCGCCTTGCGCGCGCCGAACATCGTGCGCTTCAAAAGATGGATCACCTCGTTCTCGGTCCAGGGACCCGAGTACGGCGCGATTCCGGAAGTGATATGACGAGTGGAGACGGGTGAGGACGGGCTAATACTTTCCTTCTTCCTGCGTGTCGCAGTGAGGAATTCTCTTCTGTCCATATTCGTGGTTTTGATTCGGGAAAAACAACTGACTCTAAAATTACATTTTCGTTTAAAGCATTTGCAGCATTCCCTGGAATAAAATGTGGATTTCTCCGCGAAACGCGGCTATAGTATTAATTCAGAAAGATTTAGAGATTCTCGATGAGACCCGCGATGCCCTGTCCGCCACCCACGCAGGCGGTCACGATACCGTACTTTTTTCCGAGCCGCTTCAGGTCATGTATGATCTGGATCGTAAGCTTGCAGCCAGTGCAGCCGAGAGGGTGGCCGAGGGCAATGGCCCCCCCGTTAATGTTTACGCGGGCAGGATCAAGTCCGGCTTCACGAATTACTGCGAGAGATTGCGAAGCAAACGCTTCGTTCAACTCGATGAGGTCGATGTTCCCGAGGTTCATCCCGGTTTGCCGCAATAGTTTGGGGATTGCAGCCACGGGCCCAATTCCCATAATCCGGGGATGCACACCCGCTACCGCGGTGCCTGCCAGCCGGGCCATCGGCTTCAGACCCAATTCGTTCATCATTGTTTCGCCCATTACGATCACGAATGCCGCGCCGTCGGAAGTTTGTGAAGAGTTCCCGGCCGTAACAGAGCCATTTGCGGCAAACGCTGGCTTCAGCTTCGCGAGGGCGTCGAGTGAGGTGTCTGCCCGGGGCCCCTCGTCCGTGTCCACGACGTATTCCCGCTTTTGTTTTTTCCCGCGCTCGTCAAGGTATACATGGTCAACATTAATTGGAAGAATCCCTTCCCGGAAAAATCCGTTGCGGATCGCATTCAGCGCTTTCTGGTGCGATTGCAGCGCGAATTCATCCTGCGCCTCACGGCTGATGTTATATTCGTTAGCCACCGCTTCGGCGGTAAGCCCCATGCTCAGGTAATAATCAGGCTCTTCTTTCGCGATGGAATAGGCGGGAACGGTCTTCCATCCCGCCGTGGGCACAAGGCTCATGCTTTCCGTGCCGCCGGCAATGATGCAGTCGGCAAGGCCATTACGGATCTTCGCGGTAGCAATCGCTATGGTCTCGAGACCGGAAGCGCAATACCGGTTCACCGTCATCCCCGGAACATCAAACCCGAGCGCGCGGGCGGCAATGATCCGTCCCACCTGCAGGCCCTGCTCCGCTTCGGGAACGGCATTTCCTACGATGACGTCATCCACTTTTTTCGGATCGAGCTGGGGTACTGCCGCCATCAATCCGCGGATCACATCCACAGCGAGGTCATCGGGGCGATAAAATCGAAACCCGCCGCGCTTCGCCTTCGCGACTGCGGTGCGGTAACCGGCAACTATGTAAGCTTCCTGCATACGGCTGGATTATAGGGCAAAGGTAACCTCTCAACAACATCCGGGCAGGCTGAAAAGTTCTCCTAACTTCGCTGCCGGATATGTACCGACTGCTGCGCGGCCTTCTCTTCTTATTTTCCCCGGAATGGAGCCACCGATTTTCAATGAGCATGCTGCGATTTCTGTGCAGGATGCGATTCATGCGTCGTGTGCTCGCACGGGTTTTTTCTCCCCGCTCCAATAAGCTTTCTTTCGAGCGCTGGGGCTTACGTTTCCGCAACCGTGTGGGACTGGGCGCGGGTTTCGACAAGAATGCCCGTTACCTGCGCGAGCTGGACGTATTGGGGTTCGGTTTTGTCGAGATCGGCACCATCACACCGCTTCCGCAGGCGGGGAATCCGAGGCCGCGGTTGTTCCGGCTGCCGCAGGACCGTGCCCTTATCAACCGGATGGGATTCAACAACGATGGAGCAGAGGCCGTGGCGGAAAGATTGAGAATGTTCCGGGAAAAGTTTCGTGATAGTGAAATGCTGATCGGGGGCAATATCGGAAAAAATAAAGGCACCCCGAATGAATACGCGTGGCGGGATTACCGCGCCTGCTTTGAAGCGCTGCATCCTTTCGTGGACTTTTTCGTGGTCAATGTAAGCTCGCCAAACACTCCGGGACTTCGTGACCTGCAGGAAAAAGATTCGCTCCGACAGATCCTGGCGAGACTGATCATGGGAAAAGAGCATCCCAAAAGGCCTTTATTTCTGAAAATTGCTCCCGACCTGACCGAGCCGCAGCTCGATGACGTCATCACGCTGAGCATGGACCTGGGACTGGATGGCATCGTTGCCACAAACACCACAACCGGCCGGGAAGGATTGAAAACATCAGTGAAGAAATTGCAACAGATCGGAAGCGGTGGACTCAGCGGCAGGCCGCTGCGACCTTTATCGACGCAGATAGTAAAATACATCCACGAAAAAACAGCAGGACAAATGCCAATCATTGCTTCCGGGGGGATATTCCACGCGCGCGATGCGCGCGAAAAGCTGGAAGCCGGTGCATCGCTGATCGAAGTGTGGACAGCCTTCATTTATGAAGGGCCGTCCATCGTGAAGCGAATTTGTTCGGGAAAGTCCCGGTGAAATAGACGGAACCCGGGTTCACAACAGCCGAAGCAGGCAGGCTGCCGCGATCCCCGCGGTCTCGGAACGGAGCCTTGTATCACCCAACATTACCGGGACGAAATGATGCTTGACGGCCAACGCGACTTCTTCCGGAGTGAAATCACCTTCCGGGCCGACAAGCACAATCTGTTCGAGGTTTTCATTCACCAGGTCTGCCAGGTTTCGCTTTTCATCCTCGATACAATGAGCAATGAATTTCTGGGGTTGGTGGCAAGCGGGCAGCAGGTCGAGCAAGCGAGCAGGCTGGTGAAGCACGGGTAGCCAGCATTGCCGGCTTTGCAAGAGCGCGCTTACGAGCACCGCTTCCATTCGTTCTTTTCGGAAACTCTGTTTCTCTGTCCGTTCGCAGAGAAGAGGAATAATGCCGGATACTCCCAGCTCAGCGGCTTTTTCAAGGAACCACTCAAAACGGCCGGGATTCTTGAGAAGCGAGATGCCAATGCTCACTGTTCGGGCGGGCGGCTGAATATGCAGCAATTGTTTTATACGCACGCGGCAGCGTTTCCGGTGAGCATCCACAATTTCGGCAGTCATGAGACTTCCTTTTCCTTCTGTAAGGTTTAGCTCAGCTCCCAGGGGCATACGCAGCACCTGCACGATGTGACGGCTCGTGGCCTCATCGAGCGTGATCTCCTGTTGCGCCTCGTCTGATTCGCGGATATAAAAGAAAGGAAGCATCAGTGCGTTCCCCTGAAGATAGCTTTAGAATGGCGTATCCTCGTCCTCGACATTGATATCATTCATACGGCTGCCCGTCTGGATGTACAGCTTGGCTTCCCCGCTGCCCTCGCTGTCGGGAACAGGCTTCCAGTTCCCCGGCAGTCCAGGTCCGAAAGTGCTACCGTCGTCCTCCACGAATTTCTGAATGTGGAGCAGCGCGCGCAGCCGGATCGTTTCCAGCATACCGTTGCGGTGCTTGGCGATTCGCACCAACGTTTCCCCCCGGTTACTCTCTCCCATTTCATTCGTGGTAATATCGTAGTATTCCGGGCGGTAGAGGAACATGACGAGGTCGGCATCCTGCTCAATCGCTCCGGATTCACGCAGGTCGCTGAGCTGCGGCATGCGGGTGCCATCCTTGGCGCCTCGTTTCTCCACTTCACGGCTCAACTGCGACAAGGCGATGATCGGTACACTCAATTCCTTGGCCAGCGCTTTCAGGTTGCGCGAGATGTTGCTGATCTCCTGCTCGCGGTTCGAGTTACGATTCTCGCCGGTGCCACTCATAAGCTGCAGGTAATCGATCACAATGAGTCCGATGTCATGCTTGTTTTTCAGTCGGCGGCATTTCGCGCGCAGTTCGAAAATGTTCAAAGCAGGAGTATCGTCGATGTAGAGTGGCGCCTGCGCCAGCCTTTGGATACCCCGCGCATACAGCTGTTTCATTTCGTGTTCCTCGAGCTTGCCGCGCGCTATTTTCTCCAGCCAGATCTCGCTTTCGGCCGCCAGGATCCTCTGCACCAGCTGGCCCGCGCTCATTTCAAGAGAGAACAGCGCGACCGGTGTTGGCTTGCTCGCATGCATGGCTGCATTGCGTGCCAGGTTGAGAGCGAAAGCCGTCTTACCAACGGCGGGCCTGGCGGCCAGAATGATGAGATCGGTATTTTGCCAGCCGTAGGTGACGCGATCGAGCGAAGCAAAGCCGCTCGGCACGCCGGTCACATCTTCATTTTTATTGCGCAGATCCTCGATGCGCTGGATCGTCTTTACCAGCACCGAGTCGATCGTGTCAAAATTCTTGCGCAGGTGATTGTTCGTGATCTCGAACAATTTGCTCTCGGCATCGTCGAGCAGGTCGAATACGTCTGTGGAATCCTCGTACGCGTCACCGATAATCTCACCGCTGATGCGGATCAGTTCGCGCTGGATGAATTTCTGCAGAATGATCCGCGCGTGGCTTTCGATGTTTGCCGAAGAAACGACGGCGTTCGTCAGCTTGGTCACATAATAGGGGCCGCCTACCACATCCAGCTCATTGCGAAACCTCAGCTCCTCCACCACGGTGAGGATGTCAATGGGCTGGCTCTTCTGCGCGAGGCTCTGCATGGCCTTGAAAATGCGCTGATGCGCTTCCACGTAAAAGCATTCCGGCTTCAGGATTTCGACAACCGTGTCGAAAGCGGTTTTTTCCAGCATAACGGCGCCCAGCACGGCCTCTTCGAGATCCTTGGCTTGCGGGGGCACCTTCCCGTAGACCATCGTGCTGAGATCTAAGGTGGGTTTTCGTCTCAGCTTCCGGTCCTTGTTCAGATTTGTAAGATCCATGGTTCGGTCAAAAGAAAATAACGTTAAAGCATCAGTTGTTCACCAATGACTCGGGTGGATGATCCAGACTTGTTGTTGAAAATTGTCAGCTCTGGTGTTCTGAATTTTCCCTGCAGTCAGTTGGCGAAATAAAATGCAAAAGCGATTTGAAAAAAATTTTTCTTTCTGCACTATTTTTCACCAAACACCCCCGGGTTATCCACAACAAACCGTTCATACCACCGAGCCAGGGTTTGATGAATTTACCAAAAAAAGCGCGGGGAAGAAAGACTTGCTGGCAGAAATTTTGCACTTTATAAAATCCGGGCGCGATGCGCAATAAATGCCACCATTTCGGAGTTTACCAGATATTCCCGCCACCACCTCCCAAACTGCTGCTGTGTTAACGCTCTTTTGAGGTTGCTGAATCAAAATGTACAATATGGAAAACCTTAGATCCCACCCTTCCCGCAACACACGGCCCGTTGTCACCCAAACTCAGAACAACACGACATTGTGGATCGGCCACCTCAGTTCCGATCCCACGGATCATTTTGCGGGACAAACTTTTCAGTGTCCGAGTGAGGGAGTTTTGGACAACATCCAGGTTTTTTCTTCCGCAGTGCAGAATCCGGGAGAAATGTTGCTTACCCTTCATGAATTTGATCCGGCAACTAAAACCTGGGGGCCTTCGCTGGCAAATTCTTCCCTGGAGCTGCGCCGCGGTGACGATTCGCGCTGGGTGCGGTTTGAGCTTCAGCCGGTATTCCTGCGCCGGGACATCACATATGGATTTCAGCTGCACGCTTCCGACGCTTTTATCGGTCTGGGAGAGGCGGCTACGGTGACGCAATATCCATTTACGTTCGGGCAGGAATGGAAAGGAGATTCTCAGGATCGCGAAGGACATTACTTCCGCTACTTTAGCCTTGCTTTCAAGGTGGAGCTGTGCGCCTGATAAGAAAAATCAGTTCATGATCATCTCCCTGGCATTTTCCAGGGCGGCGGCCGTAGGTTTTTCGCCGCTCAGCATGCGGGCGATGGCAGTAATTCGCTCTTCGGGGTCCAGCAAACGAATGCCCGTCTGTACGCGGTCCTGCACAACCTGTTTGTAAACGAAAAAATGCGCTGACGCCTTTCCGGCGATCTGCGGCTGGTGCGTAATGCAGATCACTTGTCGTGCGGACGCAAGATCCTTCATGATAATTCCCACCTGACGCGCAGCTTCACCGGAGATCCCCGTATCGATTTCGTCAAAAATCATTGTCGGAAGATCCATCGAGCTTGCGACCAGGGATTTTATGCAAAGCATGAGCCTTCCCAGTTCGCCGCCGCTTGCCACTTTTCCAACCGGCATGAATTCAGCAGTGTCATTGTTGCCGCCCGCCACGTTTGCATTCAATAAAAATTCCACTTCGTCCATCCCGGTATTATTCAATCCACCACGGCTGAGGTGAACTTTCAGTCGGGCATTCGGCATACCCACCTGCACGAGCAGCTCGTTGACCCGTGCGGTGAAGGATTTTACCTGTTTCTGCCTCCGGTCCGACAATCGAGCCGCAAACGCAGTGAGCTTTTCCTGGATACGCGTCACCGCAGCGTGGTGCTCATGGATTGAGTCGTCCACTGTTTGAACGCTGAGAAGTTTTTTCCCGAGCTCATCGCGAATTGCGAGCAGGTCAGCAGTGGAACGAGCCCCGTGCTTTTTGAGCAGCTTTTGCCCCAGGCTGATGCGCGCATTAAGCCGATCCAGCTTTTCCGCGTCCCAATCCAGGCGCCCTTCCAAAGAATTCAATTCTGCGGCAATATCTGCCAGCTCCACCTGGGCCGAATGCAGGCGCTCCGTCAGCCCGGCAAGCCCGGGTTGCATGTCTCGAAACGGGGAGAGGGACTGGATCAGGACGCGCAGTTCCTGAACGATCGGAGTATCAGATTCGCGCAACGAATAACACGCTTTGACGAGCGCTTCGCGAATAGCTTCTGCATTTTGCAGCAGTTCGAGTTCGGCTTCGGCCTGCTCCAGCTCACCGGTGGCCAGGGCGGCCTCCTCGAGCTCGTTAAATTGAAAGCGGTTATAATCCGCTTCCCGGTCAAGCTGCAGTTTTTGTTCACGCAGTCCGTCGAGAACCCGGCCTGCAACCTGCCATTCACGATACAGGTTTCGGTATTCCCGCAACAGGGCGGTGTTTGCGGCGAGTGCATCGAGCACCCCGAGCTGGAAATCGCGCCGTGCCAGCCCGAGCGTGTCGAACTGTTGATGCAGGTCCACGAGCAGGGAGGTCAGGCCGTGAAGCTGCGAGAGGTTGACCGGTGTATCGTTTATGAAAGCGCGGGATTTTCCCTGACTGCTGATTTCCCGCCGGATTACGAGTTCCTCTGAAAGATCAAGATCATTTTCCGCCAGGAACTCCCTGGCGAGCTCGTTACCCTCAATGCGGAACGTTCCTTCCACCACGCATTTTTTTTCGCGGTTGACCAGAACAGAGGAATCAGCACGCTCCCCCAGTATCAGGCCCAGTGCACCCAGTAAGATGGACTTGCCTGCGCCGGTCTCGCCGGTTATTACATTTAGTTGCGGCGAAAATGCGATCTCAAGATCTTCAATGATGGCGTAGTTGCGAATGGTGAGCCTGCAGAGCATGCTGCCCGCAAATTACTCGGAAATTGAAATGCGGGAATTGACGGGGAAAACTTATTTCAGCTGGACGGAGGTGTGCAGCTCATCATCCACCAAAATGCGGCCGCAGTTTTCGCAGATCATCACCTTCTTGTGCTGCTTGATCTCGCTTTGCTTCTGGGGGGGAATCGCGTTGAAGCATCCACCGCAAGCGTCCCGCTCAACGGGCACCACAGCCAGCCCGTTGCGGTAGCTTTTCCGGATTTTGTCATAGCTCGCCAACAGCCGCGGATCCACGTGCTCGCGCGCGTCCGCCGCCAGCTTGCTCAGCTGCTTTTCTTCCTTTTCGTTGGCGGCAATAATTTTTTCAAGCTCGCCTTTTTTTGTGTTCAGCACGGTGTCTTTGGTAGCGATCGTTTTCTTCACCTTTTCCAGAGCCACTGCTTTTTCCGCGATTTCGTCGGTAGCGTCCTTGATGTGTTTTTCGGCAAGCTTCACCTCGAGCTGCTGCATCTCGATCTCCTTGTTGATGGCCTCGAATTCCCGGTTGTTCTTGACGTTGCTGCTCTGCTTCTCGTATTTTTTGATCAGCGCCTGTGCTTCCTTGATGGCTTCCTTGCGCTGCTCGATAAACTCGGTAACACCATTGATCTCTTCCTCAACGCGCGTCTGCCGCGCATGCAGTCCCTGGATCTCGTCTTCAAGGTCGGCCACTTCCATAGGCAACTCCCCTTTCAGGATTCGGATTTCATCGAGCTTGCTTTCGATCTTCTGGAGGTTGACAAGTGAGGTCAGCTTTTCTTCTACGGAGAATTCTTTTACGTTCGCCATTGTAAGTTTCAGGGTTTTACATCAGAAATATAAAACCGGGTTTGTGTTTGTCTCAGTTTTGAGGACGGCAAAGTTAGGGAATTTTTGCTCTAAAACTTCCCGAAGGAGGTCCATGGTGAATTGCTCGCTTTCGTAGTGGCCAATGTCGGCAATCAGCATCTTCGACTCTCCATCAAAAAATTCATGATATTTTATGTCTGCCGTAACATAAAGGTCGGCACCGGCGGCTAAGGCTTTGGAAATCAGAAAGCTCCCTGCCCCTCCGCAAACAGCTATGCGCTTCAGCTTTCGATCGGGCAGCCGCGTATGTCGAATCAGCGGCACGCGGAAAATCTGTTTCAGCCGCTGCAACATTTGCAGCGGGTCGACGGCCTCAGGAAGCTCCCCGATAACTCCGGATCCCGTGCGCCCATATGAGTTTTCCAGTCGTACAATATCGAATGCGGGCTCTTCGTAAGGATGCGCTGCACGAAGTGCGGCTACCACCGCCTTTTCGGCATGTGCCGGAAAAATCAGTTCGATCCGTGTTTCCTGCTCGCGATGCTGCTTTCCGGGTTCACCGACAAACGGATCCGTTCCCGCCCCGGCGCGAAAGGTTCCGTATCCTTCGGCGTTGAAGCTGCATTCGCTGTAATTGCCGATGAATCCTGCTCCTGCAGCAAACAAAGCGGCGCGAACCGCTTCAGCGTGTTCACCAGGAACGAACGTAAAAAGTTTTCTGAGCTGCTGCGGACGCGGCACAAGCACCTCGCAGCTTTCCAGGCCCAGCAATTGCGCCATGCGGCCACTTACTCCGTCGATCACGTTGTCGAGGTTCGTATGAATCGCGTAGATGGCGACGTCGCTGCGTATCGCCGCGATGACCGCACGCTCCACATAATTGCGGCCGTTGATTCTTTTCAATCCCCGGAAATTGATGGGGTGATGGGCAACGACGAGATTCAGTTTGCCTGCCGCCGCTTCCCGGATAACTTCTTCGGTAGCGTCGAGTGTACAGAGAACGCCGGTACATTCCTGCTCCGGTTCACCGGTGAGCAGCCCGGCATTGTCGTAATCTTCCTGCAAAGCAGGCGGGGCCAGCATTTCGAGGGCTGAAATGATCTCCGAGATTTTCATCTATTAAAGATACAGACGTGCTTCGTTGCAGCAGCGGCGGTGTACCTTTGGAAGGATGCCCAGGCCACAGATTAATCCGCTTATTTTGGGTCGGCTGAAACGAGCATTGCGCCCCGACGAAAACCTTAGCCCGTATCAGCGGGCGAAGCAGCTTTGGCGTGCCCGCAGGACGCTACAGCGGGAAATGAGGCAGGTGCTGATGATGTTCATCGGCATTCTTTGCGCAGGGTTCGGCCTGAGAGGTTTTCTCATTCCCAATGGCCTGATCGACGGAGGTGTCATGGGAATTTCGCTGCTGGTGAACAAGGAAACCACCCTCCCTCTCTCCATTGCCATTATCTTTTTCAATCTTCCCTTTCTGCTTATCGCCTGGAAGCAGATCAGTCCCACATTCAGCATGAAGAGCATTGTAGCGATCATATTGCTGGCATTGCTCGTGGCTTTTTTTCCCTATCCGACAGTGACCAACGACAGGCTGTTGGTGGCTATTTTCGGAGGGTTTTTCATTGGAATGGGAATAGGCCTCTGCATCCGCGGTGGAGGCGTGATCGACGGCACCGAAATTCTCGCCATCTTCCTTAGCCGAAGGCGGTCGTTGTCGGTGGGCGATTTCATTTTGGTCTTCAACATCGTGATTTTTTCAGTCGCCGCATATTTGCTCTCCGTGGAAGTGGCACTCTATTCCATCCTCACTTACCTGGCTGCCTCCAAGACGGTCGATTTTATTTTGGAAGGAATCGAAGAATTCACGGGGGTTACGATCATTTCTCCGCACAGTGACGAGATTGCAGAATTCATTAAGGTGCGGATGGGACGCGGGCTCACGATCTATTCGGGCAAGCGCGGTTACGGAAAACGGGGGGACACGTACATTGCGACCGACATTATTTTCACCGTCGTCACCAGGCTCGAGATCAGCCGGCTTACCACCGAAGTGGAAAAAATCGACCCGAATGCTTTTATCGTGATGCAGAGCATCAGGGACACTAAAGGGGGAATGGTGAAGAAACGTTCCTTCAAGTAAATGAATTGACATTTTCCGCAAACGGACTTGGCCGAATGAAAAACTTTCGTACCTTTTCCCTCCCGCCCTCTGGACCACCTGCCTATTCTTAACATTAAAAAACACTTGCCATGCTCAAAAGGACTAAAGGCCTCCTGCTCCTGTCGCTGCTCGTCATCACTGGCATGGCCGGCACGGTCGACACCGGGACGATCTCAAAAAAAGAAAGAAAGACCGCGCTCGCGCTGCTCAAAGAATCGCGTGCCGACCTGTTCCGCGACGTTCGCGGATTGTCGGAAGCGCAGCTGAACTTCAAGCCCGCAGCCGATCGCTGGTCGGTCAAAGAATGCGTGTATCACATCGCTATTTCTGAGAAAAACCTCTGGGATTTTATCCAAAAGTCGATGAACGAACCGGCGAACCCGGAAAAAAGAAGCGAAATAAAGGTGACGGACGAGCAACTCGTCAAAATGATGGAAAACCGCGACTACAAGGTTAAGACCGCCGAGCCGTTCGAACCGAAGAACACTCCCTACAAATCACTTGAGGATGCGCTAAACGATTTCCGCGAGCGTCGCGCCGATCACATCCGTTACGTGCGGTCAACGACCGAAGACCTGCGTAACCATGTGCTTCAAATGCCCTTTGGCTATTTGGATTGCTACCAGGCCTGCCTGATGCTCGGTGCCCATGCGAACCGGCATATCCAGCAGCTCAACGAGGTAAAAGCGGATCCTAATTTTCCAAAACAGTAATTCTCGAAACAGGTCGAAAAACCTGGCCCCGAAGTTCCCGTAAGAACGAGGGGCTTTTTTTAGTCGGGAGTCGGGAGTCAGTTTGACTTGCCGTCTTTAGAATCGAACTTGGAATGATCATTTGCGGCTTCGAGCGCTTGCTTTACTGACTTTTCGTGCTTGTTCAGGCTCCGCCACACAGAACCCCGTCCTCCGACTTCCGTTCTGACTTCCGACTTCCACTTGCCCGACTGCCCGAATAATGCTAACTTGTACAAGATTTTTAACCTTATCATGAAAACACGCCTCATGCTGCTGGCGCTTTTGCTCATTGGATTCCTTTCCTGCAGGAAAACGGTGCAAAATATCCAGGAAGACCTTGTGATCCAGGCCATGACCAGCGGACAGTGGGCGGTCACGCGGTTTACGCTCAATGGCACCGACATTACCCCGGAATTTGCAGGATACCGTTTCAAGTATTTCAGCAATCGTACCGTCGATGCTCTTGTTAACGGAAACGTGCAGGCAACCGGGAACTGGGACGGAAACGCCGCGAACATGACCACCTGGGCAAATTTTCCCTCCGCCACCCATCCCCTCGTCCTGATAAACGGGACGTGGAATATAGACCGTAGCAGCTGGACGTACGTAGAAGCTACGCAGACCGGAAGTGATACGAAGACCATGCGACTTGAAAAACAATAGCAAGCCTTTTTGGGGCGCAGCGCCTTAAACGCAGCGCGCCATTTTTTGTCTTACAAGCGCTGGCTTGAGTTTTGCAACGACCGAAAAAACGAAACGGAAATAGGTCTGTTGGAAGATAATTGTCCAACGTTACCATAAGTTTTTCACGTCAGTGTCCGTAAAAGCCCTGTGTATTGCGAATAATACTTTACCTGTCGGCAATTCTTGCTGTAACGGCATTCCCGGGGCTCCCGGCCCTGGCGCAGGTTCCTGCGGCTAATTTCTCGGCCGACACCCGTGCGGGCTGCTCCCCACTGGTTGTGAATTTCCAGGACCTCTCAACCGGGAATCCGACAAGCTGGAGCTGGAATTTCGGAAATAGCAACACCTCTTCGCTTCGCAACCCGTCGGCCACATATTTCACTGCCGGAACCTATACAGTAAGCCTCACGGTAACTAACGCAAACGGAACGAATACACTTACCCGCACCCAATACATTACGGTTTATGATAATCCAACGGTAAGCTTCACCGGGTCGCCGCGTACCGGTTGTTTTCCCTTACCGGTGCAGTTCGTGGACGCCTCGACTCCAGGAGCCGGTAATACCAACGTGGCCTGGCAATGGAACTTTGGGAACGGGAATACTTCCACCCAGCGCAACCCGCTCGCTGTCTACAATTCCGCGGGCAGCTTTACGGTTACTCTTACCGTGACGAATGACAAAGGCTGCACGAAAACCTTTAGCCGGCCCAATTATGTCAGCGTGATCGGCGGCGTGGTCGCCGGTTTTACGCGTAGCAGTCCGGGCGTTTGCCGGCCTCCCGCTACGATCAATTTCAGGAATACATCGACGGGGCCTCCGACCCTTTCCTATTTATGGGATTTCGGTGATGGAAATACTTCCACGCTCATGAATCCCTCTCACGTTTACACGAGCAGCGGTACCTTCAATGTACGACTGATCACGTCCAGTACCGCAGGCTGCCAGGACACTGCGGAGTCCACCGTGACGATCGGAGGTTTCAATACCAGCTTCACCGGGCCATCCGCGATTTGCGTAAACGATACCGCGAGCTTCAGCAATACCTCTACGCCCACACCGCTTAGCTCGTTTTGGCGGTTCGGAGACGGAAGCACCGCATCGGGAATGAACGTGCAGCACCGTTATTCCACGCCGGGAACATATACCGTTTGGGTATACAGCGCTTATTCCAGCTGTGTGGATTCGACAAGTCGAACCATTACCGTAGATCCGCTGCCGGTTGCAGACTTCACGGCGCCCGTTACCTCCCGCTGTCAGCCACCGCTGACCGTCAACTTCCAGGATCTTACAGGACCGGGAGCCACATCCTGGCAATGGGATTTCGGGGATGGGGGCACGTCCACCCAACAGAATCCGACCCATACTTACACCAGCTATGGCAATTTTAACGTGCGCCTGATCGTGACCAGCTCCAGCGGCTGCATCGACACGATCGTAAAGCCTGGCTTCATTACGGTACGACGGGCAAACATTTCTCTTGACAATATCCCGGACGAAGGCTGTATTCCTTACACACGCTCATTCTCGGCGACGATCAACTCAGTAGACGCCGTCACCTCGTATCTCTGGAGTTTTGGCGATGGCAATACATCGACCGCTCCAAATCCAACGCATACATATCCTGTCCAGGGCACATACACCGTGCGCCTGATCATCACCACGAGCGGAGGCTGTACGGATACCGCGACGGTGCCCGGGGCCATCCGGGTAGGTTCAAGGCCAACGGTCAACTTCACGGCCAGCCCGCTGAATGTCTGCGCGCGCGCGCCTGTGCAGTTCACCGATTTCGCGGCCCCGGCCGACGAATGGCTCTGGGATTTTGGCGACGGCAACACGTCCACGCTACAAAACCCCACCCATGTATATACCGACACGGGATGGTTCACCATCCGGCTGATCGCAAAAAACAATGGCTGCGCCGACAGTCTCGTTCGCACGAGGTACATTCATGTGCTGCCACCCGTGGCACGGTTCGACTATACCGCTAACTGCTCAAACCGGCTCGAGTTCACGTTCACAGACCAGTCGGTGGCACCTCTTACCTGGTTCTGGCGTTTTGGGGACGGCACCACATCTACGAGCCCCAACCCAGTCCATACTTTCCCGGCGCTGGGTAGCTACAACGTAACGCTCATCGTAACGAATGGAAGCTGCACCGATTCTGCGACGCAAACGGTACGCGCACTGGATGAGAACCCCGATTTTACGGCAAGCCAAACCGTGATCTGCCGGCGTGCCAATATCGTGTTTACCGCCAGCAACCTTTCTCCTGCTGCGATAGTGACCTATTATTGGAATTTTGGCGACGGAACCACGCAGACCACCACGACCGATACAGTGAGCCATGTGTACACCGTAGCCGGCAACTATACCGTGAGCCTGCGCGTGACGGATATCAACGGCTGCATGGATTCGGTGAGCCGGGTCAATTATATTCGGGTAAACGGTGCCACTGCTGATTTTTCTGCTACAAATAACAACGGCTGCGCCGGGCTCACAACAACATTCAACGACCTTTCGGTTCCGGACGGCATCAACAGCATCGTCAACTGGAACTGGAATTTCGGCGACGGCACGATCCAGAATTTTTCGGGTCCTCCCTACCAGCATACTTATCTCACCGCTGATACTTTCTCCGTGACGCTTACCGTCACCGACGCAGCGGGTTGTATCGATAGCATCACGCAGCCTAATATTGTGATCACCACCGACCCCGTCCCTTATTTCATCTCAAACGACACCGTCAGCTGTCCAGGGGCTGGTGTAGCTTTCGGCAACTACAGCGCACCTTCGGGCGGCTTCACCAGCTTCTGGGATTTCGGCGATGGAAACACTTCCACGCTCACCAACCCGGTACACAGTTATACGGCTGCGGGTTTGTACACGGTTAAGCTTGTGATCGTAGACGACAACGGCTGCGCGGATTCGCTTATTCGAAATCAATATGTCCGTGTAGATCAGCCTGTGGCCAATTTTACAATGAGCGACTCCGTCGGCTCCTGTATCCCCCTGGAAGTACAGTTTACCAATACCTCCTCAAACTTTTACTGGTCATACTGGGACTTTGGCGCCGGACAGGGCACGTCGAACCTGCGCGATCCGGTACACTACTATTCACAGCCCGGGACATACACCGTCAAGCTGGTTGCGACGCATTTCGCCGGCTGTGCCGATTCAATTTTCCGCACCGTGACCCTTTACGACACCGCCGGGTCGAGAATCACCTATTCCCCCGGTGCGGGATGCAGTCCCCTCACAGTGACGATGAACAGCTTCTCACCCGGGCCCATGCAAACTTACCTCTGGGATTTCGGTGACGGGACCACGGTGATTACGAACAGCAACACGATCGCACATACATACACCACCTACGGCAATTTCCTGCCGAAGCTGATCATGGAAGATCCGACCGGTTGCATCATACCCTTGCAGGGCGCGGATACCGTGAATGTGATTGGCGCCGACGCAAACTTCGGAGTAGACAACGACCTGTTCTGCGATGTGGCCACGGTCAGATTTATTGATTCCACCACATACAACGACCCGATCGTGGGTTACAGCTGGTCGTTCGGCGACGGCGGGAGCTCCAGCCTTTCCGATCCTTCGCATTTTTACAGCTCACCCGGATTGTACAGCGTTCAGCTGGCGATTGTGACGCAGTCGGGTTGCCGCGACACCGCAACGAAGCCGAACCTGGTGCGCGTTGTAGCGAGCCCCGTGATCGATATTGTGGGCGATACTGCTGTATGCGTAAACTCATCGGCCCAGCACTCCGGTATTTTCCTGCAACCCGATACTTCGGCAGTAAGCTGGAGCTGGACTTTCCCGAATGGAAGCAGCTCTACGCAGCAAGTTCCCGCACCCCAGGTATACTCCACCGTTGGAACCTTCACGCTGAACGCAATTGCCGTCAACAGCAGCGGCTGCGCCGACAGCAGCGTGCAGTCGATCCGGGTGAACCCGTTGCCCACGGTTGCAATGCCGGGACAGCTGACCATACAGAACGGAACTTCGGTCACGCTGCCGGCCACTTATTCTCCAAATACAGTAAGCTGGATCTGGTCGCCCTCTGCCGGCCTCAGCTGCGCCAACTGCCCGACACCCGACATGAGTCCATCTTTCAATACGCGCTACCAGGTCTTCTTTACCGATGCCAATGGCTGCAGCAATGTGGGGACGGTGAATGTAACCGTGGTTTGCAAGAGTGGAAACCTGTTTATTCCGAACACGTTTTCGCCGAACGGCGACGGAAGCAACGACGTATTCTACCCGCGCGGAAGCGGGCTCCAGCGCGTACAGCTGCTCAGAATATTCAACCGCTGGGGCGAGGTTGTATTCGAACGGAGAGATTTTCCTGTGAATGATCCGTCGTCAGGCTGGAACGGAACTTACAAGGGCAGTAAACCCCAGGCCGATGTGTATGTGTACCAGGCCGAGGTATTCTGCGAGAACGGGGAACTCATCCGACTGAATGGAAACATCGCATTGATACTATGATGAACAAACGGAATTACATATTGAAACTGGCGCTGATAGCGGAATTGGTTTGTTGCAGCAGGCCTACCGCAGGCCAGGACATCCATTTTTCCCAGTTTTTCGAAGCTCCTCTCTGGCGGAATCCCTCGCTGGCGGGAATCTTTACCGGCGATATCCGCGTGCAGGGAGTGTATCGCGACCAGTGGAACAGCGTAACGAATGCGTATCGCACCGGGTCGATCAACGCGGAATACAAGATGCCGATCGGGAAAGGAGATGATTTCATTACCACCGGCCTCGAAGTGCTGTACGACCGGGCCGGTACTATTGGCTGGACAACTACGCATGTTTTGCCGGCCCTCAACTACCACAAATCCCTGAGCCCTGATGAAAACCGGTACCTTTCCCTTGGATTCATGGGCGGTTGGGTGCAGCGGCGCTTTGACCGTTCAAAGATGACCACAAACACTCAGTACGACGGCGGCGGCGACGGAGAGAGTCTGACACAAACCCAGTTCAGCTATCTGGACGGCAGTGTAGGGATGAGCTTCAATTCAAACCTGGGAAGCAATCCAAACAACAATTATTATTTGGGTGCGGCCTATCACCATTTCAATCGCCCAAACCATTCGTTTTACCGGGATCCGTCGATTGAGCTGGCCCCGAAATGGGTTTTCTCCGGGGGACTGAAGTTTGCTGTAACTGAATATTCCTACCTCACGATACAAGCCGATCAATCGATGCAGGGAGGGTTCAGGGAGACCGTTGCCGGCGCCATGTATGGACTGAAGCTCGACGACAATCTGGAATCACCAGCCTACACGCTCCACGCCGGGGCTTTCCTTCGGTGGAACGATGCGCTGATACCAGTAATCAAGCTTGACTATACTCCTTTTTCCGTTGCATTCAGCTACGACGTGAACATTTCCAAGCTGAAACCTTCGAGCTATGGGCGCGGGGGCTTTGAGCTGTCAGTCTGCTACATCGGCTTTGTGAGACGCAGCCGCGATGGCTGGCTTTGCCCGAGATTCTGATCAATTTTCCCGCGGCAGCGGCGGAACGGGTTTATCCTCGCGATTCAAGAAAAGAAACGCTACCGCTGCGATCGCAGCGCCCCCGAAACAACCCACGAGATAGATCCAGAAATTCTTCCACGCGAAGACCTTCAGCACAGAGGCGCCGACCGCCACGGCGGGATTGAAGGCTCCGCCCGAATAGCTGCCAAAAGCGGAAGCCATTGCGAACACCGTAAATCCGATCGCGAGTCCGTAAAAGCTGTTGCCTGCGTTTCCACGCGCGGTCGCCACATTCAGCACCACGTAAGCAAGGGCAAAGGTCCCGAACACTTCTGCGAGCAGCGCCTTCGGAGTGTCGAGCACCTGTGTTGCAGCCACCGCGGGTTCCTCAAACAAACTGAACACGAGCGCAGCAGCAAGCGCGCCCGCGAGCTGCGAACCAATGTAGACGAGGGTTTCGCCCGCCGAGATCTTTTTTCGGATTAGCAATGCAAGCGTCACAGCAGGGTTGTAATGTGCGCCGGAAATGTGGCCTCCGGCGAAAACCATGACCATCAGAACCGCTCCGATAACCAGCGGATCGCCGGTAAGGGCAATGACCAGTACGAGGAAAAATGTGCCGATGAATTCTGTAATGTAACGGGGCATAAGCCGGTGTTTTGGTTAGAAAGTGGAAAACTTACGCTGCCAAGGTAGAGACAGGAGCAGACTTGACGGTTCTGATTTATTCACATATTCCTGCGGCCGTGCCCGCCTGCCCTTTAAAACCGACGCGTAACCAGCCGTTAAACTGAAACAAAAAATTTGGTTAATTGAATCTCCAAATCATGCCGCAATGTATTGATAAACAGTATCGTGTAAATACGAGGGATTTTACCTTGCCGAATAAAAAAATTCGGCCTATTTTTCGAATAATAAAAGTAAATTTGTTTCGTTGAGAAGAATTTTACTAATACTATCCATTATTCTATTGACAACCATCCACTCGCAAGGGCAAACTACGCCCGGTCCCATATCGGATGGTGCAGATAGGATCATCAGGTTGTACCCCAACCCGGCGACCTCATACGTTACGTTTGACCTGCAGCGTTCCGGGGCCGTCAGGACCTATACGATTCAGGTATATAATTTCCTCGGCAAAAAGATGTATGAATCCCCTGCTGTCAGCCAAAAGCTTACGGTGGACCTTGCTGAGTTTAACCGCGGCGTATACATCTATCACCTGAAAGATCAGACCGGCAAGATTGTGGAGTCCGGGAAGTTTCAGGTGTCCCGATGACACCTGCTTTGCGTGCAGCAGTTAGCTTTTTCATGACTGGGAATTGAATTGACCGCACTGGTTGCGCAGTCCTTATTGTACCTGTACGATCAGGAATTTCAGGTAATGCGTATTCTCAATACCCGGTACAACAGGATGATCCGGCGACTGCGTTTGAAAACTTACCTGACGCAATCTTCGCCGCGCGTCCTTTGCTGCCATTTGGATGATTTCAAGAAACAGCGGCGGAGTAATCAGGCTGGTGCACGATGAAGTGACGAGAAACCCTCCCGGCCGAATGATCTTCATCCCGCGCAGATTAATTTCTTTATAACCCGTCACCGCTTTTTGAATCGTCTCGCGGCTTTTTGCAAACGCCGGCGGATCCAGCATGACCACATCGAATTGGTTTCCCTCCTTCGACCAGCGCTTCAATACGTCAAAGGCATTTGCAATCTCGAATCTGCATATGCCGCCCAGATTGTTGAGCTCGGCATTGCGCCTTGCCTGCTCGACCGCGTTTTCGGAGATGTCGATTCCGAGCACCGACCGGGCCCCATAATGCGCCGCGTGCAGCTCAAAGCTACCGGTGTATGTGAATGCTCCCAGTACATCGGCATCGCGAACAATCGAGGCAATCGCCTTTCGATTTTCCTGCTGGTCCAGAAAAAAACCTGTCTTTTGTCCATTTTCCAGGTCTACGTGAAACCGGAGCCCGTGTTCGTGGATAATGATTTTCGGATCGAAGGGGGCCGAAAGAAATCCTTTTTGTTGGGCAAGCCCTTCCAGCTCGCGCACAGGCACATCATTGCGCTCGTAAATTCCTTTCGGGGAAAAAACTGTTTCAAGCGCCCTTACGATTGCAGGCTTCCATCGGTCGATCCCGACGGCGAGCGTCTGGACCACGAAATAGTCATTGAATTTATCAATGATCAGTTGAGGGAGGAAATCACCTTCCCCGAACACCAGCCGGCAATTCTCCACATAGCCCAGCTTCCTGCGGTATTCCCAGCATTCGCGGATACGGTCGAGAAAAAACTGTTCGTTGATTTCGACTTTCGGGTCGCGCGTAAGCAGGCGGACCGGAATCTGAGACGCAGGATTCATATAACCGCGGCCTACGAATTTTTCATCATGGGTGAAAACATCCACCACATCTCCCGGTTGCACACTGTCGTCAACGAGATCCACCTCGTTGGCAAAAATCCATGGATGGCCGTCCCGAATGCGGGTGGAAATTCTTTTTCTTAAAACGACTTTCATTTCGTGTGGAGACAAATGTCTGTTTTCTTAGACAATGATGTCAGCCGGAAATCCGGGACGGGGGTCATTTTGGCCTTATTTCCCGCCTTGGCAGTATTATTGACAGCCTTACCTTTGCACGCCCCGCAAGCGGGGAGGAGAAAAAATTTGCAAAAAATGGCAGAAAAAGAATACCGGAAGGAACCCCCGGATGACGCGGAGAACAGCGCCGGCATGGACATTAACACCGATGAGAACCTGAGCGGGATGACCCACCTGAACGAGCCGGTGGATCAGGCGGAGATTGAAAAGCTCAAAGCTGAACTGGAGGAAACCAGGGATAAATACCTGCGCAAGGTTGCCGAATTCGATAACTTCAGAAGGCGAAACGCGAAGGAGCGCCTGGAACTGATCCAGACTGCCGGGCGTGAGGTGATCACCGATCTGCTCGATGTGCTCGACGATTGTGACCGCGCGCAAAAGCAATTTGAAAACAGCGACGACGCGCAGCAACTGCGGCAGGGCGTGTTGCTCGTATTTACCAAACTGAGGAACGTGCTCCAGGCAAGGGGACTGAAGCCGATGGAGACGATCAATCAGGAATTCAATCCCGATCTTCATGAGGCCGTGACCGAACTGCCGGCCGCGTCGGAAGACCAGAAGAATAAGGTAGTCGACGAAGTAATGAAAGGCTATTACCTTAATGACAAAATCATCCGGCACGCTAAAGTCATAGTCGGAAAGTAAAACTTCATAGTCGGAGAGCAACAATGGCAAAGCGAGATTATTACGAGGTTTTGGGTGTGAGCCGAAGCGCCGCTGCGGATGAGATCAAAAAAGCTTACCGTAAGGTGGCGATGCAGTATCATCCCGATCGCAACCCCGGAGACAAGACTGCCGAAGAAAAATTCAAGGAGGCGGCAGAAGCCTATGAAGTGCTCAGCGACGCGGATAAAAAAGCGCAGTACGACCGGTACGGCCACGCCGGCGTAAGCGGCAACGGCCGGGGATTTGGCGGCGGCGGCATGAACATGGAAGATATCTTCAGCCAGTTCGGGGATATTTTCGGCGAAGATCTTTTCGGGGGGTTTTTTGGCGGGCAGCGCGGCAGAGGTGCTCAGCGGGGGCGCGGCGTCCGCGGAGGCAACCTTCGCATCAAGTTAAAATTGACGTACGAGGAGATCGCACGCGGAGTAACCAAACACGTCAAGGTAAAAAAATATGTTGTCTGCACCACCTGCGGGGGAAACGGCGCACGCGACAAGGGCAGCGTGCAGAATTGCAGCACCTGCGGTGGAAGCGGACAGGTTCGCCGCGTGCAGAATACGTTTCTTGGACAGGTGCAGACGGTGACCACCTGCCCTACCTGCAATGGAGAGGGTTCCGTGATTACGGCAAAATGCACCAACTGCAAAGGCGAAGGACGCATGTATGCAGAAGAAACCGTTACCATCGAGATTCCTGCGGGGGTCCAGGAAGGAATGCAGCTTAACATCAGCGGCCGCGGCAATGCTGGAGAACGGGGTGGCCCTGCCGGGGATCTGATCATACTGATCGAGGAGGAGCCGCATAAGGAACTGCAGCGAGACGGCCTCAACGTGGCTTACGATCTGCACATCTCGTTCACGGATGCCGTGTTTGGAGTGCAGGTGGAGGTGCCGACGATCGATGGTCGCGCGAAGATCAAGATCCCTCCGGGGACCCAGAGCGGCCGCATCTTCCGGCTGAAAGGGAAAGGATTTCCTGCGGTGAATTCCTATGAAAAAGGCGATCAGCTTGTCCACGTGAACGTATGGACGCCGCAGCATCTGAGCAACGAGGAAAAGGCGATGCTTGAGAAACTCAGCCGGTCGCCAAATTTTAAGCCACATCCCGACAAGAATCAGAAAAGCTTCTTCGAAAAGATCCGGGAGATGTTCTCCTGATCAATGTTCCTCGGGTCCTCCACGTTTCTTCTTGACTTTCGTGTAGAGGTTTTTGGCCTGCTGCACCAGTGTAATAAATTCCTGTTGCAGGAGATCTGTGCGGCTGCAGGTTTCGCCTGCAAGCGCAATAATGTCATTCCAGCCAAAATTCCTTGCGGCGGGGGAAGATCGCAATAGCGCACCAAACATGGCAACAGCGGAGGCGAACTGGTAATTGCGGTCGAGCTCGTGGAAGGGAACATAATTGAAGCGGCAGGCGTGGCGGTATTGCAGCTCGCGTCGATCGTTGGGAAGCTGGTACTCGACCAGGATCTCCGCAAATTTTCCCGATGTGAAATTATCGCGTATCGCGCCCTTGTTCAGTTCCGTCGGACGAATCTCGAACAGGGCCAGCATCGAATAACCCGAACCGATCTCTCCGCCTTCCAATATGGTGAGTGAATCTTTCAACGCTCCGACTTTATTGTCAAACCCGATCAGCCTGTATTCTTTTACGTATTCCGGGTTGAAATGCACGTTCATGTACACATCGTCGGCCACCGCGTACAGCGTTTGTGTAAACTCGCGGAGCAAAACTTTTTCGGCTTCCCTGAAGTTGTCGATATAGGCAAAGTTGCCGTTCCCCTTGCGGGCAAGCGTCTGGATCTTCGAATCTTTGTAATTCCCCATTCCCACACCGAGACATGTGAGATAAATCCCTGACTCCCGTTGCTGCGATATCAGCTCATCCAGCTCGGTTTCGGTTTTCAAACCCACGTTGAAATCACCGTCGGTTGCGAGGATCACGCGGTTATTGCCGCCTTCAATAAAATGATTTCGCGCCAGGCTGTAAGCCAGCCGGATCCCCGACTCTCCTGGGGTTGACCCGCCCGGGGTCAGCTCGTCGATAGCGTGCAGGATCTTTTCCTTTTCCGCGCCGCTGGTAGTATTCAGCATCACGCCGACAGTTCCGCCATATACCACGATCGCCACAGAATCTTTCTCGCGAAGATTATTTACCAGAATACGGAAAGCCGACTTGATCAGGGGGAGGCGGTTCGGCATGTCCATGGAGCCGGATACGTCGATGAGAAAAACGAGATGACTGGGCGGAAGTGAGTCCAGATTCAGCTTGCGGGAACAAAGGTTCACGTAAAAAAGCTGCGACTCCTGGTCCCAGGGCGATTGACTGAGGGCGGTGTTTACCTGAAATACGTTTGCGGCGTCCGGCTGCCGGTAACTCAGGTTAAAATAGTTTAGCATTTCCTCAATGCGCACTGCATCGGGCGGAACGAGCGAGTTGAGTGAAATGAACCTTCGGATGTTGCTGTACGAGGCGCGATCCACGTTGAGCGCCATTCCCGTCACAGGATATCGCTGTGCGCTGATAAACCGGTTCTCCACCAGGCTAGCGTACGTCTCGTCACCGGCGAACCATGTTTTTTGTTCCGCCCGCTCCAGGTTGCGCGTAAGGGATACCAGCTTGTCCCGCCGCACCAGGGTGGTCCCGGCAGGTTTTAATCTCAGCTTCACGCTCACATATTTATCCGAATTGACTACGAGGCTTTCCCGGTGGTATCCATCCTTCGAAAAACTGAGCGTATCAACCTGCTGGTTGGTGATGATGCCAAAGGTCCCCATCGACCCGGTCCGAAAAACATAACCTGTGCGGTTTTGCAGAATGATCACATTCTGAAGCACGTTGCCTGCCTCGTCTTTTACTTCGCCGCGGATGTAATATTGCTGCCCGGTACTGTTGCCGGCGGCAAGGAGGAAGATCAGAATGTGACAGGCAGTCTTCAACGGGGGCTTTTGAATATGAAAAATTACAAAAAAAGCCGGAGAGCCTGCCGCTCAAACCAACTGGTAGATTTCCTTCAGGTTGCGGCCCAGCCCGTCATAATCAAGGCCATATCCCACAACGAACTTGTTCGGGATCCGGAAGCCGATATAATCGAGAGTGAGCGGGAACTCGGTGGCGTCGAACTTGTGCAACAGTGCGGCGATCTTCAACGAACGGGGCTGCTGGTGCAGGAGCTTCGGAAGAAATTTGTGCAGCGTCTTTCCCGTATCCACGATGTCCTCCACGATGATTACGTCCTTCTGATAAATATCTTCCTCCAGACCAATTGAAGTGAGCACCTTGCCGGAAGATTTCATTCCCTTGTAGGAAGCGAGCTTGATAAAGCAGATTTCGGCTTCAACGGTGAGGTGCTTGAAAAGGTCGGCGGCGAACATGAAGGAGCCGTTCAGGATAGCGATAAAGAGCGGACGGCGCCCCTGGTAATCACGGTTAATTTCTTCCGCCATTTCCCGCACACGCTGCTGTATCTGCTTTTCCGAAAGGTAGGTCTCGAACGACTTATCGTGGACAATGATGACCGGCATGCGGTATCATTTATAAATTTTAAGCTGCTGTCCCACCCTGAGATCGTGCCCTTCCAGCTGGTTCCATTTTACAATATCCCCGATGCTCACGCCGAAGCGGCGCGCAATGGCATAAATAGTTTCCTTTGCCTGCACGGTGCAGACCACATAGTTCGGGTCGCTGTTTTCATGCGGTGGCCGGCTGTACGCGAAGACCGGGGCAGAGGGCGTGGGTTTCTGTGCTGCAAGCATGGGCGCAACGGGGGCTTTGCTGCGGAGAAAAAGTCTTTCGCCAACGGCTGGCCGCTGTTGTTTTTGAAGAAGATTCAATTCGAGCAGTGATTCCAGCCGGATCGCTTCGAGCTGTGCAATATCCTGCAGGCTCTCGCCTTCCCGAACGATATGAAACTCGGTGTTTCCCGTCTTGCGCTTGCGTTGCAGGTAAATCAGCTGGTCGCGGTCCACGGTTTCTGCAGGAGAAAGCTCGTTAAATTCAAATATCCGTGCCAGTGGAACCTGGTATTGCTCCGCTATCGCGAGAAATGAGGTCCCTTTTCTTGCAAATATCACCCGCGTTTCGTTGATACGGAATTCTGTCGCGGGGTATTGGGGTTCATCCCTTATTACCGGCTTCTGCTCTTTTACAATTGATTTTTGTTCCTCGGTTTCGGCAAACACGGCCGTGACCGGCTGCGTGTGCGTTTGAACCGGCATCAGGGTGGTCGCCACCGAAACCAAATCTTTCTGGTCGTTGCGCGGTTTTCGCCCGAGCGCAATGAGCGTATAATCCTGCAGGCCGTACTGTTCAATGATGCGGATAATGACCTGGGCGTATTTCGGGTTGGTGGCGTAGCCCGCTTTCTTCAATCCTCGCGCCCAGCCTTCGTAGTCGGTGGGATCGAGCTGAAAGAGAAAGGCATAGCGCTCGCTGTTTCTCAGGAAATCGGAATGATCGCGGTACGAACGTTCTGCGGATGGGTATTTCCGAAAACATTCCCCCCGGGCATCGTCATCGTGCGAAACAGACTCGCCGTTCCAGTTGGCTTTGCACTTGATGCCAAAATGATTGTTCGATTTCAGCACAAGTACGCTGGTACCCGCTGATGTCTCGTGGATGCCCTGAGCCAGTTTAATGGCCGCGGGAACCCCGGTGCGTTCCATTTCCAGGATCGCAAGATCTCTGTAGGTGCTGATGTACGTCTGGATCGCTGTAGGATCCTGTGATCTCCCAATGAGAGCGACCGCTGAAAAGCAGACCAGGAACAATGTTTTGAGGTTTTGCATGGGATGTTTTTACAATTTCCGGATCAGGTAAAGGCCGTCCCTTACGGTCAAAACGACGCTGTCAATGTCTTCCCGGTTACGGATATATTCATTAAAGGAACGGATTGCCCGGGCATTACTGCCCTTTGGCTCCGCGGCCAAAACATGGCCGTGGAAAAATACATTATCTGCTAAAATAAACCCGTTTGTCCTGAGTTTGGGAAAAACAAGGTTAAAATATTCAATGTACCCTGCCTTATCCGCATCTATGAACACAAGGTCCCATGTTTCCCCAAGCCCTGGTATCACTTCTAACGCAGGGCCCCGGTGCAAAATTATCTTTTCCCTGAATAAGGATCGGCGAAAATAACCCTCTGCGATGTCGGCGTCCGCTTCCCTCAGCTCAATGGTGTGCAACATTCCATCGGGTGCGAGTCCTCGTGCCAGGCAAAGCGCGCTGTATCCGGTGAATGTTCCGACCTCAAGCACCCGCCGGGGCCGGATCATCCAGCTGATCAT
This sequence comes from Chitinophagaceae bacterium, assembly GCA_035626515.1. Classification (GTDB taxonomy): domain Bacteria; phylum Bacteroidota; class Bacteroidia; order Chitinophagales; family Chitinophagaceae; genus DASPNM01. The sequence continues at coordinate 35,521 of DASPNM010000017.1, forward strand.
CTCCAGTACTTTACCCTGCAGGTGACCGCTGAGCATGATCGCTTCCGGGTGGTTGCGGTTCGTGAATTCGGCAATTTCTGCCAGCAGCGCGTCTTCGGGACTGCTGAGCATTTCGGCGTAGCGTTCCGCATCGGGATGGACGAGGTTGAATGAAGTGTCTTCAGCCATCGCTCTTACCGTTTCCGTGAAATGAGCGCAAGCCCCAGGAAAGTAAGCAGGCCGTTATAAATAAGCAGTTCGTACCCGATTTTGAAATTCCCGAAGATTGATTGCGACACCGATTTGATCGAATCGATCCAGGCGCCGGAGAAATGGAACTGCTTCTGGTACCATTCAATATTATTAATAAAGTCTATTCCCCAGATCAGCAGCGGGGCGGCGATGCAGACGTAAATCGCCAGCCGGTCGGTTATCTGGCGTTTCGTAAGAATGCCGAAAGCAAACAGTCCGAGCAGCGGCCCGTAGGTGAAGCCCGCCACCTTCAATATGACGTCGATGATGGATTTGTTGTCAATCCACTTGAAACCCATCACCACCAAAAAGAAAATGATGGCGAAGCTGAAATGAACGGCAAGCCGGGTGCGCCGCTTGGCCCGTTCCTCTTCCGCCAGGATCCGTTCCTTTTCGTGTATGCTGGTGCCCGAGTTCACTGCCGATTTCCGTTTCAATCCGAGAATATCAATACAGAACGAAGAGGTGAGCGCAGTGAGTGCACCGTCGGCGCTCGGGAAGAGCGCGGATATCAGGCCGATCACGAAAATGATGGGTATGATGGTGCCCATATGGTGCAATGCCACTGTTGGGAACAGGTCATCCGCCGGTACGTTGATATTTTGCGTGGAAGCATAGAGATACAGCAAACCCCCCATGAGCAGGAAAAGGAAATTCACGATCACTAAAATCACGGTGAAGGTCATCATGTTCTTCTGCGAATCGGGCAGCGTTTTCACGCTAATGTTTTTCTGCATCATTTCCTGGTCCATTCCGGTCATGGTGATGGTGATGAACATGCCGCCGATGATGTGTTTCAGAAAAAATGCAGGATGGTTGGCATCGGTGTTGAAGATCCGGGTCAGCCCCCGGTTATCAAGCTCGCTGAGCGTGGTGCCGAGCGAAAAGCCCATGCTGTTCATCACGTATACGATACAGATCACCAGTCCGAGCAGCATAAACGTCGTTTGCAGGGTGTCGGTAAATACGATGGTCTTAACTCCACCTTCGAAGGTGTAAAGCAGGATCATCAGCAGGATTACGAACGTGGTGACCGCGAATGGAATGTTCAGGTCTCTCAGGATAAAAAGGTGCAGCACGTTAATCACGAGATACAGCCTCGCGGTGGCCCCCAGCACCCGGGAAATAATGAAAAACATGGCCCCGGTTTTATAAGACGTCATCCCAAAACGGTGCTGCAGGTAGTTGTAAATGGACGTTAGGTTCAGGCGGTAGTAGAGCGGCAGCAGCACGAAAGCCACCACGATATAACCGATGAAATAGCCTATCACCACCTGGAAATAGGCAAAGCCCGCCCCTCCGACAGTACCCGGCACGGAAACAAAAGTGACTCCCGAAAGGGAAGTTCCGATCATGCCGAAAGCCACCAACATCCAGTTGGAGCGCTTGTTGCCGATAAAAAACGATTCATTGTTCGCATTGCGGGAAGTGTACCAGGCCACTACGAGCAGCAGCACGAAATAGCCGAGAACGAAAATGAGCAGGGTAGTTGAGTTCATGTGCGCAATTTCGGTCCGAAAAGGTTTTGAAGATAGGCAAATTTGTTATCCCTTTCCCCCAATTTTGTCATCTATGCAGGCGCGACGCATCGCCGTTTTCTGCGGCTCGAAACGGGGCAATAACGCACTCTATCGCGAACACGCGCAAGAGCTCGGGCGACTGATCGCCGAACACGGCATCACGCTGGTCTATGGCGGGGGCAACGTGGGACTGATGGGCATCATCGCCGACTCAGTGATCACCCACAACGGGAAGGTAACGGGCATTATTCCCAAGATGCTGCTCGAATGGGAACGCCAGCACCAGGGCATCACCGAGCTGATCGTTGCAGACGATATGCATTTGCGGAAAAAAAACATTTACAGCCTGGTGGACGCAGCAGTTATCCTGCCCGGCGGCTTTGGTACTCTCGATGAATTCTTCGAGATCCTCACCTGGAACCAGCTTTCGATTCACGACAAGCAGATCTTCATTCTCAACTCGGGCGGTTTTTACGACCACCTGATCGCCCATATAGAACTGATGAAGAAAGAGGGATTTTTGTACGAGCAGACCACAAAGCGACTGGTGATCCTGCACCAGCCCGAAGACTTGTTTTCTTACCTCGATTAACGGCGTTTATCCCCTTGAAAAAGCGGAATCTGGATTCCGCCGCGAATGATGGGAATCACCCTTCCGTTCGCATCCTTGTACGGTGAATTCGCGCTATTGCCCACATCCACCAGGATGGATACATAAAAAAATGGCGAACCGCCCGGCCCATAGCGGCCCGTCGTATATCCGCCTCCCACCAGGAGACTACTGGCCTCGACCCGGTAGGTCTGGGGCGAACCCACGTTGGGAATGAATTTCTGACGGATGAAATTGTATTCCGCCTGGCCCTGCGCGAAAAGAAACCGCACAGGGTAGATTTTTACAAATGTGCCGCCCCCGTACAAAGTCTGGCGCAGCTTGTCGTTGAACACAAAATTGTAATCGCGGTACGAAGTGTAATTGTAATTTACCACGATGCCGGCGTCAATCCACTTCGTCACACTGTACCCGAACACCGGGCTGGCACCGATCAGAAAAGTGTTGTTGTAAAAGGCAAGCGATATGCTTCCCCCGGTGAACAGGTTCTCTTTCTTAAAGCCTTTCTTTTCTTCTTCCTTGTTCTCCTCGTCCTGTGCCGCAGCGGAGAGCAGCAGCAGCAGGGCAGGAACGAGCAAAAGCTTTTTCATAATTGCAGGTCTTTTTCAGTTGTCCGGAAAAATCTTTCCGGGATTCAGAATATTATTCGGGTCAAAGATCCTTTTAATTTCCTTCATCAGCCGCATCTGTGTGTTGTCGAAAACAATATCCATGTACTCCTTCTGCACCAACCCTATGCCATGTTCGCCACTCAGCGTACCGCCGAGACTGCGGGTCAGCTCAAAGATCTCGCGAATGCCCTGCTTCAGGGAACCGTTCCATTGCTCCTCGCTCAGGTCGCCGCGAATGATATTGACGTGCAGGTTGCCGTCGCCCGCGTGGCCGTAGCAGACGGAATGAAACCCATACTTCCTGCCGATTTCCTTCACGCCTCGCAAAAGCACCGGCAACTCCGCCCGCGGGACCACGGTATCTTCTTCTTTATATATGGAGTGTGATTTCACCGCCTCCCCTACCCTTCGCCGCATTTTCCAGAGCTCCGCCTTTTGTTGCGCGTCTTCCGCAAACAGGATCTCACCACAACCATATTCCTGCACGATGACAGCTATGCCTTCAATGTCCTCCATCAGCACGCTGGGGTTGTTCCCATCTACTTCAATGAGTAGATGTGCCTGCACATCGTCAGCTATTTTTACCACGGTAGAATCCACAAACCGCGAAACCCACTCCAGCGCGTCTCGCTCCATGAATTCCATCGCGCTCGGAATGTATCCTGCGCGAAAGATCGCGCTTACGGAAGCACAGGCGTTTTCCGCCGAGTTGAAGGGGACGAGCATCAGCAGATCGTGCTTCGGCAACGGGAGCAGCTTCAGCACTATTTTCGTGACCACACCCAGCGTCCCTTCGCTTCCGACAACCAGCTGCGTCAGGTTGTACGCGGTCGCATTCTTCAGCACATTCGCCCCGGTCCAGATGATTTCACCGGTTGGCAATACTATTTCCAGGTTCAGCACATAGTCTTTCACCACCCCATACTTTACGGCTTTCGGTCCCCCACTGTTTTCGGCAATATTGCCGCCGATAAAACAGGAGCCGCGGCTGCTTGGGTCGGGTGGATAGAAAAGATTTTTTTCCTTAAGTGCCCCCTGGAGCACTTCCGTGATAACACCCGGTTCGGTGGTAACCTGCAAATTGCGCTCGTCAATGTGAAGGATGCTGTTCATCCGCTCGGTGGAAAGCACGACGCCCCCCAGGTGCGGTAAAGCCCCACCGCTTAGTCCCGTGCCCGCGCCGCGGGGAGTAACCGGGATCTTTTCACGGTTGCACAGCTTTAAAATCTCGCTGATTTCTTCGGGGGTGCGGGGCTTCACCACGAGATCGGGCGCATAATGCAAGTCTTCCGTCTCGTCGCGTCCGTACCGTTCCAGCGATTCGTCGTCGGCGAATACAAAAGAATTGCCCACAATCTTGCGCAACGCCTCGCCGACGGCAGCGGAAATTGACTTCCTGGAAAGAGGCACATTCATGAGTCCTGTAAAAATCGGAAGAATTGAACAAACCTGTTCCTCATCAGTAAGCACGGAATGAAGGGCACATGGATTCGCGGCGGTTGCCCTGGTACCTGTCTACGATACCCTGCTTGATAAGCGAAAACTCAAAAGCTCCCCGGCTGTTGTTGAAATCTTTGAGTGTGGACATGGTCACATCGTAAGTAAAAGTGAAGGTGTAATCCTTCAGTCCTACGCCCAGCATGGGAACGATCGCGTCGCCGTGACGATAGTACAATCCGCCAATGAGAATCTTTTCTCCATCGCCCGATAAATTATAATGTGCATTGAGGCCCCCCACGATTTCATACGACCGTGCCTGGTAGGACCCGTAAATGTTTGGATTCAGGATCACCATGTCGTTCAGCTTAAAGCTGCCATTGAGAAATGCCGTGTAGCGGACCGGCACCCTGTTTTCACCGCCCTGCGATTCGAAAAACGATTCCCGCGGCCGATTTACGTGCATGGCCGACACCCCGGCGTTCAGGTACATGTTTGATGTAGGGAAATAGGCGTAGTTCATTCCCGCCTGCAGGTCTACGTAGCTGATGTTGTTCCGGGAAAGGACCGCGGAGGTGGGCAGATGATTGTCAAAAAACTTTCCATCGAACTGGTCCGGGAATTTCAAATTGGTGGTGTTGATCTGTTTATTTGCCCATCCGGCATTGAATCCCAAACTGAGCAGGCTGCCTGCATTGATCATTTGATGATAGGCCACCGAAGTGTAAATCTTCGTTGAAGTCAGGTTTCCGCTTCCGGCCACGTCGCGCAGGATGACACCGCCCACCCCAAGCCAGCCCGTGTTGTCGCGGTTCTGCATCACCTGCAGGTCACCGAATGCGCTCATCGTTTTGTACGGCAGCGACATTACCGAAGACCATTGGTTGCGGTAATTCACTCCGAGCCGGTAATCGCCGTCCGGCATGAAGCCCGTATTGGCCGGGTTGGTAACCAGGGGGGAATTCAGGAACTGCGAGAAATGCAGGTCCTGCCCCTTCGCCGGCGCCACGAAGGCCGCTCCCACCAATATCCATATCACAACAATCCACTTCATGCTTACCGGATTAAGGTTATGTCTCCCTTCTTCATTGCTTTAGTTCCGTCAAAAAACTCAACATAGAGCGTGTACGCGTACACGTCCATAGGCTGGAGCACCCCGTTCACCTTTCCATCCCAGCCCTGGTTGCGGCTGTTCGTCTCGAATACTTTCTGTCCCCAGCGGTTCCAGATGATGAACTGGATTTTCGAGATCCCGTAGCCTCTCGGCATCACGATACTGTTTTGATCCCCGCTTTGAGGGGTGAAGGCGTTGGGGACATCGATCAACGGAACGATCATCGTGCTCACCTGGTCGCACACCGTATCGGGACAGCCTACCGAATTATAAGCATACAGGCAGGCGGTGAAATTTCCCGTCGCGTTGTACTGATGCTGAACCGGCAGTCGCGATGTAGTGACCAGGCTGTCTCCGTCGCCGAAGTCCCATTTGAACCGGACCGCGTCCGCCGACGAATTATTTATGAACGTTACCGGTGTATTCTCAACCGGGGGATTGGGCCCCCATCCGAAAGCAGCCACGGGACGATCGTAGACCCTGATCGTAAAATAAGCTGTGTCAGCACCGTTACAGGTGTTCGGGTTCATCGCGATGAAGCGAACGTTGTAGATTCCTGCTGCACTGTAAACATGCGTTGGATTGGATGCCGTCGACGTATTACCGTCGCCGAAATCCCATTGATAGGTTTGTCCGGCTACGGTCTGGCTGTTGTCGAACACCGCGGTGTGGGGTACACAACCAATGGGCGAAGTATTGAACCGGGCGATCACATTTTCGGCAACGCTCACTGGTCGCACCAACGAATCGGGGGCGTTGCAGTATCCGGTATCCTGCAGCAAAAGCTTTACATTGTACGTGCCCTGGCCAGGAAAATTGTGGAACACCGGGCCCGGACCCGAAACGAGCAACGGACTGCCATCGCCGAAATCCCAAACAAAAGATTGGGGACCGAAAGGCCGGACTGCCGGCGCGGTGGAAAGATTGTCGAAGCGATAGCTGAAGGAATCGCACGGCAGCAGTTTTGTTTCCTGCCATTGCACCGTGGCGCGAAGATCACCCACGCGTATGCGCGTGAACGAAGAATCCCTTACGTTGCAGGTGTTGGGATCAATCGCCACCAGCATTACCGTATAGAGACCCACAGCAGTATACGTATGGGAAGCGGTCGGTGTTGTTGTGGTAAGATCCGGCGGATTCCCGGGCACGTAATTGAAATACCACTCGTAGCTTACGGCATTTGCGATCGTATCCTGGAAATCTACGGTCAGCGGAACGCAGCCCGCGGTATCGCGCGGCACTCCGTTGATCGAAGATTGGACTCCCCCTCCCACGCCGGCGAGATTGAACTCGATCTTCACCATGGCAAGGTTGCAAAACGCCGAACTGGGCTTGACACGCGACCAGGCATTCGAGGTTGTCGGAAAGCTTCCGGAACCCGTTCCACAGTCCGCGCAAATGCCCTGGTAAATGACTCCGTTCTGATCAAACCGGCTGGTTCCACCGTCAACGTGATCAGGAAGACCGCCGTCCTTGCCGAAAAAGCTGCCGTAGAGCTGCGCGGTCGCATTTCGCTGCAATACAAAAAAGTAGAAGTCAGCCCCGTCGGTGGTCGGCTGATAGGCATCTGCGGTCACCGGCATTCCAAAAGTGCCGGCACTCTGGTACGCATTTAATGCGCCGCCCCACCCCGACACATACACGTTCTCGCAGCGGTCAACCAGGAAAGCTACCGGTGAAATGTTCGGAACATTCGCGGCGGTTCCAAATACGGTGGAATACACATACGCGGAAAGATTTTGCTGCAATTTGGCAATGAATTGTTTCGCGCCCGGATTGCTGTAGGCTGCGTTGATCACGGGAAAATCACCGGTGCTTTGTCCCATGACATAAGGGAAGCCGAAGCGGTCAAACTGGATCCCGTAAACCTGGTCTGCGCCGCCGGTCCCGACGAATGTCGAGCGGATGATCGTGGATCCGTTGTTGCTCACCTGTGCAACGAAACCGTCAATACCGCCATTGTTTACCGGCCCTACTGTGCCAGAATGATTTCCCGGAAATGTCGCAGCGTTACTTTCCGTACCGCCTGCAACAAAAATATCTCCACCCGGACCGATTGCGAGCACATAAGCAGCGTCGTTCGCGCTCCCGCCCAGGAAGCTGCTGAACAGGCAGGTCGAAAGATTGGAGTTGAATTTCAAAAGCACCCCGTCCTGCGCGCCGCCAAGGGTATTTTGAAACACCGCGCCTACGGTAGGGAAATTGGGTGATTGCGTGCAGGATGCCACGTAAATATTTCCGCTTCCATCGAGGATCACTTCGCTGCGTGAGGCGTCGCCGTAGTTGCGATTGAGTGAGTTCGCTCCATTATTGCCCGCAGTAATGTTGCCGCCGTCCATGCCGCTGCCGCCGATTCGTTTGGATCCCACCAGGGCGGTGCCGTTAGCGTTTAGCTTGGTCACGATAATATCCCAGTCAAGAAGGCTGCTCCCAATGATCCCTGCTGCGCCGCCCGTGACAGGATAGGCTCCCGCCCCGGTCACCGGTGAGTTTGTTCTCCCCGCAAGCGTAACGTTGCCCTGGCCGTCCACCACAAGACTATGCGGAAGTTCGTTACCCGAACCACCGATATACGTCGCCCACACGCGGTTGCTTCCTGTGGGATTGAGTTTGATGATGCCGATGTCTACCGGAAAGTCAGAAGGCGGGGTATTGTTTCCGCCCTGAAAAGTGGTTTGAAACGCCCCCGATGTAGTGGGAAATCCGTTGTCGAACACGATCCCCCCGCCAAACGTACTTCCGTCAGGGCCGTAGGTAGCGGTATACCCCCAATTGTTGGCGGTGCTTCCGGCAAAGGAGCAGTAGATCATGGTAGGGTCAATCACCAGCGTGCTGGCCGGATCATAATCCGGAATATCGAAGCGAACTACATTTCCTTTTACAACGTAGCGGGCGGCAACCTCTTTCTTGCCGTTGAGACCGGGCTGGTAAGTGTACGGACTCGATTCTTTGAGCTCCCCTACGGAAGTAGTGATGGAAAGCTCGCGGTTGCGCACCTGCAGCTTGTCTACGCCGTGGTACCTCAAGGCGATGCGGTTGATGTCGGCACCGGGTCGCACTATGATATCGTACTTGAGTGTGCCCCGGTCGGTATAATACCGAACGTTCACGCCAGGATAAACGTTCTCAAGCGTGATCGCCTGGAAAACGCCGCAGTTGCTTTCCCATTTGGCGGGATCGTTTCCCACGAAATAATTATTGAATCCCGGCAGGGGTTTATCCGGAACCAGTCGCATTTGAGGTGAGGCGCCGATAAAATCGACAGAAAAAGCGTGGGAACGCAAAATGACGGCCTGGTGAGGATTCGGGTCCTGGTGTCCGTGGATCAGCTCCATTACGCGGTCGTAATCCTGCCGATTGTGCTGGAGCACCGTCACACCGCCGTCGCGGATGAAAAATGCTCCCGAGCTGAGCTCCCCCTTGAATCGGATCCGTTGGTCCCACTGACCCTTATTCTCCACGAATTCAATGTTGTTATAACCTTGGGCAGCAGTTGCAAAAGCAGTCAGTAAGGAAGCAAACAGTATAAACGTTTTCAGGGTCAACTCTTTTGAAATTAAAGTAACTAAAATTACTCAGAAAGGGGTTGAAAAACTTGTGTTAAGAATCAGCTCTACGGCTGTTTTGATGCACGCTTCACAACCGAAGGACACTGATCGGGCCGAACAGAAGAATAAACGTCGAACCCGGCTACGAAATTTTACTCCACACTACGTTACTTTTCTGTTGATCCAGGTAATTTCTCAACCGCAAATTATCTGCCGAAACAAGCTCTGTATCTTCCTCGATAAGCTCGGTTGCCAGTGCCCGGGCCGTCTCGAGTAAAGGCTTGTCTTGGACTATGTTAGCAAGCCGGAAGTTTAAGAGCCCGCTTTGCCGGGTCCCTTCGATATCACCCGGTCCGCGCAACGCCAGATCCTTCTCGGCTATTTCGAAGCCATTGTTTGTGGCGGTGATCGTCGCGATCCGTTCCCGGGCGTCGGCTCCCAGATTGTTTCCCGTGAGCAGGATGCAATAGCTTTTTTCGGCTCCGCGCCCCACCCGGCCACGCAGCTGGTGGAGTTGGGAAAGCCCGAATTTCTCTGCGCTTTCGATTACCATGACGGTGGCATTCGGTACGTCCACCCCCACTTCAATCACCGTGGTGGAAACCATAATCTGTGTCTCGCCCTGCACAAAGCGGCGCATGTTCGTTTCCTTCTGTGCAGGCGGCTGCCGCCCGTGCACCATGCTGATCCGAAACATCGGCTCTGGGAAATAGGCCTTCACATTTTCGTAACCCTTCATCAGGTTTTCATAATCCAGCTTCGCGCTTTCTTCGATAAGCGGAAAAATAATATATACCTGTCTCCCCCTGTCAATTTCACTTCGCAGAAAGCCCATCACTTCACTCCGCCTGGTCTCATAACGATGCACCGTTGTGATGGATTGCCGTCCGGGCGGAAGTTCATCGAGCACGCTGTAGTCGAGGTCCCCATAGGCAGTCATCGCCAAAGTGCGGGGAATGGGTGTGGCTGTCATGACGAGCACATGGGGGGGGATGGTTGACTTTTGCCAAAGTTTTGCCCGTTGCTCCACCCCGAAGCGGTGCTGTTCGTCGATCACTACCAGTCCCAGTCGCGCGAAGCCTACCGTCTCTTCTATCAACGCATGTGTTCCGATCAGTAGCTGCACCGATCCCGAAGAACTGCCTGCGAGAATTTTTTTTCGGGCTGCGGATTTTGTAGAACCGGTTAGCAGCTCAATCGTCAGCGGTAAGTCTGCCAGCATCCTTCTTACATTTTCAAAATGCTGCAGTGCCAGGATTTCGGTAGGTGCCATAAGGCATGCCTGATACCCGTTGTCCACCGCGAGCAGCATGCTCAGCACCGCAACGATGGTTTTGCCACTGCCGACATCACCCTGGAGGAGCCGGTTCATTTGCACGCCTTTCGCAGTGTCGGCCCGGATCTCGCGAATCACCCGCTTCTGCGCATGGGTAAGCTCAAAAGGAAGGTGATCGCGGTAAAAAGTATGAAACAGGTCACCAACCCTGTCGAAGACCACTCCTTTCGAGAAGCGATGTCGCCTCGCCCGCAATCGAATCAGGCGCAGTTGTGAAAGGAACAGTTCTTCAAACTTTAGTCTTTGCAAAGCTGCCTCATGCTGCGCCGGGTTTGCGGGGAAATGTGCCTGGTGGTAAGCACTGAAGCGGTCAATCAACTGTTGGGACCTGATGATCCGGGTTGGAAGAATCTCAGGCAGGTCGGAAGGCTGCAGGCTGGAAATGAGAGTTCGCGTCAGTTTCCCGATCTGCCTGCCTCCAAGTCCCTTTGATTTGAGCTTTTCCGTTGTGGGGTAAACAGGTTCCAGGTATTCCTTGCCGCTTGCTTTCTCCTTTCTCAATACTTCAATTTCCGGATGCACCATCTGAGGACGACCTAAAAAAAAGCCGGTTCGGCCGTAAACGAGATAAGATTCCCCCGGCTTCAACATTTTTTGGATCCATGGGATTCCCTGAAACCAGGTGAGCTCCAGCATCCCGGAGCTGTCCTTCAACTCCGCCACGAGCCGCCGTCCGCGACGTTCTCCAATCGTTTCGATGCTTGTCAGTACTCCCGCCACCTGCATGTACTCGCTCCCCGGACCGATCTCGCTGATCAGGCTCACGCGTGTTTTATCCACGTGGCGGTAAGGAAAATGATTCAGAAGGTCGAAGAAGGTAAAAATGTTCAGCTCTTTTTTCAGGAGGTCTGCCCGCAGGGGGCCAACGCCTTTCAGGTATTCGACAGGACTGGATAATATGGCGGATGGAGCTGTAATGAAGCGGCGTTTCGAACAAATTTACCGCAGGCGCATCAACCTTTCACCTTGTCTGCTCGAAGTGATTTCTCCCAGGCAGGAGATTGTTTGCCTCGGAAATAGCGCGTAAAGCCGCGCAAAAGGCAATAATTCATGAATAAAAAATAGAAAGGGATCGTGAGCAATCCCGCCCGCCGGTTCAGACGGACCAGCTGCCAACCCGTGATTGCAAGCGCATAAAAAACCAGTTGGGCTCCGAACAACAAATCGAATATCACCGGCGAACCGCTCCGTATGGCCAGGGCCAGGTTGGATGCAAACAGAACAGGGAGCAGCAGCGGACAAACAAGCCAGCGCATGACACGGCGCGAGAAAAACTGAAAGCTGAGAACCGGGTAACGGAATGGATTCAGTGCCCGACCCAAAAGTCCGGTTGCTTCAAACGCGCCGGCCGCGATCCGGACCTTTCGCTTTTCCTCCTCCTCAAGGGTGAGGGAAGGCAATTCAGTCGCGTAGCTCCCCGGTTCGTAAGCGACACGGTATCCGTCCAGGCAAACATCCATGGATATGATAAAATCATCAAGGATCACCTCTTTCCGCCGCGAATGGAACAGCGCGGTACGGATCGAGAATAGTTCTCCCGACGCCCCTACCACGCTGAAAAATTGCGCATCCAGGCGTTTCATCAGGGATTCGTATTTCCAGTAAAACCCTTCGGCAACTCCGACCGCCGACCAGTTATTATCGCTAACAATCTTCTTTTCTCCCGCCACTGCGCCGACGCGCGAATCGGAATAATGTCGAACGATCCGGTAAACGGCTTCCCGGTTCAGCATGCTGTTCGCGTCGGTGAGAATCACCAGCGGGGTGTCCACTTCCTGCATTGCCCTTCGAATCGCAGCATATTTGCCTTTGCGCACGGGTTGGTGCAGCACGCGAATTCCGGCGCTGCGAACGAGATCGGCGGAACCATCATCCGACCCGTCAGTGACCACCAATATGTGCAAAAGACCTTCGGGATACTCGAGCTCGCGACTGTTTTGGATCTTGGCAGGGAGCACTTGCGATTCGTTGTAAGCCGAGATCAAAAGCGTTACCGGAACCGGCGCCATGACCTGCGATTGGCTTCTGCGAAATGGTTTCGAGAGCAACGTCAAAACCGCGAGCAGGATGCCGTACCCGAGATAGCAGTAGAACAGAAGAGCGAGGCTTACCCAGAAAATGGCGGTCATGGTACCGGCAAATTGCAGAAATTACTGATTTGCTCTCGCAAATATCCCAAGAACAACACGCTCCTGAAAAAAATGCAGCTGATTGCGAGTGCAAATGCTTGCAACTCCGCCGAAACGCACATATTTTTATTTCCGACCGCTATCGATGAAAAGCCTCCACTTCCTCCAGATCGAGCTGACAGCCCTTTACCAGCCGGCAATTCTGTGTTGCGTTACCGCTTTCGTGATCTCTCTGATCGCAATGCCCCCGTTGATCAGCGTCGTCAAAAAACACAGTTTGCTCGACCTTCCGAATCCCCGTAAAGAACATTCCAGTCCGGTTCCCACGCTTGGTGGCCTTGCCGTACTTGCGGGGATGATGGTTTCGCTGATGCTCTGGTTTCCTTTCGTCAGGAGCACGCAGCAGGTTTGTTTCTTCCTCTCCGTTGTAGTGCTCGCCGCGCTGGGAATTATGGACGACCTCAAAAACCTTTCCGCCAAATACAAGCTCTCGGTACAAACCGGTGTGGCGCTGCTCGTTGCCGTCTCGGGAATCAGGATCCAGTCGCTTGAAGGACTATTTGGGATTCATGAACTTTCGATTTCCGCGCAGTATACTCTTACGGTACTTGTAATTGTGACGGTGGTCAATGCATTTAACCTGATTGACGGGATTGATGGTCTTGCCGGGGGACTCGCATTCATGAGTCTTATTGCACTTGGATTCTTTCTTACGCTTGCGGGCGACAGCAACACCGCCCTGATCGCGTTTGCACTCGCGGGAGCAGTCACGGCTTTTCTTTATTTCAACTTTAATCCCGCGCGCATATTCATGGGCGACACCGGATCCATGCTTCTCGGATTCGTGATCGCGGTGCTGTCTATCCGGCTCGTGCAGGTGAACCTATTCGCGGTGAAGCCCGTACTGGCAAGCGCGCCCCTTTTCGCGCTCGGACTGGTGCTGATCCCCGTTTTTGATACGGCGCGGGTATTCGCGATCCGGATCTGGTTCGGTCGTTCTCCTTTCACAGCCGACCGCTCGCACCTTCATCATCGCCTCACCGGCGCCGGGTACACTCATGGCTTTGTGGCGCGACTGCTGGGTTTTTTCCATGCTTTCATAATGATTGAATCGCTCTGGTTGCAATGGATTCGGCCCGAATGGCTGTTGTTAGTGTTCATAGTTCTGATGTTTACTATTACTGCCGTTGTGGAACAGTTGAGCCGGCTTCGCAATACCCGGTCCCGCTGGGTGCTTGGGAATAGCTGAGTTCCTGCGATTTACGACTCGCCCTCAATGAAATCACCCTATTTTCCGGCGGGATATTATTATATTTAATGTCCCTGTGCCGGCAGCGAAACCCCCGGCACGGCAAAAGCAAGCTTATGTTGGTTACAAAACGAACGGCCGTAGACAAGTTCATGCAGCTTGTCGAGCGGCGCCATCCCCACCACACTGAATTCAGGCAGGCGGTATACGAAGTGGCACTTTCGGTGATACCGTTTATCGAAGAGCATTCGGAGTACAAGAAGGCAGCGATCCTGGAGCGCATGATCGAAGCCGAGCGGATCATCATCTTCCGGGTACCCTGGATCGACGACGAAGGAAATTATCGGGTCAACCGGGGTTACCGGGTACAGATGAACAGCGCGATCGGCCCATACAAGGGAGGACTGCGTTTCCATCCGGATGTCACGCTGGATACGCTGAAGTTCCTTGCGTTTGAACAGGTACTGAAGAACTCACTGACCACGCTCCCCATGGGCGGCGGAAAAGGCGGCGCCGATTTCGACCCAAAGGGAAAATCAGACATCGAAGTGATGCGTTTCTGCCAAAGCTTCATGAGTGAATTATTTCACCATATCGGCAACGATACCGACATACCCGCGGGCGATATCGGCGTGGGGTCACGGGAGATCGGTTACCTTTTCGGGCAGTACAAGCGACTGCGCAATGAATTCAATGGCGTGCTTACCGGCAAGGGCTACGCCTACGGAGGAAGCCTGATACGTCCCGAGGCTACCGGCTATGGCCTTCTTTTCTTCGTAGAAGAAATGTTGAATACGCGTTCGGAGTCGATTCGTGGAAAGAAAGTCGTGGTTTCCGGCAGCGGCAACGTGGCGCAGTACGCGATTGAAAAAACGCTGGCGTTCGGGGGCTGCCCGGTAACAGCTTCCGACAGCAACGGATTTATTCACGATCCGGCGGGCATTACCCAGGAAAAGCTGGCATGGCTGATGGATCTCAAGAATAACAGAAGGGGGCGCATCCGTGAATATGCCGACCATTTCGGCTGCCGCTATTTCGAAGGAGAAAAGCCGTGGGGAATTTCCTGCGACCTTGCGCTGCCCTGTGCAATTCAAAATGAGATAACGGAGGAAGATGCGCGCGAGCTTGTAGCCGGCGGCTGCCTGCTGGTGGCTGAAGGCGCCAACATGCCTTGTACCCCGGAAGCCATTGAAGTATTTCAAAGCCACGACGTGTTGTATGCGCCGGGGAAAGCTTCGAATGCCGGTGGCGTCGCGGTATCCGGACTCGAAATGGCGCAGAACTCGATCCGGATGTCGTGGACCAAAGAAGAAGTGGAAAGTCGCCTGCGCCAGATCATGCAGAATATACACCAGCAATGCCTTCGTTACGGCGGCAGCTCGAGTGGTAATATTGATTACGTAAAAGGCGCCAATCTTGCCGGGTTCGTGCGGGTTGCCGACGCGATGCTCGCCTCCGGTCACGTGTGAGCAACTACAAAAGGAATAACGGTTTAGTTTTATAAATTTGGGGCATGAGCCACCAAACCATCCGCGAGTGGCTGATCCGGAAAATCTCCGAAGAGACCGGCCTCGCAGAACAGGAAATACAGACCGCTGTCCCATTCGACTCGTTCCAGCTGGATTCGCTTTCAATGGTTAGCCTCGCATACGAGCTGGAAAAATTCGCCGGCCGGCCGATCGACCCGACGGTTTTTTGGGAGCACGATACCATCGAAAAACTCAGCGAATGGATCACCCGGAATCCAAACTGAAGGTAACCTGGAATCCCTTTACGCCCGGTTATTTCGACAATCCCTACGAGCATTTGCGGCTTTGCCGTTTGTCGCAGCCAGTGCAAAAAGGAATCCACCGCGAATGGATGCTGTTTCGACACGCACACATACGGCAGATCCTCAAATCAAATGGTTTCGACGCTTCCAACCTTAGCCGCTATTTCTCCTCCAAAGAGAAACTTATTTTGGGCACAACTGGCTGTCCCTTCCTGGCGCGGGGCACTCAACGATGGCCTATGTACCTCAACGGTATTGAACATGCGCTCACCGTTGAATTAGCCGATAATCTTTTACGCCAGGTTCCGTTTACCGGGCTTATTCTGGAAGCTGTTGATTTCGAAGTTCCGCGATACGCCTCCCGTCGTAGCTTCGATCTCGCGGAACTGGCAACAGCAATTCCCTACTACGTTGCAAAAAAGATGGCGGGTTTCGAAGATCCCGGTTTCGACCGGCTACGTACATTTTCGCACCGCCTCGCAGTCTCGCAAGACCTCTATCTCACGAAACAGGACTACCGCGACGTCAATTCGGAATTCGAGTGGGCCTTCGCGGAATTCAAGCGGCTGATTTCCCTAAACGGTAGTCGAACCAAGAATTCACTTGTGGCGCTGATGCCCGACCTGAATCAATCGGTCACTTCTCCGCTTAGCGAAGACGAAATTTATTCGCTGCTTTGCATTCTATTTATGGCTTCTTTCGAAACGACGAAGGACGCGCTGGGCACCATGCTGCTCGAACTGCTTCGCGAACCGCAACTTATGGAGCTTGTACTGGCCAGCGACGAGAAAGAGATTAAGCTCGTCACTGAGGAATTGCTTCGAATCGCCGCCCCCCTCCAATACACAGTTCGTATTTGCAAGCACGACACTCAAATAGAAGATTATTTTTTCCCGGCAGGCACGAGATTGTTTCTTGCACTTGCAAGCGCAAACCGGGACGAAGAAGTCTTTCCCGAGCCGGACCGGATCATGCCTCATCGGCGGGAAAACCCCCATCTTTCGTTTGGCGGAGGCGTACATACCTGCCTCGGGGCCCGCATTGCTCGCCAGGAAATAAGAACATGGCTAAAACCGCTATGCAAATTGCTGATCAATTACCGCATTTCGGACGGCGAAACGCCTGTGTGGCAACGCACTATTTTCATGCGAGGACTGAAACAGCTCATCGTTCACCGCTAACAGGCAATGCCCACACTTTCCTACCTCACCCTGCTGATTGCTCTTCTCCTTTCACTTACGGGTTATGTTTTTTTGAGAAAACCCGGATACCGCGCCTGGTGGGTACTTGGCGTGAGCCTGTTGCTGTACTGGTGGGTGGCAGGCGAAAAGGTCGTTATCCTCATGCTATATTCCGGGGTCATTTTCATAATGGGACGGATAGTCCGGCAAAGCAGGCACCTCAGGATCAGTGTTGGTGCCGGAATGCTGGTTGTGCTCATTTGTTTGCTTCCACTGCTCGCGGCGAAAACGGATTCGCTTTTGGGTTGGTTCCCCGCTGCACCGCTCGAATTCAGCCCCGGCAATTATTACCTTGAGTGGCTGGGCGTCTCGTATTATGTTTTCAACGGCCTGAGTTACGTGGTGGACGTAAGACGCGGCTATGTGGAGGCAGCCCGCAATTTTCCGCTGGTTCTCCTTTATCTCTCTTTCTATCCTGTGCTGTTCGCGGGGCCGCTGCACCGGGCGAAGTATTTTTTCTTTCAGCTCCGGTCGCAGTTTCATTTTTCCATCGGGAACTGCAGGCTGGCGTTCAGGCTTTTACTCATTGGTCTGTTCAAAAACCTCGTACTGGCACAACGGCTGGGTTCGCTCGTGGACGTTCTGGGAAAACACGGCACCGGTGTGTATGTCTGGCTTCAGGGATTTTGTTTCGTCTTTTACCTCTATTGCACATTTAGCTCTTACGTGGACATCGCGCGCGCAGCCGCTAAGGTGCTCGGTATTTCCGTGGTTGAGAATTTTCATTCCCGTGTCCTGGCATCCAGCTCCAGACAACAATTCTGGCGCCGTTGGAACATGACGGTCAACAACTGGTTTCGCGATTATTTATTTTTCCCGCTGGCGCGGCTCCGGAGCTCCCGATCATGGATGAAAATTTCCCTGTTGCTGACTTTTACGCTGATAGGGCTTTGGCATGGATTGTCTTTCCAGTTTGCTGCCTGGGGTTTGTTGAACGGCATCTGGATACTCGCGGAACAGCGCTGGGCGTGGAGATTTGAATTCATACCGGTACGCCTGCGAAAATCGCTGGGCATCGTGTACCATTTGTCCGTCGCTGCCTTCCTGGCGCTTGTATTTATTTCCACTGATCCGGCAAGAACTGCTTCACGACTGATTTCTCACACGACGCTGGAAGGAGGACTCACGCCCCAAATCATCATTGTTCAGCTTGTCGTAAATGGAATCTTGTTCCTCCTGCTGGATTGGCTTTACCGGATGGCCAAGCGCCAAGGCGTGGAAAACTATCTGGAAAATCGAAGCCTGGCTTTTCGCTGGTCTGTATATGTGACGCTTATTTACGGTATCCTGTTCCTGGGGCCCGACTGGGTATTCAGTAATTATTACTTTCAATTCTGACCATGCAGTTATTACCGCATATCTGGAAATCGATTGCAGCGCTCCTTTTAGTCGCCCTGCCAACCCTGCTGCTGAAAAAATTCACCTACGTAAGCCCTGACGGTGTAAATCAGCTTGCCGCTCAGCACGACTCAACCGAAGTCTGTTATTTTCTTGGGTCCAGTCGCACCCGCAGCAACATTAATGATTCCCTCATGAATCAGCTTGCCGGCGCATACCGGTTCAGGAATCTGGGGCTGAATGCCGGCACCATGCTCTTCAACAAGGTGTTCGCCGAAAAACTCTTCCGCTTCCCGGGCAAAAAATTATTGTTAGTTGAACTTTCCGTGATTAACGCCCGCGTGCCGGAAAATTACGGGCATTTTTTCTCCGATCGGGAAGTGCTGAATTCTCTCAAGCCATTAATGCGGGACGCCAAACTTCGCGACACCCGGCATATCTTCTGGCCCTTGTTTGACCGTATGCTGATGAAAAAGATACCGTTGCGCGATGACGTCAAGGAACTGCTGCGCCTGGGAAAACCAGCGTACAAGGAAATTGGCTACGAGCCACAGAATGGTGATATGCGCGACAGCAGTCTGTGTTTTCTCAATACGAAAAAGCAGCTCAGCGAAGCCATTCACCCACTTTATGAAAAGCTGACTTCCGAGCTAATCCGCGCCGCCGATAAAAGTGGCAACCGAATAGTATTCTTTCTTTCGCCGGCCTTTCTCAGCCAACGCGAGCGCGCTGTGCTGACAGAGGCCTACCTTCGACTGCCCGCCGACAACCGGGTGCATTTCCGTTCTGACTTTCTCACCGAAATGCAGGATGGTTCCCTGTACAGCGATCGAAGCCATCTCAACCGCACGGGTTCGTCACGCTTCAGCATTTATCTGTACAGTGAAATTGTGCGCAGAGGGTGGCTTGGGAAATAAAAGTTCAGATGAACGGGGGCGCGTTCCTGTTATAGTGATTGTACAATTTGAGTACAAAAAGCCCCAAATTTTTTCCAGGCGGAAAATATTCGGCAAAAAGTGAGAGGACCGCCGGCTCGCGCCCTAATTTTTTTTCAAGTTTATTCCAGATTTCCGGCCACATCAGGTCGTTTCCTGAAAGCAAATCCAGGTTGATCTCGTTCAGGATGGGATCGTTGATCGATTTCGCTCCCGTTTTTTTCGAACCGATCACCTGCACATCGGGATTGATCGTCGCGATACTGATGGCCCGGTTGTAGCTTCCGCACGAACCCAAAATCGCGAGCCGGACCGAAGGGCTCAGCCTTCGCAGCGTTTTATCGAGGTGGTAACTGTGGCCGCGGTGCATCAGTACGACGGGTTGCTGCGACTGGCTTTCAAGATAGGCCATGAGGCTGTCCTGCGCCTTCAGGTCGAGCTCTTCCTCCATATCCAGCGGCTGATTGGCGTAGATTACCACCGCAGGTTCCGGGACAGAGCGAATGGTCACCCAGTTCCGGTTCTTCTCTATCTTCCATTTCTTGCCGTCGCCGTAGTAACGAAGAAAATTGTTGAACGAAGCCACGCCGTCTTCGTCACCGTAAAACAGCACAAGCTCCACTATTTCACCGCGGTCGTTTTCAAGGTCGCGGCGCCGAAGAATGTTGTAATCGCCGAGGATCGCCCAGAGACTCTCAAAACCTTGTTCTTTAACAACCACGGCAAGCAAATCGGAAAGGATCATGTAAAGGCGGATTCCCAGGTACTGCTTGCGTGCCAGGCAGCGTTCCAGGTTGGTCCGAAGTTCGGACTGGAACAATGCGCTGATCCCCGGCGAGGCAGCAATTGCGGTGAAGCAATCTGCAACATCCATGGCTTTTTCCAGCGCTGTATTTTCGTCCGCCTCGATGCCGTAAATGAACCGCGTTAGCGTTTCATTCCGCTTTTCTTCGGAAAGTCTTCCCAGGAAATCCGCGATCACATTGTAGTTGGCTGCAAGCCGCACAAAGGGCCTGAGGTTGTCGTGTTTCACGATATCAAATAATGAATCGGCGTTTTGCGGGAAATGACCCATCAGCCGCTTGTATAAACCCAGGTAGCTGGAGGTGTAAAGATCGTCGCCACAGCTCGTGATAATGTAATACAGATCCTGCGGCCGCAATTCCTTTACGGACGCAAACCGGGTGTTTTCCGGCAAGTCGTGCAGGTTGTTGATTTCGTTTACGTAGAATGCCAGTCCTTTCTGCTTCAGTCCCCGCCGCAGGGGTTGGACGAACAGGGCCCCACTTTCGTCGCGGTTCACCAGATCCTGCATGGTATTTACCATCAGCTGGAAATAACGGAGTACATCCTTTCTGGATTCCACAATTTCTTCGCCGGTGATCCGGTCTTCGGCGAGGAGCTTGACAAAAGGAAGCAGCTCCGAAGCTTGCTTTTCCCCTGAAAGCTGCAGGATTTGCCGCAAATACGGGTTGTTTGCAGTCCGCACCCGTTCCTGTATGAGTCCACTGCGTCTCAGGTAAGCCGTCAGCTTCTCCGGGTCGTAAGCCGCCGCTTCCAGCAACAGCGAGTCTGCGAAACGGAATCCCGGCCGGCCCTCGAGGAAGTTCAATATGAAATCCGGCGAGTTCGCCATCCGCTTGAATACCACTATATCATCCAGCAGTTCGTGCTCCCGGTATTGGGTAAAGGCCGCAGCGACCAGCTGACTGCGCCGCTCCCCAAGCGGTTTCATGAGCTGCAACAGGGGACGTTCGAGCAGGATGGCACGCAACACCCGGTGGTATGATTCAATGGTAGCAGGAACATCATAAATATCCAGTTGCCGCAGCGCAAGCGTCCGGTTCAGCTCGCGTATCAGGAAAGTGAGACTTCTTGCTGCTTTTTCCTTTTCCAGCTGCGAAAGAGTTTCATCGCCGCGAATGGAAGCCTGGATCCGGTCCACTGCTGTTTCAACGTGCCGGGCGAGGGGCTGAAGCAACGATGAATCCCCGGAGGCTGCACGCAAATTGCGGAGAAAAAGCTGCTTTTCCTGTTTCGCGGACCGAAACAGGGCGGGCAGTGATTGCGCCATTACGGATCCACCGAGTGAAATGGAAATACAGAAAAAGGAAAAACGTATGATAAAAAATTTCATGGTATTGCTTATTCGACTTCATTCTATTTTTAAAATTGTGCCAGAAGCCGGCCCTGTGAAAAAGCTTCAGCCTTCGCCCCGGAGCGCAAGCATCGAATGCCGAAGGGGAATTTTTTGCGCACGATCGGCATTACCCTTGGTATAACTTTTGAAACTCTGCCGTGTGTGATCCAATGTTTTAGCAATGAGGAAACTATTTTTTCACTAAAAACCTATTTTATGAAAAGAATACTCTTAATGGTTCTGTCGGTTGTGTCCGTGATTACGCTGTATGCGCAGGATAACGGGCAGGATCGTCCCGGTGTTTCGGGCGGTGTTCTTGGAGCAGTCAACATAACCCAGTTCCGAATTCCCGGCGAATCCAATGTGGAGTACGACGCGAAAGCGAGCTGGGGATTTGGCGGCTGGCTCAACCTGCCGCTTTCAAGCAGGTTCTCCATTGAACCGCAGCTCATGTACAATTCCTACCAGTACTTCACCAGCAGCACCACTCCGATGCTGCTTAACGATGGCCGGATCCGTTACGTGTCGGTTCCGGTTGCGTTGAAACTCAACGCGGGCGATAAGTTCGCAATCATCGCGGGACCGCAGATCGATTTTCTGACGGGCGTGCGCGACAACGACAACAGGGCGCAGGAGTCCGATTTCAACCAGACCAGCTTGTCGCTGTTTGGAGGTTTTGAGCTGTTCCCGCGCAGCAGGGTGACCCTTTTCGGCCGCTATATTCATGGTCTTTCAGACATGGACAACAGGGCCGAGCACCTGTCTACTGTGGAGCTGAATAACCAGGCGTTCCAGTTTGGACTTAAGCTGCGGCTGTTCGGCGGTCGCGACCGTGACGCCGAAGTGACTTCGGTCGCTACTGTACCTGACTCTGACGGCGACGGTATTGCCGATGATGTGGACAAATGTCCCAACCAATTCGGTCTCGCGAAGTACAACGGATGCCCGATTCCTGACAGCGACGGCGACGGTATCAACGATGAGGAGGATAAATGTCCCAACCAGGCCGGGATAGCCAAGTACAATGGGTGTCCGATCCCCGACAGCGATGGCGATGGCATAAACGATGAGGAAGACAAATGTCCCAACCAGGCCGGTATTGCAGCAAACCAGGGCTGCCCGGTATCTGACAGGGACAACGACGGCATTTCCGACGCTGAGGATCTTTGTCCTGACGTAGCAGGGATCGCAGCCAACAAAGGTTGCCCCGAAGTACCGGCAAACGTCAGCAAATCGCTCGGTACGATCGGTTCTGGTATTAAGTTCACCGGCCGCACTGCGACACTGTCCCACAGCTCGCACGCCACTCTTGACCGGCTGGTAGCATTGATGAATGAAAACCCGGGACTCCGCATCCGGATTGAAGGACATACCGACAATGTGGGTGAGGAAGATGCGAACGAAGATCTGAGCTCCGAACGGGCAAAAGCCGTAATGGACTACCTGATCAGCAAAGGCATCGATGACGACAGGGTATCCAAGGAAGGTTTTGGTGAGACCCAGCCGATTGCCGACAATAATACGGCAGCAGGCCGCGCGAAAAACAACCGCATCGAGATCAGAATAGATTATTGAACCGTTTCAACTGACGGACGGTAAATGGGAGGTCGGAAGGCCTCCCATTTTTTTCGTCCGCCACGCGGGTCTGGAAAGGTTTTTGCGCTTTATCAGAAGTTAAAAAAATCAGCAATATGAAAAGGATGATTCCGATCCTCGCTCTTTGCATGCTCGGGGCATGCACCGAATCCACAAGCAACAAGGAGAAACAGGAGATTGAAGTGATGGACTCTACCGAAAAAGCGGTGAAGCGTACCGTTGACGATCTGGAAGACCAGACGGAGAAAGTGGAGCGTTCCCTGGAGAAGCTCGAAAAAGAATTTGAAGACACAACCGATTAATATCATAGTCATGAAAAAGATTTGGATTCTCGCCGGAATAGTATTTATGGTAACCCGGCTCAGTATTCACGCACTGGCTCAGGGACAGGGTCAGGGAAAGGGGTACCAGAAAAAAGAACAGGGCCCGGGGAAACAGGCCCATAAGGATCATGGCAATAAAGGCCAAAGCCAGGACCAGCCCCGCGAACGGGGGCGAGACAAAGAAAAGACCGTTGCGCCCGACGACAACATGCAGGCCGGCAAAGGAGATGAGAAACGGAATCTCAAGGCCGTGGAGCGGAACTATCGCGGCAAAGACGACGTACGAAAAGTGATTGGCCGGGATGACCGGGTGTTTGTGTGGAACAGGGAGAACTTTAAAAACCGCAACAGCATTCGCAACGAAGGTAAGGTGACCGTCTGCCATAAACTGGGACGGAATGAAGAGCCGCCGGTGACGCTCAGCATCTCGCGGAATGCCTTGCAAGCCCACCTGGACCACGGCGATGCCCAGGGAAGTTGTCCTGAATACCGCGGCGATCGCAGTGTCAGCGATGTATTCATTCGGCGTAGGAATGACTACTACAATACAATTTTCGGCGCCCGTGAACAGGTGGTCTATAGTCAGTCAATCCTCGATTACGCTTTGGAACGTCTGACCGGCGCACGCGCCCAGCTCGTCACGCTGCAAACGATCAATGCGCCCGCTAACGAAATAGAGCGGAAGCAGGCAGTCGTACTGGAGCTTGAGGAAAACGTCAGCCTCCTCGAAGCGGCGCTTGCAGCCGCAGCCGGTTTGCTGGCGGCGAAATTGGTTGATTAGTGGATTGGTTGACTCGTCGATCGTTCGACCAGTTGACCCAATTAACAAGTTGACGGGTTGATGAAGGGACGCCGGCTCTTCAACCTCGACGTCCAATCTTCGCCTTCTGACTTTACTGGCTTTCCCTATTCTGATTCCTCAAAAACTGCGAATAGCTTTCCATGAACTCCTCATGACGGTATTTCCCGTTCACTGGCTTTTCTTTTTTTGAGGAAGCTTGTTCTACAAGGTGGAAATACGCTCTTGGAAACTGATCGGAATAGATTCGCGGCAGGAACCCAATGCTGTTTAGACCGGTGTAAAGGGAAAATAAGGCAAGCAGGATGACAATCACCATGGAGTGGTCCCTGAAGGTTCTCACGAGCCGGAACGCCGAAACACTGGCGCCGTCGACGAGAAATTCGTTTTTGACGAGGCTGGCAACAGTAAACAGGGTAATAAGTACAAAGGCGGTGGCAGCGGCAGCCTCGGCCATTGCAATGGAATAAGGCGCTATGGCGAGAGCGCCGAGGAAAAGAATTACGCTTGAATGGAACATCGCCACCAGGGAAGCCAGAAGCCTGTTTTTCGGATAGACCTGGCCGAACCGGGTGATCATCCTTGCGATATAAATAGAAGCGAGTATTGCTGCTGCCCCGGCGAACAGCCAGCCCACGAAGGGAAATTGGATGTAAAATACGCGCAGGCCAAATATCACCGCGATGATGAAAAGACAAGTTGGCTCCGCTGATTGGAGCGGCGCTACTTTTTCTTTTTTGGTAAGACCAGAAATCAGCTGGATCAGGAAAACCATCGCAAAGACGAAAGCGACCCCGCCCATGATCTTCAGACCGTAGTTGTTTTGGGCCATGGACGCGAAAGTGCCCATTACCAGAAGGATGAAGAGCAGGTAGTAAATCGGATTATATTTTTTCATCAGTTCGGCAAATAAAAAATGTAATTGAAATCAAAAGTGAGAAACTCATCCATCTTGCTCCACCTCAAACTTTCCTCCGGCGTTTCCTTTTTGCGGCAGGCCTGCCAGAGTATGAAGGAACGCGCGGTCAGTTCCTGGGCCTCGGTTAAAGTAGAAGGTATGGCTGTTTTCGCCCTGTAAAAATTTCCTTCTTCCGCCACTCCGTATACATGGGAAAGCACGCCAAAAAATTTGTTCTGCTCGATGATGTCGGAAAGGTAGTTATTCGACATCGAGTTGAGTTCCCTGCCGCCGATGCGGGAGAGCAGCAGGATCAAATTGAAGCGAAAATCGATCGCCTGGTTCGCTCCAAAATTGAACTGTGAAAAATCTACTTCCCTGGACTTGCTCATCACAGAGTCCAGATAAACAAAAGCCCTGGGGGATACCTGGTCCATGTACAGCCTTTCGGCCATAAAGATGTAGGCGAATGCTTTTTCATGGTCCTTTTCAAATTTTTCCGCCAGCTGCACGGCTTCCTCTTCACGACCCGCGAGCGCCAGATTGACACAGAGATCCTTTACCTGGTTCATAAAAAACGTTTTTTCCAGGTATTCGTACTTGTCGCGCGAAGCATCAAAATTCCTGCTCGCAAACAACCGGTAATAGTTGAGGCCGGTGGCCGTATCCTTCCTTTGAAAAGCACGGTTGGCAAGCAGCAGGCAAACCAGATTGCGGTCGAGCCCGCTTCCGTGCGGGTGGGTTTGGTGAATCGCAAGCATGCGCTTCAGCACATCGTCGCTGATCGGATAATTGTTGTCGTAGGTACCGTTGCCGAACACAAAGGGCTTTATTTCAAAAGCCTTGGCCAGCCAGTAATGGATCATGGCTATATCCGCCGGTGAAGTATAGAGCTCGGAGATGAGGTTATTCTTGTCAAGAAAATTAAAAAACAGATCCGAGTGGTAGGTCCAGCTGAACCAGCCCTCCATATAATCGGGGTAGAGGAAAAGGTGCCGGCGTTTGATCTGGCGGTTTCGCACGCCGTCCCCGAAATACGGCAGGGTGACCGGGATCGCTTTTTCGAGCGAATCCCTGCTCACCTGCCGGAAATGATCCACCGCTTCCTGCAGCAGTTTTTCCAGCGCCGCAGCGTCGAAGGGAAGTCCCCTGTCGTAAAGATATTTGTGCTCGAATATGGCCCGGCGCTTTTTGTTGGTTGCGAGCACATAATTCCTTTCCGACGGATCACTTATCCCCTGGATCAGCTTTTCGTAATCTTCGGCCAGGCTGTAAAAAACTTCGCGCTTGTTCAGGCAAAGATTTGGAAAGAAATAGCCTTTGTAGGAACGGAGAACGTCTTTGTCAATATTGACCCGGTAAAGATGCGCGATATAACCTGAACGAATCACCGCGTTCCGGTAAATGGTAAGCGGAGTGTTGGTCGGATAATTGGTGGAAAGCCACTCGATTATTTGCCGCGCCTTATCCCGGTGACCGAACTGGTATAAGATGGCGAGGATGTGATTGTAGTTATTAAAAAGGCTCCCGGTAAAATATTCGCTTTGTCCTGCCCGCCGGATCGCTTCGAAGCACTCCAGCACTTTGCCGGTGTCGCCCAGCGCCGCATAGAGAGAGGCCAGGGTGTGGTAGCCCCCGTTGAAATTGTTAGGCACACGGCCGTTGATCTCATAGCTTCCTTTCGGATAATAAGCATTAAAAATCGCTCTGCCAGCTTCAGATTCGAACGGAGAAAGCAGTGAAAGAAGCGCTCGGATCCTGTCTTCAGTAGTGTGTCCAAACGTCAGCCACTGCTGGATCGCGTAATTCAGCTCGAGGGGCATCGTGGCGCGCAACAGCGAACGGTTTTTGAAAAACACCAGCGCCATCCGGTATCCTTCGTCCGCCATTTCATTCAATACGGCACGGGCGCTGTCGCCGGGGTTGTAATATTCGTCGTACGCCAGGAGTGTGCTGAAATTATTCAATTCGGGCAGCAGCAGCGCGTAGTCAAGATTGCGGCGTACCAGTTCCTTCAGGGTGCTGCGTACCAGGCGGATCAACTCTGCTTTATGAACTCCTTCGTCGTGTTTGTCAAACAACAGCAACTGGCGGTACGTTTCAACAGCCAGCCCCAACCTCGATTTGTCTTCGAGGCTACTCAGCAATTTTTTCATGGATCCGGGCTCGTACCGTTCTTCAATCAACAACGGGATGGCTTTATTGTCATAACCTACTTCTTTGCTTTTCATCAGGCTGATCATTTCCGCCCGCAACTTGTCCACAACCCGGTTGTTCTGTTTTTCCTCTGCATCATACCAATAGAATCCGCTGAGAATGATCATTGCGGCGATCGCACCCAGCACGGCAATACGCTGGGCGCCGTACTTCATAAAGGCACGCGTAACGGCCACTCGCCTTGCACTGCGGCGGATGAGTTCGCGTATGTCTGCAAGGATTTCCCCGGCCTCCGCAAGCGCATGTTGTTCCTCTTCATGCACCTCCCCGTAACGCTTGATCCAGGCAATATTTGGCCTGCACTTCCGGTACCAGTTCTCAAAATACGTGAGCGGCCCGATGGGAAGAAGGAAATCCCGGCTTTTTCCGCTCGCCTTCCATCGGTCCAGCTGCTTCTTGAAATCCAGGTAGGTGCTGTAAAACTCGTACTCCTGGTTCGCCCAGGTGTTCAGCTTGTTCCAGTTGCGGATCAAACTTTCATGGGTAATATCCAGTACCGTTTCGGAAGAGATCTGTACCGTGGCGGGATCGTCTGTGATGAAGGGTCGGATGAACGAGTTGCCCTCCTCGCGGAACACGCGCAGTACATCCGCTACTACCGCGGCCGGACATGCCGGGTCGTTGATAATGGCTGTGATCTCGCCAAGAGTCATTCTGTTCCGAACGGCCCTGCTGTTGTCGATCTTGGTAAGGCAGCTAAAAGTGAGTGCGATAATACGCTTGGCACGCTGCTGCGTAATCGGGTTTTCCGGGTGAAGCTTGTTGTAGTGTTCCCAGGCGTTCTCATAAAGAGTGCTGGCGTGAATTTCAATTACCTTGTTCAACCCGGTATCGCGGTAATAATTTTTGCGGTAGGCCGGCAATGTTTCAAACCATCTTTGGAACTCAGGAAGATCTTCGTCGGGCAGGTCGGACGCCGGCATGCCGCCGACTTTGGCGTAATGGATCAGGTCCATCTCCTGGCGGCCGTGATCTGCTGCCAGCCAGATCTGGCTCAACGTATGCTGCAGGATCGGCAACTGGTCTACCCCCTCCGCGATATCAAACACCAGTCTTTCGATCAGGCGCTGCGAGATCCTGTTGCCGCTCAATATCGCGGGCTCTTCGATCACCTGCTTGAGGTCCTTTCGCTTCAGGCGGGGCACGAAGAACTGGGAAAAGCCGATATACTCGGGCAGACCGCGAAACGCAGAGCACTGCCCGATATAATCAGACCGCATCGTGCAGACAACATAAACAGGAATGTTTCTCTTGATAGCAATACGCGCAGTTTCGAGCACCAGGTTCACCACAATCTGTGAATCCTGGGACGGAACTTCGCTGTAAAAATTCTCAGGGTTCGTAAAAAATTCCTCGAACTGGTCAACGATCAGCATCAGGTTAGCTGCCTTCCTGTTTCTTTTTCGCTTTTCCTCCTCATCGAGGCCTCGCCAGGCCTCATCGTTTTCGTCCACGAAAAAATCCGAGCTCGTGTACAGGTCCACGAGCGAGGAATAACCCCGCCGTAGTTCGGTCTCGACCGTCGCAGGTAAGATGTCGAATGCGTGAGCGAGCGAGGCCGCCATATTCTGCACCGGGTTGCGTTCGGGCCGGAAATCGGCAACCACCCAATTTGCATACTTCGCCTTAAAAAAGCCTGCGCGGGCGTTGGGCACAAGACCGGCGTAGATCAGCGAAGACTTTCCTTCGCCCGATGCTCCGGTGAGCATGAGGAACTTATTTTGCTCGAGCAGCGAAGTGACCTGGTCGATCTGCAGATCGCGCCCCTTAAAATAAAGGCTTTCCTCTTCGGTGAAGGATCGTAATCCTGTATAGGGACATATAGTTTGCTCGTCGATCATTTACTGGCTCTCATTTATGTAAGGAATGAACCGGCGGGTAAAAAAGGGCTGGTTCACGATGAAGCGTTTCCATTCGGGATTCTCGGGTTGAGCCGAAAGGTATCCAGCCAGCGTATGTCGAATGAACCCGGCCCTGTCTTCTGTAGAGATGAGAGCCGGCGCCTGCTGTTGCGCTTCATAAAGATTACCGCGACGCGCATGCGCGCGCGCAAATCTGAATATAGCCTGGAACTTGTTCGGAGAATTCTTGATCACGCGGTACGCTTCGGACGAGTTATCTTCCGGGTCCAGGTACATTAGCGCCATCGCAATCTGGTGGCGGTTGGGTTGAAACACGCTGGGATTATCAAGCCTGCCCATTTCAGCTCGCGCCGAATCCAGCAGTCGTCGCGCCGCCTCGGATGCACGGTTTGACAGGCTCAGGTCCTGGCTGGCGGCGGCGTAAAGCGACGACCGGTTTACCGGCTTATTGAACACATCCACCAGGCGGAAGGCAATGTCGAACCTGTCGGCAACGGCGCATGTGGCAATTGCATTCGCCACCAGCTCAAATGAATAATTGTTTGGGGCGAGGAACGTGTTGTACTGGAAGGCGTTTAGAAGCTTGTCCGGTTGAATCCGTTCCAGGAACGCAATTCCCTTTTCTAATTCGTTGCTGTGAAGTGCGGCCCGGATGAGATGCAGGTAAAGAATGTTCATATCCGCTACCTGGTTTCCCTTGCGCGCTTCCAGTTGCGCCGCCAGCCGTTCCATAAACGCCGGTGGCATAGGTTCGCGAACAAACAGCGCCGGGATGGTTATCGCGGCGTGATAATCAAACGTCCACACTTCAAAATACTGCAGATCCTCAGAACGGTACAAGGAATCAAACAGGTTCCGGTCCAGCACAAATTTTGAAAATGCCGGGGAATAATAGAAGACCAGGTTCGAACGCGGTTCAAACGGATGAAAGGGGACCCGGAAATCAGGGTATAGGAATAGAAACCTGGCGGGCATATTGATGATTTCGGTCCCGGCCGCACCCACCACCGGCATGGACTGGTTGAGCAACGCATCCGGAACGCGGCGGTACAGCGAGATCGCTTCGGAAAATAAATGGTCGGCGCCGGGCCCCGGGTTCTTTCTGAGTTCGTTCCTGAAAGAAATCAACAGCCCTTCGTTCTTAAGCGCACAGGCCATGGCGAAATTGCGCTGGTCGGCATCCGCGATCCTGGTGATCTGTTCCCTCAGCTTCGAATAGAAAAACGCCATCATTTCATCGCTGGCCACTGAAAGAATTTGGTTCGAAAATGTCTGCCCGCCGCCCCCGGCATAAAAATTAGTGTTGGACATTTGGAAAGGCCTGCTGAGGGCCTTGGCCACCATGCGACTGTAAAAATCTACAGGTGTTATGGACTTGCGGCTGCAATAGCCCTGGACGAAGTCGTCCAAAAATTCTGTGGTTGCGTAGATATGAAACACGGCGGCGATGTGTGCCGCGGTTTCAACGAAGGTCGCGTAATCGTTCTGGTAAAAGTTATCCTGGTACCTGAGAATACTGTCAACGCAACGCAGGGCCATAGACGGCCGGCCGGTCGCCGCGTATAAGTAAGCGAGGTCCTGGAACAGCGCGTTGAAACGATGCCCGTAATTATGATTGCCCCGTTCAAGAATCCTGTCCCGGTGGTAGTTATTCTCAACCCAATTTGCTCTGTTCTCGTTTTCAAACGGGGACAAAATGCCCAGCACCCGGCTGATCTGCTCCGCAGTAAATACCCGGTAATTAATGCCGTGCTCGAGCGCCATGTTCAGGAACTGAACGTCATCAAATCCCTCGGGTTGTTTCTCCAGGACATGCATGTACCAGCGGACTGAACGGGTTGCGTTGCGCGTAAGGAAAGTGCGCAGTGAATCCGTGGGATTAAAATAGTGCGCAAACTCCGCGACGACGGAATAATCATACAGCAGTTTGAGGACTTCGGAAAGCTCGCGGTTAGTCGTGGCCAGGGGGAGTGTTTCCAGCAGACTGTCGGCAGTGGAAAGGGCCAGGAATATTTCCTGTTGCGGTTCGTAGCGCCCCTGCGTAACCAACTGCGTAGCTATTGCAGTAGCGATCTTAATTTTCTGCCGTGGACTGGCGATAGCGTCGATTATTTCCGGGATGGTCGTCCTGCCGAGCATCAGGCGTTCGTTTAGCGCCGGCACAACAAACTCGGGGCTCAGCCGGTTCTTATTTGCAATCTCCAAAGAAGTTTCATCTATTTTGTTCAGCACATAATCGTTCTGCTTGCGCAGATAACTGGAAACGGCAAACGAGCTCAGCACCAGTATTGCCACCATGCCCAGCACCAGCGCAATGCGTTTTGCGCCGTAATGCATGATCGTGCGCGTCACTATCAGTCTCGCTGCGCTTTTCGCAAGAAACTGCTTCGCGTTGTAAAGCACTTGCCTCGCCTGCTGCAGCTTTCTTTCCTTTTCAATATCCTCCGGCAGGTAACGCGCGATCCATTCGGCGTTCGGTTTTACCTTGTTAAACCAGCTTTCGAAATAAGTAAGAGGACCGATAGGAAGCAGAAATCCCGTCGATTTGCCGCTCTCTACCCAGCGATTCAGCTGTTGTTCGAAATCGAGGGAGATCACGTAATTTTCGAACTCCTCCGCGGCCCATTGTCCTAAATACTCCCAGTTACGGATCAGGCTTTCATGCGTAATATCGAGCACGTCGTTTTCATCCAGTGTCTGGCTGGTGGGATCCTCGGTCATGAAAGGCCGGATGAACGTGTTCCCCGGTTCCCTGAAAATATTCAGCACGGCTGCGACCTGCGCTGTTCCGTATTCGTTGCGGCCCAGGATGTTGGTGATTTCGCGCAGCGTCATGCGGTTTCTTACCGCGCGGCTCTGATCGATTTTTGTCAGACAGCTAAACGCCGTTCGGACGATCAGCTTCGCATCTGCGTCTGGAATCGGTCTGCCGGTTTTCTCGCTGTAATAGTCAGCCGCCTGTTCGTAAAGCTTATTTGTGTGGGTATCGAGCACGTTTTGCAGGTCCGGCTTGTGATAGCAGGCTTTGATGTGCGCAGGCAACTGTTCAAACCATTGGTTAAACCGGTCCACCTGCTCGTCGGGCAGCTCGTGAGCCGGCATCCCTCCCACCATCGCGTAATGGATCAGGTCCATTTCCTCTTTTCCGTTAGACGCAGCATGCCAGATCTGGTTCAGCGCATGTTGCAGTATCGGCAGTTGGTCCACCCCTTCGGTCAGATCAAGAATGAGCCGTTCGGTGAGCCGCCTTGAGATTCTGTTGCCGCTCAGTGTCGCGGGTTCTTCGATCACGAGTTGCAATTGGGTGCGGTTGAGCCGCGGTACAAAGAATTGCGAAAACCCGATGTATTCCGGCAGACCCCGAAACGCAGCACACTGTCCGATAAAATCGGAACGCATCGTAAACACAACATAAACGGGAAGATCTTCCTCCAGCGATATTCGCGCGGTCTCCAGAAGGAGGTTTAATACCAGGTTCGCATCAGCTGAAGGCACACCCTTGTGATAGTTTTCCGGATTCGTGAAGAATTCCTCAAACTGATCCACGAGAATGATCAGGTTTGCAGCCTCTCTTTTCATGGCTGTCCGCTCTGTCTCGGTGGCAGACTCCCAGTCCGGGGACAACGTGTTGGTATATCTTTTAGAGTTTTTGTACAGGTCGACGAGCGCGGAGAATCCGTGATTCAGCTCGGATTCCACAGTTTCCACGCTCGCAATTCCAAGTTCCCGTGCCACCGAACGACACAGGTTCCTGAATGGAGCGCGTTCCGGGCGAAAGTCGGCCACGCACCACTGCGTATATTTTGATTTGAGAAAACCGGCCCGCGCATTCGGAATGATACCCGCGTAGATCAGGGAGGATTTTCCGTCGCCGGAAGCGCCGGTCAGAATAAGAAACTTGTTTCGCTGTAATTGTTCGGAAGCCTGGTCAATGTCCTGATCCCTCCCTTTGAAATAAAGGGATTCTTCCTCGGTAAATGATCGGAGCCCGGTATAGGGGCAAATCTCATCTGTCTCGAACATAGAAAGTATTTGATCCTCGCTTTCATGAAGACCAACTCCGGTTGGCTGGCTGAGGGTACAAAAACGGAAAATTTACCTGCCGGAAGCGCTGTAGCGCTAGACGACTTTGAGGTAAACTTTTTTCACTTCGTCCGGAATGGTTTCTTTAGGAACTATGGAAGAAATAACCTTCGGTGCCTTGAAATTTCTCGCGAGGTTGCTCTGGGGCTGATCCTCTCCCACCAGGAACATCGGCGTGGGTGAAGAAGCTCCGCCCACCTGCTTCCAGATCTGCTTAATAAACGGCAGAGCCCAGTCGGCAGCATACTTGAAATAAACCACAGCCAGCTTGCTCTTGGGGATCTGCTGCGACGACATTTCGCGGTACGAATCCTCTCCATCGGGCGAGATATTCAGCGTCTCCACCGGAAGCTCCAGGCTGATACGGTCCACAATTTTCCTCGCCTCATGCTCATCCTGCTGGTTGAAGATGAAGAAAATATCGGTATCCTTGGAATCATAGATCGTCGCATCCTGCTTCATCATGACCACCCGCATATCGTCCACCAGCTGCATCGGTCCCTGGCTGTTCGAAAACATCATGTTGCGGGTAATGTTGTTTCGTATATACCGTATGAATTCCTGCTGTGCAGGTTTTATCGTTCCCTGCAGAGCGGGCACCTGCCAAACAAACACGTTGAATTCGGCGCCCTCTCCGATCCGTTTTTTCGCTTCCATGAACTGGTACTGCGGAAAGGAAATTTCGTCATTCGTTTCGAAGCGCCGGCCAAATTCCCCGCTCAGCATGTGGAGGGAACAAACGCATTTTTTCAGTTCCTCTTCCGTCTTTTTCCGAAATATGTCGTCGTCAGCGGGACAATCAACCGAAGGGAGGACATTGAACCCGGCTTTTTGAAGAATAATGGCCATTTCCTCGCGGCTTTCCTTAAGATCGCCGGAGGTCCAGGCCAGGAAAATATTGGGTCGCTGGCGGTCAATCACCTGCACTTTAATACCGGACGATACCGAAGTTGAGATCACGGTGGGCAGGATGCGCCGTGCCGTCGGTTCATAAGATTGGTGATCCTGCACGCCTCCTTTCTGACGGAGCTTAATGCCGGAAATGATCTCTTTAATCGCATTAGCCACCTTGTTGATCTGGTTGCGGTACATCGCGCGGTTGGGTGCCGCGAGCTTTTCATCATCCACCGGCCGAAGCGGCCGGTTTACCCCTTCTTCGCGATAGATGAAGTCAATCGACCGAAGTCCGCCCGAGAGCTCCGATTCGAGCAGCTTCACATCTTCAATGTCTATGTCGTGTATTCGGACTGGAATCATCCGCGAAGCTCTGTTGCCATTAAGCAGCTCCACGTCGCTGCCGATTCCGTCCCCCAGCGATTCCGCATGAAATTTCTTGAATTCGTTTTTCCACACCGGGGAATTCACGTCGCAATAGGTCTGCGAAATAACAGGGATAAGGATCAGCGACCGGATCTTTTGAAGGTCTTTGCGTTTTTCTTCCGGGCTTGTGTCATAGAACACGGTCAGCTTGTCTTTCAGTGTGGCGCTGAGCTCCTGGTTCAGCTTTTCCACAAACTCACTGACCCATTTATCGTATTTATTGTCGTTGTAGCGGTAGCTAACATAGATGTCGCAATCAAAACCCGAAACAATGGAAGCCCCTTCAGGACGCTGACTGACCTCATTATCACTGCCGTTCGACAACATGATCCGATAGACCTGGATTGGCTCCTTCACGTTCTTGAGGTGCTCCACGCCGAAAAATTCCGTCCGGATGTTGGTCTTGTTCGCAATATCGCGCTGCACCGACTCCGAGACGAAAATTCCTGAAGGAGGAGCCAGGGATTGCAGCCGCGAGGCGATATTCACAGCATCACCAAAAATGTCATCGTTCTCAAAAACCACCTCGCCGAGGTGAATGCCAATGCGCAATTCGAAGGCCTTCATGCGGGTGCACTCTTCCTGGATCCGGATGGCTGCCTTCACAGCGTTGCTCACGGCGGAGAAACTTGCCAGCACTCCGTCCCCGAGCTCCTTGATCCACTTTCCCCCGAACTCGGCAATGATCGGCTTTTGAAGTTCCCGGTTCTTGCGCAGCAGCTCGAAAGCTTTGGCCTCGTCCACCCCCATCATTGCCGTATAACCGACCACGTCGGTAAACATAATGGCGGCGAGCTGGCGTGAGGCTAACATTTAGACAAATTAGGAAATTAAAATTAATTCGGGTCAAAATGTCGAAAACTCTACAGCCCGTTTTGGGGGATGTGGAAAACTAGATGAGTGATGAGTGAGCAGTAAGGAGTAAGCAGTAAGGAGTGATGAATGATGAGTGATGAGTGTTTGAGAGCCGACTCCGGACTCCCCACTAACAAAACGGCCTCAGAAAAAATGCCGCCCGGAAGCTGAGCGAGCGAAGCGTCTTTCTTGCCGACTTTGGCATTGAGGGAAACGCAAGCCGCCGCGATGAGTGAGCTGTGAAGAGTTTTGAAAAATCGGCTCCGAACTCCGAACTCCCGACTCCGAACTAGTGAACGAGTCCCAATTTCCGCAGAAATGCGTCGTAACGCGGATCCGGCCTGATATTTTTCAGCAATGGGTCGCCGCGTACCCAGAACAGCCAGCTATCCCGCCGCGAATAGGCGGTTTCGAGCCAGCCAAACGCCGCCTCCTTTTCTCCGCGGAATGCGTGCAGCTGCGCCAGGAGGTAAGCCCAGTCGTGCTGATACTTGACGGTAAATTCCTTCAGCTTTTCGTCTGCTTCGCTTTTGCGTCCGAGCGCATGATACGCCAGCGCCAGGCCGAAGGTTCTAAAAATCTCCATGTTCTCTTTCTCCATGGCTTTAAGCGCCTGTCGTGATTTTCCCATGAGCAAGTAGTTCCTGCCAATGTACATATGGGCACGCTGGAACTGCGGCTGCAGGTCCAGTACTTTTCTAAAATGCTGGATCGCCTCTTCATACCGGCCCGCGAACGTGATCACGTTGCCGAGATTCATGTGCGTGATCGGCTTAAGCGGGTTTAGAGAAATCGACTGACGGTAATAATCCTCAGCCTCCTTCAGTTTTCCAAGCAGCTGATGTACATCCCCCATCCCGTTGATGATTTCAGCATTTCCCGGTTCCAGGCTCAGCGCTCTTTGATACGCGGGCAGCGCGCTGCGCGCATCGAAATCGTGATATACGCTTATATCGGCCAGTTCCAGGTAACCCTGGGCGTAGTTGCTGTCGAGGGAAATCGCCTTTTGCGCTGCGGCCCTTGCTTCCTCATAACCCGAATTCTGGTCAATATAATTCTGCCACGACTGCCTGGAGACGGCATTTGCCAGGTGCGCCCATGCCCGGGCATCGGTAGAGTCGATCGCGAGCGCCTGTTTGTAGTATTGGACCGCTCTTGCCACGCTTTCCTTATCGAGCTTGTCGAAGTAATAATTACCCTGAAGCACCAGGTTATAGACTTCTATGTTTCCGGTTCCGGAAACATTTGCCGAGGGCAAACTCGTCAGCGTCACCCGCAGCTGCTGTACTACGGTTTGCGCGATCTCGTCCTGCAGGTCAAAGATGTTTTTCAGCTCCCGGTCATAGCTTTCGCTCCAGATCTCCGACCCGTCTTCAGCCCTGATCAGCCGCGACCTGACACGGATCCGGCTCTGGTCTTTCTGGACGCTCCCTTCGAGCAGGTGCGCAACGCCGAGCTGCTCTCCAATCGTTCGCAGATCCACGTTTTTTCCCTTAAATGCGAAGGAAGAGGTACGTCCGATCACTTTCAGGCCAGGGATCTTTGCGAGCATGTTGAGCAGCTCTTCGCTGAGTCCGTCACTGAAGTATTCCTGTTCCTTGTCGCCGCTCCGGTTTTCAAACGGCAGGACGGCGATGGACTTTTCGGGAATCGCCGCGGTTGTTGCAGAAGAGCTTTTACTTTTAGTGGTAAAAACAAAGTAGGCGGAGATCACCATCAAAACTGCCAGGGCAGTGTATAATATGCTATTCCGCGTTAGTCCGGGAATGCGCCGTCCGCGGCGACGAGGCTGATCGTTGGCAAGCAGGATGCGGTAAACCTTAACGGGCTCCTTTACATTTTTCAGATTTTCTGCACGCACGAACTCGGTACGAAACTCGCTCTTGTTCGACACATTGGTGTGTACGACTTCGGATACGAATATTGAGTCCGGCACAGCGATGCCCTGGATCCGCGAGGCAATATTGACCGCGTCGCCGAACACATCTTCACCCTGGATGATCACCTCTCCCTGATGAATCCCTATGCGGAGTTTAAAATCATTGGCCGCCCGACAGGCTTGCAAAATGCCGACAGCCGCGTTTACCGCGTCTGACACCAGGGCAAACCGGGCCATCACGCCGTCCCCCAGCTCTTTTACCCAAACGCCGTTATGCTCCTCGATGATTGGCCTTTGAAGCCGGCGGTTTTTTTCCAGTAAATCAAGGGCGCTGTGCTCATCTTTTCCCATGAGGGCCGTATAGCCAACAATGTCGGTGAACATGATCGCGGCAAGTTGGCGGACCTGGGACATACTCATAAAACTAAAAAAAAGCAAGCGGATGATCCCGGTCTGGAACTATTCGCGGCGCCGCAGCTTCGACAGGTCTCGTTTTTTGCCACGATTTGCTCTGTGCTTATTAAAGCAATTCTTGAATTGCAGGCCGCACTAATATATCATAGTTTAGGCTGTTGTCCGGGGATTTGCAGCGAACTCTTACTGACGAATCAAAAGATTCGCTAAATTCGGCCGCACCACCGCTGCGTTCGCGCGGGTTATCTTCATCCATTAAGGCTAAGAACAGGCATAATTTGACTTTCAATATGTCAAGGCTCAACAATATGGATATTCTTCGACGCAACAATGTCATAGTTAAAGGAAACGGATCCCGTCCAATGATGTTCGCTCACGGTTTTGGCTGCGATCAAAATATGTGGAGGTACGTCGTTCCGGCTTTTGAAGAAAATTTCAAAGTGGTTCTGTTCGATCATGTGGGCTCAGGAAAGTCTGATCTTTCGGCGTATGATCCTGATAAGTACGCAAAGCTGGAGGGTTATGCGCAGGACATAATCGAAATAGCCGATAGTCTCAGGATCTCCGATATCATATTTGTTGGCCATTCGGTAAGTGCGTTGATCGGGATGATCGCTTCCCAACTTGCTCCCGGTCTGTTTACATCCCTGGTGTTGGTTGGCCCGTCACCTTCCTACATAAATGACGGTGATTATATCGGCGGCTTTACGCGAGCGCAGATAGAAGAATTACTTGAGTCGCTCGACCAAAACCACCTCGGGTGGTCCATGGCAATGGCCCCGGTAATTATGGGAAATCCAGACAGAAAGGAGCTGTCGGAAGAGCTGGCAAATAGTTTTTGCAGCACGGATCCGGAAATCACGAAACATTTCGCACGTACTACTTTCCTGACGGACAAGAGAGAAATTCTGTCAGGCGTTGATGTACCGTCCCTTATTCTGCAATGTTCCGAAGATGTCATTGCGCCCCAGTCCGTGGGCGAATACATGCATCGCCATATGAAAGACAGCACATTGGTTGTACTTAAGGCAACCGGTCATTGTCCGAATTTGAGTGCCCCGGAAGAGACTATCGAAGCAATCAGGAACTTTCTTTCACCATGAAGCCCCCTGGCAATAGTGACGTTAACGATTTGCAGGAAAATTTTGAGGATTTCTTTGAAACCACCTTATGTGGTTTCATCATTGCGGATCCGCAGGGATCCATTTTGCGGGCCAACACGACGATTGCAGCCTGGACAAGCTACAGCGCTCACGAACTGAAAGGAAAACGTTTTTCAGATTTGCTTACCATAGGCGGCAAGATTTATTATGAGACTCATTTATGGCCACTATTGCGCATGCAGGGCTTTTTTGATGAGGTTGTGCTCGAACTCGCCGGAAACACGGGGCAGAAAATACGGGTCATGGTAAATGCCTTTGAACGAAGAGACGCAGCGGGACGTCCCCATTTCATTCGCTACACAGTATTGAAAGCGAGTGACCGTCTTCAATATGAACAAAACCTGCTGCAGGCGAAGAAAATTGCCGAACACGAGCTGGCGAGGCAAAAGGAAATAGCCACCCTCAGGGAGCAGTTAATTGCCGTTCTGGGACATGACCTGCGCAACCCCCTTTTCGCCATTACGATGGCCATTCAGGTACTGGAAACTTCATTGGGCGCTGAGAATGCTGATTTGATCGCTATCCTGAAAAGAAGCACCTTCCGGATGAAAGAACTTGTCACGAGCATTACGGACTTTGCACGCTCAAGGCTGGGAGAAGGTATTGTGCTGAACAGGCAAAATACCCTGCTCAATCCCGTGCTGGAACAGGTTGTTGCGGAAATGCGATTAGTTTATCCGGCCCGGGAGATCGATACCGAGTTTGACGTTGCCCGGCCGGTTGTGTGCGACCCGCATCGCATTGCTCAGTTACTTTCGAATTTGCTGGGCAACGCGCTAACGCATGGAGATGCCAATTCGCCTGTTCTTGTTCGTGCTTCTCGCGAGGATGAAACCTTCCAGATCTCTGTTTGCAACAAAGGCGTTCCCATTCCGCCGGATTTGCAGGCCAGGCTTTTCACTCCATTTGTAAGAAACGAAAGCCGGCCCAGTCAGCACGGCCTCGGATTGGGTCTATATATTTGTGCGGAAATTGCGCGGGCCCACCATGCTTCGTTAACATTCACTTCGAATGAGGAACGCACCTGTTTTACATTTCGGATGAACGTGGATCCACCGGCGGCACGGGTGCCGCCTGGCAGTAACATCGATGCCGGCACCGGGCCTCACAATGCCGGTTGAGCGGGTATGTCGTTCACGAAGGAATTAGAGACGATTTGATCAAACCGGGATTGCTGGTATCTTTTCCGGAGCATGAACCACATCACTCAACGATGTATCAAGCGGGAGCCAGCTTGTTTTTCTTGCGTTTTAATTCTTTCGAAGCTTCGGTATAGCCTCCGTCAGCGCCATCAACAAAATGGATGTGATTTTCATTTCTGTTTTGGATATAACATGTCATAATGCTTTCGCTATTTATAAAATGACCGAAGATCAGCCTGCCGGCCTCTTCCTGGTGACGCAGGTATTCAACAAAAGCATCGTGTTTCGTCTTCGGTGCAGACACAATCGCGTTGACCCTGCCATCGATGGTTAATATATCAGCATTGTTTACTACCTGCCTCAGGTAGTCCTGTCCGCGCAACCTGTTTATTTTCCAATCGAACTTGAAGTAGAAGTGACCGATGAATGTCTTCAAAAACGCCCCGGCAAAGTAACTTCGATTCCATTTTCCAAAACGTGCCAACATTTCCCGTTTGATCTTGCTGACCCTGAGCAGGAGTTTCAATCGCTCAAAAGAAATAGGGTTACGATTCTCCAGGCTACCGTAAAATTCGTCCATCCGCTGCAGGATGTCCGCATAAACTTCTTTTTGCATTCCGGGATCAACGGCTTCAATTAAATAGCAGACAACCTGGTTTCCGTGACCAAACGGCTTGATTTTGTCCCAGCGGCATTCAAGCCCCTCCATATTCAGCAAGTCCGGTTTACCGGGACCAGTCTCCTTTTCTCTTTCTGAGCCCTTAATTATTTTTTCCGCATGTTGAAGTCCATTGCCAATTACGACAGCTTTACTCAAGCTTTTGCCAAAAATGATCTTCGCAATTTTCAAAGAATGCCCTGCGTTCCTGATGCTGCTGACCCGCAAGGTGCCAAAGTGTAATTCCAGTTGAAAATTCCGAATGCTGTTCGCATTGTGTATGCTCAGTCCTTTAAGAACATCATTAACGATCACGGGCGGTATGAATACAGTTCCGCCATCGCCGGTAAAGAAAAAAGGTATTTCCATGCCTGCAGCCTTAGCGATATTAAGGACGACGATAAGAGAGCTGGCTGCTACAAGATTAACGTCGTGGTGATTGCCCGCTTTTACCGCGGCAGTAGAATTTTTTATATCCGCAATCACCACAGACCAGTCGTCCGGTATATCTACAAAACGGTTACTCCTCAAGAGCTCGGGAAGGGCGTAACCTGAAGGTTTCAGATCCTGGTAAAAGTTATTCGAATTCATCTGAGTTTCGGTTACGCTGTAACCATCAAATATCTTACCTAAGCCGTTTTTGCTGCATGTGTTCGTTACAGTAGATGTTTCAACTTTTGCTTCGTGCGGGCAGGCGGCTTCGGGTTCGCGTCGCCCAGCTCTAAAAAGGTTCGATACTCAGCAAAACGGTGTCCCCTGATGGGCTTGATATAAGGCTCAGTTTTAAAAAACAGGACCAGGCAGGGCGTAATATTTTTATATTTCTCTACGAATTCAAACCCGAGCAATTCTCCGTTTCTTATTCTCTGTTTGATCTTGTTATGATAAGGATACATTTTGAAGATGGTTCAGTTTGCGTATAGGTCGACTCCTGAGCAACCGCAGAACCCGCGCGGGATGCGGACGTTCCAGACTTCCCTTTTCTCGCACACCCGGTTGAAGTTTTTTGTGCCGGCGGGTTACAAAGGAACGGCGTTTTCCGCAAATTTGAATGAATCAGCCTTGTGTAGGATGACGGGTAAGACAATTGCATTTTGAAAAACGCCCTGCAAAAATATATAACATGACGCGGGCGCCTTCTAAACGATGTACTGCGTCACTTCTTCCCCGCTTTTCAACTCGGTAAACTGAAACCCGCTTTTTTTCAACCGGGCTAACAGGAAATCATAATCCTCCTTCCGGCAAAGTTCGATCCCCACGAGAGCCGGGGCGGCTTCTTTGTTTGTTTTCTTGATATATTCAAAGCGTGTAATGTCATCGTTTGGCCCCAAAACGTTGCTCACAAATTCTTTCAGCGCACCGGGCCGCTGGGCAAACCGGATCAGGAAATAATGTTTCAATCCTTCATACTGCAAACTCCTTTCTTTAATTTCCGGCATCCTGCCAATATCGTTATTACCTCCGCTGATAATACACACTATGTTTTTTCCCCTGATGACATCTGAAAATTCGTCAAGCGCCGATAGGGCCATCGCCCCGGCGGGCTCCGTTACGATAGCGTCGTCGTTATACAGTTTTAATATCGTTGAACAAATTTTTCCGTCCGGGATGATACACATCTCGTCAACCACATCCCTGCAAATGGAATAAGTAAGCTCTCCCACTGTTTTAACTGCCGCACCATCCACAAAGGTTTCAAATTTGTCCAAAATCACCGGCCTTCCTTTCTTGAATGCCTGGTACATGGCGGGAGCCCCTTCCGGGTTCACCCCGATAATTTTCGTTTTCGGGGAATACAGTTTGCAATACGATCCCACTCCTGCAGCAAGTCCGCCCCCGCCAACGGGTACAAAAACAAAATCAGGATTTGGGTGTTCATCCAGGATCTCCATTCCAACTGTTCCCTGTCCTTCAATAATAAGCGGGTCATTGAAAGCCGGAATTTCTGTCATTCCATGGTTATCGCCATACCTTTTCGCAGCGGCGGCGCATTCGTCATAATTATCACCCGTAAGTCTGATTTCCACAAATGAGCCTCCAAACAGACGGGTCTGGTTAATTTTCTGCGCAGGCGTGATGAGTGGCATAAAAACAATCCCTCGTGCGTTCAGCTTCTTACAGCTGTAGGCAAAACCCTGTGCATGGTTGCCGGCGCTCGC
This sequence comes from Chitinophagaceae bacterium, assembly GCA_035626515.1. Taxonomy (GTDB): domain Bacteria; phylum Bacteroidota; class Bacteroidia; order Chitinophagales; family Chitinophagaceae; genus DASPNM01. The sequence continues at coordinate 78,099 of DASPNM010000017.1, forward strand.
GCAAATGACCCCCCGGTCCAGCTCCGCCCGGGTCAACGAGCTCATCATATTATAGGCGCCGCGCAATTTGTAGGACCGAACAACCTGCAAATCTTCCCTTTTCAGGTACACATTGCACTCATGTTTTTCGGAAAGACCTGCATGGTGTTCCAATGGGGTTTTCCTTGCAATACTTTCAAGTCGCCTGGCTGCACGCCGAAAATCCAGGATCACAATGTCTTCATTCAACTTCTTCATACATATTATTTTTCTCGGGTCTTAACTTTCTCACAGTCTCTCCTGCTCTCCAGAGCTCGCTTTGTCTCAGCTCCTTCAGTTCAGAGTCCAGTTTTTCCCGGTAATCGGGCTCGCTATTGGCTTTGATCACCTTTGCAGTCTCTTTTCCACTCGCCACGCTCTCATAGAGTTCATAGAATACAGGCAGGGTCGCGTCCCTGAACTTCTTCCACCAGTCGAGAGCGCCGCGCTGCGCCGTCGTCGAACAATTCGAATACATCCAGTCCATGCCATTTTCTGCTACCAGGGGCATGAGCGATTGCGTAAGCTCTTCAACTGTTTCGTTAAAAGCTTCCGATGGAGAATGGCCTTTTGATCGCAATACCTGGAATTGCGCGGCAAATATCCCCTGCACCGCTCCCATTAGAGTCCCTCTTTCCCCGACCAGATCACTAAAAACTTCTCTCCTGAAATCAGTTTCAAACAGATAACCGCTGCCGATCGCGATTCCGAGTGCAATTACTCTTTCAAAAGCTTTGCCGGTCGCATCCTGGTAAATGGCGTAGGAACTGTTCAACCCCCGTCCCTGCAGAAATAGTCTTCTGAGCGAAGTGCCCGAACCTTTAGGAGCCACCATAAAAACGTCCACATCTTTTGGAGCAATGATCCCCGTTTGATCGTTGAACGTTATTCCGAAACCGTGGGAAAAATATAATGCCTTACCCGGCGTCAAATATTTTTTGACCGTTGGCCAAAGTTTGATTTGCGCGGCATCTGATAAGAGATAACAAATAACTGTCGCGCGCTGCAACGCACCTTCAATGTCAAATAAGGTGTCTCCGGGAACAAACCCGTCCCTGACTGCCTTGTCCCAGGATTTCGATTTCGGACGCTGCCCGACGATCACATTAATTCCATTATCCCGCAGGTTCATTGCCTGCCCCGGTCCCTGCACGCCATAGCCGATAATCGCCACCGTCTCATCTTTCAAAATCTCCCTGGACTTGTCCAGCGGAAATTCATCACGTGTGACGACATTTTCCGGCGTGTCTCCAAAGTTCAGTGTTGCCATAAAATTTGTATTGTTTTATTTTATTGTGTTTGGATAAACAAGCTTACGTCCATTACGTCCACCTGTTTTTCTATCTGCTTTGACAATTTCTGAATCGTATCTATGTTTTCTCTGACCGTGATCAGGAACCGCTGTCGTTTATCTGGTGAAATACTGATGGCCTGCAGGCTGTCGATCGGGATCCTTCTGCGGGTGAACAGGGAAGCCAGCCTGTTCAGCGTAGTAGGATCACTTCCTGCATTGATCTGTATGATAAATTGCTCTTTCATATAAGTTTACTTAAGTCTCACTTCGTTTACGGCACAGCCCTGGGGTATCATGGGAAAAACATTTTCTTCCTGTTTCACCGGCACTTCGAGCAAAAAGGATCCTTTATGGTGAATCATTTGTTTGAGCGCTGCTTTTAATACGGAGCGGTCCGAAACTTTCGCACCTGCGATCCCGTACGCTAACGCAACTTTCACATAGTCGGGGCTCGAAATATCTACGCAGGAATACCTTTTTTGATGAAATAATTCCTGCCACTGCCTTACCATGCCCAAGAACCCGTTGTTCAGGATCACAATCTTAATATCCACGCCACATTGCATGATCGTACCCAATTCCTGTATTGTCATTTGAAACCCGCCATCCCCGATGATGGCGATCACCGTCCTGCGGGGCGCGCCGTATTTCGCGCCTATGGCAGCAGGCAATGCGAAGCCCATCGTGCCCAACCCGCCGGAAGTAATATTACTTTTTGAATAATTATATTTTGCATAGCGACAGGTCACCATCTGGTGCTGGCCTACGTCGGTGACAATGATCGCTTCGCCCCGAACCAGTTCATTCAGTGTTTTGATCACCTCTCCCATAGTTAGTTCCGGATGAACCGGATTCTGTTCCGGCTGAATACAGATTTCCTCTTCCTCCATCCTGAGCTCATGAAACCTGCCGAGCCACGCTGCATGCTCCTTTCTTTCAATTAATTCCGTAAGCAGGGGGAGACTTTCCTTACAATCCCCGCAAACCGCAACCGTCGTCTTTACATTTTTATCGATTTCGGCCGCATCGATATCCAGGTGAATAATCTTAGCCTGCTTCGCATATTTTTCCAGTTTGCCTGTTACCCGGTCATCAAAGCGCATTCCGATTGCGATCAATACATCACATTCATTGGTCAGAACATTGGGTGCATAGTTGCCGTGCATACCCAGCATACCCGCCGCCAGTGGATGGTCGGTTCTGATAGCGCTCATTCCCATAATGGTCCATGCCGCGGGAATACCGCCTTTTTCGATAAACCGATGGAATTCACGTTCAGCATTTCCCAGGATCACACCCTGGCCAAAAACGACGAATGGTTTTTTAGCAGCGTTGATTATCCGGGCGGCCTCTCTTATTTTTTCGCGGTCGATTTCCGGTTTAGGGTCATAACTATCCAGGAATTCGCATTTTTCATAGCCGTTGAATTCAAACTTTTGGAGCTGTGCGTTTTTCGTGATATCGATGAGCACAGGTCCGGGTCTGCCGCTGCGTGCGATATAAAATGCCTTAGCCAGCACAGCGGGGATTTCAGCTGCATCAACAATTTGGTAATTCCATTTGGTAACGGGGGCGGTAATATTAATAATGTCAGTTTCCTGGAACGCGTCCGATCCAAGCAGATGGGCATACACCTGGCCGGTGATACAAACCACAGGCGTACTGTCAATAATCGCGTCTCCGAGCCCGGTCACCAGGTTGGTGCCGCCCGGCCCGCTGGTTGCAATGACTACGCCTGTTTTTCCCGACGACCGGGCAAATCCCTGTGCAGCATGAATGGCCCCCTGCTCATGTCTCACCAGGATATGGTTGATCTGGTGATGAAAATCATACAGAGCATCATAGACGGGCATAATGGCCCCGCCTGGATACCCGAATATGGTGTCTACCCCCTCATGGATCAAAGCCTCAAGAAGGGAAACCGATCCTGACACCACTCTAGTATTCATCCGTAACGCATCCGTGGCTCGCATCTTTGACAGATTTTAGATATTTTAACAACACACCTTTCCTTACGCCTGGTTCCGGTTGTTTCCACCTGCTTCGCCGTGCTGCAATTGTCGTTGAATCGACTTTTAGGGTGATCGAATTCTTTAAGACATCAATTTCAATCAGGTCATCATTTTCAACGAGGGCAATTAATCCTCCTTCGTATGCTTCAGGACTGATATGCCCCACTACAAACCCATGCGTACCACCGCTGAACCTTCCGTCTGTAATCAGGGCAACCGAATTCCCCAGGCCCGCACCGATGATGACCGATGTCGGTTTCAGCATTTCAGGCATCCCGGGGCCGCCCTTCGGACCTGCATATCGAATAACCACCACATCCCCTTGCCTTATTTTCCCTGAATGAACGCCGTCTACCAATTCAGATTCTGCGTCAAACACCCTGGCCGGCCCTTCGAATCTTTCTCCTTCTTTTCCGGAAATCTTCGCAACACTTCCTTTCTCTGCAAGATTTCCATAAAGGATCTGTATATGTCCTGTTTTCTTGATCGGGTGTTCGATTGGGTAGATCACTTTCTGTTTGCTGAAATCCAGCGCAGGAATATCTGCCAGGTTTTCTTCAACGGTTCTGCCGGTCACCGTAAGGCAGTCTCCATGCAACAATCCCTGACTCAATAAGTATTTCATCAGTGCGGGAAGCCCACCGGCAAGGTGCAGGTCATGCATTAAATAGTTTCCGCTGGGCTTGAAATCCGCAAGCACGGGTGTGTGATTGCTGATAACCTGAAAGTCGTCGAGTGAAAAATCTACCCCCACCGACCTAGCAATCCCGATTAAATGAAGCACTGCATTGGTGCTCCCGCCTATGACCATGATCAGACGTGCCGCATTTTCAAAAGCTTTTCTGGTCATGATATCGGACGGCTTGATATCAAGTTCGATCAGATGCAGGATGGCTTTGCCGGCGGCTTTGCATTCAGCCCGTTTACTTTCGCTTTGCGCGGGATTGGAAGAAGAAAAAGGCAGGCTCATGCCCAGCGCTTCAATCGCAGCAGCCATCGTATTCGCAGTATACATACCTCCACAGGCTCCCGCCCCCGGGCAACTGTTTCTGATAATGCCCTTGAATTCTTCTTCATTGATGGTGCCGGCCATTTTTTTACCGAGGGCCTCAAATGCAGAAATGATATCGAGCTTTTTTCCGTTAAAATGTCCCGCCTCTATGGTTCCGCCATAAACCATCAGTGCCGGCCTGTTTAACCGGGCCATGGCCATGACGCTGCCCGGCATGTTTTTGTCGCAACCCGGCACGGCAATCAGGGCGTCGTAAAACTGCGCTCCGCAAACCGCTTCAATGCTATCGGCAATGAGATCCCTGCTCAGCAGTGAATACCGCATGCCGCTCGTTCCATTGCTCATACCGTCACTGACGCCAATGGTATGGAAAACCAAACCCACCATCTCGTTTTCCCAAACGCTTTGCTTTATTAAAGCTGCCAGGCTGTTGAGATGCATGTTGCAGGTATTTCCATCGTACCCCATACTCGCAATCCCGACCTGGGGCTTCTTAAAATCGTCGTCGGTTAACCCGATCCCATAAAGCATGGCCTGCGCTGCCGGCTGCGACGGATCCTGCGTAAGATGCTTTGAATATTTATTCAACTCCTTCATTTATCTTTTTTTCCAATACTAGGTTTTGGTATTGTTTCTGGATTCTCGAACTAACCGAATCTTCCCAGTTTAATTTGAAACAAACTCCATCGAGAGATGCGAGCTGGACGATCTCGGCTGCAGTTCCGCAAAAAAACCCCGCGTCGGCTCCCTTCATTTGTTCGGGTGTAAAAAAGATTTCTTTAACGGGTATGCCCATTTCATTACAGAGTTCCATTACTGTGGCCCGCGTGATACCAGGGAGAATATTTCCCCGGGGGGGAGTAAACAATACGCCGTCCAGCTCATAGAAAATATTCACACCTGGTCCTTCAGCGACAAAACCGTCCTGGTCAAGCAGCAAGGCCTCATCGAAACCTTTATCTTTTGCATCCTGGCAGGCAAGGATCGAGTTCACATAGTGTCCCGACACTTTTGCCTCCACATGAAATCCATTAGGATTGGGTCGCCTGAATGGGGAGGTCATTACCCTCAGTTTGTTGGGCAAGTAGCCATTGGTCCAGTCCCACGCCTGGATAACAAGGATGCTCTCCCTGCCTTTTGATAATGACATGTTGGGGGAACAGACAACCAAAGGCCTCAGGTATGCTTCCGTGAGGTGATTTTTTGCGAGGAGCTCGTAGCTTAGGTTTGTCAGTTCCTGTACCGTATAGTCAAACGGTATTTGCATCATTGCGGCCGAGTATGTCAACCTCTCAAAATGTTCTTTTGCCTTAAAGATCTTTGGGTCATCCCCTATGCTGTATGACCGAATTCCCTCAAATACGGCATACCCATAGTGAAGCGATTGGCTGTATAAGTCCAACCGGCCATCTGAAGCGTTGATGAAACTATTATCGAAATAGATAATCGTGTCGTTGGTGTAATACATATAGCTTCTTTAACTGCTTGTCTCCCCAAGGATATAAGAAAAAAAAACCCGCCCTGGGAGGCGGGTCGCGGATAATTTTTTTAGTTTATTATCATGCACCCCCTCCGGCCGTAGGAATAATGATCACGAATCCCACAATAATCGACGCGGTCAGAGCAATAACACTATGTAGCTTGTTTCTTAACATGGAGTGAGTGTTGAATAAAAGTAAACGAATTTTTTAAACAAATGAAGCACTGGGGGCAATAATAAGTTTCCATAGTGATTACAAAAAATAACTTCAATGATGAAAAAAAGTTAAGTACGTGAAGCGCACCGTGTTGTGTTATTATTGACTAACAAATGATCGTCTGATTTTACCGCGACCTTGTTTTATTTTCTATACCTTGAACCATTCCGCCGTTTACCCTTCTGCCGTTATTCCCTCTGAATTCACTTCATCCGGATAAGGAAACATCAAACGTTGATGAACGGAATCATTTATTTTTTAACCACCAAATAACCGATTTTATGAGCAGCAAACTTCAACTGACCTTACTGGCGGTCATCGCCCTGATTATCTCCGCCTGCAACACCAAAAATGCAGACACCAAAATCGACATGGACAAAACGAGGGCAGAAATCCAGGCTATGGAAGATGCCTATGCCGCTGGAGAAAAAGCAAAGGATGCCGACAAGGTTGTGGCATATTACAGTGATGACGCTGTCAGCTATAACCGCAACGAGGAACCGACGTCAGGGAAAAAAGCGATCCGGGACCGCACAGCAAAACGCTTGAATGAAGACACCTCCGGCAACTACAATGTTTACAAAGTGGTTGATCTGTTTGGAAACGACAAAATGTTGGTAGAGATCGGCTCGTGGTCAGAAAAGACTTCTTCCGGTGCGGAAAAAGACCACGGCTACTACATGTCCTATTTTGAAAAGCGGAATGGAAAATGGGTTTGTGTTCGCGACATGAATGTCAGTTCGACGCCGGCCGCAAAATAGGGGTTTTCCTGTCTTATCAATTTGAAGTCCCGAAACCTTAGGATTGCGGGACTTTTTGTTGGTGACCTTCTGGAAAAGTCGATAGTCGTTATTCGCGAGTTCGGAATTCGGAGGTTGTAATCCCGCCGGCATCCATGCGTCCGGATCAAAAAAGCCGATAATGGAAGGCCGCACGAAGTCCCACCGACTGCACACTCTTATTCGCTCCGGCGAGAGCCGTTTCGTACTTCAAACCGAAAATAAAATTGTTGCCGCGCTGACCTACCTCCAGCGAGTAGCCGGCGATCAGCGCCAGCGCAAGCCCTTTTCCCGGACTTCCGTCGGGGTCTTCGTTCGCAGGTCCAATCGCGGTTAGGGCGAAGCCCGCCTGGGGCTCGAGAAAAAATCCTGTTTTGGAGTCTTCGCTGAAAATATAACGGTAGCCGGCCTTGAACGTAAAGAACCCACCTCCTTCGTGCAGGTCCGATGAGCTGCTCACGGGAAAGTATTCGATATTAATCAGCTCCAAAACGACACTCTGGCTCCCGTATTCATTTGTCGGAAAATCGAGCGCCCAATACGCCCCGTAGCCGACCTGGTAGTCTTTGGAGTACTTGCCGATGATTTTGGAAACGGCTAATTGTGAAAATGCCGTGCCGGCGGCAAAAATGGCGAGCAGCAGCAGGATAGATTTTCTCATGGTGGTTTGCTTTTGGTGGCGGGCCGGCGCGGGCAACGGCTTGGCTGGAGAAATTTAAGTCGGGAAACTGATGTTTTCAAAAAAAAGAATGATTTTGCCTGCCGGCGCTTTTCGCGGGCGTTCGGAACCGGAAGGAGCTAACCGGCAGCTTCCGCCGACTGCGTCAATAAAGCAGCCCTCCGCACCGGTTCCAAACAAAAAGTATTTGCCCTTCAGTCTTAGTGTTCCAAAAAATTGAGCTGCAATCGGGTACAAAAATGCTTATAACATTCATGGCAATCTGTTGAGCCTGTAAACTTATTGAATCAGTGAAACTACTTTCATCCTCTTTTCATGGATGGCCTGGAAATTGTATGAAAAAATTCACCCACAATCTGCCAGGTAAGACAATTTACCTCACAGCAATTGTTCCCGGTAAACCATTTTACCGCTAAGCTCCATTATCGTCTGCCTGGGCGGAACGATAAACACAATTGTTCATCTTAATCTGGTTTTTATGAATAGGATCTTTGTTTCTGTTCTTGCAGGCATGATTTTGCTTTCCTGCAAGAAGAATGATCTTCCGGTTGCCCAAAGTGAGGAACAAGCGCTTGCATCAAAACCCGCGAATACCGGGAATATTAAGACCCGGATACTAAACAATTCGCTCCATTTCCCGTGGGAGATTCTTTGGGGACCGGATAATTACATCTGGTTCACAGAGAAAGACGGGCATGTCAAGCGCATGAATCCCCAGACAGGCGCGGTGATCCACGTCGCAACCATTCCGGATGCGGTTGCGACCACCCGATTTAGCGGTCTACTGGGAATGGTACTCGATCCGAATTGGAGCAGTAACCCGTTTGTGTATGTAGTCTATAATTACTTTGATAGTGAGGGTGACTATATGCAAAAGATCGTCCGGTTTAGGTACAACGGTACTACACTTGTTGAGCCGCTGATCCTTGTAGATGGGATCGTAGGCAAGGATGGGGGTGATTTTATTCATAATGGCAGCCGGCTCGCGATCGGACCCGATGGTAAATTATATGCTACTACCGGAGACGCCAACCTCCGATTTGAGTTACCCCAAAACCCGACTAAACTTAATGGAAAGGTATTACGGGTGAACCTGAACGGAAGTATACCGGCGGATAATCCATATGGAAATCCTGTTTGGGCGATTGGTTTTCGAAATTCACAAGGACTGGTTTACGCCATGGGTAGATGGTATAGTTCGGAGCATGGGGAAACCACTGATGACGAAATAAACATCATCGAAAGAAACCGGAACTATGGCTGGCCGTTCGTGGAAGGTTTTTGTGACCGGCCCGATGAACAAAGTTTTTGTTCTGCAAATAATGTCAAAGAGCCCATTTTTGCCTGGACCCCCACAGTGGCACCCAGCGGTATGGATTTTTACGACAAGAACGAGATACCGCAATGGAGACGATCTTTACTCGTTACTTTTTTAAAGAATAGAAGATTGAGGCAAATGAAATTGAATGGAGACGGTACCGCGATTGAGGAAGTACATGAATTTTTTATCAATCAATTTGGCAGGCTGCGGGACGTAGCCATTTCACCAGATGGTAAAGTTTATATCTGCACGGACAATGGGAATAACCAGGATATGATCATAGAAGTATCGAGGGGGAGCGGAATGTGAGTCTGGTTTTTAGGTCACTCTATGCAAAGTAGTGAGCTTTTGTTGTTTGGTTGCTGATAGGGGTTACTTACCTATACAAAACCTCGAAAAAATATAACCCAGCATCTCTTCATTACTTACCTCACCCGTGATCTCGCCGAGATAATGGAGGCAACGGCGCACGTCGAGCGCTAACAGGTCGCCGGGGAGTTTGCGATCGAGACCGGCCCGGATATCGCGCAGCGAAGCCTGCACCTCCTGCAACGCCTGGTAATGCCGTGCATTGGTGACGACAATATCTTCCGTACGCGTGGTACCGGCCAGCACCCGGTCTACCATAGCATGCTTCAGTTCGGAAATTCCTTCTCGGGCGTGGGCGGAAATGAAGACCACGTCAAGTCCCGCAAACTTTTGCCGCATCGCAACCGCGTCATGGCGGTCGAGCTTGTTCCCTACCAGTACGTAATTCAATCCCTGGGCATCCATCTCCTCTCTCCATTTCCGAACTTCCTCCCGCGAATCGTCCAGGTCGAACAGGAAGAGCACGAGACCCGCCTGCTGCATTTTCTCGCGGCTTCTTTCCATTCCCGCCGCTTCAATGAGGTCGGACGTGTGCTCGCGAATCCCGGCGGTGTCAATAAGCCGGAACAGGATGCCGTCCATATTGATTACTTCTTCGATCGTGTCGCGCGTGGTTCCCGGCACCTCGCTCACGATCGCCCGGTCTTCATTGAGCAAAGCATTCAGTAGTGTGGACTTGCCCGCATTCGGACGCCCCACGATTGCCACGCTCACCCCATTCCGGATGACGTTTCCAAGGCGAAATGAATCGACCAGCTTTGCTGTGATATCTTCCAGTTCTGAAACCAGGTTATAGAACTGTGCACGGTCGGCAAACTGCACGTCTTCCTGCGAAAAATCCAGCTCCAGCTCCAGCAAGGCCGAAAACCGCATCAGCCGCTCGCGCAATTCGCGGAGCTGCACGGAAAACCCGCCGCGGATCGAATGAAGTGCCGTGCGCATCGCCGCTTCGGTGTTGCTCGCGATCAGGTCCGCGACCGCTTCCGCCTGCGTCAGATCAAGCTTCCCATTTAAAAATGCCCGTTGGGTGAATTCGCCCGGCCGGGCCAGGCGTGCGCCCTGGCGAATGCAGGCATCCACAATCTGCTGCTGCACAAACGGCGAACCATGGCAGCTGATCTCCACCACATGCTCGCCGGTGTAAGAGCGCGGCGCGCGAAATACCGAAATCACCACTTCATCCAGCATTTGCCCCTCTTCCTTTAGGAAACCAACGTGCAGGGTATGGGAATCGACAGCGCCCAGATCTTTCGCAGGGAACAGGCGGTCTGCGATCGCGATTGCGTCAGCCCCGCTGAGGCGGATCACCGCTATAGCGGCGATCCCCGGCGCGGTGGCCGGTGCTACAATCGTATCATCCCATCCAAGGAGCTTGTTCATGATTTTCAAATGTAACAATTACGCCGTGCGCCTGCCGAAGCAAGCCGCGCAAAAAAAATCCCTCCGCGCGAATGCGGAGGGATCCGATCTAAAAACCAAATAAGTTACGTTTATTCACTGGTCACGACGAACGTGATCGGCTGACGGCGATAGGCTTTTACATGCCGGCCGTTCTGAATCGCCGGAGTCCACCTGGGCCCCTTGCGGATCACGCGCATTGCTTCTTCTTCCATCCCATAGCCGTGGTTGGTGAGCGCGCGGACATCGCTGATGGCGCCTTCCTTGTCCACCACAAACTGAACCATTACCGTATAAGTTCCTTCGGAAGCTCCGTTATCGGCCGGCACCGAAGCGTTCAGGTTGCGCTCAAGGAACCTTCTCCATGCGCCGTCACCACCGGGGAAGGCAGCATCAATCTCAACCTTATCGAAGATCTTGTTCTCATCTTCTTCCTTTTTCTCTTCTACAATTTGCTTACCCTCGTCAATCTGCGTGGGGGTCGCGATGCCCTCGTCCTTAATACCTTCCTGGTCCACCACGTCGATCTTCGCTTCCTTCAGCTCTTCCTGCGGTGGAGGCGGTTTCTCCACTTCCTCATCCTTCTTGATCACGGGCGGGGTAAACTGTTTCATTTCCACCTTAGGCGGCTCCTGCTTGGGAGGAGGTGGCGGTGGAGGAGGAATTTCCTTTTTCTCTTCCTGCTTTATATCCTGCAGAGTGATCTCCTGTTGCTTGAACTTTCGATCCTTGCTTTTCTTAAGCTCGCTCGCGAGCAGGGATCCGCCAATCAGCAACACGGCGATCCCGACCGTGATGCCCAGCGCACGGCTGATGCGGCGATTGTAGGTCTTTCGGAGCTCATAGGCACCGTATGCCTTATTCCTGTCTTCGAAAAGCAGGTCCAGGAAATCAGAGGTTAATATTTTGTTAGGCTCCATGTAGTTCGCTTTTGGGTTAGATGCTATATAGGTTCCTATTCCATAAATCCTGCCGGATTTAGCGGATATTGTTTGCTTCTTCGGTCTTCCTGATCAGCTCGTACTCCTGGTCCAGGATCTTAACCATCGCGTAACGCTTCACCTGGTTGATCGTCATTTCATCTAATATGTCCACGGTGTTCTTATAGGTGGCGTCCTGGCTCGGCTTGATGATGACCACAAAATCCTGTTCCTTACAGTCGCTTACCGGCTTACCTTCTTTCTGCGCCTTGGCCTCGCAGTCGGGATCGCCGCGGTAGTTCTCGATCACACGTTTCTTCTTGTCGATGATCACATTCCGGATATCCTTGAAGCTTGAGGTCTTGAAATTGTTTTCGGCGGCGTCGACTTTCAGTTGCCCTTCGTAGTAATAAACCTGGTTGCCCTTTCCCAGCAAAATAGTCAGCGCTCCCGACTCCTTGGCTTCCGTCTGGTCTTCGGGCTTTTTAATATCCTTCGGCATGTTCAGGTCGAGAGCCGTGGGGCTGCTCATAGTCGTGGTAAAGACGAAAAACGTGATCAGCAAAAAACCCAGGTCCACCATCGGCGTCATGTCTACGCGCGTGGAAAGCTTCTTGGCTTTTTTTACGCCCGGACCTTTCTTGTGACTCACTTCGCCGCCACCGGTATCAATGCTTGCCATAACGACTGGTTTAAAAGTTATTTACTTTTCTGGTTCAGCGACTTCTCGTATTCGCTTCCTTTCGGAACGTCCTCGAGTGCCGTCACCAGGTTATACTTGAACTCTTCATTCCTTTTGAGCGCGTCGATCACCGCCCCGAAAGTCGGGTACAGCGATTGCGCATCGCCTTTAATTAAAAACTTGAGCGGCTTTCCTGCAAACGCATCCTTGGCGGCCGAGATCCACCAGACCAGCTCATTATTGGCAGAATCGGCAACCGGGATACCCGGCTGATGCACCTTCTTCGCCTGTTCGGCAGGCATTCCCAGAATGCTCTTCAACCCGCTGAACGGAACGCCGATCCCATAGATGTTCCTGAAGTTCGACATTTCCTGCGGCGTCAGGTTCAGCGAGCGGCTGCTGTTCAGGTTCTGGATCACGGCATCAATGATCGCCGGCTCCTTTTCCGAAAGCACGGTGAAGAAGACGCGGTTTGCCGAGTCGAATGAGATCATCACCGCATTGCTCTCAGGCAGCGTCTGGGTCAGCACAGATCCGGGCGTCGTGATGGGCACGGGCTCCTGAGGCTTGAACTTGGTCGCCATGATGAAAAACGACAAAATCAGGAAAGCTACATCCACGAACGGGGTCATGTCCGTATCGGTGCTCTTCCTGGGTATCTTGACGCTTGGCATGCTCTAATTGTTTATAAATGAGATGAATCAGTTGTCATTTTTCCACAAAAAACCCAGCCTTATTTATACAAGGAGGCAAAGCTCTGGGTCAGGGTGAAACCTGATTCATCAATACCATATGTAATGTTATCGATCCGAGTGGTAAATACGTTATACATGATCAGGGCCAGGGCCGAGGTGCCGATACCGAGAGCGGTATTGTATAGGGCCTCGGAGATACCTACCGCCAACTCCGTGGCAGCGCCGGCACCGCCTTCTTCACCGAGGGCGGAGAAGGAACGAATCATTCCCAATACCGTTCCGAGCAGGGCGATCAGCGTACCGACTGAAGTGATGGTGGAGAGAAACACCAGGTTCTTCTGAAGCATCGGGAGTTCCAGGGCCGTGGCTTCCTCCACTTCCTTCTGGATTGCCAGCACTTTCTGATCGGTGTTCATCCCCTGTTCGTTGATCATTTCCTTGTAGCGGCGGAGTCCGGCTTTCATCACGTTGGCAACCGAACCACGCTGCTTGTCGCACTCCGTCAGCGCGGCATCCACGTTGCGGTTGGCGAGGTGGTACTGCACCTTGCGAATGAAATCAGAAATGGAACCGCTGCCGAGTGCTTTCCGGATCGTCAGCCATCTTTCGATCGAAAATGTGATCACCATCAAAAGCATTCCGATCAGCAGGGGAACGATGATGCCACCTTCATAGATTCTGTGCAGGGCATTGATGGGTTTTAAGTGCTTGGGCCAGAACCAGCCTTCGCCTTTTACCTCAAATCCTTTGGGGTCGCCCAGGATGAAACGCCAGATCACGTAACCGGCGATGATACAAAAGAGCGGGGCGATCCACGAAATTGCGTTGCTGGTCTTTTTTGCCTGTACAGATGTGGCCTTAACCGAAGCGGGTGCAGCTGGTCTAGTCTCTGCCATGTTCTTAGTTTTTAGTTTTTTAAATTTTAGAATTTAAAAGTTAAATCCCGGATCAAAAGATGCAATGGTAAGAAAAAACTTCCTAAAAAACCTTCCACCGGGCATATTTCTGACCGGTCAAGATAAGGGATTTTCGGTCCGGAAACGACCGCCTCGGGGAGTGATTTTCCGCCGCCCGGTGGCTCCAAATCACTCATACCGGAGCGCTTCAATAGGATTGAGCCGGGCCGCCTTCAGTGCAGGATAAAGACCCGCGGCGAGACCCACCAGGGTACACAGCACGATACCGTAAAGCACCCAGTTCCAGGGTACCACAAAACCTGTCTTCAGCACAATTGAAAACAGGTTTCCAACGAGCACGCCCAGGCCAATGCCGAACAATGCTCCGAGCACGCTGATGATCACCGATTCCATCAAAAACTGGCGGCTGACCATCCTCCGCTTGCCCCCTATCGCTTTCACGAGACCCACCTCCCGGGTGCGCTCCGACACTGAGACCAGCATGATATTCATCAGCCCGATGGCTGCGCCGATCAGCGTAATCATTCCGATCACGGTAGCCGATATGGTAAGAAACCGAAGACTGTTCATTGCCTTCTCGGCAATGCTGTCGCTCCGGTCCAGGACGAAATTGTTTTCCTCGGTAGTGTTGAGTTTGCGGATGGCGCGAAACAAACCTTCTGCTTCTCCCATGGCTTCTTCCACCTGTCGAATCTCGGCAGTCATAACAGCCACCACAAAAGAGAAACGCGAAGAAAAGTTCCGGTCCACATTCGTATAGGGGGCAATTACCAGGTTATCGCGGCTGAATCCGAATGTCGATCCACGGCTTTCCAAAACACCCAGAACACGGTAAGGAACATTGTTGATGCGCACCACGGAATTCACCGCCTTTTGTTCATTTCTGCGAAAGAGCTTCGCAGCTATATCGTGGCCAAGCAGGCAAACGTTACGGCCGGTCTGCACGTCCATCCTGTTCAGATTGCGACCGTATTTGAGGTTGAAGCCGTTCAGTAAAAGATAATTGTCGTCGCCGCCGAAGACCATCACATTGGGACTGGTCTTGCGCGTTTCGAAAGAAACCAGGTTTTCCCGCCCGCCAAATTTGGAAATGCTTTTTACCGAAGGAAACTGAAAATGCTCCGCGAACAGCTCGGCCTCCTCCTTTCGAATGAGTTTTCCGAGGCTGGACTTCTTTTCTTTCCGTTTTCCTTTTTTTGAAAGCTTGACTTCGGAATTGCTGTCGCCACCGAAGCGGATGTTCCGCTCTTTGTACCGGATGGTAAACGCGTTCGCGCCCATCGTGGAAAAGCTTTCTTTGAGCTTTTGATTCATTGCCTTGATGGCCGTGATAATGCCCACAAGGGCCATAATGCCAAAGGCAATAATAGCCACGGTGAGACCGGTCCGAAGCATGTTGCTCCGCACCGAGCGGAAGGCCAGAGAGAAAATATCCCGGATGTGCATAGAAGCCCCTTAAAGTTACGGGGCTTTACCGGCACAGCAGTGCTTAGAAATAATACCAGTTCAGCAGCAGGTTCGGGAAAATCCCCAGCGCGATAACAAGCGCCGCCAGCAAGATCAGCGTGAACCGGAAAACGGGAGTCACCGCGAGTGCTTGCGATTCTCCCTGTCGGAAATACATAGCCTGTATAAGCCGGAAATAATAATAGACGCTGACTGCCGCCATCAGCACGGCGAAGATCACCAGCCACAAGTACTGCCCGGTAGCGAGAGCCGCCTTCAACATGTAGAATTTCGAAAGAAAGCCCGCCGTGAGGGGAATTCCTGCGAGCGAAAGCAGGAAGATCGTGAGGAGGGCCGCGAGCAGCGGTTCCTGGCGCGCAAAGCCGTTGAATCCTTCAAAGCTGTAATCGTTCATTTTGATGAGTACTGCAAAGATCCCGATCGTGGCGAGGCTGTACGCTGCTGCGTAAAGCAGCAGACCTTCCTTCGCATCGCTGTTCATTGCGTAGAGTGCGAGAAGCATAAAGCCGGCCTGTGCAATGCTCGAATACGCAAGCATCCGTTTCACGCTCTGCTGGAAAACCGCCGTGATGTTCCCGATCAGCAACGTGAGCACAGTGATGATTGCAATCAGCAGCTTCCATTCGCCGGCAAGATTTCCAAATGCCTCGTCAAATAGGCGGATGAAGCCAATGAAGAGCGCGGCCTTCACAATCGTGGCCATGAAAGAAGTGAATACGGTGGGCGCGCCATCATACACGTCGGGCGTCCAGAAATGAAACGGCGCTGCGGAAACCTTGAACGACATCGAAAAAAGGAGCAGCACGATTCCCGCCACCATCAACACGGAAGGTGCGCTGACCAGGATGCGGCCGGTGTCGAAGCTGCCCGTCGCACCAAAAATCAGCGCGATGCCCATCAGCATCAGCCCTGTTGAAAATGCACCCAGCAAGAAATATTTCAGCGCAGCTTCGTTGCTTTTCAAATTCCGCTTGTCGCTGCCGGTAAGGATGTAAAGGGGAATTGAAATGATCTCGATCCCCAGGAAGAGGATAAGCAGGGAACGGAACGAAACCGTGAGGCAGATGCCGCAAAGTATGAAGAACAGCAGCGCAAAAAACTCCCCGTAATGCTGGCTGACCCGCTCCATGTCGCGCGCCGAAAGCACGAGATAGAGAAAAGTGGAAGCAAAGACGATGGAATTGAAGAGCAGGGCAAACCGGTCGAATTCCAGCATGCCCCGGGTATTCACGCGGAAGAACTCGAACCCCATCATTTCCGCAACGTTCAAGCCCAGCAGCAACAATAGCCCGCCGGTCGCGATGGCCCGCACCCGGCTCTTCTGCCGGATAAACACCGCGGCAAACATCATCAGCACGCCCAGGATTGCGGATAATAAGAGTGCATTCATACAACGAGCCCTGCGGGGCGAAATTTATTTTTTTAATAGAGGCAGCACATTGGCCTTGTTCCAGATAAATTCGGAAATCTCATTCGTTACGTTGAGCAGCGCTTGCGGATAAACTCCCGCGGCAAGCACAAACGCGACCACGACCCACAGCGCCGCCTTTTCGTTTCGGCTGATATCAACCGCTGCTTCCGTGCGCGGGGTCGTGTCGCCGTAAAAAACTTTGCGGATCATGTTCAGCGTATAAACCGCAGCCAGCACGATGCCCGAGGCCGCGAATACGGTGAACCAGATCCTGTATTGCGTGGCTTCCGAATTCAGGAGGCCGTTGATCATCAGGAATTCCCCGGGGAATCCACTCGTCAGGGGGAGCGCGATGTTCGCGAGCGCAATGATTACCAAAAGTGTTGCCAGCACCGGCGCCCTGCGCGCAAGCCCTCCCAGCTCGGAAATTTTCCGGGTTCCATATCTCCGCTCAACCATTTCCACCACCATCCAGAGGCCGATTATGTTGATGCCGTGGTTGAACATCTGGATCATCACCCCCTGCATTCCCGAACGATTCTCCGCGAAAATGGCTGCAGCCATCAGGCCCACGTGAGCGATGGACGAATACGCGACAAACCGTTTGAGATCATCCTGCCGGATCGCTATCAGGGAAGCATAGACAATTCCTACGACCGCCAGCGACATTACCACATCGCCCCATTGGTAAGAAGCAACGGGAAGCACGGGCAGCAACCAGCGGAGGATGCCGAACACCCCCATTTTCACCATCACCGCGCTCAGGATCATTGTAGCTGCAGTGGGTGATTGCTCGTATGTATCGGGCTGCCAGGTGTGAAAGGGAAACACCGGCATCTTGATAGCGAACGCGAGAAAGAAGAGCCAAAAATGCCAGCCCTGCTCGCGGCTGCCGATCACAATGCGATAAAATGATTCGAGGTCAAAGGAACGGTCGGGCGTTTTTGCGTACAGGGAAAGGATTGCAATCAGCATCAGCACCGATCCCACGAAGGTGTAGATGAAAAATTTGAAAGTGACGGCAATTCTTCTTTCGCCGCCCCACTGTGAACAGATGAAATACATCGGGATCAGCGCCAGCTCCCAAAAAAAATAAAAGAGCAGCGCATCCGCCGCGAGGAAAACTCCCATGAGCCCGGCCTGCGCCAGCAGCATCAGTGCAAAAAAATTGTTCGCCTTCGTATAGTCAGCCCTCCATGTGGAGATAAATGCCAGTGGAAAAGCCAGTGCAGTAAGCAGGCAGAGGAGCTGCCCCATTCCATCGAGCCGAAGCGAAAAACTGCTGCCGAGACCGGGCATCCATTCGGTACGGTAGCTGATGAGCTCTGGCTGATTCATCGTCATGCCCGCCGCGAGCGCGACCAATGTAAGCAACGCAGAAAACAGGGAGGTCCTTCTGGCCGTCCCCCCGTCTTTAACAACAAAGAGAACAAGTCCGCTGAGCAGGGGTATCGATATGAGCAGGAGTGATATCATTTATTTTCTCAGAAAAAACTGCAGCACGAAAATCGCAAGCATGCTGATCACCATTAACAATACATAATTCGCCACCTGTCCGCTCTGGAGGAGTCGCAGCTGGCGGCCGCCGTAATTGACGGCTCTTCCCACGCCGTTCACCAACGCGTCAATCACCGGTTTTTCAACGGAAGTTTGCAGGAATCCGCCGAAACGGTGCACCGGGCGCACTATAATATTTTCATACAGTTCATCGACATACCATTTGTTCGCCAGCAGCTTTCCCAATCCCTGCGGCTCCGGAAACCGCTCGCGGCGGACCTGCAGCCAGGCGATGAGTATGGCAATAAGCACCAGCGCCGTGGAAAGTCCCATCAGCATCCACTCGGTGGAATGCGGAATGTGGGGAGGCTCCCCGGCACGGATTACCGGCGACAGAAAAGCGGACAGGTATTCGGCGCCCGCCGCAAATACCGACGGAACATTCACGAACCCCCCGGCGAACGATAGCAGGGCCAGGATCACCAGCGGTATGGTCATCGGCGCGGGACTTTCATGAACATGAGTCGCCTGTTCCTGGGTTCCGCGAAAGCTTCCGCTGAAGGTGAGAAAGTAGAGCCGGAACATGTAATAAGCAGTGAGCATTGCCCCCAAAAGGGCAACGGCGTACAGCATTTTGTTTTCTACAAACACGCTCAGCAGTATCGCGTCTTTTGAGAAGAAGCCGGAAAACGGCGGGATGCCGGCGATTGCCACGCAGCCGATCAGGAATGTGGCTGCGGTCAGCCGAAGCTTGCGTCCAAGTCCGCCCATGTTGCGCAGGTCCTGCTCCCCTCCCAGCGCATGGATCACACTGCCGGCCGCGAGGAAAAGTAGCGCTTTGAAGAAAGCATGCGTCATGACGTGGAATACTCCCGCCGTAAACGCTCCGACTCCCAGCGCCAGGAACATGTATCCCAGCTGGCTCACCGTGGAGTACGCCAGCACTTTCTTGATATCGTTTTGCCTCATGGCAATGCTCGCCGCAACCAGCGCGGTAGCCAGGCCGATGATGGCAACAACGTACATCGAAACGGGGGCCAGAGCGTAGAGCACATTGCTGCGTGCTACCATATAAATACCTGCAGTGACCATCGTGGCGGCATGGATCAGCGCGGAAACGGGTGTCGGTCCGGCCATCGCGTCGGGGAGCCATGTATACAGGGGGATCTGCGCGCTCTTTCCGGCGGCACCGACAAAGAGCAGCAGCGTGATGATGGTCACATCCGTCGTGCTAAGGCGCGAGGCACCTGAAAAAATGTCCGCGAAGTTCAGGGTGCCGGTTGTCCCGATCAGCCAGAACAGCGCGAGCAGGAAACCCAGGTCGCCGATGCGGTTCATGATGAAAGCTTTGTTGGCGGCACGGTTGTATTCGTGGTTGCGGAACCAGAACCCGATGAGCAGGTAGGAGCAGAGTCCCACCCCCTCCCAGCCAATGAACATGACCAGGTAATTGCCACCCATCACGAGCACAAGCATGAAAAACACGAACAGGTTCAGATAGGAAAAATACCTTGCGTAGTGAGGTGCGCTTTCCTCGTGCATGTATGCTGCCGAGTAGATGTGGATCAGTAATCCCACACCGGTAATGATCAGGAGGAACAGCGTCGACAGCGCGTCAATTTGAAAAGAAAATGGGATACTGAGCTTATCCACCCGGATAAAGCTGAAATATTCGGTCGCCAGTTGCGCGCCGCCGCGCACTTCAACAAAAACCGCACAGCTCAGCGCGAAGGCAAGCAGCACTACTCCGCAGCCAATGAAGCTCACCGCGCGTTTGGAAAGAATAGTACGCGCCAGCCCGTTCACGACAAACCCGAGCAGCGGGAGGAGTGGGACCAGGTAAACGATATCGAGAGCTGTTTTCATTAGTGGCGCAGCCGGTTTAAGAAATTTACATCCACGGAATGTATGTTTCGGTACATCATCACGATGATCGCCAGTCCTACGCTGACCTCAGCCGCCGCCACTACCATGATAAAAAACACGAGTATTTGACCTTCGCTTCCAGCGGCTGCGTTGGTCGCGACTCCTTTCAGGTGGTGCATCTTGGAAAATGCCACGAGCATCAGGTTCACCGCGTTCAGCATAAGCTCGATGCACATGAAGATGATGATCGCGTTCCGCCGCGTGAGCACCCCCACGATGCCGATGCAGAAGAGGGCGATCGAAAGGAATATGTAATAGTTGATCGGCATGTCTTTAATCTTTTTTCCCAATCATCACTGCTCCCACCATGGCACTCAGGAAGAGCACACTGCTGATCTCGAAAGGAACGACGTAGGTAGTAAACAGCTCCTTCCCAAGATTCCGGATCAGCCCGATTTCCCCCGTTTTTACCTGCGCCACGTCGTTCTTGATGTCAATATCGCGAAGCGCAGCCACCAGCACCAGCAGCAAGCAGCCTCCCGCAATCGCTCCCGCCAGCCGGATCCAGCGGTTCTTCATCGGCTCCGTGGTCTTTCTCAGATCCATCAGCATGAACACGTAAAGGAACAACACCATGATGGCGCCGGCATAGACGATGATGTTGACGATAGCGAGAAACTGCGCGTTCAGGAGAAAATAGTGACCGGAGATCGCGAAGAATACCATGATCAGCCAAAGGACGCTGTAGACCGGGTTCTTGCTCGTGATCACCATCAGCGCGCTGAACAGGGCCATCACCGACAGGAACCAGAATAATATTTGCGTGATGCTCATTCTTTCTGCCTGGTCTGGTTTGAATTCATGCCACGTTCCCCAAGCGCCTTCTGGTATGCTTCAGGTTCGGTGATGGGGTTCGGAATCAGCAGGTCCTCTTTCTTATAAATAAATCCCTTCCTGGAATAATTCGAGGGAGCGATAGTTTTTGAAAGGTAAACCGCATCCTTGGGGCAGGCTTCCTCGCAAAGCCCGCAGAAAATACAGCGCAGCATGTTCACCTCATATTTCGCTGCATATTTCTCTTCCCGGTAAAGATGTTCCTCGCCGGGTTGCCGTTCCGCCGCTTCCATCGTGATCGCTTCCGCGGGACAGGCCAGGGCGCAAAGCCCGCAGGCAGTGCAGCGTTCACGACCCTGCTCGTCGCGGTTCAGCACGTGAAGTCCCCGAAAGACCGCGGGGAGCGGTCGCGTTTCTTCGGGATATTTTATAGTTGCCTTTCTCCTGAATAAATGCGAGAAGGTGATCGCCATCCCTTTCAGGATGTTCCACAGGTAGAGCTTTTCCACCCAGTTCATCGGCCTTCTGTCTACCGGTTGCGCCCGCTGCGTCAGCATCTTTCTTCTCCTGTTTTTAAAAGTTGTGCAAATATATTTCCCTTATTTATTCAGCAACAGTATCACCACCGCCGTGACGATCATGTTTAGGATCGCAAGCGGTATCAATTTCTTCCAGCCAAGGTTCATCAACTGATCATACCGGAACCGGGGGATGGTCCACCGGATCCAGATGAACACGAACACGAAGAAGAACGATTTTGCCAGCAGCACCACGAACCCAATTACGGAGAGCCAGTTCGGATGCAGCCCCCAGCCTGCCTCTTCCACGAACGGAATATCATATCCTCCGAAGAACAGAGTCGCCATCACTACCCCGCTGATGAACATGTTGATGTATTCGGCAAAAAGATAGAAGCCCAGCTTCATCGAGGAATACTCCTGGTGGTAACCGAAATTCAGTTCATTCTCCGCCTCGGGCAGGTCGAAGGGTGTTCGGTTGCATTCGGCCAGGGCGCAGATGAAGAACAGCAGGAATCCGAGGGGCTGGTAGATCACGTGCCACCCATTTTCGATCTGGTTCTGCACGATCACGCTCATCTTGAGCGACCCGGTCATAAACAGCAGCGCGATCAGCGCAAGTCCCATTGCGAGCTCATAGGAGATCATCTGGGAAGCCCCGCGTATCGAAGCGATCAGTGAAAATTTATTGTTAGAGGCCCAGCCGCCAATCATGATGCCGTAAACGCCGAGACTGACGATCCCAAAAATGTAAAGAATACCGATGTCTATATCGGCCACCTGCATGTGGACCTCCCTCCCGAACAAATAAAGGGGTGTGCTCCAGGGAATCACCGCGCTGGTAAGTGTGGCCGTGATCATTGCGAGCGCCGGCCCCAGGATGAATAAGAACCTGGAAGAAGCGAGGGGAATGATCTCTTCCTTGAAAAATAATTTGCCCCCGTCGGCAAGCGGCTGCAAAATGCCCCAGGGGCCGGCGCGATTCGGCCCAATGCGGTCCTGCATGAACGCCGCAATCTTTCGCTCGGCGTAGGTGCTGTACATCGCCACGAAAAGGCAAAGCGTAACCACTGCCCCTACCAGGATGAATTTTTCCAGGATCAGCCACCAGTCTATTGCCAGCAAATACATCGTTCAGTTGTTTATGGATTCGAGTTGGTCGTGTCGGTGCCTTCCTTATTCGATCCCGTCCCTATCTTTCGGTCCGTTACGTTTACTCCCACGGCTTTTGGATTCCCGGAATAAGTCTCTCCGGTGGCAGGACCCGGCAGCTCGGCGAGGTCCACTTTGTTCACGTCGCTCACCGCGTGGATGTCCATCATCAACTTTGGATGACGTCCCATCAGCTCCGGAAGGAATTCCGCGGGCTTCACCACCCCTTCGTAATGTCCCTGCGCGATCACCGAATTGCGCCTGACCTGTGTCGGACCCTCGATCACCCAGTCGCTGAGGTGTTTTTTTTCAAAGCGGCAGGTATTACAGATCCAGCCGGGCTTGCCGTCGTAACTCTGCACTTCGTTCCATTCGTCCTTTCGTGCCGTGACCCGCAGCACTTCGTCGCCGCGGCTCCAGAGGATCACTTTCCCGCAGCATTTCTCGCAGTTGCGGTGCGCATTAACCGGCTTGGCGAACCAGACCCGGTTCTTGAAGCGGAAGGTGCGGTCTGTAAGAGCCCCGACCGGGCAGACGTCAATCATATTTCCGCTGAAATCGTTGTCGATCGCTTTCGAAATGTAGGTTGATATCTCAGAGTGCTCGCCGCGGTCCAGTATTCCGTGCACCCGCTGGTCGGTGAGTTGATCCGCCACGTACGTGCACCGGTAACAGAGAATGCAGCGTGTCATGTGAAGCTGGATGTAAGGCCCGATGTCCTCCCGCTCGAAGGTTCTTCTCGGAAATTCATAACGCGTGCCTTCTTTTCCATGGCTGTACGAAAGGTCCTGCAGGTCGCATTCTCCCGCCTGGTCACAAACGGGACAGTCCAGGGGGTGATTGATCAACAAAAACTCGACGACGCCATTACGCGCGTCGATTACTTTTTCGCTGGTAATGTTCTTCACCACCATTCCGTCCATCACTGACGTTCTGCAGGAGGCCACGAGTTTTGGCATAGGCCGGGGATCCGTCGCGGAACCGGCGGCCACTTCCACCAGGCAGGTGCGGCATTTCCCGCCACTTCCCTTCAGTTTGCTGTAATAGCACATCGCCGGAGGCGCCACGTCGCCGCCGATACGCCGCGCGGCGTTCAGGATCGTTGTGCCCGGCTCCACCTCGATGGTGATATTATCAATGGTTACTTTCAAAAGTTTTTGCGCGTCTGCCATCGCTCTGTTTCAGTTGTTCTTTTTAGATCTCAAAGAAAAATTCACCCCAATGATCCATTCCATTTCCGAGAACAGGAACGACTGGCTGGCCTTTCCTGCCGACTCCAGTTCATGCACCTGTATCGAGGGCATATGAATGTATCCAAACTTGTTCTCGATTTTCCCGTACACATGCCGGAAAACCGTCAGCTGCGCAGCAGCTTTCAGCGCAACACCAAACCCGGCAACATGGTACAAATTGCTGTTCGGGTAGTCCAGAAGGTGTACGTCGGTTCTGGGATACAGGACTCCGCCTCCACCTCCCAACATGCCGCTCACCATGAGGTTTTGATTACGCGAATGGTACCACGAATAGTATTTTTCCAGCTCCAGGTTGATGTAGTTAAGCCCATCGGTATGCTCGAATCGAAGGAAGTCCGGAGTGATGGTCTTGTCGCCATCATAGTTCCCAGAGTGCGGACCTCCGCGCATGATGGAACCTTTCATCCGAACAATTTGATATTGCTCCAACACGTATTTCATGTGATCGACCGAAAACCGCATCGCCCAGTTATCGCGGAAAAAATAACCCAGGCCGTAATTATTCTGCGGCTCGCGGAACGGCCGCCGCGGCAGATCCTGCCCACGGACCTGGTACAACGTAAAATCGTAGTCTTCGCCCCGAAAATGGAGGTTGCTTCGGCCGTACGCAGTCGTGTTCCAGCCCCAGAATAAATAGATAGTTCCTTTCCGGTGATTCTGCGGCACGTTGCGCTGCTGCGAAAAAGCCGTCAGCATCGGCAACACACAGATCGCTATGACCGCAATTCTTTTCATTTCAACATAGATGACCAACCCTTTTCCTCCTACATTAAACGGCAGCCAGTTCGGGGATGCCGTAATTTCTTCGCTGCGCCTCTTCGGGTTCCTTTACATGCCACTCGAACTCGTCGCGGAAATGACGGATAGCAGAAGCCACCGGCCAGGCCGCCGCGTCGCCGAGTGGACAGATCGTATTTCCTTCGATCTTTCGCTGAATGTCCCACAAAAGATCGATATCGCTAAGTTTTCCTTTCCCGTATTCAATGTTGTGCAGGATTTTCTCCATCCAGCCGGTGCCTTCGCGACAAGGCGAACACTGGCCGCAGCTTTCGTGCCGGTAGAACCGGGTTAGCGAGAGCGTGTGGCGTACCACGCACTGATCTTCGTCGAGCACGATGAAGCCGCCGGAGCCCATCATCGATCCTGATTGAAATCCGCCGTCGGCCAGGCTCTCATAAGTCATCATCCTCGTTGCGCCCGAGGCCGTTTTCAGCAGCAGGTTTGCGGGAAGAATCGGTACCGAAGATCCGCCGGGAATACAGGCCTTCAGTCTTTTCCCGTTGGCGATGCCGCCGCAGTACTCATCGCTGTACAGGAATTCTTCCACGGAAATGGACATTTCGATCTCGTAGACGCCCGGCCGCGTCACGTTGCCGCACGCGGAAACGAGTTTTGTGCCGGTAGATTTTCCGATGCCGATCTGCGCGTAAGCCGCGGCTCCTTCATTGATGATCGGTACAACTGCTGCAATAGTTTCCACGTTGTTCACAACCGTCGGGCAATCCCAGAGGCCTTTTACCGCCGGGAATGGCGGCTTGATGCGCGGGTTACCGCGCTTGCCTTCAAGCGATTCCAACAGGGCTGTTTCTTCGCCGCAGATGTAAGCACCCGCGCCCCGGTGCACGTAGATCTCGCAGTCGAACCCGCTCCCCAGGATGTTCTTGCCAAGCCACCCGTTATGATGCGCCTCCGCGATCGCCTTTTCCAGAATGTCGACGATCCACGCGAATTCGCCGCGGATGTAGATGTAGCTCCGGTTGCTCCCGATCGCGAAGGATGAGACAATCATCCCTTCGATCAGAAGATGCGGAATAAACTCCATCAGGTAACGATCCTTGAAGGTTCCCGGCTCGCTCTCGTCAGCATTCACCACCAGGTAACGTGGGACTCCCTCGGGCTTCGCGAGAAAACTCCATTTCAACCCCGTGGGGAATCCTGCGCCACCGCGTCCACGCAGGCCGCTCACCTTCACCTCTTCCGTGATTTGCTCAGGACTCATCTGCTTCAGTGCTTTTTCCACTGAAGCGTAGCCCCCGTTCCTGCGGTATGCGTCGTATTGGCGAATGCCTTCCACGCCGATTTTGTCCAGTAGTAGCTTCCTTCCCACTTTTTTATTTCTTTAAGCTTGCACTTTGTCTTGCGAACAGTAACCATCGCCTGCCCTGTTTCACCCAAACCTCCAGCACCGTCAGGTAATAATCTGCATTCTTTCCATCCAGCGTTGCGTTGATGTCGCCAATGAATCGAACATGTGCCACCTTTCCTCCTTCGGCGAAGCGGATGCTGTCGGCTCTAAAGCGGGTGTAGCTGATATAGCCATTTTCCAGGTTCTTCAGCATTTCCGCCCGCGTTTCGATCCACCCGTTGCTGTGGCCATAGCTGAGCGACAAATGCGACAGCCTGCGGAGCGCGCCGAGGTCCTTCCGGACCAGTGCGCGGTGAAATTCTTCAACAGAGGCTCGCAACCGTACATCAGCCTGCGCGAGCCCGGTGAGCTGCGTGATCAAAAAGCCTGTCAGGAGCAGAATGCGCATTTCAGTTCACTTTTAAGGTTTCAAGCCTCAGCAATTTCACGTCCTTTTTCTGTTTCGTCCAGACCATTACGAGGTTCACCGTATAAAGTCCGGAAGTGCCGTCTGGTTTCGATTCCGTACCACGGTAGAAGTACCGCACCGTCGTTGAATCTTTTCCCGGCGTAACGCCGTATCCCACGCGCATATTGGCCTGCGCGAATTTCGACGGGTGGTGCACAATGTTTCGGATCGCCTCTTCGCGATTTTCAATTTTCCCAGCGAATGTCGTATGCGTCATCCCCGGGGCAAAAAGCGATTCCAGCGTCGCGCTGTCGCGGGTCTCGAACATGGTCTTTACCAACAGACGCGAACCCGCGAGAAACTTAGCGGTTTTCGGCGACTGCGCCCCGGCCGCAACGGCCATGAGCATCAGCGACAGCAACAGCAGTTTTTTCATTTCAGTTGTTTTGGCTCTGCCGGTTTCGACACTCGTCGATAATAGCGTCTACCCGCTCCGGCGTCAGGTGTTCGCGGAAATTCTTTCCAAGTTGCATCATCGGGGCGTACCCGCAGGCACCGAGGCATTCTACAGTCTTCAGGGTGAACATTCCGTCTGCCGTCGTTTCACCGGGACGGATTCCGAGGCGCTGCCCGATGTAGCGAATGATCTCATCGCTGCCCTTCAGCATGCAGGGACCTGTCTGGCAGACCTCGAACATATGACGGCCGACCGGTTTCAGGTTATACATGCTGTAAAACGTTGCCACCTCGTACACCTCGATCGGCTGGATCTTCAGCAGGGAAGCCACGTAATCCATGGTTTCCACGCTGAGCCATCCTCCGAATTCCTGCTGTGCCAGGTGCAGCACGGGCAGAACCGCGCTCTGTTGCCTTCCCTCGGGATACCGGGCGATGATCTCATCGACTTCCTTGAGCTTATCGTCTGAAAATTTCACCATTTCTTTCAGCTATCCATCTCCCCCGCGATCAGGTTCAGGCTGCTCAGCGTAATGATGGCGTCGCTGAGCATACTTCCTTTCACGAGTTCTTCAAATGCCTGGTAATAAATAAAACAGGGGCGGCGGAAATGCAGCCGGTAAGGGGTGCGACCGCCATCACTGATCAGGTAAAAGCCCAGCTCGCCGTTTCCGCCCTCCACCGAATGATAGACTTCGCCCACGGGCATGTTAATCTCTCCCATGATGATTTTGAAATGCCAGATCAGCGCCTCCATTTTCGTGTATACATCTTCCTTGGGCGGAAGATAATACTCCGGAACATCCGCGTGGTACACGTCCGCCTCCGCACCTTTAAAATCCTGCACCTTGCGGTAGGCCTGCTTGATAATGCTCAGGCTTTGCCACATCTCCTGTTCGCGCACCATCCATCGGTCGTAGTTATCGCCCGTTGTACCGACCGGGATAATAAACTCAAAATCTTCGTAGCTGCAGTAGGGACTGTGCACGCGCACGTCGTAGTCCACGCCCGCCGCGCGCAGGTTGGGGCCCGTGAACCCGTAATTCAGCGCGCGTTCAGCGCTGATGGTGCCGGTTCCTTGTAATCGCTCCATGAAAATGCGATTGCGCTGGAACAGGTTTTCAAATTCCCGGAGCGCCTGTGGGTATTCCTCCAGGAATTTCTCAAGCTTTTGAAAAGCGATGTCGTTAAAATTTCTTTCGAAGCCTCCGATGCGGCCAATGTTGGTGGTCAGGCGCGAGCCGCAGACTTCTTCCCAGATCTCGTAGATGAGCTCGCGGTACTGCATCAGGTACAAAAATCCCGTGTAAGCCCCGGTGTCTACGCCCACGATGGAATTACAGATGAGATGGTCTGCGATCCGGGCGAGCTCCATGATGATCACCCGCAGGTAGTCTACCCGCTTCGGAGTCGATATTTTCAGGAGCTTCTCGCAGGTAGTGTGCCAGCCCATGTTGTTGATGGGCGACGAGCAGTAATTGAGCCGGTCGGTGAGGGGCGTGATCTGGTAAAGCGGTCGCCGTTCCGCTATTTTTTCGAAAGCACGATGAATGTAGCCGATGGTTTGTTCTGCGGACACAATGCGCTCGCCGTCGAGCTCCAGGATATTTTGAAAAACGCCGTGCGTCGCCGGGTGGGTCGGCCCCAGGTTCAGCGTCGTGGTGGTCTTTTCAATGCTGCCTTCCGGCAGCTTTATATGGTGCTCAGGCATGCCTGTTTCCCGGTTTCATGTTTAAACGATTTCCCTTCCTTCCGTTCCCGGCTTGTCCGCCTCCGCGAGCGTAGACTGGCCGTGATCGGTTCGCTCCGTGCCGAAGCCCAGCATTCCGCCGCGACCGAACATCTCGTCGTCTTTGTCGATGCGCGTCTGGTCTTCCAGCGGGTATTCCTTCCGCATCGGGAAATAATCCATTTCATCCACGTTCAAAATGCGCTTCAGGTTCGGATGCCCGACGAAGTTGATGCCGTAAAAATCATAAGTCTCCCGCTCCAGCCAGTTGGCAGCGGAAAAAAGCCCGGTGGCGGTGTACACGTCGGGCTGGTTGACATCTGTAAAAATCTTTAACCGGATGCGCACGTTGTCAACAAGATTGTGCAGATGATACACCACCGCGAGTTCGCGCCCTTTGCTGTGCGGATAATGCACGCCTGCCAGCGTGGTAAGAAAGCGGAATTTCAACTCCTCGTCGTCATAGAGAAAATTCAGCACTTTCAGGTTCAGGTCCTTGGGCACTTCGAATGTGAGCATGCCGTAAGGCTCTGAAAAATTGCCGACCTGGTCGCCAAACTTTTCAATCAAACGTTGTTTTATGTAGTCGTTTGTCAGTGCCAAAGTCAATCCCAAGTATGTTGACCAGAATTACTGGATACCGTAGCTCTCGAGCAGGGCTTTGTATTGCTCACTGTTTCGCCGCCGCACGCTTTCTTTACCAACGAGTTCCTGCACGAGCAGGATACCGTCGATGATCGCCTCCGGCCGGGGCGGACAACCGGGAACATAGACGTCAACCGGAACCACCTGGTCAATTCCCTGCAGCACGCTGTAGGTATCGAAGATCCCTCCGCTGCAGGCGCAGGCTCCGACTGCCATTACCCATCTTGGCTCCGCCATTTGCAGGTAGACCTGCTTTACCACCGGCCCCATCTTCTTCGCGATGGTTCCCATAACCATCAGCAAATCGCATTGCCTTGGCGAAAATCCCACGCGCTCCGAACCAAACCTCGCGAGATCGTAGTGCGAACCCATCGTCGCCATGAATTCGATCCCGCAGCAGGAAGTTGCAAAAGGAAGGGGCCAGATCGAGTTTTTGCGCGCGAGCCCGACAACCTTATCGAGCGTAGTCGCAAAAAAGCCTTCCCCCATGCTGCCTTCCGGCATTTCCGCGATGCTGATGTCCGGTTCAAGCGGCTTTTTGATCAGGTTGTATGCAACTGGACGAGCCATTGTTTGTTTTTTGCAGCAGTCAGTCTTCCCATTTCAATGCGCCTTTTTTCACTATATAAAAAAAACCGCACAGAAAAAACCCGACGAACATCATTACGGCCCAAAAACCATTCCACCCCAGTCCCTTGAAGTTCACGGCGTAAGGATAAAAGAAAATAACCTCCACGTCGAAGAGCACAAAAAGGATAGCCGTCAGAAAATACTTGATGGCCATGGGCTGGCGGGCGTCTCCGTGCGACTCAATGCCGCTCGCGAAATTCTGCAGCTTGTCTGCGGTTCTCCGTTTTGGCCCCAGCAGGTGCGTCACCAGCAAAAGCAGGCTCACCAGACCGGCGGCGAACAGCACCTGGATGAGCACGGGCACGTAACTCGCGGCGTCATCGGAAAGGCTGGTCTGCAGAAGCTGGAACATCCTTTTTGTTTCGGCCGCAAAAATAAGACGGGCACCCCAAATTACCTGATGAAATGCGGCGTTATACGCTGATTTTGATTAGTCTTTTGCTAAAAACAACGATCCCCGCCTTGCGGCAGGGACCATTCCGAGTAAAAGAAGAAAACCGAGCTTAATTTCTTACGACCGTTTTTGTTCGAGGCGTCACCTTTGTCGACTTCGTCGAAGAGGTTTTGTTGCTCTTCGGCGGAGTGGAAGGCCGGGCCGGTTTTTCCATATCAGCAATGTATTTCTTGATCGTTTCGTTGTTCGGGTCCATCGCGAGCATCTTTCTCAGGTACACCAGGGCATTCTCGCGGTCCTTCGCGATATTGGCATAGTACTGCGCCAGGTATCCCGCAGTGCTGATGATGTTCGTCCGGTATTTCACCGTATCGCGCTCGAGGAACTCCAGGTACTTTTTTGCCGGCTCCACTGCGAGGCCTTTTTCCATCGTGCTGTCCTGAGCACGGTAGTTGTTGAATATCCACTGGTGGCCGAATACTTCTTCGGGCCATTTCTCTGCATAAGTCCGGAATATCTGGAGCGAACGCTCATAGTTTTTACCCTGGTAATATGCCAGGCCTGCGTCGAAATGATCCCGCTGGCCGGGGTTCGGCTTGATCTTGAGGATCTCGGTACGCAGATCACCTTCCAGGTTACGGCTCACGCTGTCGCCCAGCGTCTTGAAGAACTCAGCTCCCTCTTTGAGGAAATCAAGTTTTCCGGTAAGCGTCGTGTCCAGCGCCACGCCCTGGATGTAGGTCTGGTAAACTTCGCGCGGCTGACCGCCCGTCTTGGCAAGGACGCTTGCCTTCAGCTTGTAATCGAATGCGATCAGGTCCTCAGGCTTCTCTTTTGCGAAATAGAGATCGACGTAACGTTTCGCGCTGCTGTAATCGCCTTTCTCGAAGCTGGCGTCCGCCAGAAGTTTATACACCCTCGGCTTCGTTTGATCCCCCTTGGCGCGTATTACGGCCTCACCCTTCGCGATCGCGCAGTCAAAGTCTTTCTTCACCCAGCAAAGCTGGCCGTAAAGAAACTCATCCTGAATATCCGTCTCCGGCAGCTTGCTTTCGATGTATTTCTTGAGGTAATCTTCCGCCTCCGGGTATTTCTGGCGGAAGAAATTATAATAAAAAAGCTCGTAGTACCCGAGGGTAAATTTCGGATCGCGTGAAACCGCTTCATTTAAATACTTCAGCACTTCTTCCGAGTTGCGCTGCGACTGGAAGATCTTGGCCAGCCTTACGGCGGCGACGGCAAATGCCGGATTTACCTCGAGTGCCCTTTTATACGTCGCGAAAGCATCGCTTCCTCCCTCACCGGGACGAGCCTTGCGGTACGCGTTTCCAAGCTGGAGCAGCGTTTCCGTGTTACGCGGATCTTTTTCAGCCGCAATCTTGAGTTTGTCAACCGCATACTGCGGATCACCCGCTTTCGCGTCCACGTTGGCGCGACCAATGGCGGTAAGCACTACCGGATCATCTCCTTTTTTTCCGCGGCTCGCGGTGATCGCCTGCTCAAACTTCATGCGGGCATCGGCCGGCTTGTTGTCCAGCAGATCCGCATGCCCGAGGCCCACCAGCAGAAGCGGGGCATTTCCGTTCGTCTGCAGGGATTTTTCATACAGCTGCCGGGCAGCGGCGTTGTTGTCCATGTCAAAATAGACCTGTCCCAGCCAGTAGATCGCTTCGATGTTGTTAGGATTCGTCGCGAGTATCTTCTGGAATACGGACTCGGCGGTCTTAAACCTGTCTGCATACAGGTGGTTCATTCCTTCCTGTATGGTTTGTGCTTTCAATCCGGAAACGAAAAGCATCCCGGACAAGAAAAGACTTATGGTGGTTTTCTTCATTTTACTTCTCATATTAGGGATTGTAAATATAAAATTGTTTACTCTTTCAGCCGAACCCGCCGGATCTCGAATGTCATGAATACCGGGGCCAGGTAGGCACGCCTGAATATCAATTGTCCGATTTCGCCGCTCATAAAATCTGCAAAGCCATGTCCCAGTCCTTCGTGGTTTTCCTTAAGGGTATAAACCAAATCCCGTACCATGGGGTAGCGCTTTGTGTGAATGTTTCGTTGCGTTCCGTTAACAAAAAATCCCGCCGAATCCGTGCTTTCCAAGGGTACCATTTTTACTGTTCTCAAAAACCGAAGCTGCATGCTGTCTTCGGGGTTGCCGATCCAGCTGATCCCGATGAACCCTATATAACCCCGGTTCTTCGAGACAAAATCGATTACTCCTTCGCTGCTGCGTGCCGCTACCGCCTGTGGAGTCAGCCGCTCGCCGCGTAACACTGAATCGATGACAAAGCGAACCGTACTGGTTGCTTTGACCCCATCAAAGACGGGAATTAAATTTTTATTAAAACTGCCTTTTAGTATTCCTTTAATATCGCTCATTGTCAACTCGTCAATTTCTTCGGCGGGATTAACCACTACTGCGATCGCATCCCGCGCCACCGCCATGCTTGACGGAGAAATGCCCAGCGAATCGAGCATCAAATCGCGCTCGTCTTCGCTGTGCCGCCGCGTACTGATGATCATCCGGATGCTGTCTACCAGGAAATCGCGGAAACATTCCGCCTCCGGTTTGTAGCTAACCCGGATGCGGGTGGCCGGATGATGCGACTGGTAAACTTTAACCAGCTCTTCCACGACGGGCTTGAACGATTCGTCCGCGCTCACGTAGATCAGTCCGCGTTCGCGCGTATCCGGAAGCCCTTCCTTTTGCTTGCGGAATGACCGGCAGCCAGCTAAAAGAACAGAGCAAAGAATCAGCAGTGATAAGAATTTCCCGGTGCACCCGCTCATGTCATCCAGTTTTCCTGTAACCGCGGTACAGCCGGAATGCGCCGTACAAAATCGCCGCGATGCCGAAGATCAGCTTGAGGGTTGGGTCCAGGTCCAGCTCAAATCCGAATTTTTCATGCCAGACGAATACGATGCCGAGTCCAAGCCAAAGAGCTCCCATTACGTAATCATAGACGGAACGCAGTGCGCTGTTGGTTCTACGCCTTCTTTCTTCCGGATCTGCCCGCATGTGTCTGGTTTCAGGGGCCACCAAATTACTGAATCCCCGAGAAGCCGCAAGCCGGTTATTCCTCCACGCCCACAAACGTAACCGGTAATATATAGCTCACCGCCAATGGCATCCCGTTCTGCAGCGCCGGTTGCCAGCGCGGCATACGGCGGCAGACCCGCAACACTTCGCGATCGAAAGCAGGACCTCCGGACTGCATTACTTCGATTTGAGACACCAAACCGTCGGTGCCGACCCAAAACCGAACCAGCACGCTTTTCTTTTCACCGGTCTGCAAACCGTCGGGGGTGATGAGGTGGTTCTTCAGAAAACGCATCAATGCTTCCTCACCTCCCGGAAACTCCGGTTTTTGTTCCTGCGGACGGAAATCAGTGTTGCCAGGTGATCCCGTTATATTGTTGTTATCAGGCAGCGAATTGCTCACCGACTGATCCACGGGACCCGTTGCGGACCTGCCGATGTCTGAAACCGGACCCGTGTCATGCGAGCTGTTCGCGAGATCCGGAAACCGGTTGCGCACCTGATCATCCGGGCGTATTTGGATCTGCGGAGTAATGATTCCCGCGGTTGGCCTGCTGCGCACACTGATCTGCGGAGGCGGTTGCGGTGGCGGGATAAAATATTCTTTCAGGATATGGCCGCCGGGAGACGGACGGAACACCGTGGGGGATTCGACAGGCTTGTTCAACAACAGCGCGAAGACGAGCCCGCCGACAAGAAGAAAAACAATCAATACGGCCAGCCACAAACGTTGATTGTATTCCCTGCGCAGCACATAGGCCCCATACCCTTTATTTCTTCCATCAAACAGAATGTCGAGCAGGTTGGCGCGGAGAATTTGATTTTTCTCCATGATTGCGGTTTTCAACTGAGATGCGACATTCATCATTCTCCATAAGTCCTCGCCTGATTTTACGCCCGGCATCCGGCAGCGTGGACTATTTTTGAGGGATGAAAATCCTGATGGTTTGCCTGGGAAATATCTGCCGCAGCCCGCTTGCCGAAGGTATCCTTCAGCACAAGGCTGCAAATGAAGGATTGAACTGGCAGGTGGACAGCGCGGGCACGGAAAGCTATCACGTCGGTCAGCCGCCGCACCATCTCTCGCAGAAAGTGGCGCAGTGTTACGGACTTGATATCAGCAACCAGCGGGCACGACGGTTTACCGCGGATGACTTTGCAAAATACGATCTCATCTATGCGCTTTCGAAAGACGTGCTGCAGGAGATGAAGCACATCGCGGGAAAGCGCTTTGACCGGCAAAAAGTGGAATTGCTTATGAACGAGCTTTATCCGGGACGCGATATGGATGTTCCCGATCCCTGGTACGGACCCGAGCCGGGATACCACGAAGCCTTCCGGCTGATTGATGCTGCCTGCGACGCTATTTTGAAAAAATACGGCAGTCCGCGGCCCGCGGCGGAAACGAAGGAAAGGTCCTGAACTACCGGTCTGATGTGGGCAGTAAAAAGATTCGATTGCTCATTTCCTGTTTACTTTTGGCGAAATGAAACCTTCGCTTCCGCAGGGCACACGCGATTTTGCTCCGGACACGGTTCGAAAGAGAACGTTTATCCTGGATACCATTCGGCATGTGTTTGAACTTTACGGTTACCAGCCGCTGGAAACTCCTGCGATGGAAAACCTGGAAACCCTGATCGGGAAATATGGCGAGGAAGGCGACCGGTTAATATTCAAAATTCTGAACAATGGACTGGATCACGTTTCAAAAAAGGATCAGGCACGCAACGATTTCGAAAAGCTGCTGGAGGGAAAAAACGTAAAAGGCATCACCGAGCGAGCATTGCGGTACGACCTCACGATCCCCTTCGCCCGCTACGTAGCGATGAACCACCGCGAGCTGGCATTCCCCTTCAAACGTTACCAGATCCAGCCGGTATGGCGGGCGGACCGTCCGCAGAAAGGTCGCTATCGCGAATTCTTCCAGTGCGATGCGGATGTGGTAGGCAGCGATTCCCTGCTGAATGAGGTCGAGCTCGCCCAGATCTACATCGAGGTGTTCGCCCGCCTGGGGCTCGTGCATTACGAGCTTCGATTGAATCATCGGCGCATCCTTACAGCCCTGGCCGAACTGTGCGGCGGGCCGCAGCTCATGAATACGATCGCGGCTGCGATTGACAAGCTGGAAAAACAGGGGCCGGAAAAAGTAAAAGCGGAATTGCAACAAAAAGGGCTGAACAGGGAGCAACTGCGACTGGTGGACGACTACCTGGGCATCAGCGGTTCCAATGATGAAAAGCTCACCGCACTGAAAGATCTTTTCTCGGAATCCGACGCAGGCAACCGCGGCGTGGACGAACTGGATTATGTGTTGCGCTCCATTGCGCTCGCCAGCGTGGGGAACCCCACAGCAACCGGACCGGTAGTGGATCCGACGCTCGCGCGTGGTCTCGATTACTACACCGGGATCATTTTCGAGGCGAAGCCGCCGCCCACGGTGCAGCTCGGATCGATCGGCGGCGGCGGCCGCTACGATGACCTCACCGGGCTCTTCGGAGTGCCGGGCATACCCGGGGTAGGTATTTCATTTGGGGTAGACCGGATCTACGACGCCATGGAAGAGTTGAAGCTTTTCCCCGAATCGTTGCACATCAGCACACAGGTGCTTTTTTTCAACCTCGGTGAAGCGGAATCACGCGCGGCATTCGGACTGATGCAGGAACTGCGCTCCGCTGACATTCGCTGCGAGCTTTTCCACGAAAACGCGAAGTTTGAAAAGCAGTTCCGTTACGCGGAAAAGAAGAACATTCCTTACGTGGTGATCATTGGCGAAAAAGAACTTTCCGCGGGAGAGGCGCAGGTGAAAGATTTGAGGAACGGAACGCAGGTGGGGGTGGGGTTTGACGAGTTGCGAAAGGTGGTAGCTGATCGGTTTATTAGTGGACTGGTTCATTAGTGGATTCGTTGGTTCATTCCTGGTTCGTGGGGACACAACCAGGGGATTACCGCTGTTCACTTCCACATTTACTATTTAAGATTTGATATTTACCCTCATGTCTACTATCGACTACCGACCACCAGCTCAAAAACTACCGTAGCTCCCTGCCCCACTCCCACGCACATTGTTGCCAACCCATACCTGGTATTCCTTCTTTTCATTTCATGCAGCAGGGTTGTAGTAATGCGCACTCCGCTGCAA
This sequence comes from Chitinophagaceae bacterium, assembly GCA_035626515.1. Taxonomy (GTDB): domain Bacteria; phylum Bacteroidota; class Bacteroidia; order Chitinophagales; family Chitinophagaceae; genus DASPNM01. Next base: position 114,466 of record DASPNM010000017.1, read on the forward strand.
CCGAGTGGGTGTCCGATGGCGATCGCTCCTCCATTTACATTCACGTTATTGATGTCAAGATTAAGGTCCCGGATACAGGCGATCGATTGAGACGCAAAGGCTTCATTCAATTCGATCAAACCAATATCGTCAACACTCAGATTCGCGCGCTGCAGGGCTTTTTTTGTCGCAGGCACTGGTCCGATGCCCATGATCGAAGGATCCACGCCCGCCACTGCCATGGATACGATGCGGGCGAGCGGTTTCAGTCCGTATTTGTTGACGGCCTCTTCGCTCGCAATGAGCATTGCAGCTGCACCGTCATTGATGCCCGAAGAATTTCCCGCGGTGACCGTACCCTCCTTCGCGAAGGCCGGTTTCAATGAAGCCAGCTTTTCCAGGGTGGTCTGCCGGGGGTGTTCGTCGTTTTCCACGAGTACAGCTTCTCCTTTAGTGTTTTCGGCGGCCACCGGCACAAGCTCATCCTTCCATTTCCCGGCAGCCAGGGCTTCGAAATATTTTCGCTGTGAAGAAAGCGCGAACACATCCTGTTCTTCGCGGGTGATTTTCCATTGACGCGCCACGTTCTCACCGGTTTCCCCCATGTTGTAGGGATAATGTAATTCAACCAGGCGGTTATTCCGAAATCGCCAGCCCAGCGTGGTGTCGAATATTTCAGCTTGCCTCTGGAAGGCCTGCGTCGCTTTGGCCATCACGAACGGGGCTCGCGTCATGCTTTCCACGCCGCAGGCAATGATCAGTTCTGCATCTCCGCAAATTACCTGGCGCGCAGCATCCATCACGGCCTGCAGGCCGGACGCGCACAGGCGGTTGACGGTGTTCCCGGCTACGCTTACAGGCAGTCCGGCGAGCAACGCCGCCATCCTTGCCACATTTCGATTGTCTTCACCTGCCTGGTTTGCAGCTCCTGCGATCACGTCCTCGATCGCTTCCGGATCCACGGAACCGTTTCTTTTCAGCAATTCGCGGATCACGAGCGCGAGCAGATCATCGGGTCGAACCGTTGCGAGAACGCCGCCATATTTTCCAACCGGTGTGCGCACCGCGTCCACCACGAATGCACTTTTCATAAACTATGCTTAAAAGCCCGCAAGTTAGTTATTATTATAGCCGCCTTCGGCGGATGAGGTCTAACTTTGCCCGTTATGCCGAAAACGGAGAAAAAGAACATACGGCACCTGAGTCTGCAGGACCTGGAGCATTATTTCGAGACACTGGGCGAGAAAAAATTTCGCGCGAGGCAGGTCTATGAATGGCTTTGGCAAAAACCCGTTCAAAGCTTTGCTGCCATGACCAATCTCTCTCTCGAGCTGCGGCAGAAGCTCACGGAACAGTTCGCGCTACCGGCACTTTCCATTGATACGGTGCAGCGCTCCTCGGACGGCACCGTAAAGACGCGCTTCCGCACCTGGGACGGCCATCTTGTCGAAGGTGTGCTGATTCCTACCGAAGCCCGCTACACCGCCTGTGTTTCCTCTCAGGTCGGCTGTTCCCTGAGCTGCAAGTTTTGCGCGACCGGCTATATGGATCGCAAAAGAAATTTGGAATTCGACGAGATCTATGACCAGGTAGCGATCATCAATAAGCAGTGTGAAGAACAGTATGGACAGCGACTGACCAATATCGTTTTCATGGGCATGGGTGAACCCCTGCTCAATTACAAAAACGTTTTGAAAGGGATCGGACGGATAACCGCGCAGGACGGGATGGCCATGAGTCCACGGCGTATCACCGTCTCAACTGCAGGCGTAGCCAAACAGATCAGGCAGCTGGGCGACGATAAGGTGCGCTTCAAGCTCGCGCTTTCGCTCCATGCAGCGAACGACAAAAAGCGGCAGGAGATTATGCCGATCAACGATTCGAACAACATCCGCTCGCTCGTCGACGCCCTCAATTACTTCTACCGGCAGACCAAAAACGAGATCACCTTCGAGTACATCCTGTTCCGCAACTTCAATGATTCGCTTAAGGATGCTGACGAGCTGATCCGGCTCTACCGCCAGGTGCCGGTGGACCTTGTCAATATAATCGAATACAACCCGATCGACTTTGCCTCGTTCGAAAAACCTGACGAAGCTGCCACCGAAACATTCATGAAATACCTGGAAAAGAACCGGGTAAATGCTCGCCTTCGCCGCAGCCGGGGGAAGGACATTGACGCCGCCTGCGGACAGCTTGCCAATAAAGGGGCCGCCGAAAACTAAAGTGTACCGGCCTGAGCGTCGCCGTACTACGAAAATTTTCCTACATCTATTAAACGCTGCTCCCGTTTCCCGGTCTGTATACGGCATTTGTTAACAAGTTATTTCAGCAGGTCGCACGCACCGCCTGCGTCTAACCTTTAAATAAGCAGTTATGAAAAAAATAGTTTTTTCTCTCTTTTTCCTTTCCCTGTTCGCCGTTGCAGGCGCGCAGGAAGACAGGATGCCGCAGCATCACAAGAAAATGCGACATCATCGCGGCATCATGATGCAAAAGCTAAACCTCAGCGAAGCTCAAAAGACGCAAATCAAGGCCCTCCACGAAGATTTCAAAAAACAAATGGATGAACTTCGGAAAAGTGAAAACACCATCACGGTAGCCGAATGGAAAAAGCGTCGCCAGGAGATCGCAGCCCGCCACAAGGCGAAAATCCAGGGTCTGCTCACCGCGGAGCAAAAAGCCCAGGTCGAAAAAATCAAGGCCGAGCGCAAAGCGGCCCACGAAAAACACGCCGCTGCGCGTCTTGAGAGGATGAAAACGCATCTCGGCCTCACGGAATCGCAGGTAACCCGGATCCGTAAGAACCGCGAAGAGCTGCAGCAAAAGATTAAAACCATCCGTGAAAACAAATCGCTGGATGAAGCGGCCGAAAGAGAGCAGATGAAAGAGCTTCTCAAGGCCCATAAGGAAAACATGAAGTCCATCCTCACCGACGAGCAACTGAAGAAAATGCAGGAAATGAAGCAGCGGCGCGGCCGCCACGGGAAGCAGAAGTCCGCATAACATATAAAAGAAGAAAACCAGCATTGCGCCCCGGTCTGTTGCCGGGGCTTTTTTTATCCCCGCCCGGCAGCGCGAAGCATTAACTTTGTTCGCGCAGATGAAAAAAAAACCGAGCGGCTTCGAAAAATTTACCGGGAAATCCAAAAGCTCAGCGCGGAGGGAAGAGTTCCGCCGTGAAAAAAGGGAGTGGAAAAAAGAGCGGGAGCAGGTTATTAAAAAACGGGATCAACCTCCGTCACCCCGACCCCAGCCGGGGACGGCAGCCGGCAGCGCTCCGATGCCCCTCAACAAATTCATTGCGCATTCCGGGATTTGTGCCCGGCGGGATGCTGCCGAGCTGGTGAAGCTGGGAAAGGTGAGCGTAAACGGTGAAATAGTTCGCGAACCCGGGTTCCGCGTTTCCCAGAGAGACGAAGTGCGGGTGAACGGCAAGCCCGTTCGGCCGATAGGTCGCCAGGTTTACATTCTGCTGAACAAGCCGAAAGATTACATCACCACCACCGACGATCCGCAGAAACGAAAGACGGTGTTGGATCTTGTTCGCAGCGCCATTGGCGAACGGGTATTTCCTGTCGGCCGCCTCGACCGGAACACTTCGGGCGTGCTGCTGCTGACAAACGACGGCGAGCTTGCGCAGCAGCTGACTCATCCGCGCAACGAGGTAAAAAAAATATATGCGGTCACGCTCGACAAACCTCTCCTAAAACAAGATTTCGACCAGATCCTGAAAGGCGTGCCACTTTCCGACGGCGTTGCCACGGTGGATGCGCTGGCATACGCGGACACGCGCGACAAAAAGCAGTTAGGACTTGAACTGCACAGCGGGCGCAACCGGATCGTACGCCGCATCTTCGAACACTTCGGCTATGATGTGAAACAGCTCGACCGGGTCATGTTCGCCGGGCTGACGAAAAAAAACCTCAACCGTGGAAAATGGCGTTTTCTTACGGAAAAGGAAGTCCGCGACCTGAAATATTTTGGCAAAGGCAGGTCTTCATGAAACGTTACTATGCGCTGGTGTACGAAGATGACGAGCTCGTGGCGGTGAACAAAGCGCCCGGCCTGCTTTCCATTCCCGACCGTGAAGGCAAGGAGATCTCGCTAAAAAAGCTGCTTGAAGACCGGTTTGGAACTATTTTCACCGTCCACCGCCTCGACAAAGAAACGAGCGGGCTGATCGTTTTCGCCCGCAGCGAGGCCAGCCACCGCCGTCTTTCGCTGCAATTCGAACACCGCGAGGCCGAAAAAATCTACCAGGGTCTGGTGCTCGGCTCCCTGGCCGAACCGGCAGGAACGGTTGACGCGCCCATTGCAGAACACCCGGCACAGAAAGGAATGATGATCGTCAAGCCGGGGGGAAAACCTTCGCGCACCGATTACCGGGTGCTGGAGGATTTTGGGAAATATTCCTGGATGCAGTTCCGGCTTCACACGGGCAGAACGCACCAGATCCGCGTGCACATGAAACACCTCGGGCACCCCGTGGCCTGCGACCATCTTTATGGCGATGGTCGGGGAATCTTCCTTTCCGGGATCAAACATTCCTACCGGCTTTCGAAGCTGGAGCTCGAAGAGCGACCCTTGCTCGACCGCCTCGGCCTGCACGCGGCCTCCCTCCGCCTCGGTTCCCCGGATGGAAAGCAACTGTTGCTGGAAGCGGAGTTGCCAAAAGACCTGCGCGCTGTATTGCGACAGCTGGCGATAAATAAAAAAGGCAGTCGCCGGAGCTGACTGCCTTCGTCAGGGAAGTTTTCAATAACATCGAATCAGGACCTCGGGTTATATGCAATACAATAATGCCTGTTGGATGTTCCATGACCTTCGCTTCCCTAACTTTGATTCAGCACTTCAAAGATTCGGCTGTGGGGTGTAGCGCAGGTAAGGCTTAACGATCTTGACCCCCTTTTGAAATCTTTTCTGCGCGTCTTCGGTTGACACCGACAGCGCCACAATCACATCTTCTCCATGTTTCCAGTCGGCGGGCGTGGCCACGCTGTATCCGGCGGTAAGCTGAAGCGAATCGATCACGCGCAGCACTTCGGTAAAATTGCGTCCCGTCGTCTGCGGATAAGTAATTGTAAGCTTGATCTTCTTATCCGGTCCCACGACGAAAAGCGATCGAACCGTCACCGTTTCGGAAACGTTCGGGTGGATCATGTCGTAGAGCGTGGAAACCTGACGGTCCTCGTCGGCGATGATGGGAAAATCCACCGTACAGTCCTGAGTCTCGTTGATGTCGTTGCGCCAGCCCAGGTGCTTTTCCAGAGGGTCAACACTTACGGCAAGAACTTTGGTGTTTCGTTTGGCAAACTCGTCCTTCAGCAACGCAGTTTTGCCCAGTTCGGTGGTGCACACAGGTGTGTAATCCGCGGGGTGAGAAAAAAGAATACCCCAGCCGTTGCCCAGGTATTCGTGGAAATCGATCTCACCTTCCGTCGTCTTAGCTTTAAAGTTGGGAGCCATGTCCCCTAATCGCAGTGACATAAACGTGGTTTTAGGACGACGAAAGTAACGATTTTCCGCCGACCATGAGGCGGTAGCTGATCGCGCAATTTTTCCGCAGCATGGTGGCCACTCCGCAGTATTTGTCGAGCGAAAGTCGGATTGCTTTGTGAATGCGCTCTTCACTTTTGGGATCAGCGTCGATGCGAAAAACCAGCTCGATGTGCTCAAAGATTTTTGGAATGGTCGTAGTCATCCGCGCCTGGGCGTCGATCTCCAGGCTTTCGAAAGGCACCCGCATTTTCCGCAGGATCTCGACCACATCAATGCCGGAGCAGGCCGCGAGAGCGGATAAAAGAACGGCCTTGGGACTGACACCGTGCTTTCCGCTTCCGTCCAGTCGGACAGGGTGATGATCCTGCCGGCTTTCGAACTCCTCGCCGTGGATCCATTTCGTCGTGGTGCGCATAGCTGATAAAATTAAGTTCCGTGCTTTTTATTGGTCGAAGCATTCTCCAGCGTCCATTGGATTCGCTCCCGGAATGGATGTTGCCTCACTGGGCAATCATCCTTGAAGCAAATGGGGCACTGGCTGTAGAGACAACCATCGGTATGTACAAAAAGTTCGAGCGATTCTCCAAAATCGCGGCGAATGATCCCCGCAAGCGCATCAATTTCGGCGTGCGCTTCATTCACATTGAAGTACCAGGGCACGGTGAGGTGGCAGTCTACATGGAGCACCGATCCATATTTGATCACACGAAGATTGTGAAGGTCTACCCAGTTGCGCACCCGGGTTGAGTTGAGTACTGCTACCATGCGCGCCAGGAGTTTGAGGTCTGCTTCATCCATGATTCCCGCCACCGAGCGCCGGAAAATGCGGTAGCCGGTTACCATGATAAACACTGCAAACAACAGCGCCACGACGCTGTCAATCCAGTTACGCCCCGTCAAAAGTATGAGCAGAACACCGATCAGGATCGCCAGCGTGGAATAAGTGTCGCTCTGCAAGTGCCGGCCGCTTGCCACCAGGGCAGGCGAGCCGCTTCGGTGTCCGGCGCGAATGCAAAGAAGCCCGAGCGTGAAATTCACAACAGCCGTGCCGCCGATCAGCCACATCCCGAGGTCGAGGCTTCGGAGCGCTACCGGGGAAACGAGGTTCATGACCGCTTTGTATAGAATCACGGCTCCCGCGAAGACGATCATGCCACCTTCTACCGCGGCCGAGAGGAATTCGATCTTCCCATGCCCGTACGGATGATCTGTGTCGCGTGGCTTGGCGGCAACATAAAGACTGTAAAGTCCGATAAAACCGGCGGCAACGTTGACAATACTTTCCAGTGCATCGGTGAGAATGGCCACAGAACCCGTATACCAATACGCCAGAAATTTGGCTGCAAGCAGCAATACGGATACCAGGGCGACCCATTTCTGCAGTTTGAGGTTCTTTCTTGCGGAGGAAGTAATTATCATTTCAATGCACCGGCGACAAATTTCAACCATTGCGGGCTGAAAGCGGCGAATCAGGCGGATTCTTTCCGGTACGAATGCGCCGCACGCGCCTCATCAGGCGGTAATAGAATTCTCGGCTGAGCAGCTGAGAGTCATTCATCGCCTTGATGGTGAGAAAAATGCCGACAGGCAGCAAAATGAAAGTGGAGAGGAACATGCCTTCGAAGGGAGTCAGCGTGCGCGCCTTTGCAAGCTTCTCCCCCGCGGTGGTGGAAAAGTAAAATACCATGAAAAACACGATCGCAAGAATCAGCGGCGTTCCGATCCCGCCTTTTCGAATGATTGACCCAAGCGGCGCACCAATAAGAAAAAGCACCAGGCAGGCGAGCGAAAGGGCGATTTTCCGGTTCCACTCGATCTGGAACCGGCCGAGATTGCGAAGCTTTTCTTTTTTGTTCATCTCGAACGACTCGAGACCTACCCGCAGGGTTGCCACCACCCCCCGGGCTTTCACATCGATATCGCTCCGCAGCGAATCCATTAATAGCCGCTCCTTTTCAGAAAGTGGGAACGCGTTCGCGCTCGCGGCGGCCGTAGTGTCGAGATAGTTCAAAAATCCCAGCGTCCGGTAAATTTCCTGCTCCATTTGCGGAATGCTGCGGCGGTTCTCAATTTTCAGCGAATCAATGATCGTTTCAAGCTGTCGCATGCTGAGCATCTTATCATTGTTCCGGTTTACGCTGTCCGCAGTACGGTTGAATTGAAAAGAGCTCAGGTCAAACTGTTTCCGGTATTCGCGAAACCCGATCCGGATGAACTCGCTGTTTCCCTCATTGTTGCCCCGCTCCTGGTAGCGCCATCCATCCCGGAGGTTGAATTCGAGAAAGCGCTTGTCCGGGGTTACCGTCATTGTGCCGCTGCGCGCGATCAGGAAATTGTCCTGCAGCGGATTGTTCTGTTCGAAGATGATGACGTCGCGGATAATGCTGTCGCTTTCTTTCTTCCCAATCTTGATCGCGAAGCCGTTGATCTTGTCATAAAAAACGCCTTCCTTCAGATCGAAAGCAGGCTTGGCATAAACGATATCGGCCAGCAGGGTGCGCGATTTGAGATTTGCTACGGGAATGATGTAGTTGGAAAAAAGGAAGGCAACGCCGCAGATCAGCAGCGTAAAAAGGAAAAGAGGCCTCATGAACCGCAGTAGTGAAATTCCTGCGGAGCGGATGGCCACCAGCTCGAAGCTTTCGCCCAGCTTGCCAAAAGTCATGATCGAGGACAGCAGGATCGAAAGCGGAAGCGCCAGCGGTACCAGGACGGCGCTCTGGTACCAGATGAATTCCAGGATAAGCTGCGTGTCGAGTCCCTTGCCCACAAACTCGTCGATATACAACCAGAAGAATTGCATCACCAGCACCAGCAGGGTGATGAAAAAGGTGGCGACAAAAGGACCGATAAATGAGCGAAAGACGAGCCGGTCGAGTTTCCTGAACACTTAGCTTTACGGTTATGGAGGAAACAAAAATACGCCTTTCGCCACAGGAGCTCCGGCTGGTGACCGACGCAGATTGGATTTTAACAAAGAACGAGATCATGCGGAAAGTAAAGCGTCTTTTCGAAACGCTGCAAAACCGGCAGCGTGAGTGGATCATGCACCATTCGAATCAACTTCCCGGGCCAGCGATATCCATCCCACCCAAGATTTCGAGAGGAGAAAATTATCGGGGGCTTCCCTACATGATGCTCGACCATCCGCGCGTGTTTGAAAAAGAACACATCCTGGCGCTGCGGACCTTGTTCTGGTGGGGGAATTTCTTCAGCATTACGCTGCATCTTTCGGGGCGTTACAAAAAAGATTTCGGGGAGCAGGTTTTGCAAAATGCGCGGGACCGTGATAACGACCCGCTCTTTGCCTGCATCCACGATGAGCAATGGGAGCATCATTTTGAGCCGGGCAATTACAGGCGCTGCCGCGATCTCGATTCCGGCGACGTAGAGCATATTCGTTCCCGCCACTTCATGAAGCTCGCGCGCAAAATGCCTCTTACAGACTGGGACCGTGCTTCGGAAAAGTTATTTGGTGACTTTGTAGAGCTGCTCGGCTTAATTCAGTTGCCGAGCCGGTGAAAGAGTTCCTTTACCTGGTAATCCCAGAGCATGCTCTGGTCCTTGATGTCCTTTTTCTCAGCGAAATCCTTTATCACAAGAATGGTCTGGTTCGTGATCTCCGACTTTTCGATCCGGAACTCAAAATATTCATCTTTGGGCGCCGAAAGCCAGTGGAAGCGAATGTACTTCTCGGGCTCGCTTTCCACTACCTCCGCCTTGTCGAAAGAGCCGTTCCAGCCAAAATAAAATATGTTGTCCCGCTCATCAACCTTGTCGGCAAACCATTCTCCCAGTCCCGCAGGCGTGGATAAGAATTCATAGAGAATTGAGGGCGAACAACGAACCGGATATTCAAGTGTATATAACTGCTTAGCCATCAAAAATCCCCCACTGTGTGAACGCTGCAATAATAGAAAAATAATGAGTGCCGCGATATTTTTTCTTGGTTTTTTAAACCCCTCGTTCCGGCGGTGTTTTCGGAGGGAAAAATAAAAGACAGGGGGCCGCGTTAAATAATGATAGATTTTTTTGGCATATATCGGGTATTTAGGTAAATTGCTTTGAAGTTCAATACTTTCTGTGCGAAACCAGACATTGCGGTGAGTATTTAGAGAGGATTCGGAGCCAAAACCTGAAATTCTCAACACCCTTTAAATACACCCGTCAAAACCATACCTATGAGCATGAGACAACTCAAGATCACGAAGTCGATTACGAATCGTGAATCTCAAAGCCTCGAAAAGTACCTCCAGGAGATCGGCAAAGTCGAACTCATTACCCCTGAAGAAGAAGTCAGGCTCGCGGCCCGCATCAAGCAGGGCGACCAGCGCGCCCTCGACCGCCTCACCAAGGCCAATCTCCGGTTCGTCGTTTCCGTGGCAAAGCAGTATCAAAACCAGGGACTTTCGCTCCCCGACCTGATCAACGAGGGCAACCTTGGACTGATCAAGGCCGCGCAGCGTTTCGACGAAACGCGCGGTTTCAAATTCATTTCTTATGCAGTGTGGTGGATACGACAATCCATTCTGCAGGCGCTTGCCGAGCAGTCGCGGATCGTCCGGCTCCCGCTCAACAAAGTGGGACTCACCAACCGCATCCAGAAAGCCTACTCGCAGCTGGAACAGCAGTATGAGCGCGAGCCTTCTGCTGAAGAACTGGCAGAAAACCTGCAAATGGACCTTGAAGAAGTTTCCGCAACGCTCGGAATCGCCAACCGCCACGTGAGCGTCGACACACCACTGGCAGAAGGCGAGGAAAACACACTGCTCGACGTGCTGGAAAACCCCAATGCCGAAAAAACCGACGGCGAGCTGGAACACAATCAATCCCTCAAAACCGAGATCGACCGGTCGCTGAAGACGCTTACCGAGCGGCAAAAGGAAGTCATCTGCTATTTTTTCGGGATCGGCGTGGACCACCCGATGAGCCTGGAAGACATCGGTGAAAAATTTAACCTGACCCGCGAGCGGGTTCGGCAGATCAAGGACAAGGCAATCACCAAGCTCAGGGCGACAAACCGGTGCAAACTTTTAAGAACTTATCTGGGAGCCTGAATGAAATAAAACTAGACTCTGTAACTATCTTTGCGAACTGTGTTAAAGTGAACATTCATTATGTTCACTTTTCTTTTTTTCACTGGCCGCACCGCGGCAATGAGGATGAAGCGATATGTTCAACAACCTGCAGGAAAAGCTCGAAGCGGCGTTTAAGAACCTCAAAGGCCAGGCCCGCGTAACCGAGCTCAACGTGGCCGCGACGATCAAGGAAATCCGGCGCGCCCTGGTGGACGCCGATGTGAATTACCGGATCGCGAAGGAATTTACCGACAAGGTGAAAGAAAAAGCGATCGGGGAAAAGGTGATCCAGTCTATTTCTCCGGGGCAGCTCATGGTGAAGATCGTCAAGGATGAGTTGGTGGAGCTCATGGGCGGAACAGAGGCTCCGCTCCAGGTAAAAGGCAGTCCTGCCGTGATCCTGATAGCAGGCCTTCAGGGAAGCGGTAAGACCACTTTCAGCGGCAAGCTGGCCTATTTTCTGAAAAACAAAAAAGGATTATCTCCGATGTTGGTTGCGGCTGACGTTTACCGGCCCGCCGCGATCGAGCAATTGCGCATCCTGGGCAGCCAGATCGGGGCGGAAGTGTACGCGGAGGAAAAAACCGAGGAGGGTCCCGTGCCCGATCCGGTGTCGATCGCAAAAAACGCTGTCCGCGAAGCCCGCTCGCGCAACAAAAACGTGGTGATCATCGACACCGCTGGACGACTTGCGGTAGACGAAGCGATGATGACCGAAGTGGCGAATATCCGCGATGCCGTGCAGCCGCAGGAAATCCTGTTTGTAGTGGACAGCATGACCGGCCAGGATGCAGTGAATACGGCAAAGGCGTTCAACGACCGGCTGGATTTTACAGGGGTGGTGCTCACGAAGCTCGACGGTGACACCCGCGGAGGGGCTGCCCTGTCGATCAAGTACACCGTGAACAAGCCTGTCAAGTTTACCAGCAGCGGGGAAAAAATGGACACGCTGGATGTCTTTTACCCCGAGCGAATGGCACAGCGGATCCTGGGGATGGGCGACATTACCTCGCTTGTCGAAAAGGCGCAGGAGCAGTTCGATGAAGAGCAGGCCCGGAAGCTGGAGGCCAAGATCCGCAAGAACAAATTCGATTTTTCCGATTTCAAGCAGCAACTCGAGCAGCTCCGGAAAATGGGAAACATGAAAGACCTGCTTTCGATGATCCCTGGTGTGGGGCGGCAGCTTAAGGATCTCGACGTGAACGAGGACGCGCTTCGCGGCATAGAGGCAATGATCAATTCGATGACGCCGGAGGAGCGAAGCGATCCCGACCTGATCGATCCGAGCCGGCGCCGCCGTATTGCGCGCGGCAGTGGAAAGGACATTTCGGAAGTGAACAACTTCATGAAGCAATTCGAACAGATGCGCACCATGATGAAGACGATGAACAAGATGCCGTTTGGGAGGATGATGCCGTTCAAGGGATAGTCGTTAGTCGATAGTCTGGCTATCTGTTGAGGCCCGGGGGGGATCCAGACTTTGCATCGTTCCACTACATTCCACCATACTCCACCACCCTCCCCAAATACAAGGAAACCAGTCCTTTGCGCGACTCCAGACTGTCGATTATCGACTCCCGACTAATTCCAAAAACTCCTATCTTCGCCGTCCGGTTGCATGGGACCATTCCAATGTCCGGGAGAAAACAATTTTGATAAGCCTTTAAATGTCTATTTAAAATGGCAGCTAAAATCCGTCTTCAAAGACACGGGTCCAAGAAGCGACCCTTCTATTTCATCGTCGTGGCTGATTCCCGCAGCCCCAGAGACGGGAAATTCATTCAGAAATTAGGAACGTACAATCCGCTTACGGTGCCCGCTACCATCCAGCTGGACCGGCAGCGTGCTCTGGACTGGCTCAACAAAGGGGCCACTCCCACCGATACTGTTCGCCGCATTCTCAGCTTCAAGGGGGTTTTGTACCTCAAGCACCTGCTGAGAGGCGTAAAGCTCGGCCTGTTTGACGAAGCGACGGCTATGGAGAAGTTCACCAAATGGAGCGCCGAGCACGATGCCCAGGTAAAAAAACGACAGGAAGAGGCCGCTCGCGCAAAGCGGGCCCGCCGTTCGACCGGCCGCAGACCCGAGAAAAAGTCAGAAGGCGAAGCGGGCGCGTCCTGATTGCCACATTCTACTGAACTGAATCCGCTCCCCGCGAGCGGATTTTTTTTGATTATTCAGCAGTGCCCGAATATTTCAAAATAGGAAAACTGGTCGCCACATTTGGGTTTCGCGGAGAGCTCGTGCTGAAGCATTCGCTTCGCAAGCGCACCTCGCTGAAAGGGATCCGCCATATTTTCATCGAGGAAAAAAAAGACAGTTTCATTCCCTGGTTCGTGGAGCAGGTTCGGATCAAAGACGAAGATGAAGTAATCCTGAAGATCGAGGGCCTCGACACCCGCGAAACCGCTGCGAAGCTGAAGACGAAAGAAGTGTGGCTCACGGCTGAGGACATGCAAAAATTCACCGCGCGGACCGCTCCCCTCAAAATGCTCGGCTACCTCGTTATCGATAGCGGGAAAACGCTCGGCGCCATCCGGGAGATTGTGGAACAGGTCCACCAGCTGCTGTGCAAGGTGGACATTGAAGGAAAAGAAGCGCTGATACCGTTGAACGAGCACACCCTCCTGAAAATCGACCATCGGAAAAAACAGGTGCACGTGCAACTGCCGGAAGGCCTTTTGGATATCTACCGCTGACGCAGGATGGATACCTTTGAACCATGACGGGAGCACTCCGGCATATTGCCCACTTCGACCTCGATTCGTTTTTCGTTTCAGTAGAGATCCTTCGCGATCCCAACCTGAAAGGAAAGCCGGTCCTGGTGGGGGGACAGGAACGCGGAGTTGTGGCAGCCTGCAGCTACGAGGCGAGGAAATTCGGGATCCACTCGGCCATGCCCATGAAAACCGCCATGAAACTTTGCCCCGAAGCAGTGGTGATCAGCGGCAGCCGGGGGGAATACAGCAGGTATTCCCGCTGGGTGACCGAGATCATCGCTTCCCGCGTGCCACTGTTTGAAAAAGCTTCAATTGACGAATTTTACATTGACCTCAGTGGAATGGATAAGTTTTTCGGCGTAAGCCGATACGCCCGCGAGCTCCGCGACCAGATCATTCGCGAGACCGGTCTTCCTATTTCGGGCGGACTTTCCTGCGCGAAATTCATCAGCAAGATGGCCACCAACGAGGCCAAGCCCAATGGCTTTCTCGAAATCCCACACGGCCGGGAAACCGAGTTTCTCTGGCCGCTTGAAATCGGAAAAATTAATGGAGTCGGCAAACAAACCGAAGCGCTTCTTAAGAGCTACGGCATTTACACCATTGCGGATATTGCCCGGCTTTCCGAAGAGCAAATGCAGCGGATCGCAGGAAAGTGGGGCGAGGCCCTCTGGCACAAGGCGCACGGGCGCGGCACAGCGGATGTCGACGCCGACTGGGAACAAAAGAGCATGAGTCACGAAAACACGTTCGATACCGATCACAATGACGTGGAGTTTCTGCACGGCGAACTGGTGCGGCTCACGGAAAAAACAGCCCATATGCTGCGTTCCGAAGACAAACAAACCGGCTGCGTTACGGTAAAAATCCGTTACTCTGACTTCGAGACCACCTCCCGGCAGGAAACCATTGACTATACCTCCATTGATGACGAGCTGATCGCGAAGGTGAAGGACCTTTTTAACCGCTCGTGGCAAAAAGGGCGGCCGGTCCGCCTGCTGGGCGTCCGTTTCAGCCACTTCATTCCTTTCACCATGCAGATGAGCCTATTTGACAACCGCACCGAAAAGCTGAACCTGTACCGCGCGGTGGACGAGCTGCGCGACCAGTTTGGGGCAGATGTTCTTACGCGAGGAAGCAATTTGTAGTCGATAGTCGATAGTCTATAGTCTATAGTCAAAAAAAGGGGTTGCTTATTGTCTGGAGTTGAGGGTTGAGCGAGCACCGACGCCACAGACTATCGACTATCGACTATCGACTATCCCTCCCCTCCCCTCCATTTCCTATCTTCGCAGCAATCCCAAAGCATATGTCAAACGCCTGGAAACAGTATCAGGAAAAGCACAAGGATCGCTTCCTTTCCGAGATGCTGGAACTGCTCCGCATTCCCTCGGTAAGTGCGAAAAGTGAACACAAATCCGATATGGAGCGCTGCGCCGAAGCAGTGCGCAGCAGCCTGCTTGCAGCGGGTTGCGACCGCGCGGAAGTGATGCCCACTGCAGGTCACCCTGTAGTTTACGGTGAAAAAATCGTGGACCCGAAACGTCCCACTGTTCTCGTATATGGACATTACGACGTGCAGCCCCCCGAACCGCTGGAGCTTTGGCACAGCGGGCCTTTCGAGCCGGTGATAAAGGATGGAAAAGTTTTCGCGCGCGGGTCGGCGGATGACAAGGGGCAGTTCTACATGCACGTAAAGGCACTGGAAACCATGGCAAAGACCGACAGTCTCGTTACCAACGTGAAATTCCTGATCGAAGGGGAAGAAGAGGTAGGCTCGCCCAACCTCGGGGCTTTTGTGGCTGCGAACAGGGAAATGCTCAAGGCCGACGTCATCCTGATCAGCGACAGCTCAATGCTCAGCTTGGAAACACCTTCTCTCGATACCGGTGTGCGCGGCCTTAGCTATATTGAAGTGGAGGTGACCGGTGCCAACCGCGACCTGCACAGCGGAACTTATGGAGGAGCAGTGGCCAACCCGATCACCATTCTTGCGCGCATGATCGCGAGTTGTCATGATGAAAACAACCATATCACGATTCCCGGATTTTATGACGACGTGGTGCAAGCGGGCCCGGCGGAGCGGGAACTCATTAACCGTGCCCCTTACAACGAGCAGGAATACAGGGACGACCTGGGAGTGAAGGAACTGTGGGGTGAAAAAGGATACACTACATACGAGCGCACCGGCATCCGCCCCACCATCGAAGTGAACGGCATTTGGGGAGGGTACACCGGCGAGGGCGCCAAGACGGTACTGCCTTCGAAGGCGACTGCAAAAATCTCCGCGCGCCTTGTGCCGAACCAGTCGTCGGCGAAGATGACCGAATTGCTGCTTGATTATTTCCGCTCCATTGCACCTGCTTCAGTGACCGTGAAAGCGTTTGAACATCATGGTGGAGAGCCTTACATGACGCCGATCGACAGCAAGGGGTACAAGGCCGCGGCAAAAGCAGTGGAAACCACGTTCGGAAAAGCCCCGATCCCCGTTCGCGGCGGGGGAAGCATTCCCATTTGCTCCATTCTCGAAAGAGAGCTCGGGATCAAGATCGTGTTCATGGGATTCGGATTGGATAACGACAACCTGCATTCCCCCAACGAAAAATTCAACCTGGAGAACTACTACAAGGGAATTGAAACAATTCCATACTTCCACAAGTACTTCGCCGAGGCATGACGGCGAAAGAGAAGTTGCGGCTGGATAAATATCTCTGGGCCATCCGGCTTTTCAAGACGCGCACCCAGGCCGCGGCGGCCTGCGATCTCGGGAAAGTGAAATTCAACGGTGCAGCGGTAAAAGCGTCAAGGCAAGTGGCTGTTGGCGATGAGTACGAAGTAAAAACCGAATCGAAACGGTGGCGTATTAAAGTTATCGGGCTGCTGTACAATCGCGGGGGCTACGAGGAAGCCATCAGGCATTACCTTGACATCACGCCCGCCGAAGAACTCAAACGCGTACAGTACCAGGCCGCCAGTTTCCACACCGGAAAAAGACCCAGCAAGATCGGGCGCCCGACAAAAAAGGAGCGGAGGAATCTTGACAATTTATTCGGCGACTGAGCGCTACGTTATCTTTGGGCATGCGGATCCACATTCTCACCGTGCTCCCGGAGCTCCTCGAAAGCCCCTTCCGGCACAGCATCCTGAAACGTGCGCAGGAAAAAGGATCGCTCGAGGTGCAGGTGCATCAGCTTCGGAAATGGTCGGTCAATGAATATGGACAGGTAGACGACTACCAGTACGGCGGAGGTGCCGGCATGGTGATGATGTGCGAGCCGATAGTCAAGGCGATCGAGGAGCTTTCGGCAAGCCAGCCTTTTGACGAAATCATTTACCTCACGCCGGACGGCGACCGTTTCACCCAGAAAATGGCCAACCAGCTTTCTCTGAAACAAAATCTGCTTTTTATCTGCGGACATTACAAGGGGATTGATGAACGCATTCGGGAACACTTCGTTACAAAAGAAATTTCAATCGGCGACTACGTCCTGAGCGGAGGCGAGCTCGCCGCCGCAGTAGTGGTAGATGCAATCGGGCGACTCATCCCCGGCGTTCTCAACGACGAAACTTCGGCTTTGTTTGATTCTTTCCAGGACAACCTTCTCGCGCCGCCGGTCTATACCCGGCCTGAAGATTTTCGGGGATGGAAAGTGCCTTCCGTCCTCCTCAGCGGCGATCACAGTAAAATCGACGAATGGCGGTATGAACAGGCTGTCGAGCGGACCAGGGAGCGGCGGCCGGATCTGCTGAATGATTGAAAGTTTTTATCCCTATTTACTACGCTCACAATTGTTAGCAGCGCAATAAAAAAGAATATGATTTATATGCTGAAAACATTATTTTTATGGGTCCCCAACGAACTCTTCCGGAAACTCTAAGAGGCCTTGTTCCACCCTGAAAACATGTAACAATACAGTAATGAAGGCGCTTACAACCATCACGGACCCCGTTTATTTACCCAAAGACAAATTCAGCTGGTATGAGCGGTTCTGGCTCCGGCACCTGAACGACAAACGCGACCTCCCCTTCATTCACCTGCTCACCGCCATCCATATACTGGTGCTCCCGGTGGCTATCCTGCTGTATACGCCGGTACTCACGGGCTGGTACTGGTGGGTTGCCTATGTTCCGTATTTCTATTTATCGCAGTTGTATTTCAAGGGACGCTTTGGATTAATGCTCCACTGCATTGTGCACCGCAAACTTTTCAAAAAAGCCTACAGCTGGATCTATCACTACATCATTTGGTTCGTTTGCCCTTTCTTCGGCCATACCCCCGAGACGTACTTCGTGCACCATATGGCCATGCACCATGTGGAAAACAATATGCCGGAAGATGCCAGCAGCACCCTTCCTTACCAGCGCGATAAATTTTCGCATTTTTTGCTCTATTACCTGAACTTTTTCTTCCTGGGTTTCAAGCAGACCTTCATGTACCTTGTCGGCAACAAGAAGCGGAAAATGTATACACGCCTAACGTACGGGGAATTTTCCTTCCTGCTGTTCGCAGGCGCCATGTGCTTTGTAAATCTTCAGGCGACGATCTTCATTTTCATAATTCCCTTTGTCTTCGCAAGGATTGTGATGATGGTCGGTAACTGGGCTCAGCATGCATTCGTAGACGTGAACGACCCAGAGGAAAATACGATCAATTGCATCAACACCCCTTACAACCACAGCTGCTGGAACGATGGATATCACGCGGTACACCACCTCCGGCCCGCACTTCACTACTCCGAACTTCCTGGCGAGTTCCTGAAAAACCTGGACAAATTCGCTGAGAAGAAAACCCTCGTTTTCGACGGTATTCATTACCTGCACATCTTTCTCTGGCTCATGCTGAAACGATACGATAAGCTGGCCGACCACGTCGTGAACGTAAAAAACATGTTCTCAAGCCGCGAAGAAGCCATCGCGGTAATGAAGGAACGCACACGCCGTTTCCCGCGCGGGGTGCTTCAGCAGTTGCAGCCGGCGATGTAAGAAGTCTTTACTCCGCTTTATATAATTTCTCCGACAGCTTCGGGTTCACCTCGATCTTTTCAAACGTCATGGTGCCGCCAAAGCCGCCGCTTGTGCTCTGGGTGAACGGGAAAATGTATCCATCCGTGGTCTTGTCGTAGTTGGCGTAAGTAATGACCACTTCTGTCTCTTCGGTGCCGCCGCGTGTCCTTCCCCTGAAGCTCAATCGATTAATATAATGCGTTCCCGCATCGATGAAGTAGGTCAGCTCCCTTCCGTCGCGGGTAGTCACTTTCAGTTTCCAGTTTTCCTTTGCGTCTACCGTTTCCCTGCCCATCAGCTCTACCTTGTGTCCTTTCTCGGCGTAATTGAAAAATGGAGGCGTCGTTTCCATTTCATGCCGCTGATTCTTCAACATTTGTTCGGCCATGGACTCGAAAGCTCCGCCCGACCTCATATTCGTCTGCCAGCCGCCGTCAGGCGTGATTAGAATTTTCATCGAACTCATTCCAAAAGCCGTTTCGCGGCGAAAAAGCTTGTTGTTTTCCTTCCAAATCTCGGTGGTGACTTCGTTGCCGTTTGGCATCGTGGAAATCCCCACCAGGTGAAGGGTTTGAATAGAGCTGAGCTTCTCCTTGCCACCCATCGCTTCTGCGTACCGGGCAATTACCTCGTCCGCCGTTTGCGCCTGCGTCCCAATGGTCCCAACCAGCAGGCAAACTGAAAATAAAATACCTTTCATGGGCTTTTGTTTGGTTTACGGAAATTAGACGTAGTACCGGTTTTTTCCCTGTCCGGAATGAAAAAAATACCTGGCATGCACAGCATTACCCTTACCGGCAACCTGGCGGATCTGCATTCGGAGCGAATCCGCCCCGCCAGGGTTCGCGTTGAACAAGGCAGGATCAGCGCCATCGAAATGCTTGGGGATCACCTGATGACCGGCGAGCCTTACATACTGCCGGGTTTTATAGACAGCCATGTGCACATCGAAAGCTCTATGCTCGTGCCCTCCGAATTTGCCCGGCTCGCAGTGGTTCACGGTACGGTGGCGACCGTCAGCGATCCGCACGAGATCGCAAATGTCTGTGGCATGGAGGGCGTGGAGTTCATGATCCGAAACGGGAGCACAGTGCCATTCAAATTTTACTTCGGAGCACCCAGCTGTGTGCCGGCGACCGGCTTTGAGACCGCGGGTGCCTACCTCGATGCTGCGAAAGTGCGTACCCTGTTGCAGCGTGCCGATATCCGCTACCTGAGCGAAATGATGAATTTTCCCGGTGTGCTCAACCACGATTCCGAGGTGATGAAAAAGATCCAGGCAGCCCAAGAACTCGGAAAACCTGTGGACGGTCACGCTCCAGGTCTGCGCGGGGAAGCCGCGCGCGCGTATGCGGCGGCAGGGATCAGCACCGATCATGAATGCGTAAGCATTGACGAAGCAACAGAAAAGATCGACGCCGGAATGAAGATCATTATTCGCGAAGGGAGCGCAGCGAAAAATTTCGAAGCACTGGTTCCGCTGCTCCACGACTATCCGGACCGGATTATGTTCTGCAGTGACGATAAACACCCGGACAGCCTGGTGATGGGACACATCAACCAGCTCTGTGCCCGGAGCGTGGCTAAGGGCATTGACCTTTTCAAGGTACTGAAGGCTGCCTGTCTCAATCCGGTGCTTCACTACGGACTTGATGTGGGCCTGCTACGCCCGGGAGATCCAGCGGATTTCATCCTGGTGAGTGATCTCAAAGACTTCCGGGTACTCAAAACATTTATCAACGGCGAGCCGGTCGCTGAGAATGGAAGCACGCGGATCAAGGCCACCGCGCCGGATCCCATCAACCAGTTTTCCTGCAACAAAAAAAACATTCAGGATTTTGCCTTGCCTGCGAACGCGCCCGTTGGGACACGGATACCGGTGATCGAGGCACTGGACGGGCAACTGATCACGAACCGGCTGCTGTATGAACCGAAAGTCATTAACGGAATGCTCGAAAGCGATATCGAAGACGACATCTTGAAAATAGTCGTGGTGAACCGGTACCGCGACGCACCGGTGGCAAAAGCATTTATCCGCAATTTCAAACTGCTGCGAGGGGCTATCGCATCGTCGGTGGCGCACGACAGTCACAACATCGTGGCTGTGGGCGTGGACGACGAAAGCATTTGCCGGGCTGTAAATGCAATCATTGACAGCAGGGGCGGAATCAGCTGTTGCGCCGGCAGTACCACGAAACTGCTGCCGCTTCCCGTAGCAGGACTGATGAGCGCCGAAGATGGTTACGAAGTGGCCGAACAATACACGCGCATAGACAGAATGGTAAAAGACGAACTTCGGTCGGGGCTTTCGGCACCGTTCATGACGCTTTCATTTATGGCGCTCCTGGTGATCCCCCATTTAAAGCTGAGCGACCAGGGCCTCTTTGACGGCGACCGGTTCAGCTTTGTCGGCTGAGCCCGGCCTTATCCCTTTGTTAAAAAAGTGCAACTCAACGACCTGCGCGCCGTAGCAGGGGCGCATTTCACATTTCCTTGCTAAGCATTTCACGCTTTTTTGAATCTAATATTTCAGAAAAAGGGTTACAAAAGCCCGGTGGTGTTGATATAGTAACGAGGACAATCTGAAAAACATTCGATATGAAAAATTCTTTACACATCAGCGCTTCGTTCGACAAACCTGATTTCGTCGAACAACTGGTTGAACAACTGGCACAGCGCAGAATCGATCATGGGTATGGAAAAGAACAGGTTCCATGCGGACTAAAAGCCGTCGATAGCTCCTCGACCGAGGCTTACGTCAGCGGCGACCTTGCCGTCACTTACCTCGACGACGCGGGCAGGGTAGATCGCATTAACATGCCCTTTATCACCTGTTTTCTCTTCACCTGCGTGAAGCCCAATCAGGGAGCATATGGGCTCGCATGGGGTGTTTCCCTATCATGAGGGCGCCTTCGCAATTTCCAGAATACAAAAACAGTTACCAGGATGATCAACCCCATCCCGGCGATCAAAAAGCCCCTCAGTTTGGGATCTGTCGCCGTCACGACAATTTTTTCTCCGTTGCCTGCATATACCAGTCCGGCCCAGAAATAAGGCAGCTTTCGAAAACCTTCATGTTGTTTTGTTTCCAGCCATTCCAGCTTTGCTTCCCGCAGGGCCGCGACGGGATTTCCGTGCTGTGCGAGCCGGCGATAAAAAGATTGAATCAGGGCGGCCGCGGCTTCATCATTCAGGTTCCAGAGTCCCGCAATGATCCCTCCGGCGCCGGCTGCGGTAAAACCTCGCGCCAGGCTGATAATGCCTTCACCTTCGGCGATGATCCCATGCCCGGTGCGACAGGCACTTAGCACAACAAGCTGCGGACGAAAACTTTTTCCATGCAGCTCGAAAAGAAAAAAACGGCTGTCCCAAAGCTGAAGCGCGGGCACCGCCTGCTCTCCCTGCAAATAAGAATGGGTGCTGATATGAAGCAGCTTCACGCGCGGCAGTTCCCGCCGAAACTCATCCAGGGAAGCCTGCTCATCCCTCAGAAATCTGCCCTTTAGTTCTTTCCGCAGTGCGCGGTACTCCCGCGTTACCGCGGGGATCGCAGAATTTTTTTCTTTACCTGAGGCAATGAAGAAGCCGGCGACATCGTGCTTCTCCCGCGGAATTTTCTTTTGCTGTTGCCAGGTTTGCAGCGAGTAACCATAAAACATATTGCGCTCACGCAACAAAAACGGCCAGTCGGCCGGATTGCTGCGGTAGACGGAATCGGTCACAAGCGCCTCGAATGGAATAAACCCGATCATGCCATCAGGAATGATCAATACCTGGGCATAGTGATTTGCGGCCTCAGGCCACAGCTGCCGATAGAAAAAATAAGATTCCCGGAAATACGCCTGCGGCTGGTTTACCATTGCGGCGGCACCCTGCTGGAAATAACGGCTGGAAAAATCACGGATCTGGCGCACCAGCGCATTCGCCTGGGTTATTTGTTGAACGCCACGAATACCGCTTCGGTCCAGGGTGAGAACATAAAGGTTGCTGTCGCCCACGAAAAACTCAACGACACCCACTCCCGGCGGGATTTGTGCAAGCATCGGGTCAAGCCGGGGAAGATCCTCACTGGCTGCCAGCACCGGATAGCGCTCCCGCAGGTCCTTGCTAAGCAGGGAAAGCTCGAATTCCAGCTGTTGCTTCCGCTGTTGCGTGGCCGCTGCCGCCGGATCGGCGGATTGAACAGACATCAGATCTTTTTCATAATAAGAGATGGCCTGTAAAAGTCGCTCCCGTTTGAAGAGCAGGCTGTCGTCCTGCTTCAGGCTGCTGTAACGGAGGTTCGTCGCCAGCTCCTCGTGCAGGAGCTGGGACTTGCTGAGCTCAGCGATCAGCAGAAGTGGCGCGGCGTCGCCGTCGCGCTTCCACAGGCGAAATGCGGCATCCATGGCGGAGCCGGTCCAGGCCCGGTCTTCCTTTTGCCGTTGTTTCCTCGCTTCCAGTCCAAAGAATTCGCCGCGGAGTTCCCGGCCAACATCGAACATCAGTAGCGAAACGGCCACTGCTGCTTTGTCATTACCCGCGGCGACGAAACATTTCATTTTTCCGTGCAGGGCGTCTAAAATTGTATTTTCTCCATAAAGCAAATTTGCCGACGGAAGCTTATCTCGTTCCCAGGAGGGTAGCAGTAACCGTAGCGATCGGTCGAACTCAAGCGCAGCAAAGGCGCTTTTCTTTTGCAACAACAGAACTTCTCCCATGGCAACATGCAGTTTGGCACGCTCCCGGCTTCTTTGGCCGGGATAATTCTGTTCAACAATGCGGAGCGCACGCGAGTAAGAATTTAGCGCCTCTTCGTATTGCTTTTTCCGTTTCAGGATATCCCCCAGGCCCTGCCACGCCCCACGCAGCCAGTAAGCGGCAGAAGGTTCCGCCTTGTTGCGAACGTGCGGAGTAAGGATGCCGATAGCTTCCCTGCAAACCAATTGGGCGGAATCTGTTTTGTTCTGCAGGAACAAAATTTCAGCTAAAGTAGACAGCAACAGACCGTGGATCGCAGAACCGGGCTGGCTGAAGCCGATCCCGATCGCACAGTATCTCTTTGCATCATCGACGTCTCCCCGCCATCGCGAGGTGGTGGCAATGTTGTGATATCCCGACGCCAGGGTTGCTGAGTCTTTTGCAAGCGCGATCAGTCGCTGCTGGATGAAGAGAGCGCGGTCGTAGTCACCAAGCCGTGTGTAATTGTTGCCGAGCGGCTTCAGCACGTATTCTATGAGCTCGGCGTCCGGAATTCTTTTGTCGACCGAAAACCGGTAAGCCTCCTCGTATGCATCGATAGACCTCAGGATATCCCCTTTCACAATCGAATAATAACCTTCGCCGGTCAGCAGGTTGAAAAATGCCAGGCACTCATCCGGATCGCGACAATCACGCCAGGCATTTCGCCGCGCTTCTGCCAGCAACGCAAAGCGGTTCACGGGATCTTCATAGACATAATCACCGTGGGCGTAAAGCCATTCCAACAGATTGTTTGCGCCTCGAAGAGAGTCGAGTCGCTGCTGCAGGGAGGGCGGCAATTGCAGCGTGCTGTCCGGGCGCTCCTGTGCCAGAGCAAAAAAAAGCGCGAACGCTGCCAGCAAGGCGAACAGACGGCGGATCATGGAGCAGGAATTCTTTAAAATTAATCATAAACGCCAGCCGGCGTAAATGAAGAGGCGATTATGCGGAAAACGGAAGAAATGAAGGAATCGAACACCTACTACAGGGCCTACGCGAACCCTGCCTAGCTGCACGTCTCCAAAAAGCGAATAATCCACACGGCGGAACCATTGACCCTGCGAGTAGGTCTTTTCGATCGTGAAGGGGTTGGGATTGGGGGGCTGAACAATGCGAATCACTTCCCGGTATTGAACCCGCGTGTAGGCATCCATGCTGATCTGGGTCCCCGCCCCGACTCCGAGCCAGTCCATGATGTTGTAACGCAGCTGTAGCGGTACGAGCTCGAGCTTAATAATGGCGGGACGGCCATAAATGTCGCGGCCGCGGATAAGAGCGTCGCTCCCGTTCACTACGGTGTCCTTGTTTTCATTGGTAGTGCCTTCGAATCTTTCCCGAAGACGCCGGTAACCGAGAAATGCTTCCACCTGCAGGTATTTCCTGTGCGGGGCATAAGGCGCCCATCCCGCGCCCGCAAGGAAATAATGCTCCTCCTTGTTGTTCTTTGCCTGCTCGCCCAGCAACCTGCTGTATCCAACCATCAGCGAAGGAGAATTTCCCGGCATGAAATGACCGCGCGC
Source organism: Chitinophagaceae bacterium (assembly GCA_035626515.1). Classification (GTDB taxonomy): domain Bacteria; phylum Bacteroidota; class Bacteroidia; order Chitinophagales; family Chitinophagaceae; genus DASPNM01. The sequence continues at coordinate 138,988 of DASPNM010000017.1, forward strand.
CGAATTGGTTCGGACGGGCTCGTTGCGGTCGAATGTGATCTGAGCGCCGCTCTCAAAAGGGATTTTTTTCAACTCGCGGTTGAACTGGAGCCGGTAACGGATGAATCCCTGCGTAGAATCTATATCGGAGAACCCATCCTGCCGCAACCCGGGGAGGTAAATATTCCTGAAGATAAAATAGATGCTGTCGCTCGTGAACACCGTATCCAAACAACTTTGTCCCGGTCGCGCAGCTGAACAGGGAATCGTCCTCGGGTAAAACTCGAGTATGTCCAAGCTGCGCGGATTTAGCATCGGGGGTACGCTCACTGCCACGGTTATGTTGCTTGCCGGTCCGCGCCCGGTATTCTGGAAGCGCACCTTGTAGGTCATTTCCCGTTTCTTGTCCGTGAACCTGTAGTTCAGCCGCTGGTTGCGCAGCATCATCCGGTTCGGGTCGTGTGAGGCGACGATCTGCAGCTCGAGGTCCACCTGCTCCAGTTCCGCGTTCGGATCGTCGGGTACGAACATACCGGTGATCAGCACCACAGCGTTCGTGTCGCGGATCATTTCCGGGGTCGTGTGCAACGTAATGAAGAAAAATTTTTCTTCTCCCTTATCCAAACCCGAAAACCGCCACGCAGCACTTTCACGGAACAGCTTTTGCCTGGAGGTGATTAGTTCCGAAAATCTCCCCGCGAATCCAGGATTGAGTTCACGGTCTTCCGTGCCCGACGGACCCGAGATTACGGGCTGTCGGGTTGTTTCGAGCAGCTCGTTCGCGGGAGCCCGTGCGATCACTGCAGACAGCGTCGTGCGGGATTCATTGTTGTAAACTCTATCTTCTCCGAAATCGAAATTGTCTTTCCGGAATTGCCTTTCGTTGTAGAAAAGAAGCAGCGACCCACTTGCTGCTGTGCCCGCTTCATTCCTGTATCCCATGATCAGCACCAGGTCTTCATCCGGTCGCGGCATCCGGTTCACCTTCATTGCCAGGCTGCCGGGCTCCTTGAAAAACCCGGAAGGTCGTGGTTGAACGTTGACGCTTTTGTTGGATACATATACTGCCTTAGGCCGCTTTATTGGCGGAGGCTTGCCGTCGTCATAATTGTTCGTGGCGAAAAGGCGGATTTCGTACGCCCCGGTATCGCGAAATACGTGTCGGGGTTTCTCTTCAAAGCTAAAGCTGCCGTCACCGAACTCCCAGTAATAGGAATAAAAGGCGGCGGGCGCGCCGGCAATCTGGCGCAGGGGCCGCAGCACGGAGTTGAAGCTGGCCTGGTTATCCTTTAACTGCACGCTAATGACGGCGGTATCCGGCTGCGCTACCGCGCCGGGCATGGCGCCGATCAGGACGATGAAAGCGGCAAAAACTCGGGGCCGCATGGCAGGAGGTTTAGGTACTTAAATTTAGATTTATTCCTGAATAGTTGGTTGGTTAACCGGTTACTGGTCGACCAGGACATTCAACTCCATGCCCAAAGCAGGTAAACCATTACCGAAACCATGAAACAGATCTTCGCCTTCATACAATTGCCTTTACCCTAGATCAGCGGGCTCGTGGCTTGTTACCCTTTTTGATTATATTTATTTGGAAAGCCAGAACAAATGGCCGAGCCTGCGCGCATCATCCATTCCGACCAGCGGTTTCTGAACGGTCTGCTGCAGAACGATGCCGCCGTTGTAAAAGAGATCTACGACCGGTTTTCCGCCCGGGTCCGCGCTTACGTTACGCAAAACAACGGATCGGAGGACGACGCTGCGGACATTTTCCAGGAGGCACTTATTGATATTTACCAACAAGCCCGCGACAAAGGGCTGCAGCTCACCTGCCCGTTCGAGGCATTCCTGCTTCTTGTATGTAAACGTAAATGGCTGAACGAGTTGAAAAAAAGAGGCCAGCGACGGGTAACATCCGATCCCGAAACCTTATCTATAGCGGGGGAGGATGCAGAGCAGCTCGCGGAACAGCTGCACCTCGAACAGAAAAGAGCCGATCTTTTCCTGCGGATGTTCCGGAAGCTCGGGAAAAAATGCCAGCAGATCATCGGTGTTTGCCTCAGCAGGCGACCGCAGGAGGAAGTGGCTGCGGAGCTGGGCCTGAGCTACGCTTACCTGCGGAAGAAAAAATCGGAATGCATGGCAACGCTGATTCAATCCATCCAGGCCGAACAAAACAACTCATGAAGGAATTCGACTACGATATTATCTCCCGCTATGTGGATGAAGAAATGAGTCCGGCTGAACGAATGGACTTCGAACAGCAAATGCAACGTGAACCAGAGCTGAGAAAACAGGTTGAGCTCTATTTCGAAGTCACCAAGTCGTTGCAACGCCGGCTGCACCCGGCAAAAGAGGAAGCGGAGCTTCGCCGGACTCTTGAGCAGCTTCGTCCCCAATATTTCCAAACCCGTTCACGGGTGGTTCCGATGGCCCCGCGAAAGAAATGGCTGATGGCAGTGGCCGCGACGGTGGTGTTTCTGCTCGCACTCACCATCTGGGCTCCGTGGAACCCCGACTTGTACCGAAAATATTCGGATGTCCGGATACCCGGCATTGAAGAGCGTGGCGCAGAGGAGGACAGCTTATTAAGACAGGCGGAAAAGGAGTTCAACGAAAAGCGGTTCGCGGAATCCATTCCCCTGTTCGAAACGTATCTGGCTGCCGAGCCGGATGACGCGTTTGTTCGATTTTATTATGGCATTGCCCTCATGCAGTCGGGCCAAACTGGAAAATCCCGCCGCGAATTCGACACCCTCTTCACCGGCAATTCCGCTTTCCGTTACGAGGCCGCATTCTTCATGGCCCTCAGTTACCTGAAGGAAAAAGACCGGGACCGCTGCCGGGAGTGGCTGCAGCGCATTCCCCCCGACGCGCCGAATTACCCGAAGGCGCAGGAATTGTTGAGAAAGGTTTAGCGTTTAGAGTGGAGAGTTTAGAAGTTGCCAGTTGTTGAAAATGGTTGAATGTGGCTAAATGTGGCTGAATCCCGAACATCATCACCCATCACTCAATACTCATTTCTCCCGCTATAGACTTCCGACTACCGACAATCGACTCCTAATGCTGCCGGCGCTTAATAATCCCTCCTGACGCTTCCCGGATCGTGTTGGCGAATACGAAAGCTTTGGGATCCACTTCCTGCACCAGGTTCTTCAGCTTGCGCAGCTCCAGCCGGGTGATCACTGTAAAAATGATGTCCACCTCAGAACTTACGTCGAACTGGCCCGGTAAAAAACCACGTTCGCCTTTGTAGACGGTGATGCCGCGGCCGAGCTTGTTCACAAGCTGATATTTGATGGCTTCACTTTTTCCGGAAACAATCGTAACGCCGGTGTAAGCCTGCAGTCCTTCCACCACATAATCAATGCACCGCGTGGCGGTGAAATAAGTGAGTATCGAATAGAGCGCGGTCTCGATGCCAAACATGAAACCCGCTACGGTGAAAATGATGATGTTGATGCCGAGAATAATTTCGGATATGGTGAAGGAAGTTCGCTTCAACGTGTACAGCGCCAGCACTTCGATCCCGTCCAGGGCCGCGCCGGTACGCATGATCAAACCCAGGCCGATGCCGAGAAAAGCGCCGCCGAACACAGAGATGAGCAGGCGGTCGGCGGTGATCGCGTAATTGGGTATGAGCAACAGGCAAATTCCCAGCAGAATGACACTGATCAGCGTGCGGTAGGCGAAACGTTTGCCGACGCTAAACCAGCTGATGACAATCAGCGGGAGGTTGAGCAGCAGGATCACCAACCCCAAATTGAAATGATAAATCTCGTGCAAAAGAAGTGAAATGCCGGTGATGCCGCCGTCGAAAAAATGATTCGGAACGAGGAAGAGCTTCAGCGCCACGCCCGCCACCGTTACGCCGACCAGTGTCTGCAAAACATCACCCGTCCATTGCAGCAGCTTTAGCTTTCGCGGGGGGTGCAGCCTCGATTCAATGCTCTTCTTCAGCTGCTGAAGAACTTTTTGCTTTCCCGGTTCCAGCAGCTTTTGCGCGGCAGCAGTGAAATATCGGTGTGAGGCCAGGAACTCCACCTGCATAATCTGCCATTCGGTTTCGGACCTGAGCACGCCCGCGTTTTTCAGCTCTTTATAAAGGCGGGCCGCGTATTCCGAATATTCGGGTCGTCCGAGATACGAAAGGTCGGCGTCGGCCAGAATCCTGCCGAGCCGGGAAACCGGCGTCTGCGGAAGCCGGGTGGCCATGATCGCCTGGCAGATCTGTTCGATTTCACTCGAGGAATATTCAAAGTCGGGAAGATAATCGCGGGCGAGCACGCAGGATATCTCCTCGTGTCCTTCCGATTGCTGCAGGAAGCCCGCATCGTGAAAGAGTGCAGCGGTTTTCAATAAAACCACATCATCTCCAATCAACCCTTCCTCTTTTCCCAGTTCTTCGGCCGCCGCAATCACGTAACGGGTGTGTTCTGCGGTGTGGTAAACCAGCAAAGCCGGAAGCTCCGTCTCAAGCTTCGCCATCAAAAAACTGTATGCCTGTTCGTACCGCATTTTTTGTGTTTAGTCGAGCACGTCGTAGACCACTACCGGCTGCTGCTTGTTCTTGAGATTCACCTCTCCTACCCGCCGGCAGTTGAATGATTCCTTTACTTTCTCATAGGAGGCTTCCGTGATCAGGATCTGGCCCTCGGCGGCTACCGCCTGCAGCCTCTGCGCGGTATTGACTGTATCCCCGATCACCGTGTAATCAAGGCGGCGCAGGCTGGCGGAGCCGATGTTTCCGGAAATCATTTCGCCGCTGTTGATGCCGATCGCCACCTGCGGAGTAAAGCCCACCGCTCCTTCCTGCCGCGGGAGCTCGTCAATTTTTCTGCGAACGGCGAGCGCGGAATCAATAGCGCGGTCCAAATGAAATTCTCCGCGAAAAACCGCCATGATCGCGTCGCCGATGAATTTGTCCACGTACCCGCCCTGGGCAAGTATCTCCTTTACCATGACGTCGAAATAATTATTGAGCAGTCCCACCACCACATCCGGAAGCTCATTTTCGCTGATCGTGGTAAAGCCGCAGATGTCGAAGAATGCAACCGATGCTTCAACGGTCTCGTTTTCCAGGAGGGAGGACTCGAACTGCCGGCTCCCCATGAATTTCAGCACCGTTTCGTCCACGTACATTTTGAGAATATTGTTCTCTTTGATCGCTTCCATTGTCCCGCGGAGCTGGTTTACATATCCAAGTGTTTTCTCGATGGTGATCTCCAGGTCCTCGAAGTCAACCGGCTTCGTCACGAAATCGAAAGCCCCCCGGTTCATTGCAGTGCGAATGTTCTCCATATCGCCATACGCCGACACAATGACTGATTTGTAAAGGCCGTTCTGCTCGCTGATTTTTGAAAGCAGCGTAAGCCCGTCCATCTCGGGCATGTTGATATCGGTCAGGATCACGTCAATATCCCGATGCTGCTGCAGCTGTTCAAGCGCAGCGAGCCCGTTGCCGGCGAACACGAACTCGTATTTGTGCTCGCGGATCTTTTGCCGGAACTTTTGCTTGATCAGCACTTCCAGGTCCGCCTCGTCATCCACTACCAGGATCTTCGCCATCAGGTATTGATTTAAGTTTCTCTTTCAATAGGGAAAAATCGAGCGGCTTGGTCAGGAAATCATCCGCTCCCAGCCGCATTGCTGCCTGGTAATTCTCCGCGTCGCCATAGGCTGTGATCATCATCACCACCGGCGGGGGTTGGTGACGCTTCTCCTTGATGAGCCGCAGCAGCTCCAGGCCGCTCATACCCGGCATGTTGATGTCGGAAAGAATGAGCACGGCCTCGTGATCCATGTGATTGAGGTAGTGCAGCGCATCTTCCCCGCTGTAAGCAAAAGCGAATTCCATCTGCCCGCTCTGAATCTCTTTTCGGAAACGCTGCTCGAACAGCAGCTGCACATCCTTTTCGTCATCAACCACCAGGATCTTCATGATTTTTCGTTTGGGTTTTCATTATCGGTGTGGTTTGTGTACGGGAGGTCTATATTGAATTCCGCGTACTCACCTTCTTTCGTTTCGACTGCGAGGCGACCACCATGTCCTTTGGTAATGATGTCGTAGCTGAGGCTCAGGCCGAGCCCGGTACCCTGCCCGGTGGGCTTCGTGCTGAAGAAAGGGTGAAAGATCTTATCGAGCAATTTCTGCGGAATCCCGCTTCCGTTGTCCCTCACCCGGATCGACACCTTGTCGCCCAGCTTTCTCGTACTTACGCTCACCATTGGCTCGTAGCCGTCGGCAAGCACTTTTCGTTTCTCGTTCACAGAGTAAAATGCATTACTGATAAGGTTGAGCAGCACCCGGCCGATGTCCTGCCGCACCACGTTCAAATGGCCGATCGAGGGGTCGAACTGCGTTTCAAATTTTGCGCTGAAGCTTTTATCCTTTGCCCGCAACCCGTGATACGCAAGGCGCAGGTACTCGTCGGCGACGGCGTTGATATCCGTTGGTTCCTTTTTCCCGGTGCCGGCACGCGAGTGCTGCAGCATGCTCTTGACGATGGCGTCGGCGCGCTTTCCGTGGAAAACAATTTTCTCTTCATTGTCACGGATGTTCGCTGCAATCCGCTTCGCGCCGGCCACATTGCCCGCGTCGAGCTCCTGGTTCATTTCCGAGATAAGTTCCCGGTTTACCTCCGAAAAGTTATTGACGAAATTGAGAGGGTTCTGAATTTCATGGGCGATGCCGGCCGTAAGTTCTCCCAGCGACGCCATCTTTTCCGAATGAACGAGCTGCGCCTGCGTACTTCTGAGATCTGCGAGCGATTTTCTCAATGCGGCGGTTCGCTCCTCCACCTGCTGCTCAAGTAAATGCTTCTGCTGGCTCATGATCTCCGATTTTTCCTTTTCCCGGTCCAGGGCCTGCTGTATGTATTCCTTACGCAAATGCGCGTAACGCTGGAGCAGGATCCAGGTGAACAGAATGGCAAACCAGGCGACGCAAAACATTTCAATGACCATGGTATTGGGTACCAACCAGGCAAGCCAGGCCGGGACCGGCAGTTCGCGAGCCTGCAGAAATTCAAGAAGGCCTTCGAAAAAATAGATAACGCTCCAAACGATAAGTGCAGGGATTGCCGCTACAGCTGACAAGCTTCCCTGGCGGTGGGTTTCTTTGCGGAGAAAGATGAAGCTGTAAAGCAAACCACCGTTAAGCAATAAAAAGAAAAGAAAATGGTATGCCAGCCTTGCAAAAGGCGCCACGGTTTCACTAAAGACCTGCGTGGAAAAAAAGAAATTGAAAAATGCAACCGCAATCATCAGGGCAAGTGACAGAATTAAGGTTTTATCCCACCGCGGATACCATTTCCTCGTATTGAGGAAGTGCCGCGAAAACTGAATCAGTGCCACAAAAAAGAGTGCGTGATTGAACACGAGGCCAAAATGTTCACGAAGAACAGGTGTTTCGCGAAAAGTGATCGTGGAATTCGAAGTGAAATACCAGGTTCCTTCAAACAGTAGCAGGAGAGCCATGTAGAAATACACCCTGTCCCGATCAATGAGAAAAAAGAAAAGGTTGAAAAAAAATGCGAAGAACACGATGCCCGCAATCAACCAGTTGCGCACGTCGCCAACAAACCATTTTTCCTGCACATGGATTTCCTCGAAAAAGCGGTCCACGGGTGTAAACCCGATCGACACCTCCGGTGCCGCATCCGACCATCTTGAATAAAGCTTTTTATAAATGGTCACCTGCTCACCGGGCTGCAGCGTGATGGGCACTGCAGCCTGCCTGGGATATCCATCCCGCTTACTAAACGGAACAAAGCTGCCACTTACCAATGTGACTTTTTCATGCGCACGGAAAACGTGCAGCTCGTAGCGATCCACGGCGGGCTGATTGCGGAAAACCAGCCGAAACTCCTTGTTGGTTGCATTGCGAAGCCGCAGGCGCTGCCAGAACTGATGCAGTCCGGAAAAGTTGATTCCTTCCCCGCGGTAAAAACTGAAACGTGCTGAAAATTCGGGCTTGGACACGTCGCCGATCTCGTACTTCGCGCCGCTGTCAATAAAAACCTGCCAGTAGCTCTCCGGAATGCGCGCCACGGCGCTGTCTGTCCGGATCTCATAAACAGGTGGCAAATCCGGCTGGGCGAACACCCCGGTCAGGGAACAACAATACAAGAGCAGCATCCATGTTTTTCTCATGCGCGTCGTTGTGGTTTGTTATCTCTTTCCAATGATACTATTTTTTAAGCAATGGAAGCTGCCGTCGAAGCGGGCAGGCTGATCAGGAAGGAGGTGCCATTTCCTTCTGAAGTTTCCACGGTAAGCTCTCCCGAATGCGCCCGGGTCACGATATCGTAACTTAAGCTGAGCCCGAGTCCGGTTCCCTCTCCCGTGGGTTTGGTGGTAAAGAACGGTTGAAAAATCTTCGGGCGCGCCTCCGGCGGGATCCCGTTCCCGTTGTCCTGAATGCGCACCAGCACTCTATTGCCTGTTCGGCGCGTGCTCACCGTAACGAGGGGTTCATATCCTTCCGGAATCATTCGCTTTTTCTCAGCCACGGCATAAAACGCGTTGTTCGCCAGGTTCAAGATCACTCGCCCAAACTCGCCGGGGATGAGGTGCAGTTTGCCAACTGCAGTGTCGAGCACGGTCTCGAATTTGGCATTGAACGATTTGTCCTTTGCACGGTGACCGTGATAAGCCAGCCGTACGTACTCATCCACCAGCGCATTCAGATCGGTTGCCTCTTTCTGCTTGCCGGCCTTCCGTGAATGCTGCAGCATGTTCTTCACGATGCCGTCGGCGCGCTTACCGTGAAAAAGAATTTTCTCCTCGTTGTCCTTTATGTTCTTCGAAAGGGCACGAACCCGTTCCAGGTCGCCCGCTTCTACCGCTTCTTCCAGTTCCAGTGCCAGTTCCCGATTCAGGTCGGAAAAATTATTGACGAAATTCAGAGGATTTTGGATTTCGTGGGCGATTCCGGCAGTAAGCTCCCCCAAAGAGGCCATTTTTTCAGAATGGATGAGCTGCTGTTGTGCCGCTTTCAGTTCGCCATAAGCTTTTTCGACACGCACCCGCGCCTGGTGCTTCTGCCGGTTGCTCCGATACAGAATCACGGCGATGGTGAGGATCACGAGGATTCCCGCAAAAAGGGCCCACTGGCGCTGCCGGTTTTGATCCGCAATGCGCTGTGCTTCCAGCCCCGCCTGCCGCTCCCGCTCGCGCATGGTTGCCGCCTGAAGTTGCTGCACTTTTTTCACTCCGTAAAGGCTGTCACGCACGGCCGCGGCAATTTGATAGTAACGGACAGCGGCTGCCGGATCTTTTTCCGCATGCAGTTCCGCCAAAAGGTCGGCGGCTGCCAGGATGCGATTGCGGTAAGAAAGCGCCTGCCCGTAATCCAATCCTTTCTTTGCATAAAATACCGCGGAATCGAATTGCCCCGCCTGCCGGAATGCAGCGGCCATCGCATTGCAGGTGGTGGCCGACTCCCTGATCTCATTTGCATTTTCCGAAAACCGCAGGCTTTCCCGGTAAAGACCGAGTGCCTCATTCAATTTGCCCCGTTGCATGGCAATCATTCCGCGCAGGCGGCGGGTAAGTATGATCCAGGAAGGATCGCCAACGGTTTTCTGTTCCAGGGATTGCAGCCGGGCTTCCGCCTGTTCGAGGCGGCCTGAAACCACCTCGACATCGGCTAAAAAATAATTCACCACCACCCACTGAAATAAATTAAAGTGAGATTTCAACAATTCTTCAGCTTTGTTGAGGTAGAGCACTCCCTTGGTCTGATCACCCACGTTGAGGTAAACAATAGCTACCCGTACCAACCCGAAAACATGTTCGAACGGCAGCCTCTCCTGCTCGGCAAGTCGCAGCGCTGCCAGTCCGAAATTCAAAGCCTGCGGCAGATCTCCTTTTTCGCGATGCAGCACCGAAAGTGCCGAAAGCGCCCGCGCTTCCGCCCTGGCGTACCGCGTGGCGCGCGCTTCCTGCAGGGATTCGGTTGCCAGTAACAACGATGTGTCCGGATGATTCGAGCGGTATGCTTCCGCAAGCCTGGCCTTAAGCAGCGCACGCGCCGTGTCGGTTTTTGCCGCCTGCAACGCGCGCAGCAGATGGCTGACATCGCTGAAGGATTCATCCTGCGCGCGAATTTGCTGGCAAAGGCAGAACAAAATCAGCGCTGCAAGAACATTTCTCATAACGGGGGATTTTGGATGATGGGTAAACGAATGATGAACTCGCTTCCTTTCCCCTCTTCCGTATGCACCTGCAACTCGCCCCCGTGCCCTTTCGTTACAATGTCGTAACTGAGACTGAGGCCGAGCCCCGTGCCCTGGCCCGTAGGCTTGGTGGTGAAGAACGGCTGGAAAATCTTCCCGACAGCTTCCCGGGGAATTCCATCCCCATTGTCCCGCACACGAATCTCGATCTTATCGGCGTGGCGTTTGGTGCTCACCGTCACGGCAGGATCATAACCGTTAGGCTGGAGCTTTTTCTTTTGCGTGACAGCGTAGAAAGCATTGTTGATCAGGTTGAGAATCACCCGTCCAATGTCCTGCGCTACCAGGTTCACCTTTTCCATGGTTTCATCCAGCTCGGTCTCGAATTTCGCCTGGAACGATTTGTCCTTGGCGCGAAAACCGTGAAATGCCAGTCGCAGGTATTCATCAGCCAGCGCGTTCACATCTGTCGGCTCCTTGTGTCCGGTGCTGCTGCGGCTGTGCTGCAACATGCTCTTCACGATCGCGTCCGCGCGTTTTCCGTGGAGGTTGATCTTTTCAAGGTTTTGCCGCAGGTCCGAAGCGATGGCTTCCGCCTCTGCCTGGTTTCCCTTCCTTAGCTCCTCGTTCATTTCCCCGATGAGCTCGTTGCTCACTTCAGCGAAATTGTTCACAAAGTTGAGCGGGTTCTGGATCTCGTGGGCAATGCCCGCGGTCAGTTCGCCCAGCGAAGCCATCTTCTCCGACTGTATCAGCTGGCGCTGGGTTGCCTGCAACTCCGCCAGGGCCGTCTCGGCGCGCTGCTTTTCCTGCTTTAGCCGCTGCAGGTCGAGCCTCGCCTGCGTTAGGTCGCGAAAACGGGAGTAAGCTAGAGAGAAAACCGATGCAGCACGTTGCAGCATCCGCCAGCTCTCCACAGAAATATCACCTGGTGCTGCAGCCCCAATCGCGCCATGCGAAAATTTATAAAGATGATAGGTCCTGTCAGGAACGTTTTCGCCATAGAAACCCGAAAGCACCGGCGACTGGCGGCAACAATACCCGATCCATTCTTTTCGTTCTGCCCCCTGCATGCGAATCGAAATTTGTTTTTCGTCCGATTGAAAGAACTGTTGCATTTGTCGCCCTACCGAGGTTCCCTGCATGTTCACTGCGAATTGATCGGCGATCATTCGTTTCGCCGATTCGTTCCCATCGCGTATCGCGTACCAGCACTCAACCAGCCCGGGTTGTTCGGCTTCAATAAAAATGCTGCAGGTCTCGAGCTCTTCTACGCCGAGCAATCCCATTTCATGCCGCAGCACGCCCGCCACCTCGCGCAGCTCTTCTGGTTCCTGCATGGCGAGGGCCCTTGCACGCACCCGCTCCAGCGTGGCCTCAATCTGCGCTTCGCGCGCCTGCGCTTCCGCTTTTTGAATATCGAGGAATCGTTTGTAAGTAAGATTAAAAACGCCTGCGAAGCGCCGAATCACGCGAGTCGCCTCATCGGTGAAGGGTGAATTACAAAAGGCAAACAAGCCTCCGTACTCAAACAACGCCACATAATAATACTGGCGTTCCACAGACGCGGGCGAAAGGCGAAGCTCGGATTGCGGAAGATGAAAATTCGTATGAACCAGTGCGTTGTAATAGCGGGCCATGTCCTCGCCTTCCAGTACGTAGGAGTACTCCTGCTTCCCATCGCACCACGCTTCAAAGGCGCCGGTAAGCAATGGATGAATGTCGAAAGATTCATCGCCCGACACCTGCACGATGGGACCTTCCGAGGTAATAGTCGTGACCCAAACCTCGGCGTGACGAGTGGCGCGGTTCATAATGCCGATGCCGCACCGCATCACATTCAGATTTAGTCTCGCCAGCTCCTCGAACACCACGGAAACTGCGGCATTCAGATCGGAGCTCCGGTGCATCGCCATCGCCTTGGCCCGAACGCGTTCCAGCCCCACTTCGATCTGCGCCTCCCGCGCCTGCGCCTCAGCCTGCTCCACATCCACAAAGCGTCGATAAGCCAGTTCGAAGACGTTGCGAAAACGGCGAAGCAGGCCGACGCCCGTCTCGTCGAGCGGGCTATAGGTAGAGATACCGAGCGCCCCCCCGCCAATGGAATAGAAATAATAATGTACCGACGCTGAGTCAGCCAGATTAGGATCCACGAACTGTCCCGCTTCCTCCTGATAGCGCATCCAATCTTTTAGCTTCCTGCCACGAAATTCCCGGGAGAAAAATCCTTCCGGGTCTTTTTGCATGGTCTCCACGAAAGACCTGACATCCTCTTGTTCTTCGTATGCCACCTCGGTGATGATCGTCTTATCGTGGGGAGGGAAATATTCGTAATTGAGGTAAATGCCACGGGCTTCGTAGAAAATGGCTGTCTGCACGTTGCGGATCCCGGCCACGCCGAGCAGGGAAAGCTGCGTGGCTACGGCGCGGCAGATATCCAGCATGTCCACGCGCGCCCGCATGCCCATGGCCACTTTGCGCACCCGTTCGAGCGCCGCTTCGATCTCCAGCTCGCGGTTCTTCACCTGCACGTCTTGCGTTTTCCCGGCAAGGAGGTGCTGCAGCTCGAGGTTCTTCTTCTTCAGCTGCTCGATTGGAAGCGCCTGTCCCTCGGGCGTAATCGCATCAGGGATCGAGCCGTGAAAATGCAGGACGGTCCATTTCTGATCCTCGTATGCAAGCACCGTGGAAAGGCGGATAGTGAAACTGCCTTCATCTGCGGTGAAATCGATATTCTCGCAAATCAACGCGGCGTTGTCTTTCACGAAGTAAGTTTCGTATTCCGCCCGCCGCCGGATCGATGGCTGATGCCCTTCCAGCTCTACCCGTTGTCTTTCCAGTACCAACTTCAGTCCCTTGTAGCCATAAATGATCTCATCCGCGGCGGAACCGATTGCCATGAACTGCCTGCTTACAAGCCCGCGCAACCTGCTTATCGGGTCGCCCAGGAGCGCAACCCGGATCACGGTCTCGTACACAGCATGCAGCAGTTCCTGTTTTCTGGCATTCATTCAGGTGGTTTGAAGGCAGGATTCTCAACCCGCCGGCAGCACAACAATAAACTCGGATCCCTCATTCTCGCGCGTCTCCACTTTCATCTCACCCCCGTGTCCTTTAGTGACGATGTCGTAACTCAGCGAAAGCCCGAGCCCCGTTCCTACGCCGCTGGGCTTGGTGGTGAAAAATGGCTGAAAGATCTTGTCGAGCGCTTTCCTGGGTACCCCGTTGCCGTTGTCGCGAACGCGCAGCTCCACTTTACCATTCAACCGGCGCGTGCTCACCGTCACCGCAGGCTCAAATCCTTCGCGCACCTGCGCTTTCTTTTCATTCACCGCGTAAAACGCATTGTTTACGAGGTTCAGGATCACGCGCCCAATATCCTGCGAAACCACTTCAACTTTTCCCAGGTTCGGATCAAGCTCGGTTTCAAATTTCGCGTTGAAGGATTTGTCCTTCGCACGAAGTCCGTGGTAGGCCAGCCGCACGTATTCCTCCACGAGCGCGTTCAGATCGGTTGGTTCCTTTTTGCCAGAGCTCACGCGGCTGTGTTGCAGCATGCTTTTTACAATTGCATCGGCGCGCTTGCCGTGGTGGTTGACCTTTCGCTGATTTTCTTTTAGGTTCTCTGCGATGGCCAGCGCCTGCTCCCGGTTTCCGGCCTCAAGCTCCTCTTTCAGCTCCTCAACGAGCTCCACGTTCAGCTCGGAAAAATTGTTCACGAAATTCAGCGGGTTCTGGATCTCGTGCGCGATGCCCGCCGTCATCTCCCCGAGGGAGGCCATTTTTTCGGACTGTATAAGCTGGTTCTGCGTCGTTTGCAATGTGGAAAGTGCGTCCTCGAGCTCGGCCTTTTGCCGCGAAAGCAGGATGTTGGCAGTCTTCCTTTGCGTGCTGCTGCGGTAGAGAATGATCGCAACAAACACAAAGATCCCGAGCCCGGCCAGCAGGATATAGGTCCGGAACTTGTTTCGCTGCTCGGCCTTGGCCGCCTCGATCTGCTGCTGCCGCTGTATTTCGTCAAACTCAATGTTCTGGAATTCCTGTGCCTTTTTTGAATTGAACAGGCTGTCGTTGATCTTGATGATTAGTGACTGGTATTTTACCGTGCTGTCGTTGTTGCCTTTCATCTTATAATAGTCCGCAAGCGCCGTATAGGACCGCAACAGCAGGTCCGGAGCTCCCAAATAATACGCCACCGGCAAACCGGCGTTGATGTAGTAAAGAGTGGAATCGGTATTTCCCATGTTCTTGCTCAAGTCTGCCAGGGCGAGATTGGTCGCCACCACGCCGCGGTAATAGGCCTGTCGCTGGCTTTCGATGAGGGCCTCCCGGTAATACTTAATCGCGGCCTGGTGGTCGCCCATGGCGGCGTAAACACGGGCCATGTTCAGCAGCAGGCTGCCCAGGTACCGCTTGAAGCCGGATTTCAGGGCCTGCTCATAAGCGGTGTGTATGCTCATCAGGGCGGAATCGGGTTTCTTAAGGTTGAGATACACGCGAGCCATGGTCATGTTGATGATACTCTGCAGGGCAACATTCCCCGATTCCTGAGCGTGCTTTCTTGCCAGCAGGTGCTGCACCAGCGCCTGCTCGTAATTATTTGAATTGGCATACAGCACTCCCAGGATCTGCAGCGTAAAGCCGATCTCGCTCAGACGCTGGGCGTGCGCCGAACCGCTTCGATAAACCAGGGCATCGTCTCCGAAAAAATTACCGACCAGTACTTTTCGCTCGCTTTTGGGATCTTCCAGAATAGCCAATGCCGACAAAAGCATCTGAAGCGAACGCGGATAATTACCGCGATTCAATTGCGCATAACCCATCTCTCTTATCGCACCTCCCTCGTCCAGCCGGAACTGCATTTTCCTCGCCAGGTGGAGGGCCTTGTCCGCATACACGTACGCACTGTCGGGATTGACCTCTGAGTAAGTCCTCGCAATGTTTCGGTACAACACGAGCCTCGTGGTGTCACTCCTGCTAACGTTTGCAACCCGCAGCAGGCTGTCGATGTAGGACTGCTGCGCAACAGCAAGCAGCGAAGTCGCGATGAATGCCAGGCAGGCCGCAATTCGTTTTTTCATTGGTTCAAATTGTTATGATACGGTTTTTTCAGCCGGCTACAGGATTAAACCGGTCGCTGTTATAAAGCGCCAGGGTCTCAACATTCTTTCTCAAGCACAGAAACAATCTTATCATAAAACTGCCGGGCCCGCTGCGAAGAACTCCCGATGCAGACGACTCCAAGCTTCCCATATTGTGACAATGCCCCGATCAGGTGAAACATCACCCCCTCCTGGGAGGTGCCGTCGTAATGTATATCATTCATCATCGCGATGTCGATCAGATCATGCGGCGTGAGCCCCAGATATTTCGGGCTTTGCAGGTTATCCGAACAAAAATAATAGCGTACCAGGTGCCCCTTGGAAGTGTAATACTTTCCTTCTTCCGCATTGTATCGCCCGTCGGTAAGGAACTGCAGCATGAGGAAAGGATGCGTCGTTCCCCCCTTGCGAAGATTGATTTCGATGGGATAATGTTTCCACCCCTCCTTTTCTTTCACCGAAATGAAGTCCACGGCAAAACGGCCGAGGACTCCTTTTTCGCGGAGGGCTTCGGCGACCGTAAGTCCGATGTTTCCCAGCCCGCTTGCGTATTCTGTGGACGCCGGGAAGTGCGCCCCGACATAAACCTGGCCGCTTTCCCCTCCCAGTTCCTGATCGTGAGTGGAAATAATTTCGGAATGACCGGACGGGGTGATCCGGCATTGCACCGAGGGAGAACGTTTCAGGTGTCCTTCGACAAATTCCTCCACGATTCCTCCCATCGCGGAGTACTTGTCGAAAAAATCCTGCAGCTTCATGTCTTCGGCCACCGGCCGGAGGGAATCCAGGTGGTCGGCCACCCATCGCCGCGGATCGGAACCGTTGCAACCTTCAAAAGAAAAAACGGCATTTCCATCGCCGGAGAATCCGTCGTTGATCTTAACCACCGCCTTTCGCAATTGCGGAACCCGGGATTTCAGTTCCGCCAGCGCCTCTTTGATGTCGTCGCGGGTGTGCAGGTCTTCGGAGCCTGCGGGAACATGGAGTCCGCAGGCGCGAAACAATTTCCTTCCTTCGCTTTTGGTTCCTGCGGAATAAAGGTCCGGATCGCAACCGTAAATGGGAATCCCCAGGCGCACTGCAAGCATGCGTTCGAGTGCCGTGACGTTGAAGCAGGACAGGTGCGCCTCGTGCCCGTCGGGGATGAGTTCGCTGATCCGCTGGATCAGCCTCGGCCGCTCGAGGATTTTTTGCGTCAGGGGTTTTGGAGAAGAGTCGTGACAACTCAACAAGTTCAGCCTGCGCATGGCATGATAACCCGTTACGCCGGGAAGCATGTGCAGGTAGTAGTCGATGATCACCGGGTCGATCGTTTCGCTGGTCACGTAGACCACATGCGTTCGCGGCATGCGCAGCAGCATGAGCATGCAAAGAAGTCTCTCTTCATAATGATTGATGCCGCGGATTTTGGCAAGGATCTCCTGGTCCATCGTCAGCGAGGGAACGATCACCACGGTGCGGGAGGCCAGCTTATTCGGGAAAATATGAGCATACTGTTTCGGGAAGCGGGCCTGCAGCTTTTTGAAGATCAGCGCCTCGGCCTCCGATCCGGGCGGCGGGAAGCCGTCGTGCCCCACCCGGCGCAGGCTGATGTGTTCCACTTCCGACATGCAGTAAGTTCGATTGTAGTCGAACAAGTTACAAATTCTTTGTCATCACCTCCAACTCCTCACTTGTCTACTTCTGACTAGAAGCTATCTCAAAAGTCCTTTAAAATGTATCTTTTCATTTTTGGATGGCTCTTTCAAAGGAAAACGGAAATTCCGTTTAAACCGGTTGCAATTCGACTTTTGAGATAAGTTCTACTCCCGACTAACGACTGCTCCAAACGGCACCGCCCACGCTGTCACGCGCAGCGCCCGTCACGCTGGAAAG
Source organism: Chitinophagaceae bacterium (assembly GCA_035626515.1). Taxonomy (GTDB): domain Bacteria; phylum Bacteroidota; class Bacteroidia; order Chitinophagales; family Chitinophagaceae; genus DASPNM01. The sequence goes on from DASPNM010000017.1 coordinate 156,125, forward strand.
CACGTTGTTTTCCTGTCGCCAGCGAAGCACGCCAATAAACGCCATCACCATCGCCTCCTTGTAATTCACCAGCGAGACTCCCGGCACCACCAGTTCCACCCCGAGGTCCGCGAGCTGATCGCGGATGCGTTCCACCAGGAAACTGTTCAAGGCTCCTCCGCCTGTAGCCAGCATCCGCGCTTTTTGTTCTGGGAATAGCGGCTGCAGCGACGACACCGACCGGCGAAGCTGCGCCGCAATATGCTCCACATACGTCCGGAGACAATCATTGGTTGTGCAACCGGATTCGAGGATCATCGGGTAAACCACATCCGTCCCGAATTCGTTGGCGAGCGATTTGGGATATTTTCTGACGTAATAATCGAGTCCATTCAGCCTTTCGAGCAGCTCGTGATTCACCAACCCTTCGCGGGCAAGAGCCCCGTCCGGATCGAACTCCCTCCCTGTAGCCGCAGCCAGCAGATTCAATACCCGGTTCGCCGGGCTTACATCAAATGCAACGTACGGATCGGATGCCGCCGAAATGTTCGCAATGCCCCCCAGATTCAGGAAATACCGGTAATCCCCGAGCAACATTCGTTCACCGATCGGTACAATCGGAGCGCCCTGCCCCCCGAGGGCCACATCTACTGCCCGAAGGTCGGTCACCACCGGCAGTCCCGTTTCCGCGGCTATAGCTGCGCCGTCACCGAGCTGCGCGGTCATCATGGTGCCCGGGGTATGAAATGTAGTATGTCCATGGGATGCTATCAGCGCCACGCGAAAATTGAGATCGTGCTCCCCGATGAAATCGCTGACTTTTTTCCCCAGGTAATGCCCGTAGTCGGCATGCAGCTGCTGGTATTCGAACGCCGAAAGCCTGGCGGCGTTGCGAAGCCGTTCTTTCCATTCCGATTCGTAAGGATAACAGGCAGCGTGCAAAATCTGGTATTCCCAGCTGCCCGCGTTTTCAGTGAATTCCACAAATGCAATGTCCAGCCCGTCCAGCGAGCTTCCGCTCATCAATCCGATCGCGCGGTATACCATATCCTGTTTTTTTCAGATGCTGAAGTGGGTTTTCAATTCCCTCCACCCAGCCGTCATCATGAATAAATTATTTTTCAGGGTGCGGCAGGGAAACTAGATTTGTTTCGAATTTCGGCCTTCGGATTTCGAATTTCAAAATTTTTATGGTCATCAACCTGAGCGAGAAGCATTCCCTCATCAGCAACTGGATCGCGGAGATCAGGGATGTGTCGGTTCAGAACGACAGGCTCCGGTTTCGCAGAAACCTGGAACGGATCGGGGAAGCAGCCGCTTACGAGATCAGCAAAATGATCCCGTTCAGGGAACAGGAGATCCAGACACCGCTCGGCATTGCCACGTGCCAGGTGCTTGGCGAACAACCCGTGCTGGCGGCCATTTTGCGGGCTGGGTTGCCGCTGCACCAGGGCTTGCTGAATTATTTCGACCAGGCAGACAATGCCTTCATTTCCGCGTACCGCAAGCACAACAAGGATGGCAGCTTTGAGATCAGCCTGGATTATGTGTCGTGCCCCGACCTTGAAGAACGCATCCTTATCGTATCCGACCCCATGCTTGCCACTGGATCGTCGCTTGTAAAAACAATTCATTATCTCAAGGAAGAGGGCCGGCCGAAGGCGATCCACATTGTGACTGCGATTGCCTGCACTGTTGGCATTGAGTACGTTCTCCGGGAAGAACCCTCCGTGACCATCTGGTGCGGTGCTATTGACGAAGAACTCACCGCCAAAGGTTACATCGTACCCGGCCTCGGCGACGCAGGCGATCTTGCCTACGGCCTCAAGCAGCAGATGTGACGGCCCGGATTTGCTTTTTCCCGTCTGGAATTTTGTCGTATTTTTCCAATTCGTTTACCGGCCAACGTTCCCGGTTATTTATCCGATTTTGATTGAGAGACCCCGGAGAGGTGGTAAATCCCTATAGAAACAAATCTTTTGTGATGAAAAAGCGCCTATTTACCCTTTTTGCCTGTGCCTGCGCGCTGGTATCCGCTGCCCAGGATCCGAACTTTTCGCAGTTCTTCGCTTCGCCTCTGACGCTCAACCCGGCGCTGACGGGAAAATTCGATGGCCTGTATCGCGTTGCGGGGAATTACCGCAACCAGTGGCCGACGATCAACAATGCATTCGTAACAAAGACTGCCTCCATTGATTTCGGGATCCTGAGGAACCGGGTGCCCGACATTGATCAGTTTGGCGTGGGACTGATGGGCTTCACTGACCGCGCCGGGGACGGGGTGCTGGTAAGCAATTATCTCGGCCTTTCGATTGCGTACCACAAAGGACTCGATGAAAACGGCTACCACCAGATCGGTGCCGGCTTCCAGGGAACGTACATGGACAAGCGGCTTGACGTTTCAAAAGTTTATTTCGAGGACCAGCTCACTCCTTATGGCTTTACCGGGGTCACGAGCGAAAGCTTTTCGCAATCTCAGGTGAAGCTCAGCTATTTCGACCTCAACGCGGGTGTATTATACAACGGATCGACGAACGGTTACAACAATTTTTACATCGGCGCGTCCATGTACCACATCAATCGTCCCAAGGAAACTTTCCAGCAGGGTAACTTCCTGCTGAATGCGCGCACCACCATCCAGGCCGGCGGCAAGATCCCGGTTGGGCCCTACAATTATGTCCATTTTGCGGCAAACCACAGCAGGCAGGCGCAGGCGCACAACACAGTTGTGGGAGCGGCCTTCGCACTGAACGTGAATGGCGATGAGGAAAATCCGACTAACATTTATGCCGGCGCCTGGTACCGGTTCGACGACTCGATGATCCCGTACATCGGGCTGGAGTTTGGGGAATTTCGCTTCGGCGCTTCGTACGATGTGAACACTTCAAGCCTGAAGCCACATTCCAACCTGCGGGGCGGTACGGAAATCTCGCTCATCTATATCAAGAAGCCGAACGATCCGAATGCGAAGAAGCTGAACTGCCCCAAGTTCTAGCGAAGCATTTCCCGTCATCTCAGCAAAGGCAACAGGAACCAGCTGAACAGAGTGATCAGCGCCACCGCGATCAGGTTCATTACCAACCCTGCGCGCGTCATTTGCGGCAGCCCGATATGGCCGCTCGCAAAAACGATCGCGTTCGGCGGCGTTCCCATTGGCAACATGCTGGCGCAGCTGGCAGCGAGAGTCATCGGGATCCCGAGCAAAAGAGGATCCATGCCGAGGGCGTCCGCCAGGGAGGAAACTACCGGGGCAAACACGATCACCTGCGCGACATTGCTCATCACTTCGCTGATGAATATGGAGATCAGCGCGATCATGAACACAAGGAGCAGGCCGTTGCCCGAGAACTGCGCCAGCCAGCTCCCCATTTGTTGAATCAGTCCCGCACGTTCCAGCGCGCCAGCCAGTGAAATACCCCCTCCAAACAGAAGCAGGATTCCCCAGGCCATCCTGCTGGTGTCACGCCATTCCAGCACCGAACCGCTTTCGGCTTTTTCGGTTCCGGTGCGCGCAGGACAAATGAAAAGCGCCAGCGCGCAAAGCACGGCGATCATGGTATCGTCGAGCGTCACCGCGTTTTGGATAGAATTGATGATGTCGCGCGTGATCCAGAGCAAGGCTGTCCCCGCGAAAATGATCGCAACTCTCTTTTCCGGTGACGAGATGGGACCCAGGGCGCGCAGCTCCCCGCGAATGAGCTGCTTTGTGGCATCGCTGGAACGAATGCGGCTCGGGAAGAGCCATTTTACCATCACCCAGTAAAGACTGAAAAGCAGCAGCACCGAAAGCGGCATGCAAAGAGCCATCCAGCTCACGAAGTCAATCCCTGCGCCGGGATATTTTTTCTCGATGTACCCAACATACGCCACATTGGGCGGAGTGCCGATGATCGTCGCAATGCCACCGAGGTTCGATGCGTACGCAATGGCAAGCATGATGGTGAGGGAAAAATGGGAGATGCTGCCGTTCCCGGCGTGATTTTCCTTCATCACGTGGATCACCGAAAGGGCAATGGGAAACATCATCATCGTGGTAGCCGTGTTGCTGAGCCACATGCTGAGCAATCCCGTAGCCAGGATGAACCCGAGTACGATCCTGTCGCCGCTGGTGCCGGTGATGCGCACGATGTTCAGGGCGATGCGCCGGTGCAAATTCCATTTTTCAATGGCGAGCCCGAGCATGAAGCCCCCCATGAAAAGAAAGATGACAGGATTGGCGTAAGGGGCCGCAGCCTCTTCAAGCTTCGAGATGCGAAGAAGCGGAAACAACACCAGCGGCACGAGAGCGACCACCGGCATCGGCAGGGCTTCGCTTACCCACCAGGTGATCATCAGCGCGGCGACGGCAAGCGTTCGCGCAGCGGTCTCGCCCACCCGGAATGGATCGATCCAGTAAACGAACAGCGCGATCACCACGCCTGCCAGCATGCCAATCCATTTCCGTCGCTGAGAACCCGAACCGTTCAAGCAGTCAATTTCAAACTAAAATACGACGCCCTGCCTTCACTTCGGTCGACCGCTTACGAATGGATTCCCCTTCACATAAAACCGATAGGGCAGCGCCGCATCCACACCCGCGTATTCGACACCGATACGAGCGGAGCGGGCTATGGCAGAGTCGGCAAATCCAAATCCATCATCGGCGATATAAAGTCCGGTGCCGCGCAGCGAAAGGCCGCTGTGTTGTGTGTGAATGCCGAGCGCGCGCGAAAGGTTGCCCGGGCCGCGGGTGAGCGAATGATCCATTTTTTCCCGTCGCGACCGATCCAGCATTGTATCGATACCGCTCACAGGTTCCAGTGCACGGATGAGAACGGCATGCGGCACGTTGCGCACGTTGGTCACCACGTTGAATAAATGATGAATGCCGTAGCAGAGATACACGTAGGCCAGACCGCCGTGGTGATACATCACTTCATTTCTCCGGGTACGTTTCCCTCCCGCCGCATGAGAGGCTCGATCGAAGACCCCTGCATAAGCCTCACATTCCACAATGCGGCCCGATGTGCGCACGCCGTCCCATTCCGTGACGAGCAGTTTGCCGAGCAGTTCCCTGCTGATTTGCAACACATCTTCACGTCGGTAAAAAGAGGCCGGCAACTTCTTCATGGCGCTTCCAGGCACGATCAACTATATTTACTTCATCAAATTAAGCCATTGCTTAAAGAAATTACGATTGCCATCCAGGCCTGGGATGACGCCCGCCGCCTGATCAGAACGCACAAACTGTTCCGGTGGATCGTCATCCCGGGCATAATTTATACCGTTCTGTTCATCGTTGGCATGTATTTTTTCTGGAGCTCGTCCAACGACGCTGTTACCTGGATCAGCGACCAGCTGCGCATCGAAAGCTGGCTGCAGCAGAAACGCAGCGAATGGCTCAGCTTTTTTTTCCTGATGGCGGGGATGATGCTTCGTCTCGTGCTGGTGCTGTTTTATTTTTCCCTTTTTAAATACCTCATCCTGGTGATCGGCTCGCCGGTGTTCGCCTACCTGAGCGAAAAAACCGAAGCCATCATTTACGAGCGGCCGCACCGCTTCAACTGGCGTGAGCTGAAGAAGGATGCCTGGCGTGGTATCCGTCTCGCCTTTCGAAATGCGGGCTGGCAGTCGTTCTACCTGTTTCTGCTGGCGCTGCTTTCGCTGGTTCCATTCGCCGGGTGGATCACGCCCATCATTGCGCTGTTGATGGAATGCTATTATTTCGGCTTCTCGATGCTGGATTACAGCTTCGCGCGCAACAATTTTACGCCGACGCAAAGCGTCGCCTTCACCGGCACGCACAAGGGGCTGGCAATCGGGAATGGTATCCTCTTTTACCTGATGCATGTGCTGATCATCCTTGCGCCTGCTTACGCCATCATCGCAGCAACGCTTACCGTGCACCGCGTGAAAATGGGAGAAAAATAAATGGGCACGGTTTACCTCATACCCTCCCCAATTGACGATGCGGGGCTGGAAGCGATACCAGCTGCCGCCGGTGCTGCGCTCCGCGATTGCCAGGTGATCTTCGCGGAAAACGAACGAGCTGCAAGACGTTACCTGCGACGGCTTGACCGCTCGCTCATCATAGATTCATTTGAGTGGTTCACGCTGCACCAGCAGGAAAAAGAAATGCTTCAGGTATTCCGCGATCGCGTGAAAGCGGGTAAGAACGTCGCCATTCTCAGCGAAGCCGGCTGCCCGGGCGTCGCCGATCCGGGACAACTGCTGGTGGCCGCTGCACAGGAAATGAGAGTCAAAATCCGGCCGGTCACAGGTCCGAGCTCCCTGTTGCTTGCCCTGATGGCGAGCGGAATGAACGGACAGCGTTTCCAATTTCACGGATACCTTCCGGTAGAATCGCAAGCGCGCGACCGGGCGATCCGGGAACTGGAATCGGAATCGCGTAAAAAGGATTGCACGCAGCTCTTCATTGAAACGCCGTACCGCAACCAAAAACTGTTCGATGCTGTTCTCCGAAACTGCCAGCCCGCTACACGACTTTGTATCGCTGCAGGACTCACCGGCGACAGCGAATGGATCCGAACGCAGCGCATCAGCGAATGGAAAAAGGAAATTCCATTGCTGGGGAAACGTGCGACTGTATTTCTGATGCACGCAAAATGAATTATGAAAACGGCACAATGATTGAACTACGACTTAACAAAAAATATTGCTCCTGATATCAGCGATTCTTTACATTTGTGAGCTGTCGACATGAACAACATTCTGACACATACGAAACAGTTTCCCTTCCACGCCCCGATAACCAGTGGCGTTTACGCGGTGGGATTCGATGTCTTCCTCTTTACGCGACCCCGACGTGGTTGCTGACAGGACGAGCCAGTAACCAGGGCCCCTGTCAGTGAATCAACTCAGCTCATCTATTTTGGACTGGTTATCCAAACTTCAATCAGATCAGGTGGATCAGAACATAATTATAAAAATTGCCGAACCGGCAGATAAAATCCATTCCCGCACGATCACGGAGGAGATCGAAGCCTCCGCGAAAGCGCGTGGAACCGGCATCGCGAAACGAACTCCGGAATACATCGAGGAAAAGATCGACAAGGGACAGGCAGTGATCGCGGTTACGGCCGGTGGCGCGTGGGCAGGCTTTTGCTACATTGAAACCTGGAGTCACGGGGAATACGTAGCCAACAGCGGTCTTATCGTGGCGCCGGAATTTCGCAAGACGGGCGTTGCCAAGGCGATCAAGCGCAAGATATTCGACCTCTCGCGCGAAAAATATCCCGACGCGAAGATCTTCGGGCTCACAACAGGACTTGCCGTGATGAAGATCAACAGCGAGCTGGGGTATGAGCCGGTGACTTATTCCGAGCTCACGCAGGACGAAGCCTTTTGGGCCGGCTGCAAGAGCTGCGTGAATTACGACATCCTGATGAGCAAGGACCGCAAAAACTGCCTCTGCACGGCGATGCTTTACGATCCGAAGGATCATTACGAGCCGACAGAAACAAAGGAATATTTCGAAAAAAATTCGAAAGGATTCGAGCGGCTTCAGCGTTTCAAGCAATGGATGCTGCTGAAACCTTTCATGAAAAAAGAAAAGGACAGGGACTCGGGTTTGCGCGAATTCGTAGCAAAGTTGAAGTCCTTCATCGTTCATTTTTTCCACCTGTAACCGCGGATTATGTCCCAAAAACTGGTTCTTGGCTTCAGCGGTGGACTGGACACCTCCTACTGCGTCATTTACCTGGCGGAACAGGGCTATGAAGTGCACAGCATTACTGTGGACACGGGGGGATTCGACGACGATGAGCTGCATCGCATCGAAGCGCATGCGCGGGCCTTGGGCGTCGCCTCGCACAGAACGGTGAACGCGGTAGAAGAATATTACGACCGCATCCTGCGCTACCTGGTATTTGGGAACGTACTCAAGAACAACACCTATCCGCTGAGCGTGAGCGCCGAGCGACTGGTGCAGGCCCTGCGCATCGCGGAGTTCGCGAAAGAGATCGGGGCCAATGCAGTGGCGCATGGCAGCACCGGGGCGGGCAACGACCAGGTTCGCTTCGACATGGTGTTCCAGGTGATGATCCCGGGGATGAAAATCCTTACGCCTATTCGCGACAACCGGCTCGGCCGCGAGGAGGAAGTGGCTTACCTCAGGGAACGCGGAGTGAAAATGAATTTTGAAAAAACAGCTTATTCGATCAATAAAGGGCTTTGGGGCACGAGTGTGGGCGGAAAGGAAACGCTCAGCAGCCGGGGCATGCTTCCCGAAGGAGCCTGGCCAACCCCGGTGACGGAAAAAGATCCGCGCGAAGTAGTGCTGGAATTCGAAAGAGGTGAACTGCGGTCGGTGGACGGGCAGTCATTTGCTCATCCATCCGCAGCGATCCGACACCTGCAGGGCATCGCCGGGCCTTTTGGCATCGGCCGCGACATTCACGTGGGCGATACGATCATCGGTATTAAAGGCCGCGTGGCATTCGAGGCAGCTGCGCCACTGGTGATCCTGAAAGCGCACCACGCTCTTGAAAAGCACGTGCTTACCAAATGGCAGCTTTTTTGGAAAGACCAGTTGGCACAGTTTTATGGCAACTGGCTGCATGAAGGACAGATCCTCGACCCCGTCATGCGCGACATCGAACGGTTTTTTGAAAATTCACAGGAGCATGTGAGCGGAAAGGTCTTTGTGCAGCTGATGCCCTATCGTTTCCAGGTAACGGGGATCGAGTCGAAGTACGACCTGATGAACAGCCGGTTTGGTAAATACGGAGAAATGAACATGGGTTGGGCGGGCGAAGATGTGCGCGGGTTTTCGAAGATTTTCGGCAACCAGCTTTCCATTTATTACCGCGTGCGTGAAGACGCCGGTGACGAGAAAAATAAATGACGAGCTTATGGCAACTTCAGCAATACAGGAGAGCGCGGGCGCGAAGACTGCGATCCGCGTCGGCATCGTCGGTGGTGCGGGGTATACCGGCGGCGAGCTGATCCGCCTGCTGCTGCGGCATCCTTATGTTACCATCAGCTTTGTCCACAGCCGCAGCCATACGGGCGACCGCGTCGCCTCGGTGCACCAGGACCTGGTGGGAGAAACAGATCTCATCTTCGGCAAGGAGCTGAGTCCCGACATTGACGCACTCTTCCTTTGCGTGGGTCACGGGGAATCGCGGCAATTTTTTGAAGAATTCAACCCCAATGCCGCCATCCGGGTGATTGACCTTTCACAGGACTTTCGGCTCAGGGAAACCAACCAGGTAGATGACCGGGTATTTGTTTACGGGCTCCCCGAACTGAACCGGGACGCGATCCGTGCCGCCCGCAATGTGGCAAACCCCGGTTGTTTCGCTTCCGCGATCGAGCTCGCTTTGCTGCCCCTTGCGCGCGCTGGGCTGCTCCGTGAAGTTTATACCACCGGCATCACCGGGTCCACCGGGGCGGGGCAAAGCCTCACCGCAACCAGTCATTTCAGCTGGCGCTCTAACAACATCCAGGCATATAAGACGCTTGACCACCAGCACATGGGGGAAATCCTGCAGGCGCTGGTCCAGCTTCAGCCGGCGGGCGACATTGGGCTCAGCTTCATTCCCTGGCGGGGTGATTTCACGCGCGGCATTTTTACCAGCTCACAGCTCAACTGCGAGCTTTCGCTTGAAGAAGCTTTGCAGCTGTACAACGATTATTATGCTTCGCATCCGTTCGTATTCGTGGAGCGAAGCGCAATTTTTTTAAAGCAGGCAATCAATACCAATAAATGCCTGATCCAGCTCGAGAAAGTGGACCGCAGGCTGGTGGTCCATTCTGCTCTCGATAATCTACTGAAAGGAGCGAGCGGGCAGGCGGTGCAGAACATGAACCTGATGTTCGGCTTCGACGAATCCGCCGGTCTGCATCTTAAAGCCAGCTATTTCTAAACCGAATCAACCGCAGATGAAATTATTTGACGTCTACCCCATCAGCGATATCAACATCGTGGAAGCGAAGGGCTCGTACGTGTGGGATGATCAGGGAAAACGTTACCTCGACCTGTACGGCGGACACGCAGTCATCAGCATCGGGCATTGCCATCCCCGCTGGGTGGAGGCCATCGGCGAGCAGCTGCGCAAGATTGCTTTTTATTCCAATTCGGTGCGCATTCCGCTACAGCAACAACTGGCCGACAAGCTCGGCGCCGTTTCGGGAAAAGAAAACTACCAGCTTTTCCTCTGCAATTCCGGCGCGGAAGCGAACGAAAATGCGCTGAAGCTCGCATCCTTTCACAACGGAAGGAAAAAAGTGATCGCTTTCACCAAATCCTTCCATGGAAGAACTTCCCTTGCCGTCGCCGCGACGGACAATAAAAATTATGTGGCGCCGGTGAACGAAACGGAAAACGTGTTGTTCCTCCCGTTCAACGACGTGCAGGCTTTACAGGATTGCTTTCGCGAGCACGGCCATGAGATATCCTCGGTTATCGTGGAGGGCATCCAGGGCGTTGGGGGCATCCATGTGGCGAAAGACGAATTTCTCCGTGCCATCCGGGATCTCTGCGATGAATACGGTGCTGTGTACATTGCCGACGCAGTGCAGTGCGGCTACGGCAGAAGCGGAAAATTTTTCAGCCACGATTACGCAGGCGTGAACGCCGACATTTATTCGATGGCGAAGGGAATGGGAAATGGCTTCCCGGTTGCGGGGATCATCGTTTCAGAAAAATTCAAGCCTAAGCACTTTATGCTCGGAACCACTTTTGGAGGCAACCACCTCGCCTGCGCGGCGGCGATCGCGGTACTCGAAGTGATCGAAGAAGAAAGATTGATGGAAAATGCAGGAAAGGTTGGAGAGTTCCTAAGGCAGGAGCTTCTGTCCGTTTCCGGGATTGAAGCGGTGCGCGGCCGCGGACTCATGCTCGGGTTTGATGTGCCTGAACAGTGGAAAGACCTGAAGAAAACCCTGCTCTTCCGCCAGCATGTATTTGCAGGCGAAGCAAAACCGAATGTGATCCGGTTGCTTCCATCGCTTGCGCTCACGCGCGGGGATGCTGCAGCTTTTATCGAAGCCCTGAAAATGGAAATCGCCGCGAACACCACCGAAAAGATCAGCGAGGCATGAGAAATTTTATCTCGGTAAACGATGCGGGCGGGATCGAGTCGCTGATCGCGGAGGCACTTGCCTACAAAGCCGATCCTTTTGCGGATCGAAAGCTCGGCAAACAAAAACGGATTGGATGTATTTTCCTCAACCCCAGCATGCGCACCCGCCTGAGCACGCAGGTGGCCGCACAGAACCTCGGCATGCAGGCGATTGTATTCAACGCGGGCGCCGAAGGCTGGGCCCTGGAATTCGAGGACGAAGCGATCATGAGTGGCAGCACAGTGGAGCATGTAAAGGACGCGGCGCCGGTGCTTGGAAAATATTTCGACATTTTAGCCATTCGCACATTTCCTTCGTTAAAGAACCGGGAGGAGGATTATTCTGAACTTTACATGAATCAGTTCATAAAGTATTCTGCCGTCCCCGTGCTCAGCCTCGAAAGCGCCACGCGGCATCCGCTTCAAAGCCTGACGGACCTCTTGACCATTAGCGAAAGCGTGCGGAGCTGGAAAGAAGCCCGCAGTCCGAAGATCGTGCTCAGCTGGGCGCCGCACGTAAAGCCCCTTCCTCAATGCGTAGCCAACAGCTTCGCGGAATGGATCAATGCCTGGGGCGGGGCTGAATTCGTGATTGCACACCCGGAAGACTACGAGCTTGATCCGAAGTTTGTCTCCGGCGCGCGCGTGACGCATGACCAGAACGAAGCGCTGGAAAACGCGGATTTTGTTTACGTAAAAAACTGGAGCACCTACCGCGACTACGGGAAGATTTATTGCAATGATCCTGCGTGGATGCTGACCTCCGAAAAATTGAAACACACGCGCGAGGCGAAAGTGATGCACTGCCTGCCGGTTCGAAGAAACGTGGAGCTGACCGATGAAGTGCTCGACGGACCACAGAGCCTGGTGACGCGGCAGGCGTCAAACCGTGTGTGGGCGGCGCAGGCGGTGCTTGCCCGCATGCTAAAATCCCTGAACGCGTCGTGAAAGAGCTGCTGGTCATAAAGCTTGGAGGAAATGTGATCGAAGACGATCGGGAGCTGGGCGTATTTCTTGAAAGGTTTGCTGCGCTGCCGCAATTAAAAATACTTGTGCATGGTGGGGGAAGCCTCGCGTCCGAACTGGCAGGCCGGCTGGGCATAAAGCAGCACATGCTGCAGGGAAGACGGATTACCGACGCGGAAACGCTGAAGATCGTAACCATGGTTTATGCAGGGTGGATCAACAAAACCCTCGTGGCCGGGTTGCAGAAAGCAGGCTGCACTGCCATCGGGCTCGCGGGGATGGACGGGAACCTTTTGCTGGCCCACCGCCGCAAAACGGGAAAAACCGATTACGGTTTTGTTGGCGATATAGACCGCGTGAACGGCCTGCTGCTGCAGCACCTGCTGGAGGTGGGGCTGACGCCGGTGATCGCACCGGTGACGCACGACGGCGAGGGACAATTGCTGAACACAAACGCCGATACCGTAGCCCGTGAAATCGCACGGGAATGCAGCCGCGAATACAACACGCGGCTGCTCTATTTGTTCGACAAGCCCGGCGTGCTGCGGGAAGCAGGCAACGCCCATTCGGTGATTGAAACAATCCATGCGTCCGGGTTCGAAGCTTTGAAAACGGAGCAAGTGATCGCGGGAGGAATGATCCCGAAACTCGAGAATGCTTTCGAAGCGCTGCGAGCCGGCGTTGCCCGCGTGACGCTGGGACGGGCTGGCGACCTTCAGGCGCTGCTGGAAGGCCACGCGGGTACAACGTTGACCAATGAGTAAGCTACCTATAGACCGGCTCCACCGGGAAGCCGTCGAATTGCTCAAAGAACTGATCCGCCTTCCTTCCTTCAGCCGGGAGGAAGACCGCACTGCGGCGGTCATTGAGCATTTCTTTTCTTCACGAAACATTCCCTGCACGCGGGTTGGCAACAATGTGCTTGCCCTGAACCGCGAATTTGATCCGGCGAAACCTACATTGCTGCTGAACTCGCACCACGACACTGTGCGGCCGAACACGGGCTATGCCCGTGACCCTTTTGACCCCGCTGTAGAGAATGGAAAACTTTATGGCCTTGGCTCGAACGATGCCGGTGGCGCGCTCGTGGCGCTGATAACCTGTTTTATTCATTTCTGGCCGCTGAGCGGGTTGCGTTACAACATCGCGCTCGCGGCGACCGCAGAGGAGGAAATCAGCGGAAGCGGAGGGGTCGAGCTTGCGCTGAAGAAGCTGCCTCCCATCGAGGCAGCG
>DASPNM010000018.1:0-3420 GCA_035626515.1 Chitinophagaceae bacterium
TTGAGCCCCCACGCCGCGCCGTCGCCGAGGAGCTCGCGAAATCGCGGCGTGTCGTGCGGCGTCGAGATGATGAGGATGTCGCGCACGCCCGCGAGCATCAGGGTGGAGAGCGGGTAGTACACCATCGGTTTGTCGTACACCGGCAGCAGCTGCTTCGACACCACCTGGGTGACCGGGTAGAGCCGCGTGCCGGAGCCGCCAGCGAGGACGATGCCCTTCATGCCGCGGCTACCCAGGCGCGGTTCTCGAGATACCAGCGCACGGTCTTCGCGAGTCCCGACTCGAACGTTTCGCGCGACCGCCAGCCGAGCTCGCGGGCGATCTTGGCGGTGTTCATTGCATAGCGCCGGTCGTGGCCGGGACGGTCCTTCACGAAGCTGATGAGCTGCTCGCTCGTTCCGGGTGACCGTCCCAGCTTCTCGTCCATAAGCCTGCAAAGCAACTTTACAAGATCAATGTTCTTCCATTCGTTGAAGCCTCCGATGTTATAGGTTTCGCCCAGTCTGCCTTTGTGGAATACCAAGTCAACCGCCGCCGCGTGATCCTTTACATACAGCCAGTCTCGCGAATGCTGTCCGTCCCCGTAGACAGGAAGCGGCTTTTCGCAAAGAATGTTGTTGATGAAAAGCGGGATCAGCTTTTCGGGAAAATGGTTCGGCCCGTAATTGTTGGAACAATTGCTGACGACTACCGGCAATCCATACGTATCTCCATAAGCTCTCACGAAATGATCCGAAGCTGCCTTTGACGCGCTGTATGGGGAATGCGGATCATAACGGGTTTCTTCGGTGAACAGGCCCTCGGCCCCGAGCGCGCCGTATACTTCATCGGTGGAAATGTGGTAAAAGCGGTAAGGTTTTTTTTGCTGTGGTCGCCAAAATTCGCGCGCCGCATTCAGGAGGTTCACCGTGCCGATCACGTTCGTGTAAACAAAATCCAATGGTGAGAGGATCGAGCGGTCCACGTGGGATTCGGCTGCAAGGTGAATGATGCCGTCCGGCTCATAGTTCTCAAAAATGCGAACCAGCTCGCCGGCGTTCAGAATGTTCACCTTTTCAAAAACATAATTCGGAGCCTGCTCTACGTCGCGCAGGTTCTCCAGGTTCCCGGCATAGGTGAGCGCGTCCAGGTTGACGATGCGGTACTGCGGATATTTGCCGACGAAGAGCCGCACCACGTGCGAGCCGATGAAGCCCGCTCCCCCCGTGATGATGATGGTTCGCTCAAATTTCATGTCCGCCAACTCTAAACCCTAAACTTTAAACCCTAAACTCCAAACGCTTCTCCCGGTGCCATTCCAGCGTGCGCCTGAGGCCTTCCTCCACCTTCACTTTCACTTCGTAATTCAAAAGTTTCCCCGCTTTCGATATGTCGGCGAGGCTGTGCCGGATATCTCCCGGGCGTTCCGGCCCGTGCACGGGACGCAGCGAACTGTTGGCCGCGCGCCTCAGGTGTTCGAAAAGCTCCAGCAGGCTGGTTTGTTCTCCGCAGGCGATATTGTATACCTGGTTTACCGCTTCCGCATTATTGGTAAACAATGCGCTGATGTTGGCCTGGACGGCGTTGTCCACGTAAGTGAAATCGCGACTGTGGCTGCCGTCGCCGTTAATGGTCGGCGCCTTGTTTTCGAGAACAGCTGCGATGAAAAGCGGGATCACCGCGGCATATGGACCTTCGGGACTTTGCCTCGGTCCGAAGATGTTGAAATAGCGGAGCCCGATCATTTCAATTCCGAAAAGGGACTGGTATACGCCGGCGTAAAGCTCATTCACATACTTGGTGACGCCATAGGGCGAAAGCGGACGGCCGATCTGGTCTTCTTTTTTCGGCAGGCCGGGATGGTCACCGTACGTGGAGGAACTGGCTGCATAGACAACACGGCGGATTCCGTGTTCCCGGGCTGCGTTGAAAATGTTCAGCGTGCCCGTTATGTTCACCTCATTGGTCGTGAGCGGATCTTTCACTGACCGCGGTACGGATCCGAGCGCCGCCTGGTGCGAAACGAGGTCGGCGTCGCGCACGCATTCCATACAATCTTCGTAGCTGCGAATATCTGCGTGCACAAACTCGAATTTCGGATGCGTATTAAACTCCCGGATGTTTTCGATCGACCCGGTCGAAAGATTGTCCATGACCCGTACGAGCGAAACCCGTTCATCGCGAAGCAGGGCTTCGACCAGGTTGGAGCCAATGAATCCGGCACCGCCGGTTACCAGTATGCGCATTGGAGGAAAAAAAGGGATTGTGTGGGGAGTCGGTAAATTCTAAAGCTGCTGGCTTCTCCGTCGGATGCTGCCGAAAATCCGTCCGGGGTTCAGCCATCCGAACCAGCGTTCGAGCTTTGAAGGCGGGGGAGCTTCTTCATCATAATACCCGTAACCATAACCCTGCCCATAGCCATAGCGTCCGTATCCATAGTACCCGTAGCCCGGTTTTACCTTGACGTCGTTGATCACGATGGATACTTTTGGAAGCTTATTCAGCTGATAAATCTCGTCGATGAGTGCTACCTGCTTTTTGAACGTATGCCCCTGGCGCACGAGGTAGAGCGTGCAGTCGGCGAACTTGCCGAGTGTCTGCGCGTCGCTTACCATTCCGACGGGAGCAGTGTCTACAAGCACCACGTCGAAATTGCGACGCAAAAATTCGAAAAGGTCTGCCACCTTTTGTCCCAGAAGCAGTTCGGAAGGATTGGGCGGGATCGGACCAGAGCTCATGATGAAGAGATTTTCAAACCCGGGCACCGGCTTAATCAGGTCTTCCATCCCCGACTTGCCCGCGAGGTAATTGGTAATGCCCGGGCCTTTCGGAAGGTTCAGCCCCGAAAGAATCTTAGGCTTGCGTATATCGAATTCCAGGATAACGGTGCGTTTGCTGGCGAGAGCGAGCACTGCGCCCATGTTCAGGGTGACAAACGATTTTCCCTCGCCACTGAAGGAAGAAGTGACGAGGATAACAGATTTCTCTGCATCCCCGATAATATACTGAAGGTTGGAACGGATAATCCGGAACTGCTCTGCTACCATGCGACGGGTGGTTCCGGTGACCACGAGCGGAGTCTTCGCATAGGAGTGCCCGATCTCTCCGAGGATGGGGACCGGCGTAATTTTTTCGATATCGTACCGCGTGGTGATCTTGTCATTGAGAAGCTCTCCCGCAAAAATGACCAGTGCGGGAAGTGCCAGGCCCATGAGGATGGCGATGATCCGAATCCCGCGGGCATTCGGCTTGATGGGGTATCCGGAGGGGTAAGCCTTATCGATCGTTTTGGAATTCGAAATCGTCGAGGCGCGCCCGATGGCGGTTTTTTCTCTCTCCTCCTGCAGAATCTTGTACAACCCTTCCTTCGTTTCCACCTGCCGCTTGAGCTCGATATATCTTTTTGTTTTCACCGGGAGCTGCTGGGCCAGGTATTGCGCC
>DASPNM010000019.1:0-420446 GCA_035626515.1 Chitinophagaceae bacterium
TCAGACCTTTTCCACCATCTTGCGACTTGTAATTCTTTTGTTTGTATTGTTCTATGCCGCTGTTGCGCATAGCCAGGAATCGCGTGATACGAGCTACGTCGGTGTTTTTCTGAAAAGCCTTTACGATTTTTCACCTGCGGAGTATTCTTTTGGAGCCGACTTTTATTTATGGAGCAACTGCACGAGCAGTCTTCCTTTGTTCGACCAACTGGAAATCACGAACGCAAAGAAGATCGAAGAGTATAGCTCTTTTCGGGACGAGGACAGAAAAGCATTCGTAAGCTATAAGAACTGCAAAGTTCAACTCACTCATGATTGGGAGCTGTCCAATTATCCATTTGATAAGCAGCGCCTGAGAATTAATATAGAGGGGCAGTCGAGCATAGAGTTCATTTACCTCCTCAAGGACAAGGCTGGTTTTGAAATTGCCGATGATTTACGAATTCCGGGGTGGGAGGTGGAAAAATTCCAAGTAGAAGAAAGTTTTAAATTTTATCGGACTGATTTTGGTTACAGAAATACGAAATTCCAGGAACGACGATTCAATCACATTTCGTTTGTCGTGACAATCGATCGCGACAGTTGGGACCTCTACTTCAAGCTATTTTCGGGGTTGTATATTGCATTTTTTGTATCATTTCTTTCCTTTTTTATTCGTCCCGATTTTGTTGATCCCAGGTTTGGCCTAAGCGTCGGCGGATTGTTTGCCTCAGTGGCAAACAAGTATGTTGTGGATGCAAATATCCCCGCATCGATCAGCTTTTCCTTTGTCGACAAAGTACATTTCCTTACTTTTTTCTATATCCTCGGAACTCTTGTGCTTTCGTCCATATCGCTGCGCCTCCACACCATAGGTGAAGTTCAGAAACGAAAAAAAATAGACCGACGAGCAGCATTGATCATGCTTATCACCTACATTTTGTTGAATATCCTACTAGTTCTTTTCGTCCTCTAAGCAGTAAACAGAAGTTATTGGTAGTCAACACACAAATTCATTAGAATTCAAAATGAATCAGCTATTTGGAATATCAGACTCAAAAATTTAAATTAGTAGACACGACCTACGTCTTGAAGCTTCCACGTACCAGTCCATTATCCGAGTCGGCCGGCCTTGAGTAACGACCAGCATTCATTGTAAAAATAACAGAAAGAAAATGGGTATTCACCTCTGCTTCATTGTCGCTTCTGTATGTCTGCTGTCCTGCAACGGAGCAGCGCAAAATTGCGCTAATGTTAAGCTTACACCCAGCGATCTTGTTAAAAAAAAGACCAAATATGTCCTGTTTTTAATTGCCGACGACAGGTCCGGCTCTACGTCAAATCCTGGGCAGCCAGCTCGCCTTAATGTGGATCAATATAATGCACTTGTTCAGGAATTTTTGAATCGCGGTTACTCTGGCCAATTTGCTGTGCGCATAATTGGGAATACTCAAAATTCTGGATTCGAAACCGCGTTGGAGTTCGAACGTGGCTTTAAAGAAATACCCGTTGACGAACACAAGCGGCTTTCAGAGAAAGCAGTCATTCGGTGCAAGAACCAGTTGATCCGAGATACAAATCAAAAAATTCTCTCGAGAAAAAATCATGCCGTTCGCACATTTATGAGCAACGTCGTGCAAAACAGAGTCTTAAACTACCGACCCAATGGTCCTGATCGTACTGACATCTATACTGCTTTGCGCGATATTGAATTGAAAATGAATATAGGTGCATCATTTGACAAGATTATTGTGGTGATTTTTAGCGACGGGGTTGATTCAAATAGAAGGCCGCTTCAACTCAATTCAGGTCAAAAGCCGTTTGATTTGGTTCTAATCGGTTGGCCACCGAACCGTCAATTAAAACAGGGGGAAGTCCGGCTTGGTTCGGCTGATGATTTAGTCACCTGGTTTCAAAACCTAAATTTATAGTATATGCCTACCACCACCGAAAATCCTCCGCCACTTAGTACCAGCGCCGCTGAAAACCAATATCGATATGCGGCTCAACTCGCCCAAGACGCTGGCCATGCGGCTGAGCGAGGACGAGAGCTGTTTCAAAAATACTCCTACCAAGCGGCGCGTAAAATCGAATGGGATCGTACGATCGCTCCGCAGCGCGCAACTGTGTTGGCATTCATAATCCTTTTCCCAATAATCGCCGTCGTCGAATATTTATTCTCGGAAGAATTATACAGGGATGTACTCCCGAAATTCCCTTGGGCAATGGGGCTAATTTTCGCTGTCCTGGCAGTGGTTATTGCGGAACTGCTTGTGTACCGGTTTTTCGAAGTAAAACGGCAATGGAAGTCGAATGAACTCAAGCGGAGCGAACGCTGGGCACATTATCCAGAGCCTATAATCAACAAACAAGTGAAGAAAATCACCCACCGCCAGTTGATAATTGGTTTGATTCTTTTCGTGATTATGGTTGGCATCCTGTCTTATATGTCCTGGGATAGAGTCAACAGACTTAGGGGCGCAGGGGTGCGTACCGAAAGTTTCGGTCCAATTGATCTCTTGCCCGTTATCCTATACATTTTTGAGGTTTTCACCGGCATGTTCATTTGGTATATTATTCTTAGATTGTTTCTCGGGATCACGGTAAGATCCCTGAAGAAAAAATTTCATAAGTCTGTTGATCAATGCAGCGAACTCACCATTGACGCTGTTCAGGCCTTTAACAAGGCAGAAGAAAACGGATACGATGTTTTTAAAAACCCAGTAATGAGGGCAGTGCAGGAAGCGTTTGGCAGGAATGGGGGTTTGGCTGAATCGAGCGGAATTGAATATATAAGTAAATTACAGACCGGCACTTTCCCAGTAAAAGTCAAGCTACTCGAAATGGCTTCGAAGCAGCCGGTATCAGGTAATGTAAGAGTGATCACGAACTACAAATTTGGAGCCGCAAAGGGTGCGCATAATGGCGACCTGGATTTGAACATTGAGTCATTTTTGTCTGTGAACCCGCAAAGCGGGAACAGAACAACTGATTCGATTCGAACAATCGAGGTGGAGTATCAGGGTAATGGGGATACCATCAAAAAAAAGAGGGAGGTTGTTATTGACCTTGATCACGAGGGCCCGCACGTAGTTTACGTTTAGTCGACCCAGCCTAATGAAGGGAAAATCCAGGATATGAATTCTTGGTTTACAACGGTTCTGCGAAACGGCATGATTCTTTTGGCAGTCTGTATTCTGCTTCTCCTTCTGATCTTGATGGAGAAGTGCTTCGGTGCTTAATGCGGGAAACATCCTTGCCTTAATTACAAGCCTTCATACGACAAGGCTGTTCACGATCATAATAATTAATTGCACTGTCCCGAGTAGTCGAAATAATCGCCCGGCTGCATTGGTTGAGGCCGCGACACTGTCGGTTAACATGATGTGCATACGCAGACGGTCCAAGGCAAATCCACACTCGCGGTTCCTTCACCACAGAGTTGTCTTTCCCGGTGGGAGCCAATTCGGCAAAAGCCAAAACTGCAGCGAGGGACGCAACGATCAGAAATGGTTTCATAAACCCAAAAGCATTTAAACCGATGTTTCAACAGGATGTGCCGGAGCATGGACGCAAGCCAGTTCCTTCAAATCCGCACCCTTTGACAAGGCCTCCTCGACAAATGTTTCGGCCAGGTCGTTCATTTCATCAAAGCTCAAGTCGAAGATTTCCTGCAAGTCCACTTTCAATAATGCCTCGTCCGGATTGATGCGGTTGTCGGAATAGATCCGGCTCAGCTGATACCGGACCATCTCCCTTACGTTGTGGGAATAGAACTGCATCAGTTCGCCCTCCTTTATCCTGAAAAGTTTCTTGAGAAATTCCACAGCATGTTTTCCTGCTCGCTCGGCGCATTCTTCCGGAGGCAAAGCTCAATATACCCAAGAAGCAATTCGATATTGTGCTGTTTCGAAACCGGCAATTCAAGTTTCCTGCCAATTTCCTCGATCAGCAGCGGCCGGCTGGAACGCCAACCGTTGATGACATAATCACAAATTCGCCGAAGTTCTTCAGTGATGTCAGGTGTTTCCCTGATTTCCCGGCAGACAGAAATTAACGGATGATCCGCCATAAGCAAGACTTTAGAATTAACTAATGAACTTCTTAAGGTCGGAATCGTCGGTTAATCTACCCTATGGACTTTGGGAAAACTGTCCCTAAATCTACGGTATAGCAGGAAACCTGCCAAGCTGGGACCAGGAAAAAAATGCAACACAATGCCGCCAGGAATTGCTGAACGGTGATTTGCTAACCAAACGACATCTAGGCTGGGGCCGTTCAGCGAGCTGCAAGAGCCCCGATCCACCTTCCAAAAAGCTCGAATTCACAAATTTTTTGACATGTTCACTTCTCAACTTCTCCTTATTTTTGCACCCCCCCCACGTGACGGGTGGCATTCTCAGCTCTCCCCAATTACAATTGGGGTGGATGGGCGCGGATGAAAAAAACATATTCCTCCTTAGCTCAGTTGGTTAGAGCATCTGACTGTTAATCAGAGGGTCGTTGGTTCAAGTCCAACAGGAGGAGCCGATGGGAAGCCAACAGCTGTTGGCTTTTTTTATTCTTGAAAGAATTTGAAGACCCCGATCCCGCGAAGCGGCGTCGGGGTCCAACAGGAGGAGCACTCCACGGGTCGGCTTCATGCCGACCTTAACTTTTTGATGTGCAGACCGGGACCGCGGGCATCCGCAAAGAGTAACAATGCAGCCTCTAGACAAAACCATTTATGCCACGGCCGGTTTGCCATCCTTCGACAAGCTCAGGATGACAAAATAAATTTCCCCTGCAAAAAAAGCATCTCAGCTTCTACACAATATTCCTTTGCGTCTTACTTACCCAGCGTCTCTGCGTGAAATTTTTTTCAGGCAAAGGCGCAAAGAGGCCAACGCGCTAAGAAAGCCCGAAATCGGCCGTCCGAAGACGGAAGCCTTTCCTTTGACTATTGACCATGGACTATGGACCTTCGACGATGGACCATGGACTATTGACCATGGACAGGTGGAATGTTGTTGAAGGTAGTTGAATGTTCTTGAACCCCCGCCATCGATCATGAACCATTACCCACTTCCAAAACATCAGTAATTTCAATCCCTGCAAACTCAAATGAAAAGAATTTTACTCGCCGCCACCTTTCTGGCCCTCGCTGCGCTCGCACATGGCCAGTCGCACCCGTTCGAAAACAAACTGCCGCTCATCGACCGCTACATCGACAGCGTCATGAAAGCCTGGAACATCCCCGGGCTGGCAATCGGAATCGTCTACAAAGACCAGCTTGTCTACGGAAAAGGATACGGCTACCGCGACCTTGATAATAAGCTGCCGGTCGAAACCACGACGATGTTTCCGATCGCTTCCAATACCAAGCTCTTCACCGCAACCGCCGCCTGTATGCTGGCCGCGGAAGGAAAACTCGACCTCGATAAGCCGGTCAGAAATTACGTCCCCTCACTCAGTTTTCACGACGACCTCCTCAATTCGTCAGCAACGCTCCGCGACCTGCTCTCCCACCGCACCGGGTTGCCCCGCTATGACGGCATCTGGATAGCTTCCCCCCTCACGCGAAGCGAAATAGCGGCGACAATTGCTTACATGAAACCTCAACTCGGATTCCGCGAGGGATATCTCTATAATAATATGATGTATTCGGTGGCCGGTTTGGCTATGGAACGTGTAGCCGGAATGAGCTGGGAAGAAATTATCCGCAAGAAGATTTTTGAACCCCTGGAGATGACCGCCTCGGGCTTTTCCCAGGAGGACATGACAAGATCCGGAAATTTTGCCTTTGCATACTTCGAGACCGACAGCACCCGCCGCCTGAAAACACGAAACGTCCGACTGGAAAGTCAGGCCCTGGGGCCGGCGGGCACGATCAAATCAAACGTGGAAGAAATGAGCCGGTGGATGATCACCCAGCTCAACGGTGGAAAATACCGCGGCCGGCAGGTTATACCGGAGCCCGTCATCCGCCAGACGCTGATTCCAAACACGATCGCCGACAAAGAAGGAAGATGGAGCGAGCTCTCCAATGCATTGTACGCACTCGGACGGAATGTGTTAACCTACAAAGGCTATAAGATCAGCACCCACACCGGGTCAATCGACGGGTTTTATTCAAACCTCACCTTCGTTTTTTCTGAAAATATAGCTGTTTTCATGGTGCACAACAGCACCACCGCCGCCAGCTTCCGTTCGGGAATGGCTTTTCCCGTCATCGACCGGTTGCTTAACCTTACGCTCACGCCCTGGAGCGAGCGCTACCTGCTGGACGCGGTCAAAAACCAATTGGACGATAAGAAAAGAAGAGATTCCATCAGGGCCACGCAAATAATGAATACGGTTCCTTCTCAACCACTCCATCTTTACGCGGGCCAGTACCTCAACCCGGTATACGGAGAAATAACCATCGACTTTCATGACGGAAAGCTCTGGCTCAACTTCCGCGGCCAGCGTTCCGCGCTTGGCCATTTCCATTACGACCAGTTCGTTACCAATGAAGCAGCCAGCGGGCTTGCCGATTTCAGGCTAAACTTCCTTACCAACAGCGACGGCAAAATCGACCGGCTGGCCTGCCAACCTTACGGCGACCCGCTCGCAGAATTTGTGAAAAGGAAACGATGATAGCATGTCTTTTGCCTCCAGGTTGCTGAAGTTCTACCGGGAATTGCGTCCTCCGCAAGACCTGCCTGCGGGCATTCAATGGCTTTTCCCGCAACAAAACCCGCAGGTGATCAAAGTAGTCGAGGCATTTTTAAAAAAATTCTACAACGACAATCGCCCGCGACGGTTGATCCTTGGAATCAATCCCGGCCGCTTCGGCGCCGGCACCACGGGAATTAACTTCACCGCTCCCAAACAACTCACCGAGCTTGGCATCCCGCATCCTTTCCCGCCGAACCAGACGGAACTTTCCGCGGAATTTATCTACCAGGCCATCCGCGCCTGCGGCGGACCGGAAATTTTTTACTCACGCTACTTCATCTCGGCCGTTTGCCCCCTGGGCTTCACCCGCGGCGGCACCAACCTCAACTACTACGACGACCCGCAACTGCTTCGCGCGCTCACTCCTTTTATTACAGGCTCGATCCGCGCGCAAATGAAAATGGGATTTCTGATCGACCACTGCTTCTGCATCGGCGGCGGAAAAAATCTCAAATTCCTGAGCCTACTGAATGAAAAAAATAAATTCTTCCAAGCCATCACTCCGCTCGCCCACCCGCGATTCATCATGCAGTATCGCCGCAAGCAGCTTGCTGACTACATCCGCCTTTACAGCGATGCGCTCGCATGATTGCATTAGTTTTTTTCGCCATTGACCGCGGGCATTTTTTCCAAAAATCAGTGTGGAATTGCTTCCACAGTTTGCTCCCGGCTCAATTATTCGGCCTAACTTGACTTATCCTTTGAAAATTTAAAAAGCTACCATTTTTTTATGAAACGCCTCTTCCTCCTGGCAGGTCTCTGCTACCTTGCCTCCTGTTCCAAACAAGACAATGTCGCTACCACAGATCCCGAAAAAAATGTTTGTGATTTCGGCATCCGTGATTTTAACCTCACCAAGCGCGCCCCGGTTGAAGACGAATTCAACAACCGCAAACCCAAAAACCAGGGTGGCGGAAGCGGGGGTGGAGGAACCATCAGCCCCACCGCCGGAGTGGTCTGGCTCGACTTCGACGGCGACGTCGTTTCGAACACCGTTTGGAATACCAGCGGACCAATCTACTGCGCACCAGCCAACCTGAGCGCGACTGATGTGAACACCGTGATCAACCATGTCAGCAACGACTTTTCGCCGTTCAACATCACCATCACCACCGACGAAGCTGTCTTCAACGCAGCTCCCACAACCCGCCGGCAAAAAGTGATCATCACCGAAAGCTGGGAATGGTTCGGGCAGGCCGGCGGAGTTTCCTTCAACGGATCCTTCAGCTCGGGGACGTACACACCATGCTTCGTTTTCTCGTCGCTGCTTTCTTACAACATCAAAAAGATTGCGGAAGCGATCTCGCACGAGACGGGCCACACGATGGGCCTTCGCCATCAGTCGACCTACGACGCCAATTGCGTAAAAACAAATGAATATAATTACGGCCAGGGCAGCGGCGAAACCGGCTGGGCCCCCATCATGGGCATCGCCTACTACCAGAACCTTTCGCTCTGGCACCGCGGTCCCAATACACTCGGCTGCACCACTATCCAGGACGACGCTGCCGTTATCGCAGCGTTGGTTGGTTACAAAACCGACGACCACGGCAACAGCACCAGCAACGCCAGCACGCTTAGCACTGCAGCTGCAGGCACCATCAATACCACTGCCGACGTGGACATGTTCTCGGTGAACATTTCCACCACGCGCACCCTGAACCTCGTACCCTTTAACGTGAACGTCAACAACACCGCGGCGAATATTGATATGGTACTGCGCATTTACAACAGCCAGGGCACGCTGCTGCAAACGATTGACAACCCCTCATCGCTCGCAGCTTCGGCCTCGCTCGCGCCCGGAACTTATTTTGTCTCTGCAGGAAATATTGCTAACCCTAACACCAGCACGTACGGCATGATCGGTAAGTACGTGATCAGCCTGGACTAACTGCCCCGATCCCATGAAAAATCCTGTCGGCTTCCGTACCCGGCGGGATTTTTTTTATTTCTGCACAACATTCTTCATTCGTTCATTGATTATGGTCAATCGAAAAAAATTGATTGAATAGGTAAATATTTCCCCACGCAAAGAGCATCGTTATTTGTTTCTCACTCGTTTCAAACTGATTCCCCCTTCCCCGAGGCGTGGCATAATTTTTTTATTATCAGGGCATAACTCTTTATATCATGAGGCTAACTCCATTGAGAAATCGTGACGTTGTTTGTTTTTCGCATCTCCGCTGGAATTTTGTTTATCAACGCCCGCAGCACCTGCTCAGCCGTATCGCCGAGCACAACCGCGTGCTGTTTGTGGAAGAACCGATATATACCGATTCCTTGCACCCTTATGAATTGCACACCGATGCCGACACCGGCATCCGCATCCTGGTGCCCCTGGTGCCCGAGAATGCAACAAAAGAGCAGTCGCGCGAGCTGCAGCAAAAGGCGCTGGACGACGTGCTGCAGCGGGAAAAGATCCGCAACCCGATTCTCTGGTACTATTCGCCGATGGCACTCTCCTTCAGCGACCATCTGCGTCCGCTATTGACGGTATACGATTGTATGGACGAGTTGTCGGCATTCCGCTTCGCGCCGGCAGCGCTCAAACAATACGAGGCGATGCTTTTTAATAAGGCGGACATCGTTTTTACAGGCGGTCACCACTTGTATGAAGCAAAAAAATATTTACACGAAAACATTCATCCATTTCCCAGCAGCATTGACAAGGATCACTTCGCGCGCGCCCGCCGGTCGCAGCCTGATCCCCCGGACCAGGCGGATATCCCGCACCCCCGGATCGGTTTTTACGGGGTGATCGACGAGCGCTTCAACGTGCGGCTACTCAATGAGCTTTCCTCGCTGCAGCCCGGGTGGCACTTCGTACTGGTAGGCCCGACCGTAAAGATCGATGCCTCCATTCTCCCGAAAAAACCCAACGTGCACCTGTTGGGACAGAAAACTTACCGCGAACTCCCCGCCTATCTCGCCGGCTGGGACGTGGCCATGATGCCCTTCGCGCTGAACGAATCGACAAAATATATCAGCCCGACAAAAACTCCTGAATACCTGGCGGGCGGCAAACCCGTCGTGTCGACTTCCATTCGAGACGTCGTGACCACGTACGGCAAGCCGCGGTTGGTGCGCATCGCGGACACGGTGAAAGAATTTGAAAAAGCGATCTCATCGCTACTGAAGACCGGGGCAAACAAAAGCTGGTTGAAAAAGGTGGATGCTTTTCTCGCTACCGAATCCTGGGACAATACCTACGGAAAAATGGCGGTCCTGATCCAGGAAACCATTCGCCGCAAATTCAGCATTGGCAACCGCGACAAAAAGAAGGAGGCTTATGTTTGACTTCCTGATAGTCGGCGCCGGCTTCGCCGGTTCGGTGCTGGCCGAAAGGCTGGCAGGCCAGGCAGGCAAGAAGGTGTTGCTTATCGACAAGCGGAACCACATCGGCGGAAACGCGTACGATTACTTCAATTCCGACGGCATCCTCGTGCACCGCTACGGGCCGCACATTTTTCATACCAACTCGGCGGAGATCTTTGATTATCTCAGCCATTTTACAAAATGGCGCCAGTACGAGCACAAGGTGCTCGCCAGCGTCGACGGCATGCTCGTCCCCATTCCGATCAATCAGAATACCATCAACAAGTTATACGGCCTTAATCTTTCCTCGCAGGAAGTAGATGCATTTCTCGCATCACGCGCCGAGAGCAAAACGCGCATCGCGACCTCCGAGGACGTGGTGGTGAGTAAGGTGGGACGCGAACTGTATGAAAAATTCTTCCGCGGCTATACGCGCAAGCAGTGGGGACTGGATCCCTCGGAGCTTGACGCCTCCGTCACCGCGCGGATTCCGACGCGCAGCAACCGCGACGACCGGTATTTCACCGACACTTACCAGGCCATGCCCCTGCACGGCTATACGAAAATGTTCGAGCGCATGCTGGCGCACCCGAACATCAAGATCATGCTGAACACCGATTACAAGGAAATCGAGGGACTGGTGCCGTACAAGGAAATGATCTATACCGGCCCCATCGACTATTATTTTGATTATTGTTACGGAAAGCTTCCCTACCGCTCCCTTGAATTCCGTTTCGAGACCATCGAGCAGGAAGCGTTCCAGGCCACGGGTACGGTAAACTACCCGAACGAGCATCCCTACACCCGGATCACGGAATTCAAATACCTGACCGGGCAAAAGCATCCGAAAACGTCTATTGTATACGAATATCCCCGATCCGAAGGCGACCCGTATTACCCGGTGCCGCGGCCCGAAAATGCCGAGCTGTACCGGAAATACCAGCAACTGGCCGCCGAGCTTCCTCATGTGCATTTTGTGGGAAGACTGGCTACGTACAAGTATTATAACATGGATCAGGTGGTTGCACAGGCTCTGACCCTCTTCAAGAAAATCATTTCTTCGAACGAAACTGAGCAGTATGTCAACGGACGGAAACCTTCTGTATTCCAAACCTGAACTTTGGGGCGGCATTGAGTGTACGATCAACCGGGTGGGTAATGTCTTCCGCGACCAGTTGCTCTATGCAAATCATTACACCCGTTTGGAAGATATCCGGCGTATCGCGGAGCTGGGCATCCGGAAACTTCGCTACCCGGTCCTCTGGGAATATCATCAGCCAGATCCCGAGAAAAAGATCAACTGGAGCTGGACGGAGAAACAGCTGCAGGCGATCCGCGATCACGGCATCGAGCCCATTGCAGGATTGCTGCATCATGGCAGTGGGCCGGTCTTCACGAACTTGCTCGACGATCGATTCCCGCAGCGTTTTGCCGCATATGCAAGAAAAGTTGCCCAGCAATTTCCCTGGCTCACGCATTATACCCCTGTGAACGAACCGCTGACTACCGCACGGTTCAGCGGCCTGTACGGCCTGTGGTATCCCCATCGCCAGGACGAGCTCAGCTTTATAAAAATGCTGCTCAACGAGATTCGCGCGACGGTGGAGGGCATGAAGATGATCCGTCAGGTGAACCCTGATGCGGTCCTCATCCAAACCGAGGACCTTTCGAAGACCCACAGCACACCGCCGCTGAAATACCAGGCCGACTTCGAAAATCTTCGCCGCTGGCTCACCTATGACCTGCTGTGCGGGAAATTGAACAACCACCATTTCTTCTGGGATTATTTGCTGCGCCTTGGAATTCCCGAGGCGGAACTGCAATATTTCCTCGAAAATCCCTGTCCGCCTTCCGTCATGGGATTCAACTATTACGTTACGTCGGAGCGCTTTCTCGATCACGACGTGGACAAATACCCGCCGGCACTGCACGGCGGCAACGGCCGGCACCGGTACGTAGACACCGAAGCTGTGCGGCGGACGGAGCTGGATGGTCTGGGCAAGCTGATCCGTGAAGCCTGGAACCGTTACGCCCTTCCGCTCGCAGTAACCGAATGTCATCTCCACTGCACGCGCGAGGAACAGCTCCGCTGGTTTAGCGAAACCTGGGATACCTGCTGCATGCTCAAACGGGACGGAGTGGACGTCCGCGCGGTCACAGCATGGTCGCTGCTCGGAGCATTCGACTGGAATAGTCTTTTGACCGAGGAAAATTTTCACTACGAACCGGGCAGCTTTGACATTTCCAATCAAAATTTCCGACCTACCGCGCTCGCCAGGCTGGTGCGCTCGGTCGCTCTCGGAAAGGAATATGAACACCCGCTGCTGGGAGAAAAAGGCTGGTGGCGGCAAAGTGCGACGTACCCGAAACCAAAATCAATGAACACCGCACCGCTTCTTATCATCGGGAGGAATGGGACTCTTGGGCAGGCCTTCATGAGGATTTGCGAGCAGCGTTCCATTCCATACGTCGCCGTGTCGCGCATGGAGCTTGACATTTCCAGGGAAGACCAGATCGCACGTTCCATTGAGCAGTATCGTCCCTGGGCAATCGTAAACGCTGCAGGATACGTGCGCGTGGACGACGCCGAAACCGAGCGCAACGAGTGTTTTGCGATCAACACCACCGGGCCGGGGCTGGTCGCAAGGCTCTGCCGCGAACACGGAATTCGCTTTATGACATTCTCTACGGACCTCGTGTTTGACGGGAGCAAAAAAGCTCCCTACCATGAAGCCGACGATGTGAAGCCATTGAACGTTTATGGTGAAAGCAAAGCAGAGGCGGAAAAGCTTGTCATCGAATTGAACCGCGAATCGCTGATCATCCGCACGAGCGCTTTCTTTGGACCGTGGGATCAATACAACTTCGCTTATTATGTGCTCCAATCACTTCAAAACGGGCAGCCCTGCCCCGTGGTGAATGATGTGATCGTTTCACCCACTTATGTACCCGACCTGGCGCACACTGCGATGGACATTTTTATCGACGAGGAAGCGGGCATCTGGCACCTCAGCAACGAAGGCATGCTCACCTGGTCCGAGTTCGCGGGACTGATCGCCGAAGGCGCCGGCCTGGATACCAGGAGACTAGTGACCAAATCGCATTACGAAATGGGATGGAAAGCTCGCCGCCCGCTCTACAGTGCCCTTCAAACCGGTAAGGCGATCCGCATGCCCCGGCTGGAGAACGCGATTCATCGTTACTTTGAACATCGAATTCCGGCCTAATTTTTACTAAGCTTGACGGTATGACTGGCTACAAGTTCATGTTCACGACAGGAATCGAGAACAGCTATCCCACGATACAGTTGCCCGACGGAAATACGAAGCGGGTGGACGAGATGGAAAAAACCGACCATTACCGTAAATGGCGCGAAGATTTCGAGCTGGTAAAGGAACTGGGCATCGAGTTCCTGCGTTATGGGCCACCCTACTATTCCACGCACCTTGGCCCCGGCCGGTACGATTGGAGCTTTACCGACGAAACCTTCCAACGCCTCCGGGAAATGCACATCCACCCGATCGTGGACCTTTGCCATTTTGGAGTGCCTGACTGGATCGGGAATTTTCAAAACCCGGAATTCCCGCATTACTTCGCCGAATATGCCGAAGCGTTTGCGCGGCGCTTCCCCGAACTGCAATTGTATACGCCGATCAATGAGATCTTCATCGCGGCGATGTTTTCCGCGCAGTACGGCTGGTGGAACGAGCGGCTGCAGTCGGATCGCGCGTTCGTGACCGCGCTAAAGCATCTCTGTAAAGCAAACGTGATGGCGATGCATGCCATCCTGCGCGTGCAACGCGACGCCACCTTCATTCAAAGCGAATCTTCGGAATACTTCCACGCCGTGGACCCATCGGCGGTGCCGCTCGCGCGTTTTCTGAATCAAAAACGATTTCTTTCGCTTGATCTCACCTACGGTTATCCTTTGAATGTAACGATGTATGAATACCTGCTGAATAACGGCATGACGCGGGATGAATACGGCTGGTTCATCGAGAACCAGGTGAAGGCCAAATGCGTGATGGGAAATGATTACTATGTCACCAATGAGCATCTTGTATTTCCGGACGGAAGTACGCAGGCGTCAGGTGAAATATTCGGGTATTATGTGATCACCAACCAGTACTACCGGCGCTACAAACTGCCGATCATGCACACCGAGACAAACATCAAAATGCCTGCGTGCAAGGAATGGCTCCTGAAGCAGTGGGCAAACGTGCACCGGCTGAAGCATGACGGGATCCCAATTATCGGCTTTACCTGGTACAGCCTTTTGCACCAGGTGGACTGGGACTCAGCGCTGCGCAACGACGCCGGGAATGTGAACGAGCTCGGTTTGTTTGATCTCAATCGCCGGATCATGCCGGTGGGCGAGGCATACAAACAGCTCATTCAGAACTGGAAGGATATCGTAAATGAAGAAAGTTTCGGACTCGTTTTTCAGAACTGGTGATCAGCGCGTAAACGTCACCTTTTCGCGGATGATGTCCGCCGTGAAGATGGAAAACAGATCGGTAGCACAGAGCTGCTTTTCGCGCGGCTCGGGACCTGTGGTCGCGGGATCCTGCCGGTCAACAGAAGGTCTTTCCTTAAATGGCTGGATCACTTCGATGCCGACCCGCTTTACGAAATCGATGTACTTTGCCGCCGCCTTCTCGATCTTTTTCCTCATAGTATAATTTTTCAGCCTTTTAAGAGCAAATTTTGTGCCCCGTGAATTTTCTGCGTCAAATAGCGCAGCCAACTGGAATTCAAACGGGTGTTAGCGAATTAATTTCCTCAATTCAGGCTTTCTTCTAACTTCGCACGTCTGAAAGTTCGCATATGAAGTCCTTTTGACGGTCAGCCGTCCATCAATCTTTGGAGCGTGAGCGTGCCGCCCGCGCGTATTTTCCTTTTTCTACAATACCAAAATCCAACTGATGTCAGAAGCGACTCATACCAACAAACTGTCCTACCTGTTTTCACTCGTAAGGCGCTCGCTCCGCGGCGACGATTATGATTATACGCAAGGCAGCGTCCGCGTTGCCATTATCCTGCTGGCCATCCCGATGATCCTCGAGCTGAGCCTGGAGAGTGTGTTCGCCGTAGTGGACATGTTTTTCGTAGGGAAGCTGGGAGAAAACGCAATTGCCACCGTAGGCCTGACCGAGTCGGTGATCACCATTGTTTATTCCCTCGCGATCGGATTGAGTACTGCAGCCACGGCAATCGTGGCGCGGCGCGTGGGAGAAAAGAATTTTTCCGGAGCCGGACATGCAGGCATGCAGGCACTCATCCTTTCCCTGATCTGCACCGTCGTCATCAGTATAGCCGGTGTGATCTTCGCTCCCGATATCCTCCAGCTGATGGGTGCCAGTGCCGAAGTCGTGCGCGACGGAACCGTCTTTGCGAGGATCATGCTCGGCGGAAGCGTGGTGATCATTCTATTATTCCTCATCAACGGGATCTTTCGCGGGGCGGGAAATGCGGCCATCGCGATGCGCAGCCTCTGGCTGGCGAGCCTGATGAATATCATTCTTTGCCCTTTGCTGATCTACGGATGGGGGCCGTTTCCCGAATTGGGATTGAAAGGCGCGGCAATCGCCACCACCATCGGCCGCGGAGCCGGGGTTTGTTACCAGCTTTATTATTTATTCCGGAAGAAAAGCACCATACCGATGCGGCGGGAACATTTTACCATTGACTGGCCGCTGATGCGTACCATGATCGGTGTGGCCTGGCCTGCAACGTTTCAATTCCTCATCGCTTCCGGGAGCTGGATCGTACTGACGCGGCTGGTCGCGGAAACCGGAGGCACGGAGGCTTCGGCAGGCTACCAGGTCGCGATCCGAAATGTCGTATTTTTTATTCTTCCTGCCTGGGGACTGAGCAACGCGGCCGCAACGCTCGTCGGGCAAAATCTCGGCGCCCGTCAGCCGGAGCGCGCGGAGCGCAGCGTCATGCTTACAGCCAAGTACAATGCGATCTTCATGGCGGGCGTGATGCTGCTGTTCGTTTGTTTCGCGGGTCCGATCATTTCCGTCTTCACTTCCGATCCCGCGGTGCATGAGATCGGGACGATGGCGCTCAGCATCATCGGCTCGGGATATATCTTTTACGGGATTGGCATGGTTATGATCCAGGCATTGAACGGCGCCGGCGACACCCGTACCCCGACACTGATCAATTTTATCGGCTTCTGGCTCTTCCAGATCCCGCTTGCTTATTTGCTGGTGAAAGGGTTTAACATGAACGTTACAGGTGTATTCATCGCCATACCGGTAGCCGAAACCGCGATCGCCATTGCAAGCTGGCTCATTTTCAAAAAAGGCAAGTGGAAAGAGGTGAAGGTGTGAAGAATATTGAACATCGAACATTGAACACGGAATATTGAATGTGTTCGTCATCGGAAATTGAGCGAACTTTCCCCCCAAACTTCGACATTGAAAGTTTCTTGCTCAACCTTCGATGTTCTGCATCATTTCGAGATTTAGGATAATTTTACCCATGCCTCCTTCCCCCGCTTTCGACCAAAACCGCGTCCGCCAGCTCGGTTTCATCGTGCTGCTGATTTTGATAGGTTTCTTGCTGTTTCGCGAATTGCAGCAGTTCATCCCCGCGCTGCTGGGTGCAATCACGCTTTACGTGCTGCTTCACCGGCTGATGCTTTATTTTACCGAAAAAAAGAAGTGGAGAAAAGGCTGGACCGCGATGTTTCTCATGCTGCTTTCCTTCATTATCATACTCCTGCCGGTCGCGCTCCTGGCGAACCTGCTGTCCTCCAAAATCGCCTACGCGATCCAGCACTCGGCGGAGCTGACAACGGCGCTGAAGAAAGTGGTCAGTAACATCGAGCAGCGCTACGACGTGGTGATCGCAAGCGAGGCAAACATCAACCGCGTCGGCGCCACGATTACCAACACACTGCCTAAAATCCTCGGCGCCACGTTTAATACCCTCACCACGATTTTCTTCATGTACTTCATTCTCTACTTCATGCTCGTGAACGCGCGCAAGATGGAGGATGCCATGTACGAATACATTCCGCTGGCCGATGAGAACGTGAACAAAGTGGGTAAGGAAGTGAACCGGATGGTCTATTCCAACGCAATCGGCATTCCGGTGATCGCCTTTGCGCAGGGAGTGGTGGCCCTGATCGGCTACCTGATCATTGGCGTGCGCGAACCCTTCTTTTGGTTCGGGGTCACATGTATCGCCGCGATGCTGCCGATCATCGGTGCCGCCCTGGCCTACGTGCCGCTCACCATCATCTTTTTCGCGAATGAGCAAAACATCCAGGGAATTGCTATGCTCATCTTCGGGTTTGGAGTAATTGGTACGGTGGACAACGTGCTTCGGTTCACGCTCCTCAAGCGAATCGGCAACGTGCACCCCCTAACTACGGTGTTCGGAGTCATTGTCGGGCTCAGCCTCTTTGGCTTCATCGGCCTGATCTTCGGTCCCTTGCTGATCTCTTTATTTATTCTGTTACTAAAGATCTATTCCAGCGAGTTCATGATCAAGCAGCGCGAAGCGCATCACGCGCCCGGCGAACCGCCGAAAAGTAAGCCGTGAGTCGCACAGTCGGAAGGCTGGAGTCGGGAGTCGGGAGTTAGGAGCCGATAACGTTTTTGTCATGTTGAGCTTGTCGAAGCATGAGAGGTGCGGCGATCCTGTGGATCGATACCGTTCCGGCGGAAAATCCGGCACCGGGATCGGAGCGTTCAGCGAAAAGAAGGCGAATCACGATTGAGAAACCCGTGCTGCGAGCCAACACGTCGTAGTTTTCCATCGCTCCCGCAACCATCAAACGTAATTTTTCGCAATCTGCCGAAAAAAGAAATCTAACGGTTTGCATTTATTAAAACCGCATAATATTTTGGCATAGCGTTTCGTTTTTGCACCGGATATTCGCCGACTGCGGCGTTTTCCGAAAACCGTACCCAGTGAAGAACCACCCAATCCTGCTGGCATTTCTGCCGCTTGTCCTGCTGTCTCCCAAAGAAGAGATTGTTTCCGATAGAGCGCGGGTGCTTTACACTTCCCTGAATCTCGAAAAACAGCGCCTGTCTGCGAAGGCATTTGACATGGCCTGGAAGGCGTACGAACAGCTGCTCCATTCAGACAGACTGGCCAATCCCGGTTACCTGGCGATCTGCGACATGAGCCAGTCGTCGAAGCAGAAACGCTTTTATTTAATTGACATCGAAAACTCAAGACTGTTAGTAAATACATATGTCGCACACGGACGCAATTCCGGGGCTGAGTTTGCCAGCCGGTTTTCCAACAAACCGAATTCGCTGCAGACCAGTCTCGGAATTTTTATCACCGGCAGCACCTACCACGGAGAGCATGGCTTATCTCTCACGCTGCACGGCATGCAGCCGGGGCTGAACGACCGCGCCGCCGCGCGCCGCATCGTGATCCACGGAGCCGACTATGCGAGTCCCGCTTTCATTCGAAAACTGGGTTACCTGGGACGGAGCTACGGATGCCCTTCGCTGCCGAAAAATGAGAGCGCGGAGATCATCCGTCGGATCCGCAACGGCAGTCTTGTATTTATTTATCACCCTTCAATCCCTGAAAAAACAATAAAAGCATTCAACGACTGATTGGACACAACAAGGATGGATGATAACAAAGCCTGGCTTCGCCCTATGAGCCGGGCTTTTTGTTTGAGTCGGAGGTCAGAAGACGGAAGAAGTAGGACAGCAAATAGTCCATGCCTCATGGTTCATGGCTGACGGCGCATGTTCATAGCCGATTTCTTCCTCGAAGCAATTTTCTTTGGCCCAGCGCTTAAACGTACGGAACGCCGCGGTTCGGCTGAAAAAATAGTTTGACTTCCGTCTTCTGACTTCCCACTTGCAATCAACCAATCACCGTCACCACACTGAGCCAGGCCATCAGCAGCACCACGGCCCAGCCCGTCGCGGTAAGCCAGGCCGGATGTCTGTAGCCGGGAAAAAGACGCTGTTTGCGGACGGCGAGCAGCATCAGCGCCAGCGCAAAAGGCAGGATAATTCCGTTTACCGCACCGGCAGCAACCAGCACCGCAGAGGGAGTTTGCCGAAGCGAAATAAAAAGCACCGTGGAGAGCGCGATAAAAGCCGTGATCAGCCATTTTTCCGAGCGCTCGAAAGCCGGCAGGAATGTTTTTAAAAAAGAAATGGATGTGTACGACGCTCCGACAACTGAAGTAATAGCCGCCGACCACATCACGATCCCAAAAAACCGGTAACCGATCTCACCGCTTCCGCTACGGAATACCGATGCCGCCGGGTTTTTCAGATCCAACTGTGTTCCCGCCCAAAATACTCCAAGCGCCGCCAGGAAAAGTGTGTAACGCATCAGGCTCGTGAGCAGAATTCCCGTCACCGAACTCCGCGTTACCCGCGGGAGCTGTGTTTTCCCGCGGATGCCCGCATCGAGCAAACGGTGGGCCCCGGCAAACGAAATGTATCCTCCCACCGTTCCACCCACGAGCGCAACAATTTTCATTGCGTCCACCTCCTCGGGCCAAAACGTTCGGAACAACGCTTCCCCAACCGGGGGTTGGGCACGGATCGCGACATACACGGTGAGCCCAATCATCGCGATGCCAAGAATGCGGACGAACCAATCCACCGCACGGCCGGCGTCGCGAAGCCAGAAGAGAAGTATGGCGACCCCTGCGCTCAGGGCCGCTCCCCATCGCGCATCCAATCCCGCCAGCACATCAAGCCCGAGTCCACAACCCGCCACGTTGCCGATGTTGAACGCGAGTCCCCCGAAGGCGACCATTGCCGACAACGCGTACCCGAGTCCCGGCACATAGGC
Organism: Chitinophagaceae bacterium; assembly: GCA_035626515.1. Lineage (GTDB taxonomy): Bacteria > Bacteroidota > Bacteroidia > Chitinophagales > Chitinophagaceae > DASPNM01. The sequence goes on from DASPNM010000019.1 coordinate 19,798, forward strand.
ATTCCCCAGGTCCTGCGCACGCATGCCGCTGACCGTGACGATCCGCCAGAGGTTCACCTGTGCCCCGATATCGAGCAGGATGGAAATCAGAATAATGAACCCGAAACTGGCAAGAAGGTCGTGCGTGAAAAGTGCCGTATTGTTTAGAAAGCCGGGGCCGATGGCGGAGGTGGCCATAAGGAAGGCGGCGCCGAGAATGGCGGAATTGCGTTTCAAACGAGTTCAGATTTTCATAATTATGATATCCTCCCTTTTCAACGCTTCGAATATTGCCCGCGCGACACGCACGGCCTGCTTCCCGTCGCCGTGCAGGCAGATCGTATCCGCCACCAGCAATAATTCCTTTCCGCTAATCGTGCGCACCATCGAATCTTTTACCAAATGCAAAGCCTGCTGCACCGCGCCCTGCACATTTTCCACCAGCGCTTCGGGCCGGCCCCTTGGGGTGAGGGTGCCATCGTCCTGGTAGGTGCGGTCCGCAAAAACCTCCGAGGCGGCCCGGAGCCCCAATGCCCGCGCCTCATATACCGAATGACTTCCGCTGAGCCCGTAGATCACCAGCTGGGGATCGAAATCGCGCACCGCTTCTGCAATGGCGCGCGCAACGGAAATATTTTTTGCCGACTGGTTGTACAGCGCACCATGCGGCTTCACATGATGCAGACGCGCTCCCTGCTTTTCTGCTTCACGGGAAAGGATCTCAAGCTGTTTGGTGATCAATGCGCGAATCTCCACAGTGGAGACGCTCTGTTCTTTCCTTCCAAAATTCTCGCGATCGTCGAATGACGGGTGCGCGCCGATTGCCACACTGTTGCGCGTGCAAAGCCCAACCGTCTCGCTCATTGTTTGCTGGTCACCGGCGTGATAGCCGCAGGCAATGTTGGCGGAGCTGATATAAGGCATGATCGCCGCATCCGTGCCCATTCCCTCTCCCAGGTCGCAGTTCAGGTCAATTGAGAACATGCGCATCAGCCGAAAACGGCTGCCAGTCTCAATTTACACGCATTTTTCAGTTGCAGCAAATGCTGCTGCTGCTGGCGAATCAACTGTTCCGCTGTGACAAGATCTGTAAACGAAAATTTCAGTTGATCACCCGGCTGCATCTGGGCTAGCTTTGGAAGGTCGGCAGATATCACATGGCCCAGTCGCGGATAACCGCCGGTGGACTGATGATCCGCCATCAAAATGGTCAATGTCCCGGACGGAAGAAACTGCACGGTGCCGAAGCTCACGCCGGTGGAAACGAGCTCCGAGCCGGTCGTCAATTCTAATTTTTCGCCCTCCAGCTGATAACCCATGCGGTCGGCGGAATTGGAAATACGGAAAATCCCCGCGGTCAGACATTCCCTGCTCCGCTCGTTCAGCCATTCAAATTCGTTTCCCTGCAAAATGCGAATACTGTCATCTGACACTATCTCCGGTTCCGTCCTCCAGGAAAGAGCTGACCAGGCCGCGCCATTGAGAAAACCGGAATAATCGGTGGCATCGCGAACAGCAACGATGTCATCGTGCTTCAGCGCCGCTGCGATCTTCAGGTTCGTGCTACTGCTGCCCAGCCAGCGCGGAACTTCGATGTTTTTTATCGCGAGATAACAACGGGCGCCTCTTCTTTTTTCGCGAAAGGCGAGGCTCGAATCCTTGTTCACCACCAGCGGCTGGTTTCCCGGCACCGTTTGCCCATTTACCGAAGGTGAAAAATCAGCTCCCGCGAGAGCGATGAGGGCTGCAGCATCGAAAGTGAATACGCCGGCCGGAAAATGCAGCTCAATCACCGGTGCGTTCAGCTCATTACCCACCATCAGGTTCGCAAGCTGGGCAGAATACCGGTCCATCGCTCCGCCCGGATTGATGCCGATGTGCTGGTAACCGGTCCGACCCATGTCCTGGACACTGTCCAGCATTCCCGCGCGGATCAGCTTCACACTCATGATAGCTCATCTTGTTTTATGGAAAGCGCACGGAATTCTTCCTTGCTCACAGGAAAAAACTGCACTCGGTCGCCCGCCCGGAAATACGCGGGCTCCTCGCGGCTGCTGTCAAATAATTTTAACGGTGTGCGGCCAATGATCTGCCACCCCCCGGGCGAATCAAAAGGATAAATGCCGGTCTGCCTCCCCGCGATCCCGATACTTCCGGCCTTCACGCGCGCGGGACTGTCTTTCCGGGGCAGTGCGAGTCGCTCATTCACGGTCCCCATGTAGGCGAAGCCGGGCAGAAATCCGAGCATATAAACACGGTAAGTTACTGTGCAATGTTCCCGAACAATTTCCTCCATTGAAATCTGCTTTAATGCCGCGATCTCTTTGAGGTCGGTGCCGAAGCCGGGGTCATAGCAGGCGGGCACACGCAGAAGTCGCCCGTTTTCCTCTGCGCTCTCCTGCAGGGTTGCTATTCGCGGTTCTACTATTGCCCTGCATTGCTCAAAAGCGGTATCCGTTCCGCGAAATGCAGCAACATCGTAGTAAAACGTAAGTGAGCTGTATGCCGGCACCACCTCAATGATGCCGGGCAGAGGCTCGAGCCTGAACTGGTTGAAGATTTGCAGTACCCTCCGGTTCACCTGTTCATCGATCCGGTTGCCGTAATCGATGACCAGTGCCTGGTCGCCCAGTGAATACACGGTATAGCCAGCGCCCGCCGCCATGAGAAATACCATATCAATATAGCAACTTAACTTTACTATCATGCCGCGACTGACCCGTAGTGACGCCCTGAACCTGCTTTCCAAGCTTACGTGGCGCCGCGCGTGGAATGCTTCCCGGGTACTCGCAAGCTATTACCTCAGCAAGTGGCTGAAGCGGCCCATTCAATGGGGTTATCCAATTTCCATTTCCTTCGAACCAACGACTTCCTGCAACCTCCGCTGCCCGGAATGCCCCAGTGGATTGCGCGCCTTCACCCGCCCGACTGGGATGCTCAAGCAAGACTTTTTTAGGGAAACAATTGACCAGATCCACCGGGACCTGTTCTACCTGGTTTTTTATTTCCAGGGCGAACCCTTTCTCAATCCTGATTTTCTCGATATGGTGAATTACGCTTCGGCGAAAAAAATTTATACGGCCACTTCCACCAACGCGCATTACCTCGACAAGAATACCGCGCGACGCACAGTGGAAAGCGGCCTCGACCGGTTGATCATTTCGATTGACGGGACCACGCAGGAAGTGTACCAGCAATACCGCGTCGGTGGCCGGCTGGAGAAAGTGATCGAAGGAACGCGCAACATCCTGTACTGGAGAAAGCAATTGAAAAGCAAAACCCCCATGGTCGTTTTTCAATTCCTGGTGGTGCGGCCCAATGAGCACCAGATCGCCGCGGTAAGACAGTTGGGCCGCGAGCTCGGGGTGGACCGGGTATGGCTGAAAACCGCTCAGGTCTACGACTATGAGAACGACCCGAACGGGCTTATTCCCCGCAATGAACGATACAGCCGTTATTCCCGGTCCGGCACCCGCGTCCGCTATAAAGGCCGCATGGCCAACCACTGCTGGCGCCTGTGGCACGATCCGGTGATCACCTGGGATGGACTGGTCGCGCCCTGCTGTTTTGACAAAGACGCGCAGCACCGAATGGGTGATTTGAAAAAAAACTCGTTTCGGGAAATTTGGAAGAACGGAGAATACAGTAAATTCAGAGAGAAAATCCTGACCGGGAGAAAACAGATCGACATCTGTTCCAACTGCACCGAGGGAACCCGGGTCTGGGGTTAGTATACATAATGCAGCTCGCCTCTTCCATAGCCACACGCCTGCAGTATCAGCATAAAACGCTGCTCGACCTGATCGACGGACTTACCGACGAACAGATCCGCAGAACGGTTTTTCCCGGCAAATGGTCGATTTTCGAAAACATCGTTCATCTCCAGACCTACCAACACGTTTTCTGCCACCGCGCGCGGCAGATCCTCCAGGGAAGTATGCCCCGCTTCGACCGGTACACAGCAGACGTGGACCCGCTATTTCTCGACAATTGCCACCGTACCTCACGCGAAATAATGCAGGATCTTTTAAGCACGCGCAAGATGATGTCATCGGAATTCGCCCAGCTGAACGAAAAAGACTTTGGAAAACAGGGAGTGCATCCCTACTTCGGAACCATGAATCTTCTCCAGTGGCTCAACTTTTTCCTTCTCCACGAAGCCCATCACATGTTCACGATTTTCAAACTCTCCGCCGAGCTGCAGCAGCCTGCCCGGCAACCCGAATAATCAACCCTTCAGGCCGCGGTAAAGAGACGTATAGAAAGAAATAAATCCTTCGAAAAAATTGCGGATGGATTCGACGACCAGTTTCATGGGTTAAAACAAAAGACTTTTTTCCTCTCCTTGCGGAAAAATTATGCACGTGGCGGTGAATTTCTTCCGGCAGCACGGAATTGGGCCAGCTTTCATTACTTTGAGTAAACTTCTTCATGGGGATCGAGAAGGATATCAGGCAGCCGTCGTTCCGGAACGTGTACCAGAAGGCTAATATCAACCTCATCTACACGGTGGCGTGGATCCGCGACCGCAACAAGGGGATCTTTGAAGCGGAAGACATTACCCCCCAGCAATTCAACATCTTGCGCATTTTGCGGGGTAGCTTCCCTGAGCCCCTTTCCACCATGCAGATCCGGGAGCGGATGATTGAAAAAATGAGCGATACCAGCCGCATCGTGGACCGGTTGATTGGAAAAGGCCTTGTTAGGAAGCTCACGTGTAAAGCCGACCGCCGCCTTGTGGACGTGGTGATCACCGAAAAGGGGAAAGAGCTGCTTGCCCGCCTCGACGCACGCCAGGACGAACTGGACGGCGTCTTGAAAAACCTTACCGAGGAGGAGGCGCGCCGGCTGAGTGATTTGCTTGACAAAATCCGGGAAAGCTATTAACCCTGTATGTATTTCTGCACCCGATATTTCCTGATAATTTGCTGCCTGCTGCAACAGTTGCTGCCGAAGGCGCAGCCCAACTATGAGTTCCGCGGTGTGTGGATCGCCTCTGTGGACAACATTGACTGGCCGATCCGGGGGATGCTGAACGTGGACAACCAGAAAAAAGAATACATCCGCCAGCTTGACATGCACCAGCAAAACGGGATGAACGCTGTGATCGTACAGGTTCGCCCGGCGGCCGACGCCTTCTATCCTTCCCCCTACGAACCATGGAGCCAGTGGCTGACGGGCACTCAGGGGAAACCACCCTCCCCCTATTACGACCCGCTTGAGTTCATGATCCGCGAAGCGCACCGCCGCGGCATGGAGTTTCATGCCTGGTGCAATCCCTACCGCGCGGATTTTCGCATTGGAGGCTCCTCGATCGGGCCGGCGCACATTACGCGGCTGCACCCTGAATGGTTTCTGGATTACGGCGACAAGCGTTATTTCGATCCCGCCAACAGGGACGTGCAACGGTTTGTGGTGAACGTGATCGCCGACATCGTCCGCCGTTACAATGTGGACGCGATCCACATGGACGACTATTTTTATCCTTACCGTATCGCCGGCAAAGAATTTCCTGATTCCATTTCATACGCGCGGTCGGGAAGCCTGCTCAATAAAGAAGACTGGCGGCGCAGCAATGTGGACTCGATCATCCGTCAGCTGAGTGTCGCGATCAAAAAAGAAAACCCGCATTGCCAGTTTGGGATCTCTCCTTTCAGCGTCTGGCGCAATCGCGACCGCGATCCGCAGGGAAGCGACAGCCAGGCTGGGCAAACGAATTACGACGACCTGTATGCCGACATCCTGCTCTGGCTGAGAAAAGGATGGATTGATTATGTTGCGCCGCAGCTTTATCTGGAGATCGGACATCCGCGTGTTGCTTATGAAAAAATGCTGGACTGGTGGAGTCGCCACAGTTACGGAAAGCATTTATACATCGGCCACGGAATTTACCGCGCGGGGTCCACTGCTCCTGCAAACGCCGCATTCAATAACCCGCTCGAATTGCCGAACCAGCTGCGCCTGTTGCGCGCAACGCCACAGGCGCTGGGGAGCATTTTTTTCAGCAGCAAAAGCTTCAACAGAAATCCTAACGGTTGGAACGACAGCCTGCAAAAAAACTTCTACCGGCTGCCTGCCTTGATCCCGCCCATGTCCTGGATAGACAACCGGAAACCTTCATCGCCGCGCGTGGAGGTAAATCTGTTGGACAGCATGCTGCGCCTGACCATACGACCGGTGAAGGACACAGTGGCGGTAAAATTTTATGTACTGTACAAAACGGAAGGCGATACCGGGGCCTTCCGGCAAATCGAGAAGATCATCCTGCCGGAAAACGGGCTCGCTCACTCCACCACGCTCCGCTCCGGGGTCAACTCGACCCAGTTTTCCGTCACTGCAGTCAGCCGAACGAACAACGAAAGCGAACCGGTCCGGTTCCGCATTTCCCGCCTCGCGAGTAAGAAATGGACCGTCGCGGAATGATCATTCCGGGTGATCGTCGGGCTCATACATGGGGGCTGCCTTGGCGCGGCTGAAAGCCTTGCTGCGGTTCTTCTGATGCAACGGTGCCACTTCGGGGCTGCCGCCTTCATTCACACGTGCCCTTCTCCGTCTCCTGATCAGGTACACAGCCAGACCCGTTGCGGCCAGCGCTCCGAGAGAAGAAGCAATAATTTGTTTCCGGTTCATAAAAATCACTTTGGTTTTACAATTTGCAATACATGTGCCACGGGGTGCGCGATTTGTTCACACTATTTCACTCCGTGCTGATGCAGCGGCGTGGGCTCGCGCGAGTCGCGCGTCTGGTTTCGCTTCGCATAAAAAGGCAGGATAATACCCGCAAAGGATCCCACGCTGAAATTCACCAAAGTCGCTGCAATGAACACGTGGGAGCTCAATCCTTCAGTCCTGTCAATGATGGTGTTTCCAGGCTCACTGGTCAACACCTTGTCCGCATCGCTGCTAAAGTAACCGGGTATCATGACTGCAAGGAGAATAAAGCAGATCGCGCAGGAAATGAAAACTCCGATAATGGTAGTGACGTGCGAGGCGAAAACGAGGGAAACCGTGCTCTCGTTCTCTTTTCGCTTGCGGTTTTCCTGCATTGTGTGCACCCATATCACAATGAGGAAGAGAAAGCTGCCAACGTACAGGATCCAGCTGAGGGTATAATCGGCCGACTGGATGTAAATAAACGCTGTCACGCAAAACAACAGGGCTGCCAACGCCCCGGCTCTCAGCGACGAAACGAGGTTCACCTTCTTTAACATACCCGATTCGTTGAAAAACCTATGCCAGAGATGGGCCTTTGGGACGGAAATAAGGGTTGACGGCATTGTAGAAAAAACTCCGCTTGGAGATCATTCTTCATATGGTACACCCTTTGCACGGGTATGGGCAGGAGACAAAATACTTTATGAAAACAGTTTTACGCTGCTTCAGCGGGCTGGCCGTGAGCGTAACGGGACTTGTCCTCTATCTTTTGGGACACATTCGCCAAAAAACAGAGGCCATGCTGAGCCGCATTTCGGATGAGGGCTACGAAACCGCCTACGACATCCTGTATCCCGGCGAAGAAAGCAACGACAACCTGCATTACGGTCCTGTTATCCCTGAATAAGCAGAGCTGCAGCATGCTCTTTGTACCCCTCTCAGGAATGCAAACGCGGGAAAAACGATTCTGGACCGGAGCTGCACTCGTGTCGGGCGAGATGGTTGCTACCATGCTGTTGTTTACCGGGGCGGTGGTAAGTTTTTTCTTTCTCACGCGCGAGCGTTGGCGGCGATACAAAAAATGGGATTTGAACGCGTTCGAACGGGTACAGCGGCTTGTCAGTCCTTCCAACAACCGGCGCATGCTGTTCATCACAGCCCTGGGGAAACACCAGTTCCTGGTGCCCGCGAATCTTTCCGTTTTGGGATGGTACCTGTTTGTTCGTAAGCACACCTGGTTCTCGGTGCGCGTGGTCTCGATTGCGTTGAGCAGCCTCGGGCTTATGCTGCTGTTCAAAAAGATCTTCAGCCGCAAGCGCCCTGCGAACCCTTTGCTTTCCCCAGTGCGCGGGATGAGCTTTCCTTCAGGACACGCGATGATGAGCACCACGTTTTACGGATTGCTGATCTACATCATCACGCAAAAATCCGGACCGGCCGCGCAGGCAGCCCTGATCCCGCCGCTCGTGCTGCTGATCCTCGCCGTGGGCTTCAGCCGCATCTACCTCCGGGTCCACTACACCAGCGATGTACTCGCCGGACACACGATCGGGCTTGCGTGGCTCGGGCTATCGTTAAATACGATTCGCAGGCTGGAAGCCTTCAACCGCGAACAGGTTAGACGGTTGACATCTCCGGGTTAAAACATAATTTTTTTGGAGCAAGTGTTTAACGGCTGTTAAACCGCTTTCCGTTAGGGATCCAGGGCATAATAAATGCTCCATGCGGGCGCTCTAATTGAGATACCATGCGCCAAAAAATATCAATCGTCGTCCTCATTTCGGGCCTGGCATTTGTCGCTGCGTGCAGCAAGCAGGATGTGGCGGCACCTTCGAACCCCTCTGAAACTTGCGTGAGCGGACAAAGCAGCAGCCGGATCATTCAGGGACAATACATTGTCGCGCTCCGCCCTGCTCCGGACAACCAGGGAGCAATGAGCACACAGCGGGTTGCCAACGAAAGCAGTCAGCTGCTTGCGCGGAACCAGATCAGCTCGGCTGCCGTTCAAAAAACATTCGGCGGTGCGCCCGGTGGTTTTGTAGCCCGCCTTTCGGACGATGAAGCGGCCCGGCTTCAAAATGATGAGTATGTTGAGGCCATTGAACCGGATCGCATTATTTCGCTCGGCAACTGTTTCACCGTGGCGGAACCTCGACTGCTTACGTGGAACATCCGTCGTGTAGGTTACGGCAACGGAATCGGCAAGCGGGCCTGGATTATCGACACCGGCGTTGATTTTGAGCACCCGGACCTCAACGTGGACCAGGCAAAAAGCAAGTCCTTTGTATCCGGGATCAGCTCGGCCGATGACGAGAACGGACACGGCACGCATGTGGCCGGCATCATAGCGGGAAAGAACAATACTTTCGGGGTTCTTGGAGTCGCTTCCGGCGCCACGGTTATCGGGTTGAAGGTGATGGACAACAGCGGCCAGGGCACTCTTTCGTCAGTGATCCAGGCGCTCGGATACGTGATCAACAACGGGTCGGCGGGAGACGTTGTAAACATGAGCCTCGGCGATGATGAAGGCGTTTCGGAAATTTTGGACCAACAGGTGCGCAATACTGCAGCGAGAGGAATTTTTGTTGCAATAGCGGCAGGCAATGACCGCGTGCTGGCCAGTGGCTTCTCTCCCGGTCGTGTAAATGCTCCGAACGTGTACACGGTCTCGGCAGTGGACAGCCTGGATCAGTTCGCAGGATTCTCCAACTACGGTAACGACGCGGTAGACTTCGCAGCCCCTGGTGTGCGTATTCTCTCTACTTACCCCGGCGGGCGCTATGCTTATATGAGTGGGACTTCGATGGCAGCGCCTCACGTCGCGGGATTGCTGCTGCTGAGAGGAAGGGCAATTTCTTCTTCCGGAACGGCCCAGAACGACCCGGATGGCGTCCCCGACCCAATCGCACATTATTAGTAAAAGGATCCGACTCCACTCCCGACTCCCGATTAAAAGTAAAGGCCTCCGCAATTGCGAAGACCTTTACAGGATCAAACCCTCAAAAACTACTCCGTTGAATCTTTTGAATCCTTTATTGGTTTTTCCTTGGTTTCAACGCCACCCGTAACGGCCTTCTTCTTCATCACCTTCCCATTCTCATCAATCAGCAACTTCACCCTGTCGCTGCCTTTTTCCAGGGTGATCTCGTAGGCGTTACGGTCCTTGTCATTCTCCATGTGAGCGGAAGTGATGGTGTAACCCGGGTACGCCGAATTGATTGCGCCGGTTACTGCCGTCGGCAGCGTGGAAAAATCGGCAACGTTGGTAACTGTTCCTACCCACTGGTCGTCGTCATACCAAACCCAGTAATCACGGCCTTCCCAGTTGAAGCGAGCCGCATAATCGCTCGTGTCGAGCTCCGGCCAGCCGCTCCATTCCCATTCGATCGGCCTGTTGGCCGGATCGAACCGGTACCAGGTCACGTTCGTAGCGTTGGGATACTTCGTCTGGAAGCTGGTGCGCGTATTTGCAGGCACTTCTATTGAGCTGTATCCCGTGTTGGTGTTCGTGTTGTCGTATGTCGTCGTGGTCGTGTCGGTTGTTTCCTTTTCCGATCCGGAATTTTTGCACGAACCCAGCAACGCAAACGCGGCGATCACCAGTATACCATACTTTGCTTTCATAAGAATCATTTTTGTGTCCCTTGTGAATCCCTGACTTGCTCAGGTTGTCGGCCATAATAAATAAATTATTATGCCAAGCGCGAGGTACGATGGAGATAGAAAGAATTATCCATTAGAAATTAGAACGCCATACAAGGCATTATTTTATATAGAGAAAAAAACTCCGAACCGGCGTGTTCTCCCGACACGTTTCACTGATTCGGTAGTAAACGGGATTTGTTGTAGAAGAAATTCCACGACGGGCTTAGAGCCATTTGTTTCGGACCCAGTCCCACTTGGTGAAGCTTACTTTGAACTGGACGGGGTTGTTGAACTTGTTTGCGGCCGATCCGGCGATGTAAACACCGAGCTTGAATCTGGTGAGCGGGTTGAACGGCCATTTAAATACACGTTCGATGCCTGCGAAAGCCTCCACGTAACGGAGATCCCGTTCAGGTGCCACCAGGAAGCCGGTTCCCGCCACTTCCCGCAACTGCAGCTTTTTCATGAATGGGATCTTGTTGATCAAAACTCCATTGAATTCGTGCACATGATGGAATTCGAAATGCCAACGAAACACTGCGAAAGTGGAGTCGAGGGACTGAAAGGAGCGCTCGGGATTCCGGAACCAGAAAGGATCTCCCTGCCGCTGATACTGGTAATCGACAAGCCGCAGGTCGCGGGTGTTCAGGAATTGACCCGTCTTGAAGCGATAGGAAGACGTTCCCAACGTTCCCAGTTTCATCCGCTGCTCCAGTCCCAGCTCCAGGTAATCAAAATCGATAGCGCTTCCAAAAAGGCCGCTAATACCTTTTCTCCATTCAATGAACACCGTCGGCCATTTTGAACCAAGAATGATCTTCTCCTTCGGCTCCCGGATGTATTTCTGAGCGGGAGTGTAGCGGAAGTGGATGCTTCCATAGGCAGCATTGTACGGATCGAACTGCACCACCTGGTTATCCCCAAGCCAGCCGGGGAAAAGGCTATCAATTTTCGGGTTGATCTCGTAGTCTTTCACCGAGCGGCGGAACGCAATGCGAAAACCGTTGCGCAGCTCAAACCCGTTGAACAGCTCCACGGAATGATAGAGGCCGAAATAGTTGTTCAGATAAATATTGCTGCGCTTCAGGTTGTTAATCCACGCGTCGTTTTCGAAGATCTTCGCAAAGTCGCGGCCGCCGGAAATAGTAAACTCTCCCCGGCTGAACGGGTTATACAGGTGCGTCACGGCAAGGTTTCCCTTCAGATCCATGTTGCGAAATCCATAGTTCAGATCTGTCCGCACATTCAGCCGCTTCCGGCTCGGGAAAATGCGGTCGTAAGAAGCGGGGATCTTAATGCGTGTGCCCCCAAATTCCAAAAACTGAAACATGGAGGTAAGCGAGCTGAAGACCCACTGCCGTTCCTTTTCGTGATTGTTCAGGACCACGCCCCAGAGCAACACCTTGTCCCAAGTGATGCGATTGATGACGCGATCCATGGAATCCAGGTACGCCTTGGTATGCGTGACGTGGTAAATACTGTCCTTATACTGGATGAAGCGGATTTCCTTTTCTGTAAGCGGCTCGCTGCGCACCTGGTTCCAGAACGAGCTGTCTTTTTCGTAGGCCTCCCGGGCCGTCACGCTCATCTCGTTGTTGAAATAGCGGCGGTCGAAGCTCTTTCGCAGCTCGAAGTTGCGGTACACCGCCACGGTTTCGCCGGTTACCTTTCCTATCGGCGTTTTTGAATAATAGCGAAATTTCTGGCGCGTGATCATCCACGCAGTACTGTTTACAAGCTCGTACTGCTGGCTGATCTCGAAATGATCGTATTCAGGAAGGTGAAACGCAGGAAGCTCGAACCGCGACTGCAGCACGGTCATCATGCTGTCGGACACAATGATTTCGCCTTCTACGGTGGCATTGCTCAGCTGCCGGGGCTTTATACTGATCGTGTAGATTCTTTCCTTTCCGCGACGTTCCATGCGGATCGTCCGGAAACGGTAAGCCATGAGGCCGCTGTAGCTGATGGGAGAGATGAAGGGAATTTCCGAGATGCCCGGAGCCCGCAATACGTTGTGGTAAAGATTGAAATCCCCTTCCGTTGCCGACAGGTAAAACAGTCGGGATGCATCCCCTCTTTTTGTTACAGCCAGCCGCTGCTCCTTGTAATCCTGGGGTGAAGCATAGTCGAGCCTGAGCGAGATTTCGGCCATGTTCATCTGGTCCAGCTCGCGTGCCCGGAGGGTGTCGCCTTTTTTCGGGAACGAATCTATCTGGATTGCCTTGATGTAAATGTTGCAGCTGTAGGGTCCGGCCGCCGACAGGATGTCCTGCTTTTTGTCAATCAGCTTGCGGATGATCTCTTCCGCGCGATCCCGCGCCTTCACGCGTACCACCACCTCGCCGAGATCTTTCGCCATCTCCTGCAGAATGAAATTCTGTTCCTGGTTTTGCGTGAGACTGATGGAAACAAGCTGCGGCTCAAATCCCACCATGGTTACAATCACATCGTATTTGCCCCCCTCAAGATCAAAAGAAAAGCTGCCATCCTCGCGGGTCAGAACTCCCAGCCTCAGCTCTTTGATCTGAACGCTCGCAAATGCAATGGGCTGAAGCTGCTTGTCAAATACTTTACCGCTGAGTGAAAAGGTTTGCCCAAAAGCAAAAGCCTGCAGTAACAGGCTGAGGGTCAGCAAACATAGGCACCTTTTCAACAACCGGAGGATTAGGGGGTTAAGTGACAAAATTGCAACTATTTCGGGGCACCGGGAAATGAAGATTTTGCATTTAAACCAGCTTTAACATGTGCGCCGAACGTAAGGCTGATTAATGACCCGGTTGGTCACAATCCCGGCAGGCTTACAAGGAAGGGAATAAGGGGTTCTTCGTCTTTATTACCGGTCATGCGCCTGACGAAAACTTCGCTTTATTCAACGACCGAAGATTTTGTTTGTGGCGAAAATTTCTTGATAAGGGAAAAAATATTCCTTCTCCGTGGAAGAACGCTCAGGTATGAGTGAAATTTCCGTGCGTGCAGCGCACAACAATTCTTTTATGCGAACGTTGCCGCGGCCCTTTTGGAAATGTTATTAATTTTACGGCCTGATTTTTGATAATTGGCCGGTTTTTTGACTCCAACACACTCCCGAAGTCAGAATTCTGCCACGGTCAGGAACCAAAAAACTTAAGAGGAAATGGCGCTCAGCCAGGGACTACATCAGAAACTTTTACAGAGACTATCGCCGCAGCAGATCCAGCTAATGAAGTTGCTGCAAGTGCCGACCGCAAATCTTGAAGAACGGATCAAGGAAGAGCTCGAGGAAAATCCCGCGCTGGAAATGGAAGAAGAAAAGCACGATGAGGCTGCGGATGACCTGAAAGATGAATTTGCCGAGGCGCCCGAAGCGGAAGCGGAAAAAGACGGGAGCGAGGATGAGTACGATAACATTGACGTCAGCGAGTACCTCAACGCCGGCGATGACGACGTAGCGGACTACCGCCTGCGCGACGACAATTACCCTGAAGAAGACGACAAACGACAGCTGCCGTTCAAGACGGAATCCAGCTTTTACGACCTGCTGCGCGACCAGTTGGGCCTGCTGAATCTCGACGAGCGCGAGAGGAAGATCGCGGAACAAATTGTCGGAAGTATCGACGAAGACGGTTACCTGCGCCGCGAAACCCCGGCCATTGTCGACGACCTGGCGTTTCGACAGAATATCCCTGCCACGGAAGAGGAAGTGGAAGCGATCATCAAAAAGATCCAGCAATTCGACCCGGCCGGAGTTGCGGCGCGCGACCTCCAGGAATGCCTGCTGCTTCAGCTGCAGCGCCAGAAGGATGAAGGTAAGAAAGTGGATACCGCCATGCTGGCCGTGAGAAAATATTTCGACGAGTTCACGAAGAAACATTACGAAAAGATCCAGCGGGGGCTGAACCTCGACGACGACCAGCTCCGCGAAGTGATGCAGCAGATCACGAAGCTGAACCCCAAACCGGGGGGTGTTGTGAGCGCGACCAACAAGGCAGAGAGCTATGTTGTTCCCGACTTCTTTATTTATAACAACAACGGGAAGCTCGAGCTCACCCTGAACTCCCGGAATGCTCCCGAGCTCCGCATCAGCGAGGGCTACCGCGACATGCTCAAGGAGTACGACCGCGGCAGCAAGAAGGACAAGCGCCAGAAGGAAGCCGTGCTCTTTATCAAGCAAAAAATTGACGCCGCCAAGTGGTTCATTGATGCCATCAAGCAGCGGCAGCACACTCTCCTGAGCACGATGAATGCGATCATGGAGCACCAGCGAGAGTTTTTCCTGACAGGGGATGAAACCACGCTGCGGCCAATGATCCTGAAGGACATTGCCGAGAAGACCAACCTCGACATTTCTACGGTGAGCCGGGTGGCCAACAGCAAATTTGTCCAGACAGAGTTTGGAACTTACCGGCTAAAATTTTTCTTTAGTGAATCCCTGAGTACCGATTCGGGAGAGGAAGTATCCACGCGTGAAGTAAAGAAGATCCTAAGCAACCTGATTGAAGCCGAACACAAGAAGCGACCGTTGAGCGACGAGCGGCTCACGGAATTGCTGCAGGAGCGGGGCTACAACATTGCCAGGCGCACCGTGGCGAAGTATCGCGAGCAGCTCAATATCCCGGTGGCAAGGTTGAGGAAGGAGTTGTAGAGGGAAGTTGAAAGGTTGATGGGTCGACAGGGTATTGTTTTATCAAATCCACCGGCCAGCTGACTCTCCCGCCTCCCGACTGTTGAGCGGCCGCCGGCACTTCCGACTATCACAGCTCACTCCGCCGGATCGTTTCGAGCACCCGGTGCTTCCAGGTTTCCGGAATCACCGAGTAACCGGCCTTGCTGATCGCGTCCACCCATTTCCGGTAATCGCTCTCGCCGCGCAGCGTTTCGTAAAACCTTTTTCGCCGGATTACGTTGCAGAAGTCCTTGTAGGAATCTTTCACGTCGTCGTATTGCTTGTAAGCCGAACGAATCCCTTTTTCCTTCAGCAATTTGTTTTTTCCGACGATGCCGAAGTGGTTGTTCAGCAATTTGGCGTTGCGGCTGCTGCCTGCACCCGATTCATGAATAGCGATACCCAGGATCACGGAAGCGGGTATCCCATACTCGCCTGAAAGCTCCAGCGCTAAATGCTTGTATTTTTTTACGTACGCGGTTTGTGAAAAAGCCGAAGCAGCGAAACACAGCAACGCGGCTGCCAGAAATATGCGCCTCATGCCTGCAGATTTTCTGATGGTGGAAAATTCGGGGCAATGTTCATGGGGCAGCAAATTTACAAATTATCGGTTTTTTCTGAATGCCGTTACTTTGCGCTCCATGTCTCTCGCGGTAAACGAACAACACAGACTTGGGGAATGGCGGGAAAAGCCGACTCCCCCGGCGCCACTGCGGGTATTGGCAGCCGTAGTGTCTTATGCGTTCCACCCTGTTTTTGTACCTGTTTACATAGTAGTTTTTATTCTCTACCTGCATCCTTTCCTTTTCGCCGGGTACAGCGGCTGGGAAAAATCGATCGCCCTGGCTCAGGCATTTGTCATGTTTACGTTTTTCCCACTGGTAACCGTGCTGCTGCTACGGGCAGTGAAATTCGTCGACAGCATTTTCCTTCGAACGCAAAAAGACCGGATCATCCCGCTCGTGGCGACAGGAATCTGGTATTTCTGGATCTGGCACGTTTGGCGTAATCTTCCGGACCGCCCAACGGAAGCCGTGATGCTGCCGCTTGGGGTCTGGATCGCGGCAAGCCTGGCAATTCTGGCCAATATTTATCTAAAGATCAGCTTGCACACGATTGCTATGGGAATATTGCTTTGCTATTGCGGCTACCTGGCGCTTCGTACCCCCGACATCGGGCTTTACCTCTGCATCGCCGTCTTCATCGCGGGATTGGTAACCACCGCCCGTCTGCTCATTTCCGATCATACGCAAAAGGAGATATACCTGGGACTGCTTCTTGGTTTCGGGTCCCAATGCATCGCGGTAGTTGCCATGAGTTGATGTTCTACCGTCCGCCGCGGGTGTCTTCATTTCTTACTTCGTCATCGCGCTTGCGGGTCTTGCTGTAAATTCCGCCGGCCGTATCGTCTGCAGTACTGATGCTTTGATCCGGCTGGTTGCGCAAATTATCCCGCAATTTCCGGTAGCTGGTCTGCTCCGGGCTGTTGCGACCCGTGCGGTTTTCGCGATCCGTAGTTTTTTCGCCTCGCCTGTTTCTTCTTCGATTCGGCATATGATTTTTTTATGGTTAACGTGGATTCCCACGGTTTGATCCCTTGTAGGACGTTCGCTGCTTGCGGTTTCTTCGGGGAGCTCCCCGCGAATCTTCGTAATCTGCGGCCGGGTCTGCGTCTTGATTCCCGATGGCGACAAAATTGATGTGTTTGTCCCTGTTCGCTTCAGAAGGGGGACCGAGGTGCCGGTCGCGCAATTTCTTTTTCATAGCCGTTTTTTCCAATGGGCTCAAGAATGCTGCCAGTGGCTGTTTCTTTCCGGATCGTTTTGCTTTGGAAAAATGGCAATATGTAGCGCGCTTAAAGAGCACAGCTTGAACATAGAAAAAACTGCGCGCTAATCGAGTTTTTGAAAAGGTTTTTTCAGCAGCGTCAGAAAATCCTCGTCCTTTTCGTTGGGGTAGTGCCGGTCGAGTCCGTAGCGGATTTGATTGGGCTCGAGCGAGCGAAAGGTGCCAAACAGCCGGTCCCAGATCGACAGCACCGAACCGTAGTTGCTGTCGGTGTAAGGCTGCTTCCAATGGTGATGCACCTTGTGCATGTTGGGAGAAACAAGCACGTAGCTGAGTGTGCGGTCCAGCCAGCGCGGAAGGCTGATGTTCGCGTGCGTAAAAGCAGTGGAAAGGATGAGCAGGGTCTGGAAGATCATCACCGCATACATGGGTGCCCCACTGACAAAAATGCCCATAAAAAAGAAAATCCCCCGCAATACGCTCTCGACCGGGTGGTGGCGAAGGCCGGTTGTAACGTCCACATTGTTATCCGCGTGGTGGACGATGTGAAATCGCCAGAGCGGAAAAATCTTATGTTCCGTGATATGAGCCATCCATCCGCCGAAAAGATCGAGAACGAGAAACGAAATCACAATCGTCCCTAATGTGCCCGCGCCGGTCCAGTACACCAGTCCGAATCCGGTCGCCGCACACCAGTCGCTGATCAGTACGATCAATATCGCAAGAAAAGTATGGATCACCAGGTGGATGACGGTGAAACTGAAGTTCACCACCGCATGCCTCAGTTTTGATTTGCGATACCGAAGCCGCAGCAGTGGAATGGCCCCTTCGATGACCCAGAAGAGCATCAGCCCGCCCACGAGAATTGCCATCCGCTCCAGTGGCCGCTGTTCCAGGGTGGAAAAATAGCTGATGATCTTGTCCCACATGGTTCAAAAAATTACGAAGACAGGTCAAATTTACGCCCGCAATTGACGCAGCGGTACGTCGTATGGTCGGGAGCAGTTTTCTTGAATAGAGCGCGAAGCGACTTTAAAACTGACCGCCTCTTTTCAGGTTCTTCCTCACCAGGTATAACCATTTCCCCGCCGCATTCCGGACATAGAGGCTTCGCTGTTTCCCGGAGAATCGCACTCGCCCTGTCCAGTTGACTATGGTGCACCATGAGCCGGATACCAGAGGCCATGTTGATCAGAGTGACGATGTGCTCATCTTCCAGGTGGCAATTGATACCTTCCTGCTGCAGGACCCCGAGGGCGATGTTAGCGTCCACGTAGTTGGAAAAGCTTTTCAAAAGCACAAAGGCCATGGCGTCAAACTAAAAAAGCCCACTGCAGGAGTGAGCCTGGCATTGCAAAAATCGGAAACTTACTGATTTAACATCAGGGGCATCACCAGCATGAGCAGCTCTTCGTTCTCGTCCTGGTCGGAAGGCTTCAGGATGCCGGCTTTCGTGGGAGTCGAGAGCTCGAGCACCACCTCATCGCTTTCCGCCGCGTTCAGCATCTCGATGAGAAACCGGGCATTGAAAGCAATCACGATGTCTTCACCGCTGTACTGGCATTTCATGCGCTCATTTCCCTCAAAGCTGAAATCCACGTCCTGCGCAGCCAGTTGCAGCTCGCTTCCGCTGATGTTCAGCGCCACCTGGTTCGTGCTCTTGTTGCTGAACACGCTCACCCTCCGGAGCGCGCTCTGGAAATCCTGGCGGTTTACCGTGAGCCTGTAGGGATTGTCCGCGGGGATTACGACTTTGTAGTCGGGGAAGCGCGCGTCAATAAGGCGGCAGCTCATTTGCGTGGTGCCGTGCTTCACGAACAGGTGATTGCTGTTATAATTCACCACGATCTCATCTCCATTCGCCGGGATGGCTGTCTTCAGCAGCCCGAGCGGCTTACGCGGAACTATAAAGGAATCGGTTTTTGGACAGCTTACATCCTTGCGCTTGTACCGCACCAGGCGGTGAGCATCCGTGGCCACGCACTGCAGGCCTTTCTTGTCCAGCTCGAAAAAAACGCCCGTCATGGCCGGCCGCAGGTCGTCGTTGCTCGTGGCGAAAAGTGTTTTGTTGATCGCAGTCACCAGACCC
The DNA here is from genome assembly GCA_035626515.1 of Chitinophagaceae bacterium. GTDB lineage: Bacteria > Bacteroidota > Bacteroidia > Chitinophagales > Chitinophagaceae > DASPNM01. The sequence goes on from DASPNM010000019.1 coordinate 38,598, forward strand.
TCGGCGGGCATCGTGAAGGAAGTAGTATCGTCGGCCACGGGTTCCTTCGGGAAATTGTCCGGGTTCTCCCCCATTACCTTATACTTACCGTTGTCGCTCGTGATCTCAATTCCGTAATTTTTATCAATGTTGAAGCTCAGTGGCTGGTCCGGGAGGTTCTTGAGCGAATCGATCAGGATGCGCGCGGGGATACAGACCTTGCCGCTTTCCCTGGATTCGATGTCCAGTTGTACCCTCATCACCGTCTCCAGGTCGGTGGCCACGACAGTCAGCTTGTTCTTCTCCACTTCAAAAAGAAAGTCTTCGAGGATGGGGAGCACGGTATTTGCATTGATCACTCCCGCTATGTGCTGCAATTGTTTCAGTAATGAGGAAGAGGATACAATGAACTTCATTCGGCATGCGTTTGGGCGAAACTACTGATTTTTGGTATACAGCCAAGTCGCTGTGCAGGGGGGCGGGAAAGCTGGTGCATTTCGCTCCGATCGCACCACCATGCACATCCGGATTCGCCCGTAAAAACGGGTTATTTCTCGTTTGCTTCTTTCGTAACTTGCCGGACTCTACGGCTATTTTTTAAGGGCTATGCTGGATAAACTATTTGGCAGGAAAAAGACGAAAGCAGCACCACAACCAGCTCCAGAAATCAGCTTCGGCCGTTATTCCGACAACAACAAATCCGTTTCAAAAGTCAATCGCTGGACAGAAGCGGAAATCCTGTTCAAGGAGAGAAAATTTCCCGAAAGCTTCGACGCTTTTTTCGATTACATCCGCGACGAGACTCAGCAGAATGTCCGTTATGAACGTACCGGCCCCGAAGGGAGGTTTGAATGCTACCAGGGATCCAAGATCGTGCGCGGCCAGTTCGACGCCCGGAAATTTTGCGCCGAGGTGACCCTCGCGCGCATGCCTCAGCCCTCAGTGCCCGTGATGCGCCGGCTCCTTGAAATGAATTTCAGCCTCTACTACAGCCGCTTCGCGTTGGACAGCGAGCGACTTTGCATGCGGTTCGACAGCGATGTGCAGACGGCCAATCCCAGCAAGCTTTACTACGGGCTCAAAGAACTCGCAACGAAGGGCGATAAACAGGACGATCTGCTTGTGCAGGACTTCAGCATTCTTCAAACCACCGACATCGAACATCTCTTCCCGCTTCCGCAGCACGAGAGGGAGGTGAAATACGAGTGGTTCCAGAAGTGGATCAAGGAAACCCTGGACGCGGTCGCGGCACTGGACGCCGACAAATTTTCGGGCGGGATCGCTTACCTGCTGCTTAACCTGGCTTACAAGATCGACTACCTCCTTTCACCTGAGGGAAAGTTGCTGCACGACCTGGAAAATATCTCCTACCTCTATTTCAAAAAAGACGACCGGCCGATCGTGGAAAAGAACCGCGACATGACCAGCGAGTTCAAAAAACTTCAGTCGAAGAGCAAGGAAGATATTTTTCAATACCTGTTCCGCTCCAGGCACACGTTCGCCATTACCTCGCCGCAGCCTTACAAGACGATCGCCGACGCCATCCGCGCCGCAAACGACAACGGGAGCTGGTACCGCGACAATAACTATCATTTTATCGGAACTCAGATCGCCGAGTATGGTATCGCGTACTGCCAATATTCCTACAGCCTTCCCCGGGTGGTCACAGAACTCTTCCACCTGCTGATGACCATCAATTACGTGGAGTATTTCCTGGCGCTCGGCTACACCGAAGTGTACTACGATCATTACAAGAACCAATTTGCAATAAGCGAGATCATCCAGCGGATTAAAGACATTCAGGAGCCCTGGAAATCGAAGTACCCGCTCATGAATTTTAACACGCAAAACGTGAAGTTTGACTCGCTATTGAACTTCAACCTTTCATTTACCAATGAGCTTGCTGCATTGAACATGGAGGGAAAATAAAATGGAGAGCAGTCAGATCATAGAGAAATTCCAGCCGGCAATTATCCAGATCGCCACACAGACGGGTACCGGGACCGGCTTTTATATAAAAGACTACGGTCTCGTGATCACCAACGAGCACGTGGTCGGGGAAAATCCCGAGGTCACGATTGGCGGGAAGAATTTCGATAAGCGCATCGCCCGGGTCTGGTATACCGATCCCAAGCACGACCTGGCCTTTCTCGAGGCCCCGCAGGACGTAGAGCTTCCGGATATCCAGCTGGGACGGTACGAAAGCCTGCGCGATGGCGATTTGGTGCTTGCGATCGGGCATCCCTATGGGTTGAACTACACCGCTACGCAGGGTGTAATATCAAAAGTGGACCGCATCCGCGAAGGACTCAAATTCATCCAGATCGACGCAGCGATCAATCCGGGCAACAGCGGCGGACCGCTGGTGAACGCCAAAGGGGAAGTAGTCGGCGTAAATTCATTCATCATCCGCGGCGGCGACAACCTGGGATTTGCACTGCCGGTGAGCTATCTGCGCGAAGCGCTGGAGATTTATTTGCCGCACAAGGGAGAACCAACTACGCGCTGCTTCAGCTGCGGTTACCTCGTGACACAAAAGAATATTGAATCGGGGAAATACTGTCCCAGCTGCGGCACGGAAGTGAAGCTTCCCGAAATGCCGGAAACAGAATTAGAATCTGTGGGCGCTGCGAAAACAATCGAGGATATCCTGAAATCGCTGGGAAAAAATGTGAAGCTCTCGCGGGAAGGCCCGAATAACTGGAGCGTAAAGGAAGGCTCGGCGAAAATTAAGATCAGCTACAACTCGGAAAATTATTTTGTAGCCGGCGACGCGTACCTCTGTCACCTCCCGGCGGAGGCCGAAAAGATCAAGCCGCTTTATCTTTTTCTGCTCCAGGAGAATTACCGGCTCAATGGAATGGTTTTCAGCTGCGTAAAACAGAACATCGTGCTTTCGCGCATCATTTATGATCTGGACATGACCATGGAGTCCGGCGTCGAAACTTTCCGCCGTCTGTTCACGCAGGCGGACCAGTACGACGGCATTCTCAAACGCCAGTACGGCTGCCTTCCGCGCCTGGAAGAATAAAGGCTCCTGCAAAGTTTTTCACGATGATCCACCGAAAAAAGCTCAGTTCCGAACAGGCGCTCCAAAAGCTGAAGCATTACTGCGCCTACCAGGAGCGTTGTCACCTGGAAGTCCGCCTGAAACTGGCGAGCCTTGGAGTCTGGCGAAAAGAAGAGGATGAGATCATTGCCACCCTCATCACTGAGAACTACCTGAACGAAGAGCGCTTCGCTATTGCTTTCGCAAGGGGAAAGTTTAGGATAAAACATTGGGGCCGGCACCGGATTATCGAAGCACTTCGGCAAAAAGGGATCAACCACTATTGCATCCGCAAAGCGGTGGGACAACTTGAAGCAAATGACTACGATTCCTCGATCCGGAAGCTCGCAGACAAAAAGTTTCGTTCCCTGAAAGATGAATCTTCGGAAATAAGAAAAAAGAAAACGACGGAATACCTCCTCCGCAAGGGATACGAGCGTGCCGCAGTGATCGAGGCGTTGCGCGGGCTGGGCATTCGTTAGTTTACTTCACGAGAAATTTTTCCGTCGTTCGCCAGCCTCTTCCGTGCAACGACATCCAGTACATGCCCCGCGCCAGTGACGGCAGTGGAAGTGAAATATGATCACGTTGCCCGTTCAGATCTCGCGCATACACCTGGGCGCCGCCAGAAGAATAAATATTCACCCGCTCAATGGGCCAGTAAGAATCAATGTAGATCTGCCGGGTCTCGACAACCGTCGGGTAAATTTTTACGGGGGAAATGTTTGCTCCCGGCAGCAAAATGCCGGGCGTAATAAAGAACCGGTTATTCAACTGTTCGGCGCGGATGCGGTAGATCGCCGGATTGTTATCGATCAGGTGGTGGCGAAACAAGTAACTCCCGTTGCCCGCGAGCACCTCACCCGCAGCCTGATAATTAATGCCGTCAATGCTGTATTCCACAATGTATTTTCTCACCTGGTCTTCCCGTCGTGCCGCCCACCGGATTTCGTTGATACCATTTCCACGTTCCGCCGAAAGAGCTGCGATCAGCCCCAGCCCGGTTGCCTGCATTTCAATCTCCGGATGCGTATTGTCCTTTTCTGCGATAATGTGCTGTTGCGGGTTTGCCGGGATGCCTAAGAGCACCACGCCCACCAGCGCCAAGAGGTAATTATGTTTTCTCATAGACTACGGGTTTCATTTCAACAGGGCAAAGACAGTGCCGCGGCGGATGGCGACGGCAGTCAGCGCGTTTGTATCTTTAGTGCAAACGCTTATGCATAACAGCAATTGAAATTCATGAACGAATCGATCACGATCGCCGGAATACAGGCTAACCTTCACTGGGAAGACAGGGACGCCAACCTGGAAATGTTTGAATCAAAGATTCGCAGCATCAGCACAAAGCCTTCCGTAGTGGTGCTGCCCGAAATGTTCAGCACCGGCTTCAGCATGAATCCTGCAAAGCTGGCGGAAACCATGGACGGACCAACAGTGCAATGGATGAAGCAGCAGGCAGCCGAAATGAATTGCATTCTTACCGGCAGCGTGATCATTCACGATCCTCGTCACGATGCGGACGGCCGCGAGGCCTGGTTCAACCGCCTGTTGTGGGTATTACCCAACGGTGATGTGGGCTACTATGACAAGCGCCATCTTTTCGCTTACGCGGGAGAGGACCGGCATTACCAGCGCGGGAACAAACGATTGATCACTTCTGTTAACGGGTGGAGATTCAACGCACTCATCTGTTATGACCTTCGCTTCCCTGTCTGGGCACGCCAGCGTCCGCCCGAAAGCAGCGGCGATTCACCGGAGTACGACGTGCTGATATACGTGGCCAACTGGCCGGAACGCCGGATACATGCCTGGAAAACCCTCCTGCAGGCGCGCGCCATCGAGAATCAATGCTACGTCATCGGCGTGAACCGTGTCGGTACCGACGGAAACCAGATCCATCATTCGGGAGAAAGCCTTGTGGTGGATGCGATGGGAGAAATCCTTTATTACAAAAAGGATGAAGAAGACATATTCAGCGTGATCCTGGAACGGGAACGGCTCGAACAAGTGCGCCAAAAGCTTCCTTTTTGGAAAGACGCGGATAAGTTTCGCATCTATGAGGGATGAGCAACCACTTTCCCCTACTGCGGGCGAACCCCGTTTCTTTCGTTACGGATCAGCTTCAGCACCGCTTCCATTTTGAAATCTTTGTTTGAACGGATGGCCTCCACCGTGGGACCTACCGTCACATCGGGCTGTACTCCCTGTCCATTCTTCGGCAGATCCCTGTCAATCACCAGCCGGAACAGCGGCAGACGGAAACGAATCTTTGTTTTCGGGAGCGTCACGTCGGGTATCAGCCAGGCCGTGTTTCCATACGCCGCGCCTCCCGTTTCTTCTCCAACCAGCCGCACGTTCTGCTGCCCGCGAACAGACGAAACGAAAAGCGTGCTGGCAGAAAATGAATTGCCCCCCGTCAGCACGTACACCTTCCCGTCATAGTGATTTTTCTTTCGAGGCCTGAAATGGTGCCGCTCGAAATATCCGAAATGATATTTTCCGTCTTTTCGCCTTCGCGCGAAGAGGGTGATGAAGATGCGATTCCAGAAATCATACTGAATGTACTCGTTGTACGACCCCCGCTTCCGGATCGCGTAAAGCGAGTCGGCAACCTTGAAGGGTTTGCTCGCAATGTAGCGCGACAACGAAGTGGAATTCGTCACGCTGCCTCCGCCATTGCTCCGCAGGTCGATCACGAGGTAAGGAAGTTTGTCTTCTTTCAATCTCCGAAAGGTCTCGCGGTAAAACCGTTTCAGCCGGTATCCTCTGCCAAAAGACGTGAGGTCAAGAAAGGCTGTCTGGTTGAGCGTATCAATTCTCAATTGCCTGACCGAATTAAGCCTTCTTTCCCTCCGTTCGCGGCGTGAAGGGGTCGGAAGCCTTCGTGCGGCCGTAAGCGCGGCTCTTCCCGCCGTGTCTGTTGTAGGATCGTATGCGGGGATGGACAGCGTCTTTCGCACTCCGCTTTCGTCGCTGAATTCAACCTGGTACGCGGCCGACGCGCCATACAGCAGCCGGTGCAATCCCCCAAAAGTGCCGCGATTGCTGATGGATTGATATTTATGCGTGAGGTTGTTCCCGTCGGATGAAATGTACTGAAAGAATGCCGCCACGAGCTGCGGTACGGGCACGCCATTTACCCGGTGCAGCAGTACTCCCCGCCGCACCAGCGAGTCACGGCGGTTCAAATTCGACGTGACTACCACAGTATCCGGCGCCCATGCTTTTACGCTCAGAGGAAACACCCGCGAGCGCGCCGTGTCGGCATAGCGGGCGTAGCGTCTCGAAGACCGGACGGTCGTATGCCCGCAATGCATCTTTGACGTTACGTACGTGAGCAGTTTCCGGAACTCCAGCTCGGTGAGCGAATCAGTCAGCTGTTGCTTTACTTCTTCGAAATACATGTTCATGCTGTCTTGGGGTGTGTACCAGTACAATCCGGGGTGCAGCTCCTCGAGCAAGGTGCGGTAAACGTGGAAATCCTTTTCGAGTTCCTGCGGAGAATATTTCTTCGAAACGGAAAACTGGGAATTGCTGACGGCGCAGCTGAACAGCGATACGGAGACAAATCCCAGGGTACACAATCGCCACATCATCCTGAAAATTGGGTTTATCACGGGTTCTTAGTATGATTCCAGCCCTGGGCTGTAATCGGGTAACGGTTGCCGCCCTTCGTAATGATCTGCGATCCCTCGACGGCGTCGGTCATGTATCCGACAACACTAATTTCCTGATTTAAGACGATTTTTTCATGATCCGACTGAGCGATCGTAAACAGAAGCTCGTAGTCCTCCCCGCCACTGAGCGCACACGCGGTCGGATCGATCTCAAACTTGAAGGCTGCGTTCCTGGTTTCCTGCGCGATGGGGACTTTTTCTTCATACAGCACACAACCCAGCGAAGATCCCTTGCAGATGTGCAGGATCTCTGAGCTCAACCCGTCGCTTATATCCATCATAGCGGTGGGCAGGATCCCCGAGTTGCGAAAAAACTCAATTACGTCAGGCCGGGCCTCCGGCTTCAACAGCCGGCCGATCACATACGACTCTCCTTCGAGGTCGGGCTGCACTCCCGGGCTTTCCATGAAGATTTTTTTCTCGCGTTCAAGAAACAGAAGCCCGAGGTAAGCTGCCCCAAGATCGCCGCTGACGCAAATCAGGTCACCTTTTTTGGCGGTCCCCCTTCGAACGAATTTCTCCGGCGCTACTTCGCCAAGTGCGGTGACTGAAATAATGAACCCTTTCTGAGAAGAATTGGTATCACCTCCCACCAGGTCCACCCCGTACTTCCGGCAGGCAGTGTACACTCCATCGTAAAACTCGTCAACCGCTTCCACGCTGAAACGATTGCTCAGCCCAATGCTTACCAGCACCTGCGTTGGCACAGCGTTCATTGCATAGATATCGCTGAGATTGACGACCACACTCTTATAGCCCAGGTGCTTGAGCGGAGTGTACATCAGGTCGAAATGCACGCCTTCAACAAGCATGTCCGTACTCACAACGGTCTGCCGGCCGAAATGATCGATCACGGCCGCATCGTCCCCAACACCGACCACCGAAGACGCGTTCTGAAGCTCCACGTTCCTGGTAACGTGCTCGATCAGTCCGAATTCTCCAAGCGAGGATATTTCCGTGCGTTCTGCCATTTCGGTAATCAATTCCTGTTCAAAGTAACGACGATACCCGGAACTCAAAGCTCCTTCCGGTTGTTGATTATGTCCAACATTTCAGCGTGTATCCTGCCATTGGTGGCGAGGATCTTATGCTGGTAGATCGAAAACGGCTTTCCTTCGTGGTCGGATACCATCCCCCCTGCCTCCTGAACGATCAGCGCACCGGCAGCACTGTCCCAGGGTTCAAGCTTATGCTCATAAAACCCATCGAACCTTCCCGCCGCCACCCAGCAGAGATCGATCGCTGCGGAACCCAGCCGGCGCACCGGAACTCCTTTCCGTATGAAACGTTCGAAGATTTCGATCGGCCCATTCGGCATATTAATATAGGTGTAGGGGAACCCGGTGACAAGGCACGCATTGATCACGCGCGTCTGCGTGCTGACGCTGATCGGCAAATCATTCAGAAACGCGCCGCGATCCTTTTCCGCAAAAAACAATTCGTTGAGGTGTGGATTCAGGACTGCCCCCATGATCAGTTCGTTATTGTATTCGATCCCGATGGAAACACAGTTGATCGGAATCGCATGGGCGAAATTCACCGTTCCGTCTATCGGATCGATAAGCCATTTGTAGGTGGAATCCTGCACGATCGCGCCGGTTTCTTCGCTGAGGATCTGGTGGTCGGGAAATGCCCGGTGAATCACTTCGAGAATGGCTTTTTCAGCGCTGTGATCCGCTTCGGTCACGAGATTATTTACGCCTTCTTTATTGCTGATTGAAAACTGCCGGTTGAAATACCGCATGATCTCTGCGGCCCCTGCCTGCACTGCCTCTATAAGGGTGGATTTGAACATGGTCAAAGATACTGGATTGGCGCTCCGGGATATGGTGAATTGAGACTAGATTTGGCGACAGGATGCAGCTTTCGGTAGTCATAGTGAACTACAACGTAAAACATTTCCTCGAGCAGTGCCTGCATTCCGTCACGCGGGCATCGGCGGATCTGCAGATGGAGGTCATTGTGATCGACAACCATTCGACAGACAACAGCGCAGACCATCTGAAAGGCCTGTTTCCCAACGTCCGCTTCGTGGCAAATAATGAGAACCTGGGATTCGCGCGGGCGTGTAACCAGGGAGCACGTATGGCGAAAGGAAAAAACCTGCTCTTCCTCAACCCGGACACCCTCGTGCCGGAGGATTGCTTTCACAAATGCATGACTTTTCTCGACTTTCACCCGGCAGCTGGCGCGCTTGGGGTGAAAATGCTCGACGGAAGCGGGCACTTTCTCCCGGAATCGAAGCGTTCCTTTCCCGGGCCGCTTACTTCGCTGTACAAGCTTTTCGGCCTTGCGAGGCTTTTTCCCCGTTCAAGGATTTTTTCCAGATACCACCTCGGTCATCTCGACAAGGACCGTGACCATGAGGTGGATGTGCTCGCGGGCGCCTTTATGATGGTCCGTCGCGAAGTGTTCGAAAAAGTCGGCGGGTTCGATGAGCGGTTTTTTATGTACGGTGAGGACGTGGATCTCAGCTACCGCATCCAGCAGGCGGGATTTCGGAATTATTATTTCTCTCAAACGGCAATCATTCATTTCAAAGGGGAAAGCACGCGAAAGGGTAGCGTGAATTATGTACGCATGTTCTACAAAGCCATGAGCGTTTTCGTGAGCAAGCATTATGGCAGCAGCAGGGCAGGGCTGTTTAATTTCTTTGTACAGCTCGCCATCTGGTTGCGCGCTTTGATGACCGCTGTGGGCGGATTCATCCGTCGCATTGGCCTTCCGTTGCTCGACGCGGGGCTCATCCTGCTTTCCTTTTGGCTGGTAAAAAGTTTCTGGAACCAGTACGTAAAGCCTGATGTCCTTTATGAGAACCGGCTCCTCTGGATCGCGTTCCCCGCATTCACGGCAGTCTACCTCCTTACCGCTTACTATGCCGGTCTTTACGACCGTTCCTTCCGCAGATCAGGCCTCATCCGCTCCACCGTGCTGGCCACGCTGGTATTGCTTGCGGTTTATGCGCTGCTCCCGGAGAAATACCGCTTTTCCCGTGCCATTATCTTATTCGGAGCCCTGCTCGCCTTTGTACTGATTAGTATCCTGCGATGGCTACTGGTGCGGCAGGGTGTAATCGTGGCCTATTCGGAAAAACCCTCGCGACCCGGGACGCTGGTGGTTGGCTCTCCCGAAGAATACCGCGAGCTGCTTTCGCTGCTGCAACAGGTGGGAGCGCAGGAAACCGTGATCGGACGCGTAGCGGTGTCAGAAAATGAAACCGGTACGGTGGGCAGCTGGAAAAATATTTCCGCGATCTCGCGATCCATTCCATTTCGCGAAGTGATCTTTTGCGCGGGCGCCCTTTCATTTCGCGAGATCATTGAAACAGTTCAGCAGCTTCCGCGGCGGACGAAAATTAAGTTTCACGCTGCCGGGGCACACAGTATTGTGGGAAGCGATTCCCGGGACCGCAGTGGTGAAGCACTTTCCACCGAAAACGGCTTCAATTTAGGCAGAGCGCAGACACGAAGGCTGAAGCGGCTCGCGGATGTTTCGATTTCGGCGCTGGCACTCCTCAGCTTCCCCTTACATTTTGTATTCGTCCGGCGGCCGGGTAAATTTTTTGGAAACTGTTTCAGCGTATTATTGGGTCGCCGCACCTGGGTGGGGTATGCGCTGCCGGAGAAAAACCTGCCTGCGCTGCGCCCGCCCGTAATAGCCTGCAACGGGCGCCCGGCTCATGACAGCCCGGATCTTCCCGAACAAAGTTTGCGCATGCTCGATCTATGGTACGCGCGGGATTACGAGCTCGTGCACGACCTGAAGCTGATCGCCCGTTCCTATCGCCAACTCGGGCAGGCGTGATTCCATTTACTCATTGGCAACGAGCACAAAACAGTATTAACTTTACCCGGCCTTGGCGAGCATCATCGACATAAAACTTCCCCGTGCAATTGCTGCGGCGCTGCGCATCCCTCAAAACAACCCGCGCCGTCAACAGCTCAAGGTGCTCAAAAAGCTGCTCCGCAAGGCGCGGTTCACGGAGTTTGGACAGCATTACCGCTTCGACGAGGCCCTGCTGAGCCGTCAGTCTGAAAAAGCCTTCCAGCAATTTGTACCCGTGCATGACTACAATAAGATCTACAATGAATGGTGGAAAAAAACACTTGAAGGCGTCCCCGACGTCAGCTGGCCGGGAAAGATCAAGTACTATGCGCTCAGCTCGGGTACTTCTGAAGCATCGAGCAAATACATTCCGGTGACCCGGGAAATGCTGCGGAGCAATACTATCAATTACATCAAGCAGCTCTTTACGCTTTTCGCATACGAGGACGTGAACCGTAAGGCAATGACAAAAGGATTCCTGATGCTGGGCGGCGCCACCGATCTCAAAAAAGGAAAGGCGGGATGGTACGCTGGCGATTTGAGCGGCATTCTGGCTAAGAAAAGGCCTTTCTGGTTCCAGACTTTTTACAAACCCGGGGGTCGCATTGCGGCCATCGCCGACTGGAACCAGAAACTGCATGAGATCGTGGAGCACGCGCGCGAATGGGATATCGGATACATAGTGGGTGTGCCCGCCTGGTGCCAGATGTGCATGGAAATGGTGATCGAGCATTACCGGGTGCGCAACATCCATGAGATCTGGCCCAACCTCGGATTTTTCGTCCACGGTGGCGTAGCCTTCGAGCCGTACAAGAAAGGGTTTGAGCGGCTGCTTGGAAAGCCCATCGTGTATATTGAAAATTACCTTTCAAGCGAAGGATTCGTCGCTTACAAAACAAGAGAACACGCGAAAGGCATGCAGCTCGTGCTGGACAACAACATTTTTTTCGAGTTCGTGCCTTTTGATGAAAAGAACTTCGACGCAGAGGGAAACATCATGCCGCAACCGGACGCGCTCCTGATTGATGAAGTGGAAGAGGGAAAGGAATACGCACTGCTCATGAGCACCAACGCCGGAAGCTGGCGCTACCTGATCGGAGACACCATCAAGTTCGTGGATCTGGCACGGTCGGAGATCGCGATCACCGGGCGCACCCGGCATTTCCTCAGCCTCACGGGGGAGCACCTCAGCGTGGACAACATGAATAAGGCCATCGAAATGGTGAGCGAGGACCTCAACACATCCATCCCCGAATATACCGTCGTCGGCTTCCCCTATGAGAATTTCTTCGCGCACAAATGGTACATCGCCTGCGATGACGCAATCGACCCGGATTTGCTTCGGGACAAGATCGACCAGCACCTGCGAGTGCTCAACGACGATTACGCAGTGGAACGCGACAGCGCGCTCAAGGCGATCTTCCTGGAAAAGTTGCCCGAGCAAAAATTCCTGGAGTTCATGGCCCAAAAGGGCAAGCTTGGCAGCCAGCACAAGTTCCCCCGCGTGATGAAGGGGAAAATGCTTGAAGACTGGAACCGCTTCCTGCAAACCGGCCACATCTGATTCGTTACAGTATGCCCCTTTTGAGGAAAGCCTGGAAATGGGTTCGCCGCATTTTTCTCTGGCTCTTTATCGCACAATTGCTGTACATCGTTGTGCTGAAATGGGTGAATCCCCCGATCACCATCACACAGCTGCAAAGCTGGCTCAGCGGCAATGGCCTCAAACGCGATTACATCGGGAGAAAATCCGTGCCGTACAATATGAAGCTGGCGGTCATCGCTGCCGAAGACCAGCTTTTCGCGGATCACCATGGCTTCGACTGGAAAAGTATCCGCAAGGCGATGCGCTACAACAACCGTAAGCCAGGCCGCATACGCGGTGGCAGCACGATCAGCCAGCAGGTTGCGAAAAATGTATTTCTCTGGCAGGGGCGGAGCTGGGTTCGAAAAGCGCTGGAAGCATATTTCACGTTTATGATCGAGCTGACTTGGGGTAAGAAGCGCATCCTTCACGTCTATCTGAACGTAATCGAAACCGGAGACGGAATTTTCGGCGTCGAGGAAGCCGCGCGAAAATATTTTAAGAAACCGGCAAGTTTGCTCACCCGACAGGAAGCTGCCCTCATCGCAGCCTGTCTGCCCAATCCGAAGCGCCTGCGCGTCAGTCCGCCCTCGAACTATATTTCTTCGCGCTCCCGCTTCATCGCCCGGCAAATGGGATTTATCGAAGCAGATCCCGACCTGCAGCGGATTATCAGGTAATCAACTTAGGATGCCTTCGACCGCTTCGACCGCGCTCCGGAATCGCTCCCTCGGTTCGACGCCGGTCACAAGCTTCCAGGGAGTACGCTGGTTGGAAAGAATATCAATGTACATCCGCATCAGGCGTTCGCGCATATGAGGATCAGGATATTCACGAAGCTCATCCTGCACCCAGGGCAAATCGGTATTGCAAAGGAGGTAAAGATCGTATTGCCGCGCCGCCGCCTGCTTCAGGATGAACGGATGGCAGTTCCCAAACACATGCTCGCACCAGACTTTCATCACATACATGTCTGTGTCGAAGAACAGCAATGAAACCGGCGATGCAAGACGTGCGCCGGTTGGCAGGCGATCGAGCACGCGGAAAATGTATTCGTCCTCGAGCCGCACCTGGCCCTGTGCGATGGACAGCAGATCCTCATAGCTGTAATCTTTCCCGTGTTTCAACAGGTATTCGCGTGCGTATTCAGGGCACCACTCGGTCCGGTAATGCCTTGCCAGCTGCTCACAGAGGCTGCTTTTCCCCGTGCTTTCAGGGCCCAGCACCACTATTTTCTTAATGTCAGCGGAGCTCATACCAGTATTTCGCCTTTTTGCCTTTGAGCACAGGAACATAGTCGCCCAGCGGAACTGCCGTTCCGAAGTCTTCATAATAGCCGGACGAAGCTACAACGATGTGGTCGTCGCTGTAAACAAGTACTCCTTTCAGCTTCCTGAGTTTCTTCAAATGGCTGAGCGCGAAGCGATGCGCCGAGCGGGTTTTTCGAAGCAATCCAAGCAGCCGGTGCAACTGCGAAGTGTCGAGGCCTTTGAGCAATAAGTCGTTGATCGCCTCAGATTCGGTGTATTCTTTTCCCTGGTACCCGTTGAGCTGAATGTTTCGCACGATTGCCGCGAAGCAGAGCCAAACATAGGACTTTAGCCTGTGCAACTGTTCCTTCTTCTTTTTGTCGGGGTAACGGCTAAACACCAGATCGTTCGCACTGTTCATGCTCCGGAGGTCCGAATCAGTCAGCGTAATGATCTTTTTATCGCGAAAGGTGATGATATAGCTGTTCAGTTTTTTTCGAACGCGGAACACACGATTGATCCCATATTTAAGGATAGCCGCCTTGATAATGGCAACGGTAGCGCAGTTGTCAGCCTTCTGCCAGAAGCTTTCTATCACAAACTTATCGTCCATTGGCGATCGGTTCGGCCTGCTTCTTCCATGTCAGAAAACCCATCCAGGCCAGCGCCAGGAACAGCAGGTACATCAGTGTAAAAAGCATGAGCTCTTTGTAAAAATTCAGGGGAATGGCTACGATGTTGGAAAAGATCCATGCCAGCCAGTTTTCAATCTTACGTTTTGCCATCCACCACATAGCTGTCACTGCCGAGGCCGAAACGAGCGAATCCAGCACGGGAGTGTTGCTGTCTGTAAGGCGTGTCAGTATAAAAAGCAGAACGATCCAAACAAGCAGAAAGAGTCCGGTTCCAAGCATCAGCTCGCGCCGCGTGCACCAGCTGATCGGATAGCGGTAATGCTCTTCGTCTTTTTTCTGCACCCAGTTATACCACCCGTAAACGCTCATTCCGAAATAGTAAAGGTTCAGGCCGCCATCCGCGTAGAGCGGCGGGTGGACCATAAAAAAGTAAACGTAAGCCGCAAGGAGTACGCCGACAATGCCAACGGGATAAACGAGTACATTGTTCTGACGCGCAAACCACACGCTCGCGATTTGCGTCACGGTGCTCACCCACTCCTGCCATTTCGTGTCCTGTATGTTGCGGATAAACTGGCGGTATATTTCTTCGAGCGACAAGAAACTATTTCTTCAAAAGTAGCCTACTCGCCGTTCATGCTGCGGTAGCGCCGCATCGGCCGCAGGTACCTGATTCCCTGGGTTGTAAGAAAACGGGTGGGCACCTGCTGCCACTGACGGTTGCGGTCGAAGTTCCATACCATGAAGTGAAGATGCGGCATGGCCGCGTATCCGGTAGCGCCGCTCAAACCAATTACGTCCCCTTTGCGGACGGTGTCACCCACGTTCACCAGCGCCCCATCTTTCTGCAAATGCCAGTACCCGGCGCGCGACCCGTCGGCATGCTGGATCACGATGTTGTTTCCCTGCTGACGGTACTTCCTGCTCCAGCCGCCGCGGTCACTGTCCTCCTTTACCCGGACCACCACGCCTTCACGTGCGGCCAGTATCCGGGTCCCCTTTTTCATTTTAAAGTCAAGCGCCGCGCGCTCCTTATGAGAAAACGGCCCAAAATAACCCTGCACCAGAAGGTGAGCGGTCCCGGCTTCATAGGGAAGCTGGTAAACGTAGCTGGTGTCTTCGTTCAGCTTGCCGCGCTCGAGCAG
The DNA here is from genome assembly GCA_035626515.1 of Chitinophagaceae bacterium. Taxonomy (GTDB): domain Bacteria; phylum Bacteroidota; class Bacteroidia; order Chitinophagales; family Chitinophagaceae; genus DASPNM01. Next base: position 53,746 of record DASPNM010000019.1, read on the forward strand.
GCGGGTCTGCTTGCGCATCGGATTCTTGCTCACGGAGCAGGACCCGAACAACAGCAGCGTGCCCGCGACCAACATCAGGCGCAGGGGGAATTTTAATTGATTAAATGAAAAGATCATGTCGTGCTTGAAATATGGTACGGAATGTTCTCAATAATAACGAATCCGGGCGTCCGATGGTTGTACCGGGCGCCAAATCGCGAAATCGTGCACTAATTTTGCATTCCATTTTCGAGTTATGAAGATCGCTGTGCTTGGCGTGGGGATGGTTGGGCGGGCCATCGCGCTCGACCTCGCGAGGGACCACGACGTTATTGCCTTTGACCTCAGCAAAGAAAACCTGGAGTTGCTTTCCAGCCACAACCCCGACATCCCTACGGCCGCCGCCGATCTCGCCGACTGCGCTATCTACCATGATTTGCTCCAGCCTTTTGACATCGTGGTGACAGCCGTACCCGGATTCATGGGATATAAAACCGTTGAGGCGGTGTTGCAGGCGGGGAAAAACCTGGTCGATATTTCCTTTTTTCCTGAAGACGCCCTGCAGCTGGACCCGCTGGCGAAGAAAAAAAACCTGGTGGCCATCACTGACTGCGGCGTTGCTCCTGGCATGAGCAACCTGATCCTCGGACGCTACGCCGCGGAAATGGACGTGAACTCGTTCGAGTGCTATGTCGGTGGCCTGCCGAAATATCCAAAGCCCCCATTTTATTATCGCGCTTCCTTTTCGCCCGTGGACGTGATCCAGGAATACGTTCGTCCGGCGCGCATCGTAGAAAATGGAAACGTCATTACAAAGCCTGCGATGAGCGACCGGGAGATCATCTACATTGATGGGGTTGGCGAACTCGAAGCATTCAATACGGACGGACTTCGCTCGCTGGTGCATACGATGAGCCACATCCCGTTCATGAAAGAAAAGACGCTTCGCTATCCGGGGCACATCGAGCTCATCAGCGCCATGCAGCAGGCAGGGTTCCTGGACACGCAGCCGCATCGGATAAAGGAAGTGGATATTAGTCCGCTTGAGTTTACTACCAAGCTGTTGATCGACCAGTGGAAGCTGGAGCCGGCCGAACCCGAATTCACCGTAATGCGCGCGGTGGTGCGAGGGGAAATGAATGGAAAGCCGCAGACAATCCAATACGACCTGTACGATGAATACGACCCGGCGACAGGGCTGCTGTCGATGGCGCGCACAACCGGGTTTACATGCACGGCCGCGGTCAATCTGATCGCCAGGGACATGGTAACCGATACCGGCATACTGCCGCCCGAACTGATTGGCCGCGACGGACGTGCGTTTGATTTCATCCTGAATTACCTGAAGGAGCGGGGGGTGATTTGGAAAAGTCGGAAGACGGAGGACGGAAGTCCGAAGAAGAGTCGGAAAGCGGAAGTCAGTCCGTAGAAAGTCGGAAGTCCGCATTCATCACTCATTCTCCCTGCCTTGGGGGAGGCCGGACTGGGGCCACTCATTCTCCCTCCCCTGGGGATGGCTGGGGTGGGGCCACTCATTCTCCCCCTTGGGGGAGGCCGGAGTGGGGCCACTCATTCTCCCTCCCCTTGGGGGAGGGCTGGGGTGGGGCCTCTCCCTCCCTTTGGGGGAGGGCTGGGGTGGGGCCTCTCACTCACTATCAGCAACCACTTCCTTCACCTCGGGAACCATTCGCTTCATCATCCCTTCGATGCCTGCCTTGAGGGTGATCATTGACGAGGGACAGCCACTGCAGCTTCCCTGGAGCATGAGGTTCACCACTCCATTTTCATAGCTGCGAAACTGAATGGCGCCGCCATCCATTTCCACTGCAGGACGAACATAATTATCCAGCAGTTCCTTGATCCGCTTCACCACATCGCTGTCGTCTGCGCTCACATCGTTGCTGCTCTCGGTTTTCATGGCGGCCACCTCTTCTTCGTTCACCACCGGCTTGCCTTCTTCCAGGTATTCCTTGAGAAACTGGCGGATGGAAGGGATCACGTCGGTCCATTCGGTCTCGGGTGTTTTCGTGAGCGTCACGAAATTGCTCGCAATGAATACGGCTTTTATAAACGGGAATCCAAACAGCTCGGTCGCCAGCGGAGAGACCCGGGCCGTTTCAGCGTCGGGCAGGTCAATGCTCTTCGCGGGATAAAGCAGCTTATTCGCCACGAATTTCATGGTCTCCGGGTTCGGAGTCATCTCGGTATATATACTGATGATAGGGTTGCCTGTTTTGATCATAAAAAAATATTTTTCGGTGATTCGCGGAACTGTAAAGGTAACAACAAAGCCGCGGGATTGTTTACGATAGCAGGAAGTTAACAGGATTCATGGGCCTGCTGCTCAGCCCTTCACGGCGATGAGGCCCGCAAAGTTGTACCATTTGAAAAACACCTCGATGCGCGAAAATCCCGTCTCCTTCAAAAGCATGATATTCTCGCTCAGGCGGTAAGGCACGAGCACGTTTTCCAGTGCCGCACGCTTGCGGGTGATCTCGGCGTCGCTGAAATTGTTCCGGCGCTTGAAATTGTAATAATATTTAAGAAAATCGCGGTTAAAGTCGTCCTCCTCGGCGAGGATCTCCTCCACGAGAAGGAGCACGCCCCCCGGTATTAATCCGTCGAAAATATTGTGAAGCAGCTTCTCCCGGTTGATCGGTCGTACGAACTGAAGGGTAAGGACCATTAACACCACGGACGCGTCCGATATGCTTATGCCCTTGTTCAAATCGACGCGCCGCAGCTCGTAGTCGCGCGAAAATCCCAGTTCCAGCAGGCGTGACTTGCACTGCTCCAGCATTTCTTCCGATTCGTCCACCCCAATGAAACGTATGCCGGGATCCACCGTCGTATTCATTCCGATCATGCTATTGCCTCCCGAACATCCGAGATCATAGACAACGGTGTTCTCCAGTGCATGATCCCCCGCAAGCTCGGCGACCATTCGCTGGATTTCACTATATAAAGGGACAGCCCGGTTCTCCATTCCCTGGAACACATCGGTCACTCCGTCCTCAATACGGAACCCACTCTCCTGGTGTTTGTACAATTCTTCGGGCATAAATCCGCGCATGCAAATCTAAGTGATTTGACCGGCGGTCAGGCCAAAGCCAGGCTGCGCTCCCTGGTAAACAGCTGCCAGGCGATCAGCAGGCTCAGCAACATACAAAACGCTCCGAGCACGAACGAGATGCCCGGAAAATAAAAAGGAGCTTTGGAGGTAGTGAAATATTTGAACAGGTTGTTCATTATCAGCGGGCCGATCACCGTGGTCACGCTCATCAAACTGGTCAGCGCGCCTTGCAAAGCCCCCTGCTCATTACGCGCGACGTGTGCGGCCATGGTTGACTGGAGCGAAGGACCGGCGATACCTCCTAAACAATACGGCACAAGAAAGGCAAACATCATCCAGCTTTCCGTTGCGAGACCAAAACCCGCCAGCCCGACTGCGTAGAGCACCAGCCCGAGATAAATACTTTTCACATCCCCGAGCCGCGGATTCAGTACTCGGGTGAGCCCCGCCTGCACGGCACCGACCAGCAATCCTACAACAGCCAGGGAGATTCCTACCAGCCGCTCACTCCAGCCGAAGCGGTAGATGGTAAAAAAATTCCAGTTTCCCTGTACCGCCATTGCAGCCAGGTAAATCAGGAAATAACAAACGGCGAGCGTTGCAATCAGCGGATTCTTGCGTAGAAATTTCAAGGCCCCAAAAGGATTGGCTTTTTTCCACTCAAAGCCGCGCCGGTGCGCTGCATCCAGAGATTCCGGAAGCACAAAATATCCGTACAGAAAGTTCAACAGGCAAAGTCCCGCTGCCGCGTAGAAGGGGGCACGGATCCCGAAACCCGAAAGCAATCCTCCAAGTGCAGGACCAATGATGAACCCAACGCCGAATGCCGCGCCGATCAATCCAAAATTCTTCGCACGGTTCTCCGGTGTGCTGACATCCGCGATGTAAGCGGCGGCTGTTGTAAAGCTCGCTCCGGTCAGACCCGCAATGACGCGCCCAATGAACAGCCATCCATAAGTGGGAGACAGGGCCATGAAAACGTAGTCCACTGCGAACCCAAACATCGAAGTAAGCAGGATAGGCCGTCGGCCATAGCGGTCGCTGAGGTTCCCGACAAAGGGCGCAAAAAGAAACTGGGTACCGGCGTAAGCGAAGAGCAGCCAGGCGCCGTATGAGCTGGCTTCGTTGATTGCAATGCCCTTCAATTCTGCAACAAGACGCGGCATGACCGGGATGATGAGGCCCCATCCCATTACGTCAATCAGAAGCGTTATAAAAATAAATCCGACGGCCGGTTTTTGCTGAGGCATATAACCGATAAAACTAGAGAAAATGCTCTTAAAGAAGTGATGAGTGAGCAGTAATCAGTAAGCAATGATCAGTAATGAGTGATGAGGGAGCGGTAAGCAGTGGGCGACTCCGAATCCCGACGAATTCGCGAAGCGAATTGTCGGGATGCCGGCCGAAAGCGCCGGCACTCCGAACTCCGGACTCCCGACTAATAAAACCGGCCTCAGAAAAAATGCCGCCCGGAAGCTGAGCGAGTGCAGCGCCTTTCCCGCCGGCTTTGGTATAGGGAAACGCAAGCCGCCGCGATGAGTGATGAATTATGAGTAAGCAGTAATCAGTAAGCAGTAATGGGTGGTCGACTTCTAACTCCGAACTCCCGACTCATAGAGCGTCAGGACAAAAGATGGAAAAGTCGCGCCGGCACTACTGCTTCGACGAAAAAAAGCCGGCGACGCCGGCTCTCTATCTAAAATAGGACAGGGTTATTAATCCTTAACCACTGTTGTGCGGCTCGTATGTGTCGGTCCTGAGTTGCCGCGTACAAGCGCGACGATCAAAATCAACAGAATGATGCCGCCCACGATCCAGACCCAGGGCTGCGTGTACCATGTAGTGGTTTCTGTGGTCTCCGTCGTGATAGTCGTACTCGAGCCTCCGTTGCCCGAAGGCTGATCCTGGCCAAACAAAGCCAATTGTCCCAGCGTGGCAATTACCAGGGCCAGATACATTTTCCAGCTTGCTATTACCTGTTTCATGTATGGAGTGTTTTTAGTGACAAATAATACGGTGACCGGGTCATATTATTCAATAATTAGGCCAAGGCAATATGTCTGGATGAATCCCGGTCACGTTAAAATGTGTGAAAGTTATTCTACATATGTTGTGGACGGGGTGTCGCCGACAGTACCTTAGACTATGGTTTCCCGTTCGACTTTAAGATTGCTCCGGATACCGTTTTCGTTTTTTCTTTCCCCCATTTACTTCTTCGGACTTTCCCAGGTGCCGGATATTGACACTGCCCGTGCAATTCTCGTTTTTTTCATCATTCACTTTCTTGTGTATCCCGCCAGTAACGCGTACAACAGCTACATGGATCGGGACAGGGGGAGCATTGGCGGGCTCGAACACCCGCCCGCGCCGGAAAACGATCTATTTGTAACCACTGTAGTACTCGATATTGCAGGAATTTTCCTGAGCCTCCTGGTAAGTCCGCTGTTTGCGCTGGTGATGCTCTTTTACATCGGCGCTTCAAAGGCTTACAGCTACCGGCGGATCCGGCTCAAGAAATACCCCGTGATCGGCTATCTGGTGGTGATCATCTTCCAGGGCGCCGTAACTTTCTGGCTTGTCTATCACGGCAGCAGCGCTTCCGGAGCCGTGGATGCGCCCCCTCTCGCGATGACCGCCTGTGCGCTCCTCATTGGAGGATTTTACCCGCTTACCCAGATTTACCAGCACCGGCAGGATCTTGAAGATGGCGTTCGCTCCCTGAGCTACCTGCTCGGCTACAAGGGAACATTCGAATTCTGCGGCGCCGTCTATGCCGCTGCATGGATATTCATGGCACAGTTTTTTATCCGCCAGAGTGAGGTGGATAAGCTGATTTTCGTGAGCATCTGCTTTGTTCCCGTCATCGTTTATTTCATCTCCTGGTTTTTGCAGGTAAGAAAAAATGCGGCAGCCGCGGATTTTCGAAATACGATGCGCATGAACTGGCTCGCCGCCTCCTGCACCAACGTGGCTTTTGTGACTCTCTTAATCTGGAAGCTGTTTGAGTAAGATCGTCTCGATTGGAACGGCCCTGCCTGCTTACCGGCACCGGCAGGGAGACATTCTGCGCTTCATGCAACATGCATATTGCTTCGATGAAGCGGAGCGAAGAAAGCTGGCGTTCCTGTACCGCCAATGCGGCATCGAATTCCGTTATTCCGTCATTCCCGATTATAGTCTTCCTGCAGGCCAGTGGCAATTCTTTCCAGCGTCCGAAAACCTGGAACCGTTTCCGGGCCTCGAAGAACGGATGCAAAAATTCCAGCAGGCTGCGGCGCCAATTTCGCTGCAGGCAATTCGAAATTGCCTTGGAAAGTTCTCGGCAGAAAAAATTACGCATCTGATCGTAGTGAGCTGCACGGGCATGAGCGCGCCGGGGCTGGACCTGGAATTGCTCGACCTGTTGCAGCTTCCCTCGCACACCTGCAGGATTGCTGTGAACTTCATGGGTTGCTACGCGGTCATCCAGGCTTTGCGGATCGCGGACGCTTTTTGCACATCCGACCCGGGGGCGAACGTGCTCATTGTCTCCACGGAACTTTGCACGCTGCATTTTCAGAAAGAGCCTACGCAGGACAATATGACCAGCAGCCTGCTCTTTGGCGACGGTTCCGCTGCCGTGCTCGTGACCGGCAATGAAAATGCTGATGGGCTAAAGCTGGAGCATTTCCATTCAGCAGTGGACGAAAAAGGTAAGAAGGACATGGCATGGGAGCTTTCTTCGCGCGGTTTTCTCATGACCCTGAGCGGCTTCGTGCCCGACCTGATCGAGCAGGATTTCGGAAAGCTGGTCGATGACGCCCTTTGCGGTGCTGATGTTCCCAGGGGAAAAATCACTCACTGGTGCATTCATCCGGGAGGCAAGAAGGTGCTGGAAGCCGTGCACAACAGCCTTGGGTTCCAGGACGGGCAGCTACAATACAGCTACGAAGTGCTGCGTGATTACGGAAATCTTTCATCGGCAACCATTCTGTTCGTTTTGAAAAAAATCCTCGACGAGCCCTCGCGGGAAAAACGTGTTTTTGCGGCGGCTTTCGGTCCCGGACTTACTATGGAAACTTTTGTTGCTGCGGGAAACTGATCTTCGTCCGCCGATTTGTTAACTTTTCAATTCCTGGAAGCTAACAATCAATACGACGTTGCCGTCGCCGGCGGTGGGCTGGCCGGACTTGCGACCGCCATCCTGCTGCGCGATAAAGGTTACCGCGTGATCGTATTTGAAAAAGAACGGTATCCCTTTCATAAAGTCTGCGGAGAATATATCAGCAACGAGTCGCGACGCTTTCTTCAACGCATCGGCCTGGATGTGGATGCCCTGGGGGCTGCCCCCATTCAAAAAGTGCTCATCAGTTCCATCGGGGGACGCAGCATTACCGAACGTCTTCCATTGGGAGGATTTGCACTCAGCCGGTTTCGGCTGGATCATGAGCTGCGCAACATCGCCGTTGGCAAAGGCGTGATCGTAAGAGAAGATACCCGTGTGAATGATATTCAACCGGAGGAAGAAAGATTCACGCTGGACGCAGATGCGCCGTATTCTGCGCGTGTAGCATTGGCCTGTTATGGGAAAAAAGCCAATCTGGATGTAAAATGGCGCCGGAGATTCACGCTGAAAAAGAAAAACCGGCTGAACAACTTTGTTGGCGTGAAGTATCATGTCCGTACGGATTTCGAGAATGACCTCATCGCACTCCATAATTTTCCCGGGGGATACGGCGGACTGGTCCGGATCGAAGAGGACCGGTATTGCCTCTGTTACCTCACAACCGCCGGCAACCTGCAAAAAGCGGGTGGAATTAAGGAATTGGAACAGCGCGTTCTCTCTGTCAATCCATACCTGCGGGAATTGTTTTCCCGTTCGGAAATTTTGTATGAGGCCCCACTCACAATCTCCCAGATCAGTTTTGATAAAAAAACACAGGTCGAAAACGGGGTGCTTATGGTCGGCGATGCCGCCGGAATGATTACCGCGCTTTGCGGAAACGGAATGAGCATGGCCCTGCACGGCGCGAAAATCGCCTGCGAATGGGTCGACCGGTTCCTGAAAGGCGATATCTCCCGGGAAGAAATGGAGCGGGGTTATTGCCGGCACTGGCGGAAGACGTTCGGAACCCGCCTCTGGTTTGGCCGGCGGATCCAGTCCATGTTCGACAGCCGTCTGTTCGGCGTCCTGCTGCCTATCTTCCGAACACTCCCTTTTTTCACGCGCTGGCTGATTAGGAAAACTCACGGACACGAGTTTTAGTTAGTCGAGAGTCTGTAGTCGGTAGTCTATAGTCGTAAAATACACACCCGGATTGTCATCCGGCCACCCGTCCAAACGAGGAGGCCAATAACTGTGGAATATTGTTGAATACCGTTATAGTTCATCTGCACGTACTGTCGTCTGCCGGGCCACAGCACAAATCTTACATCCCACATCTCATCTCGTTATCCCTTTCTCGCTCCCTCCCCTTGGGGGAGGGTCGGGGTGGGGCCGCTCCACATCTCACACCGCTTCCATCTTCTTATAAATATTCGCGACCCATCTCGCCGGCAGGATCCGCAGAATGGCCGCCACCATTCCCGCCAGCGTGCCGGGAACGATCAGCATCCGGCCCCGAAGAAGTTTCCGGATCGCGATTTCGCCCACCCGATGCGGCGGCACGGCCATTCGCATTCCCAACCAGCCGAGCTGCTTTTTGGTTTCTTCAACAATCTCCGGTTTGGTGAATACCGGTCCGGGCGCCAGGCAACTCACGCTGATCCTGCGGTCGCGCAGTTGCTGGCGGAGCGCGAGGCTGAAAAAAAGTACGCCCGACTTGGTGGCGGAATACAAGTTTTTGACGGGAATTGGAGCGAAGGCGGCCATGCTGGCGACATTGAGGATGTATGCAGGAAGATTTTTTTCCAGCAAAGGCAGCAGGAGTTGTGTCATCGCCACGGGCATCCCCAGATTAAGCGCCGTCATGTAGCGTGTTTGGTCGAGGGGCTGGTCCAGGAAATCTTTGGCGCCCCCGACTCCCGCCACATTGCAAACAATTTTCAACGAAAACTCGCGACCGGTACACCAGCTTGCAATTTCATGTTGCGATTTTTCGAGGCTTAGGTCGTACGAAAGAATTTCAACACGAACAGTGAACCGCTTTTGCAGGCTTTCCTGTGCTGTTGCAAGATCCTTCAGGTTGCGTGCAACCAGTATCAGGTGGTAGCCGCGTTTTGCCAGCGCTTCGGCGAGGGCAAAACCAATCCCCTTGCTTCCGCCTGCAACCAGGGCGTAATTACCGGTATTTTGCGCCTCGATCATGAATTTTTTTCAGAAACAATTTTCAATCCAACGTCCATGGATAATTCGTGGAATGTTGTTGAAGGTTTGTTGAAGATTGTTGAAGAAGATCTGCAGCTGCTGGCCGGAGGCTTCCGTCTTTACCCGCTTTTCCGACTTTGCTGACTCCTCAGGACTTCTGACTTCCGACTTCTTCAGTTCCGCCGTAATTTGCACCCGAGCTACACCTATGACCGACTACCTACAGGGCCTGAACGAACAGCAGCGCAAGGCGGTCCTGCACATCAACGGTCCCCTGATGATCGTCGCCGGTGCAGGCAGTGGAAAGACCCGGGTCCTGACTACCCGCATCGCCCACCTGATGGCCAATGGCGTGGATGCGTTCAACATCCTGGCGCTGACTTTTACCAATAAGGCGGCCCGCGAAATGAGGGAACGCGTGGAGCAGATCCTCGGCAACCACGAAGCGCGAAATTTGTACATCGGGACGTTTCACTCCGTCTTTGCCCGCATCCTGCGCGCTGAAGCGCACCGGCTTGGCTATCCGGCCGGCTTCACTATCTACGATACCGACGATTCCAAATCGGTGGTGAAGACCGTGATTAATGAACTGCAGCTTGACGACAAACATTACAAGCCGAACATAGTATTCAACCGCATTTCCGCAGCGAAGAATGCGCTCGTGGGACCGGAGGAATACAAGAACGACTGGGCGCTCCAGCAGGAGGACATGCGTGCCAACCGTCCCGCGATCGGGCAGATCTATGAGGCCTACGCGAAACGCTGCTTTCGGAACGGGGCGATGGATTTCGATGATCTCCTGTACCAGTTTTATCGGCTGCTGACCGGTTTTCCCGAGGCGCTCATCAAATACCAGCGCCGCTTCCGGTATATACTTATCGACGAATACCAGGACACCAATCCCGCACAATACGAGATCATCAAGCTGCTCGGCGCCCAGCACGAGAATGTATGCGTAGTGGGTGACGATGCGCAAAGCATTTACAGCTTTCGCGGAGCGACCATACAGAACATTTTGCAGTTCCAGAAGGATTACGACGACGTGACCATCATTAAGCTGGAGCAGAATTACCGCAGCACGCAAAGCATCCTGAACATCGCCAACGAAGTGATCAGGAACAACAAAGGGCAGATCCCAAAAGTGCTTTGGACCGAAAATGCAGCGGGGGAGAAGATACGCGTGGTGCGAACCATGACGGATAACGACGAGGGGAAGTTCGTCGCCGACGCAATCCAGGAGCAGAAGCTGAGAAACCATTACAACAACAGGGATTTTGCAATTCTGTATCGCACAAATGCCCAGAGCCGCGCTTTTGAAGAGGCGTTGCGACGGATGGGAATTCCGTATGTGATCTATGGCGGCATCAGCTTTTACCAGCGAAAGGAAATCAAGGATTTCCTGGCCTACCTGCGCGTGACCGTGAATCCAAGGGACGAGGAATCATTGAAGCGCATCATTAACTACCCGGCCCGGGGAATTGGGAAGACCACGCTGGACAAAGTAGTGCTCTACGCCAATGAACGCGACGTTTCGATGTGGGAAATCCTCGAAAGGGCCCGCGAATTCGGTTTCCGGGCCGGCACGCTGGACGCGATCGAAAATTTCGTCGTGATGATCCGGAGCTTCCAGAGCATGCTGAAAAAAAGCAATGCCTACGATCTCGCACATCACGTGGGGAAGCAGACGAATATCGTAAAGGAGCTGTTCAACGACAAAAGCACCGAGGGACTGTCGCGGTATGAGAATGTGCAGGAGTTACTTAACTCAATCAAAGAATGGGTAGACACAAGCCCCTCCCCGGCCCTCCCCCAAGGGGAGGGAAGCCCCTCCCCGGCCCTCCCCCAAGGGGAGGGAAGCCCCTCCCCGGCCCTCCCCCAAGGGGAGGGAAGCCCCTCCCCGGCCCTCCCCCAAGGGGAGGGAGATAATGAATTAGGGGAGTTAGGGTATATGACAGCTGATCCGGCGGTGTATCACTTATTGAAAGAATTCAAAGAGTGGAACATAAAGAATACGACCCATGCTGAATCGATATTATGGCAGGAATTGCGGGCAAGGCAGTTAGGCAATTACAAATTCAGGCGACAACACATCATCCTAAATTATATCGCGGATTTTGTTTGTTTGGAAAAACACCTGATTGTCGAGGTGGATGGTAAAATACATCAGCTTCGGGAAAATGCAGATTCAGACGAAATGCGAACGCAGCGCCTTAATGAGATTGGTTTTGAAGTTTTGAGATTCAGCAATGAGGATATTTTAAATGATTTGCCCGCCGTATTGGAAAGAATCGACAAAACATTGCGGGCCCAACCCGATAAGCCACTATGGTTCCAAAAAAAGTCTTCCTCCCCCTCCTTGGGAGGGGGACGGGGGGAGGCCGGAGGGGCTCGGGAGGAGGCCGGTCTCGCGGCGTATTTGCAAGAGATAACTCTACTAACCGACGTAGACGAAAAAGATCCGAATGCCGATATGGTGCGGGTGATGACCGTGCATGCCGCAAAAGGTCTGGAGTTCGAGTGTGTATTTGTCTGCGGCCTCGAGGAGCTGTTGTTTCCAAACGGAATGAGCGTGAACACACGTGAGGAGCTGGAAGAAGAGCGTCGCCTGTTTTATGTAGCAATTACCCGCGCGAAAAATAAGCTGTGGCTTACGTACGCCAATACGCGTTACCGCTTCGGCCAGCTGGTGCAGAACGATCCCAGTCGCTTCATTGACGAAATGCCGGAGGAGTATCTCGACCGCAGCTTTGCCGGCGGAGGATCAAAGAATCAGACCGGTTGGTCGCAGCGTTCCGCTTTCGACCGGCTGCGCACCTGGTTTTCCCCCGGCGATGGCGAATCAGGCCGCGCGCGCGAAGAGGGCGGCACCTATTACCGGGAAAAGTCCGAGGGAGCCAAACCTTCTTACCTCGGTCCCAAGCCGACGGGGAAAGAACATATTCCTTCGGCGGATTTCATACCGAGCGATGTGTCGAACTTACAGGTAGGGCAGCGTGTGGAACATCAGAAGTTCGGGTACGGGGAGGTGATGAAAATAGAAGGGTCAGCTCACAACCCGATCGCCAGCATTCACTTTGAGCTGAATGGCGACAAGAAAATTATGCTGAACTACGCGAGGCTGAGGATTGTGGAATAGTCGGGAGTCGGTAGTCCTTATTCTGCAGTCGGGCGGAAGTGGCAAGTCAGCATTCACTTTGGAGCAATACTCAGCTCGAGCATGTATTCATTGGATTTCCCTTCCACAGGCCAGTAGCTGATTCGTATTTTCGGATAGCCGGACTGCGGGCTGGAGAAAGGTACCGGGTGAAATTCCACCACGCCTCCATCCTCATCGCGAAAGATTTCAAAGTAATAATTGGCAGGCAGCGCGGATTTCACTTTCAGGACGAGACTGTCGGTGGCCTGGTAAAAAGCCTCTTCGGTGCCACGAAATGTTTTGCTGTGGTACATGATCCGGTTCAGTTTCCTGTCCGCCGTCCACTCCCGGATCTGGCTGGAAAATCCTTTTAATCTCAGCTTGCTGTCATAAACGGTCGCCCGCCCGTCTGTCCGCTTGTTCGTGCGGATGGCTGTCCATGCGGGATCGTTTCCAAATGCAGCCTGGCTGATGAGCTGTTTCATTTCCGGGTCCGCGATCTTTTCACCGCGCGACGTAAAATAGCCCACCTGCGCGCTGGGTTTAATTAGCAGCAGGACGTCGAAGCTGTCGCGCACTTCCATTTTCCGTTTTTGTATGTCGAGGTCGCCGGCTTCTGTTGTCTCCACGGTTTCCTCGTCTTCGGGCCGCGAAGTTTTTGCAAAGCTGATCGAGCTGCCATCGTTCGTGAACAGGTTGGAGTCGGCGAAGTGGAAGACCTCATCGAACGGGTCCCTTGAGAGCGGCACAAACTTCACGGTCGCTTTGTAATAGCCGGCCACATGCGCCAGTGCCTGCTTCAGCTCGCGGTAGAGCGCCAGCATCCGGCTGCTGTCCGGTCCGCGGTAGATCGCGCCATAGACATGGTTGTCGGAGATATAGCATTCCCTGGCGCCGGGCAGCACGATTCGCGGCACCGAGTTCTCCGGCCAGCTGGCGTCTTTCAACGAATCAAAACCGCTTGCCCGCTGCTGGAAAATGTTGATGAAGGCTGCAGCAAATTTCTCTTTGTCTCCGATGGACTGTGCAGCAGTGGATACTGCAACGGCGGAAAGGGTAAGGAACAACAGGATTTTTTTCATGTGGTCTGGTGGCGCGAGGGACAAATTTAGGAGATTGCTGTTTACCTTTCCTGTTGAACGGTCCGCGCTCTCGTGGCGATCAGAAATCGCAGGATGCGCGGCTTTCCATTCACCCGATTCAATGTCCACCCGACCCGGTTTCTTCTGCATCTTCTTCTTGTTCGCTGTCCTGTTCGCCTGCAGGGATGGTGAGAGGAACAGGCCGCACGGGATTTCCTCCGGGAAAGTAGTTAAGGTGGTGGACGGTGACACCTACGATCTCCTCACTCCGAACAGCCGCCGGATAAGAATTCGCATTCAAGGAATTGACGCCCCGGAGCGGGGACAGCCCTATTACAAGATTTCCCGGGATTTTTTGCGGCAGCTCTGCCTGCAAAAGGACGTTCGGATCCGCGTGGTGGATAAGGACCGTTACGGCCGGACGGTTGCAGAAACTTTTCTCGGCGACTCTTCGGTCGCGCAGCAAATGGTTCGAAACGGTTTTGCCTGGCACTACCGGAAATACAGCAATGATCGCACGCTGAGCAGGCTGGAGTCGGAAGCGCGCACCGCCCGGCGGGGCCTTTGGTCACAGCCAAATCCGGTCCCGCCCTGGGAGGTGAAGGGGAGGAGGGTGCGACAGTAAATCATCACCCCTCCCGGGGAGGAGGCGGGGGGAGGCCCACCGCCCTGGGAGGTGAAGGTTAGGAATTAGAATTTCTCTCACTCCCCATCCGGTATATAAATAGTAAACGTCGCGCCGCGGCCGGGCTCGCCGCTGGCGGTAATGAAGCCGCCGTGATTCTCCACGATCTTCTTGCAGATCGAAAGGCCAATGCCCGTTCCCTCGTAATCACTCCCCTTGTGCAACCGTTGAAACAGATCGAAGATCTTTTCGGTGTACTGCCGGTCAAACCCGATACCATTGTCAGCAAAGCGAAGACTGTAATACCGCTTCGCTGCCACGGTCTCCGGCAATCCCTCCACCGACTCCGGCGCGGCAGCAGTGATCACAATATGCGGGGGCACCTGGGGCCGCGAAAACTTCAGGGAGTTGCTCAGGATGTTGGTGAATAATTGCTCAAACTGAAACGGTATCACCTTCAGCTCGGGCAACAGGCCGCGCTCGATCTGCGCATTCTTTTCCGCAATTACATCGCCCAGCTCGCTCATCACTTTTTCGAGCACCTGGTTCAGGTCCGTTCGCTGGAAATGCTCCGGAGAACCCGTGGTGCGCGAATACGCCAGCAAATCGTTGATCAGCTGCTGCATGCGCTCGGCCGATAGCAGTATCCGCCTCAAATAGTCACGGCTCACATCCGATAAACCATCGGCTTCTCGTTCCGCGATCAGGCCTAAAAAGGTTCGGATCTTGCGCAAAGGCTCCTGCAAATCGTGGCTGGCCACAAAACTGAACGACTCCAGTTCCCGGTTTTTCTGCTCCAGCTGGTTGTTGTACCGCATCAGGTCATCCGCCAGCTGCTTGATTTCCTGCTCCGCCTGCTTAATTTCCGTCACATCCTGCGCAGTGCCGGCCATCTTCACCGGTTCGTTTTTTTCATTAACAAGCACCCGGCCGCGCCCGTGCAAAATGCGCACTTGCCCGTCCGGTCGCACGATCCGGTGATAAAAACTGTACGGCTGATGGGTCATCAGTGCGTCCCGAATAATCGCGTGGATCTGCTCCCGCTCGTCGGGATGAATATAACCGAGGAATGCTTCATAGCTCGCCTCAAACACTTGCGGCGTCACTCCGAAAATGCGGTAGATCTCATCCGACCAGCTAATACGGTTGGTGACAATGTCCCAATCCCAGTTTCCGATGTGTGCAAGCCGCTGAGCTTCCGCAAACTGGCTGTTCAAAACTTCCAGCTTGTATGACGTATCGCGCAATTGTTCGGTGCGGCTGGCCACTCTTTGCTCCAGTTCGTCGCCAATAGTACGGAGTGCCGCCTCAGACCGTTTTTGTTCGTTTACAGATGCGTTCAGCGTCATCGTTGTGATCACAACAATGCATACAAACGACTGCAGAATGAGGAGCGAATCGTTCAGCGCAGTCGGCGTTCCATCTCTGGGTGAAAACGGACCACCGCCGTTTAACGTCCCGAGGACCGCCACCAGGGAACAAAGAAAGATCGCCGTGACGGTTTCCCACTGACCGAACCGGAGCGCGGCCCATACCAGGAAAGGAAGGATCCAGAAGGCCCAGCGAAATACGAAAAATGAAAAATTCCAGGCATTAAATACGATGCCTGTTGCAAACACGATCAGGACAAAAAGCGCTATACTCTCCATCCTGAGTTTGGGTGCGAGTTCCGGGTTGGGGCTGAGTGAGAAAAAAGAATTTCTCCAGGTTAGTATCAATGGCGTTACGAGAAGTACACCGGACACGTCGCCGAGCCACCAGGTCAGCCAGGCTGTTGCGTACTGGTCCGGCGTGATGATTTCGCCAAAAAAAATCGCGCTCGTCCCTACGAGGCTGCTCACGACGCTCATGGTCGCGGCGACCAGCAGAAATCGAAAAATATGTCCGGGCTTGCGGAAATAATTGTTATCTGTTACGTCGGGTAGCAGCCTGCGCAGGAGGTAAACCCCGCTCACTGCTTCCCCGGCGTTCCCCAGGCCGATCAACGAGGAAACCCAAAGACTTGTAGCGAGCGATGCAGCTTCGTTGATCTGGAACACTACAGCGTTGACGGTGAATGCCCCCAAAAAAATTGCCGGTGTAATGCGGTACCCAAGTAACAGCAGCACGGCAAATGCGTAACCGGAAGGCGGCCACAACGGGGTTGCATTCGAGCTTTCGAACGACAGAAAAAGGCTCACGCGCGCCAGCAGGAAATAGCCGGCTGCGACCGCAAAAATTGTAATCAGCGTGCGCCAAAACATTGCGTCGAAAATTTTGGTTTGCTCGTTAAGTCATCTCAATTGTCAACCGAGCATAAATTCTTCCATTGGTGGGTACGGGGTTCGGGACGTCCAGTCCATGTCAACGGCTCGTTGAACAGCGGCTTTTAATCGGTGGAATTCCGAAGGCTTGTGTAAGAACAGGTGCGCGCCGGAATTATACATCCAGCTCACCAGGGCACTATCGTCGGAGGTGGAATAGATGATCACCGGCAATTTTTTCAGCCGGGGATCCTGGCGAATATCGGACAGGCATTCAAATCCATTTCGCCGGGGCATGTTTATGTCCAGGAATATCAGCTGCGGCAGGTTCGCCGCAGCATCCTTCAGCAACTGCATCAAGGCGTCACCGTCCTGGACCCATCTCAGCTGCAGCCGATCCTGGTAATCCCGCACGGCTTCCCGGAAAAGCAGGAAGTCGTCCTCATCGTCCTCTGCAATCAGGATCTGCTGTACATTATTTACGGTGGCGGCCAAGTGCCTAAGGTAGAGAAAAATGCCGTTCCGCGTAATCCATTTGAAACGAAAACTAATTTTTTTAGTATCAATTACTAAATTTTGTAGCTTCGCATGGGTGGGTTAGTTCATGTCGGCACATAATGCAGATACCGTTTCCCGGCTCCGCACGGAGATCCTGCGCTGGCAGGGTCTGAAATCGCCGCGCGGACTGCAGCAGCTGCGGCTTGCGGGCATCGAGTTCATATTTCCAAATGGAGACTTTCCTCTCCGGGCAATCCATGAATTCCTGAGCTCCGGCCGCGAAACCGCTGCGGCCACTTCGGGATTCATCGCCGCCCTCCTCTCGGCGCTGATGAAAAATTCCGGGGCTGCGGTCTGGATCTCGGGCTCCACAACAAGCTTCGCACCGGGATTCAAATTTTTCGGCATCGAACCGCATCAGTTCATTTTTCTTACTGCGAATACGGAAAAAGAAAAGCTCTGGCTCACCGAAGAAGCGCTGAAATGCGAAGGACTCGCGGCCGTGATCACCGAATTGAAAGAACTCAGCTTTCCTACATCGCGTCGGTTTCAACTCGCCACCGAAACCAGCGGCGTCACGGGGTTCATCATTTCGCAGTCCGACAAAAGATTTGTCAAAAAACTTTCGCCGAACTGTGCGGCTGCCCGTTGGCGGATCCGGTCCATGCCGTCGGGAACGAATAAAAAAAATTCAGATTTGCCGGGCATCGGCTTCCCCGCGTGGAACGTGGAGCTGCTCAGGCTGCGCAACGGCAGACCCGGCCACTGGCAACTCCAATGGATCGCCGATCACCTCGAGCTCATCACGCAACAACTCTCCACCGAAGAGATCCAGGCACCCATTCTCAAAGCAGGTTGAAATGAAACGGTTCGTGGTAATATGGTTCCGGTTTTTAAAAACCGACTGGCTGGCGCGTCGCATCGCCGCGGGGGCTCATCTGCCGCTTGATCCCAAACTCCCAACGGCATTCGTGATCTCCGAACAAAACCGCATTCTCATCACCGAACTGAATAGCACGGCCATCCGCCAGGGGCTTTCGCGCGGCATGCCTCTCGCCGACGCCCGCGTCCTCGTACCCGAAATCCAGCAATATCCGGACAGTCCGCGTCTCGCGGAAAACCTGCTGCGCCGCCTGGGAGAATACTGCCTCCGCTTTTCTCCAACAATTTCCATTGCCACACCCGACAGCCTCATCCTCGACGCCACCGGCTGCGCCCACCTCTGGAATGGTGAAAAGAACTATCTCGCGACAATTGTAGAGCGAATCAGCCAGCTCGGCTACCAGGTGAAGGCGGCCTTCGGGGATACTATCGGTGCCGCCTGGGCGCTGGCGCACTACGATGCGAAACAAAACGACCCTCCCTCGGCGGTCCTTCCCGACCTCCCTGTCGCCGCGCTGCGGATCGATCCCGAAATTTTGGAAAAACTGCACAAGCTCGGGTTGCGACGCGTAGGCCAGCTTCTTCCGATGCCTCGACACGCGCTGCGTCGCAGGTTCGGGGAATCCCTGCTGCTTCGAATCGATCAGTTACTGGGGCGAAGCGAAGAGTTGGCAGAGCCCATCCATGCTCCGGCACCGTGCACCGAACGGCTGCCCTGCCTGGAACCGATCAGCACCGCCACCGGAATTACTATTGCGCTCAAACAGCTTCTCGGGGTTGTCTGCACGCGCCTCCAAAAAGAGGGAAAAGGGCTCCGTCAGGCGCAATTCAAATATTACCGCGTGGATGGAAAATCCGGGGAGATCACGATCACCACTACGCGACCGGTAAGCGATCCTTCGCATCTTCTAAAATTATTTGAATTGAAAATGGAAATGATCGAACCCGGCCTCGGCATCGAGCTCTTTGTCCTCGATGCATTCCGACTGGAGGAACTGCATTCGCGGCAGGAAAAATTCTGGGATTCGGTTTCAGGTCTCCACGATCAGCGACTCAGCAGCCTGCTCGACCGCGTCAGCAACAAGCTCGGATCGGGTCACATTTTTCGTTACCTCCCCTCCGAACATCACTGGCCCGAGCGTTCGGTGAAACGGGCAGCTTCCCTGGCAGAACAACCTGCTGCACAATGGCCCACCGACCGGCTGCGGCCGATTCGATTGCTGCCCCGACCCGAACCGATTGACGTCACCGCGCCGATTCCCGATTACCCGCCGATGAATTTTCGCTATAAAAACATTTTACACACCATCCGCAAAGCCGATGGCCCCGAACGCATTGAGCCGGAATGGTGGCTCGAAGAAGGCCCACACCGCGATTATTACTCAGTTGAAGACGAAGAAGGAAACCGATACTGGCTCTTCCGGCTCGGACATTATCATGATAAAAATTGTAAATGGTTCCTGCATGGGTTTTTTGCATGAGGGCTTCGACAGGCTCAGCCTGACATGGAAGCCTATTGTCACCCCTGAGCCCGGTCGAAGGGGAGCTTGTCGAAGGGTGAATGAATAAAAGAATTAAAAATGACCTACACCGAGCTTCACATCACCACCAATTTCTCCTTCCTCGAAGGCGGCTCACATCCCGAAGAATTCGTAACGAGGGCCGCGGAGCTCGGTTATCAGCAAATCGGGGTCGCCGATCGCAACACGCTCGCGGGGATCGTGCGCGCCCACAGCGCCGCGAAAGAACAGCAGCTGCGACTCATCATCGGCTGCCGCCTGCAACTCCTCGACGGTCCGGCACTCCTCGCCTACCCGCAGGACCGGCAGGCTTATTCGAGGCTTTCCGCGCTGCTCACCACGGGCAACCTGCGCGTGGAAAAAGGAAGTTGCCATTTATATAGATCCGACGTTTACGATCAGGCGCATGGCATGAAACTCATCGTTGTGCCTCCGCCCGCACTCAACGCGCACTTTGAATTCGAAAAAGACTTTATCGCCGGGCTCGCCGAATACAAAGAAAATTTCGGCAGTGCGCTCTACCTTGCCGCTTCACGCAGATACAATGGTCACGACCAGAAATATCTTTTCCGCCTTGCAGAGCTCAGCCGCAGCTTCGAAGTGCCGCTGGTTGCCACCAACGACGTTCACTACCATCATCCCGGGCGCCGCCAGCTCCAGGACGTGCTTACCTGCGTGCGCGAAAAATGTACGATTCGCGATGCCGGCTTCCGTCTTTACCCGAACGCAGAGCGCTGGCTGAAACCACAACAGGAAATGCTCCGTCTCTTTCATCATTACCCCGAAGCAATCCGGTCCACCCAGGAAATTGCTGAAGCCTGCCGGTTTTCGCTCAACGAGCTGAAATACGAATACCCTGAAGAGCTCACCAGCGAAGGACGCAGCCCGCAGGAAGAGCTAACACGTCTCACCTGGCAAGGCGCGGCTGAAAAATTTGGAGATCGCATTCCGCAGCGAACCCGCGCTACGATCGTCCACGAGCTCCGCTTCATCGAGGAAATGAACTATGCGAATTACTTCCTTACCGTACACGATATCGTGCGCTTCGCGCGCAGCCGCGGGATCCTGTGCCAGGGACGCGGCTCGGCAGCAAATTCCACTGTCTGTTTTTGCCTCGGCATCACCTCGGTGGATCCCACCAAATTCGATCTTCTCTTCGAGCGCTTCCTCTCTTCTGCTCGCAACGAACCGCCTGATATTGATGTGGACTTCGAGCACGAGCGCCGGGAAGAAGTGATCCAGTACATCTATGAAAAATACGGCCGCGACCGCGCCGCGATCGTGGCCACGGTCACGCAGGAACGGCAAAAGGGAGCGATCCGCGATGTAGGCCGCGCGATGGGACTTTCGGTGGACACCCTGAACCGCCTCTCCGCTTCCATCTCGGGGTTCGGCGACGAATGGTTCGATCACGACCGGCTTGCGGAACATGGATTCGATGTAAAGGACAAGCTGCTTCGCAAAGTGCTCGAGCTGACCGCGCAGCTGATGGGCTTCCCGCGACAGCTTGGCCAGCATACTGGCGGATTCGTGATCACGAATGGCAAACTCACCGATCTCTGTCCCATTCTCAACGCGCGCATGGAAAACCGCACCTGCATCGAATGGAATAAAGATGATATTGATGCCCTCAGTTTTTTGAAAGTGGATGTGCTCGCACTCGGCATGCTCACCTGCATCCGCAAGGCATTCGATCTCGCCCGGCAACATTACGGGCTCGACCTCACGCTGGCGAACATTCCCCAGGATGATCCCGCCGTTTACGACATGATCTGCCGCGCCGATACCATCGGGGTATTCCAGATCGAAAGCCGCGCGCAAATGGCGATGCTCCCCCGGCTGAAGCCAAGAAACTTCTATGATCTGGTCATAGAGGTCGCGATCGTTCGCCCGGGGCCCATTCAGGGCGATATGGTGCATCCTTACCTGAAGCGCAGAAACGGCGAAGAGCCGGTGGAATACCCTTCAACGGAACTCGAGGAGATCCTCGGCAGAACGCTTGGTGTTCCTCTCTTCCAGGAACAGGTGATGAAGATCGCTATCGTGGCGGCAGGCTTCACCCCCGCCGAAGCGGATGCGCTGCGGCGCAGCATGGCCACATTCCGCATGAACGGCGAGATTGCGAAGTTTGAAAAGAAACTGCTGGATGGCATGCTGAAGAACGGTTACTCGCATGATTACGGAGCCCGTATCGTGCGGCAGCTCGAGGGCTTTGGAAGCTATGGCTTCCCCGAAAGCCACGCGGCCAGCTTCGCACATCTGGTCTATGTATCGGCATGGATCAAATGCCACTATCCCGATCTCTTCGCCTGTGCTCTCCTCAACAGCCTTCCCATGGGATTCTACCAGCCCGCGCAGATCGTGAGCGACGCGCGGAAACACCACGTGCCCCTGGCGCCGGTTGATGTGAATTATTCCTGCTGGGACAATACACTGGAACCAAATCGCGTGCAGGACTCCCCGATGCAATTGCGTCTCGGGTTCCGGCAGGTAAAAGCTTTTCGACAGCAGGATGCGGACCTGCTGGTCGGAAAGAGGAAGGAGCATTACCGCCGCATCCAGGAGCTTCGCGACATCGGTGTTTCGAAAGCTGCGCTGGAAAAACTCGCCGACGCGGACGCGTTCCGCTCCATGGGACTCGACCGGCGGCAGGCGCTTTGGGAAGTTTCTGCCGCTTACGATCAACCCACTGGCATTTTCACCGGACAAGATTGGCATACGCAAGATGAAAGGCAGGTCAGCCTCCCGCAAATGCAGCCCTCGGAACACGTGGTGCACGATTACGCCGCCACTTCGCTTTCCATCAAGGCGCACCCGGTCAGCTTCATCCGCGATCGCCTCGACCAGCTGCATATGGTCCCCGCAGTGCAGCTGGGGCAATACCCCGATGGAAAAAATTTAAAGCTCGCGGGACTTGTTCTCGTGCGCCAGCGGCCCGGCACCGCCAAAGGGGTCGTATTTATCACGCTGGAGGACGAAACCGGAAGCGCCAACATCGTGGTCTTCCCGAATGTTTTTCAAAAGTTCCGGAAAGCAGTCCTTGGTGCTACATTGCTGATGGTCGAAGGAAAGCTGCAGGTGGAAGAAGAGGTCATCCATCTCATCGCGGAGGCGTGTTACGATATCTCCGAAATGCTCCGCCTGCTCAACGGTGCGAATGAAAAGGTGCCGAATCTGCTCACGCTGTCACGTGCCGACCAGGGGCCGTCGGAATTATACCCTCCGCGCGAAAAAACACAGCCGCAGGTCTTTGACAAAAGCAGGAATTTCAAATAGGAAAAATCCAACCCTCAATTCTCACTGATCAGCTCCTTCTTGATCGCCAGCATGACCAGCTCCTCCTCCGAGCGCGCACCGATGCTGTGCTTCAGTCTGGAGACAATCGAATGTACGCCCCGCGCACTTAACCCCATTTCCGCAGCGATCTGGCTGTAGCTGCGTTGCCGGGACAGGAGGTTGATGATGCGAAGCTGCTGGCGCGTGATCAACGAAGGCCGCGTCGGCGCAGTCGTGAGCTTCAGCATCGCCATCGCGTCGCGCATCACGGTGCTCAGGTAAAACCAACCCTGGTGACAGGCGCGGACGGCCTCGTAAATTTCGTCTCCCGCCGAGTCCTTGGTAATATATGAGTTTGCACCAAGCTCGAGCGATTTCCTCACCATACCCGCATCGGCATGCATCGTGAGCATCACCACTTTCAACGCGGGAAAACGTCGTCTCAATGGAGGCAGCGTATCAAATCCATTCATTACGGGCATGCTGATCCCCAGCGTCACCACATCTGCATGGGTGCAATCCAGCAGCTCAAGTAATTTGCCTCCATGCTCCGCCTCGGCAATAACTTCCACGTCACCATTCTTTTCCAACAAATCGCGAATCGCCGTGCGGCACAGCGCATGATCGTCGGTAATGATCACTTTTATTTTTTCTCCGGCCACTGGGAAGAATTTCATTGAAATTATGGATTTGCTACGCCACCAGCAGAAATAACTTGTTCACAGTATTTGATTAGAGTGACCGCGAAACACGAAGGGCTCTCCGTGTTTTGCCGTATCCTCCGCGGTTACATCCAAACTTCGTCAGCTGCGGGTTTTGCATGAGTCGCCATGGTCAGGGCGAAGAGCCGAGCGAGTGCGTCAGCCTTTTCCAATTAGCTGCGACTTTGGGTACGCGGAGCGGTTCCCAATTGAACCCAACCGCTTTCGATTTGAAAAGTACGCCCGGAAGAAAAAAGCTAACTTTCCTTTCCAAGTTTTCAAATATGAAACGCCTAATTCTCATTGCGATCGGCGCGATCGCCGCTCACATCGGCAAAACTCAGTCCATTACCCCAACCGAGCAGCAGCTGGTTCGTACTGTCGAATCCAACATGCACTGGACGTACCGAATCCTGGAAGAGTCCGTCAACATCAACAGCGGCACTTTCAACATTCCCGGTGTACGCGCCACGGGAGATCATTACGCGAAAGAACTGCGCGCGCTTGGATTTAATGTTGAATGGGTGAAGCTCCCCGATTCGCTGCGAAGGGCGGGACATCTTGTTGCGACGCGCCAGGGGAAAAAAGGCAAAAAAGTTTTGCTGATTGGTCACCTCGATACTGTCTTCGAACCCGAGATGCCGGCAAACCCCTACCGAAAGGTCAATGAGACTACAGTGACCGGCCAGGGAGTGGTTGACATGAAAGGCGGAAATGTAATGGTTATCGCCGCGCTAAAAGCCCTGCACGAGCAAAAGCTTCTGGACGACGCCACCATCACGGTTTACTTTACCGGTGACGAAGAAAACGTAGGCCAGCCCTTTTCGGTCAGCCGTGCTGATTTAATCGAACGGGCAAAGCAACACGACGTCGCGCTTGCTTTCGAAGCTGCGGGCAATATGAACCTCGTTGCCACGGCAAGGCGAGGTTCGGGAAACTGGACCCTCCGCGTTGAAGGCAGGCAGGGACACTCCTCGGGTATTTTTCTGAATCAATCGTATGGTGCCGTTTTTGAAGCTTCGCGCATTCTTACTGAGTTTCGCCAGAAACTCAGCATGGAAAAATATCTCAGCTTCAACCCCGGGCTTATGGCCGGAGGTTCCGAGTTGAATTATTCAGACAGCACGCAGTCCGCTGTTGTTTCCGGCAAAACCAACATTATTTCCCCGCGCGCGGTAGTGCTTGGTGATCTGCGCTACATCAGCGATGCGCAAAAAGACAGAGCGAAAGAAAAGATGAAAGCCATCGCGGCAAAATCGCTAAAAGGGACCAGCGCGACCATTCGTTTCCAGGACCGGTATCCTCCGATGCCCCCTACAGCTGGAAATCGCGCGCTCGTAAAACAGCTCAGCGCCGTCAGCCTTGCACTCGGTTATGGCCCCGTGCAGGAGGGTGACCCCGCCACCCGGGGAGCGGGCGATGTTTCCTTTGTCGCCAAATATCTGGATTGCCTCGACGGATTGGGCGCTTCCGGGAGCGGCGCTCACGCCCCGGGCGAAACCATCGACCTCGCGTTGTATCCGAAGCTAATCAAAAGAGCCACGGTATTCCTTTACCGGTTAACCAGGTAACGGACTTTTTTACCGAAAAGAAACGCGAAAAAGCGCGTCAGCCACCCGAGTCAACAGCTCGCCGAAACCGATATAACCTTTTCTTCATAACTTAAAGTATGAAGACGATCATTGTCCCCACCGACTTTTCCGACGTGGCGAACAACGCCACGCGGTACGGGTTGGAGATGGCTAAAGCGATTGGCGGCAGCGCCATGCTGCTGAATGTATTCCAGGTCCCGGTGAGCATCACCGATGTTCCCGTGGCGCTGGTGTCCGTGGACGAGCTTCAGGACTCTGCGGAAAAAAGGCTTGCCGAAGCAAAACAGGAAGCGGAACACATAACAGGCGGCCAGGTGAAAATCTACACCGAAGCGGTTTTGGGAAATGTGGTGGACGAGCTCGAAAACATTTGCAACAGGATTCCACCATTCGCGGTCGTCATGGGCACGCGGGGAGCGGCGGGGATCGAAAGAGTATTGTTTGGGAGCACCACGCTGTCTGCGATTCGTCACCTTACCTGGCCCGTGATCTGCGTCCCACCCGAAAAACAGTTTGGAGACGGGATTCACAAGATCGGCTTTGCTTGCGATTTTCGCGACGTGGTTGAAACCACTCCGACGGAATTTATCAAGTCCTTCGTCCGCGAGTTCGGAGCCGAACTGCACGTGCTGAATGTGGATTATAAGGAAAAACATTTCCAGCCGGACACGCCCGAGCAATCGGCGCTGCTGCACACGATGCTCGAGGATGCGAATCCCCGGTATCATTTCATCAGCCATAGGGATATCGAAGACGGACTTAACGAATTTTCCGATAAAAATCAGCTGGACCTGCTGATTACCATCCCCAAAAAACACAAGCTGCTTCAGGGGCTTTTCAAAACCAGCTCCACGCGTCAGCTCGTATTTCACTCGCACATTCCTGTGATGTGCATTCATGAATAGGAGCGCCGCCGGATTGGCACAATTCTGTGAGTGGGCTCTTTCATGTTTGCGAACCGCGAGATCAGACGCGCCTTTGGATTGTATGCCCAGCTATTGCTGCTGCATGAGAAAGACGAGCGGCTGGCGGTGCTCCTTTCTGGTGCTGCGTACCGGATCGGACGCATGGATGACGCGATCATGGACTTGCGCGTCAAAGAATGGAAAAAGCTCTTTCGTGCTCCAATCGTTTCTATACTGGAAAAGCTTCGACATACCGGCGCACTGGAAGACCTGGACGAGCTGATACAGCTCACGCCAACCGGACTATTTGAGCTGATGCGTATTCGGGGATTGGGCGGAAAAAAGCTTAACCTCCTTTGGAAAAATGCAGGCATCGACAATGTCGAACACCTGCTCACGGCATGCCGAAACGGGAAGGTGCGCCGTATTCCAGGTTTTGGAAAGAAAACGGAAGAGAACCTGGTTCGGGATATCGAAAACTATTTTGCACACAAAAAAAAGTTTTACTACGCAACGCTTGCCGATGCTGCCGACCTGCTGCTGCATTCGCTGCGAAGATTATTCGATACCAAACAAATTGAATTCTGCGGCGAAATTCGAAGGCAATCCCCTACGCTGGAATCTATTGAATTCGTCGCAGCAGGGATCCGCAACAAGATGCGCACTCCAAAGCTTCGAAAATACCTTCTCATTGAGTCGCATAATGAAAAAGAGACGAAGGGACATACGCTTGACGAATTCCCGGTTACGATATATCATACGTCGCCTTCGGAGTTCGTGCTCGCTCAGTTCATGCGGACGGGCAGTCAGGAGCACGTGGAAAACGTTCTCGGACGCATTTTAAAACATGGCCGCTACCGGAGTGAAAAGGATATCTACCACCGGGCCGGCCTCCCTTTCATCGTTCCGGAAATGCGGGAAAATCTTGCGGAATGGAACTTTCCCGATAGCAAACAACTGGTTGAGCACGGAGACATTCGCGGGGTGGTGCACAACCATACCACCTGGAGCGACGGCGTGGACTCGCTGGAGCAGTTCGCCGCCGCCTGCAAGGCTAAAGGATTCGAATACGTGGTGATCGCGGACCACTCAAAGAACGCGCATTATGCCGGGGGAATGAAGGAAGAAAAGCTTTTCCGCCAGCTGGAAGAGATTGATGAATTGAACAAAAAGCTGAAACCATTTCACATTTTCAAAAGCGTTGAGTGCGATATCCTGGTTTCCGGGGAGCTGGATTATTCGGGCGATGTGCTCGACACACTGGACCTGGTGATCGTCTCGGTTCACCAGCAGCTGAAAATGGATGAGGAGCGGGCCACACGCCGGTTGATCCGTGCAATCGAAAATCCCCACACAACGATCCTGGGTCACATGACCGGACGCCAGCTGCTTATCCGTTCCGGATATCCTGTCATTGCCCGGAAAATAATCGACGCCTGCGCGGCAAACGGAGTGGTCATTGAGCTAAACGCCAATCCCTACCGCCTCGACATCGACTGGTCGCAAATCCCTTATGCAGTTGAAAAAAACGTGATGGTCTCGGTCAATCCCGATGCGCACAGCATCGCGGAAATCGACAACATACGTTGGGGCGTGAGCGCGGCCCGCAAAGGCGGGCTTACCAAAGACATGACGTGGAATGCAATGTCGCTGAAGAAGCTGCGGCAGTGGCTTGCCGTGCGCAACCGGAAGTTCGCCCGGCTGTGAAGGTGAGGAATGACTGCCTAGAATTCCGCGTTTTTCGGAGTCCTTGGAAAAGCGATCACATCGCGGATGTTGGACATGCCGGTCACGAACTGCACCATCCTTTCGAATCCGAGTCCAAAGCCCGAATGGGGCACCGTACCGAAACGGCGCGTGTCCAGATACCACCAGAGCTCATCAATCGGGATCTTCATCTCCTCCATGCGCTGTTGCAGCCGGTCGAGCCGCTCTTCGCGCTGCGAGCCGCCCACGATTTCCCCGATTCCGGGAGCAAGGATATCCATCGCGGCGACCGTTTTGCCGTCGTCATTCTGCCTCATGTAAAAGGCCTTTATCTCTTTGGGATAGTTCGAGAGGATGACCGGCTTTTTAAAGTGTTTTTCAACGAGATACCGCTCGTGCTCGCTTTGTAAATCCATACCCCAGCCGGTTATGGGAAATTGAAACCTGTTCTTCCGGTTGTGCGGGCTGTCTTTGAGGATCTCCAATGCCTCTCCGTAACTGAGCCGTTCGAATTCATTGTTGAGAACGAACTCGAGCTTCTCAATCAGCCCCATTCCCGAACGTTTTTCCTGCGGGAGCTGCTTTTCCTCATCCGACAGCCGCTGTGCGAGAAAATCCAGGTCTTCCCGATAGTTCTCGATCGCATACCGAATGATATACCGGATGAATTCCTCGGCGAGTTGCATGTTGTCTTCAAGATCGTAAAACGCCATTTCGGGCTCGATCATCCAGAACTCTGCGAGGTGGCGCGCAGTGTTGCTGTTTTCCGCCCGAAAGGTGGGACCAAAAGTGTAGATCTCAGCCAGCGCGGTGGCCGCCAATTCTCCTTCGAGCTGACCACTTACTGTAAGATTCGTGCTTTTCCCAAAAAAATCTTCGCGGAAGTTTACCGATCCGTCCTCGTTGCGAGGAGTGTTGTCAAAAGGCAGCGTCGTAACGCGGAACATTTCCCCCGCCCCTTCCGCGTCACTGGCGGTGATGATGGGTGTCTGGATGTATACGAACCCGCGATCGTTGAAAAATTTGTGTATTGCAAAGGCGACCGCGTGCTTGATGCGGAAGACTGACCCAAACGTGTTCGTGCGGAAACGCAGGTGCGCGATCTCCCGGAGAAACTCGAGCGAGTGTTTTTTGGGTTGGAGCGGATATTTTTCCGGATCGCTGTCACCCAGCACTTCAATGGAGCTGGCCTTCAGGTCCTGTTTCTGACCTTTTCCGAGCGAAGGCTCCAGGGTACCGGTCACCTTCAGCGCTGCGCTCACTGTTATTCTCTTTAACAAACTTTCATCAAACTGCCCCAGTGGCGCCACCACTTGCAGGTTTGAGTTGGTGCTGCCGTCATTCAGCGCAATGAACTGATTGTTGCGAAAACTCCGCACCCACCCCATCACAGTTAGCTCCTGTCGCTCTGGCTCGATGGACAACACTTCCCGGATGCGGGTTCGTTTGTTAAACATGGCCGCAAAGATACGGGCGCCTGCCGCAGGCTGAAAACCCCACCGGACCTGGACTCGCTCTGGCGATGACAGCTGCACGGAGAGCCTTTTTATGGGTTTTTCCCAGTTGGGGTCCGATTTTTGCGTTTCCGGAATTAGGCGTATACTTGCAGCCGGAAACAGGCTGATAAGTACCCTCAATTTCTGCCGCTTACCAGTTTTTTACAGTTTACCGTTTCAAATAAACTCAAAACGTTTTCTACCTTAAGATTGGCGAGAGAGGAAATTTCAACATTTTTCTATGTACGATATTCTTCAACTGAACGACATGCTCGTTCCCGAGCTGCTGGACATTGCTGAACAGTTAAAGATTCCCAACGCGCGAAAATTAAGCAAACAGGACCTTGTTTATAAAATACTCGACAGCCAGGCGATCGCCGGCGCCAAGACCAGCGTTCAAAATGACGACAAAACGAGGAAAAAGCGAATTGTAAAAGCATCTACCAGCATCAGTACCGAAGAGGCGCTCGTAGAATCGAATCACGACGAAGAAAAGAAACCCAAAAAACCCCCTATGCCCATTAAGAAAAGAACGGAAGAACAAGTGGAAGCAGGAGATGAAAAAGCCGCCCAGGCGAAAGCAGGTCCGCGAAGAGGTCGCCGTAAGGCGGACGATAAAGAAGCGGACGTTCCGCCTCCGCAGGTTGAATCCCCGGAAACTGAAAACGAAGCGCCCCCGGTAGCCGAAGAGGCTGCCCCCGAAACAACACCTGCAACCAGCAAGTTCTATCCTCCTCGCCGGGACCAGGTTTTCAATATCGAATTCGACGGGGTGATCCTTTCGGAAGGGGTCCTGGAAATGATGCCGGACGGTTATGGGTTCCTGCGTTCCTCCGATTATAATTATCTCTCCTCTCCTGACGACGTGTATGTATCTCCCTCGCAGATAAAATTATTCGGTCTGAAGACCGGCGATACCGTGTACGGTGCTGTACGTCCTCCGAAGGAAGGCGAAAAGTATTTCGCCCTGCTGAAGGTGGATACGATCAACGGAAAAAGCCCGGAAGAAGTTCGCGACCGCGTACCCTTCGATTACCTGACTCCGCTTTTCCCCTACGAGAAGCTGAACCTTTTTGACGGACCGGACAATTACTCGACCCGGATTATGGATCTCTTCACTCCCATTGGGAAAGGACAAAGAGGGTTGATCGTAGCTCAACCCAAGACGGGTAAAACCATGTTGTTGAAAGCGGTGGCCAACTCCATCGCGCGCAACCACCCGGAATGCTACCTGATGGTGGTGCTCGTGGATGAGCGCCCCGAGGAAGTGACAGACATGGAACGAAGCGTGAAGGCTGAAGTGATCGCCTCCACTTTTGACGAGCCGGCCGAAAAGCACGTAAAGGTTTCGACCATTGCGCTGCAAAAGGCGAAACGTCTCGTTGAATGCGGCCATGATGTTGTGATTCTGCTGGATTCCATCACGCGTCTCGCGCGCGCTCACAACACCGTGGCTCCCGCTTCCGGTAAAGTGCTCTCGGGCGGCGTAGAGGCAAACGCAATGCAAAAACCGAAGCAATTTTTCGGTGCCGCGCGTAAAATTGAAAACGGCGGTTCGCTTACGATCCTGGCGACAGCGCTGATCGATACGGGCAGCAAGATGGACGAAGTGATCTTCGAGGAATTCAAGGGTACCGGCAACATGGAATTGCAGCTCGACCGCCGGCTGGCGAACAGGCGTGTCTACCCGGCCATCGACCTTACGGCTTCTTCAACCCGGCGCGACGACCTGCTTTTGGAAAAAGAAGTCCTGCAGCGCATGAACCTGCTCCGGGTCTATCTTACCGATATGAACACCGAAGAGGCGATGAACGAACTCCTCAAACGCATGAAGGGGACAAAAGACAACTTCGAGTTTCTTGCCAGCATGAACGGCTGAGGTCTGCGCAGGCACCGTTTTTCCAAAGCAGTCTTTTAATTTTTGATAGTGGCCGCCGAAAAGATCCATATTGATCGTTTCCTTTCGCTGGCAAAAGACTGCCTTGTGCTCGATGTGCGGAGCCCCATTGAATATCGCCATGCGCACATCCCTGGCGCCTGCAATCTTCCACTCTTCACGGATGAAGAGAGAAAAATCGTCGGCACGGCGTACAAGCAGCAGGGGCGAAAAGAGGCCATTGATCTCGGACTGGAATTCTTTGTTCCCAAAATGAAGAGGATGGTGGAAGACGTCGCGGCCTTGTTAAAAGAGCGCTGCGAAATCGGCGACACCCGGCTGTTGATTCACTGCTGGCGCGGAGGCATGCGCAGCGAAGCAGTGGCGTGGCTGATGGATCTTTACGGATACCGCGTCTTCACACTCGCAGGTGGCTACAAGCGCTTTCGCAACTACGTTCTCGACACATTTCGCAGGAGGTTTCGTTTCAAGATTCTCGGCGGCTATACGGGTTCGGGAAAAACCGGGATTCTGAAAACCCTGGAAGCCCGGGGCGAGCGCATAGTGGATTTGGAAGAAATGGCCTGCCACAAAGGTTCTGCATTCGGCAACATCGGGTTGCCGCCTCAACCAACGCAGGAAATGTTCGAAAATCTCCTTGCGGCCCGACTGAATGCATGCTGGCCGCCAGCTGGGTTTCCAAACGTCCCCGACACGGAATGCCCCGACGTCTGGCTGGAAGACGAAAGCCAGCGGATCGGACAGGTTAATATTCCAAACGACCTATGGAAAACAATGCGCAGCTCGCCCGTTTATTTTCTCGACATCCCCTTTGAAGAAAGGTTGCGGCATTTAGTTGAGGAATACGGTGGGCTCAACCGCCCGCGTATGCTGGATGCGATCGGCCGAATTCGGGAGCGCCTCGGGGGATTGAATGCTCAAAACGCCACCCGCCTGCTGGAAGAAGGAAATGTCACTGAGTGTTTCCGGATTTTGCTCACTTATTACGACAAGGCGTATTTCAAATCCCTGCACAATCGCGAGGACTTAAATTCGTTATTACATGTAGTAAGGTCCGCGTCCGTAACCCATGAAAATGCCAACCAGCTGCTCCGCCGTTCCAGACTCTCTCTTCAGAAGCTCTAAGCTTCTAGCAATCATGTTATTGGCGCCCGTATTCCTGTGCGCGCAACAAACCCTTACCGGGCTCTGGATCGGCATGGTCAGCAACGACAGCAGCACGGTGCGTAAAGAGCAATCTTTCGAACTGGCGCTGAGCGAATACCGCGGAAAAGTAACCGGCTATTCCCGCAGCGAATTCATAGTCAACGACACGCTTTACTATATTGTCAAGCGGGTAAAAGGAAAGATCGAGGGAGATGTCTGCGAGGTTACTGACGACGAAATTCTCGCGTACAACTTTCCCGGCAGACTTGAAAAAGGCATAAAAGTGACCAGCACTTTTTACCGGAATCGCGAGGACAGCAGCTGGAAGCTCGCCGGAGGCTGGAAAACCAACCAGACAAAACGGTATTACGCTATTACCGGAAAGGTGAGTTTGTCTGAGGAAAAGGACCTTACGGCCTCGCGTTTGTTTCCGCATCTTGAAGAGCTTGGAGTCGCATCAAAAATTGATTTTTACCGCGAGCGAGAGAAAGTAGAAACAGCGATGCGAACTGTACAATCCGAGGAAAGGCTGTTTTCTTCCATCCGCAACGAAAAACAAAAACCCATTCAGCCGCTGCTGATCGTGCAGCCCGGCAAGCAGGTGCGGGTAGATACGGTGGACGTGACATATAGAATGCCCATTCGTGTGGACGCCGATACTGCAAGGGCAAGCACGGTTGGCATTCCGGTTAAAACAGATTCTTCGCCTTTGCTGACGCAGGTGAGGTCAGACGCACCGCGTGAAAAAACAAGCATCCAACCCCAACGGGTGAATACTACGCCCGCAGGTAATATAGAGGCGCCGAAGTCAGTGGCGGCGGTCTCTGACGTCGGTGTCAAACCCACCGGAATCACTGTTTCGAATGCGCTGCCTTTGAAGCCGAATAACTCGACCGTTAATAACCAGAAACCCCTTTCGACCCAGGAGCCGGCGACGCCAAATACGGCACCGGGCAATCGCACGCAACCAAATAGGCAGCTGCCGACGACCGCGACAAGAAAGCAGGAAATTATTCCAGATACATCCACTGCGGGTACTGTCCGAACCGACAGCCGGACCGTTCAGCAAAAACCCGTCAGGGCGGAAAAAAGCTTAGAAGAGATCGTTGCTCCGGCAAAAACAATTGGCGGCAGAACTTCTGAATTCGCTCAGACAGTGTACTTCAAATCGGACAGTCTCATGCTGGCGCTGTACGATAATGGAGAGATCGATGGCGATACAGTAAGCGTCTACATGAATGGTACCGCGCTGCTTTCGAAACAGGGACTTCGTGCTTCTGCAATCAGAAAAACAATCTATCTCTTCGCCCCCGGTACCGACGAATTCACGCTTGTGCTGTTTGCCGAAAACCTCGGAAAATATCCTCCGAATACCGGCTTGCTTGTGGTTCGCGACGGCGACGAAGTCTACAATGTTCGATTCAGTGCCGATTACCAGAAAAATGCAGGCGTAGTATTTCGGCGGCAGCGTTGATGGTTCGGGCACACTGCTTCCATTTCCCGAGATTTGCCGCATGGACCCGATTCACAGGCTGACGCAATATTCGCATGGCGCCGGATGCGGCTGCAAGATCTCCCCCAAATTGCTCGAAGAAATCCTCAAGCAACCCGAAACCCATCCGCAAAATTCGGCGCTGCTGGTTGGGAATGAAAGCCGCGACGATGCTGCCGTCTACGACTTGGGAAATGGAACCGCTATCATTTCCACCACGGACTTCTTCATGCCGATTGTGGACGACGCTTTTGATTTCGGAAGAATCGCCGCCGCCAACGCCATCAGCGACGTTTATGCGATGGGGGGCACGCCGCTGATGGCAATTTCGATTCTCGGCTGGCCTGTCGACAAACTTCCCGCTGCGCTGGCCGGGCAGGTCGTGGAGGGGGGAAAAACTATTTGCCGGGAAGCGCACATTCCGCTCGCGGGCGGACACAGCATTGATTCTCCCGAACCCATCTTCGGCCTCGCCGTGACCGGGATAGTGCAGCTTGCGCATTTGAAAAAAAACAACAGCGCGCACAAAGGGGACCTGTTGTTTTTGACAAAGCCACTTGGGACCGGAATTCTCTCTACAGCCCAAAAAAAAGGCTTGCTCGATAAACATGTGCTCGCGGCGCTCGTCGGGCACATGACAGCATTGAACCGTGTCGGAGAAAAGCTTGGAAAGCTGCCGGCGGTCACGGCTATGACCGACATAACGGGCTTTGGCCTTCTCGGGCACCTGCTCGAAATGACGAACGGGAGTAATTTGTCCGTGGAGCTGCACTATGAGAAAGTGCCGAAGATGGCCGGGGTTCAGCAATATTTGGCACAGCGCATTTTCCCCGACGCAACAAGCAGGAACTGGAACAGCTACTCGCCGCAGGTTACATTTCAGAATGGGGTGAATGTAGCTGAAGCATTCCTGCTCCTGCCCGATCCGCAAACAAATGGCGGCCTGCTGTTCAGCGTCCAGCCTTCCGCCCTTGACGAAGTAAAAGCGTTGCTGAACGCCGAAGGACTGGAGGAATTCACCGAGCCGGTCGGACGGTTTGTTGAAAGGTCAAATGTCGCAATTCGGGTCAGCCGCTGACGGGAGTCAAGGGCTTGGAGTCCGGAGTCCGTAAAGTTCTTTTGGATTTTGTAATCGCTCTTAAAGGACGATAGAACACCTAAACCGGCCTTTAACCTGTCTGTATTTTACTGACTTTCCCGACTTTCCTGACTTCCCCGTTTCTCTAAGAAAATCTCCGCCATCATGCAGCGTACGCTTCCCCCCTCCACCTGCTCGATTGTAGGCACAGGAATGGGCAGCAGCTGTGCAAAGGCTTCGAGCATTTGCTTTTGTTCGGCTGACAATGATGCAAACGCAGCCTCGCTCATCACCATGAAGGTTTCGTTCTGGTTGTTCCGGAGGGTAAGCATGTTGCCGGCGAACGCATGCATTTGATCCCGGCTGATCGGAATAATGCTGTGTCCGGTTGATTCAAGCAGTTGCCTCACCGCGATCAGCTCCCATTCTTCCTCGATCGCCTCCTCGCAAAGCACCGCGAAACTGTCGTTGAGCGACATTACGACGTTTGTGTGGTACACCGGTCGGCCGTGCCGGTCGGTCGCAAGAAACACCACGGCCTGGTAACCATTTCGGGCGGCGAATTTTTCCAATACCGGGAGACTCGTGCGCTCCGACACTGCCGCATAGATCATTTTGTTGACATGATCCATCACCATGCTGCCCGTTCCTTCGAGAAAGCGGCCTTCGGCCTCAAACTCGCTCCAGTCCTGCACGTCGGCGACGCGAAATTGACCGGCCAGTAGTTCCAGGATGTCCGCTCTTTTTTCCCGCCTGCGGCTGCGTGCGAACATTGGAAACACGAATATCTTTCCCTCGGGGCTGGTCGCTATCCAGTTGTTGGGAAAAACTGCGTCCGGCTTGGGAGGATCCCGCGTGTCGTCGACCACCAGCACTTCAATGTCCTTGCTGCGGAGAATGCTTACCATTTGATCGAACTCTTCCAGCACGCGCAGTTGCAACAGCTCGCCGCTTCCGCCGAATTCATTCTGGAAGAAATTGTTGGCCGCCGTCTCTGCGTTGAATGCAAACGCTGCAGGGCGTATCATGAGTATGGTGCTGGCGGCAGGCATGAAAGCGTGAAGTTCGTCACGCAATGATACGAAGTCGGTTCACGAAAGCAACTTATCGATGCGATCCGCGAGCTTGCGGTCCCGCTCGGTGACGACATCTCCGGCATCGTGTGTGCTCAGCCATATTTCGACAGAGTTCCAGACATTGGTCCACAAGGGATGGTGATTCATTTTTTCCGCCTCCATGGCCACTCGCGTCATGAAGCCGAATGCTTCATTGAAATCCCGGAACTGAAGCTTCCGGTAAAGTTTGTTGTCCCGTTCCTCCCACATTTGATTTCGTTTTGAAATGAAGAATATTTAAAAGACCAGGTGGTCTTTGTTGCGGATCTTTTCATGCGTCAGTTCAATCACAAGCTGCACCCCGGCCATTTCACGGAGACATTCCTGCAGCTGCTGGAACCGTTCGTTGCTCACCAGATCGCCCTTCATCAGCCAGAGAAAATCCAGGTGTCGCAGCTCAGGCAGAAGGTACTCGCCGTCGAACTGGTTGTTGTAAATGTAGTGCGACAGGGATCCCGCGGGTTCGGGAAACTCGTAAACAGAAAAAAAATAATTGCGGCCCTTGCGCGCCAGCTGAATCTCAATCTCTGTGTTGATGCGAAAATCCATCCCGAGCAGGTGGTTCAGCTGCCAGCAAAACTGGTAATCCCTGACCGGTGCCATGATGCCCAGCATGCGGGTGCCATCAAAAAACTCGTCGGTGAGCTCGCGTGTGTTGAGGATAAGCTTTGTTCCGCGCTCGGCCATGCAGGGAAATTGACTAAAATTACTGAAATTAGGATAGAGGGTATTCTCAGCACTTCTGGCCTTGCGTCAATTGCCGATCAGAATTCTACCGGCGCCTGAAGCGTCTCATCACCCCGGCGGAATTGCACCACCGTCTTGTCGCCTTTCTTAAATTTTCCCAGAGCCTGCATGTAGGCCTCCATCGAAGTAATGGAATAATCGCCCAGCCGAATAATGATATCACCTGCTTTCAATCCGGCTTTCGCGCCTGGTCTCCCGTCAGTGACCCCGTCTGCCCGAACCCCGGTGCCTGAGTAGGTATAGTCGGGCATAATTCCCAGCGAAACGCTGAAACGCGCCGAGCTGGTTGTTGGTGTTTCGCGTGTGCGCACAAATGACAGCCTGGAGGCTTCCTGGTCGGCGGCGAGGATCAGATCGTGGATATATGTTACGATCCTCGCCGTTCCCGAATAGTTAAGCTTGTCGGCATCATCCGACGGCCTGTGGTAATCCGAATGCAGGCCCGTAAAGAAAAATAATACCGGGATCTGCTTCAGATAAAAAGAAGTGTGGTCGCTCGGACCGG
This sequence comes from Chitinophagaceae bacterium, assembly GCA_035626515.1. GTDB lineage: Bacteria > Bacteroidota > Bacteroidia > Chitinophagales > Chitinophagaceae > DASPNM01. Next base: position 90,727 of record DASPNM010000019.1, read on the forward strand.
TCCCGCTGGAATCTAAGCGCACCTGGAAAGTCAGTCCTTCGGTTTTCAGCAGCTTGCCCCACTGCGGCGAAGTTCCTATGCCACCGATCGTAAGCCTTCCCGTGCTGTCATTCAGCCGCCCCACCATGTCGAGATTGATCATGTAATTCACTTGCCCAATATCTATGGTAGGGTTTTCAGTGAAATATTTTGAACCGTACAATCCCAGCTCTTCGCCCGAAAAAGCGATGAATAAATAATTGTTCTTTTTCGCCTTTGAAATTTTCAGCAGCCGCGCCAGTTCCAGCAGAGCGGCTGTACCACTTGCGTTGTCGTCGGCTCCGTTGTGTATCGCCGGCTGCGCGTTGCGCACCATCGAGTTTCCGTCCTCCCCATACCCCAGGTGATCGAAATGCGCACCGATGATCACGGTAGTCGGGGCTCCGTTGTCAATCCAGCCGATCACATTGTTACCGGTGCCTTCCTTGTCGGCGATTTGCACACGAAATTTCACCTTCAGCGTAGATGCCGCGTCGGATAAATACTTCATCGTTGGTCCGGGCATCAGGTAGAGCACGGGTATTTCCTGCTTTTCCGTCCGGTCGCGTGGGTTAAATCTGAGTGGCTCTGCGGTGAGAGAACTGTTGTAAAATATTACCGCCGACGCTCCTTTCTTTTTCGCGTCTTTTACCAGGCCTACAACGTGGGCTTCCACGTCCAGGTGAGGATTGCTTTCAAGTGCTTCTTTCAGGTCGATGAACCATGGCATGTCAGCTTCCCGGACCGAAATGGAAGGCAGCGCTTCGGCAGTTTGGTTGTGGCTGAAGGGAAATGCGAAATAATCCTGGCCGGGTACGAGCTCCTCGCCATTGATGATTAAATAATTTCCCGCCGCCATTTGTTTTCCTTCCCGGACAGGAAAAGGCTGAAAGTAACCGTCCGAGCCCTTCGGGGAAAGTCCGCTTTCCTGGAATTGGGCGCGAATGTATTCCATTGCCAGTCGCTCCCCCGCCGTGCCGGTCCGGCGCCCCTCGAGTTTGTCATCGGCGAGATGGGAAACATGCTCCTTCAACTTATTCTCAAGGCGAAGATGGTCGCCTGCCGTTGGCCGGGTGGCGGTGCAGGAAACCAGAAAAATCAATATCGCAGCAATGCCGGGCTTCCGGAGGATCATATTGTAAAATGATTCAGTGGCAAAGGTATAAAGCGACCGATTTCGGCGCCCTGTGATCTATCATTTTTCCGTTAAACTTTGCAGAAACCGAACGTGAAACACCGCATTTCGTAATAGGAGGAAATTACCCGTTTCTACATTTGCAGGCTGTACCAGCCTTGAAGCCACGCAAGCTACATATTGCTCTTGTCGGCAATCCCAATAGCGGAAAAAGCTCTCTGTTCAACAGCCTCACCGGGATGAACCAGAAGGTCGGCAATTTTCCGGGTGTGACCGTAGACAAAAAAACGGGGACGGCCCAGCTCTCGGAAGGAGAAGATGGCGAGATCATCGATCTTCCGGGGACATACAGTCTCTACCCGCGCCGCCAGGACGAATGGGTAAGCTATAAAGTATTGCTCAACCAGGACGGCCATCTGAAAGCAGACGTGGTTGTGGTGGTGGCTGATGCAAGCAACCTGAAGCGCAATCTCCTTTTTTGCACGCAGATCATTGACCTGAAGACCCCGGTGGTAATCGCGCTGACCATGATGGACATCGCGCGACAAAAAGGAATTCGTGTTGATATCGCCGAGCTGGAGCGTGAGCTGGGTGTGCCCGTAGTGCCGGTGAATCCGCGACGCAACAAAGGAATCCCGCAACTAAAAAAGGCCATCGTACAAACGGCGAGACAGCTTTACCAGGCGCCGGCCCGGGATTTTATCGACAACCGCCAGCTCGCTGCAGCCGCTGTAGACGGTGTTCGCGACCACCTTCCGCACTTGAGCAATTACCGGGCGGTCCACTATCTCATCAACCACGAGTCTTTCAACCTCGACGCAAAGATGCAGGCTACAATTGAGGATATTGAAAGGAAAAATCACGTTAACCATACCCGCATCCAGGCAGAAGAGATCCTGCAACGCTATGGAAAGATCCGTCATATCATGCAGGTCGCAGTGTCGGAGCCCGACCCGGTGCAGAAAACTCTGTTGACCGAAAAGCTCGACAATATCCTTTTGCACCGGCGCTGGGGCTACATGATCTTGTTGCTGGTGCTCTTCCTGCTGTTCCAAAGTGTATTCTGGCTGGCCCAGATTCCAATGGACTGGATTGATCGGGGGTTCGCGCAGCTGAGCCAGTCTCTTGCCGTCGCACTACCCGATAATCGCTGGTCCGACCTTCTGTTAAATGGCGTGATCGCGGGACTCAGCGGCATTCTGGTGTTCGTTCCGCAGATCATGATCCTTTTCGGACTGATCACTCTTCTTGAAGACACCGGCTACATGGCTCGTATCAGTTTTTTGAGCGACCGGCTGATGCGCAGCGTCGGGTTGAATGGAAAAAGCGTGATGCCTATGATCAGCGGCTTTGCGTGCGCCGTACCGGCGATCATGAGTGCCCGCAGCATCGAAAACCGCAAAGAGCGCCTGCTGACGATTCTCATCACGCCGCTGATGAGCTGTTCGGCACGGCTTCCCGTGTACGTGATCCTCATAGGACTCGTAATCCCGCAGACCTACCTGTTCGGATTTCTTGGACTGCAGGGATTGGTCATGATGGGTCTCTATCTGCTGGGGCTGTTGATGGCCCTGCTGGTGGCATATGTAGCTAAATGGTTTATTCGCATCCGGGAGAAAAGCTTTTTTATACTGGAGCTTCCCACGTACCGCTCACCACGATGGAAAAATGTTTTCACGACCATGGTGAACAAGGCCCGGATTTTTGTCACGGACGCAGGAAAGATCATCATGATCATCAGCCTGGTGCTTTGGGCCCTGAGCTCATTTGGACCGGGTAATACAATGCAGCAGGTTTCCCGTAGATACGAGCAAATGAGAGCCGAACCCGCCGCCGACCAGGTCACCCTTAGCCGGATATTTCAAACCGAAAAGCTTGAAAATTCTTATGCCGGCCGCCTGGGGAAGGCACTCGAGCCGGCCATCGCTCCACTGGGTTTTGACTGGAAGATTGGAATCGCGCTCATCACCTCATTCGCGGCCCGTGAAGTTTTCGTGGGCACAATGGCTACGCTTTACAGCGTCGGGGAGGATAACGAGGGAAGTTTGTTGCTCAAGGAAAAAATGAAAGCCGCGAAAAGACCTGATGGCACCCCGGTTTTCAATCTCGCGACCGGTCTTTCGCTGATGATCTTCTATGTATTTGCCATGCAATGCATGAGCACACTGGCCGTCGTGCGGCGGGAAACACGGAGCTGGAAATGGCCACTGGTTCAGCTGCTATATATGACCGGAGTCGCCTACCTGATGAGTCTTCTGGTTTACCAGCTGTTCAGATAAAATATTAGTTCATGGCCGGCTGCCAGTCGTCTTTGGGTTCAAAATAATTCCACAGCAGCCACGAAATCTTCCGCGCCAGCGTCCAGGCTTCATTCTCCCTCTTCCAGCTCGTGTCCTTATTGTTCTTGGTGAAAATGCTCAGGATATAGGGGTTGCGCGGGCCATTCACCAGCAGCACTTCGCTGCGCGATCGGTCTACGCATCCGTTCTTGCTGAAAACTTCGATGTATGGCGGCACTTGCGAAATCGCTTCACTTTCGTCCCAGTAATTTCTGCCCAGGCAACGCATCATTCTTTCGCACGCTGCCGGTGAAATCACCTGTTTCCGATATATTTTTTCGACTAATGTTGCCATTTCGCGCGGGGAGGACTGACCCCATCCAAATTGCGTACGGTTGGCTTCCCTTCCGGGGGTTCTCGAATTCACGCGCGTAACCTTTAGTCCCAGGCTATCCATAAGCTCGTTGATTCTTGTCCCTTTCCCCGCCAGGCTTTGCAGCCAGAGACTTGCGGTGTTGTCGCTGGTGGTGAGCATCAGCATCAGTACTTTTTTCAGCAGGATCTTTTCGCCGGATTTGAATGACCCGAGAATATCGCTGCCCTCGTAAAGCAACGAATCTTTGTAAATAAGCTCCCGGTTATAGCCGAGCTCGCCTTTTGCAATCTTGTCCATCACTCCGACCATGATCGGAACCTTGACAATGCTGGCGGTAGGAAACACGGTGTCGGCATTCACCGCGACAATACGTCCCGTTCGCAGGTTCTTTATATACACGCCCACCTGCCCGTTGAATCCGCGAACCTGTTCTTCAATTTTTGACTGGAGCTTGCGGTCTGTGTTCTGCGATGCGGCGGTTGCGCTGATGGCAAGCGCCAGGAAAAATGCCATTAATCTCATGGTTGCTTCGAGTTGAGGAAGTCGATCACCAGGTTACAGAACGCTTTTATGCCTGTCTTCATCCCGGATTCGTCGAGGAAGAAATCCGCGGTATGGTGCGAAGGCGCTTTCGCGGGGTCCTTTCCTTTGGGCATCCCGCCGAGGTAAAAATAAAATGCGGGCGCTTTCTCGCCGAAATAGGAAAAGTCCTCGGCTCCGGTGACCCAGTTTCGCTGCACGACATTTTCAGGGCCCGCCGCGGCCTGCAGCGAAGGGAGCATCTGCCTGACGAGAGAAGAATCGTTGTATGTTACAAGAGTTTTGGTAAAGATCCCGACCTCGGCCTGCGCTCCTCCCGCCGCAGCGATGGTCGTGACCGTATGGCGGATGCGATCGTGCACTTGCTTTTGCATCGCGCGGTCGAGCGTCCGAATCGTCCCGTCCATCACACACTCCTCCGGAATGATATTGTTGCGCACACCCGCGTTGATCTTTGCAACGGTGATCACCACCGGCGCTTTTGTGAGATCCGACTGCCGGCTGACGATCTGCTGCAATCCTTCGATGATCTGCGCCGATATAGCAACGGGGTCCACACCCTGCCAGGGAGCAGATCCATGCGCCCCTTTTCCTTTTACCCGAATGCGGAACCAGTCGGAAGCTGCCATGAAAGCGCCGGGTTTGTACTCGATCCGGCCCACTTCGATATTGGATGAAATGTGCAGTCCGAAGATCGCGTCCACCTTTGGATTCTCCATCACCCCTTCCTTCACCATCAGCGGCGCTCCGCCTTCCTCACCTTCCGGCGGTCCTTCTTCCGCGGGCTGAAAAATAAATTTTACGGTTCCCCGCAGGTCTTTTCTCATCGAGCTCAGGATCTCCGCGACGCTCATGAGAATAGCCACGTGCGTATCGTGACCGCAGGCGTGCATGACACCTACCTGCTCCCCGTTGTATTCTGACTTCGCAACCGAGCGAAATGGCAAATCCACCCGCTCCACAATCGGAAGCGCGTCCATATCGGCACGCAACGCCACACAGGGGCCTGGCTTTTCTCCGCGCAGGATTCCAACAACACCTGTTTTTGCAACTTTTTCGGTCACCTCAATGCCGAGTTTCCTGAGGTGTTCCGCAACGAGGCGCGCGGTCCGGAATTCGCGGTTGCCCAGCTCGGGGTTTTGGTGAATGTCTCTGCGCCAGGCAATGCATTTCTGCTCGATCTGATCGGCCAGCGTTGCCGCGGTCTGCTGCAGCTTCGTCGCGTTGGGCTGCGCGAAAAGCGGAAGAGCACAAAGAATGCAGAAAATGCGGAAGAGGAATTTCATGCTTGTTTTTTTGTGAATTTAAGGAAATGCGTTCAGGGCGCTGTTCGGATTTGGCTTGTCGAATTTATTTATATTTAAACCGCGATGCTGCTGCGCCATATACCGTTCCTCAGATCGGTGCTCCTGCACAGCGTGACTGCATTCGGCGGACCCCAGGCCCACCTGGGTATGATGATGAAAACCTTCGTTCGCCGCCGTCCTTACGTTACCGAACAGGAACTGATGGAGTACAACGCTTTTTGCCAGCTCCTGCCGGGTGCATCTTCCACGCAAACGCTGACACTGATCGGCTACAAGCGGGGCGGAGTGTCGCTCGCAGTAATCACGCTCATTTTGTGGATCCTGCCGGCATGCATTCTTATGGGCGCCTTTTCATTTCTCCTGCATTACATCGACAAGAAGGCGCTCGATACGGATATTTTTAAATTCATTCCTCCGATGGCCGCGGGATTCCTTATGTACGCCTCGGTAGTTGCTTTTCCTCATGCGGTTCGCAACACCATCACGTGGGTAATCATGCTGGTAAGCGGTGTCTCCACCTATCTTTTGTTCAAACAACCCTGGATCTTTCCACTGCTGATCGTCAGCGGCGGACTGGCCACGAATCTCAGCCGGAAACGTATCCCGCAGGTGGAGCAAAAACCAAAAAAAATAAAATGGTGGAATTTCTGGCTGTTTGGAATTGTATTCATCATTGCGGGACTGCTTAGTCAATTTGCCAAGAAACAGGATCTTCCCAAGCGAAAGCCGATCAATCTCTTTGAAAATACGTACCGGATGGGAAGCCTGGTGTTCGGCGGCGGCCACGTGCTCATGCCCATGATGTACGAACAGTTCAGCGTGCGTCCTGACGTCGTGCGGCAGAAAGACCCCAACGTAGTGCGCATCGACAAGGAAGACATGCTCTCCGGAATGGGAATCGTGCGTGCCGTGCCGGGACCTGTGTTTTCCATTGCTTCTTTCTCAGGTGGAATGGCGCTGAAGGATATGGGACCAGCAATGCAGGTTGCCGGCTGCATCATCGGCTCGGTGGCCATCTTTCTGCCGAGCGCGCTACTGGTGCTGTTTTTCTTCCCTATCTGGCACAACCTAAAGAAATACGCGGCGGTCTACCGATCCCTCGAAGGGATCAACGCGGTGGTTGTGGGAATCATGATCGCGTCCACGCTTTACATCATGAAAGATATTTCGATTACCGAGCTGAAGACGGTAAGTATGATCAATGTAGCTGTCATTCTTGGAACATTCTTGCTGCTCACCTTCACGCGGCTCCCATCTCCACTGATCGTGGTCGGCTGCTTACTGCTCGGCTTTGTTTTTTGATATCCGGTAATACCCGCCTTTTTCAATCTCATCGAGTACTTTGTCAGGAACCATGTAGCGAATTGATTTTTTTTCACGGATCCATTTGCGAATGAGCGTCGCTGAAATCTGCAGAAGCGGTGCGTCCACGATCTCAAGATCGGCATTCAGGCTGTTCCCGATCTCAAAACCGGCGCGCTTGTACACATAAATCCGGTAGTTGTGAACGATTACTTCATAATTCTTCCACTTCGCCAGATTCTGAAAACTATCGCTCCCCATGATGATGCTGAATTCATGCTCGGGGTGCTTCTCGCCCAGGTAGGTGAGGGTGTCTACCGTGTAAGACGGTTTAGGAAGGGAAAACTCTATATCCGACGCCCGGATTCGCGGATCGTCTTCGGTTGCCACCCGTACCAGGTGCAGGCGATGGTACTCGTTGAGAAGTTGAGCATCAGACTTGAAGGGGTTTTGCGGCGAGACGACGAACCAGATTCGCTCGAGCCGTGTTTCATTCAAAATATGATTGGCGATAATCAGGTGCCCACTGTGCACCGGGTTAAAGGATCCGAAATACAATCCTATACGCATCTATCTGAAAATCAATTATTTATCTCGACAAGAAGCTGTGCTGCTTCACTCCTGCGGAGACTCAGATGATAGCCTCCTACGCGTACGGATATCGGATCCCCGAGTGGGGCGACTTGTTCCAGCACCACTGCCTCCCCCGGTATGCAACCCATTTCCATCAACTTGAGAAAAAGCTCGCTGCTCGTGCACTCACTGATGATCCCCCTTTGGCCGGGCCTGAGTTCTGAAAGCCTGATTATCATTTTTCTAATTCTACAAATCTAGTTTTGTCCACCTTTGCACAGTTACGAATTTTGAAATAATGGCGTCCCGGATCAAATTCTTTTTCGATCAGCCCGCCTACCTGCCGGTCCGGACGGCAGTGAAAGCCTTGCTGGAGTCAGTTTTCCGCTCCGAGCGCCGTCCGCTCCAGGCGCTCGTGTATGTTTTCACTTCCGACCGGAAGCTTCTGCTGTTGAATAAGAAGTTCCTGAAACACGATACGTACACAGATGTCATCACCTTTGATCTCTCTGAAGGAAAAGCGATTACGGGAGAAATCCACATCAGCGTAGAGAGAGTTCGGGAAAACGCGAAGAAATTCGGGGTTCCCATCCGGCAGGAGATGCTCCGGGTAATCCTGCACGGGGCGCTTCACCTTTGCGGGTATGAAGACAGGACTGCGGCGGGCCGGAAGCGGATCCGGCAAAAGGAAGATTTCTACCTCCGTCGGCTGGAATGGTAGCGTTCCACGTGAAAACGAGCGGAATTAACGGTTATGCGCCAGCCTCGGCTCGTACCTTTGCAGCTCAAATTATGTTTCCGGAATACGATGTAATCGTGGTTGGCGCCGGTCATGCCGGCTGTGAAGCAGCGGCGGCGGCGGCGAATCTGGGATCCAGGACGCTGCTGGTGACGATGAACATGCAGACTATTGCGCAAATGAGCTGCAACCCGGCGATGGGGGGTATTGCTAAGGGACAGATCGTCAGGGAAATAGACGCGCTGGGGGGATATTCGGGGATTGTGACCGACCGGTCGATGATCCAGTTCCGCATGCTGAACCGCTCCAAGGGTCCGGCCATGTGGAGCCCGCGCGCACAAAACGACCGGATGCTCTTTTCCATTCGGTGGCGGGAAATGCTAGAAGGAACGTCCCACCTGGATTTTTACCAGGACATGGTCAAGTCTCTTTTGGTTAGGCAGGGGCGGGCGGTTGGAGTGGTAACCGGCCTGGGCCATGAAATCCGTGCAAAGGCGGTTGTGCTTACTAATGGCACCTTCCTCAACGGAATCGTTCATATCGGCGAAAAGAACTTTGGAGGTGGGAGAATGGCAGAAAAGCCGGCGACCGGCCTCACGGAGCAGCTGGTTTCACTTGGGTTTGAATCGGATCGTCTAAAAACCGGAACTCCGCCGCGTGTCGATGGCAGGAGTTTGGACTACAGCAAAATGGAGGAACAAAAGGGGGATGACCAGATTGTTGGTTTCTCTTTCCTCGATATCGAAAAACCCACGCAGCAAAGGAGCTGCTGGATAACCTATACAAATTCAAGGGTTCACGAGATCCTTCGGACCGGCTTCGATCGAAGCCCTATGTTCGCCGGCCGCATCGACGGGGTGGGGCCCAGGTACTGCCCAAGCATTGAAGATAAGATCAATCGCTTCGCCGAGCGGGAGCGCCATCAATTATTCGTCGAGCCGGAAGGCTGGAATACCGTCGAGGTGTATGTCAACGGTTTCTCGACATCACTGCCCGAAGAAGTGCAATACGAAGCCCTTCGTATTGTTCCGGGATTTGAACAGGTCAAAATGTTTCGCCCCGGTTACGCAATTGAGTACGATTATTTTCCTCCGACGCAGTTGCGTCATTCGCTGGAAACCCGCCTCATCGAAAACCTCTTTTTTGCCGGCCAGATAAATGGCACTACGGGATACGAGGAAGCTGCATGCCAGGGTTTGATGGCTGGCATCAATGCGCACCAGAAAATTCGCGGCGAGGCTCCACTGATTTTAAAAAGGAGCGAAGCTTACATTGGCGTGCTGATTGACGATCTCATCAGCAAAGGCACGGAAGAGCCATACCGTATGTTCACTTCCAGAGCCGAGTTCCGCACCCTCTTGCGGCAGGACAACGCCGACCTCCGGTTGACGGAAATGAGTTTCCGGCTCGGACTCGCGTCGCAAGAGCGCATGGAGAAAGTAATTCGGAAAAAAGACGCGGTGCAAAAGATTCGTTCCGCGCTCGAAGCTTTATATCTCGAGCCCGCGGAGATTAACGGTTATTTTGAAAAAATAAATTCAGCACCGATATCCGAAAAGCAGCGCGCGCAGAAGCTGCTGTTGCGCCCCGACGTCGAGCTATCCGACCTGATGGCCCACGTACCGCGTCTGAACGAAGCGCTCGGTGTTTATTCGGCCGAACATCTCGAGCAGGCTGCGATCCAGGTGAAATACGAGGTGTACATCGAAAAAGAAAAAGAACTTGTGAAACGCATGGCACAGCTTGAGGAGCTCGAAATTCCCGAATCCTTCGATTATCGAAGGATCGTCGCCCTGGGCAACGAGGCTCGTGAAAAGCTCACGCGTATTCGCCCCCGGACGCTCGGACAAGCAAGTCGCATTTCGGGAATCAACCCCAGCGACGTTCAAATCCTCATGGTCTACATGGGCCGCTGACCTAATCTTCGATTTTAATTTGGGATTCCCTCCTGGTAAGCGAATTGCGAGGTACTCCCATGATCAGCCCCCGGCAGTTTGCTGCTCCGCAATGACACTGGAAGGGCTCCATGTTTTCGTCCAGGAATTCGGCATAGTCGAGCGTGAGCTCTTCACCCTGCCGGATCGCTTTTCGTGCGATGATATTGAGACCGTCGAAACCCGCGTTGGGATCGCAGCTGTGATTTTGTGGAGCCCAGTTTGACGGATCTTCATCCCAGAGTATGAACAGTTCCTCGCTGACAGGGTACGCGTACCGCCGGAAATGAACCTTTTCCTCTTCGCTCCAGTTTTTCTCCACATATCGTTTCGTGATGATCCGTTGCGACGAGCCCTCCCCCTGGAAAATGATTTCGCCAGGGCGAATGTCGCGGGTGGCGTAAATGCCGAAGCCAGAAATGGAATTTCCCTTCATCACAAATGCCTTTTTTCTTCTGCGGTGCCGCGAAATTCCTTCGCTGATGATCTGCCGCAAAAACCCGTCCTGCCCCGTACCGTCGAATTTCAAAACAAAATCCGCAGATCCTTCATACCCGTCGGTATAAAATACCGAGCAGGTGAAATTGATCTCCAGAAACCAGATCTCGCCCTTATCCGTTACCCGGAAATCCAATCGTGCGTAGCCCACGCCGTTGAATCCCTGGAAAATCCTTTCTGCCGCGCTGCGTAGTTGAGCGTCGAGCAGCGGGTCATCGCAGGGCACGTTGCAATCCGGGTGCAACTCGGAAGTTTTAAGCGAATAGGTTTTGAATGATTTGCCTTCGGGAAACAGGTATTCTACCGGCCGGTAAACCTTGCAGGTCTTTCCGTCGGGGTTGGCGGCAACCAGCACCGTCAGCTCGCGTCCGGCGATGAACTCTTCCACCAGCAGCGGGCAATAGTCATCAAATATGTCATCGATCTTTTGTTCAAGCTCCTTCGCGTTTTGCACCAGGGAATGTTCGTCTACCCCGAGGCTGTCGCCCGCCTTGGCCGGTTTCACGAACATGGGAAACCTTAAATGTTTCAAAGCTTCGCCGATGTCTTCCCGCTCCCGAACCAGTACATATCCGGGAGTCCGTACGCCTTCGCAGTACGCCAGGTATTTCATCAGCTCTTTCGGGGGATCGAAAAGATTGCTGCCGGGACCGGTAAATGGGAGGTCCAGCGCCTCCAGGCTGTGCACCACATCAATTGACGGAACCTCCCATTCCTGGTAGCCTTCGCACAGGTTGACGAACACATCAAATCCTTTTCGCGACAACTCCCTTAGCTGTTTGTATGTCGTGAGTTTGTTGACAAAAACATGATGCACTTCGGCTTCGGGCAACAGGCGCGAAAGATCGCGGGGGGGATCGTAATTCTTATAGTCCACTCCGGTAGTGGAATAATCGGGCTGCAGCACACATACTCTCATAAAACTAAGGTAAAGACTGGGGCACGATAAAAGCGCCGCAACAATTATTTAATTCCGGCGGCTTTGACCGATACTTTTTGAGCAGGCTTCTTGGCAGGCACCGGCCGTACGCTTCTGCGCAAGGCATCTTTCAATATTTCCGCTACCGCCATGGTGAAGGACATGCCGGATGCTTTTAATATGGCGCCGATGGATGTATAATTTTCATCTTCGCTCAATCCACACTGCGCGTTTACCTCCAGCACAAATAGCTTCCCGGTAGCCGCTTCCTGCCGGATGTCAATTCGCGTATATCCTTTTCCCCGGCAGGCCCGATAGGCTTCCAGGCTGAGCTTTTTCAACATCTCGGCGAGTTTGCCGGTAACCGGCCTGTATTCGTAAAAATTAGCTTGTTCCGGCATGGGGGTTTCCTCCTCATAGATCTCCCAGAGACGGTCGAAGGACAAAAATTTTTGCGACTCGGGAAGAGAGGGGTGAAACACTCTCTCCACGGGTTCGTAAACGACGCAGGTATCCGGGTCGTCGAACGAACCCGTGATGAACGTGGTATACTCTGGTCCGGTAATAAATTGCTCGACAAACAGTCCGCCCGCGAGCAGGTTCCAGCCGCGGTATCCTTTATATATTTCCACAGCGCGGCGGGTCAGCTCTTCCTCCGAATTGACCACGTTGCGGATGGAAACTCCCATGCTGCCGCCGGAGACAGCTGGCTTAATGATCAGTGGGGTACCGACCCGTTTGCAGATGCCCCGAATCGATCCCTGTTTTTCCGAGATCACGCGCCAGTTTGCGGTTGGGACTCTCTTTTCATCGAATGCTTTCTTCATCGGCACTTTCGAGGTGGTCACCTGGTAAAAATATTCGTCGGCCCCGCTGTAGATGAGTTGCTGCTTATCAAGCTCGCGGATCACCGAAATGCCGGGCGTACCATTCACCTCATCTCCGTCGCAGAGATTCAGGATGATTGGAGTCTTTCCTTCCCCTTTGGCAATGCGGCTGATCACTTCACGGTAATCGGAAAGAGTGACAGGCTGCCATTCCCATTCGATCTTCAGCTCCTGGAAGACGCGGGTAAATTCTTCAATGCTGTGCGAAAAATCGTAATAGTGCTGCAGATTGGGGTCTGAGGTTTCCAGGTACGGCGCCAGCACCCAAACTTTGTAGGGCTTGAATAACCGGATCATGGAATCCTGTGTTTTCATTACGCTCTTAGTTTTTTGCGTGGCCGGCGCGCCAGCTCTTGTTGGATGAATCCAGTGAGTTTATATTGTTTCAGCACCTCGGAGGGTAAATAGGCGGCCCCCCGGATTTCACCCAGGCAATGCCGGTAACCGCAATGGCAGATAAACGGCTGTGCCATCTTCCACTCCGCGGAAGGATAAAAGAAAAGCAGTTCCTCTCCCGGAGCAATGTCGCGCAGGGCAATTACCTTGAAGCTGTCGGTATCAAAAAACACATTTGGATCGCAGCCGTGATTGATGTACTGGAGAAACTCCGGCACCATGGTTACATGCTTTGCGGCCGCTAGCTGAATCGTCAGGTAGGTCGGCCTGCTGCGAAGGGTGCCGGCGGAAAACGGGCTCACCAGTTCTCCCCGCCGAAAGGCGCGCAAGGAGAACAAAGAGAGCTGGCTGTTGCTCAGCCTTTCTCTTACTTCGGCAAATTCGTGGGTGGCGATGGTACGATAATACGGAAGAGCGTCTGGATCCATAAAAGGAGCTAGTAAGTAATTATGTGAAAAGATAGATATAAACTTGAAACCGGCAAAGAACAGTCATTTGAATTGTGAATAAACGCCGGTGATCTGTTCATAGCTGATACAATAATAGTTCCATCCATGAGTTCATGCGCGGTTACATACACAAAAGCCCCGCATTTGCGGGGCTTCGGGGCAATCAAATGAATGGTTACTGGTTCGCTTTTCCCAGCAACAACATTTCACTGACCTGGACCTCGGTAATGTACTTCTTACTTCCATCCTTGCCGTTGTAGCTGCGATACACGAGCCGGCCTTCGATAGCGACTTCCTTCCCTTTGTCAAGGTACTTCTCCGCCACTTCGGCGACCTTCCCCCAGGCCACCACCCGATGCCACTGGGTCTCCGTGACCCGCTCACCCTTCGCGTTGCGGTAACTTTCGTTCGTGGCAACACTGAACTGGGCAAGCTTCCTCCCATTTTCAGTTTCTTTTACTTCTGGCTTCCCGCCGAGATTGCCGATCAATTGGACTTTGTTTTTTAACGCGTACATGTTTCTGGGTTTTTGCCTTGCCTGCCGTCAGCCGGGTCCACCGCTGTTTCATTAAGGCATGATTCCGGCGCAACAGGCAACTTGTTATGTAATCATATTTATTTCAGCCTTCGCGGCGGCGCCTTGCCGGAAAGCACAACAAAAATCACATTGGCGGAGGGCGGGAGTCGGAGAATAAGTGTTTATTCCCGAAGCTACCCGTTTAAAAAACGTTTGTACACGGGTCCGGATCTTGTTAACTTCCCTTTCCCAATGCCCGATATGGCCACCCTCGTTGACACCCGCCTTTGCCTTTCCTGCGGTAAGCCGCTGCGGGGCCGGATTGACAAGAAATTTTGCGATGATTACTGCCGCAATAATTTCAACAACCGCCAGAAGGCCCGCGAACACCACAGTTCTCTCGTCCGGAAAGTAAACAGCAGCCTGCTTCGGAACCGCAAGATTCTGGAGAGCCTGCTGCCCGAAGGGGAAGAGACCTCGAAAGCAACGCGCGACCGCCTGAACCTGCTGGGGTTTCAGTTCAAGTACCTCACGCACACATACACCACCCGCAACAACAAGACATACTACTATTGTTACGATCATGGATACCTGCCCCTGGATAATGACTGGTTCCTGATCGTTCGCCGCAAAGAAAGCGACCCTTAAATCCCGAAATATGGCCACAAAAGCTACCACGCCCGAATCCTATCTCAGCCAGTTGCCTCCTGATCGCCAGGCAGCCGTGGAAAAATTGAGACATACAATTCTGAGGAACATTCCGAAAGGTTTCCAGGAAACCATTTCGTATGGAATGCTGAGCTACTGCGTGCCGCACTCGATCTTTCCGGCGGGCTATCATTGCAATCCGAAAGAGCCGCTTCCTTTTCTGTCGCTTGCGGCGCAAAAGAATTTCATTGCCCTGTATCACATGGGCCTCTACGCCATGCCCGATCTGCTCAAGTGGTTCACCAGCGAGTACCCGCGACACAGCGGCAAGAAGCTCGACATGGGAAAAAGCTGCATTCGCTTCAAAAAGGCGGAGGACATTCCACACAAGCTGATCGCCGAGCTTTTGAAGAAGGTCACCGTGAAAGACTGGATCGAAACATACCAGAAGAACCTGAAAAAATGAAAGGTCGTGGTCGTCCATGTTTGGGCGGCGTCGGCCACGTAACATATTATTCTTTTCAGCCGCACCGGTAATGATTTCCAATTTCCCATCGATCGTCTTATTTTTGCAGCCCGCCGAAGCCTTAACTAAGGCGGGCAGGGGGTGCGGTAGCTCAGTTGGTAGAGCAAAGGACTGAAAATCCTTGTGTCGGGAGTTCGATTCTCCCCCACACCACACAAGTACGCGGTCCAGACGCGCCTGTCGGCGGTCTGGATGCAGACCCGCGGTAGCGGCGTCTGCATTCGATTCCGCCCCACACCACAAAATCAGAGAACCCACATTTTTCATGTTTCCGCGGAGTTCCCTGCCCGCGGAGCATGCAGGCAGGGATTCTCCCCCACACCACTGATTGAGCGTTTTTAGTTCTTACGCATCGCGCTGTTCCCTGCTGGGAAGGGTGTGTTCCCCCCGGTTTAATAATCCTCCCTGCGTGAATTAGTAGCCCTCGTTTCGGACTATATTCTGCGAAATTTTTTCTACTTTAAAGTTCATACTCCTCTGAGAACACCTTCACTCGTGCGATAGCAAACAAAAACCATTTTATGGAATCAAAACATTTCATCAGGGCGGGGGTGCTTACCGCATTCCTGGTTGTCGCCTTTATCCTTGCCTGGGAGCTCTCTTTACGTGGCCGCGGATTGAAAGTTGATTACGATGATAATGCCGCTTTGTGGGCAAGCAAGCGGTTATTCGCAACAAAACTATCGCCGGAGGAAGCCACGGTTTTTATTGGCTCCTCCCGCATCAAATACGACCTGGATACTGAAACATGGCGAAAACTAACAGGCGACGAGCCGGTCCAGCTGGCCATGGAAGGCAGCACGCCGCTCCCCATGCTGGACGATCTCGCAGCAGATGAAAAGTTCAGAGGCAAGCTGGTGATCGATGTCACCGAAGGGTTGTTTTTTAATCCCAGCCCGCGCAACCGGGTAGACCCAGATCGAAATATTTCATTTTACAAAAAACAAACCCCGTCAGAAAAAGCCAGTTTCAGGCTGAACCGGATACTGGAGTCACAATTCGTTTTCCTGGACAGGGATAATTTTTCACTCAACGCATTCCTGGATCGCCTGCCGCTCCCAAAAAGAGACAGCGTATTCGTCATGCCTCTATTCCCAAAAGAGTTTGGGCGCAACAATTTCGACAGGCAGCGGATCATGATGGATGAATTCATGGTAGATACCAACCTGCAGAATCAGGTGACCGGCAACTGGAAATTCTTTGCCAGCATAAATAAGACCCCGCCCCCCACCGGCGCTCTCCTGGATTCAATTATGGCTTCAGTGAAAGCGGGTTGCGACAAGATAAAAAACAGGGGTGGCCAGATCATATTTGTCCGAACGCCCTCCAGCGGGCCTTACTGGCAGGGGGAACAGCAGGCATTCCCGAGAGAGAAATACTGGGACCGCTTACTGGAAGTCACCGGATTCCCCGGCATCCATTTTAAGGATTATCCGCCCATAGCCAACTTCATCTGTCCTGAGTGGTCGCACCTCTCACCAAAGGATGCAATCGCGTTTACACAGGAGTTTGTAAAAATTCTCGAACAGAAAGGATGGAAATTCCCCAATAAGAACCCGTAATTACACCCCACAACCAACGATCATGCTTTTCAACTCATATACATTCATCGCCTTTTTCATTGTGGTGCTGCTGCTGCATAATCTCACCAAATTCCCATGGACACTCAAAAAAGCGAACCTGCTTGCAGCCAGTTATCTTTTTTACGCGGTATGGAATCCCCCGTTTGTCATTCTGTTATGGATATCCACGGCTCTCGATTTTGTTGTCGGGAAAAAACTATACCACGAACAGCGACGCTCCCGGAGAAAATTGCTGCTGGCCATCAGCCTGGTTGGCAACCTGGGCATGCTCGGTTTTTTCAAGTATGGGGGATTCCTGCTGGATAATTTCGTTTTGCTGACCACTGCGCTTGGAATCGATTTCCAGCCGGCCCGGCCGGACATCATCTTGCCGGTAGGGATTTCGTTTTACACATTCCAGACTTTGTCGTACACCCTGGATATGTATTCCAGGAGAAGTGAACCCGAAAAATCCCTGCTCGACTTTTCCCTCTTCGTGACATTTTTCCCCCAGCTCGTTGCCGGTCCCATTGTGCGGCCGAACCAATTGATCCCACAATTCAAAACCCCGCACGTGGCCAATTCCACCCAGCTCATGCAGGGATTGTTCATATTAACCATGGGGCTGTTCATGAAAGTGGTGCTTGCCGACGGCATGCTGTCAGGATCTTCCGATACGGTGTTCGCTGCCCAGGCCCCGTTGCTGCAGTTGGACGCCTGGCTGGGTGTACTGGCGTTTTCGGGACAAATATTTTTTGACTTTGCCGGCTATTCCGCCTGCGCGATCGGCATTGGCTATTGCCTCGGTTTTAGTTTGCCGCAAAATTTCCGGTACCCCTACGCGGCGATCGGGTTTTCCGATTTTTGGAAACGGTGGCATATCAGCTTATCCACCTGGCTCAGGGATTATTTATACATACCCCTGGGCGGCAACAAGAAAGGAAATCTTAGAACGTACACCAACCTAATGACGACTATGCTGCTGGGCGGGCTTTGGCACGGTGCCAGCTGGACCTTTGTGGTCTGGGGAGGTTTGCACGGAGCTTATTTGTGTATTGAAAGAGCATTCAAGCCTAAAAAGCTCATAGAGCCCTTGCCCGAACCTGTGCCGGTAAAAGCCGCCTCGTTCGCACCGGCTTTCCTCCGGGGAGGGACGATGAATAAATTCTTTCTTGCCCTGCTCACGTTTTTCCTGGTAAACATTACCTGGGTGTTTTTCCGGGCTCCGGATTTTCCAACAGCCTGGCGAATGCTTGCTGCCATGTTTGGGCAATCCGAAAATGGAACGGCCGTACTATCCAGCCTTGGAATCCTCAAGGTATCGGTAGTGGTCGGGGGCATGATTGCCACTCACTGGTTCCTGCGCAATACGACGGTGCTCGATGTGGCGAGAAAGACCAAATGGTGGATCGTGAGCATTGTGTGGACGCTAATGTTGCTTGCCCTGATCTTAAGCCAGGAAAGCAGCAGTTCGTTTATTTACTTCCAGTTCTAAACGATGTAGCCTGTAACCGACAGGAAGAAGAACTAAACATCATCCCCGAAAATTACCGGGGGACGATTGCTGTTGTTCCAGGTGTTTGTTGCGGATCAAACCTCTAAAAGTTTTGGACACAAAAAAACCGGGCCCCATCAGCCCGGTTCACAATGTGTTCGGTCCGGTCAGGATCCGGAGGACCGGGGGATTTGCGCGTCTTTCTTTTTCTTCTCGATCAGCTCGTTGTACTTCGCCTGTTGTTCGGCTGAGAGCAGCTCCAGGAATTTGGCGTGCTTCTCTTTCCTGAGCTCGATCATCTTCGCTTTCTGCGCGTCCTTGTCGAGATCCGTTGCCTGCATGGTCGCGTTCATCTTCTCCTTGTATTCCGCATCCAGCGCAGTCCATTTGCCCACCTGCTCATCCGTCATCTTCAATTCGTCTTTCACCTTCTGTTGCCATTCGGCATACTCCTTTTGTTTGTCCTTGACTTCCTGTGCGAAGCCCGGCAGACAGAACAGGCAGGCCAGGATACCCGATACCAGTAACTTTTTCATTGCAATAATTTGAGTTGAGTAATTATTTTGTCAGGAGAAAGTTCCGAAAAGGCCCGCTTCCGGCCATACCGCCCAGCACTCTTACGGAGGAAATTGGATGAACGGTTCTCCGCCGGTGTAAGTGCAAAAACAGCAGTGGAGGAAGGGCGGGGGCGACCCTTCGGATCGGCTAAAACACCTCACATCAGTTATCGGGATATCGCTGACCGGCTACCGGAGAGTCTGGTCGGCCCAACTTTCCCCAAAACCGAAAAACCCGGAAATCGTATATTGTCCTTCAGGTAATTAGCATCACCCGGATACGCAACGGCTAAAGAATATGCGGATTCGAAAAAATTGCGCACCCAAAAGAGAAAGCCTGGTTATGTACCTTGTTTTCTCTTTTTCAATTACCGGATTTAGCCAGGAAAGCAGACATCTTCCTGGGACAAGATCCTTTTTATCATTCAACATAAGAGCTGCCGTCGTACCAAAAACAGAGATTCGTAACTCTGCAGGTACGTACATATTGTACTCGAAATTACACTCGGCTTATTCTGCGGGGTTCGCTTATCATTTACCCCTTTCGTCGAAATGGGGAGGTTCTTTCGGATTCGGGTTAAAAATAAGCAAAAGCAATTTTTTTTGTGATATAAAGAGTTCGGACTTGCAGCAGGGCGGAATTCACTACTCGGACGATTTACCGCCGATTATTTACTATAAAAACGCGTATCTCAGTTTCGTTGCCCCCGTACAGGCGAACTGGAGTTCAGATTTGAAGAAAACCGGTAACTGGCAAATTGCAGGCGGGCTCAATCTAAACTACAGCGGATTTTCTAAGACTGCTGATATAAGAATGTGGGCAGAGGATACTGCTCAAAACTTTGTTCTGGTCTTCAACAGCGAGCTGCATAGCAATAATAATTCGCGGGTTTGGATAACCGGAACAATTTCCGCTTCCAGATCGCTGGTTTGGAACAAGCGAAGACTAGTCGTTATCGGTTTCTTTGTCGAGTACAGCGGAACAAGACATCTCAGCGCTACTTATGAAATCACCATACCCAATAAACCCCCGGCCAGGGGTGTCTATTCCGTAACGGGATCGGCGGTAGGAATTGCCGTTAGTTATCCAATGACCCGGCCGCCACTACGCTAATAGGGTGACAGGCGGCCCTGGTCGAGGTGTTGGCAACTTAAAGACCAATACAGGCTGAAATGAGTAAGCAGTAAGGAGTAAGCAGTAAGGAGTGATGAATGATGAGTGATAGAGCGATGAGTGATGCGTGTGTGATAGTCGACTCCGAATCCCGACGAATTCGCGAAGCGAATTGTCGGGATGCCGACCGCAAGCGTCGGCATTCAACGTTCAATGTTCACATCCCGTATTCGCTCAGGAACTTGATGCGCATGATCTTCAGCTGCTCCCAGTTGAAGTTGTGCTCGGCCAGCTCTTCCTGGGCCACCTGCAGCGATGAGGTCTGGCAGTTGCGGAAATAATCAATGATCTCGTCCTGGTCGTATTCGTCCAGCATCTCGTCAATGGCATAGTCCAGGTTGAGCTTGGTGCCGCTGGCGGCGATCGTTTCCATCTCCTCCAGCATTTCGTCCATCCTCCAGCCCCGGTTGCGCGCGATGGTCTCGAGCGATATCTTCTTATCGGTGTTCTGGATGATGTACACTTTGTTGCCGCTCTTGTTCACCACCGACTTCATCACGAAATCGTCCGGCCGCACGATGCTGTTCTCTTCCACGTACCGCGCGATCAACTCCACGAAGGGACGACCGAATTTCTCAGCTTTTCCGCGGCTCACGCCCTGGCATTTGGCCAGCTCCTCGAGATTGGTGGGATACATGGTGGCCATGTCCTGCAGGGAGGTCTCGAGAAAGACGACAAACGGCGGCAGATTTTTCCGCTTCGCCTCCTTCTGCCGCAACTCCAGCAGCATGCCGAACAGTTTTTCATCCACCGCGGTGCCGGCCCCGTTCTCGCTGCCCTCTTCGTCGTCGGCGTTCGCGTCGTCGTAAAGGTGGTTCAGCACCACCTTGAAAGATTTCGGCTTCTTCAAAAAGGCTTCGCCCTTCTTTGTGATCTTCAGCACGCCGTATTCCTCGATATCCTTCACCACCAGTCCTTCAAGAAGAAGCTGCCGGATCAGCGAGTTCCAGAAATGCGCGTCCTTCTCGCTGCCGCTGCCGAAAACATCAAGCCCGTCATGGCGGAACATCTGGTTCTGCGGAGTGAGCTTGCCAACCAGGATCTGCACCACGTAATCGGTGGCGAACCGCTGGTCCAGCGTGCTGATCGTGCGCAGCGCAAGGGTCGCTTCCTCGCGGGCCTCCACGCGCTCCTTCGGATTGCGGCAGTTATCGCAGTGGCCACAGTTTTCTTCCTCGTATTCTTCGCCAAAATAGGACAGCAGGACGCGGCGGCGGCAGACTCCGCTTTCCGCGTAGGCCACCGTCTCATTGATCAGTTGGGCCCCCGCCTCCCGCTCGCTCAGCGGCTTGTCGCGCATCAGGTGCTCCAGCTTGCTCACGTCCTTGTGGGAGTAATACAAAATGCATTTCCCCTCCAGGCCGTCCCGGCCGGCGCGGCCGGTTTCCTGATAATAATTTTCGATCGATTTGGGAATATTGTAATGGATCACGAACCGGATATCCGGCTTGTCAATTCCCATCCCGAAGGCTATCGTGGCGCAGATCACCTGCACCTCCTCGCTGAGAAACTGGTCCTGCCGGTCGGCCCGCAGCTTGCTGTCCAGCCCCGCATGGTAGGCCACTGCGCGGATGCCGTTCGCCACGAGAATATCCGCCAGCTCCTCGGTGGTCTTGCGGTTCAGCGTGTAGATGATGCCGCTTCGCCCCTTCATGCCCTTGATGAACCGCACAATGCTCTCATCGGTCTGCGCTTTCTTGATCTTGGGCAATACCTCGTAGTGCAGGTTCGGGCGGTTGAACGAGGAAATGAAAATTTTCGGATCGCGGAGATCCAGGTTCCGCACGATATCGCTCTGCACTTTCGGAGTCGCGGTGGCGGTGAGCGCAATCACCGGTATATCCGGGTTGATCTGCACCATCATCTCCCTCAGGCGGCGGTATTCCGGACGGAAATCATGTCCCCACTCCGAAATACAGTGCGCCTCATCCACGGCGAAAAAGGATATTTCAAGATCGGAGAAAAATTCCAGGTTCTCCTGCTTGGTAAGCGTTTCCGGCGCCACGTAAAGCATCTTCGTCTTTCCCGTCAGCAGGTCGTCGTGGACCTCGCGGATTTCCTTTTTTGTAAGCGTCGAGTTCAGGAAATGGGCCACTTCGTCGTTGCTGCTGTAGCCCCGCACCAGGTCTACCTGGTTTTTCATCAGCGCGATCAGCGGCGACACGATGATGGCCACGCCCTCGCTCACCATTGCGGGGAGCTGGTAGCAAAGGCTCTTTCCTCCGCCGGTCGGCATGATCACAAAAGTGTCGTGCCCTGCCAGAAGGGACCGGATAACCTCTTCCTGGGTGCCCTTGAAGGAATCGAAACCAAAATACTCCTGTAATGCCTGGCGCAGGTCTGTCCGGGGCTTAGTGCCGTTGCTGGTTGCGAAGGTTTTCGTCTTTGTTTTGGAGAGCTTTTCCTTGCTGCTGGCCGATCTTTTCGTTGCGGTTCTTCCCATGGTTCGTTATTTTTTCAGACTGTCCCGGCATTGCCTGAAGCGCGTATCCTTTTAAGATACTCTTTTTCGCCGACCTAATTCCGATTTATCTTTTGAACGGTGAAAGGCGGCGCAATAGCTGGTATTGCAGGCCGGGGCCGGGCGGTGTGCGGATGCTGCCCGGTTTCTCCCTGAAAGGTGGGCGAATTTACGACGGAATGCCCGGTTTTGAATCGCGAAAGCGTTAAAATTTGCCTTCTGACCAAAACCTCTAAATTTGTCGCCGTCCGCTTCCCGCTAGGGGATAACCATGAAAAAACACCACTACGTTGCCATTATGGCCGGCGGGATCGGGAGCCGGTTCTGGCCCATGAGCCGAACCAATCTCCCCAAACAATTCCTGGATATCCTCGGCACAGGGAAGACGCTCATCCAGCAAACGTTTGACCGCTACGGTAAGCTCGCTCCGAAAGAGAACATTTTCGTAGTTACCTCGCAGGAATATGCAGGCATCGTGAAGGCGCAGCTGCCCTCACTTCCCGAATCAAACATCGTTACGGAGCCTTCGCGAAAGAATACCGCCGCCTGCATCGCGTACATGGCGTTCAAGCTCGCACAAAAAGACCCGAAAGCGCTCATGATCGCCGCGCCCGCGGATAACCTGATCCTTGAAACCGATGAATTCGTGCGCACCATCCGCAAGGCGCTGGATTTCGTGGAGCACATCAACGCCCTCGTGACCATCGGCATCAAGCCCACGCATCCGAATACCGGCTACGGCTACATCCAGCACGAAACCGTGGCGGTCGCGAACGACGTTTACAAGGTTAAAACCTTTACAGAGAAGCCGAACCTCGAGCTGGCCCAAACCTTCATCGCAAGCGGAGACTTTTTGTGGAACGCGGGCATTTTCACCTGGAAGGTAAAAACGGTGCTGGATGCGCTGGAAAAACACCTTCCCGAAATGTACGAGGCCTTTGCGGCGGAAAAAGACAAGTTCAACACTCCCGAAGAAGCGGAAGCGATCGAGACCATTTACCCCCAGTGTACCAACATCTCTATTGACTTCGGCGTGATGGAGAACGCCGACAATGTATATGTGATCCCGGCCTCCTTTGAATGGAGCGACCTGGGCACCTGGAACAGCGCCTGGGAAAATATGCCCCGCGATGAACTCCGCAACGCGACGGTAGGAAAAAAGCTGATGCTCGTGGACGTAAAGAATTCAATGATCCACGCGCCCGCCAACAAGCTGGTGGTGCTCCAGGGCCTTGACGAATACATCGTAGTGGACACGCACGACGTGCTGCTTGTGTGCCGGAAGGAAAAAGAGCAGCAGATCAAGGATTATGTCGCCGAAATCAAGCGGAACTTCGGCGAAAAATACCTTTGACCTCGGTATCTGCAACGGCCAATTTCAATTAATTTTCCGGTCAACCATCCGCGCCGTGGCCTTCTCCGTGAATAATATTCTTTTCATCGACATCGAGACCGTCCCGCAGTATCCCTCCTACTCTGAGCTGCCGGAGGACTGGAAAAACCTCTGGTCGGTCAAGGCGGGCTACCTGGTGCGGAAGCAGGAGGAAACGCCGGAATCCATTTACCCGCGGGCGGGGATCTATGCGGAATTCGGAAGGATCATCTGCATCAGTTGCGGTGTGCTGCAGGGATCAGGAGAGCAGAGGAAGTTTCTCATCAAAAGCTTTTGTTCGGAAGATGAAAAGCTGCTGCTGACACAATTCACGGGCATGCTGAATAAATGGGCGGTGGACGGAAACAAATACCTCTGCGCGCATAACGGAAAAGAATTTGACTTTCCTTACATCTGCCGGCGGCTGGTGATCAACGGCCTCCCGGTGCCGCCCATCCTGCAGACTGCAGGCAGAAAGCCCTGGGAAGTGAACCATCTCGATACGTTGGAGCTTTGGAAGTTTGGAGATTTCAAACATTACACTTCGCTGAACCTGTTGGCACATACGCTGGGTATCGTGACACCCAAGAACGATATTGACGGAAGCCGCGTCTGGGAAGTTTACTGGCGGGAAAAAGACACCACGCGCATCGTAACGTATTGCCAGAAAGATGTGACCACGGTAGCGCAGGTGTTCTTAAGAATGCACGGAGAGCCGTTGATCGACGAAGGAAACATCGAGGTGAAAAACAGCTGACAACACGATTCATATGAGCAGAACCATTTACGCCTCCGGCGCCCCCTGGGAAGAGATCGTCGGATACAGCCGCGCTGTACGGGTGGGTAATGTTATTGAGGTAACTGGTACTGTGGCCGCCAACGAACTGGGTGCAGTGGTGGGTGAGGGCGACGCTTATGCGCAAACAAAATTCATTATCGGGAAAATCGCTGCAGCGCTGGAGGCCGCGGGCGGCTCGCTGCGTGACGTGGTACGGACACGCATGTTCGTCACAGATATATCGCGCTGGGAGGAATATGGGCGCGCGCACGGAGAATTTTTCGGGGAAATCCGCCCCTGTACCAGCATGATCGGCGTGAGCGCGCTGATCGCCCCGGAGTACCTCATCGAGATCGAAGCGACCGCGATTACTGAATAACTTCGCGCGATGATGCCCGTTATCAAATCCCGCCTGCCCGACACCGGCACCACCATCTTTACTGTCATGAGCGCGCTGGCCGCCGAATACAAGGCGGTAAATCTGGGCCAGGGATTTCCCGATTATCCCATGAGCGAGGAGCTAATCGCCCTCGTAAACCAGGCAATGCGCGACGGGCACAACCAATACGCGCCGATGCCGGGCTGGCAGCCACTGCGCGAGGCAATCGCGGAAAAAGTCGAATTTCTCTACGATTGCAGCGTTGATCCTGCGACGGAAATAACCATTACGCCCGGCGGGACGTACGCTGTTTATTCCGCGCTTACCTCCATTCTTCATGCCGGGGACGAGGTCATCGTTTTCGAGCCCGCCTACGATAGCTATATTCCCAACATTAGCATCAACGGTGCGAAGCCCGTGCCGCTGAGCCTCCTTTATCCCGATTACCGGATCGACTGGACCGCGGTTGAGGCGGCGATCACGGAGAAAACGCGGGCCATTTTGATCAATTCGCCGCACAACCCCACAGGCGCGGTGTTACATACACAGGACCTCGAGACCCTGGCAAGGCTGACTTCGGGAAAAAACATTTTCGTTGTGAGCGATGAGGTGTATGAGCACCTCATTTTTGACGGAATGAAGCACCAGAGCGTACTGCGGCATCACGAATTAAGGGAGAGAAGCTTCGTATGCTTTTCTTTTGGCAAGGTTTACCACTGCACCGGCTGGAAGCTGGGATATTGCATCGCTCCCGCGCCTCTCACCGCGGAATTCCGAAAGGTTCACCAGTTCAATTGTTTTACCTGTAATACGCCGGCGCAGGTGGGGCTCGCGGCATTTCTCAAAAACCGCGAAGCATACCTTTCTCTTCCTTCCATGATGCAGGAAAAGCGGGATTTTTTCGTACGGCTCATGGCGCACACAAAATTTGAACTGCTTCCCTCAGGCGGCAGTTATTTTATTTGCGGGAACTACGGGCGCATTAGCGACCAGGGCGACCGGGATTTCGCCGTCCGGCTGACGCGCGAAGCCGGCGTCGCTACCATTCCCGTCTCTTCTTTTTATCACAATGGGAAGGACGACGGGGTGATCCGATTCTGTTTCGCCAAGAAAAAAGAAACCCTCGAGGCGGCGGCGGAACGCTTGTCGAAACTCTAACCACATGCCCGCTCAACACCATTTCCGCGGAATTTTTTTCATGCTCCTGGCTGCGCTCGGGTTTTCCATCATGGGCGGCTCGGCCAAATTGCTCAAAGGAAGCTTCAACGCCGGACAGCTGGTGTTTTACCGGAACGCCATCGGGCTGATCGTCCTAATCGCCAGTTTCCTCCTCCACCCACCGGCGAACAAAGGGCGTCGCTTCCGGTTGCTGGTGTTCCGCGGGCTTATGGGAACCGTTGCGCTGTACACGCTTCTTTATTGCATTCTTCACATCCCACTCGGCACCGCGATGACCTATAATTTGACTTCCGCGCTTTTTATCGCCGTCTTCTCATTCCTCCTTTTTCGCGAATACCACGGAAGAATTGTGTTGCTTGCCGTGTTGCTCGGATTCGCGGGAATGCTGCTTATCTACAAGCCTAACATGCATTTTGCCTGGCAGTACCACGCCGCCGGCCTGTTGTCGGGGATCACATCGGCCCTTGCCTACATCAGCGTCGGGAGACTTAATGCCTATTACGATACGCGAATTATCGTGCTTTCCTTCGTTGGCATGGGCGTGCTGGTACCCGGCTTGTTCATGGCAGTGCAGGAGGCGGCGCAGCTTTCTGCCGACGAAATCTTCTTCGTGGAATGGCGCTGGCCGCAGGACATGGAATGGGCGTACGTGCTTTCGATGGGTTTTGCCGCTCTCTTCGGACAATACTTCGTCACCCGCGCATACGGAGCCGATAAACCCGGCTTCGTGTCGGCCATCGGATATGCCAACATTGTTTTTTCCATTTTCATAGGCATGGCCCTCGGAGACGCTTTCCCCGACCTGATGTCGCTCGCGGGAATCGCCTGCATCATTGTTTCCGGCGTGATCATCGCTTTTGAAAAACACCGGAAACGAGGCTGAAAGCCGCACCCGGCGTTTTTCCAAAAAAATATTTCAGCAAAAATTTGGACGGTCGAAGATTAATCGTATATTTGCGATAATAGATTAAACAAACAATGGCCATCCACAAGCGTGAAGAGTTCAGCCAAAAGGAGCAGGCCCTGGCGAGCGTCGCCAAGGCAATGAGCCACCCGGCCCGCATCGCAATCCTGTCGGTGTTGGCGAAAAAGAATGAATGCATTTGCGGAGAAATCGTGGACCTGCTTCCCCTCGCGCAAAGCACCGTAAGCCAGCACCTCAAAGAGCTGCGCCGTGCCGGCTTGATCCAGGGCGAAACAGATGGGCCCCGAAGCTGCTATTGCATCAATTGGAAAACTTTTGAAAAATTCAAAAGCGACTTCGATTCGCTTTTCCGGAAACTACAGGAAGAGCACGCGAAGTGCTGTTAAACCAAAAAGTATAGCCATGAACAACGAAACAAATCTGAAGTCCCTGGTAAAGGAAAAATATTCCGCCATCGCGCGCAGTGAAGAAGACGGCTGCTGCGGCGCCGGGCTCTGCTGCGGAGAATCCGGGGTCAACCTTATGGCCGACGATTACTCGCGCCTGCCCGGATATGCCCCCGGGGCCGATCTGGGATTGGGCTGCGGCCTGCCGACAGAACTCGCCGCCATCCGGGAGGGCGAATTGATTGTAGACCTGGGCTGTGGCGCCGGCAACGACGCGTTCGTCGCCGCCCGCCTCACCGGGACATCGGGGAAAGTGATCGGCGTGGATTTCTCCGAACCCATGATCGCCCGGGCGCGCGAAAACGCGACAAAGCTGGACGTGCAACACGTGGAGTTCCGACTGGGCGACATCGAAAGCTTGCCCGTAGCTTCCAATACAGCAGACCTCGTGATCAGTAACTGTGTATTGAACCTGGTCCCAAACAAGCACCGCGCTTTCAGCGAGATCTTCCGCGTGCTCAGGCCCGGTGGAAGATTCTGTATTTCCGACATCGTAGTTGAGCGTTCGCTGCCGGCCAAATGGAAGGAAGTGGCAGAGCTCTACGCCGGCTGCGTGTCAGGGGCCATACTGAAGGAACAGTACCTGTCCATCGTTCGCGAAGCCGGCTTTTTAGAGGTCGGGGTCCGCGTCGAAAAACGCATCCATGTTCCGATCGAAACACTGGCGAAATATGTCGACCCCGACGACCTGGAGGCGCAGCAGGCAAAGGGTTCAGGGATCCTGAGCATCACGCTCACCGGATCCAGGCCCGCGAAAGACGATCGCAATTGCTGCGAGCCCGGGAGCGGTTGCTGCTAAAAACTTTCTCGTAAATCTTAAAAAGTAAAGCCATGAACACAAACAATGAAAGCCCGTCCTGCTGTGGAAGCAGCAGCGAATGCTGCTTGCTGGGCGACTGGGGTTGTTGCTAAAGGAAAGGGGCTCGCAGCGAGCCCCTTTGCATTTTGTCAGTTGTGCGCGGCGGCAATCACTTTCTGTGTTTTCAGGCTATCTGCCGGCTGCAGCGCGCGAATGAATTCGTCCACATCCCGGAAATGGCTGGTTGTCTCAGATCTCGTCATGGTGACGAGGCTTCCATGCCCCTCGAAAAAATAATGGGTCGCGATGAATTTCCGCACGTGCGTACGCGTTTCCAAAGGAAGAAACCGCTCGAGTTGCCAGTAGTCGCGACTTCCGGAACGGCGTATCGCGGAGAGAACGGGTGCCGGCCCCGAGTTGTAAGAAGCGACCGTGAGCAACCAATCATCAAACATCCGGTACAAATAAAGCAGGTACCGGGCTGCGGCGACCGAACTCTTGTGGCTGTTTTTCCGCTCATCCACGCCTCCGGTGCGCAATCCGAACGTGCGGGCGGAGGCCGGCATGAACTGCCAAAGCCCGACAGCTCCCGCCGGCGAGACCACAGTACTGTTCAACCGGGACTCGATAACCGCCAGGTATTTCAACTCGAGCGGCAGCTCGTACCCGGAAAAAACTTTTTCAATAACGGAAAAATAAGGTGCGCTGCGCGCCCTGATTCGCTCCAGTCCATACCGGTTCTGCCTGAGGTAGCTCTCTACAAACCGCTCGGCCTGCGTCGGGATGTTCACCCGGGGCGCCTTCTCAAGTTGCTCGGGTGAAAGTTCCGGGAGACAGCTGCAAAAGCCGTTGGTCCCCACCCGGTGAGTTCTTTCTTTGACGACGGAATCCCCCGGACAACTGCCGTTGGCAATGCTGCTGGCGGTGAGGCCGGGATGGGTGGCGGGAGTTGCTGCTATGAAAAATGATCCCGATGCAGCAAGTGCTGTTTTGAACAGGTTTTTACCGAACATTGTTTGCCGTTTGGGTACAACAATGTCGTCCCTTGAGGAATCGGAATTTAGTGTGGGGTACGGTTGGGAATAAGCAGGGTTCTGTTGGACGATTAAACAGGTTTTTCAGTTTTCAGAACGCTGTCCCGGTTGCAAAAGAGCTGAGGCAAAGATAATTCCAGTTTTTTTCTAATGCATGCTCCTGTGAGCTCAAAAAATACTATGACATCTTAACCGCATGATCCTCATTAATGTTTTTTTGTCCAACTGTAAAACTGTCAGGGAATGCGGAATATATATAGCTACTTGGATGTCTTAAGGTGTTGCGACTCTTGGGCCTTCTCCACACCCGGCACGGTTTCCCGCCACCATATATATATATAATATTACCCACGAACGGCGCAAAACCCGGCCTTCGGATGTTTAAAGTCCGGCCCGGCTGCTGATCTCGAGCATTTTCCTGATCGGTTTTACTGCGGCAAGGCGTAAACCCTCGTCCATCTGGATTTCGGGCTGCTCGTATTCCATGCAGAGGTAAAGTTTTTCGAGAGTATTGCGTTTCATGTGCGGGCACTCATTGCAGGCGCAGCTATTATCGGGCGGGGCGGGAATGAAGGTCTTGTGGGGTGACGCCTTCATCATCTGGTGCAGGATTCCGGTTTCGGTGGCCACGATGTACTGCATCGACGAGTCGGTCTGGGTAAACTTCAGCAAACCCGTGGTAGAGCCGATATAGTCGGCTATCCGCAGAATGGGATCCTCGCACTCCGGGTGTGCTATCAGCTTCGCCTCCGGATATCTCACTTTTAGCCGTGTAATTTTCTCCAGGCTGAAGATCTCGTGTACCATACAGGCGCCGTTCCAGAGCAACATATTGCGCCCGCTGACCTTATTGATCCAGGCTCCCAGGTTTTTGTCCGGCGCGAAAATGATGGGCTGCTCCGCTGGAAAACTGTCTACGATCGCCCGGGCGTTGCTGCTGGTGCAAATTACGTCGCTCAGCGCCTTGATGCCGGCGCTGCAGTTGATGTAGCTCACCACTACGTGATCGGGGTGTTGTTCTTTGAATTTTTTGAAAAGTTGCGGAGGGCAGCTGTCGCTGAGGGAACAACCCGCTTTCAGATCAGGAATAACGACTTTCTTTCCGGGGTTGAGTATCTTGGCTGTTTCCGCCATGAAATGCACGCCGGCGAAAGCGATCATGTCCGCGTCAGTCCGTTCCGCCTGCTGGGCCAAACCCAGGCTGTCGCCGATGTAATCCGCGACGTCCTGGATGTCCGGCTCCTGGTAGTAGTGCGCCAGGATGATGGCGTTTTTCTCCTTCTTGAGTCTTTCGATCTCCGCAAAAAGGTCAAGTGTGGGATCCAGTTCGATGTCGAGGTAACCGTTCAGCTCAACGCCGGCAATATCGGGTGGTTGCAGTCTCATTTTGGTGGCTTGTTGAAGGGGAGCAATATTACGCGCCGCAACCCCCGGGTACCAAAATTATTTTTCATTCGCCTCATAACACCCAGTAATAGTAGTAATACATTTTTTTAAAAAAAGAGCTTATTACTATTAGCCCTGTGAATTGGTGGAAAATTTCACAGGCTTCCCGAACACAAAATTACTAAAGAGAGATTTTCCACAGGGACACGGGTGAAATCAACATAGTCGAACCGCGCTGGATAAGGATTTCGTGGCGCTTTGCACATTTTTGTGGATAATCACCAGGAAGCGGTTGTAGGAAACTCACCGCGGACGAATTTGTTAGTTGCGGTGGAATAACGGATGCATTACTGACACAGAACAATTGTTAGTAGAATGAAAAATTTTCTTCACCGGTTTCTTTCCAATTCCATATCCACGTTTCACGTCGTCTTATTCACGAGCCCGCTGATTTTTCCAACAGTGTTTGGGGAGAAAAAACCGCCCGGTCATTTGATTTAAGTTAAAGGGCGGGCGTGTAAATCACCGCTTTTCCATGGGCGGAACCCGGAAAGTTTGATATTGGCTATTTTTAGAGCCCTAAAATCATTTTATGAGTCATCTCAGGAAGTTCGGTCTTGTTTTTCTGCTTCTTATTTCCACGCGCGCCTTCGCCGATGAGGGGATGTGGCTCCCGCAGCTGCTCGAAAAACTGAACGAGGGCAGAATGAAGAGCCTGGGGATGAAGATCAGCGCCAAGGACATCTACAGTATTAATAAAGGAAGCCTTAAGGATGCGATCGTAAGCTTCGGGGGCTTTTGCACCGGGGAAGTAATTTCTACCAGCGGCCTTCTCTTAACAAACCACCACTGCGGGTTTGACGCAATTCAAAATCACTCGACTGTTGAGCGCAATTACATCCAGGACGGGTTTTGGGCACGCAACCACAACGAAGAAATTCCAAACCCGGGATTGTTCGCCACTTTTATTGTGCGTATCGACGACGTGTCGAAGGACGTGCTTAAGGGTGTTGCGCCGTCCATGAGCGAGAGCGAGCGGCAGGCGGTGATTGATAAGAACATTGCCGAGGTCCGGAAAACTGTCCGGAAGGAAAGCCACCAGGACGCTTTCGTCCGCGCCTTTTTTGAAGGCAACCAATATTTCCTTTTTGTGACGGAAACTTACCGCGATGTGCGGCTGGTGGGCGCGCCCCCTTCCTCGATCGGCAATTTCGGAAAGGACACCGACAACTGGATGTGGCCGCGGCATACGGGCGACTTTTCGCTGTTTCGTATTTACGCGGGCCCCGACAACAAACCGGCCGAATATGCGCCTGGCAACAAACCGTATGTCCCCCGCCGCGCACTCTCCATTTCGCTGGGCGGCGTGAAGGAAGGCGACTTCACCATGGTCTTCGGATTCCCCGGGCGCACTACAGAATACCTGCATTCGTCGGCTGTCGAGCAGATTATGACGGTAAATGACCCGGTAAAAATTGGGATCCGCACCAGGGCGCTGGGAGTGATAGATGAGTTCATGCGCAAGGACGAGCAGATCAAGATTCAATACGCAGCCAAATATGCGGGCATCTCAAACTCCTGGAAGAAATGGCAGGGTGAAGTGCTGGGGCTGACCCGCACGGATGCGGTAGGTCGCAAGAAAAAATATGAGGCCGAGTTCCAAAAGCGCGTAGATCGTAATCCGGCGTGGAAGCAGAAATATGGAAACCTGCTTTCGGAACTGGGAAAGCTCTACGGCGAATTTCGAGACTATGGGATGGCGCGCGACTATTACACGGAAATCATCGGCCGCATCGAGCTGTTCGTGATAGCCAGCCAGCTGAACTCGCTGTTGACGGCTTTCGAAAGAGATGGAGAGCCGGGCTATAACCAGCGGCTGGCCCAGGTGAAGCCTGCGCTTGCGGATCTATATAAAGAATACAGCCCGGTCGTGGACCAAAAACTTTTTGCGGCCCTAATGGAAGTGTATGCCACCGGGCAGCCAAAAGAATATATTTCACCCATGGTGTTGTCGCGCGCCCAGCAGGCAGGCGATTATACGAAATGGGCGGAAAAGCTTTACGCGGACACCGACCTCGACGATGCAGCTGTCACCCTGGGACGACTTTCGCAGCCGGCGACGGATGTGGTAAATTATTTGAAGAATAACCCCGCGATCGCTTTGTACGTCGACATTCTCCGCACTTACCAAAGCAAAGTCCAGGGAAGGCTGAACAGCCTCCAGTCGCAGATCAATCAGCTGCAGCGGAACTACATGCAGGCCCAAATGGATGTGATGAAGGAAAAAACTTTTTATCCCGACGCAAACAGCACCATGAGGGTAACTTTTGGAAATGTGCGCGGCTACAATCCCCGCGATGCGGTGCACTACGATTACTATACTTACCTGGATGGTGTCATTGAAAAGTACAAACCCGGAGACTACGAATTTGATTTGCCGCAAAAACTGATCGACCTCTACCATGCGAAGGATTTTGGCCCCTACGCAATCAAAGGCAGGCTCCCCGTTTGCTTCATCGCATCCAACCATACCACGGGCGGCAACTCGGGAAGTCCGGCGCTCGATGCGTACGGCAACCTGGTGGGGCTGAACTTCGACCGCGTCTGGGAGGGGACCATGAGCGATATCAATTATGATCCTTCGATCTGCCGCAACATTATGGTCGACGTGCGCTACATATTATTTATTATAGACAAATACGCGGGCGCCGGTCACCTGATCCGGGAAATGAAACTGGTTCCTCCGCCGAAATAACCTGGCGGGTGTTGTGATCGTTTTGGGCCAGGGGGCAAAAGCCCTAACTTTGCCGTCCTTTTACAGGCGTTGAAAACACCCTAAAAACCCTCTTTGGAGTATGTCGTTTATTCAAAAGATCCGGGATAAGTACGCGAGAATCGCCGTGATCGCGATCGCCCTGGCGCTGCTTGGTTTCATTATGATGGATGCGCTGATCGGCCGCAACCAGGGATTGTTCGGGGGCGGGCCCTCCGATCTCATTGGAAAAGTGAACGGAGTCAGGATCCGCTACAACGAGTTCGAGACGAAAGTGAAGCAGCAGGAAGACTTCATGGTGCAACAGGGATATGCGCAGCCCGGCGAGACCGGCCGGCAGCAGGCACTCGAGCAGATTTGGACGCAGGAGGTAAACCGCATCCTGATGGAAGAACAGTTTTCCGCTTTGGGCATCGAGGTGGGCGCGAAGGAAATAAACGATATCCTGTTCGGGCCCAACGCGCCGGAGGACCTGAAAAAACAGTTCACAGATCCCAACACCGGGCAGTTCGACGTGGCGAAGGCGGTGAGCACGATCAACGAGATGAAGAAAAAGGGAACTCCCGAACAGAGGCAAAGTTTTAATAATTACGTGGGGCAGCTCGAGTACACCCGCCGTACGGAAAAGTTCAATTCGCTCATAGCAAACAGCACCCACTTTCCCAAATGGCTTTTGGAAAAGCAGATCGCAGACAACAGCCAGCTCGCGAAAATCTCCGTGGTGCGGGAGTTGTACAGCTCGGTGCCCGACAGCCTGGCAAAGGTTTCCGATGAAGAGATCCAGGATTTTATTAACAAGCACAAAAAAGATTACAAGCAGCCCGAATCACGCAGCATCGCGTATGTCTCGTTCAGCGCCAGGCCGAGCGCGGCAGACAGCGCTGCCGCCAGGAACCGCGCGCTGGAGCTGAAAGCCGAATTCGATACCACCACCGATGTTCCTGGTTTTATGTCACGCTACGGCACTCAGTATTATTATTCCGGGTATGTAAGTGAAAAGACGATCCAGGTTCCGGCCAAAGATTCCATCTTCCGGACGCCGGTGGGACAAGTGTACGGCCCGTATCTCGACGGAAGCAATTATATGCTGGCGAAAGTAGAAGGTGCGCGCAGGATGCCGGATACCGTAAAGGTGCGCCACATCCTGATCGGGCTGGAGAAAAAAGATGAAACCGGGCAGGTGCTGGAAACGCGCGACACGATGACCGCGCGCCGGTTGATCGACAGCGTGCGGACGCTGATCAGCGGCGGGCAGAACTTCGATTCTGTGGCTGCGAAGCTTTCGGAAGACCCGGGGAGCAAAGACAAAGGCGGCGTTTATGAGAATGTACCTTCCGGGCAGATGGTGGCCGAGTTTAACGACTTTATTTTTCTCAATCCCGTAGGCGCAAAAGGTGTTGTGAAAACGGAATTCGGCTATCATTACATAGAAGTTCTCTCCCAAAAAGGAAATTCGACGGGCTACAAGATTGCATACGCCGGCGTTCCAATAGAGGTAAGTCCTGAAACCGATCAGAATGCCAGCAATCTCGCCAACGATTTTGCGGCACAGGCACGCGACATCAAAACGTTTGATGAGCTGTACGAGAAAAAATTCAAGGCGGAAGGGGTGACCAAGGCCATCGCGACCGATATTAAGCCGGGAGCGTTCGAGATCCCGGGCCTCGGAGTGTCGCGCTCTTTTGTAAGAAATGTATACGAAGCGCGCCAGGGCCGGGTCATGAACCCTGAAAAGGTTGGGGACAATTACATTGTGGCGGTAGTCACTGAAGCATTTGAAGAGGGCACACAGACGGCGAGCTACGCGCGCAACGCAGTCGAGCCGCTGCTTCGCAACAGGAAAAAGGCCCAGGTTTTGAAACAGAGGGTGGGCAATGTAACAACCCTCGAGGCTGCTTCGGCGGCACTGAGCAAGCCCATTGAAACGCTCGACAGCCTTCGTTTCAAAGAGAGCACCCTTGGAACGATGGGCTATGAACCCAGGATCGTGGGCGCGTCATTCAACCCGGAAAACAAGGGGAAGGTCGTTCCGAAAGTGCTGGAAGGCGTGAGCGGAGTCTTTGTTCTGCGCGTAGAAGACATTCGTGCCACCCCCGTTGCTGACGCAAACGTGGCCGACCTCAGAACTGAGAAATACAACCAGGCGAAAGGGTCGGCAACGTTCGGTATTCCAACCGCCCTTAAAAATGCGGCGAAGATCACCGACAATCGTCACAAAATTTACTGATCCGCGGGCGCGAACCTGCAGCGGTCTCCGTTTGTTAATTTTGTGGTGCCGCTCCGGCGGCCCCGAATCATGACAGAACCCATCATCAATAAGGTTGCAGAAAGCGGGCTCATCACACTCGACCTGGAAGAATATTATCCGAGAGGCGAGGTGGCGGTGTTTGACCTGAAAGACCATCTTTTCATGGGGATGATTCTGAAGGAAAAGGATTTTCGCGAGGCGCTGAAAACCCTTGACTGGGAGAAATACCGCGACAAAAATGTAGCCGTCACCTGTTCCGCGGACGCGGTGATTCCCGTGTGGGCGTACATGCTGGTGGCGTCCTACCTGCAGCCCGTCGCCCGCGAAGTTGTGATGGGCGATGAACGGGAGCTGCACAAGATCATTTTCCTGAAAAACCTTTCCCGCATAGATCTCGGCCAGTTCGCCGACAAACGAATCGTGGTGAAGGGTTGCGGGGAAACCCCCATTGGAGACTTCGCTTACATGGAGATCGCGAAGCTCCTGAGGCCCGTAGCGCGCAGCATCATGTACGGGGAGCCCTGCAGCACTGTCCCGGTCTTTAAGAAAAAGTGATCAGCGGTCGCTCGTTTTTCCATTCCCAAACCAGCCCCGCCTCCAGAACATCCACACCATCAGCAGCGGCACAAAGAGCATGAGCCCGACAGCGATCCAGAATCCGTAGGTGGTGTGCAGGTAGGGAATCCGGTCGAAGTTCATGCCGAAAATGCCGCCGATCACCGTGGCAGGAGCGAGTAGGCAGGTAACGATCGCCATTACCTTCATCACCTCGTTCATCTTCAGGTTGACGTTGTTGATGTATAGGTCCTGCATGCTCGTCATTATATCCCTGTAGTTTTCACTCAGGTCAATCGCCTGTACGATGTGGTCGTACACATCCTTGAAATACTTCATCGTCCTGCTGTCGAGCAGTTCGCTGTCGCTGCGCAGAAAACCGCTTACCAGTTCCCGCACCGGGGAGAAATTTCGTTTTAGGACGATGAGCTCCTTCCGGAGAAGGTTGATCTTCGCCAAAGATTGGCGCTGGTTGCCGCGAATTACTTCTTCTTCCACCGCCTCGATCTGGTCGCCGAGCTTTTCCATCACGATGAAGTAATTGTCTACGATCAGGTCCAGCATCGTATAGCACAGGTAATCGGCTCCCCGCTGGCGGATTTTGCTTCCAGCCATCCGGATCTTTTCCCTCAGCGGATTAAACACATCCCGGCGCTCGTCCTCCTGGAAGCTGATCACAAATTCCTTTCCCAGGACTATGCTGATCTGCTCCTGCTCCACCGTCTTGTCTTCATCGTTGAAATAAAGCATGTTCAGGAGGCAAAAGAGGATGTCCTCCGCCTCGTCCATTTTCGGGCGCTGATTCACGCTCAGGATGTCTTCGATGATCAGCGGATGCACGTTGTAATGGGTGCAGATCGCCTCCACGTCCGCTTTGCGCAGCCCGTCGATATTGATCCAGCTGGTCCGGCCGCTGCCTTTATAGGGAAAGCTGGATTCAACACCGTCGAAACGCCGCTCCTCGACACCAGCAGCGTCGTAATCAAATACGGAGATCACCACCCGCGTCGCCTCCTCGCGGTGCGGGATTACGGTCGGGTTGACCGAAAGGATCTCCTTCGTACGGCCGGCCCCGAGCAGGTTCGGGAGGTAGAGGTATTTCAAATATTTCTCAGGCCGGAGCTTCACGTTCATGCAAGGAAGTTAGGCAAAACCAGTCAGGAAATTCCCCGCTGTTTCCCGGAAAAAAATCCAAAAAATATTAGTTTTTATTTGCTAAATGATTTAGCTTTGGTCTTAATAAGTATTTATCACCACTCCGGGCGACCGGCTAACTTTGACTCATGGGAAAAACCGAAAAAACTACTGAAATGTCAACCAATAATGAGAAACTGAAGGCGCTCAAGCTCACCATCGATAAGATCGAAAAAGATTTTGGTAAAGGAAGCGTAATGATGATGAATGAAAAGGGCGTCAATGAGCTGGAGGTTGTCAGCACCGGCTCGATCGGGCTGGACGTTGCCCTTGGGATCGGCGGACTCCCGAGGGGAAGGGTCGTCGAGATCTACGGCCCCGAGTCTTCCGGAAAGACCACCATCGCCACGCATGTCATAGCCGAAGCGCAGAAGAAGGGCGGCATGTGTGCGATCATCGATGCGGAGCACGCGTTCGACAGCGCCTATGCGCAGAAACTCGGAGTGGACGTCGACAATCTGCTGATTTCACAGCCCGATTATGGCGAGCAGGCGCTTGAGATTGCCGATCGCCTTATTCTTTCCGGCGCGCTTGACGTGGTGGTGATTGATTCAGTTGCGGCGCTCGTTCCGAAAGGAGAGCTGGAGGGAGAAATGGGGGACAGCAAGATGGGATTGCAGGCACGGCTGATGAGCCAGGCACTGCGCAAGCTGACGGCG
The DNA here is from genome assembly GCA_035626515.1 of Chitinophagaceae bacterium. Taxonomy (GTDB): domain Bacteria; phylum Bacteroidota; class Bacteroidia; order Chitinophagales; family Chitinophagaceae; genus DASPNM01. Next base: position 128,746 of record DASPNM010000019.1, read on the forward strand.
ACCATATCCAAGACAAATACAATTTGCATTTTTATCAACCAGCTCCGCGAAAAGATTGGCGTGATGTTCGGAAACCCCGAAACCACAACCGGGGGTAACGCGCTGAAGTTTTATGCGTCCGTCCGGCTCGACATACGCAGGATCGCACAGCTCAAGGATGGTGAGCAGGCGATCGGGAATCGGGTCAAGGTGAAGGTGGTAAAGAACAAGGTGGCTCCGCCATTTCGCGCCGCCGAGTTTGATATCATTTTCGGTGAAGGGATTTCAAAGACCGGTGAGATCATTGACATGGGGGTGGAGCTGGGCATCATTCAGAAAAGCGGGAGCTGGTTCAGCTACAACAGCGACAAGCTCGGCCAGGGCCGCGACGCGGTGAAGCAGCTGCTCGTAGACAACCCCGAACTTGCCAGTGAAATCGAGACGAAAATCCGGGAAAAGATAAAGGAACTTCAGGCGTCCTGATAATCAACGGCAGAAGGAATTCAGGCCCGTCCCCCGTCAGGCGGAGGACGGGTTTTCTCATTTCTTTCACAACAAAAAACGGATTTCCATGATCAATCAATGTTTAAACATCATAAATTTGTCCTATGGCTTTATCGCGTCGTACACGCCGCATTCTCATTCTGGTTCCTTTAACGCTCCTTTTGCTGGGTGCGGGCGTCTACATGTATGTAGCCAGTGAAAAATTCGGAGATACGCGATTGAAACAATCTGATTTTTCGGTCACCGCACGGGACTTCATTCGTGAATTCGAAGCGGATCAGGCCGCCGCAAACCTGAAATACAACGACAAAATTGTTACGGTTTCGGGTCGGGTAAATGCGGTTGAGCCGGCGGATACGGCGATCAACGTAAAGTTCGTCGACACAACCTCGGGCTCTTATATAATTTTCGCGTTTCAGGACCAGGATCTGCCGGGTGCACGCAAACTAGGGGTCGGCGACAGCGTCTCGATCAAGGGCTCCTTCAGCAGTGGCCTGTACAGCGATATCCTCGGCACTACGTTCATAACATTCAAGCGTTCAGCATTAGAAAAAATCATAACAAAAACCGGTACATGAAAAAATCAATTTCCCTGATCGCGGCAATATTTATTGTAGCCGCAGCATTCGCTCAAAAGAAAACCACCACGTCGGCCGTGATCGCTTTCGACGCGTCGACGGCAATTGACAACCTGCCGAAAGCGGTCAACAAGACTGCCATCGGAGCGGTAGATATCCGCACCGGAACGGTTCAGTTTGAAGCCGCAGTAAAAAATTTCGCTTTTACCAACCCGCGCATCCAGGAACATTTCAACGGGAAGAACTGGCTGAACTCTGATGAGTTTCCCAAATTCAGCTTCAGTGGTTCCATTGAAAACGTGAAGAAAATCAATTTTAAAAAGAACGGTATTTACACGGTCCAGGTTTCGGGGAACCTCACCATCCGGGACGTAACGAAGCCGCTGACGACTCCCGCCACAATTACTGTAAACGGGTCAACGCTCACTGCTACAACCGAATTCAGCATCGTGCTTGCAGATTTCGGCATCAGCGGGGTGCCCATCGACGCAGGTAAGGTGGCGCGGGAGCCGAAGATCACGGTTAGCGCCGAGCTGAACTGATTTTTTCAAGATCAAATGGACAAAGCCCTGCCGCGAGGCGGGGCGTTTCCTTTTTCCCCCTCGTGAATTAAGTAATTTGCAGATTCGCTATGCCCTTTCAACTTCATTCGCCCTTCCCTCCTGCCGGCGATCAGCCGGAGGCGATCGCGCAGCTGACGGATGGCGTGCTGCATGGTGAAAAATACCAGACCCTGCTGGGAGTGACGGGAAGCGGGAAAACGTTTACGATCGCAAACGTTATTCAAAACGTGCAAAAGCCGACCCTGGTAATTACGCACAACAAAACGCTGGTCGCGCAGCTCTATGGAGAATTCCGGCAATTCTTTCCGGAGAATGCGGTTGAATATTTTGTTTCCTACTACGATTACTACCAGCCCGAAGCCTACATGCCGGTAAGCGATGTCTATATTGAAAAAGATCTGAGCATCAACGACGAGCTGGACAAACTTCGACTCCGCGCAACCTCGAGCCTGCTCAGCGGCCGTCGTGACATCATTGTGGTTGCGAGTGTGAGCTGCATCTACGGAATGGGCAACCCCACTGATTACGAAAGCGGGATTATTCGCATCGGGAAAGGCCAGGTAATATCGCGCCAGGGCTTTTTGCATTCCCTGGTAAACTCCTTGTACAACCGGACCACCCTCGATTTTAACCGCGCAACCTTCCGCGTAAAGGGGGACACCGTCGACATCAACCTTCCGTACGTGGATTACGCCTACCGCGTTACATTTTTTGGAGATGAAATCGAGGAAATAGAATCGATCGACCCCGTAACCGGGAAGCGGATCGGGAAGATGGAAAACGCGGCCATTTTTCCGGCCAATCTCTACGTGGCGCCAAAGGATATCCTGCAGCAGGTGATCTGCGAGATCCAAGACGAGCTGAATGCGCAGGTAGACTATTTCAAATCAACCGGCAAATACATCGAAGCACAACGGCTGAGCGAGCGGGTCAACTACGATGTTGAAATGATTCGTGAACTCGGCTATTGCAACGGGATTGAAAATTATTCCCGCTTTTTCGATCGCCGCCGACCGGGAACGCGCCCGTTCTGCCTGCTGGATTATTTCCCAAAAGATTTTCTATGCGTGGTTGACGAAAGCCACCAGACGATCCCCCAGGTGAGCGGCATGTATGGAGGTGACAGGAGCCGGAAGCTGATCCTGGTGGACTATGGGTTTCGGCTGCCCTCTGCACTGGACAATCGTCCGCTGAACTTTCATGAATTCGAATCGCTGCTGAACCAAGTCATCTTCGTCTCTGCAACGCCCGATGATTACGAGCTGGAAAAATGCGGCGGCATAGTGGTGGAACAGGTGGTCCGGCCTACCGGACTACTTGATCCGCCGATCGAGATCCGCCCATCCGTAAACCAGATCGATGACCTGCTCGACGAAATCGACAAGCGGGTGACCCGTGGGCATCGTGTGCTGGTGACCACACTCACGAAGCGCATGGCCGAGGAAATGGATAAATACCTGCACCGCATCAATATCCGCTCGCGCTACATCCACAGCGAAGTCGAAACCCTGGAGCGGGTGGAGATCCTTCGCGACCTGCGCCTCGGAAAAATAGATGTGCTGGTGGGTGTGAACCTGCTTCGCGAGGGGCTGGATCTCCCGGAGGTTTCCCTGGTGGCCATACTCGACGCGGATAAGGAAGGATTCCTGCGTAATGAGAAATCGCTGACGCAAACGGCCGGCCGCGCAGCCCGCAATGTGGAAGGACTGGTAATTTTCTATGCCGACACCATGACTGAGAGCATGCAGCGCACGATTGACGAAACCAACCGTCGGCGCGAAAAGCAAGTCGCATACAATTTGCAACACGGCATTACGCCGCGCACGATTACGAAATCCACGAAAGAAGTGTTCGCGCAAACTTCAGTCCTTGACGTGCGCGGCTACGATCCATCCAGTCCCTTCGCGATCGGGCCGGATGAAGACCCGGTACCCGCAGCGGCCGAGGAACAGCCGGAGTATCAAACCATTCCGCAAATAGAAAAAGCTATTGCGAAGCTGAAGAAGGAAATGGAACGCGCTGCCCGCGATCTGGACTTTATGGAAGCGGCGCGACTGCGCGACGAAATGTACGCCCTCCAGAAGAGACTTGCGGAAATGAAACAGCCGGGCTCGTAATTCTACGAAAGGCTGGTTGGTAATTCTGCCCGTTTTTCCGCAGTTATATGACCAAAATATTTGAGGTCTGACAAGGGGCCACTAGTTTCGTGTGAATCCAGATCCTGATTGTAAAAACTAAATCCAGTACTATGAAAAGACGGGTCAGCAAAATCCTGAATTTCTTCGCGTTCAACCTGCTTTTTTTCGCACTCTACCTGAACTTCATCCACAAGGACAGCTCGAGTATTCCTATGGCCACGCAGCAGCCCGCATTTAGCGAAACAGCGTCGGTAGAAAACACGATGAACTCCGAAGAGAAGGTAGCCGCGCCGGGCGTCTCGGGGATTTCGAAAGTGAGTCCGGAAGAAATGGCCGCGATGAAACTTCCGACCGAATAAGCGTGCCTTCGACGACGGCCTGCGTCGGGGAAATTCGACTTTGATTTGCAATCCCCCGCTTACCTTAGCGGGATGCCAAAAAAGCTGTTTCTCCTCGACGCCATGGCGCTTGTGTTCCGGGCTTATTACGCCCTGATTCGCAACCCTCGCGTTACCACCCGGGGGAAAAATACAAATGCACAGTTTGGCTTCACCAATACACTGGTGGACCTGATGAACAATCAGAAACCCTCCCACATGGCTGTCTGTTTTGATACGGCAGCCCCCACCGAACGACATACCGATTTTGAAAGCTACAAGGCAAACCGGCAGGAGGCGCCTGAGGACATTCTCGGATCGCTGAACGATATCAAACGGATCATCCAGGGCTTCAACATTCCCGTTGTAGAGCTCGACGGCTTCGAAGCCGACGATGTAATTGGGACACTTAGCCAACAGGCCGCGGCGGCGGGCTATGAAGTGTACATGGTCACGCCCGATAAAGACTACGGACAGCTGGTGTCCGGGCAGATCCGCATCTATAAACCCGGGTACCAGGGCGGGGATGTCGAAATTCTGGGCCCGAAAGAAGTCTGTGAAAAATGGTGCATCCAGTCGGCGGACCAGGTAGTAGACATGCTCGGGCTGATGGGAGATTCGGTTGATAATATTCCGGGCATTCCGGGTGTAGGACAGAAGACTGCGTGCAAGCTGCTTACGGAATACGGCACGCTGGAAAATGTGCTGGCCAATGCCGATAAGATCAAGGGCGCGCTGGGGGAAAAGATCCGGCAGGGAAAAGAATCCGCCATTCTTTCCAAGAAACTCGCCCGCATCATTACAAATGTTCCGGTGGAATTTCATGAAGAAAATTTCAGGCTGAAGGAGTGGAACAAGGAAGCGCTTAAAGAGGTTTTTGCCGAGCTCGAATTCAAAAGCATTGGGAGACGACTGCTCGGGGAAGAGTTCAATGTTTTTCGCACGGCGCCCGAAGCCGTTCAGACCGATCTGTTTGGGAATGTCATCGAGCCCGCCCGGCCAGAAGTGAGCGAAGAAGCAGCGTCACCGGAAACGATTCAGGCTGCCCGGAATATCACAAATACTCCACACGAATACCTGGTGGTGCAAGACCACGCAGCCATTCGCGGACTGGTTGCAGAACTTTCAAAACACGCAGAGATCAGCTTTGACACGGAAACGACCTCAATTGACGGGAACAATTGCGAGCTCGTGGGCCTCAGCTTTGCGGTCCGGCCTGGCCACGGCTGGTACGTTCCCTGTCCTGAAGATCAGGAGCAAACCCGGGCGATTCTGTCATTGTTCGATCCATTGTTCGCGGACGAGAGCAAGGTCTGGGTGGGACAAAACATCAAGTTCGATCTGCTGGTGCTCAAAGGGTACGGATATGAACTGAAAGGCGGGCTCTTCGATACAATGCTGGCGCATTACGTGATTGAACCCGACGGAAAACGCAGCATGGATCTGCTAAGTGCGAAGTTTCTCAATTACGAGCCCGTGCATATTGAAGAGTTGATTGGCAAAAAAGGCCGCAGCCAGGGAAACATGCGTGACGTGGAGCTGGAGAAAATCAAGGAGTATGCCGTTGAAGATGCGGACATCACGCTTCAGCTGAAACAGGCTTTTTTACCGCTGTTGAAGAAAAAAGAAGTGGAGCGCGTGTTTCATGAAGTAGAGAATCCGTTGGTGAAGGTGCTGACCGACATGGAGCATGAGGGGGTGCGGATTGACACCGTTTTTCTTGCCGAATATTCCCGGCAGCTTGAGTCCGAGGCCAAACAGGCGGAGGAAAATGTATACCGGCAGGCGGGACTGCGGTTTAATCTCGCATCGCCGCGCCAGCTGGGCGAGGTGTTGTTTGAAAAAATGAAAATCGATCCGAAAGCGAAGAAGACGAAGACGGGACAGTATGCAACGGGAGAGGACGTGCTGATGAAGCTTGCGGTGAACAACCCCATCGTGGCCGACATCCTTGCCTACCGCGAGCTAACGAAGTTGAAATCCACCTATGTTGATGCTTTGCCGCAATTGATCAATCCGAAGACAGGGCGCGTGCATACAACGTACGGCCAGGCTGTTGCGGTAACCGGAAGACTTGCGAGCAATAATCCGAATCTCCAGAACATACCGGTGCGCACCGAGCGCGGCAAGGAAATTCGAAAGGCTTTCATCCCGCGCGACGAGAGCCACGTATTCCTGTCCGCGGATTATTCGCAGATCGAGCTCAGAATTGTCGCCGCGATCAGCGGAGACAAGAACATGTGTGACGCTTTTCGAAGCAACAAAGACATTCATACTGCCACCGCCGCACGGGTCTACAACGTGGATGAGTCGGATGTGACGCGCGAAATGCGTTACAAGGCGAAGAGCGTGAATTTCGGAATCATTTACGGGCAGGGAGCTTTTGGCCTGGCGGATAACCTGGGGATCTCCCGCACCGAAGCGCGCGGGATCATTGATAATTACAAAAAGGAATTCAGCGGTATCCAGAAATACATGGACGACACCATCAATTTCGCCAGGGAGCATGGATATGTACAGACCCTGATGGGGCGGAAGCGCTGGTTGCGGGATATCAACTCCGCCAACTTTACGGTACGGGGGTTTGCTGAACGCAACGCAATCAATTCCCCGATCCAGGGGACCGCGGCCGATATGATTAAAATGGCCATGCAGCGCGTCTATTCCGCGATGCGGAAAAGAAAAATGAAGAGCCGGATGATCCTGCAGGTGCACGACGAACTCGTTTTCGATGCTGTTCGCGAGGAAGCCGCTGAGCTGCAGCCCCTGATTATCGAATGCATGCAATCGGCCATGCCGCTTCCGAACGGAGTGCCGGTGATCGCAGAGTGCGGTGCGGGGGAAAACTGGCTGGAGGCGCACTGAGCCACCGGTAATCTTTTTCGTTTGTAGGGGTTGTAGAATTTTCCTACCTTACCCGTCCAAAAATTTTTAATATGAAACTCAAAACCTTAGCTATCTGCGCCGCGCTGATCGCGATTGCTGCCTGCTCGAACGAGAAAACGAAGTCCGAAAGCAACACGGAATCCGAAGTGAAGGCGGAAACCTACACGATGCCGGATTCAGCCACTGCGATGAAAAAATGGCAGGAGTACGCTACTCCGGGCAAAGAGCACGAATGGATGGCCAAATCTGCGGGCACCTGGCATACGGAAATTACCATGTGGCACTACCCGGGAGCCCCGGCGGAAACGGTTACCGGCACCACGCAAAACGAAATGATTTTCGGTGGGCGGTACCAGGTTTCCACACATACGGCGATGATGATGGGTATGCCCTTCGAAGGTCGCTCGACCCTTGCTTACGACAACATGAAAAAAACTTATATCAGCACCTGGATCGACAACATGGGTACCGGCATGATGGTGAGCGAAGGCAAATGGGACGATGCCAGCAAAACCATCACCCTCACAGGCAAAATGGTAGATCCGACAATCGATAAAGAAACGAGCGTGCGCGAAGTGTTCAAACCGGTTGACGACAACACGCAGACGTTCGAAATGTACCGCCCCGGCCCTGACGGCAAGGAGTACAAATGCATGGAAATAAAATACACCCGGAAATAATATCTGCGATCACCGCCCGCCTCAAGCGGGCGGTTTTGTTACCGGCCGGGCGGCACCGAATGCAACCCGATGCGGTTTCCTTCGCTGTCAATGATCACGGCCATGTGCCCGTATTCCGGGGAGATTTCTGTCTTGGGCACCATGATCTTCCCGCCTGCGCCTTCTACACGATCCAACACAGCCTGCACATCGGGGTTTGCGTTCAGGTAAATAAGCGGACCGTCGGTCGCAGAGGGTTTGTGAAAACCGCCGCTGTCCACGACGGCCCCTCCCACCCCCTCCTGGTTCTCTATCGGGAACATGCGCATTTTGATATTCTGAAGGTCGAGCGGCGCCAACTTCAGGTTGAAGATAGTTTCGTAAAAGTTCTGCGCGCGCGCGAGATCCGAGGCCGGGATCTCGAACCAGCTGATTGCGTGTTTCATTTTTGTGTTTTTTGTTTTGCGGAGCTTAGACGGCTTGCGCAAAAATAAAATCACCACCTGCAATTCCGGAGTTTTTCTATTTGGTGAACTCGTAACTTGCAGCTCCTCAAGGAAGCGTATGGAATATTCAAAGCTGGTAGCGGTGACCGGAATGCCGGGATTGTTCGAGCTGATAAACACCAAAGGAGACGGCGCCCTCGTACGGTCGCTTGACGACAGGAGCACGAAATTTGTTTCCAACAGGAGTCACCATTTTTCTCAGTTGGAAAATATCGAAGTCTACACCACGGGCGAAAACGTGAACCTTGCCGAGGTGCTCCTTGCCATGCAGTCAAGCGGGGAATCGCTTCCGGATGAAAAAGATCCTGACGCACTGAGAAAATACTTTGAGAAAGTATATCCTAATCTGGATTTTGAACGTGTCTACACAAGCGACCTGAAAAAAATGGCGCGTTGGTTCCGCGTGCTGCAGCAGCACAACATCGCGATCGGCCCGCCGGCGGAAGCACCGGAGAACGCTAGCAGTAGCGAAGAATCGGCGGACGAACCTGCGGCCCCCGGGGCGGAACCCCGGCCGGCCAAACGTGCAAGCCGCAAGAAAAGCTGAACATACACCACTCTTACCGGGAGGCATTTGGATTATTCAAACGTATGGTGCAATACTCTGCCGATATCAAAAGATTACCCAGGAAGTTGCTTCCGCCCGATTTCGTAATTCGGACCTGGCAGGACCTCGAGCCTTACTTCATGGAGCTGGAGGAACGCCCGATTGGGTCGGGCGAAGAGCTGCAGAAATGGTTGCGCGACGTAAGCGAACTCGAAGCGGTGATCAGCGAAGAGGTCTGCTGGCGACAGATCCGCATGACCTGCGACACAGAAAGTAAAGAGCTGGAGCAGGCGTTCAATTTTTTCATGCTGGAAATTCAGCCCAGGATCCAGCCTTACGCAGACCGACTGAACCGAAAGCTGGTCGAAAGCCCGTTTACTGCCGGGTTGGACCGGTCGAAATTTTTCACTTACCTGCGAAACGTAAAAAAGAATATTGATCTTTTTCGCGAGGAAAATATCCCCCTGCAGGCCGAGCTAAACGTAATGCAACAGCAGTTTGGAGTGATTGCCGGGAAGATGACCGTTGAAGTGAAAGGGCAGGAGTACACACTCCAGCAGGCCGCGAAGTTTCTCGAGGATCCCGACCGGTCGCTTCGGGAAGAAGTTTACCGGAAGATCAACGACCGCCGGCTCCGGGATAAGAACGAACTGAATCATCTTTTTACCACGATGCTGCAGAAGCGCCACCAGGTCGCGGTGAATGCAGGATTTTCCAACTATCGGGATTTTCGCTTTGTGGAGCTCGCGCGCTTCGACTACGGCAAAGAAGACTGCTTCCGCTTTCACGAAGGTGTTCGACAGCATGTGATGCCGCTCGTGACCGGGATTTACCGGCATAAGGCCCGTCAGCTCGGACTTGAAGTGCTTCGCCCGTGGGATGTGGAAGCAGAACCCGCCGGCGTACAGCCGCTTCGGCCTTTCGAGACCGGCGAGGAGCTGATCAATAAGACCGTCAGTTGTTTTCAGCGCCTGAATCCTTTTTTCGCCGACTGCCTCAGGAAAATGAAGGAAATGGGGAGACTGGACCTGGAGAGCCGCAAGGGGAAGGCGCCCGGCGGATACAACTGCCCGCTTGCAGAAACCGGCGCTCCATTTATTTTCATGAATGCGGCTGGCCAGCTTGACGACGTAACCACTATGCTCCACGAAGGAGGCCACGCGGTGCACTCGTTTCTCACCCACGAGCTCGAGCTGCACGGTTTCAAGGATTATCCTACTGAAATAGCAGAGATCGCGAGCATGACCATGGAGCTGTTTGCCATGGACTTCTGGGATGTGTTCTTCGATGATCCCGGCGAGCTGCTCCGGGCGAAGGAGCAGCACCTGGAGCGGATCATCACGATTTTTCCGTGGATCGCAACGATAGACCGGTTTCAGCATTGGGTGTATGAAAATCCGGAACACAGCGAAGGAGAGCGCGCGGAAAACTGGAGGCGCATCCTGGATGAATTTACTTCTCCGGCCATCGAATTTGGCGGACTGGAGGAGTACAGAAAATATGCCTGGCAGCGCCAGCTTCACCTGTTCGAGGTTCCATTTTACTACATCGAATACGGCATCGCACAGTTGGGGGCGATTGGCCTGTGGCAACAGTTCAAAGAGAACCGGGATAGGGCAATTGAAAATTACCTGAATGCTTTGCGTCTCGGCGGCACGAAAACCCTGCCGGAACTGTTCGCCGCCGCGGGACTCCCGTTTGATCTTTCGCCTGCGCGGATCGAAGGGCTGATGCGCTTTGTGCAGGCAGAGCTGGACGCTGTCCGGGTTAACCGGGGGTGAAGGAAATTGGAAAAATAAATTACCGCACCTATTTTTGAAGGGAAGCCAACTGCTTTTTTCAATTCGCTTCTAGTCAAAACCTAAAACCAGAAGTCCTGCTGTTTCTACACCGGGGCTTTTTCCTTTCAGGCCCTGCAGGTTCTGCAGTAACCTTCCACGATAACTTCAGTATGCGAAACCGCATACCCCGCAGGAAGGGTGATTTCCGGCGTAACGACGTCGTCCAGGCAATAAGTGTTGCCGCAGTGGTTACACAGGAAGTGAATATGGTGGTCGCGATGGTTCCCTTCCGAACAATTGTCCTTGCAAAGCGCATAGCGAATCGAATTGTCCGCGGTGGGAATTGCGTGGATAATGCCCTTGTCCAGAAAAACCTGCAGGGTGCGGTATACCGTTACGCGGTCGAATTTTTCGCCGGCCTTTTTTTCGATATCTCCATGAGCGAGCGCCCCGGGCTGGTCGAGGAAAAGCTGTAAAATCTTCCTGCGACTGCCGGTGACGCTGAGCTGGTTGCGTCTCAGGATCTGCTCGATCCTGCGGGAATGCGTGCGGGCATAGGTGTTCATAGTTGAAAGTATAACAAACAAACCGCCCCTGGTGTTCACCGCTTCAGCAGCTTTCGGGCATCGCGGATGAGCGCCTTTACCTCTTTTTCTTTCAGGCCGTCGACGATCTTCCGCACGTTCCCATCGCGATCCACCAGCGCCCAGTGTTGTGTGTGAATGAAATCGTCGTCCATGCTTTTTACGTTATTTTCCGGGTCATCAATCGCGTAGCTGAGCCGCGCAGCCGAATAAAGGCTGTCTTTTCTGCCGGTGAGAAACATCCAGCGGCGGGTATTGACGCCGAGTGAATCGGAATAGCGCTTCAATACAGCGGGGTCGTCCACATCCGGGTCAGAAGTGTGCGACAGAATGAGAAATTCCGGCTCGCTGCGCAGTTCTTCATACACCGTTTTCATATTGTTTTGCATGCGCGGGCATATCCCGCGGCAGGTTGTGAAAAAGAATTCAGCGATGTATACTTTTCCGGACACATCCTGTTCCGTGACCCGCCTGCCGTCCTGGTCAGTGAAGGAAAATGGCCGGACAATGCTAATAGGGCGGGTTCGTTTTTTCCCCAAATCGGGAATGAGGCTGGTGAGTGTCAGGTAAAACGCAGCCACCAGGCCGGCGAAGAACAGTACATAAAACCATCTTTTCCGGGACATCGGTGCAAAGTTACCAAGGCGGCCTTCATTATTTCGTTAAAGCTTCCGCTGACCATAATGCTTTCAATATTTTTGCGCCTTCTATGAGAGGAAGGATAAACTGGGACGCCCTCGGGATCGGAGCTTCGCTGGCCTGCGCGATTCATTGCGCCCTGCTTCCCCTGTTTCTCACCAGCCTTCCCCTGTTTGGCATCAATATTATTGACAGCCTGGGGTTCGAGATCGCAATGATCGTTCTATCCCTGGGCATCGGGGTCTACTCGCTGTCTCATGGATTCCGGAAACACCACCACAGCCTTATTCCGATTTGGTTGTTTCTCGGGGGGTTCGGGTTTCTTGTGGCAAAGCAATTCTTTGCCAGTGTGGAAACATGGCTGCTTATTCCCGCGGTAATTCTCATCATTTCCGCGCACCTTCTGAACTTTCGTTTTTGCCGCGTGCATAACCATGCGCATACGGATGATTGCGATCATTCGACGGCAATGTGATTTTTCCGTTAACTTGATCGTAAATAAGCATTCAAATGAGAAAGCTTCTTTTTCCCATACTTCTTCTTGTTTCGCTGGCGGGGGCCGCACAAACCGCAGCCGAAAAAAAGATCCGTGCGATACTGGCGCGCCAAACTGCCGCCTGGAACCGCGGCGACATCGAAGGATTCATGAAAGGTTACTGGGAAAGTGATTCCCTGATGTTCATCGGGCAATCCGGAATTACGTACGGCTGGTCGCGTACGCTGGCCAATTACAAACGGACTTATCCCGATACCGTCGCGATGGGTCAGCTGCAATTTGACCTGATCTCGATACGGAGGCTTTCGCCCGAGTATTATTTCGTAGTCGGGAAATGGTTTCTAAAAAGAAGCATTGGCGACCTGTCCGGTCATTTTACTCTGCTGTTTCGAAAGATTGGGAAAAGCTGGGTAATTATTTCGGATCACAGCAGTTAGCGTTCAGCCCGGTTGCGTGCGGAAGCGCTGCAGTTTTCCAAAGGCAAAGTAAGAGGTCATCAGTCCAATGCAGGAAAACAGGATGTCGTTGTAGTCAAAAGTTCGTCCGAAAACGGGGATGCGCTGCAAATATTCATTCACGGTCAGCATGCCGAAGCCTAAAACGCAGACCATCCGCAGGTCGTAAGCGGATTGTATGCGGAAGACGCGCGCCAGCAGGTAGTTTCGCCCGCTGAACAGCCAGTAGGCCGCAAAAGGAATGAGGAAGGATCCAAAAAGATTGGGCGCTATATTCAGGAAAAAACGAAACGAATCGTCGTACGCTTCAAAAGGTCTGACAGCAAATTTGATCGTCCAGATGAGAAGGGCTCCCGCCAGCACTATCCACCGGCAAACTGGCTTTAATTCCATGGCAGCTGAATGAACGATGAATATAGTTTTTTTCTCGCAGCGGGATTATTTTTATTTTTTCCAGGTTCGGTAATACCACCAGAGCAGAAGGCCCAGGGTAATCGCCATGCACGAATAAAAAAGAATTGGAACGATCGCCGGGTTGGTGTTCCAGTAGCCGAGATGAAAATAAATGCCGGCTGTCGCGCATCCGATCATCCAGCCGAATCCGAGCGCGACCGAGAAAAGAACTTTTCGGAAGTACTTCTTCACGTTGCGGTCCATCCCGCGCTCCATACTGCAGCTTTAGAATTACAAGGTACGATTTCAGGGGGTCCTATTTCAGGAGCAGTTGCCTGAACTGCGCGGAATCTCCGGAGAAAACATTGAAGTCTACGGCGTGTACGATCCCGTTTACGCGTCCGCGGTCGGTATGCTGCCAAAAAATCCAGGGGCGCCGGATTCCCGGCTCATCGCCCGATTCGTAATGGGCGATCCACAGCGGATAAGCGTCGAATTCGCGGCCCAGGCAGTTTCGATAAAACTCCACGTTTGTATAAATGATCGGCTTTGCCCCGTAATGAAATTCCACCACCTGCAGCCAGCGCTTCACTTCCCTCCGCACCTGCTGGCAGGAAGCGCCGTAGTTGTGTTCCACGTCCAGCACCGGCGGCAAATCTCCCGACTGCAGGGATACTGACCGAATGAAGTTTTCGGCCTGCATTCGCCCGTCGCGGATGGGGAGGAAGAAATGGTAGGCGCCGCGAATGATTCCGCTTGCTTTCGACTTTTTCCAGTTGCGGTGAAATTGCGGATCTGTATTGTCAATTCCCTCGGTGGCCTTTATGAAGGCAAACCCCAGACGGATATTGCGCACGTTCATCCGCCGCACCTCTTCCCAGGCGATGACGTCCTGGTAACGCGAAACATCAATACCATGGATGGAATAATGATCCGGGATGTTTACGCCGAACTCCGGATACCTGGTTGACTTTGCCTTGCGGTATTTCAGCCACTCGTAACCCAGCAATGCTGCCACTGCCAGAATAAGAAGCAGGAGCAAAGACAGCACGATGCGCCTGAGTAGCTTTTTCGCACGAGGGCCTGCCATAAGGGAGGTAACAAATTTACCCGTACGGCTGTTAACGTGCTCAAAAATGCCGGACTCGCGTTACAGGCTGAGCTTCACTCCGACGGTGGCGTAAAACATTTCCCGGCCCCTTTCAGAAAGATCGGGCCGGCCCTCCACGGTGATCAGGTTTTGCGGTATCACGTATGCAGGAATCGCAATCGCCTGGAACTTGCCTTTGGCATAAATCACGGGCATCGAAAGTTCGTAAGAAAGAATGTTGAACTTTTTGACCCGCTCGGTGACGGTCTGCTCTACTCCCGGAAAAAACAGGAAGCTGCTGCGTTTGTAATAAGTCTTGGTGAATTGCTGGGTGCCGGCGTTCACATATGCCGACGGGTCGAAAACGAGCACGGAATTGTCAGTGAATTGCTTTCTGAAAATATGGTCAATACCGGCCGTAGCGCCAAAATCCACGTTGTCGCTGAATTTCACATCTCCGCCTGCGGTGATGTTCATGACCTTGTTGAGCGATGTGATTGTCGCTCCGAATTGTGCTTTAAGAGCAGACTGCACGAGACCCGTTCCTGCTTCGTAAAAAGGTTTGACCAGGTTAAAGTTGCCAGCCAGCTTTTCGCCGCTAAATCGGTAGCCCGCGGTGGCAACGGTACCCGCGTAGTCGAAGCTGCTCATCGCGTTGCTGACAAAAACCGGGGCCGCGTTGATGTAGAAATTATCGCCGAACCAGATCTCGGCAAGCGGAAACGACCCGCTGCTTCGGAGGCTATCGGTTCGGCCGTAATAATTGAGCCCGGTATTATGAAACACTCCCAGGCGCAGTTGCACCTTTTCGCGTGCCGAATCCGACTGCGCGGTTGCACTGTGTGCAAACACCGCGATCAACAGGCATAGTATGGTAAATCGCATGCGTCCGTTTTTATAAATGTGCCTCCGCGGGCAGCGGAGGCACGTGTGTATGGTGATGAGCTACGGATTAAAAACTTACTGCTTGTTGACAGTTGCTTTTGTGTCCGACTTCACTTCCGTGGAAGCCTTCACTTCGGCTTTCGGCTTCACGCTGTTTGCGGTCTGCTTGGCAGCGCGGATGTCGGAGCGGACTTCCGACTGAACATCAGATTTAACGGACTTTGCCGTCTCGACCGTGCCGCTAACTTCGCCCTGAACGTCGGCCTTCACATTCTCGGCCGTTTCAATGGCCTTGCTCGCGTCTACCTTAACGTCAGCACCGGCACTCAACGACCCGCTTCCATTTACATTACCCTGAACGGAATTATTTCCGGCCTGGGTGCTGGCGGTCGTGCTCGACTCGGCGGATGCGGAAATTGCTGCGTTCGCATTCACATCGGTGCTTTTCTTCACGTCCACAACCGTATTGATTGCCTTTTGAGTTTTAGCGTCGACTGTGGTAACCGCTTTGCCGGTCACATCCACAGCTTTGCTGGTTGTTGCCTGCACCGTTGCCTTCGTAGCATTCGCAGCTGCCGAAGTCGTTTGCGTTACAGCGTTCGTGCTGGCAGTAACGTTGGCTGCTGCCTGGGTCGTCGACTGCACCCCGAGGTTAATTTGCGCGAAAGCGCCTCCCGAAAGAAGCATGGCGAAAGCCAGGATTAAGGTTTTTTGATGCGTCTTCATAGTTTTTAGTTTTTGATGAACAATGGGAATTACGAAAACTTTATGCCAAAGGCTGATTTTTACTAAAGACATAATAAATTTTTTACAATTCTCGTCGGAGGCGAGCTGGAAATACCTGAAATTCAATTTATCAGGCAGGCTTGTGCTTATGAGACTGGGGGCGGACTCGAAAGGTTTAATAATTGTGGAAAACGCAGACCCGCCTAACGGGGTTTTCCCTGGTAATATGCGCTGATGCGCTGCGCAACATTGTGACGCAGGTTCACATAGAACAGGTTGATATCGCCGATGTGATAATTGCGCGACAGCAATAAGAAGCTGCCTGGAAAGCGCGGCCGGGCCATCCACAATACTCCTTTATGCGCCTGCGCATCTACAGCGTGAAGATGAAGCTTGTTGAAATCACGAAGCACGCTTCCGCGGTGCAGTGTCCGTGGCGCACTTTCTTCCGTGGTTTTCCAGGTGAGCGGATTGGTAACGACGGCTGTTGCTTTTTCCCAGCGTACATAATAAGGTATGTATCCCTTCTTAAAGCTGCGCCAACTGCAAAGACATGCGGTCTGCACGGAATCCGCGCAGGCTTTCATTCGTGAAAAGTAATCAGGAGGAAGCGCCCATCCGATCACGTAAGCAGCGACCAACTGCTGCTGCAGTTTTTTTCCGTCGAAATACTCGCGCAGCAGACGTTTCGCCAGGTAGCTTCCCTGGCTGTGCGCGGCAATAATGATGGGACGACCCCGATTCCAGTGCTGCAGATAATATTCAAAAGAGGATTTGATGTCCCGGTAGGCGAGGTCGAACGCTTCTCCTGCTTTTAGTGAGTCCTTCATGAAAAAGGTGCTCACGTGCGCCTGCCGGTAACGCGGCGCGAAAATGCGTGCGCGCTGGTTAAAAGCGCTGGCCTGGTAAAGGATCGTGCTGTAATCGGTTTTTGCATTCAGCAGGTCGTGGTCGATCCGCGCATTTTGTCCGTCCATGCTGCCGGAGGTATAGGTGGTCGGATGAAGAAAGAAGACGTCGGCGGCTGTATCACGCTTTTCAGCCCGCAGCGGCGCAGGGATACTGTCTGCCGGGTCCCATTTCCACGGGTGCGATGCCCAGTAGTTGAGATCTGAGTAGTCGGGTTGTCCATTCGGACTCCTGAACTGGTAAAATGAGCGGTATTGCGCGAAACGTGACATGCAGGCGGAGAGCGTGCAAACAACAATCAAGGCGCAAATGGAAACCCGTTGCGGCATCGAGCAAAGTTGTGGTGGTGACGCCGAAGGGCCACCAGGCCACGGATATTATTTTTTCGTTATTGGGTAGAAGACTGAGTTTCAAGTAGTTGAATTTGGTCGCTCCCCGCTCATCAACATTACCTACAAAAATATGGTACTTTATGTTGCATAGTACCATATTTAACCGTAGATTTGTCCCGACAACCTGCAGCGTATGAATATAGAGAACACACAAAGCCAGATGCGGAAAGGGATACTCGAGTTTTGCATTCTTTCCATTATCCGCCGCGGCGAAGCTTATCCGAGCGATATCGTGGAAGAGATGAGGGCGGCGAACCTGAATATCCTGGAGGGCACTTTGTATCCCCTTCTCACGCGACTGAAAAACGCGGAAATGCTCAGCTACCGGTGGGTGGAGAGCAGCTCGGGACCACCGCGCAAATATTTTTCACTTACTGAGAAGGGCGAAAAATTCTACGGCGAGCTGGAGCAGACCTGGAATGAACTTTCCAACGGCGTGAATGCCCTCACCAGCAAGCGCAGCCCGGTTTCCGGTCAAAACCCGGACAGTTTAGAAAACCAATAATCGCTACACACAAATTCATATATAGTGACCATGAAAAAGATCATAAGCATCAACCTCAGCGGCCGGGTTATCCTGATCGAGGATTCGGCTTTTGAAAAACTGCAGTCATACCTGGACAGCCTGAGGCGCTATTTCGCGAAAGAAGAGGGTCGTGATGAGATCATCAACGATATTGAAAGCCGCATCGCGGAGCTGATGAATGACAAGACACGCAAGGGTGCAACGGCGATCGCCGAAGAGGACGTGGAAGAGATCGTTGCTTCGATGGGCAGGCCGGAAGATTTCGACCCTGTAGATACCGAAGAACCGGCATCTGCGACTCCCCGCGTGGAGCGCCTGCAAGGACCCCGCCGCCGGAGGCTGTACCGCGACAGCAGCGACAAAATTCTCGGTGGCGTTTGCGCAGGTATTGCGAATTACCTGAACGTGGATCCGGCAATCATCCGCCTGCTTTTCGCAATCATTACGTTTGGGGGATTCGGGTTCGGGATATTGATTTATATACTGCTCTGGATTGTGCTGCCGGCGGGCGATCTTGAAGAATATGCCGGCAAGAGATTGTACCGCAATCCTGATGATCGCGTATTCGGTGGGGTTGCAAGCGGCCTCGCCGCATACTTTGGCCGGGAGGCCTGGCTGATCCGGCTGATCTTCGCAGCTCCTCTCCTGCTGAACATTTTGGTCGGCATGTTTAGCTGGCCGTTTTTCCACGAAGGGTCTTTCGTGACGAACATGATCTTCGGATCCGTGAGCGGCACGTTCATCGTCGCCTATATCGTGCTCTGGATCGTGCTTCCCGAGGCGCGAAGCCAGTACCAGAAAATGGAAATGCGGGGGGAGAAAGTGGATGTAAATCGCATTCGCCGGAATGTTCGCGAAGGGTTGGGTACTATGAAGGAAAAGGTAAAGAACTGGGGCGAAGAGGTGCGCGACTCCGCGCGCGAATTCAATACAAGGGGAAAGGCGTTCGCGACGGAAGTGCGGGAGGCAGGGCAGCGCACGGGCCGGGGGCTTGGCCATGTGCTCGGCGTCTTGTTCCGCGTGTTTTTCATCTTTCTCGCCGGTACGATCGCTTTCGCGCTGTTTGTCGCCCTTCTCGGATTGATCGTTGGCGGCGTGGGAGTGTGGCCACTAAAAAATTTCCTGCTCGAAGGTTTCTGGCAGAATACGTTTGCCTGGGGAATCCTGCTGTTTTTCCTCGGTATCCCGTTGGTAGCGTTCATCACCTGGCTGATCCGCCGGATCATGCGCGTCCGATCTCAGCACAGCTACCTCGGGTGGATTTTCGGTGGACTCTGGGCGTTGGGATGGGTCAGCCTCGCCTTGTTTGCGGGCAGCATGGTGAATGACTTCCGGAGAGACAACAGTCGCTATCGCGGAACGGAACTACCGATCATCCAGCCGGCAAACGGGAAAATGATTGTGCGCGTATCCGGCCCCGAGGTGCTCTACAGCGGCGATTTTCCGTGGATTGAAATCGACGGCGAAGGCGTTGACATCACCCGCGACAGCCTGAAGCTTGCGAATGTGCGGGTGCGTGTGGAGCAGAGTAACGACTCCGCATATCATGTTGAAATAAAAAAATACAGCCGCGGCAGAACCGCCGCTGATGCGGAAGCGAGGGCACAGCAGATCAGCTTTAACGCGAGCTATACAGACAGCGTCCTTGATATCGGCAGCGGTATCGGTATCGGTCGCGAATCCCGCTTCCGCGGCCAGCAGGCGGTCGTGATCGTGAGAATTCCCACGGGAAAAAGAATCCGGTTTGATGAATCGCTTGACAAACTGCATGCGCTCGATGTTCGCATCAGCGAAAAACGCCGTTGGAGAGAAAACCGTTTCGATATCGACTTTGACGAGCATTTCAACTACCGCAGCAACGTCGATTACGTGATGGGGGTGGACGGCGTCCTTCGCGACGAATGGGGCAACCGGGCGAGTGAATCGTATCGCTACCGGCCGGCGGGGGATTCGATCAGCATCGAGCAACAGCGCCGGAAAGTAGAAGAAGAGCAGAGGAAGTTGCGCGAGATGGAAGAGAAAAGAAAAACAATGCGCAGGAAACGGGAGTTTCGCACCCCTGCCGATACCGGAAAAGCATGGGCCAGCTCCCGGTCCGCCGTGTTCTCGCTCGTGGACAGCTGGAACTAGTGCCGGTCGCGCAGGTATTATCTTTATCGCGTGAAGGATCGTTTTTCTACAGCCGCCGCGGAATACTCGCGCTACCGGCCTGGTTATCCCGAAGAGCTTTTTCGATTCATTCTCTCACGGTTCACTGCGCGCGAACGTGCGTGGGACTGCGGCACGGGAAATGGACAAACCGCGACACAGCTCGCCCGGCATTTCCGCCAGGTATTTGCTACGGATATCAGTGCTGAACAGTTGCGGCACGCGTGGCCCGCGGCAAATATTCGATATTCCGTGCAGCCTGCAGAGGCCACGAACTTCCCTGAGAATTATTTCGACCTGGTGACAGTATCACAGGCTCTTCATTGGTTTCAACCGGGTGCATTTTACAATGAAGTAAATCGCGTGGCACGTTCCGACGCCTGGATCGCGGTGTGGACGTATTCGCTGCCGAGGATCAGCCCCGGCATCGACCGTCTCATCAATGAGGAATATTACTGTAATACACTGGGCCCTTACTGGGATCGTGAAAGACGATTCGTTGACGAGCAGTACCGCAGCCTGCCGTTCCCGTTCCGCGAGATCCCGGTGCCCGAATTAGCGATCGGGCTTCAGTGGACGCTTGACGAATTGCAGGGGTATCTTCAAACATGGTCAGCCTTGAAAAAATTTATTGCGGAAAAAAAACAGGATCCCCTGCCTGATGTCATAAAGCACGTTGCCGCTTGTTGGAACGGGGAAAGAATGACCGTCACCTTTCCATTGCACTTACGAATGGGCCAAGTCCTGAAATGAGACGCGCCGACTTCCTCCTGTATCTTTGTTCTCCAAAAAAAACCAACCGGGTGGAAGCAGCATGAAAAAGACTCCATTTACAGACAAACACATGGCGCTGGGCGCGAAGATGGCAGAGTTTGCCGGATACCAGATGCCGATCAGCTACACCGGGATCAATGACGAGCACCTCGCCGTGCGCCGGAATGCCGGGGTCTTTGACGTGAGTCATATGGGGGAATTCATTCTCAAAGGACCCAACGCATTGGACCTGATCCAGCGCGTTACATCGAATGACGCGGCCAGGCTGCGTTCCGGCCAGGCTCAGTACAGCTGCCTGCCGAACGAGCAGGCGGGCATCGTGGATGATCTGCTGGTATATTGCCTCGAAGAAAACAAAGCGTACATGCTGGTGGTGAATGCGGCAAACATCGAAAAAGACTGGAACTGGATCAGCCGCTTCAACGAAAAGCAGGTGGAGATGCACAATGTTTCGGACAAAACCTGCCTGCTCGCGGTGCAGGGGCCGAATGCTACGCGCCTGTTGCAACCGCTCACCGACATGGACATTCTGAATTTGAAGTACTACACTTTTTTGAAAGGTCGTTTCGCAGGGGTCGATAACGTGCTGATCAGCGCTACGGGGTATACGGGTGCTGGCGGGGTCGAAATTTATTTTGAAGACAAGGAGAATGCGCCCAACGTTATCTGGGACGCAATCCTGGCAGAGGGCGGACCTCAGGGGCTTAAACCTGTCGGGTTGGGTGCACGCGACACGCTTCGCCTGGAAATGGGATTCTGTCTTTACGGAAACGATATCGACGACAGCACGTCTCCCCTCGAAGCGGGACTCGGATGGATTACAAAGTTCACCAAGGAATTCAATGGCCGCGCGATTCTCGAACAGCAAAAAGCCAATGGCGTGGAGAAAAAACTGGTCGGCTTTGAGATGATTGACAAGGGAATTCCGCGGCACGGCTACGAGATCAAGGATGCTTCCGGTGAATCGATCGGGAGTGTCACTTCCGGAACGCAGTCGCCCAGCTTAAATAAGGCGATCGGGATGGGCTATGTGCGCGTGGCATTTTCCTCGATCGGTACACCCATTAATATCCGCGTACGCGACAAGCTGCTGCAGGCAAAGGTGGTGAAGATCCCATTCAGTTGAGAAATTCCGGAGCCGGCAGGGTTTTTGACATCGTGCGTTCCGAATTTTTTTCTATTTTCCCAAAGGAAGCGCAGCCATATCCCTTTGACCATGCCTACAATCCACCTCACCACGTTCATCAAGGCTCCGGTGC
The DNA here is from genome assembly GCA_035626515.1 of Chitinophagaceae bacterium. Classification (GTDB taxonomy): domain Bacteria; phylum Bacteroidota; class Bacteroidia; order Chitinophagales; family Chitinophagaceae; genus DASPNM01. The sequence goes on from DASPNM010000019.1 coordinate 150,540, forward strand.
AGGTTGTGTTCGATCTCTCGCGAAACATCGAACTGCACAAGCGGTCCATGAGCAAGTACCGGGAGGAAGCAGTTGCCGGAACGCGGTTTGGACTGGTGGAAAAAGAAGACACGGTAACGTGGAAGGCCCGTCATCTGTTTCGTGACCGTTTCCGGCGCATTAAGGTTACCGAAATGCAAAAGCCGGTGCTCTTTACCGATGTCCAGCTTCAGGGGTCTTTTAAGGCAATGAAACACGAACACCATTTCAAGCCCTGCGACAACGGAACGATTATGATTGACCTGTTTCATTATGAATCACCGTACGGGATGCTGGGAAAATGGCTGGACCGGCTGTACCTGTACAAATACCTGAAGCAGTTGCTGGAGCTGCGGAACAACACGATCAAGGAATTCGCTGAATCGGACAAATGGAAGCGCCTGCTTCAAAAGTAATTTCCTCTCTTCGTCGTTTGCGCTATTTTTGCCGCTTTTATGAACAGCAAGCCCAGCCTGTACACTTCGCTTTCGCCTGCCCTGCTGAACCTGTACGACGTGACCAACGCAACCGTCGTGATTATCGATGTTTTACGCGCTACCTCGACCATCGCCACCGCACTTTATAACGGGGCGCGCTCCGTCATTCCAGTAGAGTCGGTAAGTCGCTGCATAGAGCTGGGAAAACAGATTGAAGGGATTACGGCCGGCGAACGGGACGGGCGCATCGCCGAAGGATTGCAGTACGGCAATTCGCCGTTTGAATACCCCAGGGAATTTGTTGGCGGAAAAACATTGGTGCTCACCACGACGAACGGAACGCGGCTGCTGCACATGGCGCTTGAAAAGGGCGCTACGGAAATCATCGCCGGGGCCTTCGTTAACCTCTCGGCGGTTTGTGATCATCTGCAGGAAATGAAGCGCGACGTAATCCTCGGATGCGCAGCGTGGAAAGACCGCGTGAATATGGAAGACACGCTGTTCGCGGGCGCAGTGATTTCCCGCCTGCGGCAACACTTCACGATCAACTGTGATTCTTCACACATGGCAGAGAATCTATATGAAAAAGCAAAGCGCGATCTATTCGGGTTCATGAAGCAAAACGATGCTTCGCATTACCACCGGTTAATGGGATTCGGACTGGAGAAGGATATCCGGTATTGTCTTTCTGCTGATGTAGCTAATGTGCTTCCCGTTTATCGCCAGGGGCAGCTCGTGGTTGCCTAAGCCATCTGGGAGGGCAAAACCCCACAAGGTAACGCATTTCTTTGCCGCCTGTGCGCGCCGGGTTTTTTATTTTTTATTTAGCCAAAAGCGCAAGGAAATCCCCTGCACATTCTTTTATTTTTGCCGATTGGCCTTTGCGCAATCGCAGGACACCGGCCACACCTGGTTGCTTCATGGCATTACCGCACCTGATAAAATATGTCTATACCCATGGGACTGACGAAGTGATTCGCAGGGGAAAGAAAATCCATGCGATCGGATTCGTCGAGCTGGTGGAATATGATGAACTCTTCGGCTCCGCCGTGTTTCGCGTCAGAGACGACAGCTACTCCACATTTTACAAAGTATACATTCAGAAGTTCAAGGATCCAAAGGCAACTTCCCTGCGCTGTGCCTGCCCCTACAATCTCGGCGACATTTGCCGGCACGAGGCGGCGGCACTTTTCCAGCTCCAGGAGTTGATCGACCGCGGCCATCTCCAGACGGACAACGTGCAATACGACCAGAGGCACACGGTGGCGAAGATGAAAAACATCGATCTGCGCACGCTGCGACTTCTTTCTTCCCAGGAGAGTTTCCAGGCGGCCGAAAAATTTCTCCGCAGCAACAAGGCCAACATCGAGTTCGCGCAGGACGAGGTAGTGCGGGCTACAGTGGTGCTGGAAGAAAAGGAGTACAAAGTAATCATTCGTAAGAACGAGGAACGGCATTTCGATACGAGCTGCGATTACGAAGACCCCAATCATCCCCTTTGCCTGCCGAAGGTGATTGTATTCCTGCAGCTGCTGCACACCTACGGAGCGAATTATTTCGACAGCATTCGCAACTGGGACAAAGAAAAGAACAAGCTGCTGGAGGCCTATGGATATTCGCTTACAGACGACCTCTCCGGAAAATTCGAATTCGCATATAAAGAAGGCAAGCCGTTCCTGCGGGTGCTTGACAGCAGCATCAAGCGGGTGCAGGGTATGCCCGCACCCCGCCCGCCGGTCATCATACCGCAGCAAGCCGAAGAGCAACCTGTGGTCGACGAGCCCCAGGCGGAACCAGCGGTCACCGGCCGTCTCGGAATCGTTTTGAATTTTAATAAGAAGATTTACCCGCAATTCACGGTCGACGTGGTAGCGGGTGAAACAAGTGATTCAGGCGACGTATTTGCCGGCAAGGCGCAGAAACTCGACATCAGCCGTTACGTGAATACCGATAATTTCCCGGAAAGCGATCGCCATTTGCTGGCGCTGCTGCGCAAGCTACAGGACAGTGAGATCAATAAATATGTGAGCCGCAATTCCCCATTTTCCGGGTTCTGGGAAAACATCATTCATCACGAAGAGGACGACCTCCCGGAAGAAACGCGGGAACTGGTGGCGGAATATCTCATTCCGAAACTTCGCAAAGTATTCCAGGAAGGCAGCGAAAATCCGTTCACCTTTCTGTTGCCCCCGGGGAAGGCATTCAAAACGGCGAACCTGGAGCCCGTGCAGTTTTTGTCGGACGAAGCGCAACCTCACTTCAGCGTTCGCCGCAATGGAAACGGGAACGGCCAGTATGTTGTGCAGTGCCGCGTGCGGGTGGGGGGAATGGACTACGAACTTGCCGACAATGAAAGCAGGAGCCCTCTGTTCTTCATCTACAACCAGCAGGCCTGGCTGTGGAAGAACAAGGAGGTGGTGCGGCTGGTTGAAAAATTCCAGTCTTCGGGCAAAAAAGTGATACCTGTTGCAGAGTGGGTCCGCGCGCTAACGGAGCTTGTGCTGCCGCTCACCCGCGATTACCGCGTTGACTTCGACAAGTCATTGATCCAGGAAGTGAAAGACGGCAACCCGGAGGTGAAGCTCTTTCTCCAGGAAAAGGGAGAATACCTGGTTTTCCAGCCTGCATTTGCCTACAAAGGATATGAAACCCATTCGCGCGACCGCGAGGAGATTGTGATTCCGCAGGGAGAAAAAGTGGTGATCGTGCACCGCAACCGCCCGGCCGAGCATGCCTTTATTCAAAAGCTGCAAAACCTGCACTCGAATTTTGTGCGGAATGAGGACAACGGCTCGCTCGCGCTGAAGGGAACAGATGTGCTGAAAAATAACTGGTTTTTCCTTTTCGTGGACGCGATGAAGGACATGAAGGTGCCGGTGTTCGGATTCGAGGCGCTGAAAAATTTCCGATTCAATACAGCGAAGCCGCAAACCAAGATATTTATCAGCAGCAATACTGACTGGTTCGATGCCCGCGTAGACATCATATTCGGCGATCAGCACGTGAGCGTGGCTGAAGTGAAGCGCGCGCTGGCAAATAAGCAGCAGTTCGTGCAGCTCAACGACGGGACCCTCGGCATTCTGCCGGAGGAATGGCTGAAGAAATATGCCCTGCTTTTCCGCGTAGGCGAGGGCAGAACGAATTCCCTGAAGCTGTCCCGTTATCACCTGAGCGTGGTGGACGAGCTTTATGAAAACAGGGACGAAGAAGAACTGGTAGTGCAGCTGGAGGAAAAGTATGAGAAGCTGCGGCAGTTTAACCGGATTACGGAAATAGATCCGCCGGATCATCTGAAGAACATACTGCGGCCGTACCAGGTGGCAGGCTACCAGTGGCTGAATTATCTTACCGAGATCGGGTGGGGTGGCATTCTCGCGGATGACATGGGTTTGGGAAAAACGGTTCAGGCGCTCTCTTTTCTCGAGCATTTAAAAACAAAGCAGGGCTCGCTGCGGGCACTGGTGGTTTGCCCCACCACCCTGATCTATAACTGGGAGAACGAGATCCGGAAATTCACTCCTTCCCTTTCGTACAGAATCCATCATGGTGGTCTCCGTACCCGCAACAAGGAAGAACTGGTGGGACAAGACATCACGATCACCACGTACGGCACTTTGCGCAGCGATATCAAGCTGCTGGTCGGCGCGGAATTCGACTATGTAATCTTGGACGAGTCGCAGGCGATCAAAAACCCGGCGAGCAAGGTCACCAAGGCGGCCTGTCTCCTGAACGCGAAGCACCGCCTTTGCATGAGCGGAACGCCTCTGCAGAACAACACCTTCGACATTTTCGCCCAAATGAATTTCCTGAATCCCGGAATGCTGGGTACGGTGGAGTTTTTCCGCCAGGAATTCGCAATGCCGATTGACAAATTCGGAGAGCAGGACCGCAAGGAACACCTGAAGAAACTGCTTTACCCTTTCATACTGCGGCGTACGAAGGAGCAGGTGGCCCGGGATCTTCCCGAAAAGCAGGAGATGATCCTGTTTTGCGAAATGGAGGACGAGCAGCGGAAGATTTATGACGCGTACCGGAACGATTACAGAAACCAGATTCTTGGGGCTATCGAGACGCAGGGGATTCAGCGCTCCCAGCTCACCATCCTGCAGGGCCTGATGAAGCTGCGACAGATCTGTGATTCCCCTGCCATTCTGAACGAGGGCGAGAAGTTTGAAAATCATTCTATCAAGCTCGACGAGCTGGCGCGCGAGATCATCGAGAACATTGGTGACCACAAAGCGCTGATCTTTTCGCAGTTTCTCGGCATGCTTGCCCTGATCCGCGAAAAGCTCGAGCAGCTCGGTGTGAAGTATGAGTATTTCGACGGAAGCACTTCAGCCCCCGACCGGGAAAAGGCTATTCAAAGCTTCCAGAATGACGACAATGTGCGCGTCTTCCTCATTTCGCTGAAAGCAGGGGGGGTTGGGCTGAACCTGACAGCTGCTGACTACGTGTACATCGTAGATCCCTGGTGGAACCCGGCGGTGGAGCAGCAGGCGATCGACCGCACCCACAGGATCGGGCAGACGAAAAATATTTTTGCCTACCGCATGATCTGCAAGGATACCATTGAGGACAAAATCGTGCAGCTCCAGGAAAAGAAGAGACTTTTGGCGAAAGAGCTGATCACCGACGATGCGACGTTCGTGAAGTCGCTCACCAAAGAAGACGTCGAATACCTCTTCAGCTAAGCGGTTATTTCCAGGCGCGGACGACAACTGCGCTCATGGGCGAAACCATCGGCGCTTTTCCGAATTCGCGTGCAAGCGCTTTTTCTACACGCTCACGCACTTCATCCACCCAGGCAGGATTACGCTTCATCAGCTCATTGTAAATAAGTCCACCCTGCACCAGGCCTTCGGCCGCATCCGCCGCACTTGTACTTCGCGCTTCAGAGGCAAGTTTTTCCAGCTGCAATTTTCGAAAACCCGCCTGCTCCAGGCGACGCGTAATCTGCATCTCGTCCGACATCGAAAAAGGAAGATTGTAACATTCCGGCAGCGGATCTTCAAGGTATTCCCGCGCGATTCGACGATAAGCCAGCGAAGCCCCGTTATTTTCGAGGCTATCCCACGTAGAAAAGATCAGCATGCCCCCATTCCGCAGCACACGACGGGCTTCGGAGAATGCGCGGTCCTTGTCCGGGACAAACATGTACCCGAAACAACACACTACGAGATCAACGCTGCCTTCGTCAAATGGCAGGGTACCTGCGTCGATCATTTGCCACTCAATTTTTTGCCCGCTTAGTTTTTCACGCGCGATGGCGAGCATGTCCTCGCTGATATCGGAAGCAATCAGGCGGGCGGAAGGCATGAGTAAGGACCGGAGATGGCGCGTAACCCTGCCGGTACCGGCTGCGAGCTCGACCGCGAGCCGAACTTCTTCGGGATTGATCCGGTTGGCGACGGCAACGGCGTAGGGCTCGAAGAACATCGGCCCGAGGTGATCGTCGTAATGACGGGGAAGCGAACCCGAAAAATCATACGTTGAAGTCGTCTGGTTCACACTCATCTGCTGACTTTCCCCAAGTTAGCCAATAAGCTCCAACCATCCGTCGGGACCTAAAGCGGTTCATCCTTTTTTTTAGCTGCTGCACCGAATTCGAAAGTTACAACGGGTGACTACGTCTAATTTCGTACAACTCAACCTGCTCGCATGTACAAACCAATTGTATTCCTGCTTTTTAGCATCGGGGTTAGTTTCGTCGCCCAGGCTCAAAAAAAGGATGGTGTTTTAAAGGGACGGCTTATGGACACGGCGTCCTCGCAGCCGGTGGCCGATGCCACCATTGTCGTTCAGCAGGCAAGCGACTCCAGCCTGATAACGTTCACGGTTTCCGACAAACAGGGAAATTTTGAGGTGAAAGGACTTGCAGAAGGGGAATACCGCCTGATCATCACGAGCAGGGGATTTCAGCTTAGCAGGCGGCCGTTCACCATTACAGCTTTGCAAAAGACCGTTGACCTTGCTTCCCTGACAATGACGCGTGATTTCAAAACACTCGGGGAAGTAGTGGTAACCGGCGAGGCGCCGATCCGCGTGCTGAACGACACGGTTCAGTTCAACGCAAGCGGGTTTAAGACCGCGCCGAACGCTACCGCGGAGGATCTGCTGAAGAAGCTGCCCGGAATGGAAGTTGACAAAGACGGGAATGTGAAGTCGCAGGGAGAACAGGTGCAAAAAGTACTGGTCGACGGGAAGGAATTTTTTGGAAACGACCCGAAGCTCGCCACGAAGAATATAACGGCAGACATGATCGAAAGCATACAGGTCTTCGACGACATGAGCGACCAGGCTAAGTTTACGAAGATGGACGACGGGAGTCGCACGAAGACGGTGAACATAAAACTTAAAAAAGACCGCAACAAAGGATATTTCGGCCGGCTGCTCGCGGGTTATGGATCCAACGACCGATACGAAACGAATATCAGCCTGAGCAAGTTTCGCGGCGACCAGCGCATCTCTCTCCTGATGAATGCCAACAACATCAACAAGCAGGGGTTTTCATTCTCTGATATTATCGGTTCAATGGGGGGCTTCAGCGGCTTTGGTGGGGGCGGGGGCGGGAATTTCATGTTTGGCGGAAGTCCTGGCGGCGGAATGATGTTTAGTTTGAACAAAAGCGGTTTCGGAGGCGGCGGTTCCGGCATCCTTCGCTCTTTTTCCAGCGGCCTTAATTACACCGATCAGTGGGGTGGGACATTCAAGATCACCGGAAGTTATTTCTTTTCTAATTCGACGAACCGGCAGGAGCAAAGCAGTCTGCGCACTACGCAATATGTGGGCGGCGACTCGATCGTTACCAAGCAGGTGCCCGAGTCGGGTTCCATCAGCAGGAATTTGAACCACCGCTTCAATCTTCGGCTTGAATATCAGATCGACTCGATGAATTCGATACTCTTCACGCCCTCGTTTACCTGGCAGGAGTCGAGCAGCAACACCCGCGACAGCGCGTTCAGCATTTCCAATTGGTCCGGCAACAGCTTTTTGTCGGAAACCGGGCTTTCCCGTCGCGGGAATGACAGGTCGGGATATAACTACCGGGGTGAACTGCTGTTCCGGCACAAGTTTAAGAAGATAGGCCGCACGATTACGATTGGGTGGAACAATAATACTAATGGAAGCAATAGCGACGGCTCGCTTATTTCCGAGAACGTTACCTATCGCCCTGACGGCTCGACGGACAGGGTATTTCGTGAGAACCAGGTAAACACCCAGGAGATCGGGCAGCGAAACAACACCATCAGCGCCTCGTATACCGAGCCGATGGGTCCGAACAAGCTGCTCGAGCTGAACTACTCGTACACCAACAACAGAAATACTTCCGACAAGGCTACCTCTAATTACAACAGCGCGTCGGGGAAATATGATCTTCCAAACCTCGCGCTGACGAATGATTTTGTGAACAGCTTTAGCGCGCACCGTTATACCCTGAACTACCGGCTGCAGGAAAAGATGTACAATTACCAGTTCGGCATTGGCTTACAGCAGGCGCTGCAGGAAAACCTCAGCTACCAGGCGGCACTCGGAAAAGATTCCATGTTCCGGAGGAACTACACCAGCTTTTTCCCAACTGCTTCTTTCAACTACACGCCCGCGCGCTCGAAGAATTTTCGGGTTCGCTATAATGGCCGAACCAATCAGCCTTCGGTCAGCCAGCTGCAGAACGTTCCCGACCTGACGAGCGGTTCCTTGAACCAGCGCGTCGGCAACCCGAACCTGAAACAGGAGTTCAATCATAATTTCAACATGGGATACAATAGCTTCAACATGCTTACGTTCAGGCTCTTTGCAGCGAACCTGAATCTCAATTTCACCCAGAACAAGATCGTGAGCGATATTAATTACCGGGGCCCGCTGACACTTACCAGCTATACTAACATGGACGGGTATTTCAACGCAAACGCGTTTTTTACAGTGGGGCTGCCGTTCAAGAATCCGAAGCTTAAAGGATCGAGTGTAAATCTGACCCAGTTCACCAACTTCGGGCGCGACATCAGCAGGATTCAGGGTGAGCGGCTCGTTTCGAGGACACTGATGCTGAACCAGGGGGCGGGAGTCAATTTCAATAAGGAAAAAATAGATTTCGGGGTTCGGGCCAACCTGATGTATACGCACGTAGGATACTCGGACGGCCGCGAAAGCCTGGATTACTACACGCAAACCTACACCGGAGACGTGAGCCTGCAGTGGCCAAAGAATTTCCTGCTTGCAACGAATATTGACTACATCATCAACACGGGGCGCGGCCCGGGTTTCGACAGGGCAATCCCGCTCTGGAATGCCAGCTTTAGTCATCAACTGTTCAAGAAAAAGAACGGGGAGCTGAAGTTTTCGGTAAACGACATCCTGAACCAGAACCAAAGCATCACCCGCAATTCTGCAGAGAATTATGTGGAAGACGTGCGGAGCATGGTGCTGCGCCGCTATTTCATGGTAAGCTTCCTGTTCAACCTCAACCGGATGGGCGGGCAAAATCAGCCGAACATGCCTCATATGCCGAGGCATATTGAGCGCGGCGTACGGGACGTTCGGATCTTCTAAATTCTATTTCCTGCGCAGGTGACCTGCTGCAGGCGAAGAGCCGGAGATCAGTACAACCAGGATGGACCGCAGAAAGCGGAAGATATTCAGCGAGGGACGATAGTGCCGGCGATAAATCTTCGCCTGCTCGTACGCGAACGCGATTTCCTTGTTTTTCATATCGGGACGTTTGACATGTTAACGAAAAGACTGCATCTGAAATTATAAGGGAGATGCTGTTTTTTGACAATTCCACATTCTCCATTCATTAAGTTTCATTAACAATATTGGAAGACCCGTCAACCGCCTCGGGACACGACGGGGGATGTTTTCGCCGTAGAAGCGCCAACCTGTGAGAAAGATCTATCTCGGCCACGCGTTTTTAATCGATCGCCGCGACTGAGTCGGTTTCCATTCGTGGCCGGGTTATTTCCGCTTAACTTTAGTGATGCGCTTTTTTCAGTTGTCGACGACCCTTCAACATTGGCTGCAGGCAAGAGGGTTCATCTTTTTTCCCAACCGGACCGCAACAGATGACCAGCGGAAAGCTAAAGATGCAACCTGAGAAGCGCTATATTCTGCCCGACCGGATTTTCACCGGTGAAACCTGGATGTCCGGCGAAGCACTGATCCTGGATGGCAGCCGTATGAGAATCGACCCCGTCGCCGGGTTACCGCCCAGCGCAAACGTTGAAAGATTTCCGTCCCATTTCGTCGCGCCCGCTTTCATTGACCTCCAGGTCTACGGCGCGGCGGGAAAACTGCTGGGTACGGAGCCAACGGTTGAGACGTTGCGCGCGATGGAGGAATCCGCAGCGCTGAGCGGTACCGCGTATTTTCTTCCTACTGTTGCAACCAATACCCGCGAAGCTATTTTGCGAAGCGTTGATGCGGTGAAAGAATATTGGAGCGCAGGCGGACAAGCGGTGTTGGGGCTGCACCTGGAAGGGCCATGGATCAATCCGGAAAAACGGGGCGCGCATGTGAAGGATCTGATCCGAGAACCCCGCCTGGAAGACGTCATTGATGTAGTGAAGTATTGCAAAGGAGTGATCAAAATGATCACACTGGCCCCCGAGATTTGTTCGGACGAAATCCTGAAATTGCTGGGGGCGGAAAACATAATTATTTCGGCGGGACATTCGGCAGCCAGCTTTGACGAGGCGCGCAGGGCTTTTCGCAATGGCGTCCGATGCGTCACGCATCTCTACAATGCCATGAGCCCGTTTCACCATCGTGAACCGGGAGTTGTGGGGGCGGTGTTCGCCGATGAGTCGGTGATGGCGAGCATCATCCCTGATGGACATCATGTCCGTTTCGAGGCAATAACCGTGGCCAAGAATTTAATCGGTGACCGGCTGTTTGCGATCACGGACGCTGTGACGGACACTGCCGGTGGCTTTTACCTCCACAACAGGGTGAACGACCGGTACGAAGTGGACGGAGTTCTCAGCGGATCCGCTATCACGATGTTTCAGGCATTCCGAAACCTGGTCGGCCATTGCAGAATTGAGGCCGGCGAAGCGTTGCGGATGTGCAGCCTTTACCCGGCCCGTCTTCTGGGCCGCCCGGAGCTCGGAATGATTGCCGCGGGCACCGGGGCACCGCTCGTATTGATTGACAATGACCTTCGATCCGTCCGCCTTATCTGAATCAGTTTTTTGAAAAAAGATGTAAACTTGATCTCGAAACCTAAACCGAAGTATATGAGAAAACTTCTGGTATTCTCGGCAATCGCCGCTTTGATTGCTGCCGGCACCTATTTCGCCGCCTGTTCCAACCGGACCGAAACTTCCACCACCGGCAAAGAAGATTCCGCCAAAACCATGCTGGCGAGGGGTGAATACCTCCTGACCTCGGTAGTTCCCTGCCTGGACTGCCACAGTACGCGCGATTTCAATAAGTACTCCGGGCCCGTCGTGCCGGGGACAGAGGGAATGGGGGGTTATGCTTTTGATCAGAAGCTGGGAGTCCCGGGCGTCGTGTATGCGAAAAACATTACACCCGATCCAGAGACCGGCATCGGGACGTGGACGGATGATGACCTCATGAAGGCAATGGTAAAAGGAATAAGCAAAACCGGCGATACCCTCTTTCCCATAATGCCTTATGTAAATTTCAGCAGGATGAGCGAGTATGATCTGAAAAGCATCATAGCGTATATCCGCACGCTGAAGCCCATCAGGAATAAAGTGCCCGAGCGGCAGCTGTTCGTCCCGATCAGCGCCGTGTATCCCGCCCCGGCTATACAACAGGACCTTACAAAGAATGAGCTGCCACCCAAGTCGGACCTGGTGAAGTATGGTGAGTACCTGACTAACGCCGCCGTGTGTGCGGACTGCCACACGCCGATGACAAAACAAGGCCCTGATTTCAGCAGAGCCTTTGCGGGCGGTTTTTTGTTTAATAAAGGCCATTTCAAAGTTAACTCCGCCAACATCACCTCCGATTCGGCTACCGGCATCGGAACATGGAACGAGGAGCGGTTCCTGAACAAATTCACGCTGTACCGCGAGGAAAAGAATTATGACTACAACCCCGGTAAGGAAAACACCTACATGCCGGTGACGCTGTACGCACGGATGAGCGACGAGGACCTCCGCGCGATCCACGCGTATCTGAAAACCATACCGCCGATTAGTCATCAGGTGGAGAAATACCCTAAGTGAAATAGGTTGGAGGTTAGGAGGTTAGGGGGCTTCAGGTTTAAAAGGTTAAGGCGTTGAGCATTTGTTGACCGGGTTTGTGGGTTCGCGAACCCGGTTTTGTATTTACGACATCCAAACGCTACACGTTAAACCTTAAACGCATTTCTTGCGCTGACGCGGAACGAGCGGGGTATTTTTTCAGTAATTGATAACCTGTTCCTCGATATTCTCCGGTAGCTCCCGCCATTCGTATTGCTGGTTGCGCAGCTGCGGTTCGAAACCTGCCTCGCGGATGGCTTCCTGGATGCTGCGGTATGTGAAGCGGTGTGGCGCACCCGCCGCGCTGACCACGTTTTCCTCGAGCATAATGCTTCCGAAATCATTCGCACCGGCGTGCAGGCAAAGCTGGGCAGTTTCCTTTCCCACTGTCAGCCAGCTGGCCTGGATGTTCGGAATGTTGGGAAGCATGATCCGGCTGAGAGCGATCATGCGAATATATTCTTCCGGGGTAGTGAGATTCTGAACGCCGCGGATTTTTGCAAGCAATGTGTCCACATCCTGGAAAGTCCAGGGAATAAATGCAAGAAATCCTTTTGCGCCGGGCGGCTTGCGGCTTTGCAGCGCGCGGAGTTTCACAAGGTGTTCAAACCGCTCAGCGATAGTTTCCACGTGACCGAACATCATCGTTGCCGAGGTGGTGATGTGTAGCTTGTGCGCCTCGTGCATAATATCCAGCCATTCCTGCGCCCCGCATTTTCCCTTGCTGATAAGCCTCCGGACGCGGTCTACGAGAATCTCGGCGCCGGCGCCGGGAAGCGAATCAAGGCCGGCGTCCCGCAAGGCAATGAGGACGTCGCGGTGGGTGCCCCTCTCAAGTTTCGTGATGTGCGCCACTTCCGGCGGACCGAGCGCATGAAGGCGAATCGAAGGGAATTCAGATTTGATCTGCCGGAAAATGTCTACGTAAAACCGAAGTCCCAGCTGTGGGTGGTGGCCTCCCTGCAGCAGCAGCTGGTCGCCGCCCCAGCGGATTGTTTCCCGGATCTTTTTCCGGTACGTTTCCATGTCGGTGATGTATGACTCCGGGTGCCCGGGAACGCGATAGAAATTGCAGAACTTGCAGTTGGCAATACAGACGTTTGTGGTGTTCACGTTGCGGTCGATCTGCCAGGTGACTTTTCCGTGGGGCACCTGTTTCTTGCGCAGCTCATCGGCCGTATACATCAGTTCCGCGAGGGGCGCGTGCTGGAAAAGAAATACTCCTTCCTCTGCTGTCAGGAATTCGGATTCAGAGGCTTTTTTGAGGAGGTCGGAGAGGTTCATTGCTTTTGCGGCTGCAAAGTTAGGCCAATCCACCCGCCCGGCCCTGTTCCTCTGCCATTGGTGTATTCGGCGCTTTGTTGGGGGCAGGAAGATGCATCTTTATGGAGCGCAGAACTGTCATTCTTAAGAACCGGTGAAAAAACACTCGAAATTTTTTCTCTCCTGCTGCCTCCTCGTTTCGATGCTGAGAGTAGGGGCCCAGGAAGAGTTCATTGAACCTCCTTCCCGCCTGCTCACGCGCATCCCTTTTATGCAACTGACGGGAGGGATCGTGATATTGAAAGCCCAATTTGACAATTTTCCCGACACGTTGAATTTCATACTTGACACCGGCAGCAGCGGGATTTCGCTGGATTCGGGAACGGTTGCGTATTTCGGGCTCAAACCGACACCCACGGAAAGAACCATTCGCGGGATCGCCGGGATCCGGAAGGTGAGTTTTCTCTTCAACCGGAAGCTGAGGTTGCCGGGACTGAGCATCGACAGCCTGAACTTTCACATTAATGATTATTCCATTCTAACCGCGGTATACGGGGAGCAGATTGATGGCATCATCGGTTACGCGGTGCTGAGCCGTTATGTGGTGACGGTAGATTATGACAATAACGAGATCGAGTTCTGGACTCACGGCACATTCCGGTATCCTAAAGGAGGCTACCTGCTAAAACCTGCGATCAATATGCTTGCTGCGCATCCCATGCGCGTGCGCGACGCGACTACCGTGACCTCGAGATTCCTGTACGACATGGGCGCGGGAGTATGCATGCTGCTCTCAAGAGATTTTGTAAACGACAGTGCGCTGATCAGCAAAAAGCGCAAGCGCTGGGTGAAGGAAGGCGAGGGGCTCGGTGGTAAAATCGACATGGAGCTTACCGTGATCCGGGAGGTGAAGCTGGGCCCTTACCGTTTTCGGAATGTGCCCATCTACGTTTTTGATGACGAACACAACGTAACTTCCTATCCCTACCTCGGCGGACTGATAGGAAATGATATCCTGCGGCGTTTTAATGTCGTTCTCAATTACGACAAGAAAGATATTTACCTGCTTCCGAACTCACATTTCAATGATCCGTTCGATTATTCCTATTCCGGTGTGGAGCTTTACCTGATCAACGGAACAATCATTGTTGGGGATGTGGCCAAAGGATCGCCCGCTGAGGAAGCGGGGCTTTTGGAAGGAGATGAAGTAATTGGCATCAACAAAAATTTCAGCCAGAACCTCAACGTTTATAAGATTACCCTGCAGGCGCCCAATGAGCGGGTAAAGATGATCATTCGCCGTAATAAAATGCTTAAGGAGATCGAATTCAAGGTGAAAAGCATTATTTGAAGCCGTCGGTTCCCGCCGCTTATTTTTCGATATTTTTACGCGCCGCCCAACCGAACCGGAGAACATTATTCCTCCACGCGCGTTATTCAGCTATGATCCAGTTTGAACGATTTGTACTTTCCAACGGACTGCGGGTGATCGTGCACCAGGATATGTCTACCCCGATGGCGGTAGTGGATGTAATGTACGACGTAGGCGCCCGCGATGAAGACCCGGAACAAACCGGCTTTGCACACTTATTCGAGCACCTGATGTTCGGCGGTTCCGTGAACGTACCGGTATACGACGAGCCGCTCCAGATGGCGGGGGGTGAAAACAATGCGTACACGACCAATGATCTTACCAATTATTATGTGCAGCTTCCGGCAGAAAACCTGGAAACGGCGTTCTGGCTGGAAAGTGATCGCATGCTTTCACTTGCGTTCAGCGAAAAGAGCCTTGCCGTGCAGCGGAAGGTAGTGTGCGAAGAATTCAAGGAGCACTACCTTACCAAACCATATGGTGACGCATGGCACCGGATGCGGGAGCTGGCCTATCGCGCCCATCCTTACCGGTGGATGACCATCGGGAAAGAGCTTTCTCACATAGAGAACGCGCGGTTGGAGGATGTGAAAAGCTTTTTCTTTCGCTTCTATCGACCGGTCAACGCGATCCTCGTGGTGGCCGGAAACGTGACGACGGAAAAAGTGAAGGAATTGGCGGAAAAGTGGTTTGCGGACATCCCGCCGGGAGAAAAATACCGTCGCGACCTGCCCGCAGAGCCTGAACAAAACGAGGCGAGGCGGGTGGAAGTGCAGGCGGACGTGCCACTGGACGCTTTGTACAAAACGTGGCATATTCCGTCGAGGCTGGACCCGAACTATTACGCCGTAGACCTGATCTCAGATATTCTCAGCGGAGGGGGTTCCTCGCGCCTGTTTCACGCGCTGGTGAAAGAAAAGCAGCTATTCAGCAATATTGAATGCTACCATTTTGGAAGCACCGACGCCGGATTGCTTGCCATCGAGGGAAAGGTGGTCAAAGGCGTGCGAATTGAAGACGCGGAAAAGGCCGTCGAGACTGAGCTCGAAAAACTGCGAACCGACATCGTTCCCCCGCACGAGTTGCAGAAAGTGAAGAACAAAACGGAGAGTACTATTGCGTTCGAAGACATGAGTGTGATGAACCGGGCGAACAGCCTTGCGTATTATGAATTGCTGGGAGACGCTGCCTGGATGAACGAAGAGCTTGCCCGGTACGAGGCAGTTACCAGTGAGCACGTGAGAGAACAGAGCCGGGCGGTGTTCCGGGAAAGCAACAGTAATACCATTTATTATTTATCCAGGAACTGATGGCCCGCACGAAACAAACATATGCCGTTGACCGCACCCGCCCGCCGCGGATCGTAGACGCGGTTGAGTTCAACCTCCACCTGAAACCCTACAGCCGGTTTCAACTGGCGAATGGTGTGGATGTGTACGCAATTCATGCGGGGGCTGAAGAAGTGCTGATGCTGGAATGGGTGTTTTACGCCGGCAATTGCTTTGAGCAAAAAAATCTCGTCGCTGCGTCTGCTAATTTTCTGCTGCGAAACGGAACAACACGCAAATCGGCATTCGAGATCAACGAGCATTTTGAATACTACGGATCATATTTGAATCGCAACTGTTATAATGAAACCGCTACCATTACCCTGCATTGCCTTAGCAAGCATGTAAGAGAGTTGCTGCCCGTGGTGCGCGAGCTGATCACCGACTCGGTGATGCCGCAGCAGGAGCTGGACATTTACAGGCAGAATATGAAACAGCGGTTGCGGGTTAATTTGAAGAAGAGTGATTTCGTGGCGAGTCGCCTCATTGATTGTTACCTTTTCGGAGAGACCCATCCGTACGGACGTTACAGCACCGAGAAAGCCCTCGACGCAATTGCGCGGGAGGAGCTCGTCGCGTTCTATGAAAAATATTACCGAACGGGGAAGTTTATGGTGTTTGCAGCGGGCAAACTGCCGCTCGGCCTGGAAAAACTGCTCAACGAGCAATTCGGAGACCTGCCGGTAAGTGAAATTTCCGTTCCGCGCACCCCGCCCGCGCCGGCGGAGGAGAAGAAGTTTCGGGTAACGAATGATCCCGAAAATCTGCAGGGCGCGATTCGCCTGGCGCGGCTGTTTCCGAACCGCCATCATCCGGACTTTTCCAGGGTGCAGGTTCTCAACGCGCTCTTTGGAGGCTTTTTCGGGTCCCGGCTGATGAGCAACATCCGCGAAGAGAAAGGCTACACTTACGGCATACACAGCTATTTGCAGAATCACATCCAGCACTCCGCCTGGACGATCAGTACGGAGGCGGGTAAGGAAGTGTGCGAGGCAACGATCCGCGAAGTTTATCATGAAATGGAGCGCCTTCGGGATGAAGTGGTTGACGAGGAGGAACTGCTGCTTGTACGGAACTACATGATGGGCGGAATACTGGGAGACCTCGACGGGCCGTTCCAGATTCTGGCCAGGTGGAAAAACCTTGTCCTGAACGGGCTGGACGAAAAATATTTTGAGGAATCCATCCGGATTATCAAAACGATCACTGCGGCCGAGCTCCGGGAGCTTGCTGATCGTTACCTCAAGCCGGAAGATTTTTATGAGCTCGTCGTGATCTGATCACTCAATAATCATTCGGAAGCGCTTTGCCTGTTCACGAAGCACCTTTTCAATCTCGGTTTCCAGCGTTGGCTCAACGCGGTTCTTTTTCGCTTCAACCAGCCATGACTGGCGGCTGTTGCTGACAAGTTCAATCTCCTGCTGAACCCGTGCGCGTTCGGCCGCTTTCGATTTTACAAATTCCGCGAGCTGGGTGCTGCTCATTTTCTGAAGATCCTTCGGGAGTGTCTTCGTGTCCACTTTACGAAGGATAGAGCTGTCTGCCTTCGCCGCGTCCACCAGGTCCCAGGCCGAATTGTTGTACAAACTGGCTTTTCCTTTCACGCTTACGCGCCCCAGGGCGGCAGAGGGATTTGCTTTCAAATTCAGGTTATCGACTTCCGACTGCTGCAGGTGCCGCTCGCTACCCCTGTCGCCGTAGGGAATGTATGTTTCGTTCAGCCTTGTGTTCAAAACAAGCAACGTGCTGTCGAAAGGGGTGGGAGGTTCTTCGATGCGAGCGTCGGAATTAATGTTCGTGAAGCTGCCGTTACCGCATTCGCTGGAAAGGTTCCAATGCTCGCGGATTCCCTGATCGCGGGGTCCGCAGTAAATCGTGTTGACGATAACACCCTTGCGTTTCGCCTCGGCACAGGCCTTGGTGTAATGCACGCCGCCCTGCAGAAAGTCTTCATTTCCCGCGATGAAAATGACGCGGTAATTGCCGGGCGTGCTGTCCCATGCCAGCTCATCCAGAGAAGTATGGATCACCTGACCACAGTATTCATCGCCACCTAGCGTTGTGAGCCCAAAAAGTTGCTTCGAAAGTTCGTCGAGGTCGGAAGTGAAAGGGCTGATCTGTTTCACATAACCCTTAAGGCGGTCGTTGCTTGAGCGCCCGTACTCGTAAAGCGCGATCTCGACCGCCGGCGGCTCATTGTAGTTATGACATTTTACCTTTCCAAGCACCGTCACCATATTCCACAGCTGGGCCTTCGCCTGTTCGATCAGCCCATCCATGCTGTTGCTCACGTCGAGCAGTATCGCTACCTGGATCTTTGGTTTCTGCGCGGTTGAAGGGACTTTATAGGAACTGAGGAGCGGCGATGCAACTAAAACAACGAGGATAATGACGAAGGGGGAAATCCGTTTCATAATGGAAGTTTTCAGGAAGATGCGACGACGTGCGGGTTTGCACAACGCGCCCGCGGGTTTTTAGAACCGCTTAACAACATGTGCTGGTTTGCCGCTTTGCCCACAACGTTTAATTTTACCGCATAACGGCGCTCATGCAATTCGACCGGAAAAGCCTGTCTGACAACCAGCTGATTCATTTTTACCGGAAACTTCTATGGCCCCGGATGATCGAGGAAAAGATGCTTTTGCTCTTGCGGCAGGGAAAAATCTCGAAATGGTTCAGCGGCATCGGGCAGGAAGCGATTGCGGTAGGGGCGACTCTTGCGCTGCGGCCGGACGAGTGGATCGTTCCTTTGCATCGGAACCTCGGTGTTTTCACCACGAGAGGTATGCCCCTGCACCGGCTGTTTCGCCAGTGGCAGGGAAGCCGCGAAGGATACAGCAAGGGAAGGGAACGCAGCTTTCATTTCGGCAGCCGCGATCATTACATCTGTGGGATGATTTCTCACCTCGGGCCCCAGCTGGCTGTGGCCGACGGGTTGGCACTCGCCGCGAAGCTGCGGCGGGAGAGCCGTGTCGCGCTCGCATTCACCGGCGAGGGCGGAACCAGTGAAGGAGATTTTCACGAGGCGCTGAATGTCGCAGCGGTCTGGGATCTACCCGTAATCTTTCTCATCGAAAACAACGGGTACGGCCTCAGCACACCTGCTTCCGAACAGTTTCGCTGCATCAGCCTGGTGGATCGCGCGAAGGGGTATGGAATGGAGGGGGTGCAGATTGACGGCAATAATATTCTGGTAATACACGACACGGTACAGGGCGTGCGGGATTATTGTCTTCGCCATCAAAAACCCTATCTCATCGAGTGCATGACCTTCCGCATGCGCGGCCATGAGGAAGCGAGCGGAACCAAATATGTACCGCAGGACATGTTCCGTCTTTGGGAACAAAAGGACCCGGTCAAAAATTACGAGCGCTGGCTGATTGAATCCGGATTGCTGCGGGAAATGGATGTAGCCGCTATTCGGAATGAATTCAGGGACCTGATCGAGTCCGAATTGCAGGCTGGTTTTGCAGGTGCTTTGCCCGAGCCCGATGCCGAAGAGGAATTGCAGGACGTGTATGCGCCCGTACAACGGTCTTCGAGCGCGCGCGTGATCGGTGAGGAAAGAGAAGTTGACGCTGAGCCGGGGAATGAAAAGCGATTCATTGACGCCATTCGCGAAGGTCTGCTCGAATCCATGCGGCAGCATTCAAACCTGGTGCTGATGGGACAGGACATCGCTGAGTACGGGGGTGTGTTCAAGATTACCGAAGGATTTCTGGAAGAGTTCGGCAAGGAGAGAATCCGCAATACTCCCCTCTGCGAAAGCGCCATACTGGGCGCGGCACTCGGTCTTTCGCTTGAAGGCTTTAAGTCGATGGTCGAAATGCAGTTCGCGGACTTCGTCACAATGGGCTTCAACCAGATCGTCAACAACCTTGCTAAAATTCATTACCGCTGGAACCAACCGGCCGATGTGGTGATCCGCATGCCTACGGGCGCGGGAGTAGGAGCAGGCCCGTTTCATTCACAGAGCAACGAAGCCTGGTTCGCGCATACTCCGGGCCTGAAAGTCGTATATCCTGCGACACCGTTCGACGCCAAGGGCCTGCTCATCTCCGCATTCAACGACCCCAATCCCGTTCTGTATTTTGAGCACAAAGCGCTTTACCGGAGCGTTTCCGGACGGGTACCACCGGGAATTTATGAAGTACCGATAGGTAGCGCCGCGAGAATCCGGTCCGGCGACCAGCTTGCGATCATTACCTATGGGGCCGGCGTGCATTGGGCTGAGGATTACGCCGCCGAACACCCGGAGATCTCAATCGAGATCCTGGATCTGCGCACCCTGCTCCCACTGGATTATATGTCTATTCGGGAATCGGTGGCGCGCACAGGGAGAGTGCTCATCTTACACGAGGATACATTAACTGGAGGAATTGGGGCCGAAGTTTCTGCCTGGATATCGGAACATTGCTTTGAGCTGCTTGACGCTCCGGTCATGCGTTGCGCTTCGCTGGATACTCCGGTTCCATTTTCCTTGGAACTGGAAGCGAACTTCCTGGCCAGGGCCCGCCTCGCCGAAACAATTGAGCGTTTGGTGACCTACTAATTCTCAGGAGGTTGCCGATTTTTTGCGGAATATTTCCATCGCCCGGTAAGTTTCATCGCTATTATTTTTGAACGCGCCGAGCTTGTAAGAATTGAAATAAAATTTTTCACCGACCGGGGTTGTTACTGAAAACCATTTCAACATACGCCAGTCGGGTTCCCGCTGCACCGTGCACTGCCGGAGGTCGAAGCTGATCGGCGTGGCGTCGGTTGAGCTTTTGAAGTATAGATTGTGTCCAACGAGGTAAAGCGCGCCGTACGAATCGAAGAATTTAAGAGACTTGCGGTAGCGGCGTGCGCTGGCCAGGTGGAAGTCTCCAACGTATTCTACGTTTGAATCCGTTATGCTTTTACGGATCGAATTGAACTTTCTTTTTTTTGCGCCCGTGACAATCAGCACACCGGCGAGGCCCGCCACAGCGCCGATGAGCGCTCCTTCAAGTATCGCAGACATGAAAACTGTTTATTGAAGTGACCGGATACACCACTCTTTTTCTGCATTTCAAATTTAGAAAATTCAAAATTCCTTCGTAAAAGCAATAGAAAAACTGTTGTTAGCGCCTGCCCGGACCAAAAAGCGCCTTTCCTGCGCGCGCCCCGGTGTGAGTGCCGTTTTCAACAGTAACAACTCCATTGACGATCACATACAGAAAACCTTCCGAATACGCGTGGGGACGCTCGAAGGTGGAACGGTCCTGCACTTTCGCCGGATCGAAGATCACGATATCGGCAGCGAATCCGGGCCGGAGCAAACCGCGGTCGCTGAGCTGAAATTTCTGCGCCGGCAGAGAGGTCATGCGGCGAATCGCTTCTTCGAGCGAAAGCACTTTCTCTTCACGCACGTATTTGGCAAGTACCCGGGCATTGGTGCCGTAACCGCGGGGATGCGGTACCCCGACACCCGGAACCCGGATGCTTGCATCGCTGGCGAACATGTTGTAGGGATACTTCATGATGCGCTTTACATCGTCTTCGCTCATGCCGTGGAAGACGGCGCTGGCACCGCCATTCATCATGAGGTCGATGATCGTCTGTGCTTCTTCCTTTTTCCGGTGCTTCCGTCCCATCATGCGGTTGATCTCTTCAATGCTTTTCCCGTTGTAGCTGGTATCGGGGGCATAATTGGCAACCACAACATATCCGAAGTGTTTCAGCTTTCTTTTTTTCAACCGGCTGAGAAGGGACTGGATGACGTACTTACGGATTTCGGGACGCTGCAGGCGGGCGCGGATGGAGTCCTGGCCGTCTGCAAGGATTTCTTCAGGGATCAGCATGCTGATGGAGGTGCTGCTCGCAGTGTACGGATACTGATCGATGGTGACCTCGATGCCGGCGTTTCTTGCTTTTTCGATCATCGGCACCGTTTCGCGACTGCGTCCCCAGTTTTGCTGTCCGCTCAGCTTGAAGTGCGAGATCTGTACCGGTATGTTCGCTTCTCTGCCGATCGTGAGGGCTTCGCTGATCGCGAAAATCACGCTGTCGCCTTCGTCGCGCATGTGTGATGCATACAGTCCATGATACCGTGCGGCGACTTTTGCGAGCTCAACGATTTCGCCCGTCTCTGTGTAGGTGCCCGGGATATAGATGAGGCCCGTCGAGAGGCCGACAGCGCCTTCCTTCATAGCCTTATCCACCAGATCTTTCATTCGCTGCAGTTCTTCCGCTGTTGGTTGGCGGTTGGCACGCCCCATCACCGCTTTGCGGACGTCGTTGTGCCCCACGAGTGTCGCGATATTGATCGAAGTGCGCAGGGAGTCAATGTACCGTAAATAGTTGCCGGTGTTCACGTGTGAGGCGCCGCAGTTGCCGGTGATGCAGGTGGTCACGCCGTCGAATATGAAGTTCCGTGCCTGGGGGTCCTTCGCCTCATCGCCTTCCAGGTGCGTGTGCACGTCAATGAATCCGGGAGCAATGACAAGTCCTTTTGCGTCTATAACGCGTTTTGCCGGAAGATTCACATCGCGGCCGACGGCAAGGATTTTTCCATCCCGGATGGCGAGGGTTCCGTAGTACCAGCTGTTGCCGCTTCCGTCAATAATTTTCCCATTGCGGATAAGCAGGTCGCATTCGGCAGGCTGCGCCTGCATCTGCAAATACACGAGCGCGGCGAAGAGAGCAGGAAAGAGGCGTTTCATGGCCACAAGTTACTCAGAGCGCTCAAAGGAAAAGAAAAAGAAAAACTAAAAATCACTACAGATAGCTCAGCCATTTTTTGTCGCGGTTGCGGCTCTTGTATTGGCTGAACTGTCGGCAGAGCGGGTAAAGCAGGAGCACTATTCCTGCCCACACCAGGTACACTACCCAAAGATCATAACCCTCACCGGGGAGAATAAACTTGGGGAACATTGGATCGGGCGGGTTCAGTCCTTCTGCAAGCGAGTGACCGCGCGACAGGAAAAAAACGGCAGTAAGCAGGTGGATCAGGAAAAAGTGCAGTACATAATAAAAAAACGGCACGCGTCCGAATACGATTACAAATCTTGCGAAGGCGCCCGAAATGCGCCCGGAAAAAGCGAGGATGATCAGGCCTATCCCGATCGTTGCGCACATGAACAGTAAAGAAGGCGGGTATTTCTGCACGTTCATGAAGGAGAATATCGAATAAAGGAGGTTTTTCTGCTCCGACCAAAAAAGCGGATCTCCATAATGAAACGAACTGCCGGCTCGCGTGGTGAAACGCAGCATTACGAAAAGCAGAATGAGGCATCCGCCCGTGATCAGCAACATTTTTTTCCGGCGGCTGCCTTCGTAAGAAAGAAAAAGTTTTCCGAAGCAATACCCCAGCATCATCAGTCCCGCCCAGGGCAGGAAGGGATAGAGTATGAAAAGCCGGTGCCCATCCCAGAGTTCATAGAAATATGGCCGGTGTAGCAGGGAATAGAGCCAGCCTGGATCCGTTTGAGGACCCGGGAGCGTCGCCTCGTAGAAATCGAGCATGTTGTGTCCGACAACGATCAGGGTGCCCACCGCGAGGATGGCGGTGAAGGGAAGCCAGATGACAAGTCCCAGGATGATCATGCTTATTCCTATGGCCCAGATCGTCTGCAACCCGATGATCGAATAGCGCAGGTCGAAACTGAATGCAAAATTGATGATCACAACTTCCACAATAACCAGCCATAGCCCCCGCGTGATCAAAAAAGCGCTAAGGTCCGTTTTGCTTTTTCGCCGGCTTTGAAAAAAACCACCCGTGCCCGCCAGGAAAACAAAAATCGGCGCACACAGGTGTGTGATCCAGCGCGTAAAATAAAGCCAGGGAGTGGTGGTCGAAGGGTTGAGCGGATCCTGCAGCCAGGCCTGGCTGTGAAAAAAATCGCGGGTGTGATCCAGGGCCATGATGATCATGACGAGCCCGCGCAAAAAATCGATAGAGTCGATCCTGTAGGAACGGGTTTGCGGGAATGCGGCAGCCAGTTCAGCCATCGTGATTTCTTTAGCGTCGGGCGGATTCAGTCCAGGCGGTATTCTCCCCGGATAAGGTGGATCAGGTCGGTTGCCCGCTTACGGGCGGTATCGCCGGAATCCCTGCAGGTTTCTGAAATTCTTTTCACCTGGAACACTGCTCCGGTAACGGCATTGAGCGCAACCCGATCCGCAGGCAACAACCGGTAATTGAGCGCCGCAGTGTCATTGCGGCTTATCCGGTTGAGCAGCTGCGCGTCGAGAAGCTGGAAGCGAATTTCTTTATAGCGGTCAATTCGGGCTGCCTCCGTCCTGTTGTTCCAGTCCACTTCGGCAATAATGAAGTTATCGTATTTCATGATCTCCGCAGCCACTGGCTGTTTGCGGATCAGTCGCATGGCGCCGGAATACTTTAGCTGCTGAATGGTCCGGTCGTTTCTCAGGAAGCTTTCGTAGTTGTCGGTAAGGCCTGTGAGCCGGTAGATGCGCGCACTCCGGGCGGCGGCACCCGGATCAGCGAGCGCGTCGATGAGACTGTCGAGCAATGACTCTCTCTTTTTTCGCAGGCTATCGATACGCTGCAGCTCCGACGTATCTGCTGCCAGGTCTTCCACCATCATGCGGACAAACTTTTTTTCACGCTGGTGTTCGATGGTATGCTCCAGTCGCATTTCGGCCAGATATCCGAGGAAAACCGCAAGGAATAGCAAGAAGAATTCCCAGAAGTAGTGGGACCATTTGCGTCGCGCGGTATGGCTGTGGTGGTGGACGTCCATGGATAGATAAATCAGTTTTTCAGCGCTTCCCGGGTTGATAGGACCGGGCCGCATTCTGCAGCACGTCTTCCTTGTAGAATAATACTTCTTTGAATTGTCCTTTCGTATACATCAAACCCTGGTCAAAGAAATGTGGGGATCCCGGATCACCGCTTTGGCCGCCGGCGAGCAGGGAGCGGGCGCGAACCTTTTTACCGAATTCAACCGCGCAAATGAAGCTGTTCCCCCCGGTGCCATAGCGTTTTTTTGTGTTCGGGAAACTCCGGCTCACGAACGACGGCAACATCCCCCAGGCGGCTGAAGCAAAGCCGACGGGAAGGCTCGCCAGGTTATCGTCGTGCCACGCTTCGATATTACCTGTGATGCGTTGAAAACGGTTAATCTCTCCCCACGGGATTTTCCAGTCGCCGTACTTTTTTTTCAGCTCCTCGAGCACGTCGCCAAGCGCGTTCAGCAACTCCGGGCCCCGGGCGGAAGCGGCATAAGCATGCATGCGCGAAACAAAATCATGACCGGGCTGGTCCCGAAAGATGGCCCCGATATTTCGCTGCAGTTTCTCTCCCAGGTGAACAGCCAGACTTGTGGCCACGTTTTCGCCGGATCGGAAATCCCACGCCTTCAATATGCTGACCGCTTCGCTGAGGAAGGAATAATCCAGCCTTGAATTGTTCGTTTCGAATGCCCTTACCACTGCCGGTACCAGAATCTCGAATGCCGGAAGGCGAAGGTCATAACCGGCGGTAATAACTTTCTCGAGATCGTAGCGGGTACTTTCGCCCAACACACGCACCGCATTGACGCCGCGAAAATTTTCGCCGTCCGGCGCCATGTACGCAGGATAATTTTCTCTTTTTGGACTCTGCGCGCCGGCGGCAGTAAAGGGCGTTGAATTGCAATTCTGAAGCCATCCGTTAGGCGGGTTAATGATATGAACGGTTTCCCGAATATCATGCATCCCCTTCCATTCCGTGGCGGACGTTGTTCCATCCACGGGTTTCGACCAGTCAAATTGTTTGTCGCGCCGCGGGATGCGGTTGCCGTGCCAGTAAGCAATGTTACCTTCCGTGTCGGCGTATACCGTGTTGTTCGAAATATTTCCCTTCAGATCCAGCGTTTTTTTGAAGGCAGCAAAATTTTTTGCCTTATTGCGCAGCCAGCATTGCATCAGCCCGTTCATCATCCGATTGTCGGCACGAAGGCTGAGGTATTCGGTTCCGCGTCGCGCCAGCACCGGACCATGATGCGTAAAGAAACTGCGGAAGCTTCGTGAGGCCATTCCGTTGGGTGTGCGGTAACGTATTGTGACCTTTTTCTCCAGGAGCGGACGCAGCTTTCCTTCGTACAGGTATCCCCGCTGCTTGTTCTGGGTCACCAGCTTTTCCACGTAAGCGTCGGCCGCATCCACCGCGCTGCTGGTATGCATCCACCCGCAGTAAGCATTGAATCCCTGGTAAACGAAAAATTGTCCCCAGGTGACGGCGCCATAAACATTGAGACCTTCCTCGCTCACCATGTGTACTTCGGGACGGAAATAAAACGTGACATGAGGGTTAATGTAAAGGATCGCATTCCCGCTTTCAGTGATCGAAGGAGCGAATGCAAACCCATTGGATCCGGTGAGTTCTTCTTCCAGCTCCGTTTTCGCCGCAAGGGCGAGGGAGCTGTCACCGGAATAAAGATTTTTTACCTGGTTCACCGAAATGCCCGCCGTATTGATCGCTCCGATGCTTCCATCGGTCCAGAGGAGCGGCCACCAGGGCTGGAAACGCGTCAGCAGCGCAGGTTTTACTTCGGGGTGGGTGTGCAGAAAATAGTTGATGCCGTCGGCAAACGCTTGGAGAAGTTTTTTGAGCCAGGCGGGAGCAGTGCGATAATCCCGCAATGCCGCCTGCTGGTCAATGACCAGGCGCATGAGGAGATCGTCGTAGACCGTGCTGTCGCCCTTCACTTCGGAAAGGCGGCCCAGCTTTTCGATGTAATTCATCTCCACCCGGCGGAAATCATCTTCGCATTGGGCGTACAGCAGGCCGAAAACAGCATCAGCATCGCTTTTTCCATAAATGTGAGGTACGCCCCATTTATCACGTATGATCGTGACCTGCCGCGCCTGTTTTTCCCAACGCTTGACCTCATCGCGGGTAAATCCCTGGGCGCACAACTGCAATGGAAGAACCAGGAAAAGGAGCATTGCTCTTCGGAATTCAATCATTCTTCTCGGATTTTTCGCCAACGAACCAGTGTTCCTTGTTTTTGAACAGCACATTGAAAGTAGTGAGCGATCCGTAGCAGCGGGTAATGTATTGCTGCAGTGCTACCTTGTCTTCGTCGCTCAGCTTCTTGTGGCTGTTGATCTGCTGTTCGAGCACACGCAGCCGGTCGCGCAGCATCACGATCTTGTGGAAAAAATCTTCGACCGGCAGCTCTTTTGGTTTCAGGCTTCGGTCGGCGGGCTGCAGGATGAGCGTTCCGTTCTGCCAGCGGTCGCCGAGCGGGACGATTTCCGTGATCCCGTTCCAGAGCCTCAGGATCTTCAGAAGAGAGCGCTCGACTTCGCTGGCTGTTTCAATTTCTTCTGACACGTTCTCAGGGATCAGCTCTTCGAGTTGGGGGTCGGTTTTTTCGATCTCCTTTACTCCGTGGTGAATGAAGGATACCAGGTAGGTAGCATAGCGGATTCCGACGATAACGCCGGGTCCGAACTGCGTATGCTGTAATCTCGTTCCCCGGCCAAGCGTAACCTGTGTCATGGAAGAAGTTGAAACGTAAAACTAATGTTTCGTGAATTTACGGCATGATATTTTGAGCATTTCACTTGCACAGAAACCGATAAACAAAAACAATAATTTATGCAAAGAAGTAGAGGTTTGGGCTTGTTGCTCGCAGCAGCCGCAGCGTATGGTTATTTCCGCTACAGGAAAATGAGTCCGGAACAGCGGAGGAGTTTGCAACAGAGAGGTCGGACATTCATCGACAGGCACCTTGGCAACCTGAAGAATGTTTTCGGGAAACGCCAGACACATGTTTCCAATATATCCGATGTATCCAGGCCGCAACCTGTGAGCAGCTCCGGCTACTGATGTGGTATGGTCTGCAAAATCAAAAAGGCCTCCTTCGGGAGGTCTTTTATTTTCAGTCGCTGAAATTTCAGTTGCTGATTCTGTAACGATTTCTGATAGTGGCAAGCAGGTTCTCCGCGCGCCGGCCCATCGATTCCTGCAAATGCATATTTGATTCGACAACGAAACGAAGCATTATCACGCTGTTGAGGTATTCACCCAGCTGCCCGGTATTGATGGGGATAGTCGCCGGCGGTGGCAGGCCGGCAATCGTATCGAACCGGAGCCGCGCCAAAATGCGACCGTCGAACATCCGGTTTGCGATGCGTGATGCATGGCGCATTTCTTCCGTTTCATAGAGATCCCGCAAAGCCATTCTTTTCACTTGCTGGTCATAACTCTGTATGGAATCCACCACATCGCGCTTGCGGATGAGCCTAAAGCCGCCTGCGTTTTTCAGCTGATCCAGCGTCCCGCTATTCTGAAAAAAGGCGGAATGTCCCTTCAATAATTCCATTTGTACGAAAACGCTGAACGGGACGTCAACTCCGCGCCCGCTTGCAAAAAATCGCATCACAGAATCTATCGTGTTGAGGCGCTTGATTCGAATGTTGCGGATACTAACGAGTTGCGCGGTATCTGCCGCGACGTCCCGCATTAGCGATCGAATAAACTGTTTTTCCCGCTGGTGTTCGATCGTATGTTCCAGCCGGTACTCCGCGAGGAACCCGCAGAACACCGCAAGGAAGAGCATCAGGAATTCAAACAAATAGTGGGTCCAGCGCTTGCCGCCCTGATGTGAATGACGATGTACTTCCATGATGTACTTCTGGTTTTTCGCTTGTTCGTTGGTTTTTCCCGCACCCGGGTCCTTTTTAAGGACCCCGAGTCGTGTGCTGTATGCCCCAAAACGAATTGATCAGTTTCCAAAAGAAAGCTAAGGAAATTCCGGAAACGCCGTGTTCACTCGCGCCGGGCCGCCTCGGGCGGAAGTCCCTGGAGAAACCGTAGTCCGGCGTCCCGGATGTATTTCTGGAATTCATACTCGCCCGCTGTTTTTGCGAAAAGGTAGGCCGGCCGGTAAATGATCATGAAACTGTCCAGGGCCGGACCTTCCAGGCGGGTGAGACGCCGCACCAGCGTCGTGTTGAAGCGGTGGCTCACATGGCTTTCCTGCTCCTGTTCAATAAGGCGCCGCTGAAAAGCCGCCATGCTGCGGTTGCGTCGGAATCGCAGCATGTTTACGAGTTCGTTGAGGTCGAATCCCACGCCGGAGCTGGTTACGGTTGGACGAAGCGCGGGTTTTCGGTAATTGAAAACTTTCGCATAATCCAGGCGGTTGCGAATGGAGTCAAGACGGTAGCTTGTCGGCCGGATCTTCACTTCTTTGAGTACGGGGATCGTCACGTGTAGCGAAATATCGAAGGCGTTTGGATCGGAAATTTTCAGCACGGGGAACCGGACAGTGGGCTTTCCCAGGTAGCTGAACCAGATGGAATCCTTCTCACTCACCAGGATCTCATAATAGCCCGCGGCGTCGGTCTGGGTACCGCGACCGGCGCTTGTCTGCACGGAAACAGCTTCCATCGGGTAGGTTCGTGTGCTGTCGAAAACGTGTCCGCGTATTCGGAACTCCTGCGCACCGGCCCGCGTGGTGAAAAAAACGAGACTGCACAGCAGCAGGTTAATATGGACGACGCGGCGCACCTGCGGCAAGTAACGAAAGAAAATGTGAACGGGCGGTTAATTGGAGGGCAGCTTCGAAACCAGGCTTTCGATAACCTTGGGGTAATGCGCGTACTCAAGCGCATGTACGCGCTGCGCCAGGGTCTGAGGGCTATCGTCGTCACGTACCGGGCACGGTACCTGTAAAATGGTATCGCCGTGATCATAATGCTCGTCTACGTAATGGATGGTGATTCCTGTTTCTTTGCTTCCGCTGTGCAGTACTGCTTCGTGAACGCGATTTCCATACATTCCCTTCCCGCCAAACTCAGGAAGAAGTGCCGGGTGAATGTTCACGATGCGGCGTGGGTAGGCTTCAAGTAGTGCAGAAGGCAGTTTCCACAGGAAGCCCGCCAGCACAATGAAGTCCACCTGCATTCTTTTGAACTCCTCCACGTATCCATCGCGCAAAAATTTTTCTTTCTGAAGAAGAAATGCGGGAATGCTGTGGCGCGCCGCCACCTCCAGCACTCCGGCGCCCGGGTTGTTGCAGGCGATGAGCGCAATCTCGTAGGAACGTTCGCTGCGAATGATATTCTCTGCGTTGGTGCCCGCACCCGAAGCGAAAATGGCGACCTTCTTCACCGGCCAAAGATATAGGCGCAAAGCAAGTAACTTGTGCGCATGAAATCGACCTGGCTGTTCCTGCTGCTTTTTGCCGGCCAGGGTACGGCCTTCGCGCAATGCGCGGAAGTGGTACGGCCGAAACTGTCGGAAAGCACGCGCCGCGAGTTTGAAACCAGGCTGGCCGAAGCGGAATCGCGTTACCGGTCCGACAACAACGCCGAAGCAATGATATGGTTTGGTCGGCGAATGGCCTACCTCGGAAAATACGAAGACGCTATCCGCATTTTTTCCGAGGGCATCAGCCGCTGGCCTCATGATGCGCGGCTCTACCGTCACAGGGGGCATCGCTACATCACGCTGCGTTGCTTCGACAGCGCGATCGCGGATCTCGTAAAAGCAGCCCGGCTTACGAAACGGAAGCCGGACGAGATAGAGCCCGACGGCCTGCCAAACGCGAAGAACATTCCCACAAGCACGCTCCAAACAAATATCTGGTACCATCTCGGGCTGGCTCATTACCTGCGCGGGGAATACCGCAAAGCACAGGTCGCGTTTGAAAAATGCCTGCGTCTCTCACGCAACCCGGATATGTACGTGGCCACGGCAAACTGGCTTTATGTCACACTGCGGAGATTGAGCAGGGATCGCGATGCGGCAGCCATACTCGCCACCGTGCTGCGGGATGCGGTGCTCATCGAAAACCACGATTACCTGCAGATATTACTATTGTACAGCGACCGGCCGGAAATCACGGACCCGGTAGCATACCTGGAAGAGCGGAAAACAGGTCTGGGGCTCGCTTCTTTTGGATTCGGGCTCGGAAACTATCTCCGGCTCCGGGGCGAAACAGAAAAAGCGCGCGCTGTTTTTGAACAGGTGATAAAGGGCGATCAGTGGGCTTCGTTCGGATATATGGCTTCGGAAGCCGCGCTGAAAGAAATGGGGCTACGTTGATCAGCCCTGCGGGCTCCCATAGCGCAGCAGTCCGATTTTCCGACCGAGCTTGCGGAGGTAGGCGCGAAAAAACCGGAACTGCCCGAACGGAATACTGACCAGCAGCACCGAAAGCGGCCAAAGTATAGTGATCAGCACGATGTACACGATTACCCAAAGCCAGTCCTGGGAGATGTGAAGGAGGTTCAAAATTTTTTTTCCCGCGTAGCCGGTGAAGGTTCCGCCGATGGCGAAAGTTGAAAGGATCAGCGCCAGCCGAACCGGGCTCACCTTCCATTTCTTTTGCAGCTTCTCAAACATGGGCAGCAAAGCTGCTGAAAAATTTCACTACCCGCGCTACAACTCACTTTTCACCTGGTATTGTTTACTTCTCTGTGACAATAGAAAGGGAGATTGCGCGAGATTGAAATGACGCGACTGAAACGCAGGCTTGTAACGTGCCAAAAAAAATTTTTTTTGCCTAAGGGATTGTTAAGTTCCTGACTTATTTTTGCAGCCGATTAATGGAATTTATCCACATTTCCGACGATCAAATGTTGCTATGATTCCTTGTAAACCCGCGGCTTGTAAAACTCGTCTGATTCTCCTTCTCACCTTCTTTCTTTCCATAATCAATGCCGCCGCCCAGGATGGGAAAGCACTTTTCATCAGCAAGTGCCAGTCCTGCCACCAGATCTTTAAAGAAGGAACCGGGCCACCTCTCGCGAATTTGGAACAGCGCCACAAGTGGGCGGATCACAACGAGCTGCTGAAGTGGATACAGAATCCCGCAGCTTACATGGCTAATGATGCATATACACAGGACTTGAAGGCGAAGTACGGAACCCTGATGCAGGCATTTCCCGACTTCACATTGCAGGATGTCCAGGCAGTGGTATCATATATTAATGGTGAAGTTGCGAAAGGAGGACAGAAGCCCGGTCCGGACGAAACACAGCCGGCAAGCAAAACCGCCAATAACAACGCGATCATTTTCGGGGTGATCTCGCTGATCATGGCGATCATTGCGCTGATCCTGATGCAGGTGAACAGCAACCTGAAAAAGATGAGCGACGACGTGGAGGGGGTCCACCGTCCCGAACCGGTGCCGTTCTACCGCAACAAAGCTTACATCACCCTTTTTTCCATTTTTCTTTTCATTCTCGGTGGGTACTATGTAACCAAGGGCGCGATAGGGCTCGGCAGACAAACGAATTACCAGCCGGAGCAACCGATTTATTTCTCCCATAAGGTGCATGCTGGGCTCAATCAGATCAACTGTTTGTATTGCCACGGCGCAGCCTGGGAAAGCAAACAGGCGGCAATTCCTTCGGTGAACGTGTGTATGAACTGCCATAAGAACATTACCGAGTACACAAAGGGGCCGAAGCTCTACGACGCCAACGGAGACGAGATTAATGGGACTGCGGAAATTGCGAAGCTGTTCAAACGTGCCGGCTTCGACCCGCAGAATCCTTCCCGCTGGGATCCTTCAAAAGCGCAGCCCATTGAATGGATCCGCATTCACAACCTGCCGGACCACGTGTTCTTCAGCCATGCGCAGCACGTACGGGCAGGAAAAGTGCAGTGCCAAACCTGTCATGGGGAAATTACTGCCATGGACGAGGTGAAGCAGGTTTCGGAGCTGAGCATGGGGTGGTGCGTAAATTGTCACCGCGAGACGAAAGTGGATTTCAATTACGGCAACAAGGGCAATAAATTTTACAGCATTTACGAACGCTTCCACAATGATATCAAGGCTGGAAAAATGGACAGCGTGACGGTCAGCGATATTGGAGGCCTGGAGTGTCAGAAGTGTCACTACTGATCAGGCGCATTCACAATGTATCAGACCCATTATGAGCGATAATAAGATCTGGCAAAGTTTCGCAGAGATAAACGATCCGGAAAAGTTTCGGGAGCGGATACAGGATGAGTTCCGGGAGGAGCTGCCGTTCGAGGATTTCGACCGGGATGGACTGGCCGAAGCAAAAGCGCCGCGTCGCGATTTCCTGAAATATCTGGGCTTCAGCACCGCTGCCGCTACCATTGCGGCCGGTTGTAAAATACCCGTGCGTAAGGCGGTCCCTTACGCAGACAAACCGGCGGACCTCATCCCCGGCGAAGCAAAATATTACGCTACCACTTATGTGCAGGACGGTGACGTGTTGCCGGTAGTCGCCAAGGTGCGCGACGGCCGTCCGATCAAGATCGAAGGAAACGAGCTTTGCTCTTTTACGCTCGGAGGAACGTCCGCCAGAGCCCAGGCATCGGTGCTGGACCTTTATGATATGTACCGGCTGCGTTTCCCACAGCAGCGGCGCGTCGGCGGGAAAGACGGGAAGGAAGTGAAGTTTGAAGAGATTCCGACATTCGAACAGGCAGACAAGCTGATCGGCGACACACTCGGTTCTCTCAACGGGCAACCCGTAATCATCCTTACAAGCACGATCGTTTCCCCCAGCACACGCCAGATCATTTCGGAATTCCTTGCCAAATTCCCGGGCCGGCATGTGCAGTACGATGAAGTTTCGTACAGCGGCATGCTGGAAGCCAATGAGTCGACTGGTTTCGGGAGAAGATTGCCGAATTACCGTTTTGATGCGGCGCGCGTGATCGTAAGCCTGGGAGCAGATTTCCTTGGTACCTGGCTGAGCCCTGTTGAGTTCGCGAGGGGTTATTCTAAAGGTCGCAAGATCGATGAGCGGAACCCGCAGATGAGCAAGCATTACCAGTTTGAGAGCTACCTCAGTACTACCGGCGGTTCCGCCGACGAACGTTATACCCATCGTCCGTCGGAAACCGGTGCGGTAGCGTCGGCGCTGCTGGCAGCGGTGACCGGTGCAACAGTTACAATGAGCGACGAAAAGCTGAAACAGGCAATTGCAAAAGTGGCGGCCGACCTGAACGCAAACAAAGGAGCGGCAGTTGTGGTTTGCGGCAGCAACGACGCGGCCATACAGCGGATCGTCAATTCAATCAATCAGGCGATCGGAGCGTACGGAGCAACGATTGACTGGTCCACTCCGGTGAATTACCGCCAGGGAATTGACAGGGACATGGCGCAGCTGGTAGAGGAAATGGACAGCGGCCGCGTCGGTGCAGTGCTGATTCACGAAGCGAATCCTGCCTACAATTACTTCAATGCTGCCAGGTTCATCTCCGGCATGTCGAAAGTAAAACTGGCTGTTTCCTTCAGCCGGAAGATGACGGAGACTGCCCAGCTTTGCAATTTTGTTATCCCGGACCATCATTATCTCGAAAGCTGGGGCGATGCCGAGCCAAAGGCGGGGTACGTGAGCTTCATTCAGCCGACGATTTTCCCATTGTTCAAAACAAGGCCTTTCCAAACTTCATTGCTGCGGTGGGCCGGAAACAACACAGACTACGAAACTTATTTCCGCAACTACTGGGTAGGCAGGGCAGGAGGTGAGGAAGCGTTCAACAAATATTTACAGGATGGTGTGTGGGAATCCGCACCTGCAACTCCCCCCAGCGCCGGTACGTATTCAGCGGGCAGCCCGGCTGCAACTCCGGCCGCCGGTCGCGCGGCAGGCGGCAATGAACTGATCGTTTATCAGAAAGTGACGATGGGCACCGGCTCGCAGGCGGGCAACCCCTGGTTGCAGGAGCTTCCTGATCCTATCAGCAAGGCAACCTGGGACAACTACGCGATGATCTCGTTAGCGAAGGCGCATGAGCTCGGCATTAAACTCGACAACGACTACGAATATTTTCCGCAAAAACCTGTGGTCAAGCTCAGCTTTTCCGGGAGGGAAGTGGAATTGCCGGTACTGGTGATTCCGGGAATGAATCGCGACACCATCGCAGTGGCGCTCGGTTATGGGCGCAGCGAAGGAATGGGACTTACCGCCGCGAACGTGGGCGTAAATGCGTATCCGTTTGTGACTTACAACGGCAACAACGTACTGAACTATGTTACCGGCGTAAAAATCGAAAACACCGGGAAGAAATACAAGATCGCGCAAACGCAGAAGCACAATTCTTATGAGGGAAGACTGGAAGTGGTTCGCGAGACAACGATGGGCACGTTCCGGAAACACCCTGATGTAATTCCCGAATACCGCGAGGAGCTTGCAAAGGACTATGCGCCTAAAACGAACGATTTCAGGAGCGAAGCGACGCTGTACCCGCAGCACCTGCAACCTGGTCCAAAGTGGGGCATGGTGATCGATATGAACAGCTGCATCGCCTGTAACGCCTGCGTCGCGGCCTGCCATATCGAGAACAATGTGCCCGTCGTGGGAAGAAGCGAAGTGATGCGCTATCACGATATGCACTGGCTGCGGATCGACCGCTATTTTGTTTCTGATGAAAAGAACCCCGATGACCTGAAGGCCGTGGTGTTTCAACCGATGCTTTGCCAGCACTGCGACAACGCTCCCTGCGAGAATGTATGTCCCGTAGCAGCGACGATGCACAGCGCGGAAGGGATCAACCAAATGGCATACAACCGTTGCATTGGAACCCGCTACTGCGCGCAGAACTGTCCTTACAAGGTGCGGCGCTTTAACTGGGCGGATTACACAGGGGCGGACAGCTTCCCGGACAACCAGGATCAAAAGCTGATCGGCAAGTTCGACCCTGTGGTGCACCAGTGGAATGATGACCTGACGCGGATGGTGCTCAACCCCGATGTGGTAGTCCGGAGCCGCGGTGTGATGGAGAAATGTTCGTTCTGCGTGCAGAAACTGCAGGCTGCCAAGCTGCAGGCGAAGAAGGAAGACCGTCCGTTGCGCGACGGCGACGCAAAAACTGCCTGCCAGCTAGCGTGCCCGACGGAAGCGATCGTTTTCGGAAATGCGCACGACAAGTACAGCAAGGTGACCCGGATGAGAAATGAGAATCCGCGCCGCGGGTATTACGTTATTGAGCAATTGCACACGCTGCCGAATATTACCTACCTGGCGAAGGTGAGGAACAGTGAAGAGATCATTCAGCAGCCTGGGCATGGCGCCGGCTCGTCCCTGGATAAGCATGAAGAAATGGGAGTGAAAGACACGACCGTTCCGGGATCGCCGGCGAGGAACGACCATTGAGAAAACTAACGAGAGACCAGCATAATTACTAACGAATATGGCATTACTCCGGTATGAATCACAGGTGAGACCGCCGCTGGTGGAGGGTAACAAGGACTACCACCAGGTCACCGAAGATATCTGTCGGCCCGTTGAGGCGCGGCCCACGCGCGCCTGGTGGATCGGGTTCAGCATCTCGGTGCTGGTGCTGATCTTCGGCATCGTGTCCGTGACCATGGAAGTGATTTACGGTACCGGTCAATGGAACCTGAACAAGACGGTAGGCTGGGGCTGGGACATCACCAATTTCGTATGGTGGATCGGTATCGGTCACGCGGGAACGCTGATCTCGGCGATTCTTCTTTTGTTCCGGCAGGGGTGGCGCACGGGTGTGAACCGCGCGGCAGAAGCGATGACCATCTTCGCGGTGATCTGTGCCGGCCAGTTTCCGATCTGGCACATGGGCAGGGTTTGGAATGCTTTCTTCGTGCTCCCCTACCCCAACACGCGGGGTCCGCTGTGGGTGAACTTCAACTCGCCGCTCCTGTGGGACGTGTTCGCGATCTCCACATATTTTACGGTGTCACTTCTGTTCTGGTACACAGGCCTGCTGCCCGACCTTGCCACCCTTCGCGACCGCGCGAAGAAAAAGTGGAGAAAGCTTTTTTACGGAGTCGCAGCTTTCGGCTGGACCGGGAGCACCAAGCATTGGCAACGCCACGAGGCGCTTTCGCTGGTGCTCGCCGGTTTGAGCACACCGCTCGTGCTTTCGGTGCATACCATCGTATCGTTTGACTTCGCGACTTCCGTGGTGCCCGGCTGGCATACCACGATCTTTCCGCCTTATTTCGTCGCAGGAGCGATCTTCTCGGGATTCGCTATGGTGCAGACGCTTCTCGTAATCACCCGGAAAGTGCTGGCCCTGGAAGAATACATTACTATCGAGCACATTGACGTGATGAACAAGATCATCGTGCTCACAGGCTCGATTGTGGGCATTGCCTATCTCACCGAATTGTTCATGGCATGGTACAGCAACGTACCGTACGAATGGTTCGCGTTTAAGGAAAACCGGGTGAACCTTTCGAGTCCCTACGGCTGGAGCTACTGGATCATGATGGGCTGCAATGTGCTTTCACCCCAGATTTTCTGGTTTCGCCGTTTCCGCCGCAACCTGCTGATCACGTTCTTTATGTCCATCCTGGTGAACATCGGAATGTGGTTCGAAAGGTTTGTGATCATCGTTACGTCGGTGTATCGGGAGTATCTGCCCAGCGCATGGTCGACATATTACACGCCAACGATCTGGGAGGTGGGCTTTTACATGGGCACGTTCGGACTGTTCTTTACCTGCTATTTTCTCTTCGCCAAGTTTTTCCCGGTGATCGCGCTGGCGGAGATTAAACATATTCTGAAAAAGAATGGAGAGAATTATAAGGCGAGGATGACTGAGCTGGAAAAAGAAAATGTCGTTGAGTTCGCAGAGAAGCACGGCCACGATCACGGCGCCTGAGCTGTTCGCGGACGCATGACAGAAACATGAAACAATGGCTGTAAAAAAATTTATTGTTGGCAATTTTGATGACGAGGCAGTGCTGTTTCCCGCGGTGAAGAAAGTACGCCGTGCTGGCTACAAAATCCACGACGTCTTTACGCCCTTCCCCATCCACGGGCTGGACAAAGCGCTGGGGCTGCGGGATACGAGCTTGCATACGGCAGGATTCATTTACGGGATCACCGGTACTGCCACGGCGCTCGGATTCATCACCTGGGCGCTCACGATCGACTGGCCTTTCAACATCGGAGGTAAGCCGCATTTTTCATTGCCCGCATGGATACCGATCACCTTCGAGCTGACGGTTCTGTTTGCTTCGATCGGAATGGTGCTCACCTTTTGCTATCTCTGCCAAATGGCCCCGTTCGTGAAAAAAGATCATTTTAACCTGCGCTCGACCGACGACCTTTTCGTGATGGCGCTGGAGGCTACTGAGAAGACGAACGACGCGGACGCGATTTCATTCCTGCAGAGCCTGGGGGCAAAAGATGTGCACGCAACGTACAAGGAAACAGGATGGTGGCTGGGCCGCTACGATAAGGATAGAAAAATTTTTGAAAGGACAGAGGAGGCGGTCGCTTAAATAAAGGATGATGAAAAAACTATCGCTGATATCGGGAATGGTGCTGCTGGCGGGTGCGTTGCTCAGCTGCAACAAGGTGCGCCGTGATCCGGGTCGCGTGTACATGCCGGACATGATGTACAGCCGCGCCTACGAAACTTATTCGGGCACGGAGGCACTGGAGGCAAAGAAGATTAATTATAACGGACGGCCCGTCCCCGGCACCGTGGCGCGTGGCGATTTGTTCCCTTACACCCTGCCGAATGATTCCGCAGGGTATGCGCGATCGGCGACGGTGAAAAATCCGCTTCCGCCGTTGAACGCGAAAGACCGGCCTGAAGCGGCGCGGCTTTACGCGATCCACTGTGGCATTTGCCACGGCGACAAGCTGGACGGCATGGGTCCCCTGTTCAAAGGCGGGGAAGGACCGTTTACTGCCGCCCCCAAGAACCTGCTTGGGGACGATATGCGAAAGTTGCCGGACGGGACGATGTTTCACTCAATGACGTACGGCAAGGGACAAATGGGTTCATACGCTTCGCAGCTGACAAGCAAGCAGCGCTGGATGATCGTGCATTACCTGCGCGAGATGCAACAGGCTTCGGCAGCAACAGCTCCGGCAGGGACAGATACTACCGGCGGAGCAAACTGATTTGAATGAATTAAACGAATGAGATGGTAATCCGGGAACAATTCATAATGACAAAGCGGTACAGGAATGTTTCGCTGGCGCTGATGGGAGTCGGCCTGCTGGCGATCGTTCTTCTGTACATTACCCACGGATCCAAGTCCGACCCGCACCAGCAGGCGCGCTTCTGGGGCTCGCTGCTGCAAAACGGCGTTTACTTTCTCCTGGTCACCAACGCAGCGATGTTCTTCATCTGCGCAACCACGCTGGCCTGGGCTGCCTGGCCGATGACGTTCCGGCGCGTGCCTGAGGCAATCGCGGCCTGCGTGCCGGTGATCGGCATTATCTGCGGCGTCATTTTGCTGGCCATCTGCTTCGGGAGCAATCACGAGCTCTACCACTGGACAAGCGAAGAGCATGTGAAACACGATGCCACCCTGCAGTGGAAAAAAGGATTTTTGAATAAAGGGTTTTTTGCAGCCTGGACCATCTTCACCATTGTTTCCTGGTCGCTGCTGGGGTGGAAGATGAGAAAGCTGTCGCTCGAGCTCGACAACAACCCGCTCCCGTCCATCGAAGCAGGCAGGAAATATATCTGGAAAAATACGGTGTGGGCTGCGATTTACATTGTGATCTTCGCGCTCACCGTGATGTCGTCCATTCCCTGGCTGTGGCTGATGAGCATCGACGCACACTGGTACAGCACCATGTACAGCTGGTACACCTTCGCGAGCACTTTTGTCGCGGGGATAGCGCTTATCACGCTGTTCATTGTGTTCCTGAAGAATAATAATTATCTGGAGCTGACCAACCAGGAGCACCTGCACGACATGGGAAAATTCATGTTTGCGTTTTCAATCTTCTGGACCTACCTCTGGTTTTCCCAGTTCATGCTGATCTGGTACGCCAATATTCCCGAGGAAACAATTTATTTCAAACCGCGCGCCCAGGGCGCGTACAGCGGCGTATTCTGGCTGATGTTTATTATGAATTTCCTGGCGCCGCTGCTGATACTGATGACACGCGGGGCAAAGCGGAATTATGCGACGATCACATTCATGGCGTTGCTGATATTATTCGGGCACTGGCTGGATTTCTTCCAAATGGTGTTCCCCGGCCCGCTGCCCGATCACGTGCCACTGATGCTTTATGATTTTGGCGTTGGCCTCGGTTTTGTGGGACTGATTCTGTATGTGACGGGAAGAGTTCTGAGCCGTTCGCCGTTGTTGCCGAAAAACCATCCGTTCCTGAAGGAAAGTATTATTCACCATACGTAAAACGAACCTTGACAAATTAGTGCGGCTATGCAGACGTTCTTCACTATTGTGATCCTGTTGCTGGGTTTCCTGATCACCTTCCAGATTGCGAAGGCGAGCGAGTACGTCGCGGTGTTGCGGGGAGAGGAAAAAAGTCGGAAGCAGACCAATAAGATCAATGCCTTCATGTTGCTGGCTTTCCTGGTGGTCGGGCTCATTGGGGTCTGGTACTGCAATGAGGAGTTGAAAGGGAAGGTTCTTGACTTTCCGGCCTCCGATCACGGAGTGGATATTGACCGGATGATGTGGATTACTCTTGCGATCACGGGAATTGTATTTTTCATCACGCAGATCGCGCTCTTCTGGTTCGCCTTCAAATACCAGGAATCAGAAAAGCGGAAAGCATACTTCTATCCGCACAACAACCGGCTGGAAGTCATCTGGACGGTGATCCCGGCAATCGCGCTGACGGTACTGGTAGGCTTCGGCCTTTATTACTGGTTCCGCATTACCGGCGAGGCGCCAAAGAACAGCCTCGTCGTGGAAGTGACGGGGAGCCAGTTCAAATGGGAATAC
This sequence comes from Chitinophagaceae bacterium, assembly GCA_035626515.1. Classification (GTDB taxonomy): domain Bacteria; phylum Bacteroidota; class Bacteroidia; order Chitinophagales; family Chitinophagaceae; genus DASPNM01. The sequence goes on from DASPNM010000019.1 coordinate 190,797, forward strand.
CGCTACCCGGGAAAGGATGGAGTTCTCGGCAAGAAATATTACAAGCAGATCAGCGAGGAAAAGAATAATCCGCTGGGACAGATCTGGGACGACCCGGCGAACCACGATGATGTTTACGTGAGCGGGGAACCCCTTCATCTCGTGGTAAACCGTCCTGTGAAGATGGTCATCGGGGCGAAGGACGTGATCCACGACGTGGGACTGGCGCATTTCCGGATGAAGATGGATGCCGTTCCCGGCACGCCGACAACCATGTGGTTCACTCCGAAATATACAACGAGGCAGATGCAGGAATTGCTGGATGATCCGGAATTCACGTACGAGATCTCCTGCGACCAGATGTGCGGAAAGGGACACTACAGCATGCGGGGCGAGATCATTGTGGAAACTCAGGAGGAGTTCGACCGCTGGCTGGCCTCCAAAAAGCCTAAATATTTTTCGGTTTTCCCGGATAAGGACCCGACACCAAAAGCTGACACCACCGCGAACAAGTCGGTGACTGCGGTTTCGGCCAGGATGAATTCGGAGCGGATGGAATAGAGTGAGGAAGTAACGGACGGGATGCCGTCATAAAAAAAAAGACTATGGGCGCAACGGACATACATACCGGAGTGGCGACGACGCATGAGGTGCATCACGACGAGCACCATGCGCATCACCACCGGGAGACGTTCATCACGAAATATATTTTCAGCCAGGACCACAAGACCATCGGCAAGCAGTTCCTGGTGACGGGAATCATCTGGGCGATCATCGGCGCATTTTTCTCGGTGATGTTTCGCCTGCAGCTGGCGTATCCCGAGCAAACGTTTCCGATACTGGAAACAGTATTCGGACGCTGGGCGAAAGGGGGAACCATCCAGCCTGAATTCTATTATGCGCTGGTGACGATGCACGGAACGGTACTCGTATTCTTCGTGCTTACTGCGGGCTTGAGCGGCACATTTGCCAACCTGCTTATTCCGCTCCAGGTAGGTGCCCGCGACATGGCCTCGCCATTTCTCAATATGCTTTCCTACTGGTTCTTCTTCATGGCCAGCGTGGTAATGATCTCTTCGCTGTTCATACAAACAGGTCCCGCCTCGGGCGGATGGACGGTGTATCCTCCCCTGAGCGCGCTCGGGCAGGCCTCGGAGGGCTCAAAGCTGGGTATGGATCTCTGGATTGCGAGCATGTCGCTGTTCGTGGTGTCATCACTGCTGGGAGGGCTGAACTACATCACTACCATTTTAAACATGCGGACCAAGGGCATGAGCATGACACGTCTGCCGCTCACCATTTGGGCGCTCTTCTTCACTGCGATCCTCGGAGTACTGTCTTTCCCGGTGTTGTTGTCGGGTCTTATCCTGTTGCTGTTCGATCGCAATCTGGGCACGAGCTTTTACCTGAGCGATATTTTCGTCAATGGTCAAATATTGCCGAACGAAGGAGGAAGCGCGATCCTTTTCCAGCACCTGTTCTGGTTTCTTGGACACCCCGAAGTATACATCATTATCCTGCCTGCGATGGGAATGGTCTCGGAAGTGCTGGCGGTCAACAGCCGCAAGCCCATCTTTGGCTACATGGCGATGCTGGGATCATTGTTCGCGATCACCATCCTGGCGTTTGTGGTGTGGGCGCATCATATGTTCGTCACCGGCCTCAATCCACTCCTGGGATCGATTTTCGTGTTGCTCACGCTTCTCATTGCCGTGCCCTCGGCGATCAAGGTGTTCAACTGGCTCACCACGATGTGGCGCGGAAATATCCGGTTTACTCCTGCAACGCTGTTTGCGATCGGATTTGTGAGCCTCTTCATCTCGGGCGGATTAACCGGGATTTTCCTGGGCAACTCAACGATTGACATTCATTTGCACGATACTTATTTCGTGGTCGCGCACTTCCACATCGTAATGGGGGTGTCGGCGATGTTCGGCATGTTCGCGGGGATCTATCACTGGTTCCCCAAAATGTTCGGCAGGTACCTGAACAACACGCTGGGCTATATTCATTTCTGGGTGACGCTGGTAGGGGCTTACCTGATCTTTTGGCCAATGCACTATATGGGGTTCGCCGGCGTACCCAGGCGTTACCTGGATTTTCGGGGCTGGAAGTCGTTCAACGAATTCGATGATCTGAACAAGATGATCACGATCGTTTCCATCATCGTGTTCGCCGTGCAGCTTATGTTCGTCTTCAATTTCTTCTACTCGATCTTCAAAGGAAGAAAAGTGACGAAGCAGAATCCCTGGGGAGCAACCACGCTTGAATGGACGACGCCTATCCGGCCGGGCCACGGAAACTGGGAAGGAGAAATACCCGAGGTACATCGCTGGGCTTACGATTACGGGAAGGATGGCAGAGAATTTATACAGCAGACCGAGCCGATCAGCCCGAACGAAAGCAAGCACTAAAAAGGATTTTAAGTGAAACTGTTCTTTTAATATACAGCGGAGGCGATGAACCGGGTACGAGATTATGTACAGCTGATCAAGCCTTCGCTTACGATCATGGTGGTCTTCAGCAGTGTGGTCAGTTACCTGCTGGCGCCCAAGGTGGTAGAATACAACTGGGGAATGATCGTATTGCTCTTTGCAGGTGGAATGCTGGTGACGGGAAGTGCGAACGCCATCAACCAGGCACTGGAAAAAGAAACCGACGCGATGATGCGGCGTACGGCAAAAAGGCCGGTGGCATCGGGCCGCATGAGCGAGAATGCCGCGTGGACTTTCGCCGGGATCACCGGCGGTGCGGGGATTCTCGTGCTCGGAATTTTTTTTAACTGGATCGCGGCCATATTGGCGGCCCTGAGTCTCTTTCTTTACGGCTTTGTTTACACGCCGCTGAAGAAAATCAATTCGATCTCAGTGCTCGTGGGAGCGGTTCCCGGGGCGCTGCCCTGCCTGATCGGATGGGCGGCGGGAGACGACCGGCTTTCGATCGGAGGATGGATACTTTTCGCCTGGCAATTCCTGTGGCAGTTCCCGCATTTTTTCGCCATAGCATGGGTGGCACACAGGGATTACACCGCGGCGGGATTCCGCCTGCTTCCTTCGGAATCAGGCCCGACGCAGTTTACGGCGCTGCAAACGGTGGCGTATTCGCTGCTGCTTTTGCCGCTATCACTTGCGCCGTTTTATGCCGGGATCTGCGATTATGCTGATACCGTTGGCAAAGTGAGTCTCGGCATCATCGTCGCGGCGAACCTGTTCCTGATCGCCAGGTGCATCCGGCTTTATCGCCGTATGGACGTGCCTTCAGCGAGGCAGGTGATGTTTGGAAGTTATATTTACCTGCCGGTGGTGTTTTTTTCACTGCTGGCAGCGAAGGCATGAGATAAAAACCGGAAATGGACATTGTGAGCACGCAACAAAGAAAGAAGATTCATCCGCACAAGTTCACGTTGTGGGTGGCGATCGGGAGCATTGTGATGATGTTTGCCGGCCTTACGAGCGCGTTCATCGTGAAAAGCAACCAGCCGAACTGGACACCGGTCGACATGCCGGATATTTTCTGGTTTTCCACTGCGGCAATCCTGCTGAGCAGTGTGACCATCCAGCTTGCTTTGCGCTCCTTCCGGCAGCGGGAAATGCGGCAATACCGCATCCTGCTCGTGACGACGCTCCTGCTGGGCGTGCTGTTCGTGATCTTTCAGTGGGTTGGATTTAACACGCTGTGGGCGCAGGATGTCCGGCTAAAGGGCTCCGGTGCGGGCCAGTTTTTGTACGTGATCTTTGGACTGCATGCCCTGCACGTAGTGGGAGGTGTGATCGCCTTGCTCGTGATCTTTTTCCGCGCTTTCATCGGGCGGCGAAAGATCTATACCTCCGTTCCGGTGGAGGTGGCGGCCACCTATTGGCATTTCGTGGATCTGTTGTGGATCTACCTGATGGTGTTTTTTCTGCTTATTGGATAGAAATAACTGAGAATTGATAAACGAATTATGGATACTACCGTAACAGCACATAAGACCAGATGGTGGAGCGGGGGCAAGAGCCCGTTCAACATGGAATACGGGAAACTGATGATGTGGTACTTCCTGATGAGCGACGCGTTCACATTCGGGGCTTTTCTAATTTCATACGGCACCATCCGCTTCAGCCAGAATTTCTGGCCCGACCCGAACGTAGTATTCAACGCCTTTCCCGGCGCCGGCCATGCGAATCTGCCGCTTGCATTCGTGAGCGTGATGACGTTCATTCTCATCATGAGTTCCGTTACCATGGTGCTTGCCGTACACGAGGGGCATCATGGAAACCGGAAGGGCGTGGTGAAATGGCTGGCGTGGACGATCGTGGGCGGGCTTGCATTTCTTGGTTGCCAGGCATGGGAGTGGCATCACCTGATCACGGGGCAGCACCCGGTGCTCGTCGACGGAAAGATTGAGCTGTGGGGACAAACGATGTCGCACAATCCCTGGGGGTCCCTTGTGCCCGGTCTCGAACACGACGGACACCAGGTCCGCCAGCCCGGGCCGGTAGCATTCGGAGGATATTTTTTCGGCATTACCGGTTTTCACGGTTTTCACGTGTTCTCGGGAGTGATCATTAATATCATTATGCTGATCATGGCCCAACGGGGGGTATTCGATCGCAGGGGACATTACCTGATGATCGAAAAGGCGGGACTGTACTGGCACTTTGTCGACCTCGTATGGGTCTTTGTATTCTTATGTTTCTACCTGATCTGATCAACCGGCAGCGGCCGGCAATCAGGTTGTAAATTTGCATTGAAATCTGAGTATGGAACACAAACCTGTATCACCTGAGATCAGTTTTCACCACGAACCGCGAAGCGACAGCGTGAAGCGGATCTGGAAAACATTTTGGATACTGCTGATCATAACCATTGTGGAGCTGGGGCTGGGTTTGCTCCTCTATGCGCTGAACCTGCCGGACGATCTTCGCAGGCTCAGCATCAAGGGAGTGATCATCATCCTGTCGCTCGCCAAGGCATTTTACATAGTCTCCGTATTCATGCACCTTGGCGACGAGATTCGCAACATGATCATGACCATCGTGGTGCCACTGACGCTCTTCATCTGGTTCATACTGGCCTTTATCCTGGACGGCAATTCATACAAGAACCTGAGAAACCGTTACGATAAATATTTCCAGGAACGGACCCTCGAAACCCCGGTGAAGCAGGGAGACCAGGTTCAGCCGCCTGCGAAGCGGCAATAGGCAATTCGCGGAATGATCAAACCAGAACCATTGCTTTTGCGGTTTCGCGAGGCAGTGGTTTTTTACTAAAACAAGTGAGCAAGAAAGCTGTTTACGCCATCCTCCTTTCGGTGCTGCTTCCGCTGGCAGGATACTTCGTTGTCAAATCTGCCAGCAGGAAGGCGGTGCAGATGCCAGGGCACTACCATGCCGATTCGGTCCTCACAACCGTCCGGAAAGGGAAAGAAGTAAGAGATACCGTCTGGCACCGCGTGCCGGACTTCACAATGGTCAACCAGGCGGGCGATACGGTAAGTCTGCGCGACCTGCCGGGAAAGACGATCGTCGTTGATTTTTTCTTCACCCATTGCCCGACGATCTGTCCCACCATGACGCGCAACATGAAGCGCTTGCAGCAGTCCGTCACCAATGCCAGCCGCGGCGGCGACCGAACCAATCGCTTTGTGCATTTTGTTTCGTTCACCATTGATCCCGAGCGGGATTCCGTTGCGCAGCTGAAAAAGTGGGCAGACCGGTTCCAGGTAAACCCCGAACAGTGGTGGCTGCTGACAGGCGACAAAAAAGAAATCTACCGGCTGGCGATCGAGGAAATGAAGATCGGGGTGGAGGACGGCCAGGGGGTGGATACAAATTTCTTTCATACGGATCACTTCGTTCTCATTGACAGCAACCGCCACGTTCGTGGCTATTATCACGGACTGGATTCTGCGTCGCTCGCCAGATTGTCCGAAGACCTCATCCTTCTCACGCTTGAAAAGGATCCGAAGCGAAAAAGTTTGCTCGCCGGGAAACTTCCGCTGATCGCTGCAGTGAGCTTAATCGCACTCGTCGGAGTCGTGCTCCTGGTGCTCGTTTTGAAAAAGAAAACATGAACCTGCCATTGCCAGTCTGGAAAAAGAATGACCGCCGGGCGCGGGTGCTGATCATTGGGCTCTCGGTGGTCGTTTTCATTGCCGTGGTGGTCTTAGGTCGCGTGAAGGTTGATGTGGACCCGGGTTTCGATGTGCGGATCTTTGCCCGCGCCAATGCATTTATCAACGCCACTGTCAGTCTGCTCCTGGTGGCCGGAATGATAACGGTTAAGAAAAAGCGATACGAACTGCACCGCCGGATGATGAGCGCGGCGATCCTGTTGTCGGTGTTGTTTCTTTTAAGTTATGTTGCCCACCATCTGTTGGCCGGCGAAACGCGTTATGGAGATGTGGATCACGATGGTCTGCTTTCTGCAGAAGAAAAAGCTGCTGCCGGTTCGGCGCGGCTTATTTATTATAGTTTGCTTGGAACGCATATCCCGCTCGCGGGGATCATTCTTCCCTTTATTCTCTTCACGGCTTACCGGTCCATGACCGGCGAATATGAGAAGCACCGCAGGCTGGCGCGGATCACCTGGCCGGTTTGGTTGTACGTGTCAGTGACCGGGGTGATCATTTACCTGATGATCAATCCTTATTACGGGTAAGAGGCCGCCTTGCGGCCCCTCACCAGTTCCTTATCAGCGAATGTTGATCTGCTTAGCCTTTTTCGCCTCATCCATCTGTGTCCTCGGGATGTGAATATGCAGCTCACCGTTTTTGTACTCCGCATCGATCTTGCTGCTGTCGCATCCGTCGGGGAGGCTGAAGCTGCGACTCCAGCTGCTGTAGTTGTATTCCCGGCGGTTGTATTTCCCATTCCTCTCTTCCTTTTCCTTTTCGGCACTGATGGTGAGCATATCGTCATCGCACTCCACTTTGAAATCCGATTTCTCCAATCCGGGAGCAGCAAGGGTAATGTGGAATTCGTTCTCATTCTCCGAGATATTCACAGCGGGCATGTTGATGATCCGGCCCATGTTGAAGAATTCATCGATCGGAGAATTAAAGAATCGGTCCATCCACCCCTGGTTGAAGAGAGAAGGCCGGTTTGATTCGCGCCTGCTGACATCTTTGCTTTCCATATGCAGGTTTTTTAGATGATGAAAAAATTGAAAACGCCTCCGTTTGAGATCAAACTTTATACCATGGCGGCACCAGGTTGAAGCTGCACAAATCTGTAGAGGTCTCTGGACGAACCAGATCAGAGAAATCCGAGCTCCCGAACAGGATCCCAGAAATGTTTCTCAAAATCCACGACGGCGTCGTTTTCCACTGTGACGCCTTCTTTTTTCAGCGCGCGTTCCATGTAGCCAGGATCGGGGAAATGATGTTTCCCGGTAAGAAGTCCTTTCCGATTGACTACCCGGTGGGCGGGGATTTTAGGCCGCATTTTAGATGAGTTGTTCATCGCCCAGCCCACCATTCGGGCGCTGAGACGGGTGCCCACACAAGCCGCGATCGCACCGTAGGAAGTAACCCGCCCGGGAGGGATTTGCCGGGCAATGGCGTACACCAGCTCGAAAAAGCTCCCATCGGTCTTTCCCGAAGGAGTGACCGCTTTTAAGCGGGTTGATCTTTTGCCGGCGGCCATGCCGTGAAATTAGGAAACTGGCTCAAAGACTGGAATTCGGAGATCGCCGTAGGTAAAAGAATTCTCCCAGCGATGGATTAAAGCCGGTCGCGCGCTTGCCGTCGAGAAACAGCTGCCATTTCATGTGCGTGTTGTCGATCAGTTCCATAATGCTGTTCACCTTGAGCGCCGAATCACCATCGGGAACCGTGAAATCAAACCAGATTGGGGACCTTGAAAAATCGATGTCGAAGCTCAGGATCTTTTTTCTTTCCCCATTGTGCGTCAGGATGATGTTCGAGCTGTCGACCACGATCAGCCCGGAACCGGATGCGGCATCGCCCACCACTTCCCATCGGCCGACGAGGTCTTTAAAGGATCTCTGCTGGGCACGGACCAGGCAGGTTGACATTATGAAGGCGGTGAGGAGGATCAGGCGTTTCATCATCCAGGTTTGCCTTTAAACTTGCATAGTTTGTGCCAGTGCCGTACAAAAGTGGGGTTGGAGGAGGCCGGCGCCGGAAGTGCAGAATATTTACCCCGCGAGTGTTTCCTTTCTGAGCGTTTCCTGAAGACGCCGGTCGTCCTCGGCGGGCGGAAGCAGAACCGGCAGGCTGAAGCTGAGGTAATGTACCCGGTTGCTACCGGAAATATCCAGGGATTCGTAATGTGTGCGAATTCCCAGTTCGGGGGCGGTGTCCCCGGCATACAGGTCCTGCACGTCAGCGTGGAGACGCGCGCCGGTAAAGGCAATTACCGTTTTCGTGAACGCGTAGAGATCGGGGCTGTCCGTTTTTAAATGGATGCGTGCATCCGGAACGAGGAACTTCTGATAAAGGCGCAGGAATTTCGGATGGGTGAGGCGTTTTTTCGCCTTCGAAATTCGGAGCTGCGGATCGGGAAACGTAATCCAGATCTCTTCCACTTCTCCGGGCCCGAAGTAACCCGCGATGTGATCGATCTGTGTGCGAAGGAAAGCCACGTTGCCAAGGTTTTCCTGGATGGCTTTTTTTGCTCCCACCCAGATTCGATTCCCTTTGATGTCGACACCGATAAAGTTTTTTTCGGAGTGAAGCCGGGCCAGCCCGAGCGCGTATTCTCCTTTTCCGCAGGCCAGCTCGAGCACAATGGGATTTTGGTTTCCAAAAAACCGGCTCCAGTTCCCCGGCATGTTTTCAGGGAACTCAAACACGTTCCCGAATGTCTTCAGCTCAGCGAACCGAATTAGCTTTTTCTGGCCCATTCGTCAAAGTTAATACGAGTCATTATGGCATTGGGTTTGGGAATTAAGAGAAAACAAATTGTGCAGGGAAAATTTAAAAATATGAGATCCAGCTTATTGAATTTTCTGAATCAAATCTCCCTGGGCGCAATTCTCTGTGCCCTCGTTTTGACGGCTTGTGGGAATGAACAGAAATCGGAAAATAATTCCACAGGAGTCGAATACAACATTCCTGCGGGCACTGATGATGCAGGCGCAACCACACCTGCTACGTCGGGTGAAACAAATTATTCGGACACGGGTTCGTATTCCGGTCGCACGAGTGCCGGCGGCCGGAGACGAGGCAAGGTAACTGTAAGCGCGGTACCGGTACGCGAGGTGAAGCGGGAGGCAATCCGCCAAGATGAAGAGGGCACTTATAATTACGCGGAAACGGCGCCGATGTTCCAGGGTGGACAGGCTGCACTCGCCGAATTCATCAACGACCGTCTGGAGTATCCGGAAGACGCCATCAACAATGAAATCGAAGGAACCATCATGATCGAGTTTTCAATCGATGAGAATGGGAAGGTGGTAAATCCAACTGTCGTAGGCCAGCCGCTCGGTTACGGCCTCGAAGAAGCAGCTATCAGGGCGATCACCACCATGCCGGCATGGACACCGGGAAAGGTCAGAGGCAAGAATGTGAGGGTCCGTTATAAGCTGCCGATAACGTTCCGGCTGGAAGATTGAGTCGGAATTCGTCAATAATAACCGGAGTCGATAATCGATAGTCAGTAGTTGAACAGACGATGCGTGTATTCAGACTGGGCGGAATTGATAGCACTTGGGTGGGTTGGCAATTTTCTCGCAATTACATCTTTCAACATACACTTAACGCATGTCAAATCAAAACCACATCCTCCCGCTCGCTTCGGCGGGCCTGGAGGATATTGAACTTGTTGGCGGCAAGAATGCGTCGCTTGGCGAAATGTTACGGAACCTTTCACGCCTGGGCGTGAATATCCCGGACGGGTTTATCATCACGGTGGATGCCTACAGAAAATTTATAGAATTCAACAGGCTCGACGAGCGCATTCGCCAGGCGGTTGGGGGAATTGACTACAACAACGTGGAGTCGCTGCGTCGTGCGGGTCTCCAGGTCCGGACCATGATCCGGAATTCGAAACTTCCATCGGAGCTAAGCGGGGAGATCATTGACGCATACCATGCACTGTCACAACAATACGACCAGGCGGAAACAGACGTCGCGGTACGCTCGTCGGCAACGGCAGAAGATCTGCCCGACGCTTCGTTCGCCGGCCAGCAGGAAACCTACCTCAACGTGCGTGGGCCGGCCGCACTCATGAATGCAGTCAGAAACTGCTTCGCATCATTATTCACGGATCGCGCGATTAGTTACCGTCAGACTTTCCATTTCGATCATTTTAAGGTCGGGCTGTCTATTTGCGTCCAAAAAATGGTGCGGTCCGACCTCGGCAGCGCCGGCGTGGCTTTTTCGCTGGATACGGAGAGCGGGTTCCCGGACGTGGTTGTGATCAACAGTTCATATGGTTTGGGGGAAACGATTGTCCAGGGAAGTGTTTCCCCGGACGAATTTATAGTTTTCAAGCCGGCGTTGAAGAAGGGTTTTCCGGCAATCATCGAAAAAAAGCTGGGTGCCAAGGAACACATGATGGTATATGGCGACGATCCTGACGAAAGAGTCCGGAAAATCCAGACGGAACGCAGCCTACAGGCAAGGTTTTCACTTCGCGAGGAGGAGGTGCTGCAGCTGGCAAAATGGGTGATGCTGATCGAGGATCACTATTGCGGCCTGAGGCGAAGCTGGTGCCCGATGGATATTGAATGGGCGTACGACGGGCTTTCGCGCGAGCTGTTCATCGTACAGGCGAGACCCGAAACAATTCATTCTCGAAAGGATCATGACGTATTGGTGGAGTATGAAATGGAGGCCCACCAGGCGACGCCCTTGTTGAAGGGGATCGCGGTAGGCGATAAGATCGCTGTTGGAAAAGTGAACATCATGTACACTCTTGACAAGCGGCTCGCGGAAGGAAATGAATTCCGGGAGGGAGAAATTCTGGTAACGGATATGACAGATCCCGACTGGGAGCCGATCATGAAAAAAGCTGCCGCAATCATTACCAACAAGGGTGGCCGCACCTGCCACGCGGCGATCGTTGCCCGGGAGATGGGCGTGCCCGCGCTCGTGGGCTGCGGTAATGCGACCGAGCTGCTACAACCGACTCAGATGGTGACGGTCTCGTGCGCTGAGGGCGACGAGGGAGTTGTTTATGAGGGAGAACTCCAGTTTCGAAGGATCGAAACGCGGTTGGATCAGCTTCCGCCTATTCGCACGCGGCTCATGCTGAACGTGGGTTCACCGTCGCTGGCGTTTCGGTTTTCGCACCTGCCGCACCGGGGTGTGGGCCTGGCGCGCGAAGAATTCATCATCAATAATTACATCCGGGTGCATCCGCTCGCGTTGCTGCGTCACCGCACCCTGAATGACCCGCAATTGAGCAAGGATATACGGAACATGATCCGTGGGTTTGAAAATGAGGAAACATATTTTATTGAAAAGTTGTCGTATGGTATCGCGAAGATCGCTGCCGCTTTTTACCCTGAGTCCGTGATTGTCCGGTTTTCGGATTTTAAGAGCAACGAATATTTCAACCTCCTGGGGGGCAAATATTTTGAGCCGCAAGAGGAAAACCCGATGATCGGCTGGCGCGGGGCGTCACGTTATTATTCCGACGAGTACCGCGAAGCATTTGGACTGGAATGTTGCGCGATTAGGAAGGTGCGGGAGGAACTGGGACTGGACAACCTAGCAGTCATGATCCCGTTTTGCCGCACGGTTGCTGAACTGAAGAAGGTGAAAGAAACGATGCGCGACTTCGGGCTCGCTCACGGCCAGTCTGGACTACAACTTTTCCTGATGGCCGAAATTCCTTCAAATATTCTGCTCGCGGCGGACTTCGCACGCGAGGTGGATGGGTTCTCGATAGGTTCCAACGATCTCACCCAGCTTTGCCTGGGTCTGGACCGCGATTCCTCACTGGTGGCGCATTTGTACGACGAGCGCAATGACGCTGTAAAAAAACTGATCGGGATGCTGATCGACACGGCAAAAAAAGCGGGCGTCAAGGTAGGGATCTGCGGCCAGGGGCCTTCCGACTATCCGGATTTTGCCCAGTTTCTTGTAGAGAAAGGCATCGACTCCATTTCTGTTACTCCCGATTCGGTGATCAAGTCCGTTCGTGCCATCCACGAAGTGGAACGAAAGCTGCAGTTGACAGCGGACCCGGGAGTCGGGAGTTCGGAGTCGGGAGTGCGGAGTCGGGAGTCGATAGTTCAGGTCGGAGTCGATAGCCAATAGTCAATAGTCAATAGTCAATAGTCCAGTGACCATGATCCATATGCCATGAACCAATAAAGCCATGAACCAGTGCGGAGAAACAGTGGGAGTGCGATGTTGGAGCCAGAAGTCGGAAGACAAACTTGATTATCGACCATGGACCTTCGTCCATGAACACCCGCGATGAACCATGATCCACGAGCTATGAACCAATGAGCTGCTGTGAGGGGAGGAGTCGAACCTCCACGGGGAAGTTAGCTACAACACAATGCTTAGTGGTCAACCCTGGCGCTGACGCGGCTTCACCGGTCGGCGTGCAGACCAGCTTCGCTGGGTCTGCATCGGCGTTAACTTGGTAACGTCGGCTCTATGTTATGTTTGTCCTTTGACCCCCACCCCCGAGACAAGAGGGCATGTCTGCCAAAATTTCATCACCCCACAGTGTAGAGTCGAGAGTCGGGAGTCAGGAATCGGGAGCCCGCCCTGAGGCGACTTTCGACAAAGAACTGCAACAAAAATAAAGAATCGGGGCTAAATGTTTTCTAATTCTTAAGTATTTAATGAAAAACTTCGAAAATATTTAATAATTAAAGTAAATTAGTTTACTAAATTCAAAAAGCAGTCTGAAAATGGCGTCCCGATTGAATGTTGACAAACTGGATTTGCAGATCATCCAGCATCTTATGGAGGACGCGGAAATCTCCTACGCGCGCCTCGGGAAAAAATTATTCGTCTCCGCGGGCACCATTCACGTGCGTATCCGGAAACTCCGCCAGGCAGGCATTGTAAAAGGCACCAGGCTGAAGGTGGATCTGAAAAAGCTGGGTTACGATGTGATCGCGTTCATCGGGATCTATTTGAAAGAAAGCTCGCTTTATGATGCGGTCGCGAAGGAGTTGCATAAATTGCCGGAGATCGTTCGCGTGAATTACACCACGGGTAACTACAGTATGTTTGCCGAAGTGATTTGCAAGGATATCGTCCAGCTTCGTACTGTACTGCACGACCAGCTGCAGAAGATCCGGGGGATCGAACGAACCGAAACATTCATTTCCCTGGAAGAAAGCATCCATCGCAATGTCCGCATCATCTGAAAAAATTGTTTACAGGTTTTTTTCTTCGCTCGGCTTACTCGTGGCATTGAACGCGGTCATCAAGCCGGTGTGGATTTTTGGAATCGACCGTGAGGTGCAGCTTCAGGCGGGAAGTAGTTCATATGGCCACTACTTTGCCCTGTTCAACCTGACCGTGGTGCTGGGATTCCTGCTCGACTGGGGGCTCACCAGTTATGTTCAGCGTCAACTCTCCGCCGGCCAGGGGGAATTGCTGAAATACGCAGGAAACCTTCTTGGGGCAAAAACGCTGATGATCTTCGCTTACGTAATTGCCGTATCTGTGACCGCGGCGGCGGCGGGAATCCGCGACTGGCGGCTGCTTGCCACACTGGTGCTGATGCAGGTGATGACTTCTCTCTTTCTGTTTTTTCGCTCGGTAATCACCGCACATCAGTGGTTTCGCACAGACGCGTGGTTTTCGGTGCTGGATAAAGCCCTGTTGATCCTGCTTTGCGGCAGCGTACTTTATTTCCCCCTGGTTTTTGAGACGTTAACCGTGGAACGGTTCGCATTTTTTCAACTTGCCTGCATTTCCCTCGCCACTTTATCCGCCCTTTCCGTACTGTTTCGCCGGGGAGTCCGTTTCGAGTTGCGTATGAAAAACAACATGGCCCGCCGGTTGTTGCGCGACATCTGGCCTTTCGCCGCGATACTTTTTGTGATGGCGGCTCATTACCGGCTGGATGGATTTCTAATCGAAAGGCTAAGCGATGCTTCGGAAGCCGGGCTCTATGCGGCTGGCTTTCGACTGCTTGACGCGACAAACATGGTGGGCTATTTATTTGCTTCCTTCCTGTTACCATTCGCAGCACGTCATGCGGGAACCGATAGGGAAACGGTGAATTCGGTGGTGCTGGGCAGCCGCGATCTTTTGTTGCTAGGCAGCATACTAATAGCCACGTGTTCCTTTTTTCTTTCCGACTGGCTCGCCATCCTGCTCTATGGCGGGAGGATCGATGGGGCGGCCACCATACTTTCCTCGCTCATGCCTGCGCTTATCGGCCTCTCACTCGTTCAGATTTATGGAACTGTGCTCACTGCTACCGGTCACCTGCACGCGTTCTGCCTGATCATCCTGGCAGCATTGTTCCTGAGCGTGGGTACGAACCTGCTGCTGATTCCGCATTACGGCGCACGCGCGGCAGCATGGACTGCCGTGTTCAGCCAGGCCGCTGCAGGAGCCGGCTGTATGCTCTATTGCACGCTTCGTCTAAAAATGCCGGCGGGATTTCGGAATCTTTGCCTTCATGTTCTCGCGGCCATCATTCTTTCAATGTTTCTTTTTGCGGGCACACGCTGGGGAATCAATGAATGGTTGCTCGTGGGCGTGAGCGCCGTGATCGCGGGAGTTTTTGTATTGCTTATGAGGCCGGAACTGCGCAGCTATTGGTCGAGGCTGAAAACATCAGTAATTTGAAAACTTAAACCATCCCCATGCCCGATCCGGCTTATGTTTTTCTACGATGGTGGAGGCGAATTTTGCTGATCGTTATTGTTACTCTCCTTCTGGTCGGCACGATCGTCTTCATGCGTCCCCGGCAATATCTTTCCGTGGTCACCGCTCTTCCCGCCAGCCCGGTGTTCAGCGACAAGGCCGCCATCTTCAGTGATCAGGTGGAGGCACTCTATCCGCCGCTGGGAGGCACGGACGACGTGGACCGCCTTGTGGGGACTGCGCAACTCGATACGGTCTACCTGGCCGTCACGGACGAGTTCAATCTTTGGGATCATTACCGGCTCAATGCTGGTTCGCAGTTTGTGCGCGAACGTGCAGCCAGGCTGTTGCGCCAGAACTGCCGCGTGTACAAGAGCGGTTACGGTGAACTAAAAATCAAGGTCTGGGACACCGACCGCAACCTCGCGCCCCAGCTGGCGAATGCTTTCGCAGAGAAACTGCAAGAGCTGCACCAGGCTGTGCAGCAGGAGCGCAACCGGGCCGTGCTCGCAAGTCTTCGGTCGCGCCGGGAACGCCTCCTATCCGGGATGGACAGCATTGCGCCGGAAAGACGAGCTATGGCGAACGCACGGCTCGTCAATTACGAAATATTGATCGACCAGTATGAAACGGTCGTTGAAACGAAAACCGCTGCATTCGTGCTTGTCGAAAAAGCATCGCCGGCAGTGCATCCTGACCGGCCCCGCCGGCTTCGAATATTGGCAGTGAGTCTTTTTGCAAGCCTGTTCTTTGGTTTTTTGCTCGCGCTGTTCTTTGAGCGCAAGAAGTCAGAAGCATGAACCTGCTGCGATATAGAAGCCTTATGCCGGTCGTATGGTCGGCAATGTTCGTCCTGTTTGCGGGCGCTGCCGCTTTACTTGACCAGCTCGTGTTGTTGCTGGTTCCGTTTTTCGTTTTAACAGCTTACGAGGGGTGGGTGCGCCCCCGGACAGTACTCCTTCTACTTTTGATCACGTTGCCGTTTTCCGTCGAAGTACAGGTCAGCAAGTCACTTTCGATGGATCTTCCCGATGAAGCGATAATGATTTTTTTGGCTTTCATCGTGACAGGCTATCTCATTTACGATCCTACCCTGCTTCCGCCACAACTTCTGCGACATCCTTTGTTTCTGTTGCTTGTGATGGCAGTTTTCTGGACGCTCGTGAGCGCCCTCTTTGCAGCCGATATTCAAATCGCGATGAAATTTCTACTTGCGAAGTGCTGGTATTTACTTGCTTTTCTGATCGCTCCCCTGGTTTTCCTCAGGAATGAATTCCACATTCGACAGGCTGCACGGCTGTTTCTATTCAGTCTCGCCATTGTGGTGCTCATCGTCCTGTGCCGTCATGCTCTTCGTGGATTCAGTTTTGCATCGGTGAACGAGGCGGTGGCTCCTTTTTTCCGGAACCACGTGAATTATAGCGCCATGCTGGCCTGCAGTCTGCCCATGGTGATCGCGATAGGGCAGCTCCAGAAAAAAAGGAAACGCTGGCTTACGGGGCTTGCGTTGGTAATTATTCTTGCAGGTTTGTATTTTGGCTTTTCACGCGGCGCGTGGCTTGCCGTTATAGCGGCAGCAGCATCGTGGTGGCTAATCCGTCACAGGCTGATGCTGGTTTCCTTCGTGCTCGCGGTCGTGGTTTCCGCGGGATTTATCCTCTGGCTTCGGTCAGGGGAAAATTACCTGCGTTTCGCGCCGGATTACCAGCGCACGATTTTTCACCCGGATTTTGCGGAACATCTTCGGGCAACGTACCGCGGTCGCGATATCTCCACGGCGGAGCGATTTCACCGCTGGGTCGCTGGCGCGAGGATGATCCCCGACCGTCCCCTGACCGGGGTGGGTCCCAATTCATTTTACTACCACTACCAGGAATACGCGCTACCCGTTTTTCGAACCTGGGTAAGTGAGAATCCCGAGCGGTCAACCGTTCACAATTATTTCCTGTTGTTGGCCATTGAACAGGGATTGCCGGCCCTGATTATTTTCCTGTTGCTGACCGCGGCCGTCTGGTATTACGCCGAAAAGCTGTATCACAGGATCAGGAACCGGTTTTACCGGACGCTCGCAATAACTGCAGGAACGATATTTTCTGTAGTGATCACGCTCAACCTTCTGAGCGACCTGATCGAAACAGACAAGGTGGGAAGCTTCTTTTTCTTTTGTATCGCCATGCTCATCATCGCAGACCTCCAATCACGCGGGGAATCAGATACGTCCTCGCACATTAAGCGCGTCGCGTAAGCCGTTGCCCAGCAAATTGAAGGCAAGCACAAGTAACATAATGGCAAAACCGGGTGCCAGCGCCAGCATCGGGTTTTCCGTGATGATGAAATTGTAGTTTTCTTTGATCATCAATCCCCAGCTGGGCTGCGGCGGCTGCACTCCGATTCCGAGAAAACTAAGGCCTGCTTCGATCACGATAGCCGAAGCGAAATTGGAAGCGGTGATCACCAGCACGGGCCCCAGTATGTTGGGCCATATGTGGCGGACGATGGTGCGTGCGTGCGAAAAGCCAAGCGCCCGCGTCGCCTCTACGAATTCCAGTTCGCGCACTGCCAGTACCTGACCGCGCACGAGCCGGGCCACGTTTACCCACATCGTGAGTCCGACTGCGATGAAGATTTGCCAGAATCCTTTCCCCAGCGCGAGCGTAATCGCGAATACCAACAACAGGGTAGGTATGCTCCACAACACATTGATGAACCACATGACTACATGGTCAATTCGCCCCCGGAAATAACCAGCAAGCGAACCGAGTACGAGCCCGATCATGAGCGAAATGATCGCGGTGATTAGCCCCACGCTCAGGCTGACACGGGTGCCGATCAACAGGCGACTGAGGATGTCGCGGCCGTACTTGTCGGTACCCAACAGAAACCTCAGCTTCACGACAGGATCCGGGGCCAGTGCCGAAATGTGAAAAGCCTGGCGTTCGCTGACTCCTTCGTCCACATATTTTTCAACAATGATGCTGTCGCCTTTCCTTGCGTATTGCACAATCGGCAGATAAAAATATTTGTCTTCACGTCCGTACAGCATGCGTTCCGGAGTTCCCACGTTCTGCACGGGCGGGTCTTTTTTCACGAGAAGGAACTCGCGGCTGGTTCCCGGCTTTTCACCGCCGATTTCCAGGATGATCCGGTTTGCAAACGGTGAAGGGTCGGGAGCGACGAAATAACCGAATACCGCGACAAGTATCGCGATTGCAATCACGAATATTCCAAAGACCGCGCCCGGGTTTTTTCGCAATCTTCGCCAGGCGGCGCGGGAAAATGATTGCTCGGGAACTATCACGCTGAAAAGATAGAGAGAAAACGGCTACCGCACCCGGCGACCTTTCCAGCGATAGGTGCCCAGTTGGCCGAGGAAACCGACGATAATGGTGTAGGCGATGTGCAGCGGCTGAAAAAAGAAAAAAGACGTCAACAACCGCTCCTGACCATAGAACCGCGCCACGGAAGCCACGAAAGGAAGCTCAACAAGTGTCTTGATGATCATCAGAATGATAAAGGTTAGCCAGTACCAAAAGTTCCAAAACCCCGCGACCAACAGGAAAAGAAAAGTCAGGTTGAATGCAAACACAAGCGCCAGCACTGCAAAAAGTCGCGCGTCTTTGTAGTGAAAGGTTTTGCTGGCCCAGCGAATGCGCTGATGAACCAGTTCGTTCCAGGTGCTCATCGGCGCGGAGATGACAATAGCGGAATTAGATTTGAGGTAATGAACCCGGTCGCGATAGCGGCTCCGGATTTTCTGCATCAACAAAAGGTCGTCGCCTGAAGCGATGTGATCGATGCCGGCGAAGCCATTCACCGCTTCGAAAGCAGCACGCTCGTATCCCAGATTAGCGCCATTGCATAAGGCATGAACGCCGCGATGAACGGACCCTGCGGTAATTCCCTGCAAGACGAGGAAGTCGAGGCACTGGAAACGCTCCAGCCAGGAATTATTGCAACTGAGCCTCACTGGCGCGGCGATAAAAGCCGAATTCCGGGATTCCCGGAATGCCGCCATCGTTTCAAGCCAGGATGGAGGGAGGATGCAGTCCGCATCGGTAGTGAGGATGAATTCGCCCTGGCCGGAACGAATACCTGTTTCGATCGCCTTTTTTTTCTGAGCGTTGACTATTTCGCCCTCCAGCCGGATGAGGCGCACCGAAAGATCGCAGGCAACAATTTCGGCGGTGGAATCCGTCGAGTGGTCATCGATTACTACTGTTTCAACCAAGTCTTTTGGATAAGTCTGAACGCGTAGGGAATCGAGGAGACCAGGAATGTGCCGCTCCTCGTTTCGAGCAGGGATTATGACTGAAAGGCGGGTTTTCGGCCTTCTTTCCGGCGGCAAAAATTCCGGGACGGAACGCCAGGCGGAATAGTAATATAAAATAAGAAGACCGTACCCCAGGGTAAGCAATATGAGTACGATCGCGACTGCCATCGGCAACAAATCTAATCACTCGTTCAGGGCGGGCAAGAGTTCGGCGGCATGTTTTTCACGCAGCAGCTCGTGCCCGGAGTTGATTACGTAGATCCTCGCCTGGGATTCCATCCGGGTAGTGAATTTCCGCCCACGCCTGGCCGAGATGATCCGGTCGTGCTTTCCATAAACTATACGCACAGGAATATCCCAGCGGCGAATTGCCGCTTGCAGGCGTCGCCGCCGCGGCCGCAGTTCCCGGAGGGCAGTCCACCGGCAATAAAGCGCTTCCCGCACACCGGCGTCGCCGATGTAGAATCTTACAAACTTAAAAATGCTTGCGTTCACCAGTCCAAGCCGGTTGATCATGCTCAGCAGCAAGGAGAACCAGGCTGGTTTGTACATGGTATAACGAAACAGTTTATTTCCCAAACGGGTCTGCGTGGAAAGCCAGTACCAGAAATCCAGCTTCAGTCCGTCAGGCGCCAGCAGAACAAGCTTTGAAGTTCTTTCGGGGCGTAATTCGAGAAGCGAAAGCGCCACGCGGCCCCCCAGGCTGAAGCCCATCAATACCGGCCGGATAGTGGCACCTATCCCGTTGTCCGACTCGATGCCTGCGATGATAGCTCCGAGATCGCCCGGAGTGAACTTTAATCCTTCCCCCCACTTGGTTTTTCCGTGAAAGGGCAAATCAGGGGCGTAGAATGTGAAGCGGTCACCCGCGAATTTTTCCAGAAAGCCGAATGATTCCCCGGATTCGCCATAGCCGTGAAAGCAGTAGACCGGTATCGGTCCGGAACCAAACCGGTAATAGCAGATCGAGGAGCGCTGGTATAAGAGGAATTGTTGCGTCACAGCAAATTTCCCGAACAGTGTTGCGGAGTTCCAAAAATAAGGCTAAATTTGATTAGTTGTATAAACAACTATATGCCAAACAACCAATTTTCGAAAGGCGAGCTGTACAGTTTTATTACCGGCAAAGCCTCCACGGCAATTGCCCGGCGGCTGCAAAAAAAATTCAATACCGCGGGGCTCAACCTGACGATCGAGCAGTGGAGCGTGCTGTACCACCTTTGGAAGGAAGACGGCCAAAGTCAGCAGCAGCTCTGCAACGCGACGTTTCGCGACAAGCCGAGCATCACGCGGCTGCTGGACAATATGGAGCGTCTGAATCTTGTAAAGCGCGTGGCTGCAGACAACGACCGGCGCGTGAACCGCATCTTTCTGACGCGGCAGGCGCAGAAGCTGGAAGAGCCTACCATGCGGCTCGCGGACGAGACCCTGCACGAAGCGCTTCAGTCCGTGCCCGCAAGCAAGATTGAATGGTGCCGGGAAGTATTGCAGATCGTCTACAACAATTTGAAATAATAATTTATCATGAGCACAACTACCGAAAGTAAGAAGGTACTGCGTGGAGGGGAATGGCTGATCCGTGAATCGGCGCCCGAGGAAATGTTTACGCCCGAAAATTTTTCGGAGGAACAGATGATGATCCGCGATCTATGCCTGCGTTTTTTGGAAACGGAGGTGTACCCAATCCTCGACAGGATCGACAACCTGGAGCCGGGACTGATGAAATCGCTGCTCGGGCGCGCAGGAGAGCAGGGACTGCTTGCGGTCTCGTTTCCTGAAGAGTACGGCGGGCTTGGAAAGGATTTTGTGACTTCAACCATTGTCAACGAATATCTCGGAGCGGGTCATTCTTTTTCGGTCGCCATAGCAGCGCATACCGGTATCGGCACCCTGCCCATACTCTATTTTGGAAACGAGGAACAGAAGAAAAAATATCTGCCGAAGCTGATCTCCGGCGAATGGGCCGGAGCTTATGGGCTCACAGAGCCGAACAGCGGCAGCGATGCGCTGAGTGCCAGGACATCGGCTCGGCTCAGCGATGATGGGAAATACTACCTGCTCAACGGACAGAAATGCTGGATTACGAATGGCGGGTTTGCCGATGTGTATACTGTTTTTGCGAAAGTGGATGGTGAAAAATTTACCGGTTTCATCGTGGACCGCGGTACGGACGGATTCACCCAGGGTCCCGAGGAGCATAAAATGGGGATCAAAGGATCGTCCACGGTGCAGCTTTATTTCCAGGATTGCAAAGTGCCGGTAGAAAATGTACTGGGGGAGATTGGGAAAGGACACCGGATCGCCTTCAATATTCTGAACATCGGGCGTCTCAAGCTTTGCGCCGCCGCGATCGGCGGCGCGCGGCGCGCCGTAACGGAAAGTGTGCAGTACGCTACAACGAGGGAACAGTTCCGACAGCCCATCTCCAATTTCGGCGCCATTAAACACAAGCTCGCAGAAATGGCGATCCGCGTCTTTGCCGGCGAGTCCGCGCTTTACCGGACCGCCAGGCTGGTTGACGAAAGAGAGGCCGAGCTGCTTGCCGCAGGCAAGGCATTCAATGAATCTTTGCTTGGGGCAGCAGAAGAATACGCAGTGGAATGCGCTATACTGAAAGTGTATGGAAGCGAGGTGCTCGACTTTGTTGTGGATGAGGGGGTGCAGATCCATGGCGGCAACGGGTTCAGCGCCGAGTATAATATTTCCCGCGCTTACCGGGACAGCCGCATCAACCGCATCTACGAAGGAACAAACGAAATCAATCGGCTGCTGATTCTCGACATGACCCTGAAGCGCGCGATGCAGGGAAGGCTGGACCTGATGGGAGCAGCCATGGGCGTACAGAAGGAACTGATGAGCATTCCCGATTTCGGGGACAGCTCCGACCTTCCATACGCTTCGGAGAAAAAGCTGATCGCAAACTTGAAAAAGGCCATTTTGCTGGTAGCCGGGGCAGCGGTACAAAAGCTAATGATGAAAATTGAAGGCGAGCAGGAAATCCTGATGAACATTGCAGACATGGCTATCGAGGCTTTTCATGCTGAGAGCGTGCTGCTGCGGGTGATGAGAGTCTCGGAAGAACGCGGCGACCCGGCCAGCAGCCTGCAGCAGGATATCATGCGAACTTATCTTTACGATGCTGCCGACCGCGTGAATAAGGCAGGAAAGGACGCCATCAACTCATTTGCCGAAGGCGACGAGCAGCGTATGATGCTGATGGGGTTAAAGCGTTTCACGAAAGCGGAGGCGTTCAACACGCGCAGCGCCAGAAGGCGGATAGCCGATAAAATGATCGCGGAAGGCCGGTATTGTTTTTAATCGAGTTCCCCTTGTGCGATGGGTTGACGCAAAACAACGGGTCGCGCCCGGTCCTGGTAAATTTGGAGGAGCTCCCGCCGCGCGATGCGCGCCTCTTCCAGTTTGCGAATCCATTTGCTTTCCACCAGGATGCCGGCAGCCATCAGGCAGGACGAGAATATGGTGACCAGGAAGTACACAAGAAAAGTATCTTCCTTGTGCGGAGTCCTGAAGACATAATACATAAGGTATATCAGCGAGTAGCAGCCATAAGCGAAAAGGAGCGAAGAGATCATCAGCGATTTTCCGAGCGCCTTGCTGTGCATCACGGTAATCCGGACCTGGCGGATGAAGAAGGAAAAACAGAAGCAGAGAATCATCGCGAGATTAGGCGCCATGACCACCGTGATCGCTTTCACACTAAAGCCATTCAGTAATATCACCACCATTTCGAAGAGAAGCACCAGCAACACCAGCAGGTGCATGCGGGTAGTCAGCCGGTTGCTCGGGCTGTAATACGTAAGGGCAATCAAAAGCAGCGGCGCGTCGAGAAGATTATTTCCAATGCCCCAGCCACGGATCACTTCCGGCCCTGCATGGATGTAGCCCTGCGAAAGCAGGTTGTAGGCCAGCACAAGGCTGTAATAGAGCAGCAGAGCCAGGAATGTGCGGTAGCGGCTGAGCCGTAGCGCAAGTATGAAAATGATGGGGAAAAACAGTGCGATGGTTGCTACGAATCCGAGAATAGAGTTCCAGCTCATGGTGGTGGTTTTTCAGAGGTACAGGTTTGTGCAAGTATAACGCCCTCTTTTCATACATAGTGCACTTTTTTAATGGTTTGTTCTCAAATCGAGTAAAAGCCGGGCAGCTTTCGTAATAATACGGCTGAGGGGCATGAGGATTTCTTGAAGCAGGTTTACGATTCCCTAAGACCAGGCTAATTTGTCGGCGTTCACCGGGGGCTGCGTTCAATTCTTTAAATTTGCGAAGAAGCAGTTTTATGAGCGAAACAGCCACCCCTGTCCTGACCGCAAAAGATTTTGTAACCGACCAGGAAGTGAGATGGTGTCCCGGTTGCGGGGACTATTCCATCCTGGCGCAGGTGCAGAAAGTGATGCCTACTCTCGGCATTCCGAAAGAAAACATCGTTATCATATCCGGAATCGGCTGCAGCAGCCGTTTCCCGTATTACATGAATACCTACGGGATGCATTCAATCCATGGCCGCGCAACCGCCGTTGCGTCCGGCCTGAAAGCTTCGCGTCCCGAGTTGAGTGTGTGGATCGTAACCGGCGACGGGGACGGGTTGAGCATCGGTGGGAATCACACCATTCACCTGTTGCGGCGGAATTTCGATGTGAACATACTCCTTTTCAACAACCAGATCTACGGCCTAACGAAAGGTCAGTATTCACCCACTTCGGAAGTAAACAAGGTCACAAAGTCCACTCCCTTTGGGAGTATTGATCATCCATTCAATCCTTTGGCACTGGCGCTGGGCGCAGACGCGACCTTCGTAGCCCGGAGCATGGATCGCGACCCGAAACATCTGCAGTCGATGCTGACGCGTACGCATCAGCATAAGGGAGCTTCCTTCCTGGAGATCTACCAGAACTGCAACATCTTTAACGACGGAGCTTTTGAGATCTATACGGAGAAGGGCACAAAGGCCCAGGAAACTTTATTTCTTGAGCAGGGTAAACCGCTCGTTTTCGGACCGAACCGGGAAAAAGGAATCCGGCTCGACGGATTCACTCCGGTGATCGTGGACCTTAATAATGGCTACAGTGCGGACGATTGCTGGATACATGACGAACGCGATATGTACAAGGCGCAGATACTGGTACGGATATTCGACGATCCCGCGATTGAAGGCCACCTTCCGCGTCCCTTTGGCGTGTTTTATCAGGCAGACCGTCCCTGCTACGAAGACGTGATGGCAATCCAGATTGAGGAGGCGCGCGCGAAGCGGCCGGCAGACCTGGACAAGTTGCTACGCGGAAACGAGGTTTGGGTGATCAGCTGAAAGCCGCGAGCTCTTTCTCCGCCTTAGCGAACACCTGCTTTTTCTTTCTTTCGTACCACCATCGCGGCGCGGTTTTTTTCATCACCGTATCAATGCTTCGCATGCCGAGAAGGTTCCACGCTCCCCTGAGCTTGCCGGACAGCGAAGGTTGAAGGGCACGCAGGCTCAGCGCAAAGCCACTTTCGAGGTACTCCATGTGATGCCAGTAGCCCGCAGGCATGAACAGCGTGTCACCGTGTTCAAGAACGAAATCGTAGCCTTCTGCCAGCCGAAGGGCAGGAAACCGTTGATAGTCAGGACGCCCCTCGTGATAATAGTTGGAAAAATCCGCGAGGCTCAGCACCTCAAACGGCTTGCGGTAGATCTTGTATTGTTCCGTAAATGGGAACATCAGCACGCGCTTTCGGCCGACGAACTGGGTATGCAAAATATGCGAGAGGTCAATGTCGAAGTGCATGTGCGTGATAGAACCCGCACCGCCCGTGAAAAGCATCGGATATTTTTTTACAAACCCCTTCATCAGATACTCTGGCCACATAAAGTCTTCAATAAGCTGCGGTGCGTGATCAAAAATATTGAACAGGAAAATCCGCCAGGCGGCCGGTCCCGTCCGGATCATATCGATGTATTCTCCAAATGTCTTGTAATCGTCGGCGCGGTTCACCGGCGTGTACTGGTCGCTTTTGACATTGTTGTAAAGGGGGACGCGCTTATGGCCCACCAGGTCCTTAAAAAAATCCCAGTTCCATTTTTGAAACGCTGGCCATTCGTGGGAAAGTTTGCGGATGACGACCGGGGTGCCCGTGTCGTAGAACTCTCGTTTGAAAACGGCAGGCTCTATGGTATCAAACGCGGCAACCGGTCTCAATCTCATAGCAGCTTGGTTGAGTTAGGGTTCTGCCTTGCAAAATACAATTTATAAAGCAAAAACACCCCATCCCGGGGTGTTGCGTCGCGTCAATAATGCTCGCATAAGAACCGTAAAGGATCAGGCGAGGCGGCGGTCGTTGTGACGAAAACGATAATACTGATGACGGTTCTGTTTACGTATCTGGTACAGCCGTCTTTTCTCCAAAGGCGTGATCACGCCATCGCCTTTGGCCCTGCGCTGCGCGATGCGGTAGCGGATATAATTTTTTTTCAGCTGCATTCGTTCCCGGAGACTCAGCGGGGGGCGCTCCCTGAATTCATGAGCTGCGCGCTGACGGCGGAGCCGCTCACCGGGACCCTGGGCAGAAGCCACGGTTGACATTACGAGTAAAGCAAAACCCACAGTGATGAAATTTTTCATGGTGCTTTTTTTCACGTAAGACAGCCGCGCTGTTGACGGGTTTAAAGCGCCCCCAATTTTCAGCATTCGTCAAAAAGCTCAGGCTGCTGCGCGCAGAGGCGCCAGGTTTTTCGGTGATACCTGGAGAGCCCAAACTCATTCATCGCCCGCCGGTGTTCGGGGGTGCCGTAACCTTTGTTGGTGATCCAGGCATAATGTGGAAATTCTTCGTGCAGACGAGTCATGTAGTCATCGCGGTAGGTCTTTGCGAGGATGCTCGCAGCGGCAATAGAAGCATAAATCCCGTCGCCCTGCACAATGCAGCGGTGCGGAAGCCTGCGGTACCGCGTAAACCGGTTTCCGTCCACGAGCAGGAAACGCGGACGTCTTCTGAGCTGATCCAGGGCCAGGTGCATTGCCTTGAAAGATGCGTTCAGGATGTTGATATTGTCGATCTCGTCGTTGTCCACGCTCGCAACGGCGAAGGCAATTGCTTCCTTTTCGATGAGCGGTCGCAGTTCATAACGGGTCTCTGCAGTGAGCTGCTTTGAATCGTTTAGAAGGGGATGCTGAAAATCACGGGGAAGGATGACTGCCGCCGCATATACCGGACCCGCGTAACATCCGCGCCCCGCTTCGTCGCAGCCGGCTTCGGCGTATCTGTCCTGGTAGAATGGCAGCAGCATTCGCTCAAAAATAAGGGTGCTGAAAATTGGAAGGCGCGATGAGGAAAAAAATTCTTCCGGGAAAATTCAGTAAATTAGGAAGCGCCTAATGGTTCCGCTTATGAAACTGTTCCGCTCTTCCTGGTTTCCTGCGCTCTTCGGTTCGATAATATTCTTCCTGATCGTGAAAGATACGCGGTTCGCTGCCCCGCGAAAACCCGCGCCACACAATACCTGGGTCCAGGGTGAATGGCTTCCGCCCGATATTAACCTGGTTCCGGATAATCCTGAGGGCGAATTGATTCGCTACGGCCGCGAACTTATCGTGAATACTTCCAAATATTTCGGTCCGAAAGGTATCGTGGCGCCGGTTACAAACGGGATGAATTGCCAGAACTGCCACGTGGAGGCAGGCTTGCGGCCTTTTGGAAATAGTTTCGCCGCAGTTGCTTCCACTTATCCCAAGTTCAGGGACCGCAGCGGAAAGATGGAGAACATTGAGTTCCGCATCAACGAATGCATGGAACGCAGCCTGAATGGGAAAAGCATCGATACCAAAAGTCGCGAGATGAAAGCCATGCTCGCCTATTTCCACTGGGTAGGTGAAGGGGTTCCAAAGAACGTGAAGCCCGCAGGTTCGGGAATCGTGGAGCTGCCTTTCCTTGCAAGAGCGGCGGATCCGGAAAAAGGAAAAAGAATCTACCAGAGCACGTGCCAGCGTTGTCACGGGAGCGACGGCGGGGGGGCCATGTGGCCGGACTCGAGCGGCTATATTTATCCTCCCCTCTGGGGACCGAACAGTTATAACGTCAGCGCCGGGCTCTACCGGCTTTCGCGCCTGGCTGCCTTCATTAAATACAACATGCCCTACGCCGCGACTTTCGGTCCGCCACAACTGTCCGACGAAGAAGCCTGGGACGTTGCTGCATACATCAGCTCACAGCCGCGGCCGGAAAAGAAATTCCCGTATGACTGGCCGCGTATCGAAACCAAGCCGGTTGATTACCCTTTCGGACCTTATGCCGACGGCTTTTCCGAAGAGCAGCACAAATACGGACCTTTTCCCCCTATCCGGCAGGCGAGGGAAAAGAATTTGAAGCGATGATCAATCAGCCGGCAAAGATGTAGGCGCACTTATTCTCCTGCGCGCGTCCGATAGCCCAGACACCCGAAGGAACAGGAACAATTCCCGGCAAAAGCCCTGCTTTCCATTCCGTAAGCACTTCTTCCGGCTTCATTCCCATTTTCTCTGCAAGCACAGTGCTGTAAACAGTCATGGCTACGTTGCAAATGACAAATTTCACGCCGCTGGCCTGGAGCTCGTCAATCCCGATCTGAACCTCGCCCACACCCGGCGCCTTATAGGTTCCTTTGGCGGGCTGGTAATATGGATTGCGTGTTGAAGGTTTGCCAGTAGCCGGGTCAAGTGCCTTGAAAACCTCTCCGAAATTGTACTTCGCCCAGAGTTTGTCTTCGAAAGCGTAGGGAATTGCAGTATGCCGAAGCACCACGACCACGCTGTTGTCTTTGGTGGGCGTGCCCGTTGCCTCATTAGTTACCAGAAAAATCCTCGGCCACGCAAAAGGCAACAACGCTTCCGGATGCGGGTGAGTAACATCGAATACTACACGGTGCTTGCCCTTCAGGTTGCGGAAAAGAAGCTCCGGGTCCTCAATGTTATCAGAAACAAAATTATCTGCAGCCTGCAGATTTACCGATGGAAGAGATGAGAGCCCAACCAGCGCGGCTCCGCTGGCCAGCGTTCCCAGAAAACGGCGGCGGTCGGTCTTTGTTTCGTTATTAGCCATAAGAAAGCGGTTTTTTTCTTAAAAGATCGGTTGCGAGAGGAAAAAAGGTACGAAAAAAACAAACCGGAGCAAGCGTTTGTGAAAAACTCAAAGCGGCCCCGTTTACCTTTGCGGCCGGCATGCATGAACTCGTAGCCCGTAAATCTACCCGACCCATTGCCATCTGGCTTCTGGTCGGCCTTGCCATGATGATCATCCAGGTGTTGCTTGGCGGCATCACCCGCCTCACGGGATCGGGACTTTCCATAACGGAATGGAAACCTATACTCGGTGTTCTTCCTCCACTGAACGAAGAGGAGTGGAGCAAGGCTTTTGAAAAATACAGACAAATTGCCCAGTATAAGTACCTGAATCCGCACTTCAGCCTCGAAGATTTCAAGTTTATTTTTTTCTGGGAATGGCTCCATCGCTTATGGGCAAGGCTCATCGCCCTTGCCTTCCTGGTTCCTTTTGCCGTTTTCCTGGCGCAGAAGAGATTCAATCGGAGAATGATCCGACCCATGATACTCCTGTTTCTGCTGGGGTTGCTGCAGGGCCTGGTGGGTTGGATCATGGTACAGAGCGGGCTCGGCGATTCTGAAAGAGTTTACGTAAGCCATTACCGTCTCGCGATTCATTTCATACTCGCGCTGGGTCTTATCGTTTACACGCTTTGGTTTGCCTTACAGTTGCTGATCCCGGACCGGGAGGTTTTTCTGCATCGCGGCATGAACCGGTTCACGCGCGTCATTTTGTACGTTACGCTCGCTCAGCTGATATACGGTGCATTTATGGCCGGGCTTAAGGCCGCTCCAGCCGCACCCACCTGGCCGGACATAAACGGAAGTTGGCTGCCGCACGCGTTCACATCTTTTGGCGACCGACGTTTCACCGGGCTGAGTTTTCTCTTCGATAATCCCGTGGTGGTCCATTTCATTCACCGAAACCTCGCCTATTTGATTTTTGTGCTCGCCGCTGTTTGGTGGATAAAGGCAGCGCGTGTCAACGGCAGCGAAACGTTTCGGCGGAGCCGACACCTGTTTCCGATGCTTGTGTTCACGCAGGTGCTGCTGGGTATACTTACGGTGCTGAGTGCTGCCCGTCAATCCGTCTTCCTTTGGGTCGCAGTGGCCCACCAGTTTGTAGCCATGCTCCTGATTCTTTCGCTGGCCTGGCTACTTTTCCTTGTAAGAAGGAATTGATGCGTGCCCGGTAAAGAAGGCGGTCCGCGGAAATGCCTCCTTTTATTGGTATTTTTAACGCATACCATCTTTTTTTCCGGATGTCACACTGGCTAAGAGGGTTCTATCGTTCTTTCCCGATCCAGTTGGTTTTTCTCCATTTCAGGAAATACCAGGTGCTGTTGCTCTTCTGGGTGATCCTCTTTACGACTGTGAACGGAAGCTTCATGAGAACATTTGGGGCGGATTCGCTTTTTCTCGCCCCGGAATACCTGGGCAACGTGAACGCTTTCGCGACGGCGGTCGTGGGCATCGCACTGGGTATGTTCATCATGAGCTGGAACATCACCAGCTTCATCCTGTTCAGCAGGCATTTCCGGTTTCTCTCGGCAACAACGAATCCTTTTGTAAAGTATTGCATTAACAATTCCGTCATCCCGGTTATTTTCCTGGTTTTCTACTTTTTCAAGGCTTACGAGTTCGTACACCGCAAAGAGCTGGTCAGCACTGTTGAATTCGCATTCCTGGCTGCGGGGTTTCTGTTCGGACTGCTGCTGATCCTGGGCCTCTCATTTATTTATTTCTTCCGCGCCGACCGTTCGATCATGCGACGGATGATGCCCATCATTCAAAATCCCACTGAATACATCACGCATCTGCGCCCGGTACGGGAGGTCTATCACTCGGAGAGCTTCATGCGGGTAGAATGGTATTTCGAAAACTTTTTCCGGATTCGTCGCGTTCGCGACGTAAGCCACTATACGCGAGAATTTGTGGAATCCATCTTCAAGCGTCACCATTTCGCGGCAATCCTCTCCGTGTTTGCAGCCTTTGTTTTCCTGGTGATCACGGGTTTCTTTTTGGATTACCCGGTTTTCCAGCTTCCGGCTGCCGCCAGCATCACCATTTTCTTTTCAATCCTGATAGGTGTGGCCGGAGCTTTTACCTATTTTTTGCAAAGCTGGAGCGTGCCTTACCTGGTTGCGCTGATTCTCGTGCTCGACATATTCTACAAGCTCAACTGGATCGATCCCCGCAACAAGGCATATGGGCTGAACTACCAGAACCGCGAAGAACGGCCGCATTATTCCCGCGAAGGGTTGCTTGCTGTCTGCGGCGAGGAACAGGCGGAGGCCGACCGGAAAAATATGATAGCCATCCTCAACCGCTGGAAACAGCAGCAGGGGGCCGAGCGGCCGATGATGGTGCTCATCAACACCAGCGGCGGAGGCAACCGAAGCGGAACCTTCACGATGCGTGTGCTGCAGTACCTGGACAGCATGACCAACGGGGGAATCATGAAGCGAACGGTACTCATTAGCGGAGCTTCGGGGGGATTGATCGGTGCGGCCTATTTCCGGGAACTTTATCTCCGGAAACTGAACGGCGATACGCTCAGTTTGCAGGATTCGAAATACGTCAACGACATCGCCGGCGACCTGCTCAATCCCACATTTTCGTCTTTCGTTGCCCGCGACCTGATTGCGCCGGCGCAGAAGTTCCGGGTGGGTTCATACCGCTACGTAAAGGATCGGGGCTATGCCTTTGAGCAAAAGCTGAATACAAATACACGAGGTTATCTGAACAAGCTGCTGAAAGATTATGTCGAAGACGAGCGCCAGGCCAGAATTCCGCTGCTTTTTTTTAATTCGGTGGTAACCCGCGACAGCAGGAAGATGATCATCAGCACACAACCCATCCGGTTCATGATGCGCGCGCGGCAGGATACTTCGAGGATCCCGTTCAACGACCCGGATGTGATCGATTTCAACTCTTTTTTCGCAAAGCAGGATCCGCACAACCTTCGCGTCCTGACAGCCCTTCGCATGAACGCCACTTTCCCGATCGTGCTTCCAAACGTGTGGCTTCCCACCGAACCGGTTGTTGATGTGATGGACGCCGGTCTTCGCGACAATTACGGGCAGGAAACGTCGCTGCGCTTTTTGGAAAATTTTGACGAATGGATCCGCGCCAACACGAGTGGAGTCCTGCTCATCGAGATCCGTGACCGGCGGGCGGGAGGCTGGGAGTTTCCGTACCTGTCCGACGATATCAGCGACCACGCCACGCGTCCTTTCTTCCTGCTGCAGCACAACTGGTTTAAGATGATGGAATATTTTCAAAACGACATGATCAGCTATTACACTACCAAAAGCAATCTCGAGATTTACAAGGTTGGCTTCCAGTACGCGGCCGACAATGAGGAAAACAAAGCCGCACTGAATTTTCATCTTACCCGGCGCGAGGAACGCGATATTGTAAACTCCGTGCACTCCACTGCCAACCAGGCGAGCTTTAAAAAAGTCCTGGAAATTCTGAACCGGCCACTTTCTTCCCCGGCGGCGTGGCCGTAAGTTTTTATGGCTGGATCAAGCGGAAGCAGCGCTTCCTGATCTCAATCTCCAATTCTTCGGCGCTTTCGGCCGGATCCCCATCAATGTGCAAAGGAGCACCCTGGGAATTGCCGATCGTTAACCGCGACGTTTGAAAATAAATGACTCCTTTTTCACGAATCAGTTCGGGATCCTGCAGTTGTACCCGCCCCGAGATTTGGCGCAGGGTATGGTAAATCACACCGATCTTTCCGCGGTCGGTGACGATCACAATGTCCAGCAGCCCGTCGCTCATGCTTGCCCTGGGAGCGATGCGGAAATTATTTCCAAACTGGTTGCTGTTTGCGATGCTGAGAAAATAGGCGCGGGTGCTGAAAATTTTTTCTCCTACGGCGATCGAAAACGCATAAGTCTTCGCGGAAAAAAAATTCCGGATTACCTGTCGAACATAGGTGGCGAGTCCCCGTTTCGGCTGGTTGGCGAAATCGTGTGCCACACGGGCGTCGAATCCGAGGCCGCAGAGCATGCAGGCAAATTTCCCATTCACTGAAAACCCGTCCATATATTCGCTGCGGCCCGCGATGACCAGGTCCAGCGCCCGTTCCGCGCGGGTGGGGATTTTCATCGTGTAGGCCACGCCATTTCCGGACCCACAAGGGATGATGCCGAAGTTCAGGTTCTCCGAACAAAGCGCGCCGACTACCTGGCTGACTGTACCGTCTCCGCCTGCAATCACCACGTCGGTCGTTCCGTGCTCGCGGATGAGGGCCTTCACGTATTGGTAGTCTCCTCCGGCCACGGAAGGAACGATGAGGAAACGAATCGAGGCCTGCTGCATTTTTTTTTCAATGAGCTGTTGAATGCGGGTTTTGTCCCGCGTCCCCGAGACCGGGTTCACTATATAAATAATATGACGACGCATTTTCAGGGGAGGCGCAAGGTACACAAATGTACCCGCCGGATGCGGACCGCGATCGTCGGGTCAGCGGGGCGCACCACGGTATAGACGCGCAATTCCTTTTTTCCCGCGAATAGCCGCCGCAGCTTCGCGAGCGAGATGTTCAGGCGCTGCAGGCTGTCGGCAGAAAAAATCATGTTGTCGCCTTCGTCATGGAGCTGAAAGCTGCGGATCCAAAAATGTTTTTGTGCGTCATGGTAACGTATTTCGAGTCGGCCGCTCCGTTTCCACTGTGAGCTGGTGACCTTCAACACCCGGCCTTCCACGGAAGTATGGAGCAGAACGCGGCCGTTTAGCCGCACCGTCCAGCTGTCTTCCTGCGCATGTGAGGCCACCGCGAGCAGGGAGCAAACAATTGTCAAAAGCACTTTCATGTCGTTGGTCTTGCAAGAATGATGCAAGTTGTTCACCACCTGAGGAGCGCGCTGGCCCAGGTAAATCCTGAGCCAAACGCGGCGAGGCAGATCAGATCGCCGGGCCTGATCCTCCCTTTTTCCCACGCTTCGCAGAGCGCGATCGGAATGGATGCCGCTGTTGTATTACCGTACTCCTGGATGTTGTTGAACACCTGGTCGTCGCGCAGCCCAAGCTTTTTCTGCACGAACTGGCTGATGCGCAGGTTTGCCTGGTGGGGGATCAGCAGCGCGAGATCGGAGGTGCGCAATCCATTTGCGTCGAGGGCCTCGAGGATCACCTCGGGAAATTTTTCAACTGCTTTTTTGAATACTGCAGGTCCATCCATATTGGGAAACACCTGCGCCTTGTCGATCATTGAATGGCTGAAAAACATCTGTGCGATCGCGGCCTCATCGAAATCGGCCACCGGCTCCGGGGTCCAGTGATTCGCATGCGTGCCGGGATTGTACATCGCCAGGATTTCGGCGCTCTCCCCATCGCTGTGCAGGTGGGTTGAGAGAATGCCGCGGCCGTCTTCGCTGGTGGGCTGGAGTACCACAGCACCCGCGCCGTCGCCAAAAATCACGGTAACGTTGCGGCCGCGCGTGCTGAAATCGAGGCCAAAAGAATGCTTTTCGGCTCCCACCACAAGAATGTTTCGGTACATGCCGGTGCGGATGAACTGGTCTGCAACACTGAGGGCATAAACGAAGCCGCTGCACTGGTTGCGCACGTCAAGCGCGCCGATCTCTTTCATTTTCATTGTTCGCTGCAGCAAAACGCCGCAACCCGGGAAATAATAATCGGGAGAAAGGGTGGCGAATATTACGAAGTCAATGTCGCGCGGGGTGACCCCCGCGCGTTCGATCGCCTGCTTCGCCGCTGCGATGCCCATAGTAGTAGTAGTTTCCGCAGTGCGGTGGGCATAACGGCGGCGCTCGATCCCGGTGCGCTCCCGTATCCATTCATCGGAAGTGTCCATGTACTGCAGCAGGTCGTTGTTCGTCACAATATCGGCCGGCACGTACATGCCTGCTCCCGCAATTCTGGTTCGTTGCATATCGTGAATTTGCCGAGTCCTAATGTAATGAATTCCCCGATGGTCGGTCCGGTTGAAGAAGTATTGGTTTCCAAAGAATCCTCAACTATTTGGAGACAGCTCACCGAACGCAGAGCTGTGAAGCAAAACAAGTCAGCTAAGTGCGAGTAGCGTTTTGGTCTGAACAGGTAGTCGATCGGAGTAGTTGCGAAAGATTACCGGAAAAGTGACTGGGGCGCCCACATTCTATTTATGAAAGTTTGTTGCAGAATCTGCAGTTAAAGCGTTTGTTAATGCAAAATTCAATTATGAACCGGCTAATCCTGCAGCTAGTTTGGCGGTATGAAAATTTGGAAGTCCGGAAGTTGCTCCCCGATTAGCGGTTATGGCGGCAGTTGCATTGCCCAAAGCCGCCAACCCGGAAAAGCGGGCGACCTGCGGCACGCTTCACTGAAAAGGCAAATTCAAAATTTATGATTTACGCATTCATCATTTGGCTGATCCGGGAGTATCGCAAGACGGCAAACAAAAAGGAGTTTATCTCGCTGGTATCGGCCAAGATATTTCGCCGGATAACTGTGGTCATGCCTTTTATCCTCCTGGTCCTGTTCCTGTTGTTGGGAATTGCCACTTCCGCACAGACCCGGCGGCATAAGTATGAAATCAGCCGGGGCGACCGGGTCATAGGGACCATGCTATTCAGCGAGACCAAATCCGGAGGCGTTACCCGGCTCAACCTCGTTTCGGAGGTGAATACAGGATTCATACTTCCCATCACCGGGGAAGGCAAGGAAGAAGCCGTTTATCAAAATGGATTATTGGTCAAATCGGCCATTATGAGAAGGCAAAACGGGAAGGAAAAAATGAATAAGCACATGACAATTGATTCGGGCCGGTATCTGGTAAGATCGGGGGAGAGCCAAACCATTCATACATGCTATCCCATTTCCTACAATATGCTGGCGCTTTACGCGAAAGAGCCCGTCACCGTCAGCGAAGTATTTTCTGACAGGTTCGGGCGCATGATCCCAATCCGGCGGGCCGGGCAGCACCGGTACAAAATCGAATTGCCTGACGGCAGCTACAATTACTATTCGTATGTAAACGGGGTTTTGGAGAAAGTGGAAGTCCATCAGCGATTATATACCGCCACAATCCAAATAATAAAATAATACTCATGAACGTCGGAAACGCCACCTTGCTGTTGGGCTCGGCCTATGCCATGCTGTTTCTGCTATTTGGTTCGGGGCAAAGGTCCCGCACTCCAGGCGCGGAAGCTATCAGCCCCGGAAAAGGACGGTGGGCTGGGATTTTTGCGCGGCTTTTTGGCGGCATTCTGGTTGTTGCCGCCGCGACTGTCGCACTATTCCCTCACTTACCTGTTCAATTGTTTGATCTGGAGGAAATAAATGGATGGCAGGCGAGCTCGGTTGTGATCGCGGCGGTGTTGTCGGTTGTCATAGCATCAAATCAGTCGGCACAGCCCATTGCCGGCCACGACTGTCACCCAGTCCGGGTTTGCTTGATATACGCAGTTGTCCGCACCGCTTATCTTGTTGTTTATGAATGGTTCTTTCGCGGACTTATTCTATTTGCCAGTATCGACAGCATGGGAATCGCAGCCGCGATCGTCCTGAACGTCTCTTTGTACGCCGCGATCCACGTTTTCCGGCGGAAGGAGTTCTTCGGCTCAATACCATTCGGGGTGGTGCTGTGTTTGTTTACGATTTGGACCGAATCCATTTGGCCGGCTGTCTTGCTGCACTGGTTTCTCGCCGCGGCGTATGAAGCGCCATTTCTGAAGCCACTTATCCTCAAACGGTCAAATTCAGGCGTATGAAAATTTTCATTACAGGCGCCACCGGCTATATTGGAAACAAGCTCGCCATGGAAGCCGCTTTGCGAGGTCACCAGGTACATATTTTGGTGCGGGACAAAAATTCCCGCTGGTTGCCCGAGCACGGTAATATCACCGCTTTTGGAGGCGACATTGAAGATCGCCATTCGATCGTCACAGCCATGCGGGGTTGTGAAGCCGTGTTCCACCTGGCAGCGGTCGTGAAATTCAGTTCAAGCGACAGGAGCATTTTCTACAATGTGAATGTGGAAGGGACGCGTAATATGCTGGATGCCGCTATGGAATTAAATGTGCGGAAATTTCTTTTCACGAGTAGCGGCGCAGTGATGGGGCCATCGGCAAAATTTCCGCTTAGCGAAGACGACCCCCGCATTGCTTCATTTGAAAACGATTACGAGATCTCCAAGTATTGGGCGGAACAACTGGTTAAAAAATATTCAGATGCCGGATTGGATGCGGTCATCGTATCCCCGACCGGCGTTTATGGCCCGGGTTTGCCAACCGAAAGCAATGTATTCAGGGGTTGGATTACTGCACTGTTGTCCTATAGAGTAGCGTTTCTTCCGGGAAATGGCGAACGGATTCGAAATTTTGCATATGTAGATGATGTTGTCAACGGTCATTTCCTGGCGCTGGAGAAAGGCCGACGGGGAGAGAAGTATATACTGGGTGGAGAAAACATATCCTACAACACGCTTGTCGAGATCGTCCGGCGCATCGCCGGTAAGAAAATCTACCGGATCCATTCGCCCGTCCGGTTATTGAAGGCCTGGGCTGCGGTCCACCAGCTCATCCATAGAATTATAGGAAGGCCCACACATATTTCTCCGGCGCTTATTCAGCGGCTCATGGTCGACCGAGCGTTGAGTTGCTCGAAAGCGATTGACCAGTTGGGTTACTCTGTCACTTCGATCGAAGAAGGAATGCGCCATACAATCGCCACCCTCACAAACAATCGATATGCTTAACTCAAGATTTACAGTCATAACCGGCGCCAGTGAAGGATTTGGGAAAGCGCTGGCACTGGAATGCGCCTCACGCAACATGGATCTCGTTTTGGTTGCGCTGCCCGGTTCGGGTCTACCTCAGCTGGCGACTTTCATCAAAAAAAATTTTGCAGTCTCCGTTTTTTCTTTTGAGCATGATCTGTCCTCTGCCGAGGAATGCGTTTCGTTCTGCGGCAAGCTGGCGGCGGCAGCCATCCGGGTGAACATGCTGATCAACAACGCGGGGATGGGAGGCACCCATTATTTTGAGGAAAGGGGCCTGCCATACTATCATAAGCAGATATCGCTGAACATTGCCGCACCCACTTTCATCAGCTATCTGTTGCTGGACAACCTGAAAGCCAACAGCCCGTCGCATATTTTGAATGTCAGCAGCCTGGCCAGCTTTTTCAACCTCCCGAAGAAGCAGGTTTATGCAGGAACAAAGTCTTTTTTGGTATCCTTTTCAAAAAGCCTTCGCCGCGAGTTGAAGGAAAGGAACGTCAATGTCAGTACTGTTTGTCCCGGCGGGATGAATACCACACCAGCATTGATCCTGCAGAACCGGACAGGTTCCTGGATCAGCCGGCTTTCCGTCATGGACCCCGCGCAGGTTGCGCGCATCACGATCGATCAATTACTGCGGAAGAAGGAGTTGATCATACCCGGCCGGCTGAACAAGCTGTTCCTTTTGCTCGACCGGGTGATGCCAAAGTTTTTGAAGAATAAAATTACAGACAGGGAAATGAAACACCGGAAGATGTACTACAGCCCGGTGCAGATGATTCAGCCGGAAATGAAAAGGGCTGGATGAGGTGAGGAATTCCCCAAAGGCTCAGCCGGTGGAAGATTTTTGCGCGAGCCTGCCGAAGAATTCCTGTAACTCGGCAAACATGTCGCGGAAAAACGGGATGGCGGAGCCGATCCAGTCGAGCGCGCGTGGTCCCCAGGGACGAACCAGCTCATAGGTCACGGAGCGTTCGCGGAGGGAAGGACCGATCAGTCCCAGTTGTTCTCCGTAAAAAAGCATGATGCTCAGAACCATGAGGTAGATCAGCGCATAGAGAAGCACACCGCCGATGCGGTTGACGAATCCCAGCATCAGCGACTGCGTGAGCTTTTCGATGGCCCGGGCGCCGAGCCGCACCAGGACCAGCGCCGCGAGGAAAACCGCGACAAATGCGAGCAGAGGAAGCCATCTCTCCGAAACATGGAGCCTTTTGCCGGCTTCATTGGCCACCACCGCCGAGAGCTTCACGGCAGCGGCCAGCCCGACTAAAATGGCAACGAATGAGAACAGCCCGACGATCAGGCCGTTTCGCCAGCCCTTCCATATGGCCAGCACGATAAATACCCCAAAAATCAGGTCGAGCAGCATGAATTAAGAACGGCCGGCGGGCGCAGCTGTTGCAAACGAAGGATTAAAAGTTTAACGAACCGATCAATTGGAAGCAAGCAATTCCTTCACCACGGCGCTGATGGTCTTTCCGTCTGCCTTGCCGGCGAGTTGTTTGGTCGCTACTCCCATCACCTTTCCCATGTCGGCCGGTGAACTCGCGCCGGTGTCGGCAATAATCTTCCGCAGCGCGTTTTTTAGTTCATCCGGCGATAGCTGCTGCGGGAGAAATTTTTCAATTACTGCGATTTCTTCTTCTTCTTTTTGCGCGAGGTCCGGGCGATTCTGTTGCCGGTAAATCTCAAGCGAATCCCGGCGCTGCTTGACCAGCTTCTGGAGCAGCCTGATCTCGTCTTCCTCATTCAGTTGGCCCCCGGCGCCTTCAGCCGTCTTCGCGAGAAGGATCGCTGCCTTTATCGCGCGCAAGGCACGCAGCGACTTTTCGTCTTTCGCAAGCATCGCTGTTTTGAGGTCCCCTGCTATCTTTTGTTCCAGGTTCATGCCTTATGTTCCCTGAGTTGTTTCTCCCTGAATTTTTTGTAAAAGCTGCGCGCGAAATCCTTCATATCTGAAACCAGCTCGTCATGCTGCGTTGCCCTGCCGTAGGTATCCGCCATGGTCATCAGGGTCTGGTAAAAAAAATCAGCCATTTCGTCCACCATCATTTCCCGTGTCCATAGATCGATGCGCAGCGCTGCTTTTTCCGAGCCGTCCCATAGTGACAGAATCATAGCTCGGGCTTCCTGCGTCCCGCCGGCGGTGGAATCGGTCGCGCTCCAGCGGATTGTCGAAGGGAGGCGTTTTTCATCGGTTTCCACATCGATCCGTATTGTAGACGTATTCATGTGCTTTTGTTGAGCGCCAAAGTTAATCAAGTTGCGGCGAGCGTTTTCTCCAAAGAGCTCCAAAGCAGCGCGGCGGATCTTTCCCAGGAATATTGTGCCGCTACGCCAGCGCCTTTTTCAATGAGGCGCGAGCGCAGATCTTCGTCCTTGTAGATCCGCATCAATTGCTCAGCGATCTTACCCGGGTCGCGGGGGTCGGCCAGCAGCGCCGCTCCGTTCGCCAGTTCCTGCATTGCGGTACCGGAAGAGGTGATCACCGGAACGCCCGCGCGCATTGCTTCGATCACCGGGAGGCCAAAGCCTTCAAATAATGACGGATACACCACGGCATATGCCGAGGCCATGAGCCGGGCGAGTTCGTTCTCCCCGAGGTAACCCGTCAGCAGTACATCCTGCCTGTATTTATAAGATTTGAGCGCTTCGAGAAAGGATTCGTACTTCCATGCAAGGCGCCCCGCCAGCACGAGGCGAAAGCTGCTGCGCTGCATTTTTTTAAAAACGGAGAATGCGCGGAGCAGGTTGATGAGGTTCTTGCGCGGATGAATGGAACCCGTGTATAAAAAATATTCGTGCCCCGCAGTGTACTTTTCTTTTACCTCTTGTTTTACGCCGGCAGTCACGGGGCCGAAATTTTCGCGCGCCGCATTGGGGATGACGAATACACGGCCGGGATCTACCGGGTACTGGCTGCAAATGTCTCGCTTGGAAAATTCCGAAACCGTTACAATCACTCTCGCCTGTTCAAGAAACCGGGGGGTGTTGCGCCGGTAGTAGCGCAGCTGGGAAGGCGGCAATGAATCGGGGACGTGGAGGAAAGCCAGGTCGTGGACGACCAGGCATTGGGGCAGTTTTGTCGTAAGCGAGCAAAACCCGTCAGGGGAAAGAAAAATTTGAGCGCGGTATTTCTTCAAAACTCCCGGGACGGCGAAATTGTACCACCATTTCCATAAAAGCGGATGGCGTGCGCGGGGTCCTTGCACGATACCCTGTACGTTTGGACCGTAAATAAAACGCTGATCGAAGGGCCGGTCGAATATGAAAAGGAAATCGTGCTCAGGGTGATCCCGCGTAATGCGTTTCAGCGTTTCGTCCAGGAAACGGCCATAACCCTCAAGGTAGTCGGAAAGCAGGAACCGCGTGTTTACAGCGATGCGCATTGCGAATCGTAAAGGTATGGCACACAGTGGGGCCGAATGGCCGTTAGCTTTTTCCCCGGCTTATTCACAGTAAAAACCCCAGGCGTCACCCCGAAACAGCCCCTATCGGGAAAAATTTATTTTCAAAAAACGGACAGCTTGGTATCGGATTTGCAACCTTCAAAACGCGTCAGTTGATTTGACAAACTCA
Organism: Chitinophagaceae bacterium; assembly: GCA_035626515.1. Lineage (GTDB taxonomy): Bacteria > Bacteroidota > Bacteroidia > Chitinophagales > Chitinophagaceae > DASPNM01. The sequence goes on from DASPNM010000019.1 coordinate 231,173, forward strand.
TTATAAACGACCTCTTAGGTGGAAGAGGATGGTGGCTTGTAAAAGGGGCCTTGGTTCGGGGCCCCTTTCTTTTTGACCTCACTCGCGGATATTTACTAATTTTGACGCCTTACCAGCTTTAAATAATGGAGTATAATACAACCAGGAACGAGTTGATCATGCGTGAATACGGCAGGCATGTGCAGAAGATGATCGAACATGTGCTGACTATCGAAGACCCCGAGCGGAGGCAGAAAAACGCGCAGGCGGTGATTGAACTGATGGGATTTTTGAATCCGCATTTGAAAAATGTGGAGGATTTTCGCCATAAATTATGGGATCATCTTTTCCTGATCTCCGATTTCAAGCTCGACGTGAAATCGCCGTATCCCATTCCCACCCGCGAAACCCTGAAAGCGAAGCCGAAACCGCTTCCTTATCCAAAGCGCTATCCGCGTTATTCACATCTGGGAAAGAACCTCGAGGTCATAATTGACAAGGCGCTGAAGGAAGAAAACCCGGAAAAAAAGCTGGGATTTGCAAATGCGGTCGCGTATTACATGAAACTTGCCTATAATAACTGGCACAAAGAAGTGGTGCACGACGACGCGATCCAAAGTGAACTGTCAGGCATCACCAAGGGCCAGCTTGCATTTACCAACACGCCTTATGTGAAGGCCTTTCGTCCGCAGCAGGAAAGCCGCGACCGCGGAGGTTATGGAAAGCCGCGGGGAAAGTTTCAGCAGCGCGGTGGTGGTGCAGGGCGTCGCAATGACCGCAACGGCGGTTACAAGAAAAAGCGGTACTGACCCCTTTTCTCGCAAATTCATTTCCTTTGCCTCTCGCACACAAAGGCAGTCGCATGCACTCTTTTGAAGTATTGGGAGGAAAAAAGCTCAGCGGGGAAATAATTCCCCAGGGAGCAAAAAACGAAGCGCTTCAGGTGATCAGCGCCGTGCTCCTGACCCCCGAACAGGTTAGAATTTCCAACATTCCCGACATCCTTGATGTAAACCTGCTGATAGAACTCCTCGTGGAAATGGGAGTGCGCGTCGAACGCCCGGAAAAGGGGGTCTGCCTATTCCAGGCCGACAACGTAGATATGGATTACCTGCACAGCCCCACTTTTCATAAAAAAAGCGGCCGCCTGCGGGGTTCGGTTCTCTTTGCCGGTCCACTGCTTTCCCGCTTCCGAAAGGCTTTTATTCCAAGGCCGGGGGGCGACAAAATAGGCAGAAGGCGGCTGGACACGCATATTGTGAATTTCGAAAGGCTGGGCGCCTCGTTTACCTATCATCCGGAAGATGGATTCTTTCACCTCGAAGCTCCCAACCTCAAGGGCACACACCTGCTCCTGGATGAACCCTCAGTTACCGGCACCGCCAATATCGTCATGGCCGCGGCGATGGCGCGCGGAACGACAACTATTTACAATGCTGCCTGTGAACCGTATGTGCAGCAGCTATGCCGGATGCTGAACCGAATGGGCGCACGCATCAGCGGGACGGGCAGCAACCTGCTGCGCATCGAAGGCGTGGATTATCTCGCAGGCACCGAGCATCAGTTGCTGCCGGACATGATTGAAGTAGGGTCGTTCATTGGCATGGCTGCCATGACGCAGGGAGACATCCTGATCCGAAATGCAGGCATCGCGCACCTTGGGATCATTCCGGAAAAATTCCAGCAACTCGGAATCATCATGAAATTCACGGGCGACGACATTCACATTCCCGAACAGGACGTTTACGAAATACAAACATTCCTCGACGGTTCCGTGATGACGATTTACGATCATCCCTGGCCGGGTTTTACCCCGGATCTGCTCAGTATTATCCTCGTTACCGCCATACAGGCGAAAGGTTCCGTGCTGATTCACCAGAAGATGTTCGAAAGCCGGCTCTTCTTCGTGGACAAGCTGATCGACATGGGCGCGCGTATCGTTCTTTGCGATCCGCACCGCGCCGTGGTCATCGGCCTGCAACGCGAACACATTCTGCGCGGGATCACGATGAGCAGCCCTGATATCCGGGCGGGAGTGGCCCTGTTGATAGCGGCTCTCAGCGCCGACGGAAAAAGTGTGATCCAGAATATCGAGCAGATCGACCGCGGTTACGAGGACATTGACGGGCGGCTGCGTAAACTGGGCGCGGAGATCCACCGCGTATAGCATCCACTTTATGATTGACGACATTTTCAACCGCGAGATCGTGCTGGAGAATGAGCGGGCATTGCTGCGTCCCCTCGAGGAATCTGATTTCGGCAACCTGTTGCCTTTTTCGCTCCGTGAGCCCGAAATTTGGAAGTATGGCCTGGTGTCCGCCGCAGGCCCGGAGAATCTCAGGACATATATCGAGGAGGCGGTGAACAACCGGGCCCAAAAAAAGGAATACCCGTTCATTGTATTTGATAAGAAAGCGGGCGCGTTCGCGGGCAGCACGCGTTTTTATGATATTCAGCAGCAATATGCTTCAACCCAACTTGGATTCACGTGGTATGGAAAGGACTTTCAGCGTACCGGGCTGAACCGCCACTGCAAATGGCTGCTCCTTTCTTTCGCGTTTGAAAGCTGGGGACTGGAACGCGTGGAGTTTCGCGCCGATGTGAACAACGAAGCTTCCATTTTGGCGATGAAGGCTATCGGTTGCGTAGAAGAAGGAGTACTACGCAACCACATGCCCACCGCGGATGGAAGACGAAGGAGCAGCATTGTGCTCAGTATCCTGAAGTCAGATTGGATGCAGGGCGGGCGCGAATTCCTGAGGGGTAAGACCCGGTAATCGTAGTTTTGAGCCTTTGCCGATGGATCAGGTCCAGAATAAAATCATCATCATTACCGCTCCTTCGGGTGCAGGCAAAACTTCCATCACCCGGCACTTGTTGACGACATTTCCCGAAAAGCTTGCCTTTTCCGTTTCTGCGGCCACGCGAAAGGCCAGGCCGTACGAAAAGCATGGCGTGGATTATTATTTCATCAGCGAAGAGGAGTTCAAGGAAAAGATCCAGCACGAGGAATTCGTAGAATGGGAAATGGTGTATGACGGGAAATATTACGGAACGCTTAAGTCAGAACTTCGGCGCATCTGGGACAATGGACAGGTCCCTGTTCTGGATGTGGACGTGAAAGGCGCCATTCACGTGCAGCAACAGTACCCGGAAACTACGCTCAGCCTTTTCATTAAACCCCCGTCTGTCGAGGAACTGAAGCGCCGGCTGCAGTCGCGCGGTACCGAAACCCGGGAGTCCATCGAAGCGCGCATCAACAAGGCTTCCTTTGAGCTTTCTTTTCACGACCAGTTCAATGAAACCATTGTAAATGACAATCTTGGGTACGCCTGCCGCCGTGCCGAGGATCTCGTGAAAGCCTTCCTCGGCTGAATGGGTTTTATCTTTACGTACATGATCGGCTGGTCTACTGTTGTCTTCTTTGTGCTTACGCTTGTGCTCATGGCCTTTTTTGCCGGCATTGAAATGGCGTTCTACGGCGCCAACCGCCTCAGCTTCGAGATTCGAAAAAAGTCATCCAGCAAGATCCTGATGAAATTTGTCGAATCTCCAGCGCGGTTCCTGGGGACCACGCTGATCGGCTTCACCATTTTCCTTGTTTTTTTCAGCCTGGAAATACATGCCGTGCTCCGGCCGGTCTGGGACTGGCTTAATGTGACGGCGAGGGCAATTCCTATTCTCGTTGAAATCGTTTTCGCTACATTCATCGTGCTTGTATTTGCCGAACTGATACCACGGGCGATTTTTCGGGCCCGCAGCGGCGTGCTGCTTTCGCGCCTGGCCTACATAACGGATGTATTTTACCGGATGTTCTATCCGATTGCATCCCTTTTGATCCGTCTTTCGGAATGGATCCTGAAATACGTTTTTAACATTCGGCTCGACAAAACCAAGCAGCCGCTGAAGAGAAGCGATTTGAGGAATCTTTTCCAGCCGCTCGTAGACGAAGAAAAGCAGGAACGGAATACGCGTCTTATGGAAAATGCGCAGGAGCTGCCACGTACGCGCATCCGGCAGTGCCTCGTGCCGCGCAAGGAGATCATCGGAGTGGAAGCGGGCTGCAGCATCGATGAGCTGAAAAAAAAATTCATAGAGACCAAGCTAAGCAAACTGGTGATCTACGAAAAAGATATTGACCATATCATCGGATACGTACACCAGCTCGACCTGTTTAAGAAGCCGGGCGACATCCGTTCTATCCTGCTTCCCATCCCTGCCGTACCGGAAAGCATGACGGCCACTGACCTGATCGCTAAGCTCAGCCGCGAACGGAAAAGCATCGCGTGGGTTGTGGATGAATTCGGGGGAACCGCAGGAATTGTGACGATGGAAGATGTGCTCGAGGAGCTTTTTGGGGAGATCCAGGACGAATACGATACCGAGGAATTTGTGGAGAAGCAGATCGCCGAAAACGAATACATTTTCGCCGGCCGGCTGGAGCTGGATTATTTGGAAAAGAAATACGGGTTCGAATTCCCGCGGGACGAATATGAAACACTTTCGGGCCTGATCATTCACTTCCATGAAACCATTCCAAGGCAAAAAGAGCGCATTATCATTGACGATTACGAGTTTGATATCCTCGGCGTCAGCGATACCCGGATCGAGATGGTGAAAGTGAAAAAGCTGAAATGAGCAGTAACAGTTTTCCGCGCCGGCAGCCGGCACCCTTATCTTTGCGCATTCCCTGCAATGGCCCTGCTCGACTTTTTCAATAAACGCAAGAAAAATCCCAATGCCGAGATGTCGTTCATCGATCATCTCGAAGATCTGCGCTGGCATGTCATCCGGGCCATCATCGCCATACTGGTTTGCGCAGTGCTGGTCTTCATTTATTCCAACGTTGTGGTGGACGAGATCCTTTTTGCGCCCACCCGTGCCGATTTCATTTCGGCGCGCTGGCTCTGCCGGCTGGGGCACGGCATTGGGATCGGCGATGCACTGTGTTTTAACGAAGTGCCCGCGAAATTCCTGGAAACCACGATGACCGGTCAGTTCATTGCTTCCTTCACTCTCGCCTTTATGGGGGGGTTTGTGCTCGCATTTCCGTACGTGTTTTGGGAATTCTGGCGTTTTGTGAAGCCCGCACTTTCACCCAGGGAGCTGAGGAGAACGAGAGGAGTCATCTTCTGGGTTTCGCTCCTGTTTTTTCTGGGCGTTGGCTTCGGGTATTTCATCCTGACTCCGTTTATGGTGAACTTTTATTTCAATTACAAGCTCAGCGAGCAGATCCAGATCATGCCCAGCTTTTCGAACTATCTCGAAAATCTTATCTATACTACCGTAGGGGTCGGAGTGCTTTTCCAGATGCCGCTGCTGGTGATGCTGCTGGCCCGCATTGGCATTGTTACCGCGCGGTTTTTGAAAAAATATCGCCGGCACGCTTTCGTGGTGATCCTGATCGCTGCCGCGATCATAACTCCTTCCACTGATCCTTTCAGTTTGGCCATCGTTACCATTCCGCTCTACGGTCTCTACGAGATCAGCATTGTGATCGCCGGAAGGATCAACCGCCGCCAGGAGGCCGAGCTCCGGGAATGGAGCTGAGGCACCGCGTGCCCAAGTTTCCTAAATTTGCACCACCGTCTTCCCGCCTGCCGGTAACAAAAAAAAATTTCAGTTATGGCTCTCGCCTTTGACCTCCAAAAACCCATCGCGATCGGCAGTGATCATGCCGGGTACGATTACAAGGAAGACCTTATCTCTTTTCTCGAAGGGAAGGGCCTGCCGTTCCAGGATTTCGGAACGCATTCCAAGGACTCGGTGGATTATCCTGACTTCGCTCACCCGGTTGCGAATTCAGTTGAGAACGGGGAAGCCGCGTTCGGCATCCTGCTTTGCGGAAGCGCAAACGGGGTAGCGATCACTGCAAACAAACACCAGGGGGTGCGCGCTGCGCTGTGCTGGGGTGAGGAAATAGCCAAGCTTGCACGCGAGCACAACAACGCGAACATCATCTGCATCCCTGCGCGCTTCGTTCGCGAAGGCGATGCGGAAAAGATGGTAGACATCTTCATGCATACCCCTTTCGAAGGCGGAAGGCATGCACGGCGCGTGGAAAAGATCGCCTGTGCAGCAAAAGCGGTTTAGCTCACCACCCCAGAACCCAGGCAAAAATCAGCGGGGCCACGATGGTTGCGTCGCTTTCAATGATGTATTTGGGAGTGTCCACGTCCAGCTTTCCCCACGTGATCTTTTCATTGGGATGCGCGCCGGAATAGGAACCGTATGAAGTGGTGGAATCGCTGATCTGGCAGAAATAACTCCAGAAAGGAATTTCATGCATTTCGAGGTCCTGGTACATCATGGGCACCACACAGATGGGAAAATCGCCGGCGATGCCTCCGCCAATCTGGAAGAAACCGATTCCCTTTCCTGCGCTGTTGTCTCTGTAATAATTTGCGAGCCAAACCATGTATTCGATGCCGCTTTTCACAATGTCTGCATTTAATGCGCCCTTGTACACATAGGAAGCGAAAATGTTTCCCATGGTGCTGTCTTCCCAGCCCCCGACGAGGATGGGCAGGTTTTTTTCCGCGGCGGCAACCATCCAGCTGTCGATGGGGTCGATCTGGTAATACTCGCGCAGCAATCCTTTCAGGATGAGCTGGTACATGTACTCGTGGGGAAAATACCGCTCGCCTTTTTTCTGAGCGTCAGACCAGAGCTGGTGAATGGGCCGCTGGATCCGGCGAAATGCTTCTTCTTCCGGAATGCAGGTATCTGTGACGCGGTTCATGCCGCGGTCGAGCAGCTCCCGCTCCATCAGCGGCGTGAGGTCGCGCCAGTGGGGCAGCCGCTCGTAATGATCGTGTGCCACGAGGTTCATAATGTCTTCCTCCAGGTTGGCACCGGTGCAGCTGATCAGGTGCACCTTGTCCTGGCGGATCATTTCCGCGAGCGAGACCCCGATCTCCGCGGTACTCATTGCGCCCGCAAGTGTCACCATCATTTTACCGCCCTGCGCAAGATGGCTTTCGTACCCTTTGGCTGCGTCTACGACTGCAGCTGCGTTAAAATGGCGGAAATGGTGTTCGATGAAGCTGGAAACCGGGCCTCTCATTACTTCTGATTTTAGCCCGCAAAATTACTGCTTCAAAAAGACAAAACCCTGACTGCCATTGGCGAGGTCAGGGCTTGTTTTACCACACACCAAAACTAACTTATGTGTCTTTCTAAGCTTTTTTGATCTTTTGATACACGGTCCAGTTGAGTCCGACCGAGCGCAAAATGATTTTTGTGTCCGCATTTTCGATCGTCAGGAAATAGGCGTTGCCCGTATCCCTTACGACTTCGAACAGGTCGCTGATCCAGTAATCGGGATAGCTCTTCCAGAGGTTGCTTTGCAGTCTTGCCGGAAGATCCGCCGGGCTGATGTAACGGCTCAGCCCAATAAGCTCGCCGTCGGGGTTGTAATAGGCAAACACGTGCCGGTCGTTATAGACGAAAGCGGCGCGGTAATAATTGTCAGCAGCGGTCCACTCGACCTCCGTGGCCCGGGAAAACTCGTCGCGGAAGGCCTGCAGCACTTTTTCGGTTACCCGCTCTTTGTTCTCGGGAATTACGGGCGTCCCGGCCATAGCGCCAATTCCGAACAGTGCAAGTGCCAGTGTCACAATCGTCTTCTTCATACTTGTCATTTTAATGGTTTGAAATTTTTTCTTCTGTTTTTCCCTGTGACGAAACAAATGTATTCCGGGTTACAGGGCACGACAAGCCAAAAGTTACGAGCGGCAGTGGTTGTTAATGACCCTTAACAGCCGTGCGCCTTAAACTGCTTAAAAAAATTTTGCCGGACGATAAAGTATTTAGATATTTGTCTAAATATCACAATAACGGTGGTGAATATCGTATTCAAAGCTCTGAATGATCCTACCCGCCGCGAGATTTTGGAGCTCCTGCGCGACCGGGACCTGACAGCGGGCGAGATCGCGGAGCAGTTCAACATGTCCTGGCCGAGCATTTCACATCACCTCGACCTGCTCCGCCAGGCGCGACTGATCACTTCGGAGAAAGTGGGCCAGTTTGTTCACTATTCACTCAATACCACCGTTGTCGATGAGATTCTGAAATGGCTGATGCAGTTCAAAACCAAAAAGAAGCAACCATGAACACCTTTTTGAAACGCGCCGTTTGGGTACTTTTTGCGATCCCCGCCGCGTACCTGTCAATCATCTGGAATGCCCTGCCGCAGCAGGTGCCCATGCACTACAACATTCAGGGAAAGGTAGACCGTTACGGCAGTAAGGAGGAGCTGATCCTGATGGTAGGATTGCTGACAGCAATCAACATTGGGGTTTATTTTCTCCTGGTCAATGTGCACCGGATTGATCCAAAGCAGAAATACCGGGGAGAGAATGTGGGCGTCATGCGGAAGCTTGCCTTCGCCATTTGCCTTTTCATTGCCGCTATCCTTTGTGTTGTGTTATACAGTGTGCAGCAGGGCGAGCTGACCTTCAGGCCGAGCCTGATCGTGATCGCAATTGGTCTCCTCTTCGCGGTGATCGGGAATTACTTTTACAGCATCAAGCCCAATTATTTCGCAGGCATTCGCACCCCCTGGGCGCTGGAAAATGAAAACAACTGGAAGCTGACGCACCAGCTGGGGGGCAAGCTGTGGTTTGCGGGCGGAATCGCGATAGCCGTTGCAGGCTTCTTGCTGGAGAGCTGGCCCCTCTTTGCGCTGGTCATGGCCGTGGCGCTCGTGCTGCTGATTGTTCCCATCGCGTATTCGTACCGCCTTTATGCGCGGGAAAAAAGAATAAAAAGAATGTAGGGTACTTTTATGCAAAACCGGCTTTGAACTACCTGGCCCACGCGCGTCTTTCGTTTGGCAACCCGGAAATCCTCGTGGGTAATATCATCAGCGATTTTGTAAAAGGCAAAAAGAAGTTCGATTATCCGCTGGCGGTCCAGAAAGGAATCGCGCTCCACCGGGCCATTGACAGTTTCACCGATACTCACGAGGCCAGTCGTAAGGCGAAACAGGTGTTCCGCCCGCACTACAGGCTTTACGGAGGCGTTTTCGTCGATATCACGTACGATCACTTTTTGGCGCTCGATGGTTTGGAATTTCCGGGGGAAACCCTCCTCGATTTTTCGCACCAGGTTTACCACACCCTGGAGGGCCATGCAGATCACTTACCGGCGCGCTTCGCTGCCCTGTTCCCTTACATGAAGCGACACAACTGGCTCTTTCATTACCGCGAAACCGAGGGGATCAGGAGAAGCTTCGAGGGTATTGCCCGGAGGGCACGGTATGTTTCAGAGGCGGAAACCGCTTTCCGTTTGTTCCTCCAGAACTACCAACTCCTGCACGATTGTTATCGTCAATTCTGGACAGACGTGAAGCCGTTTGCCCTTAGGGAATTCGAATTTCTTTCGGGTGCCGGCACAGGAAATATTTGAATGCGCCCGTTTTCGAATCAGTTATTTTTGTCAGCATGAGAGGTGTCTGGCTTATCGGCTTTGTTTTTTTGGGGCTTGCCGCCGGCGGGCAGGACGTTCCGCCGCTGGACAAGTCGCCGATGGATATGAGCTATTTTCCCGTGAACTACCCGGTACTGAAAATCCAGAATAAGAGCACCGGCTCACCCGTAATGAGAGTAATCTACAGTCGTCCGCAGAAGGCTGGAAGACAAATTTTCGGGGGGCTCGTGAAATACGGGGAGCTGTGGCGGATGGGAGCAAACGAGGCGACCGAACTCGAAGTCTTCAGCCCGGTTCGCATCGGGGGACGGAAAATATCGCGGGGACGCTACACTCTTTATGCAGTTGTGAATGAGCAGCAATGGACTTTCATTGTGAACCGGGAAACGGACACCTGGGGAGCGTTCAAGTACGATCCGCGCCGCGATGTGGTGCGGGTGCAGGTGCCGGCGACGCGCACCGTTAACCCGCTGGAATACCTCGCCATTTTTTTTGAAAAGTCTGCAACCGGCGCGAACCTCATCGTGGAGTGGGACCATGTTCGGGTTGCCTTGCCGATTGTTTTGTGAAATCGTTATGAGAAACATAAACATTATCGTCTTGTCGCTTGCCCTCGCAGGCTGCGCGGAAAGAGGAAACCGGAATGAGCAGCAACCGTCGCGGGATACCAGCCGTACGCAGCCGCGGCAGGAAAACACGGTGAATCCACATGCAGGCGTGGATTTGTCTCCGATGGATATGAGCTATTTTCCTCCCAACTATCCGCAGCAGAAAATGGGAAAAGCCGTGTCCGATCCGCCGCTTGCGCGCATCATTTACAGCCGGCCGCAACTTCAGGGACGCAAACTGTTTCGGGATGTGCTGAAGCATGGCGAGCCCTGGCGCCTTGGTGCCAATGAGGCAACCGAGCTGGAGCTGTTTCGCGACGCTCTCATCCAGGGTAGACCGGTAAAAAAGGGGCGCTATATCCTGTATTGTATTCCTCAGCAGGATCAGTGGGCCATCCGCCTGAACAGCAACCTTGACAGCTGGGGCCTCAAACCGGATTCTACCCGCGATGTAACCAGCTTCATGGTGCCGGTTACAAGATCGAAATTCCATATTGAGTACTTCACAATTGTCTTTGAACCCGCAGCCGAGGGCGCGAATATTCTAATGGCATGGGACCAGCTCGAGGCGCGCCTGCCGATCCGTTTCTGAGATTTCCATCGCGGGCGGAATTCTATCGATATTTACAGCATGTGCGGAATTGCCGGGATCATCAGTTGCGATGCGCAGGAGCTATCGCAGCAACGGCTGCATCTCATGTCGGCCGCAATCGCTTACCGCGGACCTGACGGAACGGGAAGCTGGCTGGATAATGACCGGTGCGCAGGCCTGGCCCATTGCCGTCTTTCCATCATCGACCTGAGCGCGGCGGGAAACCAGCCAATGCATTTCCGGAGAGGAGAACAGGTTTATTCCATCATCCACAACGGCGAGATTTACAACCATGTCGAACTTCGGGAGGAATTAAAGAAAAAAGGATATTCTTTTCTTTCCAAAACCGATACCGAAGTAATCCTTGCTGCCTTTGACCTCTGGAAAGAAAACTGCCTTACTCGCTTTGACGGAATGTTTGCCTTCGCCATCTGGGACCACAAACGAAAAGAGCTGTTCGCCGCGCGGGATCGCTTTGGAGAGAAGCCGTTTTATTATGCCTGGCACGGGCGGGCGTTCCTGTTTGCTTCCGAGATGAAGGCTCTTTGGGCCGCGGGCCTGCCGCGTGTTCCCAACCGTAACATGCTGTTCAATTTTTTGACGATCGGTTATACCGGAAACCCCGAAAGGCCGGGTGAAACGTTTTTCACTAATATTCACAAACTACCTGCTGCGAACTGGCTCCGCTACCGCCTGGAAGGAAATCAAATTGACATTACCACTTATTGGGCGATCGACGGGCGACCGCAAGTCCCCGTGCCTTCCGAAAGGCAGGCCAGGCAAAAATTCCTTGAATTATTAACGGCCAGTGTCGACCGGCGGTTGCGCAGCGATGTGCCCTTTGGAACTTCGCTCAGCGGCGGACTCGACAGCTCGAGCATTGCCGCGCTGAGCGCAACCCGCCAGAGCTACAAGACATTTACCGCAGCCTTCCCGGGATTTGACCGTGACGAAGAGCGTTTCGCACTGCAGGTGGCACGGAAGCTGAACCTCAAACCCTGTGTCGTGCACATAACCGGCAGCGACCTCGTGGAGGACTGGGAAAAACTTTGCCGGCACCAGGAAGAACCTGTTACTTCATCCAGCATTTATGCGCAATGGCGGGTGTACCGCCTTGCCGCCGAACAGAATGTGAAGGTTCTTCTCGACGGCCAGGGCGCGGATGAAGTGCTGGCGGGTTATCACCGTTATTATAAATGGTACTGGCAGGAACTTTTCCTCAAAAGAAAACTCCGCCGCAGTCGCGAGATCCATCATGCGAGAAGGCTGGGAGTGAAAGAGCCCTTCGGCTTACCAAACCTGTTTGCCGCGTTGCTGCCTGAGATCGCTTCGGTGGTGCTGGAAAAGCGATACCTGCTGCGGGCGCTTCGACATCGCGATCTGAATCCCGAATTCGCGCGCGAACACGGCCGGGAGGCCTATTATTCGGCGCCGCGCGTCTTCGATCTGAACGGAGCCCTGCATTTCAATTGCTTCGTGCATGGGCTCGAAGAGTTGCTGCGCTACGCCGATCGAAACGCGATGGCACATGGCCGCGAAGTGCGGCTGCCTTTTCTAAACCACGAACTCGTCGAGTTTCTTTTTAGCCTGCCGGGCAATTTCAAAATTCGCGGAGGGTGGACAAAATGGCTGCTCCGCACTGCAATGGAGCCCTTTCTTCCTCACGAGATCGTATGGCGCCAGCAAAAAATTGGTTTCGAACCGCCGCAGGAAAGCTGGATGCGCCATCCGCGTGTTCAGGAAATGATCCGCGCAGCGAAGCAAATGCTCGTTGACGAGCGCATCCTGCAAGCTTCGGTGATGGGCCGGGAGATCGTTCCCCGGTCAGCACACGAGGCCGGCAATTACGACTGGCGTTACTTGTCTGCCGCGAGCCTCTTCAAGTAAGATGAAATCTCCATCTTTGCAGCTCATCGCAAACAAGGCATATGAAAGCGGCAACGAGATTCGTTCACGCGGGCACGCATCCGGATCCTTCCACCGGGGCGATCATGACCCCCATCTTTCAGACGTCCACCTACGTCCAGGAAGCGCCCGGCAGGCATAAGGGGTTCGAATACGCAAGATCACAAAATCCAACGCGCAAGGCACTTGAAGAGGCGCTGGCGGTGATAGAGAACGGACGGTTTGCTCTTGCATTCAGCAGTGGTGTCGCAGCAACCGATGCCGTCATTAAATTACTGCAGCCGGGAGACGAAGTCGTGGCGGCGAACGATATGTACGGGGGAACGTACCGGTTGTTTTCAAAAGTGTTTGAGAAATTCGGAATCCGCTTTCACTATGCCCACATGCACGATGCGGAGAATGTGGCGCGGCTGGTGAATGAAAATACACGGCTCATCTGGACCGAAACGCCTACCAATCCGCTGATGAATATCTGTGACATCGCTGCAATGGCCGGGATCGCGAAAAAGCACAACCTGCTGCTTTGCGTGGATAACACTTTTGCTTCCCCGTATCTGCAAAACCCGCTCGAGCTGGGCGCCGACATCGTCATGCATTCGGTGACGAAATACCTGGGCGGCCACAGCGATGTAATACAGGGCGCGCTGGTGATGAATGACCCGGAGCTGCGGGAAAAACTTTATTTCATTCAGAAAAGCTGCGGGGCCGTGCCGGGGCCGATGGATTGTTTTCTTGTGTTGCGCGGGATCAAAACGCTTCACCTGCGGATGCAAAGGCACTGCGAGAACGGGGAAAAAATTGCACACTGGCTTCGGTCTCATCCGAAAGTGGAGAAAGTGTACTGGCCGGGATTTTCAGACCATCCCGGCCACACTGTCGCAAAAAAACAAATGCGCGGGTTCGGAGGTATGCTCAGTTTCACCCTGGCCGACGATAGTCTTGAAAATGCGACCCGCGTGCTTTCATCAACCCGGCTGTTCGCGCTTGCCGAAAGTCTCGGCGGCGTGGAATCGCTCATCAATCATCCCGCGTCCATGACGCATGCATCAATTCCCCGCGAGGAGAGGATTCGGAATGGCCTCACCGACTCGCTCATCCGGCTGAGCGTGGGGATTGAGGATGCTGAAGACCTGATCGCAGACCTGGAGCAGGCTATCGGGTAGTTTTGGCATTCATTCTGCAAAAAGAACCGAAACAAACGATGCTTTACCTCATCGCGATCATATTGCTCATAGGATGGGTGCTCGGGTTCTTCGTTTTTTCGGCCGGACAGATCATCCATATTTTGCTGGTACTTGCAGTTATCGCGATCTTGCTGCGGCTCATCCGGGGCGATAACCCGGTTTGAGTTCCTGAATGAATCCCAAAGAGCTCAAGGCATTTCTCGACAGGAAGGTTGCCGAATACAACGGGCCGTTTTTCGTTGCCGGCGATCCTGTTTCCATCCCACATCTCTTCCACAGGCGGCAGGATATCGAGATCGCCGCGTTCTTCTCCGCCATTTTCGCCTGGGGAAACCGCCGGGCGATCATTGCAAGCGCCCGCAGGCTGGTGGAGCTGATGAGCATGCAGCCTTACGAGTTTATTATGTCCCATTCCGCTGGTGAGCTCAGGGCTTTGGTGGATTTCCGCCATCGCACGTTTAACGCTACCGACCTGCTTTACTTTATCGAGTTCTTTCGGTCCCATTACGAACGCTACGACTCACTGGAGCGGGCGTTCACGATGCACGGCAGCACCGTAGAGGAAATGCTTTGCGGATTCCATCGTTACTTTTTTTCACCCGGGCACGCCCCACTCCGGACGCGAAAACACATTGCGACGCCTGAGAAAAACTCCACGTGCAAGCGGCTGAATATGTTCTTACGGTGGATGGTACGCCGCGACGATTGCGGCGTCGATTTCGGATTGTGGGAAAACATCAGTCCCGCGCAGCTTATTTGCCCTATAGACCTGCACGTTGCCCGTGTGGCGCGGCAATTCGGGTTGTTGCAACGGAGGCAAACCGACTGGCGGGCTGCGCTGGAATTGACTGAGTACTTGCGAACTTTGGATTCCGCCGATCCGGTCAAATACGATTTTGCGCTCTTTGGTCTCGGCGTGGGAGAAAAATTCGGATGATGGAACAACACGCGGCACTTGCAAAACTGCTCAGCTCGGAAATGGCGGTGGAACTTTCGCCAAGCCTCAGCCTGCACGAGCTGCGCGACCTGCTCGGGACGCATATCAACCGGATGATCCAGGCGAATCCCTCCAGGCTATTTGCGATTCTCTACCGCGTGGACGTAAGTGAACAAAAGGTGCGCGAGATCATGCATGGCTCGCATTCCGATTCCGGAATATTGATCGCGGAGCTCGTTATCGAACGGCAACTTCAAAAGCTGGCTTCCAGAGAAGAATACCGCGGTAAAACCGGCGGCAACGAAGAAGAATGGTAAATTATTTCTTCTCGAACATCAGCTCCTTTACTTTTTCCTTGTCTTCTTTTTCCTTCCTGAGGTCGAACATGGTTCCGAAAACATGGTCCCATACGGTGGAGCTTACGCCAAACCCGTTGTGTTCATTCTTATAATGGTGAAGGTGGTGATTTCTCCAAAGCGGCTTCATCCATTTGAAAGGTGGGTTCCAGGCGTGGATTGCGTAGTGCATGGAGCCGTACATCAGGTATCCAAACAGGAATCCCGGAAAAAACATGAATGCATAACCGCGAATCAGGAGATACATCAGCCCGAAAAGCGCGGAAGCGATGATAAGACTCGGAACCGGCGGCATGAAGAGCCGTTGCCTGTCCCGCGGATAATGGTGATGGTTGCCGTGCAGAATGTAGGCGATCTTCCTGACCCTGGGGTTCTCGCTTTCCCAGTGAAAGATGAACCGGTGGGCAACGTATTCAAAAAAGCTCCAGAAAAACATGCCCGCAAGGAACACAAGAACGATTCTGCCGGCGGTAAAACCAAGGCTGTTGCCGCTGTAATAGAGCATGAAAACCATCACCGGGAGATACATCCCCCAGATGACCAGCGGATGTGTTTTGGTCAACATTTCCAGGTACCTGTTCCGGAATAGCTGGGCCTGTCCCTTATTGTGGATCTTTTCGAATTGCATGGGCTGCAAAGATAAATTTGAATAGCCGTTCCCGGGGCTGCAAATTTATCATTTTTGTTAAGTTCATTATTGTGCTTCAGCGTCTTGACACGCCACATTATTTCTTTTTCGCTTCTGATTCTCTCGCCGCCAGGAGGTAAACGAGGGAGGCCGTCCCGTCCATCGTCGGTTCATTGGTGCTGTAGTCGCCGTAGTCGTCATGATACACCGCAAGCTGGCTCTGGAATTCTGCGTATTCATCGGGTTGGTAAAGCCTTATTCCGATCAGGTTTTTAAAAATACTTCCGTACACAGGACCGTCCACCAGGCCACCGTCGATCGGATAATTGCGCAGATGTGTGAACGCAGAGTGCGGATCCACGGGGGTATCGCCCCAGGCCGGGAGGCCGTAGACCATGGATGTACCCCAGGGATTGCAGCCGAACAGCCAGTCGAAGCTTGCCTGCTCCAGGTCGAGGAATCTTTGATCCCCAGCCAGCTTGCGGTACCAGTAACATTGCATCGCAAAAGCGGCCGTGAGATTATTGCTGCACCAGATAAACGGCACCCCCCGATAAAATGCGTTGCGTCGTGCCAGGACCGCGACACGTTCGATTCCTTCACGATAATAACTAAGTACAGTATCCAACGAAGGGACCCGAGTGTTTTTTTTCACGCGGGGACTGTGCATTTTGTACAGCCGTGCCAGCTCGTAGTGACCAATGTTGATAAAAGGATACCATTCGTAATGGTGTGCCGTATCGCGCCCGAGCCAGGGAGTGACCGCTTCCAGCCCGGGCAGCTGCAATAGGTCGTCCGAAATATTTCCGTTTTTCACCTCCAGCTGCGCTTTGATCGCGGCGGCCAGTTCCAGGTCGTCGAGCCAGTTGTTCTCAGCGTAGATGTAAGGGGCTTTTACCGAAGCGGTCTGCGTATTTCCAGGCTTGCTCAGCGCGTAACCGAACGCCGAGCGCGACCGGGACATAAGCAGTTTGCCGAAGCCTGGATCCCTTTTGGAAAAGACAATGCTGCCAAGTGAAAACGCGCTGCTGAATTTCGCGGCGGTGGAACTGGTGCCGGTCGTTTGATTGAGATATTTTCCACGCTGTTGCGGTTCCCCGGTCAGAAAATAAACAGGGCGTTCGAAACCGCGGCCGTAGAAGTTATCCAATTTTGGAATTCGCATGCCCATGTGATCCCGGTCGTCTGCCACCTGGTTAAACATCCACTCCGGACGAGGATGCAGCTTCAGCAGCCATTGCAGCCCCCATCTTGCTTCGTCGAGCACATCGGCGATTCCGTTTTTTCCTTCCAAACCGTTAGCCTGCTTCGTGTCCGAAAACACGGAAGGAAAATCGCGGAATGCCATCAGCAGGTGATACGTTGCATTCGCGCTGGTTGGAACGTATTTGAGGTAATCGCTTGCGTCGTGCCATCCCCCGACTGCATCGATGCGCGTACTGTCAGGTATCCCTGCTTTTTGCCCGTAGACCACATAGCCATCATAGGTGTGGCAACTGTCTTTCAGGAATGGATTGAATCCACACCGCTGTTGGCGCAGGTAACGCAGGCAAAAATCTGCGGTTCCTTCGTATACATCCGTGCCGATCCGGAATTCCGGGGAACGTTCGGCTCCGGCCCTTAGGTAATAGCGCCCCGGCCGCCGGTATGCTGAAAAATCAAGTCGCGCGGTTTGCAGAAAGGGTCCGTAGGCTCCGAATGACTGGCCGGTTTTTCCTCCAAAAACCGTCTTGCCCGAGTTCGCGTCGACCAGTTCCCAGTTGAGGAGCGGGGCTGGATCCTTGCTGCACCACACCGCCTGTTTCAACCCTTTGGGCGTATAGCCGAGCTGGTTAATGCGGATCCACGCCCGGGTGGGTTCGGTGGTTGGAAGCAAAAGCCAAAAGCAGAGGCAACAAAGCAGTCCGGTCCGCATGCGGGTAAGTTACAAACAATCTAACTTCGGGCCCTTTCAAATGAAGTCATGAAACTGATCAGTTATGTCAAGGAAGAAAGAGAACAGCTCGGAGTGCTGGTAAACGGAATGGTGTATGACATGGACGTACTGCACCCGGATCTCCCGAACAGCATGAACATGTTTCTGAATTACTGGGACGACGCGTTTCCGGTGGCCCAGGCGGGGGAGCTGATGTTGCGGGAAGGCTCGCGGACCAGCAATCGCGGAGTGCCGTTATCCGATTTGGAGCTGCTGGCTCCTGTTCCCTTTCCGAGCTCCTGTCGCGACGGATATGCGTTCCGCCAGCACGTCGCCGCTGCACGGCGCAATCGCAAGATGGACATGATTCCCGAGTTCGACCAGTACCCGGTGTTTTATTTCACCAACCATCACAGCATCCGCGGGCCCGGCGAAGTGCGTTGCATGCCCGATCATTTCGAAAAGCTGGACTTCGAGCTTGAAGTGGCGATCGTTGTTGCGCGGCACGGGAGAAATATACGGGCTGAAGAAGCCGACGCTTACATCGGCGGACTGATGATCATGAATGATCTCAGCGCCCGCCGCCTCCAGATGGAAGAAATGCTGCTCAACCTCGGTCCCGCGAAAGGAAAAGATTTCGCTACGATTCTCGGACCATGGCTCGTAACACGGGACGAGCTGAACGAATTTGAAATTTCTCCGAAAGAGGGGCATACCGGAAAAAGTTGGAACCTGACGATGCGCTGTCGCGTGAACGGGGTTCAGGTGAGTGAAGGCAACCTGGGGGACATGGACTGGACATTTGCCGAGATACTTGAGCGCGCTTCGTATGGAGTGGATCTTTATCCCGGGGATGTGATCGGCAGCGGCACCGTGGGCACGGGCTGCTTTCTTGAACTGAACGGCACAGGCAGGCTGAACGATCCCGAATATACGGAGCAATGGCTGCAGCCTAATGACGTTGTCGAGATGGAAGTCGATCAGCTGGGAGTGCTGACGAATACCATCCTTGCCGACGAATCCGACTGGAGCATTCTGCGACGGAAAAAATGAGCTGCAGCCAAATCCCTGGTTTTAGATTACCTGTCGTGTTGTTTTCTTCACCGTAGCCTTGCCCTTGTTGTGGACTTTGCCGAGGAAGGAATCCTTCACCTTCAGAGCTTTCTCTGCATTTACCGTTGCGGACCCCACTCCGTTGTTATCTACCTCCATCGACTGAACGACAAAGTCACCGGCCTGGATGCTGCCTACGCTATTCGTCCGGATCACCGCCTTATCGGCGCTGCCGCGGAGCCGAACGGAACCCACGCTCTGGTTTTCGAGGTCGAGAGATTTTAGTTTCAGACTGAGATCAACGGAGCCGACGCTGCGGTTGTGAAACTTCAAATCGGAAAAGTTCAGCTCCTCATCGGAAGAAGTTCCTCCTACCATGGCGAGGGTCAGCTTTTTCAGGGAGCGGAACGTAACGTAGACCTTCATTTTCTTTTTACTGTTGAAGCTGACATCCTTTTTCATCCGTATTTCGAGAGCGCCTCCTTCATTCTTCACTTCGAAGAGATCCATCAGGTTGTCTTCGGCCTCGATTTTCACCTGCTCTCTTGCTCCCTGCGACAGCTGCAGGTGAAATACGCCGGCAGCGTTCAGCTCATCAAAGGACGAGACCGGGAATTCGCGGATGATCAGGTTACCACTGCCTTCGATCTTCGGACGGTCGTTCTGGGCGAGCACTGCTCCGGAGGTGAAAAGCGCGAGCGCAACGGGAAAAAACATCTTTCTCATGATTAGGGTTTTTAGTTCAGGAAACGAAAACATTCGTAGAACGAAAATCTCAATGATTTTGTTACACCCGACCTCAAAACGTACGGAAGGCCGCATTCCCGCTTGAAAGGCTTACCTGTTGGATGGACGCGGCCTGTCTTTTTTCGTCGCAGCGGGAGCCACGCGGCTTATTTTTGTTACATGGTATTTGACCTCCAGGAACTGAAGGTTGCGGAACGGCAATATTACCTTCAGCACGTGATCGCTCCGCGGCCGATCTGTTTTGCTTCCACTGTAGACAGGGCCGGACAGGTGAACCTGAGTCCCTTTAGTTTCTTTAATTTGTTTTCCTCCAATCCGCCGGTGGCTATTTTTTCTCCGGCACGCCGCATTCGGGACAACAGCACCAAACACACGTTGCAGAATTTGAAAGAAGTGCCGGAGGTGGTGATCAACATCGTGACTTACGACATGGTACAGCAGGCCTCGCTGGCCAGCTGCGAATACCCGAAAGGGGTGAACGAATTTGAAAAAGCCGGATTCACCGCAATTCCCTCAGTGAAGGTTCAGCCGCCAAGAGTGGCGGAAAGCAAGGCTCAGATGGAATGCAGGGTGATGGAGATAAAACCGCTGGGAGATCAGGGCGGGGCGGGCAACCTGGTGATCTGCGAAATCCTGTTGCTGCATATCGACGACACGCTGCTTGATGGAGAGAAAAAGCTGGACCAGCGAAAGCTCCAACATGTGGCAAGACTGGGGGCAGACTGGTACTGCCGTGTGGATGAGAACACCCTGTTCATCGTGCCCAAGCCAAACGTGGAACTGGGGATCGGGGTAGACGCCCTTCCGGAATCAGTCCGCCGCAGTCGCGTGCTCACCGGAAACCACCTTGGCATGCTCGCCAACGTAAATGAATTTCCTGTTATCGATCCTGCTTTCAAAGATCCGCGTCTCCGTGAGATCATTCAATATTTCTCCGTAAATCCGGAAGAAATGGAAAGGGAACTGCACCAGTACGCGAAACATCTGCTGGACGCGGGGAGAGTGCGGGATGCCTGGCAGGTGCTCCTTGCCGGCAGCTAGTTTTAGCGCCGTCCAAAGAATTCTGAAACGAACCTGCGCACATTTTTCCGGACTGCTTCGAAGCTGTGTTCTTTTTTCCCAACTACATCGGGACCGAATTGTATCCGAAAGCTCGCCGTTGTGCTGCGGCTCGTAAAATAATGGCAGTCGAGGATTGTTGTATCAGAAGCTGCTCCTTCCGGGCCCAAAAGGCGGTACTTCACTTCCGTGCAGAGATCATATTTCGTAATATAGCGCGTGCGGCCTTCACTGTCCTGGGATTCTGACTCCCCGCTTTCTTCAAAGCGGACGTCCAGCGTATCCACGACCAGCACAATAGCCTCGGTTTCGCGCGAGAAGCCCGAAGCGTCTGAATGGTCTGCCGCTACGGTCACCTCCCAGCCTTTCCATGTCAGTTCCTCTTTCAGCATCGTTTTCAGGCTGTCGGTCAGCTCTGCATATAGCAATCGTTTTGATTTCCGGACATCAAGCTTCATGGGATGGAAATTGCTCACAACAATGATGCTGGTGTCCGGTGATGCGTTTCCGATTCCAACATTTTCATGCAAAGCCGGTGCGCCCAACCAACCCTGAGCCAGGATCGGGGAAAGGAAGACCATTCCGGCAAGCCTCTTTCTCATTTGGCGACAAGGTACTAAACGTCGGCAGTTGCGAAAAATGCAAATCGCTCGCCTGGCGACGCGAAATTCAATTCCAAAGCGGACCCATCTGTTGATAGTTTAGGACCTGTTAAACGTGGAGCCATGAAATCTTTTACGATGCTTTTTGCCATCCTGATAGCGCTTTCCTGCAGGAAGGCGGATATCGCGGGGTCCGACAGCCATAATGTAGAGATTTACGAATATGGCACGGGGCGGCCGGTAGGCGGAGTGACAATAAATCTGTTCAAGTGCGGCTATTTTGACTATCTGTACGGCTGTACACAAAACGCCCTCCTGGCCAGTTACAGCACGAACAACGAAGGTGTAGCAAGAGTTTCCGGTGAACATTATTTACAGGCCACGCGGGGTATGGAGGCGCTGAAGAGCGGTTATTGGACGCAGGAGGTGGGCAAAGGCCGCAACGAAATCTGTCCGGAAGCCAGGATCCGCATCAACATGAACTGCGCAAACAATTATCCCCCCGGAAAGTGGTTATACATCGCAAATGTTGAGGAGAGGCTGCTTCTTACTAATAATCTCGGAACTTACGTCTACAGCAGTAACCGGCTCGTAGACACCACGGTAGAGGTGCGGGCATTTGGAAACCAAAACAACAGGTTGCGATGGATGGTAGCTGATCATGGCGGATATATTGTTCATCATTCAGGCAGCCTGGCGCCCGTCCACGTGGCAGGAGGCAATACGGTGACCGTGAATCTGAGTTATTGAGCAGCATAAACACATCTTATCCGATGAGTCAACAACCCTATCACCTAAAACATCAAACATGAAAAAGCTAGTTGCATTGTTCCTTCTCGTTTCGCTGACCAACGTCGCCTTCTCGCAGCAACCGCTCAGCGGTGCGCCGACGAGCGAGGAGCTTCTGCAAAAAAGCAAATCGCAAAAAACCATCGCCTGGGTCCTGGTTGGAGGTGGCGTTGCTCTGGCCGGCGGTGCCGTACTCTGGGCCGGTTCAGACTGGTACAGCAACGGGCCGGACGTCATGGCCGTGGCAGCGGGTGCGTCGGTCTTAACCAGCATTCCATTTTTCATCGCATCCTCTCGAAACCGCAGAAAAGCGGCGACGGTCAGCTTCCGAATCGAACGATTGCCGGAAATATTAACCCAACGCGCCACCCTCTCATCCGTGAGTTTGAACATTCCATTGAATGGGCGATAAAAAGCATATACACATGAAGAGGCTTTTGCTGGTGGCGGTTTTGAGCTGCCTGGTGCGCACACTGCCGGCGCAGCAGGATTCCCAGGCGGCGGCTTATTATTATAAAAAAAGCAAAACGCAGCGCGGAGTTGGAATTGCCTTGCTTGCGTCTGGAGCTGCCGCGTTCACTGTTGGCGCAGCGATTTGGATGAACGGGTTCGCTGATGGATTGGATTTCAGCAATCCCGGCGCGGAATCAGTCGGCATGGATACCGGCGAGGTCGTGATGATCCTGGGAGCGGTTACTGCGGGAAGCGGTGTTCCTTTCCTTATTTCCGCTGGGGTGAACCGAAAAAAGGCAATGCGGCTCTCCGGGGAATTACGGTCGGTAAGGGTCTCGCCGGACAAACGAGTAACAATTCCTTCACTCACTTTGAAATTAGACTTATGAGAAAAATGCTCATCGCAATTTGCATCATGGCGCTTCTGGCATCGTGCAAGAAAGACGCCGAGACGTGCACTTTAAGCACGTCCGCTGTGTCAGCCACGTATGAGATAACAGCAGTCCGCTATAAGGCCAGTCCTTCTTCCTCGGAAGTGGATTATTACAACCAGTTCTTTCCTGACCCATGCCAGCGGGATGATCGCATCACGCTGAACAGCAACGGGACCTACATTATGACTGATGCCGGTGTGGCCTGCACGCCGCCTGGCGACGATAACGGCACTTGGTCTCTCAGCGGGAACACCATGACGATTGACGGAGAGGCCACGAACGTGGACAATTTCAATTGCAGCACGCTCACGATTTCGATCAGTGACGTGAACACCCCGGGCGACCGTCTGATCCTGGTATTGACCCGCAGGTAAACAGAAGTTAACGACTGACGGCTCCGAAGACTTTTCTCAGGATCTCCGTTGTGCGTGCCACCGGGTTTTCGCGGATGTTTGCCTCTTCAATGGCAATGCGGTCAAATAGCGCGTCGACCGCTTTTCCTACGACATAACTCGGCAGATCCGGGTTGATCTTTTTGAAAGTGGTCGGGAAATTATTGTATGTGTTCACGATATCCGCATAGTAACGCGTGGCGTTCAGCTTGTCGAGCGAGTTTTTGACCACCGGCGAAAAAGCGGCGATCAGCTTATCAGTTGTCTTTTGACGGAAATATTGTGTCGCCGCATCCCTGGGTCCCCTCACAATGTTGATCGCATCGGCGATCGTCATCTCTTTGATCGCGTCTACGAAGATCGGTTTGGCGAATCCAACCGCATCTTCCGCGGCGCGGTTGATTTGCAGGATGGCGCGGTCCACCTGGGCGCCCAGCCCCACACTGCGCAGCGCGGTTTCGATCCGCTGCGCGTCCGGCGGGAGAAAAAGCTTGTAAGCTTCGTTTCCAAAAAAGCCGTCGGTGCGATGGAGGAAGCTAACGCCTTTGCCCGTACCCTGTTCGAGGGCCTGCCGGATCGCCGTGGCCGCTTCGGCTTCGGAAAACGGTCCGGTGGGAAGATTCGATAGTGTGTCGCAGGAAGTGACGGTAAAGCTGAGTGCAACTGCCGCTGCCAAATGCCTGATCATACCTGTTTTTTTCAAATTTGACCAAAATACCTGCCAAAAGGTTGGGTGGTTGCGGCTTCGTAACGATTCTTTGTGAGGCATGGCTGGAAAACCCGGGAGTCAGAAGACGGAAGTCAGAAGACGCGTCTCTGATTTCGCTCTTCGCATTCTCCCCGGAAGTCGGAAGTCAGAAGATTTTCCGGCCAGCCTTCGGGCGTTCGTTGTTCGATGTTCAGCTAACGGGATGCGGATTTAACCACGGCGGGCACGGCGGAACACAGCGAGAACACGCTCTCTGCACTCTTTCCATTTTAGCCCGCTTCAGACTTTAAGGGTTTCTTTGCGCCTTTCGATCCGTTCCCGCATTCTGCGGAAATAGCGACCTCGCTCTTTTTCGCTCACCTCGCTGATGAGCGTGGAGCGCTTGATCAGATTCTGGACATAATTCTCGTAGTTGTCGCAGTAATCCATGTTGCGTGTCATCATGTAGTTAATGGCCGTGTGTGGCACTCCGGCAATGCGCGACTGGTCGAGCACGATGAGCATGCTGTTGTCCTGGAGCACGAATTCATTGAAGTACATGTTGTATTTCCCGGCAGGCTTTTTCCCGGGATCGGTGATCAGGTATTTATAACCCGCCCGCGCCTGGCCTTCCAGGTGGTCCAGTACCCGCTCCATTTCTTCATACAGCCGGAAGGCATCTTTTTCCGACTGGAACCGGTCGTTGTCCAGATAATACTCTATCTGGTGCAGCGTGGAATTCCAGCTTTCAATGTTCCACAGTTCGTATGAATCCAGCTGGTTGTAAAGCCCGATGATCTGCATGCCGAGATCGAATAGCTCGTCGGGGTACTCCTCAAAATTGACTTTCTTGTTCCGGAATTCAGGGAAATAGATCAGGGTTCCCATCCAAAAGAAATATTTGAAGGCCGCAATCTCACGGGAATTGAAATAGTGAAACAGTGGAGTGTCCTTACAGAGGTAGTATATTTTCTTTTCCCGAAAGCTGCAATAGTAAACGAGATTATTGACGATACCCTTCAGGTAGGCATCATAGCGATGTGTTTTCGGGTTCAGCAAATTGCCCTGGAACAGGAAACCTTTCGGCTGGATGTTCATGAGCTCGTCCACCGAAAGCTGGTAATGGGTTGCAATTCTGTAGAGCTCTTCGATCGAGATGGCCTTTTCCCCGCGCATCCGCCGGTAGGCACTGTCGGTGCTGATTTCAAGAAGCCGGGCCAGCTCGTCGGCCAGGGACGATTCGCCGGAAACTTTCCGTCTTACGGAGTCGAAAAGTTGCGATTGCAGTTGCTGCGCATTCATGAGCGAGTCGTTTGGTTAAAGATGTTTTTTCCGGTCGGCGATCTTGCTGAGCATGACGCCGAAAAATATGTTTCGTTGCTTTTCACTGGTCTGACTGATCAGTGTCGATCGCTTCATCAGGTTCTGAAGGTCATCATAACAGGGGTCACAAAAAGTTGCGTCGCGGGTGAACAGGTAATTCAGCCCGTCGTAGTTCAGGAAGACGGTTTTTGCCCTGTCGGTGATCACCATCACGGTGTTGTCGCCCAGCACTACGCGGTTGTAAAAAAGCCGGAAATTATCTTTCCTGGTCTCCGGATTTTCGCCGGGCATGAACTTGGTCCCGAACTCCGCCATAGTGCGGATGTGTTCGACTGTGTGTTCGAGCGCTTCGTATACGAGCCTGATCTCCTTTGCCGAAGAGAACATGCCCGAGTCCTTGTAAAATTCGACCTGGGAGATGGCCGCGTTGATGCATTCGGTATTCCATATCTCAGTCGACGGGAGTGTATTGTAAACCCTGCTGATCTCTAAACTGGTTTCAACGATGTCGGCGGGGACGCAGTCGGGAGAGAATTCGCTGTCCCGAAACGCCGGATCCTGAATGATGGTTTTCATCCAGAAAAAGTAACGGAAAGCTATCAGCGGTTCGAAATAGAAATTATGGAAGACGGGCATGTCCTTCGTTCGGTAAATGATCTCCCTCTGCATGAAGTTGGTTACCCGCCGCACTTCGTTCAGCAGGTCCTGGAGAAACGCCCGGTAATTGTATCCCTTTTCGCTGACCCGAACGCTTTCGAAGAGCGTACTTCCTCCGCTAACATGCAGTATCTGGTCGAGGGACAGATTAAAATAGTCGCAGAGTTCGCGGGCTTCTTCCAGCACCAGGGGTGTTTCCCCCCTGATGCGGCGATAAGCGCTGTCGCTGCTGAGGTGCAGGATGGAAGCGATCTTGTCCACCAGTGAGACCTGCGGGGGCAAGAGCTCTTTCACCCGGCGGAAGAGGAATTCCTGTGATGTGGCGGCGGGCATGTATTGCCAGGGGATGTCTGGTAAGGTAAAGCAATTTTCCCGGATTTGCAGAAAATGCAAATGGCAGCGGCGAAGCTGCGAAATTCAGTTTTCCGCCGGCGCATTCGGCGGCTACCTTGCCTGTATGAAAGCCATAAGAACAGCCAGGCAGTTTGTACATAGATTATTCAGCCTCTTGGCGGTCAGGGCGGGGCTTTTTATCCTGGCTGCGGGAATCGGGATAGCCGCTGGCGCCCAATCCCGGGAAACGCGTCCCGTTTACGTAACCGTCAAGGTCCGGACCGGGAATGGGACCACGGAGGCTTTTTTACGGGGGTTCACCGCAGACAGTATACTGCTCTGGGGAAAGGACTATCGCTTCAGTCTCGGTGGGTCGTATTACCGCCCCGACAGTACCGAATTGATCGCAATGCATTACTCGGGATTGCGGTCTGTAAAGTTCACGCTGCGGTCTCCGCCCTCAACGCTTCAGCAAATTTTTGGGGCGGCAAATCTCCTGACCATCGGCGTCGACGCCACAAGCTGGACCGGAAATGTTCTTCTGGAAATGTGGATGGGCATTGAAATCGGCGAACTCTTGCTTACACTACCGCGGGCCGGGGCCCGGTACATATTGAATGGAGATTCCGTACTGTTCCGGCAAATGATTCACGGACTATTCGAGGCGAAGAAATCCAACAATACGGAAGATAAACCAATTCAACATGAGACTATTAACGCTGTCGACACTTCTGCTGCTTTCAGCTATCGGGTACGGACAGGAGGGCCTGTTTCTTCGGCTGTATAACGAAAACGGGAAAAAATTTCAGACCGGCTACCTGATCGAAACTACAGACAGCTCCCTGATACTGAAAAGTAGCGGGAAGCTCAAAGAGATTCCTGTCACAGAGATCAGCCAACTGCGACTCCGGAGGTCTTTTGGACACATCGTGCTGATTTCGGTTTTGGCCGGCGGAACCGCGATGGCTATTGCGGGCGCGGGCTCAGCTGATCCCGACAATTGGATTCTTCCCATGACCGTTGCGGAAGGACTGATTGCAGGCTTTTTGCTGGGTGGCGGAACAGCACTTGCGCCGGGTGCGCTGATCTCCGCGGCCCGGAAACGGCCGGTATTTGAAGTTCGTCGTGATCCCCAAAAATGGAAGGAGTTGCGCCTACAGCTTCAAAGGTTTCTCTTAGAATGAAGGATCGAAAAACTCACAGTTGTGAAAACTAAAATTCTCCGCAAAAAACAACAGGTGTTATTTTCACAAAAAGCAAGCACCTGTATGCGTCTGCTGCTTTTACTCTTCCTGGGCATTCCATTGGCTGCTGGCGCGCAGCCTGCTGAAACTATAAGTGTTTATGTGGGGGGCGGCCACCTGAGCTCAACCTATCGCAGCAGCACATCGAAGGGACTCACCGCTTCCAAACTGGATCCGGGGCACCATCGGTGCCTGGTGCTGAACATGGGAGTGCAATGGAAAATGGGGCAGAACTGGCGGGTTGGACCCATGGCCAGTTATGATCACTACGGGACGCAGTTTCGTACACTGGAATTTGATGTCTGGAATTTTCTGATTCGCGTGGACCGTATCTGGAAGCGGAGCGACCGGTGCAGTTTTTACTCCGGCTTTGCGGCAGGCGTGAGCAACTGGCGATTTGAGGAAAACAACAAACAAAAGGAGCGCAGGCTGCAACCCGCGACGCAGTTCTATCTGGCAGGAGCAAATCTTCATCTCAAAGGGATTTCATTCGAAGGTCACCTGGGGTGGGGAGTATCCGGACTGCTGGGCCTGGCCGCCCGATTTCCACTTTGAATCCGGTCAAAAAAAACCCGGGCTTCGGGAAAATATCCTAATTATGTAATTTGGATATATCTTTGAACCGGCCTGCATCGCGCGCGGCACACCAAAATAACTGTTATGAAAAAATCGATCTTTTCCCTGGTTATTTTCTCGCTTTGCTTTTCCATACAGGCGTTTTCCCAAAAGACCCGGGTGGGCATTTCCGGCGGGGTGACCATCTCCAATATGAACAGCAGGGTGAACGACATGAAACAAACCGGCAACAGCCTGACCGGGTTTATGGCCACGATGCTGATTGAAAGCCCGATCTCTTCTCATCTGGCCTTTCAGCCGCATATCGCTTATGTTCGTAAAGGAATGAAAGTTAAACCCGCGGTAGCCAATCCTCCGGCCGACACGAGCATCCAGTTGCGCTATGTCGACCTGCCGATGAATTTGGTTTACACGGCAGGCAAGACCTGGAAGTTCTATATCGGCGGGGGCCCGCTCGTGAGCTTTAATCTGCCCTCAAAACGGGTAGTTGAAACCGGCGGCACCAAGAGCGACAGCGAGATCAACTTCGGAACGGAAGCCACCGATCATTATCGCGGGGTCGACTGGGGCGTGAACGGGCTCGCGGGCATCCGCCTGAAAAACGGATTTTTCGTTTCGGTCAATTATTCCCAGGGACTGCGCAATCTCATGGTAAATCGTTCCAAAGATTCCAAAATAAACAACAACTATGCGGGCATCCAGATCGGCTACCTGTTTTCCAACAACAGCAAATAGCTTCTTTTAAGTTTCACCGGTCCCCTCTTGCCGAGGGGATTTTTTTTGCGGTGAACAGCGCTGGCTTGTAATGCGGCTAACCAGTAACTTTGCCTGCTTTCAAAAACTCACCATTGAACACTGCGCATCTGTCGGAACAGGAAGTCATCCGCCGCGAAAAGCTGGCGGAGTTGATCATGATGGGGATCGAACCTTATCCGGCTCCGTTGTACCCGGTGAATGCGCACGCCGCTCAGATCAAAGAGGAATTTACCGGGGAAAAGCAAGATCACTTTGCTGATGTTTGCATCGCGGGGCGGATCATGAGCGTGCGCGACATGGGTAAGGCGAACTTCGCCGTGCTCCAGGACGCAACCGGGAAGATCCAGGTTTACATCCGGCGTGATGACCTCTGCCCGGGCGAGGATAAAACGCTTTACGATATTGTATGGAAAAAGCTGCTTGATATCGGGGACATCATCGGCGTGCGGGGTTTTGTTTTCAAAACAAAAACAGGCGAGATTTCGGTACACGTAAAGGAGCTTCGCCTGTTATGCAAATCGTTGCGTCCCCTCCCGATCGTAAAAGAGGCCGAGGGGCAAACCTTTGATGCGGTGACCGACCCGGAATTCCGCTACCGCCAGCGCTATGCAGACCTGATCATCAACCCGTCGGTAAAAGAAGTATTTATCAAGCGCACCCGGCTTTACAACTCGATGCGGGAGTTCCTGAATCAGCAGGGGGCTCTCGAAGTGGATACTCCTGTGCTGCAGGTGATCCCCGGAGGCGCTGCGGCCCGGCCTTTCGTCACTCATCACAACGCGCTCGATGTTCCTTTCTACCTGCGGATCGCAAACGAACTTTATTTGAAGCGGCTCATCGTCGGCGGCTTCGACTGGGTATATGAGTTCAGCCGCAATTTCCGCAATGAGGGAATGGACCGCACGCACAATCCCGAGTTCACCATACTCGAATTTTACGTCGCGTATAAGGATTATCTCTGGATGATGGAAACCACAGAGCAATTGCTCGAGAAAGCGGCGGTGGATGTTTGCGGCACGACCGATGTAACCGTGGGTGGAGAGATCATTTCGTTTCGCGCGCCCTATCGCCGCGTCACCATTTACGAGGCGATCCGTGAGCACACGGGTTTGGAGGTGGAGGCAATGAACGAGGAACAGCTGCGTGCCGCATGCAGAAGATTGCATCTCGAAATCGACGATACTATGGGAAGGGCCAAGCTGATCGACGAGATCTTCGGCAAGGCCTGCGAGCCCCATTTCATCCAGCCCACCTTCATCATAGACTATCCCGTGGACATGAGCCCGCTCACCAAAAAGCACCGCAGCAAGGACCAGCTCGTGGAACGGTTCGAACTCATCATCAACGGCAGGGAGATTGCGAACGCTTACAGCGAGCTGAACGATCCGGTGGATCAGCGGGAGCGGTTTGAGGAGCAGGCGAAGCTGCTGGAGCGCGGCGACATCGAGGCCATGTTCATTGACCACGATTTCCTGCGCGCGCTTGAATACGGCATGCCGCCGACCGCCGGCATCGGTTTTGGTATGGACCGGCTCTGCATGCTGCTTACCGATCAGCCTTCAATACAGGACGTGCTGCTGTTTCCGCAAATGCGTCCCGAGAAAACCGACTAATCCACGAATAAATCGGTATAGAGTTTTCCCCCTTCGACTACCGCGTATGCGCTGAGGTCGGTGATTCCTTCGGAGGCGAGCACTTCTTCGTCAATAAAAAAATTGCCCGAACAGCCGGAGGATTTTCGACGCAGAATATAAAAGGCTGCGTCCGCCACAATTTGCGGACTTCTGCTCATGCGCGCCAGCGCCTCGCCTCCCAGCAGGTTTCTCACCGCGGCCGTATCGATTGTCGTTCGCGGCCACAGGGAATTGGCGGCGATCTTGTCCGCCCTGAATTCTTCAGCCCAGCCCAGCGTCATCATGCTCATACTGTATTTGCTGATCGTGTAGGCCACGTGAGCGCGAAACCATTTTGGATTCAGATTCAGCGCCGGGGAAAGTGTAAGGATGTGAGGATTTGCCGCGCGTTTCAGGTAAGGGATGCAGGCGCGGGTGACGAAAAAGGTGCCGCGGACGTTGATGTCGTGCATCAGGCCGAAGTGTTTCGTTTCTGTTTGCTCCGTTCCGGTAAGGCTGATCGCGGAGGCGTTGTTTACCACGATGTCTATGCCGCCGAAATGCTCCGCGGCTTTCTGCACAGCTGCGTTTATCTGTTCTTCAAAACGGATGTCACACTGTACGGGCAAGGCGCCCCCGCCAGCCGCTTCGATCTCTGCGGCGGCGGAGAAAATAGTGCCACCGAGCTTGCTGTTCTCTTCTACGCTCTTGGCGAGGATCACAATATTCGCGTGCTCTCTTGCCAACCGTACAGCGATTGCCTTTCCGATACCTCTTGAAGCACCCGTGACCAGCACAGTTTTGCCCGAAAGCGACATGGATCTGATTTACAGGTGAAGATAGGCAAAGCCTTGATTGAGATTAAGCCACCCTGCCGTAATTCTACTGGAATCCCCGCCGTTTTTACTCGCTGTTTTCTAGGAAATTACCTCTATGAAAGAAGAGACTGAGAGGTTATTTTTGAATCAACAAGTCCCGTGAAATCTAATATCCAATAACGAAGAACCAACCGGCCAACGATTTTGGAACCCTCAAGAGACCAATATTTTTGGCAGCATGAAAAGCCCCATTTCGGGGCTTTCTCATTTTTAGTGCTCAGGTAAAACGGGCTTTGTTTGAACGATGTCTTCGATCCGGCTCATCACTTCAGCGGTGAGCTTCTCTTTTTCCGCAAGCGAACCCAGGTTTTCCAACAATTGGTCTCTTCTTGTTGCACCGAGAATTGCGGTCGTGACGTCGGGGTTCCGGATGCACCAGGCAATGCTAAGCTGCGGCAACGTCATCTCCAGCTCCGCGGCAAGCGTTCCAAGTTGTTTCACTTTGTCAAGTAAAGAGTCCTTCATCCACCGATCGCGCAGCCAGTCGAATCCGGCAATCGCGAAACGGGTCCCCTCGGGTATTCCCCCGATGTATTTTCCGGTCAGCAATCCGGAAGCCAGCGGACTCCAGATCGTAGTCCCCATCCCGACCGTGCGAAAGACCATGAGAAACTCATTTTCCATCTTCTGTCTTTCGAAGAGATTGTACTGAGGCTGTTCTACCACGGGACCGATCAGGCCATACTGTTGGGCGACGCGATGCGCTTCCATGATCTCAACGCCGCTCCATTCACTGGTTCCCCAGTAGAGGATCTTTCCCTGCTGGATCAGCTGGTGCATCGTCCACACGGTTTCTTCGATCGGCGTGGATTTGTCGGGGCGATGACAGAAATAAAGATCGAGGTAATCCAACTGTAACCGCTGCAACGCTTCGTGGCACGCTTCAACAAGATGTTTTCTGCTGAGCCCTGTCTGGTTGGGTTTGTTGTGCTTTCCGCGCCATCCCCAGAAAGCTTTGGAAGAGACCGTATATGAAGTCCGGTCCCAGCCTTTCTTTTTCAGCACCCGGCCCATCATTTTTTCACTCTCGCCCAGCGCATACACTTCCGCATTGTCGAAAAAATTCACGCCTGCATCATAGGCAATGCTCATCAACTCGTCGGCGGTATTGTCATCAATCTGCTTGTGAAAGCTTACCCAGCTTCCAAACGAAAGTACGCTCAGCTGCAGTCCGGACTTTCCCATGCGGCGGTATTCCATGTGATCTGTTATTTCTGTTGATCCCGAAATTCCCATTTATTTCGGAAACCCGGATTCCGGCACCTGCACCGTGCCGGTAGGGTACTTGAAAGTAATGCTGCTCAGGTCCTGCGTTGCTTCGAGTCCCTTTCCACCGTAAATGCTTTTGTCGCGGGCGCGGTACTCGGCATACTTATCGGTATAAAACATTCGCGTGTTCTGATCCCACCAAAGGTCCGGACTGCGCAGCGTGTCGCCTTTTGCGCTGATCACCACCACGCTGTCGCGCAGGTAAACTTTATTGAGATTCTCCATGTACTTGCCGTACCGGCTGTCCAGGTAAGTTTCAACGCGGTTGTTCGCGTCGAAGAAATCCACGTGCAGGGACCTGGGAAACTCTACATACAGCGTATCGGAGAAAACACGGACCATGTACGGGGCACGCAACCTCGCTCTCATTTTTCCATCCTGGCTAAGGTAGCTTTCGATATCGCGTCCTTCTTCCTTCATCTGCACCTGCCCGGTGAGGGCACGCACCTGTTTTTCGTCGTTCTCGCAGGAGGCAAGAAAAAAGCAGCCGCTGATCAGGGCTGCCGCAAAAAAAATTTTTTTCAGAATCCGGAGCATCAATCGTACTTGCGTTTCTGAAACCAGAAATCGCTTAGCGAAAATCCAAGCGACACCCGGTACAGGTTTTCCTGTAACAAGTTATCATTATTTCCGCGCTTGTTGTATTCAAATGCGAACTGTATGATACTGGCCTGGTTGGGCGACTGGCGACTGATCGGCAGGGGAAGCCCCAGCCCAATGGAAGCTCCGAACTGCGGAAGCTTTTGGCCTACCTGGATGTAATCGGGCCCCGTGGAAAAACCCGCGCGGTAGGAAACGTTGCTGAAGTAATTACGGGTCGCCGCGGGATTGAACTGTCCGCCGAGGTGCAGTTGCCAGCGGTCCCGGACGGAATCGCGCTGTCCATAAAGGCGGTACTGGTTCCAGGCCTGTTTTGAAAAATCAATTCCGAACAGCCAGCCACTTTCCCTCGGGACCGGCGTTTTTTGCATCATGATGCCCAACGTGTAGCTCGCCGGGTAGACGAGGCTGCCTTTGAAATCTCTTTGTTCCGACACGCTGTCAAGCCGGAGCTCTCCAAGGTTGGGATCAATGCTGAAAGTTTCGCGGATCTGGTCGCGGGAAGCATTCAGATCCTGCTTCCAGTTCCCGAATCCTCCAAGCGTAAGAGAAATCCTTTTCTCAGCATTGATTGGAAATTTATACTGCACGCCTCCGCTGAAATAGAGATCGCCGAAGGTGATACGGGTCTGGAAATTCCCAAGCTGGTACTCCACCGAATCGTTGACAAAAGCGCGCCTCGAGCTGTAATCTTTCTTGCCAAAAAGATAACCCAAATTAAGGCCCAGGCTTAAGCGTTCTTCAGTGCCATTCTTCCTTTCACGCCGGAATACGGTAACTCCTGTTCCCACGGAAGGGAGAAAGGCGCCGCCGTCACCTTCGAAGCGCGTTGAAACGCTGTCGATGGGCTGCCCGGTGATCGGGTCGAGCAATCTTTCGTTTCGAACCACTTTGTAGCTGATGCGCGAGATGGGCCGCATTCCAAATGCGATGCCCCAATTCCTCCGGACAGGCATGCCGACGTAGACATAGGAAAACAGCGCGTTGGTCGCCGTAAAGTTTTTCGGGGGCAAACTTTCTCTCAGGGTGCGTGACTCGAAATTGACGCCCAGGTCGAGAACCGCGCGTCCGGAAACCAGTTTCCTGGACTTTTGTTCCAGAAAAGCCTGAAATGATCCGAAGGTTGCCGGGTTATTGAAATTGATAGAAAGGACGTCACTGTATCCGGCGGAGATTCCTCCCATCGCCCTGCCGATGATGTTGCTGTGCGGAACCAAATCACCGATCCCATAACGCGAATAGGGGGAATTGTCCTGCGCACGCAGCGAAAGCGGCGAAAAGCCGGCACTCAAGATCATCAATAAGATTAAACGAAAACAGTTCCGGGCGTTAGCTGTTGTTGGCTTCACTGATCGCATACAGGCCTTTAAATATTAATTCCGGGTCCGCAAATATCTTGCTTTTAAGGTGTGAAGCCAAAAAGGGTATATCGCCCCCGGTTAACACGGCGTTAAAGTTCCCGAACTTTTCCTCGTATGCTTCGATGAATCCATCTATTTCCTTTGACATGCCGATGATCACACCGGAAAGAATATTAGTTGATGTATCATAACCAATGACCGGGATATTCAATTCGGGCTTCACCAGCGGAAGCCGCGCGGTAAAATGGCTAAGCGCCTTCAGTCTCATTTCCATGCCTGGTGAGATCCCGCCCCCGATGAACTCATTGAATTTATTGACGAAGTTGTAGGTAATGCAACTTCCCAGTCCGATGATCAGGTTGTTTCGTTTCGGGTAAAAATGTACAGCGGCGGCAGCGAGGGCAAGCCGGTCGGCCCCGATGGTTTCCGGCTTTCCCACCGGTGTAGTGAAGGGAAGTTTTGTCTGGACGCTCAGCTTGTGGAATTTCGTTTTCCCGGTGAGTACCTCCTCGATGGCGGGGTTATGTTCAATTACCGACGAGAGTATGGATCTGTCCGGTTTTACCCGGTCCACCACTGCGCGGAGTCGTTCTTCGGAATCGTCTTCAAGCACGATCACTTCCTGCAGTTCTTTGCCGCGGAATACCGCGAGCTTTTTGCGCGTATTTCCGAAGTCGAGGCAAATGGTGGTGGCCATAAGCAGCTTTTAAGTTCCTAAGTCAAAGCCTTGCAGGTCCCTGAAGTGTCCGTTCATCTGGATCTTCTCCTTCATCTGCTCCAGCCCGGCGATGATGGGTATCACCCGCTTCAGGTGCCGCTTCAGGTACTCCTGCCGTTGCCGTTCGTCGAGCAACCGGAGCAACTCATATTCCTCCTCCAGTGAAAGTCCCACGTGATGCGCCACGTCGAAGCTTGTGAGCTCACTGTCTTTTTTCACGAAATCCTTTTTCACTTTCAGCAAACGGTGCAGGTCGCGAATGCTGTTCATGACCCTCCGCATCACATCCGGGTTTCCCTTTTCATAAGTTTCCGGGTAATTCACGATTGCTCCGCTGTAGAGCTTGTCGGGCACTTCGCGAATTACTTCGAGGATGCGGAACACGCGTCCTCCGCGGGTGCGAATGTCCATTTCCCCGTTGTCATGAATCTTGGTCATTTCCGTGATGTGTACCAGCGATCCGTAATCCTGCACTTTGTTCTCAAGCACAGTCGGAATGCCGAAAGGTTTCTCCAGCGCGTGGCACTCGCTGATCAGCTGCTTGTAGCGCGGCTCGAAAATGTGCAGGTTCAGGTTTTCACCGGGATATACCACAATTCCCAGAGGGAATATCGGAATGAAATTCGTCATATCAGACTCACCCTACAGATTCGGGGCCAAAGTTCGGTGTTTGAGCCGTTAACTTTTTGCCGAAAGTTCCCGGAGCCTCGCATACTTGAGAAAGGTATACCATGCTGTCATTTTCGCTGTCAAATAGCCAGCGTATCCATCGAGGAAACCAAGCTTCAGAAAATAATTCACGAAAAAAGCGAAACAG
This sequence comes from Chitinophagaceae bacterium, assembly GCA_035626515.1. Taxonomy (GTDB): domain Bacteria; phylum Bacteroidota; class Bacteroidia; order Chitinophagales; family Chitinophagaceae; genus DASPNM01. The sequence goes on from DASPNM010000019.1 coordinate 267,071, forward strand.
GGACTGACGCAGACTCTCAGCCATCCGGCCCTTCGACCCTGTGCGTAATATTTTTCGGCACCGAGCAGCGCGTAACGTACCATTTTACCACTGTAATCGCTGAGGTCGCGGATGGAACGATGCAGTATGAAACCCGGCATCCTGCGGATCTTCGTGCCAGGAGCGTATTCGAGCTTCTCGTGCACCGCATCGGCGTTCCACCTCAGGGTCTGGCGGTTAAAGAAACGCACGAGGTGATCACGGCCCCAGTGGCCGAAGCGCAGGTAACGCGCCCCGTAATAATTACGCCGCCGGATGTCAAATGCATCTGCATCGGAAGCGGGTTCGCAGGCAAGAAGTGCATCGCGAAGCGTGGGATCAGCCGCTTCGTCGGCATCGAGGCTCAGGATCCAGTCGTAACGTGCAAGCTGAATCGCCCGGTTCTTTGTTTTTCCATATCCCTCCCACGGCCCCTGGAAAAGACGCACACCAAACTGACCCGCCTTTTCAATTGTACCATCGACGCTGCCGGTATCATAAACTATCACGTCGTCCGTAAGGCCGGCAACGCTCTCGAGCGCCGTGCCGATCACGTCCGCTTCGTCGCGGCAAACGATCACAACAGAAAATGATTTCATACGCGTGTTATCGAATATAGGACTTGCTGCTTTTATCAAGAAAGACTTCCTGATGAAACACAGGAGGCTTACTGGCAAATGCGTGGATCGCCTGTTGCAATACGAGGTAACTGATGCCGTTGTCTGCACGGTAGCGCACGGGGGTCTGCAGCTCCAGTAATTTGCGCGCCGCGTCGATGGTCAGCGCGTAGGCGTGCGTACAGTCGTGGTAACCCGCGCGCATCAACCGGCTGCTGAAAGGTTTCGGGAGCAGGTTTCGTACCATGCGCGGAGGGAGCTTGCTCCATCCCAGGCTGCTTTGGATGCGGTACCAGAAGTTTTTTACCTGTGCACGGTAATCAGGATCTGCATTTTTCAGGTAGCCTAGATAGAACAGTTCCCAGTCGGGCGGCAACTCAGCCAGCATTTCTGGCAAAAGCGGCAAATTCTTTGTATCCGGGACCACATCGTCTTCAAAGATGAGCACCCGTTGCCAGCCTTCCGAAATCATCCTGCGGTAAATCTCGCGATGCGAAAGCGCGCAGGCGATCTCCCCCGGGTTGAGCGGTTTCGCGTAAAGGCTGACCGTTACTGTGTTTCTTTTGTCGTGGTGATAATGTTCGCGCAGGAAATCCTTCGTGAGTTCTTCTTTGTCGAACCCGTTGAAGAATTCAAAGGGAACGCCGTCGAGGCTTCGACGCACTTTATCCTGTCGCTCCTGGAATCTGGGAACCGTCAGCACCAGGATCCGGTCGAAGTAACTGCGCAGGAGAGTCCCTATATCCGCGACTGAGGTGTTCATCAGGTGGGGTGGTTGACGGGTTGGTTTGTTTAATTGCTTGATCGGTTATTTGGTTGACTGGCTGATCGGCTGCAGTTTTCCATGCTCGGGATTCCGGTCGCGCAAACGCCTCCACCAGGCCAGTGTAATAAAGCTATAGATAAATACTCCGAACTGCACCTCGAGTCCTATGTCGAATAAAAGAGAGAAAGCAAACGCGAGATGGATCAGCAGGAAGGGAAGATCCCGCCTTTCCGGGACGAAAAATGGGACCAGCAATACCGCGGTGAAGAAAATCAGTCCCGGCCAGCCTAAAGTTGCCCCGTAAATCAGCCATTCGCTGCCCGGGGCAATGCGCTGCTCCGGAGGTATTTGCGGATAATTTTTCCGGTACCATTCGTTCATGGTACTGTCCAGGTCGCCGGTACCCGTGCCGGTGAAGGGATGCCTGTTCATTACCTCCCAACCCCCGTTGATTGAGATCACCCGCGTCACGTCGTTGCCACCATAAAAGAAGGCTGCATTCCGCAGGTAAGGAAGCTCGTGCCGGAAATAAAGAACCCGTTTCTCAAAACTCGGGAAAAGCAAATAGGCCGCGACCGGAAGGCTGATCAGGATCAGCAGCAAAGGCAGTGAAAGGCGCCGGGGAAGTTTTGCCAGTCCTGCAATCGCCATCACGTAAAAAGCGAGCAGACCGGTGCGGACCGAAAGCAAGTGCAGGTAAATGACGAACCAGCCGGCGGCGAGCAGTGCGAAAATGCGCAGTCCCTGCTTCAGTCGTCGGGAAGTGGCGAGCAGCACAGAAACAAGAACGGAAAGCGCAATCAGCAGGCTGAACCGGACCCTGTCGTTTTCCAGAAAACCTGGCATGGATCTGCCCGCTTCGTATCCTGTATTGACGGCATCAAAATGCTGCATGTAATGAAAAAAACTCCAGCCGGTGGAAGCGAGCATTAAAAAAATAAAGAGCACTGCGAGCCAATGCCATGAATGCGCCCGAAAACGAAACGGGCGCGCGAAAGCAAGAGGCAGGAACCAAAGGGGAGCCTTGATGACTACCACTTTCCACCAGAGTTGCTTGTCTTCGCTCCATAGTCCCGAGAGTAGCGGCAAAAAAAACAACAGGCTCATGGATACCAGAAGTGGAGAGCGCGCAAACTCACGGAATTGTTTGCCGACCTGGCGATGAGAAACCGAAGCGCAAACGAATGCGATCATTGAAATTGACAGCGCCGAACGCGAAAGGAAGAGCGAGACCATCATCGCGGCCATTGTTGCGAAGAGGATCTGTTTGCGCCAGGGTTCGATCTCCAATCCCGATGTATGACCGGACATCCTAATTTTGATGCCTGCAAGATACACGCAAGCATTTTACATGGACTGGCAACGGCTACTCAATCAACTGCAACAACGGGATTACAAGGCTCTGGCGCGCGCCATTACACTCGTGGAGAACCAGGTGCCGGGGTACGAGCAGCTTATGCAATCGCTGGATCATCCGCCGGGAAAGATCATCGGCATCACCGGGCCTCCCGGTGCAGGCAAGAGCACGCTGGTGGACGCGCTCGTCGGCGAACTGATCGGCAAGAATAAAAAGGTCGCGGTTGTTTGCGTAGATCCTTCTTCACCTTTCAACCGGGGTGCTGTACTGGGCGACAGGATCCGCATGAGCGACTGGTACAATCATCCCGGCGTATTCATCCGGTCGCTTGCAACGCGCGGTGCGCCGGGCGGACTTCATCCGCGTATCATTGAGGTCACCGACCTGCTGAAAGCTGTGGGGTTCGATCACATTATTGTCGAAACCGTGGGTGTCGGTCAAACGGAGGTGGAAATTGCCGGCCTCGCCGATGTAACGGCTGTGGTCCTGGTCCCGGAGGCAGGCGACGAAATACAGACGATGAAGGCCGGCCTCATGGAAATCGCCGATGTTTTCGTGGTGAACAAAAGTGACCGGCCGGGAGCGGATGAACTGGTGAAAACGCTGCGGCTGATGCTGGCCGGCACCTTCAGCACGCATTACGATGAGGTGCCGGTAGTCAAGACTACAGCCTCTCAAAAAGAAGGCATCGCGGCATTGCTCGACATTCTGCTTCATCAACTGCAGAAAGCTCACGTGACGGACAGGCGGTTCTGGCTGCTTGCCGAAAAGGCCTGGTATCTGATCGAACAAAGGCGCATGCACGGAATTGACAGGGATATTTTGAAAAAAGAAATCGAGGCGCTGTATCAAAAGGGTAATTTTAATCTTTACCGGTTTATCGCCACCAAATAATATTATGGAAACTATTCCCGCAGCAGGATTGCCCAGAGTTACGGAATGCGAACCGATTCTAATCCGCGTGGAACCCGGAAAAATATATTCCTGGTGTTCCTGCGGGCTGACCGAAAAAACTCCGTTTTGCGACAGCAATCACAAGAAAGTGGAGGGCACCCCTTTTCGGAGCGTCAAAGTGTTTTTTGAGGCACCGGCCGAAGTTTGGTTTTGCCAGTGCAAACGCACGAAGACGCCGCCTTTCTGCGACGATTCTCATCTGACCGTCCGGGAAACGGAGCAAAGCTGATCAATCAGCTGCACGCTGGCTGCGCCACCAGCGATACCCGATATATCCAACAATGATGAAAGGCGTTAAAGCGAGATAAATTATCCCTGAATTCATTCCGCGTGCCGGCTTTTCTCCGAGTTGCTGCGCGGTCCGGGTACAGATGGAGCACTGGCCGTTCAACTCAGGCGCCACAGCCAGCAAAAGCAGGAAAAACACGCACAGGAGCGAGGCCTTCTTCATTCCTTCGTTCTTTTTGCAAAGGTAAAAATTCTAGACGCTGCGCCCGCGCTTCGCATCGTTAAAAACCTGCTCGTAAAATTCATTGCGTTCCCGCGCAAAGCGACCGCTGGCAAACCGGGAACGGGCGAGGTCGAAGCAGGAATCGGAAATGTTGCGCCGAAGCTCCGGTGAAACCAGCAGCTGCTCCACCGCGTGCGCAAACGACTGCGCAGGCTCAGCAAGCAGGATATTGCGCTGGTCTGCAAGTCCGGGAATCCCGGCTATGCCGGCGGGAGTGGAAACAACGGGCACACCGCAGGCAAAGGCCATTAAGGCCTTCACTCTGACACCTGATCCGATGCGGACCGGGATGATCATGATGTGGTCTTTCATCACCGTTTTGAGGTTCTCAACGAAACCCGGAAATTCAACGGATTCGCTTTCGTGCTCTGCAGCAAATTCCGGAGTCCATGTTCCTGCCACCAGCGTCCGCACGCCCGGAAATTTTTCTCTGATCAGCGGAAATACGTCACGTAGAAACCAGGCCAGTCCTTCGCGGTTGGGGTAATGCGATTCTCCGCCGACAAAGAGCAGGTCGGGAGTGGGGATTGGATTGAAGATGTTTTCGACCTCCTCTTCGAAATATGCAAACGGTTCAGCAACCGAAATAGGCCGCCTGATTCCTTTTTCCCGCAGCAGTCGCCGGTCGTCGTCCGAAAGCGTGATGATTCCCTCATAGCGCTGCAGCCAGTTCAGCTCCAGGTTTTCGGCCAGCTTCGCCGTTCGGGCAGCAAATCGCGGGTCTGCCTGCTGGGCGATCAGGTCCGCGCCGATGCGGGTGTGGCTGATCTCGTGGTGCACGAAAATTTTTGGAACATCCTTCGGTAGTATTTCGACGAGCCCCATGTTGATCGTATGTTCTACCTGGATGAGATCATAGGAATTGCTCGAGGCAATTTTGCGTACAGAAGTAATAAAGCCGAGGTCGCGCAGCAGGAGATTGCGGAGATGGCTGTTTTTTCTTATCTGGTAAGGAAAAGATCGAAAGATGTACTTGTAAGTTAGCTTCCTGAAGAAATTTGTAATTCGTTTCAACAGACCCGGGCGCTGATATCCGACACGGATGAGGTGAACGGCAGGAAATTCTTTCTGGAATGCTTCGAGGTCGGAAGCGGGAATATTCCGTGGAGTTACAATCATATCTATGCGGTGCTGAAATTGCTGGCGAGCCAGAAAAACAAGCTGATGGTGTGCGCCGCCGGAATCGACCGGGAAGAGACGGTACCCTGGAATGAGCAGTATCCGGAATGGCTGCAAGAGCGTATTTTGGCAAAAATAAAAGTCTATATTTATTTAATGCCTACCGCTGCATCCGCAACAGGCAAATCTCCTTTTATCTCCGTCTGCATTCCTGCCTATTGCAGGCCGCAGCACCTCTTGCGCCTGCTCGCCTCGCTTGCCACCCAGACCTACCGCGATTTCGAGGTGATTTTGACCGACGATTCGCCGGATGACGGAGTGCATGCGGTAGCGAGGGAGTTCCGGCAACTTGGCATACAATACCGGAAGAATGCGCGGCAGCTGGGGTCACCGGCGAACTGGAACGAAGCGCTCGGGATTGCGCGCGGAGAATGGGTGCAGCTGATGCACAGCGACGACTGGTATGGTTCCAATGATTCGTTGCAGCGATTTGCGGATCGTGCACTGCAAACCCGCCATGATTTCATTTTCTCCGCGAGCCGCGAGGTGGATGCGCAATCCGGTCGCGTGAAGCTCCTTCGCATCGGGAGAAAGGAGGAAAAAATTCTTACGGATCCTGTGAATCTTCTATTCGAAAATGTCATCGGCCACCCCAGCGTCGTGCTTCACCGAAGAGATGCAGGCCTGCGGTACGATAGTTCTTTCCAATGGGTGGTGGACATTGACTTCTACATCCGCTACCTGACAGCCCGTCCGGGGTATGAATTTATTGATGAACCGCTGGTAAACATCGGGGTGGATGAATCCATGATTTCTCATTGGAGTTACAAGAACCCCGATGTGGAGATTCCCGAGTACCTGCATTTGCTTCAGAAATTTCCGGCAGATCTTCCGGCGCGCAACCCTTTCGCATTCTATTGTCTTTGGAAGCTGGTGAAAAAGTTTGGGATCCGCGGGCAGCATGAGCTGCGCGTGCATGGGTACCAGGGCCCGCCGGTGGAAGCGATCGAGTTTATCGCTGAGCGGCAGCGTCGAATTCCGCGATTGTTGTTGAAGCAAACCGGGCCTTCTGACTACCTGATGAAAAAAGCGTATTCCGCGTTTATCAGGCGGCGGTCCCGAGCTTTTTAGACTGGCGCTTGCGCTCTTCTTCATCCAAAAGCACCTTGCGCATGCGGATGTGATTCGGCGTCACCTCAATGCATTCGTCCTGTTGAATGTACTCCATGCATTCCTCCAGGGTCATGCTTCGGCGGGGCGCGATGTTGGTCGCGGCATCGCTGCCACTGGCCCGCATATTGGTGAGCTTTTTCCCTTCGTTTGGATTTACCACCAGGTCGCCGGGCTTGTTGTTTTCCCCGATGATCATGCCGCGGTATACTTCTTCTCCCGGCTCGATAAAAAATACGCCGCGGTCCTGCAGCTTGTCAATAGAATACGCCGTGGCCATGCCGGCTTCCTTTGCGATGAGTACTCCGTTAAAACGGCCGGGTATGGATCCCTTCCACGGCTTGTACTCGCTGAAACGGTGATTCATTACGGCTTCCCCGGCAGTGCCGGTGAGCAGTTGCGTACGCAGTCCCACGAGACCACGCGACGGAATTTCAAACTCGAGGTGCTGAATGTCCGATTTCGTCTCCATTACAAGCAACTCTCCCTTGCGGCGGGTGACGAGATCGATCACGCGGCTGGCGTGCCCGGCAGGAACATCCACCACGAGTGTCTCATACGGTTCGCATTGTTTTCCATTGATCTGTTTTACCAGCACCTGCGGCTGACCCACCGTGAGTTCGTAACCTTCGCGGCGCATCGTCTCGATGAGTATCCCAAGATGCAGAATTCCGCGGCCGTAAACCAGGAAACTGTCGGCGCTTGCAGTATCCTCCACGCGCAGCGCCAAATTCTTTTCCGTTTCTTTCATGAGCCGGTCGCGAATGTGTCGTGAGGTGACGAATTTTCCATCCTTCCCGAAAAACGGGGAGTTGTTGATGCCGAAAAGCATACTCATTGTCGGTTCGTCCACACTGATAACGGGCAACGCTTCCGGGTTCTCGCTGTCGGCGATGGTATCGCCGATGTTGAAATCCTCCAATCCCACGACCGCGCAAAGATCTCCGGGCTGTACTTCCGGAACCCGCTTTTTGCCCATGCCCTCGAAAACATAAAGCTCTTTCACGCGGCTTTTTCGCGCGCTGCCGTCCGCCTGCAACAGCGACACCGGCTGATTTTCCCGAATCGTTCCCCGGCTGACCTTGCCGATTGCGATTCTCCCCAGAAAGGAAGAATAATCCAGTGATGTGATCTGCAGTTGAAGTGTTCCTTCCGCTACGCGCGGGGGTGGCACGTATTCAAGAATGCCGTCGAGCAGGGGCGTGATGTCGGGAGAGGGATTCAGCGATGTGTTGAACCAGCCATTTCTGCCTGACCCGTAAAACGTGGGAAAATCAAGCTGCTCTTCGCTGGCGTCGAGGCTGAAAAAAAGCTCGAAGACAGCATCGTGAACTTCGTGCGGACGGCAGTTGGGTTTGTCCACCTTATTGATGACGACGATCGGCCTGAGATTCAACTGCAGCGCTTTTTGCAGCACAAACCGGGTTTGGGGCATCGGTCCTTCGAAAGCATCCACCAGCAGCAGCACCCCGTCGGCCATTCGCAATACGCGCTCCACTTCGCCTCCAAAATCGGCGTGGCCGGGCGTATCGATCACGTTGATCTTAACTCCGCGGTACCGCACCGCCGCGTTTTTGCTGAAGATCGTGATGCCGCGCTCGCGCTCAAGCTCGTTGGTGTCCATGATCAGCTCGCCGGTCTCCTGGTTTTCGCGGAACACTTTTGTGGCATGGAGTATTTTATCCACGAGGGTCGTCTTTCCATGATCCACGTGCGCAATGATCGCAATGTTGCGAATTGCATTATTCCCGGGAAACACATTCAATTTTTCATCCATGGCTGCGCTGGCTAAAGAGGCGCGAAGTTACGTTAGAAAATCGGGAAGTCAGAACGTAGAACGCGGAAGTTGGGAGTTTGTTTAGAGTTGAATCCCTCGCAAAAAACTTTTATCTCTTTAAACCCTAAGCGAGGTCATCAGGGTATTCTCCGTACGAGGTGGATGATCAGGGTGATGAGCAGGCTGAAGATTACCATCGTGGTGATCGGAAAATAAAAGCGGAAATTTTCCTTCTCGATACGAATGTCACCAGGCAGGCGTCCGATCCAGTGCAGCCTGTCGTGGAAAAAGTACACAATTGTTCCGGCAAGGAGGATGAGGATACCGATCCCGATGAGCCATTTTCCCAAGTCCGCGTTCATAGTGCAAAGATGCAGGCGAAAGTCGGAAGTCAGAAGTCCGGCGTCCGAAGTCTGAAGTCAGATTTAGCGCTCGCAATCCGAAAAAAATTCATTCTCATTTCCCCGCGTCTGATCCCTTTCTCTGATCCCGTGAGACATCGCAGAAAATGAAGAAGGGTTTTGGACGAGCCAAAACCCTTTTATGTTCTGTTTGTTGGACCGATGTCAGAAAAAATTCTGACATCGATCGCGGCATGCTCTCCGGCTTCCCATTGAACCACGCCCAAACGGAACGCCGTTGCCGCTGAAAGTTTCGTGCCAATTCCCTGTCCTTTACCGGGCGGCTGCATCGCCGCTCCATTGGACAAAAATTTCCTCACAAACCATCTTTCCTCGTTTCGTGTTCTCAAAAACCGCCTGAATACCGGAGCCCTTTGTAAGGCATATTTCTTGATTTGCATTTCTTATCCCAACTTATTATTAACCATTAAAATTGTATCACATGGATCAGAAGGCGAAGGAGCTATTCCGACGAGGACGATTTCCGCGGGCGGGAACCGCGCGGCAGTCGCTTCCGGGAAGATTTCGATGATTACAACGAGGATGTAGGTTATGAAGAGGATTACGGTGATGAGGACGATTACGACACGAGCGCCGGCTATGAGGAGAACGAAGGATGGGAAGAGGACTACGCGGAAGGAAGAGCTCCGGCTCTATTTTTCCATTTAAGGAACAATCAAACAGAAATGATATGAAAGATTTTCGCAACAACATGACCACTGCCTCTGCCGGCAATGGCCAGGAAGGGCCCCTTGACAAGTTTTTTTATTCGCAGCTGCGCGACATGTATTACGCGGAGCAGCAGGCACAGAAACTGTTGCTGGAAATGAAGGAGGCGGCAACTACAGAGGAACTTGAAGATGCGCTCGCAGATCATTACGAGCTCACCCGGCGGCACATCAACCGGCTCGAGAAAGTTTTCTCCATCATTGGCAGGGACCCCATGCCGAAAACCTGTGTCGCCATGGATGGCCTGATGCGCGAATGTCGGCGTATAGTCAATGAAACCCGGAAGGGAAGTATGACCCGCGACGCCGCACTGATCATCGCCATGCAGAAGATTGAGCATTACGAGATCGCCACATATGGAGGACTCGTTGAACTGGCTCTGACGATGGGAAAAAAGCGCGCAGCCGAGCTGCTCGACAAAACACTTGAAGAGGAGGAACGAACTGACCGGCTGCTGACTGATATCGCCGAACGGTTTGTCAACATTGAAGCGGAGGAAGAGCCAACGGTGGAATCGAAGACACCGGTTCTTACCGCATAAAATCGGGCATGCCTGTCGTCACTGCCCACAACGGCGCATTCCCGCGGTCATAGTCCAAAATTATTTTATGTCCGTGAGCAGTGGCGACTTTCATCCAAACACCGTGTTGATCTGCTTTAACGTTTGTTCAAGGTCGATGCCCGCACCGAGCACGGGTTGAAAAAGATCGCCCTCCGATCGTAGCCGCTGCGCCATGTTCGAAATATTGAACTGGAGAACTTCCAGCCCCTTTTTTACCTCTTCCCATCGCAAGGGCGCCGAGACCGTTGCCCCCGGCCGCGGGCGCAGGGAATAGGGAGCCGCAATAGTCTGGATCGACCGGTTTTGAAGGAAATCGAGATAGATCTTTCCTTTTCTTTTCGCCGGATTACGCTCCACGCTGCTGAAGGACGGGATTTCCCGGTGAGCGAGATTCGCAATCAGCTCGGCAAGTAGTTTCGACTGTTCATAATCGTAGCGCGCGCCCAGCGGGATATAAATGTGTATGCCCGTGGATCCGGAGGTTTTTGGAAATGATGGAATGGCAGCGGCGTCGAGAATCTTTCTTACCACGTTAGCCGCCTCGATCACCTGGGCAAATGAGTTCGTGTCCGGATCCAGGTCTATGACGCACCAGTCCGGGAGATCGGGCGACTGGACGCGGCTGTGCCAGGGATTCATTTCGATACACCCGAGGTTCGCCATGTACAGCAGGGAAGCTTCATCGGTGCACACGAGAAATTTCTTCCGGCCCTCGGAAGTAGTGTTCTCGTAGTCGTGAGTCGCCAGCCACGAAGGGATTTTGCTCGCCACGTTTTTCTGGTAAAAGCTTTTCCCGGCGATGCCGTTGGGGTGACGGTTGAGTGATTGCGGCCGGTCCTTCATGTACGGCAGCATGTAAGGCGCGACCCGGTAATAGTAATTGATCATGTCGCCCTTTGTGATCTTTTCTTTGGGCCAGTAAAATTTTTTCAGGTTGGTGAATTTCACCTGCTGCCCGCTCACCAGCTTCGTTTGAGTTTCTTCGGTTGGATTCACCAGGGTTTTTCGGCCGGAACTCTGCGCCGGCCGCAGCCCCGGGGATTTTTTTTCGGGCTTCGTTCCCGCGGTACGTTCGGGTTGTTCTTCCACAACTTCTTTTGCGTTCTTATCAGCGCGCAGGCCGCGAAACGCGGGATGCCGCATAATGCCGTCGCCGGTCAGTTCCTGGTATTGCACTTCACAAACCAGTTTCGGCTTCACCCACGTGACTTTCGCCTTCGGTGGCCTCGGCCGGAAACGCGTCGGCTTGTTGATCTCCGGTTCATCCTCGAAAGGGGAACGAGAAGTCTTTAGAGACTTTAGTTTTTCCAGTATTTCTCGTTGCAACGCCTGGGTGAAACCGGTTCCGACCTGGCCGATGAATTCGAGCTTTTCATTCCGGTAAACGCCGAGGATGAGCGCGCTGAATAGTTTCTTACTGTCTTCATTCAGCGTGTAGCCGCAGATAATCGCCTCGTGCCGCTTTCCGGATTTTATCTTAAGCCATTCGCGGGTGCGCAGTCCGGGAAAATAAAAGCTGTCCGTTTTTTTGGCAATGATTCCCTCCAGCCCCAGCGTTTCGGCTACGCCGAAAAATTCCGAGGCAGTGGTCTCGAAGCTCTCGCTGAAGCGCACGATACTTCCCTCCGGGACAAGCAGCTGCAGAAGCTCGCGGCGACCGGATAATGAGACGGTGGTCAGATCGTAACCTTCCAGCCAGAGCAGGTCAAAAACATAAAAGTGCAGTTCGCCGTCGGCTTCGCTGCGCCAGTTCTGCAAATCACCGAAAGAAGCGTGTCCTTTTTCATCCAGCACCACGATCTCACCGTCCAGTACGGCGCGCAGGTCCCACTCACTCAGTGCGTGCGTCACCGGGTAATACTGTTCGGTAAATGATTTGTTGTTGCGGGAACGCAATTCCACTTCGCGCCCCTTCAGATAGGCAACAGCCCGGTATCCGTCCCATTTGACCTCATAGCTCCAGCCTTCAGCATCGAAAGGTTTGTCGACAAGTGTGGCAAGCATCGGAAAAATTGATTTTGGAAACGGAGCTTTCTTTTTTCCCCTGAGGGAGCGCAGGCGCGTGCTGATGTCTTTCCCGTCCGCACTTCCCGTTTCCTTCATCTTTCCGGAAGCATTGCGGTTGCTCGACCATTGACGGGCATCCCGACTGGCTGCCATTTCTTCAATCGTCCTGTTCGAGACCACGGAACGGTCCTGCTTTGTGATGTCTTCGGCGAGCGCGTTCTCATCCTTTTTCTTCATCAGCAACCAGGCATTTTCACCACGGGCAGGAGTCCGAACGAGGCTGAACTCGCCTTTCAGCTTTCTGCCGCGGAAAACAATCCTTAGCGATCCTTTGTGGAAGTCGCGAAGCAGTTTTTTTTCCTGTTCTTCCCTTGACAACCGTTTTTCTGCCGGCGCGTAGCTACCCTTATCCCAGATAATAACGGTTCCCGCCCCGTAGTTTCCTTTTGGAATGATACCCTCGAAATCCTTATAGTCGAATGGATGATCTTCAACCAGCATAGCGAGCCGCTTATCTGCAGGATCCATAGAAGGTCCTTTCGGGACCGCCCAGCTTTTCAGGACGCCGCGCATTTCCAGGCGCAAATCGTAATGTAAATGCGAGGCGGCATGTTTCTGTATGACGAAACGCAGTTGCTGCCCTGACCTGGGCGGACGGTGCCTGCCGCTCGGCTCGGGCGTTTTGCCGAACGAGCGTTTTTTTCTGTAAACGGAGAGGCTCACAGCGCCGGAGGATAAAATAATGTGCCACAGATTAAATAAAATTACCCCGGCAAAGACCGGGGTAACAGGAAAGAATGGCGGATCGGCTGTTTAATGAGTTAGTTTTTCAAAGGACAGGACCTTAAGGACGGATCCTCGTTGATATTGGAGACACAAAGAAACGTGGAATCGCTTCCTCAGAAAATAGAGCAATTATTGATTAGCGGGTAATAAAATCCTGAAGCGTGATGTAGTAACGCAACTACAAAAACTGGTCAGATAGGGACGCTGACGCAAACGGTTGTTCCTTTCCCGGATTCGCTGCGGATTTCGAATTCGGCCCCGATCATCTGCGCGCGTTCCCGCATGCCCAGAAGCCCAAGCGTCTTGCCGTTTTCAATTTTTTTCGGATCCAGTCCCTGGCCATTGTCCGAAATGGTAAGGACAAGTTTCCCATTGCGCTCCTGACAGCTCGAATGAACGGCTGTCGCCGAAGCATGGCGGGCAACATTGGTGAGGGATTCCTGGAATATGCGGAAGATGGCGATGGCTTTGTCATCCGGGAGGCGAAGGCCTTCCAGCGCAGAGCGAAAGACTGTGCGGATCCCGGATCGCCGTTCAAATTCTTTCGACTGCCATTCCAGCGCTTCCACGATGCCGATATCGTCGAGGATGCTCGGGCGCAGTTCGGAAGCTATTTTCCGGACCGTGCGAATCGTATCGTCAAGTAATGCCAGCACGTCGGATATTTTGTCCTTGATTTCCCGCTGCTCTTCGGGCACTTTCTTGTGCAGCCAGGAAACGTCCAGTTTCAGCCCCGTTAGTTGTTGCCCCAGCTCATCGTGTATTTCCCGTGCGATGCTGGCGCGCTCTTTTTCCCGAACGGTTTGCAGGTGGTTGGCAAGCTCGCGGAGCTGTTCGTACGATTTGCTGAGCTGCTCCTGCGCCTGCTTTCGTTCGGTAATGTCGCGGATGAACGCACAGAGCAGTTCCTGTTTGCGGTCGCGGAGCGAAACGATGGAAAGTTCCACCGGAAATTCCTGCCCGTCCCTGTTTAGTCCCGTCACTTCCACGAGCTTGTTCATCAGCGGGCCTTCGCCGGTTTCGAGGTAGCGGGCAAAGCCGCGAATGTGCTGCTCGCGGAACCGCGGTGGAATAATTGTTTCAGTGAGCAGTTTACCCAGGACCTCTTCCGCTTTCCAGCCGAAAATTTTTTCCGCCTGCCGGTTCCAGACGATGATCTGGTTGTCGCGGTTTACGCAGATGATGGCGTCGAGGGCAGAGTTCATAATTTGCCGCCGGGTTTCTTCGCTCTCGCGGATCGCCTGCTCAGCTCTTTTTTGTTCGGTGATGTCACGGATAAAAACGGAAAGCCCTTCCGGGGAGGGATAGATGTGATTTTCCTGCCAGAGGTTAAGCGGCGCGTAATAGTCAATATTGCTTACATAACGCTGTTCGCGCATGGCCTGGTGGAACGCTTCATACGTGGCGGACCCGACGGCGTCGGGAAATTCCTCCCAAACGTTTTTTCCAATGAGTGATTCGGCGGGCCGGTGGACTAATTCGCCGATCCGCTGGTTCGCATAGACGTAGTTCCAGTTCTTGTCAAGTGCAATGAACCCGTCGGTGATCCTTTCGACCAGGTTTCTGAATTTGTCTTCTCCGGCACGAACTGTCTTAGCCATGCAACGTTTTGAAAAATGAGGGCGGGTAGTGTTGGCGGTTCCCCGGGGGACGGTCGGCCAGATACTGGCGGGCAGACCAACTCACCGGGAAGGGCGTCTTCTAAAATAACGAAATAAGCGGACATGGTCGTTGGCTGACGCAGCCAAAACGCCTGCAACTCAAGTGGCCCGGCACGCTGCTTGGAAGCAATTGGTTTTTAAAGGCCAAACACGGTTTTCCTACAAATCGAGTATTTTAGTCCTGCAATTAATGCCATGCAATACGAGATCAGGCAGCATGAAAAGTTCAAGTTTGTTGAGGAGGGTACCGGGGAACCGTTGATCCTTCTCCACGGCCTGTTCGGCGCCCTGAGTAATTTTGAAAAGCTGATCGAGTATTTCCGGCGGCACAACAAGGTGGTGGTGCCCATGCTTCCCCTCCTGGAGATGGACATCCTGCATACTTCCGTGAGCGGGCTGGCGAAATTCGTGCACAAATTCATCGAGGCCCGCGGCTACCGCGACGTTCACCTCCTCGGAAACTCACTGGGGGGGCACGTGGCCCTGCTTCATGTGCTGAAGCACCCCGAGCGCATTAAATCCCTGATCCTGACCGGAAGCTCGGGACTTTTTGAAAGCGGGATGGGAGATAGCTACCCAAAGCGTGGAGATTACGAGTACATTAAGAAAAAGACCGAGCTTACCTTCTACGATCCCAAGATCGCCACTAAAGACCTGGTGGACGAGGTTTACAGCATCACCAACAACCGGCTGAAGGCCGTCAAAATCATTGCCCTTGCAAAGAGCGCGATCCGGAACAACCTGAACGAGGAGTTAAGCCAGATCAAGCAGCCGACCCTGTTGGTGTGGGGAGCAAACGACGCAGTCACACCGCCGTTTGTAGCCAGGGAATTCCACCGGCTCATTCCTAACAGCGAGCTGCATTTCATAGACAAATGCGGCCACGCCCCGATGATGGAAGTACCCGACGAATTCAATTCGATCCTGCATAAATTCCTAAAAAAATTGAATGAACCTGCAACAGTTACCTGACCGCAGTGGTCTTCAATGAAAAGCCGCTATCCATGTTAACCAAAGAACTACCATTACAATCCTTTCCCACACTCCAGCCTTCCGACAAGATCAGGCTTGCCCTTCAGCTGATGAACGAAAACCAGGTTTCGCACCTGCCGATCGTGGCAGCCGATAAATACATCGGCATCATCAGCGAGGCGGATTTGCTGCAGGTTGATAACGACAAGATGGAGATCCAGACCCTCGAGCAGGCATTCGGAAACGCGTCGGTGCGCACTGACGAGCATTTCCTCAAAGCGGTGCAGGTTGCCGCGGAAAACGGATTGAGCCTCGTACCCGTGGTTTCGGACGAAAACGATTTCATTGGCGCGGTGAGTTATAATGATCTCCTTCGCCAT
Organism: Chitinophagaceae bacterium; assembly: GCA_035626515.1. Classification (GTDB taxonomy): domain Bacteria; phylum Bacteroidota; class Bacteroidia; order Chitinophagales; family Chitinophagaceae; genus DASPNM01. The sequence continues at coordinate 282,858 of DASPNM010000019.1, forward strand.
GCTTCGGAGTTCATGAGTTTGCACGAGCCCGGCGGACTGGTCGTGCTACAGATCGACAGCAACCAGTATTCTTTCAACGAAATCAGCAAACTTGTGGAATCAAACGACGCACAGATCACCCAACTGAACACCAGCAACGACCCGGAAAAGGGGATCATGCAGGTTACCATCCGCGTAAACAAGCCGGATATTTCCGACATCGTGGCCACGTTCCAGCGCTATGAGTACAACGTGATCTATTACTTCGGCGAAGAGCAGTACACCAACGAGATTCGCAGCAACTACGAGAATCTTATGAATTACCTCAAGCTGTAGCGAATGAGTAATGAATAATGAGTGAGGAGGGGGGAGTCAACATCAAATACTAAATATTAAATGTTGAAGTGAGTGCCGCGCACCCACGCAGCGGGTACCACTCGCCATCGATATCAATTCCGCTAAAAACAGGTCCCTTCGGACTCCCGACACCCGACTCCGAACTCCGGCTTGCAATGCAAACGGTATCATTCTTGAATAGAATTAATAAATTCATGCTATTTTGGATATGATTAAGATTTATGTCGGTTAGCCTCAGGAAATACTGGCTTGCGGTTCTTTTTTTCTGCGGAATCTGTACCTGTTCATTGGGGCAACAGGCGCCCCCGTACCCCGAGTACACCGACACCTCGATCGTTGAAGGCCCTGTTGCAAACCTTACCATTCGACAGCTCAATATCAGCGGGAACCGCAAAACGCGCCCCGAGATCATTTTGCGGGAGCTTCCCTTCCGCGCCGGTGAGGCCATTGCCGCGAAATCCCTCGCGGGAAAGCTGGAGACGGCGAAAAGCCGTTTGCTCAACACTTCCCTTTTCGATGAAGTGCTGGTCAGCACCACCCAGGTGGAAGAAGCTGTTGTGGATGTGTGGATCGACCTGAACGAGCGCTGGTACATTTACCCCCTTCCCATCCTGAAGCCGGTAGGCCGGAACATGAACGAATGGCTTTTTGAACAAAAGGCTAACCTGGAGCGGGTGAATTACGGGGTCAAACTTTCCTACAATAACGCCATGGGCGTGAACGACAAGGTTCGGTTCAATTTTATCAGCGGTTACACCCGCCAGTTTTCTTTCAGCTACGAGAGACCTTACATGGATCAGAAGCTTCGCTGGGGGTTGAACCTCGGTTTCGCCACCGGGAAGAACCGCGAGATCAACTACAATACTGTTGCCGACAAGCAGGTTTTTCTCAAAGATGACGAGTACGTGCGGGACTTTTTTTGGGCCACCCTGGGCTTCACCTATCGGCATGCCATCAAGACGCGGCACCGCATCGGATTCAATTTTTTCAGCGAGCGGGTACACGATACCGTGATTGCACTGAATCCCGCTTATTTCCGCCACGGACGCAAGAGCGTGAACTTCCCGGAGCTGTTTTATACTTTTTCATTCACCGACCTCGATTACAATCCTTATCCTACCCGCGGCTACGCAACGGAAATCTCATTTTATAAAAAAGGCGTCAATAAATATGTGAACTCCTGGCAACTTACCACGCACGTGCTGGGCGCGTGGCCGGTAGCGAAAAAGCTGTTCTTCGCCCTGCGCGGCTACGGATCCATCAAGCTTCCTTTTCGCCAGCCCTATTTCAACCTGCGTTTTCTCGGTTACAGCAACACGTTCCTGCAGGGATACGAGTATTACGTGATCGACGGTGTGGCGGGAGGTTACATCAAGCCGACACTCACCCGCGAGCTTTTCTTCTTCAAAATAAAACTGCCGCAGGGGAGATACAACCGCGTAGAGCATCTTCCCATTCGCATCTTCGGCAAAGTTTATGGCAACGCGGGTTACGTGTACAACCCGCAACCAGGAAATAATTATCTCTCCAACACGCTGCTGTTCTCCGGCGGAGCGGGCATCGACATTCTGAGTCTCTCGGACTTTACGATCAAGCTGGAGTGGACCATGAACCGGTCCGGGCAAAACGGGTTATTTTTACACAATAAGTCGATGTTTTAAATGAAGGCAGCCATCTACAGCCGGGTCATGGAAGATGACCAGCGCGAGGATGTACAGCTGTTTTTCAACGAACTTGAAAAACAAAAGATCGAGCCGGTCGTTTTTGCGGCTTTTTACGAACAGATCCGCGACAAAATCCGGCTGCCGCCAAATTGCGCCAGTTTTGCCACCTCCGAAGATCTCAGCACCGAAATTGAATTTGTCATCAGCCTCGGCGGCGACGGAACGCTGCTCGACACCGTAACTTTTGTCCGCGACAAGAAGATTCCCATCATGGGAGTCAATTTCGGACGTTTGGGTTTCCTGGCGAGCATCGGGCGGCGAGAAGTATCCGATGCGGTCAAAGCAGTTGCCCGCCGCACCTACCTCGTCGATGAGCGGACGATGATTCACGTGGAAGCGAACCTTCCGCTATTCGGCAGCGTGCCCTATGCTCTGAATGAGTTTTCCATTCACAAGCGCGACACCGCTCCCATGATCAAGATCCATACTTACCTGAACGGGGAATTCCTGAATACCTACTGGGCCGACGGACTTATCGTGGCAACACCGACCGGCTCTACAGGTTATTCGCTCAGCTGCAACGGTCCTGTAGTATTTCCCGATACGGGCAGCTTTGTAATTACCGCTGTGGCACCTCATAACCTGAATGTCCGGCCCATAGTGGTGCCGGACACCAATATTCTTTCCTTCGAGATTGAAAGCCGGGCCGACGAAATTATCTGCGCACTGGATTCCCGTCGCGAGCTGGTGAGTAAGAATGTACAGCTCGCGGTCCGGAGAGAAAGCTTCTGCATGAAGCTGGTTCGACTGAGCGAAAACAATTTCCTGCAGACCCTCCGCAACAAGCTCACCTGGGGACTCGATAAAAGGAATTAAAGGGGGCTTCCAATAAAAGAAATTACCTATTTTTAGCGTTCTAATTGACCCGAACCATATCTTTTCGAAATGAGTAAGTTGAGAGTCGCTGTCGTTTTTGCGGCCACGGTCCTGCTGGCCATCCAATCCACTGCGCAGCAGCAGTACGCCGTGCAGCAGGAAGGTGAATTTGGCGTGGCTGCCGGAGCCGGTCATTATTTTGGCGACCTGAACACACGCGCCCGCCTGAACCGTCCGAAAGTGGCTGCCTCGGTTTTCTTCAGAAAGAATTTCGGGAACTACATTGCACTTCGCGTCGGAGCCAGCTTTGCGCAGCTTGGTTATTCCGACCAATACAACAGGCACAACACCTTTATGTATACCCGCAACCTGAGCTTCAACAGCAAGGTGTGGGAACTCGCACTGCAGGGCGATTTCAATTTCTTCCGTTTCATGCCGGGCGAGCCTCAATACAGCTTTACCCCCTATATCACACTCGGGGCCGGAGTGTTCAGCTACGATCCCTATGCTTTCCTTCGGGGAGAGAAAGTGCAACTGCGTCCGCTGAACACCGAGGGACAGGAAACCGCGCTGTATCCCGACCGGAAAGCATACAGCTCGATGGCGATCAGCATCCCGTTTGGGGCGGGGTTCAAGTATTCCCTGAATGAAAGAGTGAACATCGGTTTCGAAGTGCTGCACCGGTTTACCAATACCGATTACCTCGACGATGTGAGCAAAACTTACGTGGACCCCTCGGTATTTCCTCCCAACCCGGATGGAAGTCCCTCAAACGCTTTTTTGCTGCACGACCGGTCCTATGAACTCGGTGAACCGATTGGCATTCCGGGAAGGCAGAGAGGCAACAGCAAACAAAAGGACCAGTTCGTGACCGCTCTTTTTCACGTTACGTTCAACCTGCAGTCGTATAAATGTCCGACCGCAAACTGACCGCGCGGCGGGAATACTCGGCCAACTGCAGACCAGACTACGCATAGTTTAATTCTTCATAAAACCAGGACTTATGCGTTACAAAAATCTTCTGATCCCGATTATGTTGCTGGGACTGATGGTTGCCGCCTCTTCGTATTTGCCCATGAGGCAGGCAGCAGCGCCCGGCGACTGGTTCTTTCTCGGTGATAAATCGGTCGGGTTCGGTGTAGATCACGACGTGATCCGGTTCGGCAACTGGAAGGACGATGTCCGCCAAATCAAGCTCAAGATTACCGACGGGCCGTTGAAAATGTACGACATGAAGATCTATTTCGACAACGGAGGCGTGCAGGACGTACCAATCCGTCACCGGTTTGTAGCCGGCAGCGAGAGCCGGGTGATTGATCTGGACGGAGGGCTGCGTCATCTTTCCAGGATTGAATTCTGGTATGAAACGAAAGGCGTGCGCAAGGGCAGGGCGCGCGTTGCCGTCTGGGGAAGGAATTAAGAGTCGGGAGTCTGGAGTCGGGAGTGCCGACGCTTTCAGTCGGCATCCCGACAATTCGCTTCGCGAATTCGTCGGGATTCGGAGTCGAGGTCGGGGTCGCGGTAAACGTTCATTCCCGACCGCACGTCGTTTTTTCCGAATGCGCCAGTACTCACCACTCATCATTCATCATTCATTACCCCTTACTCCTTACTCCTTACTGCTCCCTGCTCACTGGTCCCTTCCTCTCAATTGACTACCTTTGTCCGCTTTATTGAAACCGGCATGTCACTAGCGGAGCAAATCGACAAGGGCGCACTTCCACGTCATATCGCAATCATCATGGATGGCAACGGACGCTGGGCGCGTGAGCAGGGCCAGGACCGGCTCTATGGTCATTTCCACGGCGTGGAGAGCGTCCGCAACATCGTAGAGGGTTGTGCCGAACTTGGGGTGGATTACCTCACGCTGTACGCCTTTTCTACGGAAAACTGGGAGCGTCCCGAATACGAGGTGGTCGGATTGATGGAGCTGCTCGTGAATACGATCCGCAAAGAAGTTGAAAATCTCAACAAGAACAACATCCGGCTTCATGTTATCGGCGACATGAACATGCTTCCCCACTATGCAAGAAAGGAGCTGGAGGAAGCGCTTGAGATCACCGCTCGCAATACCGGGTTGAACCTGATCATGGCGCTGAGCTACAGTGGCCGGTGGGAGCTGCTGAATGCGGTGAAAAACATCGCCAATGAAGTGAGAAAGGGAAGGCTGGCAGTGGAAGAGATCGACCAGGATGTGCTGCAGCAATACCTGTGCACCAGCGGTTTCCCTGATCCCGAGCTGATGATCCGCACGAGCGGAGAATACCGGATCAGCAACTTCCTGCTGTACCAGCTTGCTTACGCGGAACTGTATTTTACGCCGGTAAGGTGGCCGGATTTCAGGAAAGAGAATTTGTACGAAGCGATACTGGATTTTCAGCGCAGGGAGCGCAGGTTTGGAAAGACCAGCGAACAAGTCGGAAAACCAAATGGACAGATTGCCGCCGGCGGTCATATGAAGCAATCGTGAGCTCGCTTGGTTTTCTTTAACAAACACTTTCGATATTTCCCGTTAATTTGCCCGGCCGAACGCAGCTACCGGCATCAGAACCAAAAGATTGCAGATCGATTGAATATCAGCCATGCGAAGATTTCTACCCCGGCTGGGTGTCAGCCTGATACTTGCTCTTGTTTTCGTGCTTCCCCTGCATGCCCAGTTGGACACCACGCAGCCGACATCCGTGGATCCCAGGCTGCAGGCCTGGCGCGAAGCAAGAGTGCCGCGCGAATATGTGATCGGTGATGTATCTATCACGGGAATCCGTTACCTGGATACTTCAGTTGTTCTTTCCATTTCCGGAATTCAGACCGGAGATAAATTCATGCACCCCGGGGATGATATTTTTTCAAAAGCGATCACCAACCTCTGGAGGCAGCGTCTTTTTTCAAACATACAGATTTACGTTACGCAGATCGTCGATGATCGCGTCAGCATCGAGATTGCGGTGCAGGAGCGGCCAAGGCTCGGCAGCCTGAGATTTGAAGGCATCCGAAAAACGGACCAGGACGAGCTGCAGACAAAACTCAATCTTGCGAAGCAAACCATCATCACCGAGAATACACGGCGCAATATCGTGGAGGTGGTGGAAAAATATTTCACGGACAAGGGATTCATGAACGCTGAAGTGCGGATCGAAGAACAGCCTGATACCGCTTTTGCAAACTCAAACGCGATCATCGTCCACGTAAACCGCGGCGAAAAGGTGCGGATCGACGAGGTTAGTTTTTTTGGCAACGAGTCGGTCGACGCCCTGCGCCTGAAAAAGCAAATGAAGGGTACCAAAGAGATGAGCAAGCTTACGGTCGACCCGGACGAGACACCGAGTCCTTTCGGCGAAAAAAAGCGCTACACATTCAGCGAGTACCTGGATAACTGGGGTTTTCTTTCACTCACCGAAACCAAAAAGCTGCTCGATCCATACTTCCGGTTTAAGCTTTTCAGTTCCGCGAAATTCGACCCAAAGAAGTTTGAAGAGGATAAGGAAAAGATTCTCGATTTCTATAACGCCCTGGGATACCGCGATGCACAGATTATTGTGGACACGCAGTATATTACGAAGAGCGGCAACCTGAACATTGACCTTCGTGTCGAGGAAGGCAGGAAGTATTATTTCGGCAACATGGTCTGGAAAGGGAACGCGAAATATTCAGACTCCATCCTGAATGTAATTCTGGGCATCAGTAAAGGAGATGTATACAATGTGGATGTGCTCAACCGACGGCTGGGCAAAACACTTTCGGCGGAAGGCGGCGATATCAGCGGCCTGTATATGGACGATGGTTACCTGTTCTTCCGGGCCGAGCCGGTCGAGACCGCAGTCTACAACGACACCATTGACCATGAGATCCGCATCACCGAGGGACCGCAGGCAAGGATCAGGAACGTCACGATTTCAGGTAACGACCGCACCAAGGATTATGTGATCCGCCGGGAGCTGCGCACCATTCCCGGAGAATTGTTTAGCCGGTCCGACCTGATCCGTTCGCAACGCGAGTTGGCAAACCTCCAGTATTTCAACCAGGAAACCATCAACCCGGGGGTGGTCCCCAATCCTGAGGACGGTACGGTAGATATCAACTGGAAGCTTGAAGAAAAATCTTCCGACCAGCTGGAGCTTTCTGCCGGCTGGGGCGGGGGCATCGGTTTAACAGGTACTCTGGGAGTAACCTTTAACAATTTTTCCATCCGGAATATTTTTAAGCGTTCCTCCTGGGATCCCCTGCCAACGGGAGACGGGCAAAAGTTGAGCCTCCGTGCGCAGTCAAGCGGGAAGAGCTATCAGTCTTACAGCTTCTCGTTCACTGAGCCGTGGCTTGGAGGCAAGAAAAGGAATTCGTTTACCGTTTCACTCAACAAGAGCAATTACCGCAACGGCTATTACGATCCTGTTGAGGGAAAGTACACGTTCAACGACACGACGCGACTCAGCATATTCGGGGCAGGTGTATCTCTGGGCAAACAGCTGAAGTGGCCCGACGATTTCTTCAGCCTGGTTTATTCGCTGAATTTCCAGCAATACAAGCGGGAGAACTACGGCATTTTCCCGGGCGCCAGTCCTACGGGTACTTCGAACAACCTGAGTTTGCGGATCGGGTTGCAGCGCTCTTCCGTGTTCAATCCAATCTACCCGACAAGCGGTTCGAACCTGATGGCCAGCGTGCAGTTTACACCGCCGTATTCGCTGATCAACCCGGACATTGTTACGTCCACCGATCCTTATAAAAATCCGGAGTATCATAAATGGAAGTTTAACGCCGAATGGTACGTGCCGATCGGCAAACCGCTGGGCGCGGAAAAGAACCGGCAATTCGTGCTGAAGCTTGCCGCTAAGTATGGATTCATCGGTCGCTATAACCGCAAGCTGGAATACTCACCTTTCGAACGATTCCAGCTGGGCGACGCCGGACTGACCAACAATTTCGGTTTGTTGGGTTATGATATCGTAGCGCACCGCGGATACCCGGTATATGAATCTTCCAATCCCGCCATCAACCCCGAACAGACCAGCGCTCAGAACTTCTTTACCATTTTCAACAAGTACACGCTGGAGCTCCGGTTCCCGATTGTGACAAACACGAGCAGCACTATCTACGGGCTCAGCTTCTTCGAAGCCGCGAACGGATGGTACAATTACAAGGAGTATAACCCTTTCCGTCTCCGGCGCAGTGCTGGGGTAGGGATGCGGTTCTTCCTGCCAATGTTCGGGCTGCTGGGCTTCGACTACGGACTTGGGTTTGACCGGATGCAACCGGGGCAGACCGGATTGAAATCTATCTCGAGGTTCACGTTCATGCTCGGGTTCGAGCCTGAATAAACACTCCTAACTACAAATAGTTAATATGAAAAAGCTTTTTCTTCTTGCCTGCATCACAGCGGTCAGCCTCGTCGGCTTTTCCCAGAAATACGCGGTGATTGATACCCGCTATATCCTCGACCGCCTGCCGGAATATGCGCGGGCACAAAAGCAGCTCGACGATATCGCAAACGAGTGGCAAAAGGAAATTGACGGAAAGCAATCCGAGCTGGACCGTATGTACAAGGATTACGAGGCCGAGCAGGTCATGCTTAGCGAGGATTTGAAGAAAAAGCGTGAGGACCAGCTTTTCATCAAGGAGAAGGATTTGCGCGATTTGCAGCGCAAACGCTTTGGTTTTGAGGGGGATCTGTTCAAAAAGCGGCAGGAGTTGGTGAAGCCTATCCAGGACCGGGTCTATAACGCCGTGCAAAAGATCGCGATGCAGCGCGGGTATGATTTCGTTCTGGATAAAAGTGAGGGAATTACCATTATCTTTGCCGACCCAAAACTGGATAAGAGCGAGGATGTTCTGAAGGAACTGGGGATCCGCTAGCCTGTTAAAAATCCCCGATAAAGCAACGAAAACCGCTTCTCCAGACTCATATAATCAATCAAAACACATATTCCAAGATGAAGAAATTATTTACCGTCGCTGCAGTGGCACTGGTTTTTGTTTTGGGCAGCGCAGGCGCTCACGCGCAAACCAAGATTGGATACATCAACGTGGATGTCGTGGTCGGTTACATGCCCGAGACCGCGAAGCTGGATTCGATCCTCGAGAAATTTCAATCAGACACCCTGAACCCGGAGTACGCCGCTCTGGTGCAGCGCTACCAGTTTGACGACAGCCTGTACCGGGATTCACTGAAAACGCCGAAAGCAGTACGCGAAGAAATCGCCAAGAAACTTCCCGGCTATATTTACCAGATCCAAAACTGGCAGGCTATCGCCAACCAGGCGCTCGAGGGTAAGCAAAATGAGCTGCTTGCTCCGATTTACAACAAAGTGTACAATGCGATTCGTGCTATTGCAAAGGAGAAAGGCTATACCCATGTTTTCAGCAGGGACGCGGTTATTGTAGGCCCGGACGGCGACGACCTGCTGCCGCTTGTGGCGCAACGCTTAAAAATTACCATTCCCCAGAACGTTGGGCGACCAAGAACGAATTAAAAAAAAGATCCCGCTTCGGCGGGATTTTTATTGCCCCAACCGCTGAGTATTTTTGTCTGTGGAGCAAACAGGTCCAATAGGAGTGTTCGATTCCGGTTACGGTGGTCTTACCGTGCTGAAGGATCTGCTTGCGGAGCTGCCGCAATACGATTACATCTATCTCGGCGACAACGCCCGTGCTCCCTACGGGAACCGGTCTTTTCAATCGGTTTACCAGTATACCGTCGAATGTGTGCGGTGGTTTTTTAACCAGGATTGTCCATTGGTGATCCTCGCCTGCAACACCGCTTCGGCGAAAGCCCTTCGGAGCATTCAGCAGCAGGATCTTCCAAAAATTGCCCCCGACCGGCGCGTGCTGGGGGTAATTCGCCCTACAACGGAAGTGATCGGGGAACATTCCCGTTCGGGAAGCATCGGCATCCTGGCCACAGCCGGAACTGTTGCTTCTGAATCTTACCCAATTGAAATCGAAAAATTCTTCCCGCAGCTGAAAGTTTACCAGGAGGCCTGTCCTATGTGGGTGCCGCTGGTAGAGAACGGGGAGCATCTTTCACAAGGCGCCGATTATTTCGTCCGGAAGCACGTAGTCAATATTTTGGAAAAAGGGCCGCAGATCGACCTGCTGCTCCTTGCCTGTACTCATTATCCGCTCCTGGCAAATAAGATTCGCCAATACCTGCCGGAAAAGGTGAAGCTGCTCGCCCAGGGGGAGATCGTTGCCCGGAGCCTGGCCCACTACCTGCGGCGGCATCCGGAGATAGAGACACGCTGCCGGAAAGGGGGAGAACGACAGTTTTTCACGACCGATTCGCCGGCAGACTTTGACAGTCATGCTCATATCTTTTTCGGCCAGCCGGTAAGCTCGACCCACGTTGATCTTGAGCAAGGTGGCTGGCCGAAAATCAGGCCTGCGGATTCGAGTTTTTAACCGCCAAACACTTACCTTTGCGGTCCTTTAATCCCGTCCGGAAAAAAGCTCCGGGACGCGGACGAGCGGAAGATTGTAAACGGCAAAACTGAACGCATGAAAAGGACTTATCAACCCCACCGCCGGCGCAGGAAAACGGTGCATGGATTCCGGAAGCGGATGCAGACCGCCAATGGCCGTAAGGTGCTGGCGAGCCGTCGCAGAAAAGGCAGGAAGAAGCTGACTGTTTCCGACGAAAGAAAATTAAAATAATACCGCGCGAGCGGTAACGAATGCAAATAGTCCCGTCGCAAGCCGGGACTATTCTATTTTTGTGAGATGGCAAAATCCTTCACGCTAAGCAAAGAGGAGCGGTTGAAAAGCAGGAAAGCGATTGCAGAGCTCTTTGACAAAGGAAGGAAAATCCCGATGTCGCCTTTTCTCGCCTATTACCTGTTCCGCGACGTCTCCGCGGCAAAGCCCGTGCGCATGGGTGTCGGGGTCAGCGGACGTAATTTCAGAAAAGCCGTGGACCGGAACCGCATTAAGCGTCTCACCCGGGAAGCGTTTCGTCTGCAGAAGCCCGGGCTACAGGAAATTCTTGGAAAAAAGGCAAGTTCACTCGACTTATTCCTGATCTATACAGGACGTGAGCTCCCCGTTTTCGAAGAAGTCTTTTCTTCGGTCGGCCGGATCATTCAGAAACTCAATGTTGCGGCAGAATGAAAAACCTGCTCCGGATTCTCAGCCTTCCTTTTATTGCGCTGATCAAGGTCTACCAATGGATTCTGTCTCCCTGGCTCGGTGCCCGCTGCCGGTTCACTCCCACCTGTTCCCATTATGCGCTCGAGGCCCTGAAAAAATACGGGTTGTTCAAAGGCCTTTGGCTGGCGGCGCGGAGGCTGAGCCGCTGTCATCCCTGGGGAGGAAGCGGTTACGATCCCGTTCCGTAATTCTTCAGAATCTTTCCTCAACTTTTTTCCAGTCAATCACATTCCAGATAGCTGCGAGGTAGTCCGGTCGCTTGTTCTGGTACTTGAGGTAATACGCGTGTTCCCATACGTCCACGCCGAGAATGGGAACTCCTTTCGTTTCGGCCACATCCATGAGCGGGTTGTCCTGGTTGGGCGTTGAGGAAATATCTAGTGTTCCGTCGGGTTTCACGATCAGCCAAACCCAGCCACTGCCAAAGCGGGCAATCCCGGCCTGGACGAATTTGGTCTTGAACTCATCGAACGATCCAAATGCGCTGTTGATTGCATCTGAAAGTTTTCCCGAGGGTTGGGCTCCTTCGTTGCGTGCGAGGGTGTTCCAGAAAAAAGTGTGGTTCCAGTGACCACCGCCGTTATTACGTACCGCAGGGGAGATGGTTCCAGCATGCTCGATCAGATCCTCGAGCGTCTTGTTCTCATGGGGCGTGCCCGAAATCGCCTTGTTGAGGTTGTCAACGTACGCCTGGTGATGTTTTCCGTGATGGATCTCCATGGTGCGGGCATCGATGTAAGGTTCGAGGGCGTCGTACGCATAAGGAAGTGGAGGTAATGTGAAAGGCATAGTCAATGGTTTTAGGTATTAACTGAATTGGTCTGTCGGTTTCTGATTGCCTAACAAAATTACTGGGCCGCGGTTGTAACGTAGGGTCTTAAAACCCAATACTTCCAAATTTCGAAAACAGCGGATGGCTATCATCGTTTCCGCGCCATGCTGCGGAGGCGGTTCCATTTTTTCCCTTTTTCCGTAAACGTTTCCACCACCCCACGGCTTTCTAGGTCAAGCCGTACGGAAATGGTGTACCACTGGATCGAACCTTTGAACTGCGGCCATTCTTTCCGGATAGTCTTGACGACATCATCGGTCAGTTGCGTAAATGTTTTGCCAGGGCTGCCCCTGAGGCTGCGGAGGATGGCATCTTTAAAACGCCGGTGGGTTTCTGTGTCAATCTTCATTTCCCTCCGGCTGACTGGATGGGTGATCGTGCTTTTTGCTGTTGCTTTGGTCATAGAATGATTGTTCGATGGTTAGCGCCTGTTTTGAAAAAATTCGCGCATCAATTTAGCACATTCGTCCTGCAGTACGCCCCGCACGAGCTCGGTTTTTGGATGAAATGGCCAGTTGCTCGCGGTTACCCGCCGATACCCGTTTTTTTCATCCGGAGCTCCATAGACCAGCTTGCGCAGCTTGCTCCAGTAAAGTGCACCGGCGCACATCAGGCAGGGCTCAATCGTCACATAGAGCGTCGCTTCCGGCAGGTATTTGCTTCCCAGGGAATGGAAGGCAGACGTGAGGGCGATCATTTCCGCGTGGGCTGTCGGATCATTCAGCCGTTCGGTCATGTTGTGGCCTCGCGCAATGACCCTGTCATTCACAACCACCAGCGCCCCGACTGGGATTTCCTCATCTGCCATCGCCTTGCGTGCTTCGCGGAGAGCCTGCATCATGAAATATTCATCGGTCATGCTTCCCGAAGGTAAACACGATTGCGATCTAGCCGCTGACCGGGTGTTTGTGTTTCTGATAAAGTCCTTTGAGCTCGCCCCTGGCCAGTACGTGTCCTTCCATGGCGCGAAGGAGCTCGTCCTTTGATGACCCGGCCAGCAGGTCTATCTCACAGTCGAGTGCGAACACCCTGAAGAAATACCGGTGTACACCCGAAGGTGGACAAGGCCCTCCGTAACCGGTTTTTCCAAAGCCGTTCGTTCCGCTGATGCCCGGGTTGCTTCGTTCACCAATCGCTTCATTGGGCGGAATATTCCACACAACCCAATGATCGAACACCCCGCGTGGTGCATCGGGATCTTCCATGATAAGCGCGAGGGTGCGCGTTCCTTCCGGGATATTGCGAATAGTCAACGGAGGATTGATGTCATCCCCCTCACAGGTGTATTTGGGAGGAATGTGCCCATTCTCACTAAAAACAGTAGAGATCACCTGCATTTCATGATCCTTGGCCATAAGCTGTTTTTAGGTCACATCGTTCACAAAATGTGCCGTTTTCAAAGGCCGACGGGAAGTCTGAATTATATTATCTTACGAGCATGGACTTCATTCACCACCTTGAAGCAATCCGCCAGTTTTTCGATTCTGGTGCTACGAGGTCATTTGAGTTTCGCAGGCGCCAGCTGCGTGCGCTCAGGGACTCAATTCTGAAACATGAGCAGGATCTTTATGAAGCACTGGACGCAGACCTCAAAAAAAATCCGGAAGAAAGCTGGGTGACTGAATTGGGACTCGTACTGTCCGAGCTGCGTGCCGCGATGCGCAACCTCAAACGCTGGATGGCGCCAGAGCGCACGAAAACCAATCTCGTCAACCTCCCCTCTCGAAGTTGGGTGATCAAAGAGCCACTCGGGGTGGTGCTGATTGTCGGGCCATGGAATTACCCGGTGCAGCTTCTTCTGAATCCGCTCGTGGGCGCCATAGCTGCCGGCAATTGTGTGGTGCTGAAGCCCAGCGAGTTTGCTCCAGCCACGGCTTCCGTTTTAAAAAAGATTATCGAAGACGTTTTTCCTGCGGAATATATATACTTTCTAGAGGGCGATGGGTCACGAGTGATCCCTCCCATGCTGGAGCAGTTTCGGTTTGATCACTTATTCTACACAGGCACTACAACCGTAGGACGTCTTATCTACAAAATGGCAGCGGACAAACTGGTACCTGTCACGCTTGAGCTGGGAGGTAAAACACCTTGCGTGGTAGAAAATGACGCGAACATCCGGGTCGCAGCGCGCCGCATTGCAGTCACTACGTTCTCCAACGCGGGCCAGATGTGCGTCGCTCCCGATTACGTGCTGGTGCATGACTCGAGAAAAGAAGAGCTCATCCGGGAACTGGCGCGGGCAACGCGCGCCTTTTTTTCGGAAAATCCGGAAAAGGATTATCACTACGGGCGCATCGTGAACGAGAAACATTTCCAACGACTGGTCGGCTACCTCGAACAGGGAAAGATCGTTTTCGGCGGCAGGCACCAGCGGGAAAAACTGTTTATTGAGCCAACGATCCTCACGGACGTAAGCCTGGATTCACCCGTCATGCGCGAAGAGATCTTTGGTCCGATTCTCCCTGTGCTTCCTTTCAGCACGTCCGAAGAAGCCAAACGCATCGTACGTCGCAATCCGGACCCCCTCGCTTTGTACGTGTTCACTTCGAGCAGGTTGAAGGAAAAAGACTGGCTGGAAACCGTTCCTTTCGGCGGGGGCTGTGTGAACAACGCGAGCTGGCACATCACGAATTACAATCTGCCTTTTGGCGGCCGGGGAGCCAGCGGCAGCGGAAGCTACCACGGAAAGTATTCCTTCGATACCTTCACGCATCGAAAGGCGGTAATGAAAACCCCAACCTGGTTTGATCCCGCGGTAAAGTATCCGCCCTTCCGGGGAAAATTAGGGTTGTTCCGGCGCGTGATTCGCTGACAGGCCATGAAGAAGCTCAGGAAAATACTGCTGGTTATCTGCATGCTCCTTATCGTATTCGCAGGTTACGTGGAGCTTGTGAACTGGAATTCAAAAGGAATGACGTACAGGCAAAAATTGCTGAAAGCTGTTTATCCCGTATGGATGTGGCTGGGTCGTCTCACGAACCGGAATGCGGTTCAGTTGAGCAATCCGGGGGCTCAGCCCAAACAGTCATTTTATTCACTGAAAGCCGAGCTAAATGACGGACGCGTTCTCGATTTCGAAACCCTGAAAGGGAAAAAAGTGCTCATTGTGAATACCGCGAGCGACTGTGGCTACACCACCCAATACTCCCAGCTGCAGAAGCTTTATGAGTCGCGCGGCGGCAAACTCGAAATAATCGGTTTCCCCGCCAACGATTTTAAAAACCAGGAGAAGGGAACTGACTCCGAAATTGCTGAGTTCTGCCGCCGGAATTTTGGAGTGAACTTTCCTATCGCGAAAAAGACAAGCGTCCGCCCTTCGACCCACCAACATCCGGTGTTTCAGTGGCTCACCGACGCGGCACTCAATGGCTGGAACAGCCAGGCTCCTACGTGGAATTTTACCAAGTATCTGGTCAGCGAGCAGGGCCTGCTTACCCACTGCTTCGGGCCCTCGGTCTCACCGCTCGGCCGCGCCGTGCTGCAGCATATTGAATAACTTTAATCAGAAAATATTCAACATGGCTTACAATGACCTGATCGGCACCATTGGAGTGGCGGTGATTTTGCTCGCCTATTTCCTCAATACCACTTCCATGATCGAGAAGAACGGCCGCCTGTACTATGTGATGAACATCGTTGGAGCTGCGCTGGCAACTTATGCAGCCCTGCTGATCAACTATTGGCCTTTTGTGATCCTGGAAGCCGCCTGGACGCTGGTTTCGATTTACGGTTTGATGAAGCTGATGCGAATAAAAATGACCTGAAGATCAAACGGCGCATTTCTCGTGATAATTCGGCAGCTCGATGACCGTATTTCGAAATTCGAAGCCCGAGTAGGTGCGGGCCACTTCGTCGAGTACCGAGTCGATCTCATCCACTGAATTGAGCGTGACCAGCCTGTTGCGGAATTCGCGGATGTTGGGCAATCCCTTCAGGTAGTTCCCGTAATGGCGGCGCATTTCGTTGATGCCGACCACCGGGTTTTTCCATTCCACGCTTTTGTGCAGGTGCTTGCGGATCACGTCCACGCGTTCCTCGACTGTCGGCGGCGCCAGCCGCTCACCGGTGCGGGCGTAATGTTTTATCTCGCGGAAAATCCAGGGGTAGCCGATGGCTGCGCGACCGATCATGATGCCGTCGACCCCGTAGCGTTTCTTGTATTCTACGGCTTTTTCCGGGCTGTCAATATCTCCGTTTCCAAAAATGGGAATCTGAATTCGCGGATTCTCGCGCACCCTGCCGATCAGCGTCCAGTCCGCCTCTCCCTTATACATCTGTGTGCGGGTTCGCCCGTGAATAGCAAGTGCCCGAATCCCGGTATCCTGAAGCCGTTCGGCCACTTCCTCGATATTGCGGCTGTTGTCGTCCCATCCCAGCCTGGTTTTTA
Organism: Chitinophagaceae bacterium; assembly: GCA_035626515.1. Classification (GTDB taxonomy): domain Bacteria; phylum Bacteroidota; class Bacteroidia; order Chitinophagales; family Chitinophagaceae; genus DASPNM01. The sequence goes on from DASPNM010000019.1 coordinate 299,092, forward strand.
CAGTGACAGGCAATGAAGTTGAGCGCACCACGGCCGAAGTTAGCCGCACCATCAGGTCAAGGTCGCGAAGCACACCCGCACCCGCTCCGCGGAGCGCTACTTTTTTTACCGGGCAGCCGAAGTTAATGTCCAGCAGGTTGGGATTTGTTGCATCCACGATCTGCGCCGCGAGCGAAAGACTTTCCTCATCCCCGCCGAAAATCTGGATCCCAATGGGCCGCTCGTAATCGAAAATGTCAAGCTTGCGTTTGCTTTTGATCGCGTCACGGATCAGCCCCTCGGAAGAAATGAATTCGGTGTACATTAGGTCCGCACCCAGCTCCTTGCAGACCGCGCGAAAAGGCGGGTCGCTCACATCCTCCATGGGAGCGAGCAGAAGCGGGAAATCAGGCAGCGATATGTTACCGATCCGTATCATTTAAGCAAATGGTGGGTATCTTGCACCCCGTCGAAAAAACCAAGCTGCAAATTTACTCATTAATCGCTGAAATCTATGGGCCTGCAACTGGAAAACCTCAACGATCCGGGCGCGAAAGGGATTTCGTACACTGCGGGGTTTTTCATGCTTATAGGTTTCGCCGTAGCGGGGTTGTTGTTTTCAGGCGCTGTCGGCATTCCGATATGGACCGCGGTGACCGGAAGATCTGCCGACACTTTTATGGATGTAAGCGGAACACGGGCCGACACACAGGCGGTGCGGCTCATCATGTTGATTTCCGCACTGATAGCTTTTCTTGCCCCCGCTCTCCTCACTGCGTCGGTCCTGAACCGGAAACCAATGAAATTGCTGGGATTCACGGGATCGGTCAGCGCGCGCCAGGTAGTGGCGGTTTTGGGAATTGCAGTGAGCGCGCTTTTCGTCTCCGGCTTTTTGGGTTGGCTGAATGAAGTCATTCCGATTCCCGAACATTTACGAATTCGTTTCGAGGCACTGGAGCAGGAATACAACAGACAAGTGGTGGCGATATTGGGGCTGAGCAATTTTACAGACTACCTGGTGGGGCTTTTGGTGATGGCGGTATTGCCCGCGGTCTGCGAAGAGGCTTTGTTTCGCGGCGGCTTGCAGAACTTTCTTTCCAGAGCAACGGCACGCCCGTGGCTGGCGATCATCGTGGTCAGTCTGATTTTCAGTGTGGCGCATTTTTCTTTTTTTGGTTTCCTGCCCCGTTTTGTGCTTGGGATCATGCTGGGTGCTCTTTTCCATTTCTCCGGGCGTCTCTGGCTGCCTATCCTCGCCCACTTTCTCAACAATGCGCTCGCCGTGACAATTCTGTACGTTTACAAGTTGCAGGAGAAAGAACTGGAAGAGGCGGTCAGTGGAACCGCGTCAGGCTGGCAGGGCGTCTTCGCGGTTCCGCTGCTCATTGCCCTGCTCTATGTATTTTACAGAATAAGCCGGCCTCCCGCGGAACAACCGAAGGCTGTACCGGCATCCGAAGCGGCAAAGAATTCTCATGGCCTTTGACCTCCAGACATTCAAAACGAGAACAATCACTGCGCTGGTATTCGTGGTCGTGATGCTGGCAGGATTGCTGGTGAGCCATTGGACATTTTTTTTATTATTCAGCATCATTCATTTCGGTTGCTGGTTCGAATATCAGCGGCTCGTCGGGCTGATTGATCCCGACTACCAGCAGGCCACCCCGTTTCACAAATACGGTATCATGATCGCGGGCTGGTGCATCCTGCTCTGGTTTACCGGACCGCAATACGATCTCGGCGCACTTCGGCTGCATCAGCTGGGACTTTGGCTCGGCCTGATTTTCCTGTTTCTGCTCCCGGTCACGGAATTGCTCTTCGCCCGTTACATCCGTTTGCGCAACATTGCCTATTCGGCGTTTGGCATCGCTTACATTTCGCTTGGCACCGGGCTGATGATGGATATTCACAGCGGAGTTCATTTGGGTGCTACGCGGCATGAGGACCTGGTGTTTCTTCCGGCGTTCGTGATTGGCTGCATGTGGTTGAACGATACTATGGCCTATCTCGTAGGTTCCCTGCTCGGCAGAACGCCGCTCACCCCGGTTTCTCCAAAAAAGACCTGGGAAGGGACAGTCGGCGGGATTATTCTTTCGGCGGGATTGATGGGCTACCTCGGCTGGAAACTCAACGAGGATTTTCAGCTCAGCATTCCGCTATATCACTGGATATTGCTCGCCACGGCCTGCGCAGTTGCGGGAGTATTCGGGGATTTGCTGAAATCAAAGCTAAAGAGATTGGCGGGCGTGAAAGACAGCGGAACATTTATGCCGGGGCATGGAGGGTTTCTGGACCGGTTTGATTCGCTGCTGCTCGCCACACCCGTGGCATGGCTGTACCTGCGGCTGCTGTTGTTACCTTAGGTGAGGTATCTTTGCCTTTCACTTTTCCCCGATGACAATTCACCGCGAAGGCAACAAAACGATCGCCTGGACAGCGATCCTGTTCGGTCTGATCAACCTGCTGTGTTTTTACTTTCTGAGCTATGAATCGCCCGTCCTGACTGCGCTGATCTTCGCAGTAACGCTTGCAGTGCTGTTATTCATGATCTCGTTTTTCCGTGTCCCGAAGCGTCCCCTTACGATAAGCGACGAGGCCATCGTTTCTCCTGCCGATGGAAAAGTGGTCGCAATCGAGGAAGTGCAGTCGGATGAATATTTTTCGGATCGCCGGATCCAGGTTTCTATTTTTATGAGCCCCCTGAACGTGCACCAGAACCGGAACCCCGTAAGCGGTGAAGTGGTGTATAACGCGTATCACCAGGGGAAGTACCTGGTGGCCTGGCATCCCAAGTCCTCCACCGAAAACGAACGGCACGTCGTGGTCTACCGGTCCCGGGGCCGGGAATTGCTGGTAAAGCAGATCGCGGGCGCAATGGCGAAGCGGATCGTCAATTATCTGCGGCTGGGCCAGAAAGCGGAGCAATCCGCGGAGATGGGGTTTATCAAATTCGGATCAAGGGTGGATCTGCTGCTGCCGCTGGATGTGAATTTGCAGGTCAAGATCGGGGACCGTCCGAAGGCAGGCGTTACCGTGATCGCAACCTGGTGAAATTTCTTAAAAGATTGTTTCCAGTTCGCGCAGATTACTTACTGTGTACGTCGGCCGAAGCGTCGGCTCGATGTTGAGGTGATTGACAAATACCTGGTCAATTCCGGCATTCATTGCACCTGCGATATCCACTTCGATGCTGTCACCGATCATAATGCATTCCTCGCGGCACGCCGCGCATTTCTGGAAGGCGAACTCAAAGATCTCACGATTTGGCTTGAGGCTGTTGGAAGCTTCCGAGGTAATGATCTCGGAAAAAAATGGAGCAAGGCCACAGTGGCGCAGCTTGTTAAGCTGGGTGGTCTCGAAGCCATTGGTGAGGAGGTGCAGCCGGTATTCTTTGTTTTGGAGGTATTCCAACACTTCACGCGCGTGGGGAAAGAGGATTGTCCGGGTGGGAAGCAGGTCCAGAAAACGGGCACTCAGGTCACGGGCCAGCTGCTCGTCGGCGATGCGGAAGTCCAGCAGCGAGAGCCACATGCGCTTAACCCGAAGCTCTTCCTGGCGGATGAATCCGTTGCGGTAGCGCTCCCATAGCTTTTCGTTGTGCGCAAGGTAATTGCGGTGAAAAAGCGCGAAGTCCGACACGCCCCGCTCCCGCAGGTCAAAACTGCGGTAGAGCTCCTCGAGCGTGAGGCGCGCATTCGCTTCAAAATCCCAGAGGGTATGGTCGAGGTCGAAAAAAAGATGCCGGTACTTCACAGTGCAATTTACTCGCCGCCTCACGATTTTTGAATTGACTATCTTGCTTTTCTTATTGGCACACATGAATGTAATCATCACGGGGGCTTCTCGCGGACTGGGAAAGGCGATTGCGGAGGCTTTCGCGGAGCAGGGCCACGATCTCTGCCTCACGTCCCTCAACCCGAAGCGGCTGTACGAGGCCACAGAAGACCTCATGAACCGCTTTCCCTCGGCGTCCATCCGTGCAAAGCCCTTTGATCTCAGCCGTCGCCAGGAGGCAAAGGAGTTTGGAGCCTGGTGCCTGAAGGCAGCTGTGCCCGACGTGCTCGTCAACAATGCCGGAAGCTTCGCGGGGTCTACGGTGCATGAAGAAGAAGAGGGATCACTGGAGGAAATGATCGAAACGAATCTTTACAGCGCGTATTATTTGACACGGGCGATTGTACCGGAGATGAAGCGCAGACGGAGCGGACATATTTTCAATATGTGTTCGATCGCGGGACTGCGGGCATACCCCGGAGGTGGTTCCTACAGCATCAGCAAATACGCGCTGCACGGGTTTTCCGTCAACCTGCGCGAGGAGTTGAAGGAGTTCAACATCCGGGTAACCACCGTTTTCCCCGGGGCCGCATACACCGATTCCTGGGCATCGACGGGTCTTCCGCGCGAGCGATTCATCGAGCCTGCGGACATAGCGCGCATGATCTATCAGGCTTCGCAGCTCTCGGGTGCCGCTTGTGTTGAGGACATTATCATTCGACCCCAGCCTGGCGACATCAACTAATTTCCAATTTCACTGTATTTGTAGCCCACTCCCCGAACGGAGTGAAAGTATTTGGGGTTGCGGCTGTCCTCTTCGAAGTATTTCCGGAAGTTGAGGATGAAGTTGTCGATCGTGCGCGTGGTAGGATAAACGTTGTATCCCCAGACGACCTGCAGGATTTTTTCCCGCGGCACCACCTCGTTCTTGTTTTCGATGAGAAGCTTCAGAAGCATCGTTTCTTTTTTCGAAAGCTGGATCTTTTCGCCGGTGCTTTTCACCGCTTCCTGCGCTTTGAAATCGATCGTGTTGTTGCCGAAGCTGTACACGTCGCCGAGACTGTCTTTGTCCTGCAGCCGTTTATTCTTCTCGATAAGCTTTTGCACCCGCAGCAGCAGCTCTTCGAGATTGAAAGGTTTGGTGAGATAGTCGTCGGCACCTTTTTTCAAACCGAGCACTCGGTCCGCGCTGCTGTTGCGTGCGCTCAGGATGAGTATGGGAACCTCGTTATTGCTGAGACGGATGGATTCTACCACGCTGATGCCGTCCATTTCGGGAAGCATGATATCCAGGATGATCAGGTCGAAATATTCCGACTGCACGGCCTTGAGGGCGGCGGCGCCGTCAAAGGCGGAGGTAACGTCGTAGCCCGCCAGTTCCATGTTCAGCCTCAGCGCTTCGTGGAGATTCTCTTCATCTTCTACCAGTAATATGGAAGCCGACCGTACACTCATTTGCTCCGGAAGCTGACCGCGAAAATACTGCCCTGGGGACTATTATTTGTCACTGCAATGTCGGCATTGTGATCCCGGGCGATCTTCCGGCAGAGATAGAGTCCCAGGCCAGTGCCCTGGGTTTTCCTGGTCGCTTCGTTACCGCTTCGGTAAAACCGCGAAAAAATCTTCGTCTTTTCTTCCGGCGCCACCCCTACACCCTCATCGATTACCTCAAACACCATTTGACCGGTTGCCTTGTGGAGACGGGCTTTCACAAGCCGGTCGCGTGGGGAATACTTGAGGGCATTTTCCAGCAGGTTGTTGATGAGGATCTGGAGAAGAAGCGGGTCTCCTTTCACCTCCATGTCGGGTTCGATCTCGCCCACCAGTTGGCGGTCGGGATATCTTTTGCGGAAATCGTTCACGCAATCCTGCAGCAGGTCGGAAAGGTTGAGCTCCTCCCGCGCCGACCGGTACCCGCCGATTTCAAGCTGCGAAGCGATGAGCACGTTGTTGATCAGAAAATCAAGTCGCGCGGTTTCTTCAAGGGTCGTCCGGATCAGCTTCGTTTGTTTTTCCGGCGCAAGCGAATAACGTTGCATGGTTTCCAGGTTGAGGCGCGCCACAGAGATCGGTGTTTTCAGCTCATGGGTTACCGCCATCATAAAATTTTGCTGCTGTTGCTGCATGAAGAACTGCCGTCGTACAAACCGGTAAAGAAAGAAAGCGCCAATAAGAAGCAGAATGAAGAAGGTGGCACCTTCACCCAGGAACTTGATGCGGTCGCGCTCGAATTCGTCGTTGATTGCGTCGAGCCGGAGCTGATAAAGCACCGGAGTTTTTTCGGGATCGATCGTGGACTGCAGCCGCTGCACCTGGAAATCGCGCATCATGCGGTTTTGCCCGGTAAGCGAAATATACCACCAGACCAGCGCGGCAATCACATAGGCCAGCAGGAGCCAGTAAATGATCGTTGCCCGGATAAGTTTCCGTTTGGGGTCGGCCATGTTTTATTTTTTCTCGATGCGCAACCCAACGCTGAACACATGGCGGAGCGGGTCCTCGCGCATGATCTGTTCAAGGGTGAATTCATATTCGCCCGGCTTGGTGAAAAAAAATTCCTCTCCCGGGGGAGTCAGCGGCGCGCGATGCTCGTAAATATCGTCCATGCCGCTGCCCAGCCAGCCCCGCTCGTTGGTAGCGAGCAAAACATCGATCCGGCTAACCTGCGCGCTGTCGCTCCCCGGCTGCTTCGCGTGCACGTTGATATAAATATTGTTGTAATTATAGCGGGCGCTGTGCCGGATCACAAAATACACCTGGTAGGGAGAAGAAGTATCGCGGATCGTGAACCGGAACTGTGGCCTGAAACCGCTTTTCCAGGCATGTTCGGGAATGGTGACGTATTTCTCGTACAGGTCGATTGGTGTACAACCCGCGATAATGAGAAGAAAAAACAGCACCGGCAGGATTCTCGGCGGAACCATGCAGCAAAGATAGCGCGCCGGCAGAGGGTAAGTTGTCAAAGTACGTTGGACACCTGCTCCTTGGCTTTTTCAAGCTCATCTTTCATCAGCACGACAAACTTCTGAATGGTGGAGTCATAGGCCTTTGCGCCCGTGGTATTGATCTCGCGCCCGATCTCCTGGAGAATGAACGACAGTTTCTTTCCCTTCGATTCTTCCATGTCGGCCAGCACCGTTTTGAAGTAGTCGCAATGGTTCTTCAGCCGGACCTGCTCTTCCGTGATGTCAATCTTTTCGATGTAATAGACAAGCTCCTGCTCGAGGCGGTTTACATCGTAATTTTCTTTGCCTACATTGTCCTCCAGCAACCGCACCACGTTTTCGCGGATCTTCTGTTTGCGCAGCGGTTCGAGCTTCATCACTTCTTCCTGCTGCTTCAGGATATTGTTGATGCGGAAAAGAAGATCCTCCTCGAGGGACCTGCCTTCGTCCAGCCGGTGGGCGTTGAGCTCGTTGATTGAACCGTAAATGGCTTCCTGGAATTCGAGCCATTCCTGGTCGGAGAGTGTTTCGCTGCTCGGGGTAATCACTTCCGGGAGTTTTACCAACGTACTCAGGATATGGGAAGGATCAAGATCCAGCTCCCTGGAAAGATCCGCGAGCGGGCGGAAGTAGGCTTTTGCCAGGCTGGTATTGATTGTAACGGGCTTTGCTTCCCCCGTTTCTTTCAGGCTGATCGTACAGTCCACGCTGCCGCGACCCAGTTTTTCGGAAAGGATCCGGCGGATCTCGAATTCAAAGGGTTTCAGGATTCCCGGCAGCTTCAGCTGCAGTTCAAATTGCTTCCCGTTCAGGGATTTGATATCGATGAGAAAAGTTTTTTCTCCCACCGTCGCTTCCACTCTCCCAAATCCCGTCATCGACTTTAGCATGCAGAATAGTTTGTGACCGAATAAAGATATTTTAATTATGCCACTTGCTCTTTCACCGGGAAGCGGAGGAAAATAAAAATCCCCCCGGTTTGCGGAGGGATCATTTATATTGGATGGGTTAGTAAGTACGGGAAATAAATTTCCCAACACAATATTATAAATAATTTTCTTTAACCAAAAAATATTTAGGCGAAATTTTATTAACATTCCAAACGTCGTTGTGGAAAACCACGTTGATGCGATCAGGAGTTCGTGGTTAAGTACGTCGTCGAGAATTCAGAAATTGCCCCAACCGGTGTGCGTTGGCGCTAACAATGATTAGCTATTACCTTTGCTCAAATTCCAGCTGCATGAGATTCAAGAAGCCCGTTCCTGTCACCGAGATCGCCAAGCTGATCGGAGCGGAGCTTTTTGGAAATAAGAAAGGACTGGCCGGGGGCATCAACGAAATCCATAAGGTGGAAGAAGGCGATCTGGTCTTCGTGGACCATCCGAAGTACTACCGTCGCTGTATTCATTCAGCGGCAAGTTTTATCATCATCAATAAGAAAACCGATTTCCCGAAAGGGAAGGCGCTGCTCGTGGTGCCTGAGCCGTTTGAAGCTTACTTAAAGATCGTGGAGCATTTCCGTCCTTTCAGGCCTTCGCTGAGAACGAAAGCCCGCTCTGCGAGGGTCGGAAAAGGGACCGTGGTGATGCCGAACTCATACCTGGGGAACAACGTAGAGGTCGGGAAGAACTGCCTCATCTATCCGAATGTTACCATCCTCGACAACTGCGTGATTGGTGACAATGTGATTATCCAGGCGGGCACGGTGATCGGGAGCGATGCGTTTTATTACAATAAGAAGTCCGGCCGGGAAATGCTCTACAAGAAAATGACCAGTTGCGGGCGCGTGGTGATTAACGACTGGGTGGAGATCGGCGCGGGATGTACGATCGACCGCGGGGTGACAGGCGACACGATTATCGGCGCGGGCACCAAGATGGATAACCTGGTACACATCGGCCACGACACGGTGATCGGGAAAAACTGCCTGCTCGCCGGGCAGGTTGGGATTGCGGGTGCCACTACACTTGAAGACAATGTGATCCTCTGGGGACAGGTTGGAGTGAGCAAGACACTCACTATTGGAAAGGGCGCTGTGCTTTATGCCCAAAGCGGCGTTCCCGCTTCGTTGAAGCCGGGCCGGAATTATTTCGGCTCTCCCGCTATGGAAGCAAAAGAAAAAATGAAGGAGCTGGTATGGATCAAGCGGATCCCGGAGCTCTGGGAAAAAGTAATGGGAAATAGTCAAAGCGGGAGTGAGGGAATAGTTGATAGTCGACAGTCTTGAGTGGGAAGCGACCATCCAATCGTTTTTCTCATTGCAGAAAGAGAACTAAAAGCAGGGAAGGACCTGGCCCCGGGCTCCCGACTCACGACTATTGATAATCTGCCGGAAGCTGATCCGCCAAATTCTTCCAGCTCCAGTATCCCTGGGAAATCCAGTCTTTCTGATCGTAATAATATCCGTTTTCCTTGATCGCGACTGCCTGCTTCAGTTCCACGTAGCTTACCTGCACTCCCAGGTTCCGCGGAAGCCCCGCATACCTGAGATATTCTTCTTCCGGAATTTTTTTCGTGTACGTCACGTTCAGCTTGCGCGGGAACCAAATTTCAGCTTCCAGTGTGGTGTCGGCTCCAACGTAATAGGCAGTATCATACGGATCGCTGATGCGGTTGAATTTTGACGCGTCCTGTTCATCGAGGATACTGATGATGAAACCTTCTTCGTGAAGGGTGCTGTCGTAATAGCTGCGCAGAAAATGCAGCTTTGAACCGTGGTACGCAAGAACCCGGTTACGCTCCCAGATCCTGCGAAGCGAATCAGTCCCTTCCATTTCGGTGTACAAACAAAAACCGCGGTAAGATGTAATATCCGACCCGTAATGATGCACGAAAGAATCGAGCTGGTAATTAAGATTATACCCAAGCGCCCGGTTGCTGATCTGGAGGGGTTCGGTCGCAAGCACTTTCAGTTTGTTCTGCCGTTTCGAAAAGAAAAATTTCAACACTTCCGGGTTGAGCAGCGAACATTCGCGCGCATTCGGCGTGGAGCCGATGAATTGAGCGGTGAAAAAATTCCCGTATTTCTCCCACCCATTGGTTACTTCGTTGGAACTGCGTACGACCACTTCGGTGAGACTTTTGTCTTCTTTCACGAGCAATATCTCCAGCCTCGTGTTTTCCGCCGCCTGCAGGGTTTGCTGTTGTGTTTTGTAGCCCGTGTAGCTGAAAACAATATCATATCCGCCGGGTTTGAGGCCGAGGGAAAAGCTGCCGTCGCGCGCGGTCGCGGTTCCGAGCGTGGTATTCTGCGCGAACACAGAGGTGCCGGCCAGCGGTTCGCGCGTTGCGGAATCCAACACCACTCCCGAAAGCGTATACTGCGCGAAAGATGGCAAGCATGCGACGAAGAGTACGGTGCCCAGAAAGGGCTGAAGGAGTTTTTGCATAGAAATGATTGCAGCTTAAAGATACATTCGGGACGCTTAGGGTTGCAGCTCCCGAACGTCTGCCAGGTATTTTTCACAGGCATTCCGGAGGGTTTCCTCCAGCGGTGTAAACGAAAATTCCGGGATCGCGTCCCGCAATTTGTCGCTGAGGAACCATGTCCTGCTCAACGCAACTTTCGCGCTTTCCTTTGTGAGCAAGGGTGCGCTGCCGGTAAAAAATGCCCGGAACCGCTCGAACCGCCATGCGACGGACATCAGCGCAGGCCCGATCTTTCGGCGCGGGGGACGCTTTCCAAAATAGAACGCGATCCGTTCCATGAGTTGCCGGAATGGCCACGTCTCGCCGTTCACAATGAACCGCTGCTCGCGGACGGGGCTGCGGAGCATGAGCTCCACCAGTCGGGCAACATCTTCAACATCTACAAATCCATTTACGCCCTCGGTATACCAGGGAAACTCCTCATAGATGTTTTTGAAAATCCGGCAGCTCCCCTTGCTCCAGTCCCCATATCCAAGCACCGTGCTCGGATTAAGGATCACGGTGCTAAGCCCTTCGCCTTCGCCGCGCCAGACTTCCAGCTCAGCCTTAAACTTGCTGCGGGCATAATCAGTGTTGACGTTGTTTTCCTGCCATTGTTTTTCCTCGTTCACCTTTCCTCCATGAGCCGTTCTGCCGATCGCCGCCACCGAGCTCATATGGATGAGCCGCGGAACCCCGCACTGCAGCGACATGTTCACGACGTTTGCGGTGCCGTCAACGTTTACCTGGAACATTTTCTTTCTCTCCTTGCGGTGAAACGAAACGATCGCGGCGGAATGCACAATTGCATCTACTCCCTGCATGGCGTCTTCCAGGGAAACGACGTCCAGGACGTCCCCTTCCACCCATTCCACAGTGTCCCAGACACGCGAGGGAATAAATACCGGTAAATGTTGCGCGCGGCGGAGAGCCCGCACCTGGTAGCCTTTTTCAACCAGCAGTTTGATGACGTAGGATCCGACAAAGCCGGTGCCGCCGGTTACGAGAATTTTCGACAATTTGGATGGATATGCCCGGCGAAGTTAGTCAGCAGCCGTGTTGTAATCGTAATATCCCTTTCCGGATTTGCGACCGAGCTCGCCGCCGGCTACTTTTTTTTCCTGGATGGGCGAGGGCCGCAACCGTTCGGGGCGACCGAGCTGTTCGTAGACGGAAGTACTCACCAGGTAGTTCACGTCGTTCCCGATCAGATCCATCAGCCGGAACGGACCCATGCGAAAGCCGGAAGCCTCCAGGAGGGAATCCAGCTGTTGGAAGTCAGTCAGGCCCGCTTCAACCAGCCGCAACGATTCGATGTAGTAGGGGCGGGCGACCCGGTTCACGATAAATCCGGGAGAGTCGCGGCATACGACAACAGTCTTTCCCAGCTGCTCTGCCAGGTGGTGCGCAAAGCGAATGGTCGCTTCGTTATTCTCGGGCGTCACGACAAGCTCTACCAGTTGCATGATCGTGGGGGGATTGAAAAAATGCATACCAATCACCCGCTCCGGATTTCTCACCTGCGCGGCGATCTGAGCAACGGAAAGCGAAGAAGTGTTGCTGGCGAACACGGTTTCGCTGTGATTAATCTCGGCCAGCTGGTTGAAAAGAGCCGATTTCGCTTCCGGCTCCTCGACAATTGCCTCAATGCATGCGTCCGCGAGACAATCTTCGATGCTGGCCGTAAATGAAAGTCGCTGAAGGGTTTGTTCCTTTTCAGTTCCGCTCATGCGGGATTTGGCAACCAGCTTGTCCAGGTCAAGCTGGATTTCCTGCCGGGCTTTCTCAAGCGCGGCCGGGTTTAGCTCGTAAAGCAGCGTGGCAACCCCGCGCCGGGCAGCAAGCTGGGCAATTCCGCGGCCCATGGTTCCGGCGCCGCAAACACAGAGGCTGTTTACCATATTGTGCTCTAAAGATACGTGCCAGAGGACGGGCGAATTTATCGGCAAGTTTCCTTATCTTAAACCTCAAAATAATATTATGGACACCAACCAGACTACTGCGCAGCCGGCGGGCGCACCTTCCCGCGGCATTTTCGGCACGAGAATCCCTTCTTCGGTGGCCTTCGGATTCGGGGTGCTCCTGTTTTTCCTCCCGTTTGTCGACATCAAATGCAACAACATGTCCCTTCAGCAGGTGAGCGGCTTTCAGCTGGCCACCGGTTTCAAGATGAAGGAAGGAAATGCGAACAACCCGACGATGGGAAACAACGATCGGGACAACCGCGACGGGGAAATGACCATGTCGTCAACTACTACCGACAAAAAGGACCCGAATGTTTACGCAATCGCAGCACTTGCACTCGGGGTGGTGGGTCTGCTGCTTTCCTTCACCAATGCAAAAGCGGCGATTGGCGGAGCAATGGCAACCGGTGTTCTTTCAGCCGGGGCGCTGATCGGGCTGATGATGGACATAAAGAAGAAAGCCAAGGTGGAGATGCCAAAGTCAGAGACTGGCGGAGAATTCGGACAGGCGCTCGATAAGATGACGGATAGCATGCGCATTACCGTGGATTTCACGCCCTGGTTCTGGGTGGCGGTGATCGCTTTCCTTGCTGCCGCGTTCTTCAGTTACCGGCGCATGCAGGCGGCGAGTTAAGTTTCCTCCTTCACGAGCACATCTTTTTTTTATAACTAAAACTGCTATTATGGACAGAAAAACAATCACCATCGTGCTGGCGGTCGCCCTCGTTGGCTGCTTCTTTCTGGCGTATTTTTCGTTTATGGGAGCAAGCGTGAGCGGCTACGACACCGTGTTTTCCAGCAATGCATCAGGCTGGGACCGGTACATCCTGCTGCTGATCCCATTATCCGGCCTGCTGCTTCTGGTGGGAGAGCTGAACAAGGGCAATTATGTCCTGGGTCGCGCCCTCTGGGCCTGGCTTCCCCTGCTCGCGCTGCTTTTCCTGCTGATCATCTACCCGGTTGTCCGCGGCGCCGGCTTCGGAACAACGGTGAAGAGCCTGGGACAGGGTTACGGCATCGGGTTGTGGATCACTATTGCAGCCGCAGTCGTATTAGCGGTATATAATCCGCGCGCGAAAGCTGCGTAACAGAGCAAGAGATTTTGCAAAGTTCCCCGTAGATTGCGGGGAATTTTTTTTAAACTAACTGCATGAATAAGAAAACATCTGCGATCATTCTCGCATTGCTGCTGCTCGGCGTATTTTTTCTTCCGTTTCTCAGCTTCACCCAGGATTACAAGCTGAGTGGCTTTGAGGTTGTGTTTGGCAAAGATGGACGGGAGGGGATCGGCCAGGGGAGGTTTATGTTCGTGTCGTTGCTCATTCCTCTTGGGGCCGTACTCATAACCCTGAGCGCCCTTACTGAACGCAGTTCCACGCTGTCCAATTATGTGTACTGGATGCCTTTGCTGGGACTGATTTACCTGACCATAATGTCGTTTCTGGAAATGCAGTCAGGAGCGCGGCAGGTCGGAGGCAGCCTCAGCTTTGGGCAAATGATGGGAACTCTTGCCTACGGTTACTGGCTTACGCTGGCGGCATCGGTGCTGGTGGTGGCGACGAGGCAAACGCGTTGAACTCAGGTCGCTGAGGTGAATTGTTTCAGGAAGCGCACGTCGTTTTCGCTGAAAAGGCGAATGTCGTTAATACCGTATTTCATCATCGCAGGCCGCTCTATGCCCATACCGAAAGCGAATCCGGTATATTTCGCAGGATCGATGCCGCAGTTCTGAAGAACGTTTGGGTGCACCATGCCACATCCAAGAATCTCCACCCAGCCGGTCCGTTTGCACACAGCGCAACCTTCTCCGCCGCAGATAAAACAGCTTACGTCCATCTCCGCGCTCGGTTCGGTAAAAGGGAAGTAAGAGGGACGGAACCGCACCTTAACGTCTTTTCCATACATCTCGCGCACGAAAAAATAAAGCGTTTGCTTCAGGTCGGCAAACGAGACATTTTCATCAATATAAAGCCCTTCTACCTGATGAAAAAAACAATGGCTGCGGGCGCTGACCGTTTCGTTTCGGTACACCCTGCCAGGATAAATCCCGCGAATTGGCAATTTCCCTTTTTCCATTTCGCGGACCTGTACGTTGCTCGTATGAGTGCGCAACAGAATGTCCGGATTTTGCTGGATATAAAAGGTGTCCTGCATATCCCGCGCCGGATGATGTTCCGGCAGGTTCAGGGCGGTGAAATTGTGCCAGTCATCCTCGATCTCCGGTCCCTCAGCCACGGCGAAACCCAGGCGCTGGAATATCGATACGATCCGGTTTCGCATCAAAGTCACCGGGTGCCTGCTGCCCAACGGGAGTTCGTCACCCGGAAGCGTAACATCGAGTTCTGCGACTGTTGCCTGTGTGTCGGGCGCCTGCTCCTTCAGGGATTCATATTTCTGCTCCGCGATCGACTTGAAATCATTCACGAGCTGACCAAACTCTTTTTTGCTTTCGGGCGGCACGGATCGCATCTCAGCCATCAGGGATTTGAGAATTCCTTTCGATCCGAGGTACCTTATGCGAAATTCCTCGGCGGCGCGCGCATCCGCGGCGGTGAATGCTTCCACTTCTTTTTTGAGCGCTTCGATTTGTTTCCTCAGTCGTTCCATGCAGTTCCGACAAAGATAGGCAGCCCCCTCAAAGCCGGAGTTTGACGCTGATGTTAACCAGTCTGCCGTCTATCGGCGCCCACAGGCTCTTAAAACCGGGATTATTCAGGGGAGGAATGACGATGTTTTCTTTTCGGGTCTGCCGGTAATCAAAAACATTTTCGCAGTTAAGCACTACGGAGAAACGCCCGAGGTTGTACTGTACCATCCCCGAAATGATCGAGTACGCGGGAGAGCGGCGCCCGTCTTCGAGATATTGTCGGCCGATGAAAGTCGCTTCGAGGCAGGTGCGCAGCCGCTCGGAGAATTCGTGGGATACGACCGCTGCAAACTTATGCCGTGCGCTCAGCTCGACGAAGGGAAGCAGCGCGTCGTATTTTTTTCTAGCATCGGTGAACGTGTACCCCAGATAGGCTTCGAGTCCTTCGTACCCGATCTGAAGCCAGGTTTCCAGTCCGCGCGTCACTAGTGGAGCGTTTGCGTTGCGGAAAGTAAGTGTGGCGCCCGTTCCTTCGAGAATCACGGGTCTGCTGATGTGGGTGAAGTAGAGTAGCTGGTTGACCGAAAACTCCACTTCTCCTATCTCGCTTTCGAAATGAACGTCCCAGTTAGCCCCGTAGGACCGCTCGGCCTCCAGGCCGGAAAGGGGTTGGATCTTCTTGTAATCTCTTTCATCAATCTCCGCTTCGAATTGCGTTGGGATCCGGTAACCAAGCCCGCCGGTTAATCGTGACCGCAGCCAGGACGCGGGTTTGACAAGAATGGAAAGCCTTGGCAGGAGAAATGTCCCATAACGGTTATGGAAGTCGGATCGCATTCCCGCCTCCACCAGGAATTTCGGATGTATGCGCCAGACGTCCTGAACAAAAAAACCTACGGTGTAATGCGTGTAGTTGCCGATCAGCGAGCTGTCGGGTTGCTGCTTTCGGAATCGCTCGCCGTTCAGGTTCACGCCCCCGACGAGGTGGTGCCTGTTGAATTTTTTTGAGTACGAAGCTTCGCTGTACCACGAGATCTGCCTTGCCTTCATGCCAAACACATTGGTCATCATGTTTCGCCGATACGCGCTCACGTTCCCTTTCAACGTGAACCTGGCCGTCGCGGAAGGCTGGTGTTCCCAGCTGAGATTGGCTGTATTGCGGTAAGATTCATTGCGGATGTAGAACTGGTGGGAATTGTCCGGATTCCCCGACAGTACCTGCAGATCGCCGCCATGGCGTTCCTCGCGGCTGGTGTTCAATCCGATCGAGACCGTGTTTTTTTCATTCGGATAATAGTAAAACGTGGGGTGAATGTAAATCCCCTCCAGCCTGCCGATATCGGTAAATCCATCTTTGTTGACGTCGATCTGCGTCTGGTAAGTGCCGCCGCCGTAGAATGTATAACCGATGTTGCGGGATTTTTCCGACAGGTACACATTCATATTCGCTTCGCGGCGGGAATTGATATTCGCCAGGATGCTCCGTTCCCGCGCGCCCGCGACGGGCTTCTTGGAAATGATATTGATGATGCCGGCTATCGCGTCCCCCCCGTACAGGGTGGAGCTGGGTCCTTTGATGATCTCGATCTGACGAATGTCCTGGGGCGGTATCTCCAGCACGCTGAATCCGCCTGCGTAGCCCCCGAAAAGCGGTACTCCATCGCGCAGCACCTGCGTGTAATTTCCCCGAAGTCCCTGGATCCGCAACTCAACATTGTTCGTGGTCGCGGAGGTTTGCTGGGCCTGGATCCCTGCTACATCACCCAGCAGCCAGGAAATATTCGAAGGCTTCACTCCACTTTCCTCTTCCACTTCTTCAAGACCTATCACCTCGATCCGGGTAGGTGAATTTTCAATCCGCGAGTCGGTGCGCGCGGAAGAAACGGTCACGGTTTCGATTTCCTTGCCTGCTGGTTCCAGTTGAACAGTCAGGATGGAATCTGCATGCCGGGGGAAGCTCAGTTCGAAACCCAGCTCCGAAAATCCGGTCATCGAAAATAAAACCAGGTGCGTTCCCGGAGGAACGTTCCGGATCACCGCGCGGCCGTCCTCACCGGTAAGCGCACCCTTGCCCGTTCCTTTGACAATAACGGAAACGTCAGCCAGCGGCTCGCCAGTGGCTGAGTTCAAAACGCGGGAGTGAAAGCTCGTTTGGCCAAAGCAGCTACCTCCGCACAGCAACAGACCAAATAGAAGATGTTTCATTCAAGCCTGCAAAATACGAACTCGCCCTGCAAAGACCGCGGGGATGAATGCTTCGCTGCAGTTTTTTCGTGTTGGGCCGTTTTCTTTCCCCCGAAGCGGGCTTTTCTTTAATTTCAGGCCGGTTTACTTATTTCCAGAAACGCATGCCGGATCACCTGAACATTCGCGATTTTCTCCAGCCCCTCGACCTGCACGAAATCACTCACGACGAAGCTTACCGCGACGGACAGCTGGGTTCTACCATCCAGATGCATGCAGTCGAGTTTCCCGACCTGGACGAAGCACAGCTGGTTATCGTGGGTTGCGGGGAACAGCGTGGCAGCGGTCTGATCCACGGTCAGACCGACGGACCCGACATCATCCGCAGGCATTTGTACTCCCTATATTACTGGCACCACGACATCCAGGTTGCAGATATCGGAAACATCAGGCCCGGCTCACTGTATACCGACTCGTACGCTGCGCTGCGAACGGTGGTGAACGAGCTGATCAACGACAACAAAACCGTCTTGATCCTCGGGGGCAGCCACGATCTGACACTTTCGCAGTATTATGCTTACGCGGACAACAAGCGGCCTATCGAGGCCACCTGCGTAGATGCGTTGATCGATCTTGATTTGGATTCACCGTTTCGTCATGAGAATTTCCTTATGGAAATGCTGACGGGCGAGCCGAACTATGTGCGTCACTACAATCATATCGGGTTTCAGAGCTATTTCGTCCATCCGCGGATGCTGGAAACCATGGATAAGCTGCGCTTTGACTGCTACCGGGTCGGCAGTGTTAAAGAAACGATTGACGAAATGGAGCCCGTCATTCGCAACAGCAACATGCTCAGCTTCGACATCAGCGCCATCGCCAATGCCTATGCTCCCGCAAATGTTATTTCTCCCAATGGACTGAATGGAGAGGAAGCCTGCGTGCTCATGCGTTACGCGGGAATGAGCCCTTTGATCAGCAGCATTGGCATTTATGGGTATGAGGCCCGCTACGACCGCGACGAACTCACCGCCCGCCAGATCAGTCACATGCTTTGGTATGTTCTTGACGGCAGGAGCCGTGGACGGCGCGAAGCCATGCTGGATGAAAAGGATTCGTTCAACGAGTACCACACCGCGTTTGCAGAGGTGGAAACTACATTTCTTCAGAGCAAAAAAACCGGGCGCTGGTGGATGCAGCTCCCCGATAAAAAATTCATCGCCTGCAGCTACAAGGATTACCTGCTTGCTTCGAGCAACGAAATCCCAGAGCGCTGGCTCCGTGCGCAGGAGCGGGGTTGATTTCCGCCAGTTTTACCGACGACACCGATTATGATGCAGTCAAAATTTCCTCTGCTAAAATTCTTTGTTACAAACATTTGGCTTGGTGGCTAGCCGTTCGGCACATTTCCCCGGAAAATTCTTTCCAGATCTTCGCGGCGGAACTCCGCGTAGGTAGGGCGGCCGTCGGGGGCTGCGTTTGGGAGCGCGCAGCGAAAAAGATCCTGAAGCAGCCGCTGCATTTCTTTTTCAGTAAGTTTCGTTCCGGATTTTACCGCCTGCTGGCGGGCAAGGGAGCGGATCAGCCTCTCCCTCTTCGGAAGTTTGAGTTCCGAGCTGAAATGTTTGTACTGCTCCAGGATTCCGTGCACGATCTGCCGTTCCTGCCCATCGCCCAGATCGGCTGGAGTTCCCTGCACCACGAAGGCGTTTTTCCCAAACGGTTCGATCAGGTAGCCGAGCAGCTGTAAATCGGGAAGAATTTCTTCCATGATCGGCACGTCGGCGGGAGCAAGCTCTAGTGTTGCCGGAAACATACTTCGCTGCGTGGCAATGGGACGTTCCCTGCTCGCCGTGCTGAGCTGCTCATAGAGGACGCGTTCGTGCGCTGCCTGCTGGTGAACAAGCAGGAAGCCCTGCGGACCGGGACAAAGAAGGTAGCTGTTCATCACCTGCATCACGGGCATCTCGCCCAAATCCGGTTCGGGGGCGGCCGGCACAGGTATCGAACGTGGAGCCGTGCCGGGGAGGTCAGCGACAGTTTCTGTTTCGGCTCCGACAGGTATGTTGGGCTCAATAAAATGTGCCTGGTGCTTCCTGGTGAAGCCCCGGAAGATGGAAGTTGACGCGGTAGCCTGCCGCACGTTTTCGGTGAATGGTTGCTGGATCGAAGGAAGTTGCTGAATGCTTGCGTCAAGGTCGAAGTCGAGCGTGGGTGTTACGCTGAACTGAGCCAGCGCGTGGCGAACGGCTGCCTGTACGAATGCGTAAACGATCTTCTCGTCCTCAAACTTTATTTCCTGCTTTGTCGGATGGACGTTTACATCTACCTGAGAGGGATCCAGGTCGATGAAGAGCACGTACATCGGGAAGCTGTCGGGCGCGATAAGCGACTGGTATGCGTTCAGGACTGCGTGGTTTAAATACGCGCTCCGTATGAACCGGTTGTTGACAAAAAAGTACTGATCGCCTCGGGTTTTTCTGGCGGTTTCCGGCTTGCCGACAAATCCGTAGATATTCAGGTAATCGGTCTGTTCCTTCACGTTCACCAGCCTGCTGTTGTAGCCGCTGCCAAGCAACTGCAGCACACGCTGCTTCAGGCCTCCGGCTTCCAGGTGAAACAACTCCTGGCCGTTGCTGGTCATGGAAAAGAACAGGTTGGGAAAAGAAAGGGCCACGCGCGTGAACTCGTCAATGATATGACGCAGCTCAGCATTGTTTGATTTCAGGAAATTCCGGCGAGCGGGCACATTGAAAAAAAGATTTTTCATGGCGATGCTGGTGCCGTCGGGAACGGCAACCGGCTCCTGCCTTGTAACGCAGCTGTTCTCGATCTCGATTCGAGTGCCGGCGGCATCTTCACGTCGTTTCGTTTTCAATTCGACTTGAGATACTGCGGCGATGGAAGCAAGTGCCTCGCCACGAAAGCCCATGGTGCGGATCTGAAAGAGGTCGGCGATAGAGCGGATTTTGGATGTCGCGTGCCGTTCGAAGCACATGCGCGCGTCGGTCTCGCTCATCCCGCTTCCGTTATCGATCACCTGGATCAGCGACTTTCCCGCATCAGCCACGATCAGCCGGAGCTCGGTGGCCCCGGCATCCACCGCATTTTCCAGCAATTCCTTCACCGCGCTGGCCGGTCGCTGTATCACCTCACCGGCCGCAATCTGGTTGGCAATATTCTCCGGAAGCAGTACAATTCTGTCACCCACAAACTTCGTTTAAGCCGACAAATTTACTTGATTGCAATTAGGTTTTGAAGTCTGCGCGGCAACAAAATACTATTCCGCTTAAATTGCCGTTAACCAGTTACCAATTGCCACCTATGAGATCCTTCCACCAAAGCCTGCCGGCAGTGGTTTGCCTGCTGCTCTTATTTTCCTGTAGCAAAGCGCCGCTCACCGAAAAATCGTTCGCGCCGCACGGGTATTCTTTCGTGAAATACTCGATCCCCGCGGGTCAGCATTACGCGTCCTCGAGTGTCTATCGCCCCATTGATCTCCAGGACCTCAGATTTATTGTGAAGTTTGACAGCAGCGCGGTCTATCAAACACAGGATCCCTCCAACCAGGAAGACATCAACAAGCTTTATGGTTTCTCCGACAACGGCGCGCACCACCATCAGTACAGCGCGCGTTTTGGCTGGAACTGGGTGAGAAATGCCCTGCGCCTTTACGGTTATGTTTACAACAACGGCCAGCGAATGCACCAGGAGATTACCCCAATCGAAATCGGTCGGGAATATTACTGCTCCCTCCGTGTGACAAGTGACAAATATATTTTTACTGTAAACAGTATAGTAGCTGAGCTTCCGCGCTCGAGTGGGTCGGCGCGCGCCCAGGGCTACCAGCTTTTTCCCTACTTCGGCGGCGACGAGCCCGCGCCACACCAGATCGACATCTGGATCAGGGACCTTTGATTTAGCATTCCGGAAACAGCCTCCGAAATTGAATTGTGGTAAATTGTGGGTTTAAGAGCGAAGCATGAAAAGATTTCTTCTTGCGTGCTGCACCGGCTGTATATCCGTGGCGGCGTCAGCGCAGTATCACAGCCGGCTATCGGGGCAACAATGGGTAGACAGCGTTTTCCATTCCCTTTCTCCCGAGCAGAAGATCGCGCAGCTGATGGTGGTTCGCGCGCATTCCAATCTCGGTCCGGATCATGTGGCGAAGGTGACGCGGGAAGTGCGCGAGTACAACGTGGGAGCCCTGTGCTTTTTCCAGGGCGGCCCGGTTCGGCAGGCAAATCTCACCAATTATTACCAGGGCATCGCGCATACTCCATTGCTCATTACCATGGATGCGGAATGGGGTGCAGGCATGAGGCTCGACAGTGTCATCCGGTTTCCTTATCAGCTGACCCTGGGCGCGCTTAGTGACCGGAATCTTGTGTACCGCATGGGGCTGGCCGTAGGCGAACAGTGCAAACGTCTCGGAGTGCACGTGAATTACGCGCCGGTTGTTGACATCAACAATAATCCCAACAATCCTGTCATCGGTTACCGCTCTTTCGGAGAAGACAGGGATAAAGTGTCGGCGCTGGGAGTAGCCTATATGAAGGGGATGCAGGACGCGGGCATCATGGCCTGTGCGAAACATTTCCCCGGGCACGGAGACGTGGATGTGGACTCACACCTCGATCTGCCTGTTGTGAACAAATCCGTGACGGAGCTCGATTCGATGGAGCTCGTTCCTTTCCGTGCCGTCTTCGACGCGGGGATCGGCAGCGTGATGATCGCGCACCTGTTCGTGCCGGCGGTAGACAATACAACCAACAAAGCCAGTTCGATTTCAAAAAATAATGTAACCGGATTGCTGCGCGAGAAGATGAACTATGAAGGACTCACCTTCACCGACGCTCTTGAAATGAAGGGGGTGGCAAAATACTTTCCCGGCGGTACCATAGCTGTCGAAGCGCTGATCGCGGGAAACGACATGCTCTGCCTTCCGGAAAGCGTTCCCGAAACGATCCAGGCTGTGAAGAAAGCCATCTCTGAAAACCGGTTGAGCTGGGAAGACATCAATACGAAAGTGAAGAAGGTCCTTTGGTCAAAATACAAACTGGGTCTCAACCGGTGGTCGCCCATAGACACTACCAACCTGCTGCGCGACCTGAACGCAAAGACCGCGGGGATCAATCGCGAAGTGGCGCGCAAATCGCTGACCGTCCTTTCCCTTGCCGCCGACAAGGCATCGAGAACGGATTATGCAGGGATTCCCCTGCCGAAGTCAAAGAAGGTCGCCTATCTCGGAATCGGCAACGGGAAGCTCAACCGTTTCGGCAGGGGAATGAGCGAGCGTTTCGGAGCGGACGTGTTCCTGTTCTCTTATAGTGAAGGCGCTGCTGCTGCCTCACGCATCCTGGAAAAGCTGAAGAAGGACGGACAATACGATGCGATCATCGTGGGCGTGCACGAATTCAGCAACCGGCCGGCGAACAATTACGGTATTAGCGCCGCGGCGGTGGATCTCTGGAAGGAACTGAATTTTATCAAGACGGAAACCTTTGTTTTCGGGAATGTGTTGGCGACGAAAAATTTCTGCGAAGCCTGGACGCTGGTGGCGTGCTATCAGGACGATGAGTACACGCACGAGGCGGCCCTGGAGTTACTCGAAGGTAAGTTGCATGCTACCGGAAGGTTGCCGGTATCTGTATGCCGGTATCGTTTCGGTGACGGGATCGTCCGGGTGCCGGCAGTCCAACCGGTTTCGGAAGGACTGGCGAAAGTTGACTCTATTGTTGCCGATGCCCTGGATCAGGGTGCTTTTCCCGGATGCGTGGTGATGGCGGTGCATCGGGGAAAGATCCTCTATCACAAGGCATTTGGAAATCCAGCTTTTGGAGAAAGCGCTTCGCTTGCACCCGGTAGCATTTTTGACCTCGCCTCCGTTACAAAAATCTCGGCTACAACCGTGGCGGTCATGAAATTGTATGAGGAGGGAAAGCTGGATTTGCAGGGTCGTTTAGGGGATTACCTGGCCTGGGTGAGGGGAACCGATAAGGAAGGGCTGGTAATCGAGGATATTCTGCTGCATCAGGCCGGACTGGTGCCTTTCATTCCCTTTTACCGGGAAACGATCGATTCAACCACCGGCGCTCCGCTGCCGAATATCTATTCTTCCTCCCCAATGGAAGGGTATACGGTGAAGGTGGCCGAAAGTCTTTACATGCGAAAAGACTGGACCGATACCATTTTCAGCAGGATCGTGAATAGTCCGCTCGGCGCCTATGGCCGCTATGTGTACAGCGATAACGATTTTATTTTTCTCGGGAAGATTGTGGAGGCGATTTCCGGAATGAGCCTGGATCAGTATGTGCATAAGACATTTTACGCGCCTCTCGGCATGTCGAGCACCGGTTTCCGCCCCCGCGATCGTTTTCCCGCAGGCGTGATCGTTCCGACCGAGTCGGAAAAACATTTTCGTCAGCAGACTATTCATGGCCACGTACATGACGAAGGGGCTGCCATGATGGGCGGCGTTTCCGGACATGCGGGTTTATTTTCAAATGCCTATGATTTGGCGCTGCTTTACCAGATGTTGCTCAATGGCGGCCTACTGAATGGCCGCCGGTACCTGTCTGAGAAAACGATCCGGCTTTTCACTGCGTATCAGTCGAAAGACAGCCGCCGCGGCTACGGGTTTGACAAACCGGAACGTGACAATGAGCTGCGCCGCGAACCTTATCCCTCCGCCCTGGCTTCGCGCGAGACATTTGGGCACACCGGCTTCACCGGCACCTGCGTGTGGGTGGATCCAAAGCACGACCTTATCTACATTTTCCTTTCGAATCGCGTACATCCCACCCGGCAGAATTTGAAGATTTCACATTTGCAGGTTCGGGGGAAGATCCAGGACGCGATCTATGAATCCATTGGAGTGATGAATTAACGTCGTGCCCCGGGAGGAGGCGGCTTCTGCTGCCCTTTGTTGTCCTGCCCGGGCTGCTGGCCTTTTTGTGGTTTGCCGCGAAACTTCCGGCGACCGCCCTGCCCCTGCTCGCGTGCGCGGTTCGTTTCCTGTTGTTTCTTGCGTGCCGTTTTTTCCAGCGATCGAAGGCTGATATGGCCCACCACATCTACAAATTCGTGTTCCGGCTCCTTGATCTTCGTTGAAGTGAGTTCCACAGCTTCGAGCTCTTCAGGAATTACACCCTGCTGATTGAGGGCCCTGATTTTTTTCACCCGCTCGATGGTAAGCGGATATTGCTTCGTGCTGTCCGGCAGGCAGTACCACATCAGGTTGCGGAAAATATCTTTCTTGACGAGCGTAGCGTTGCCCTTGGCCACCTTGAGAACGTCGCAGTTCTCTGGAAAATGCTGAAGCGCGTCGAGGTAAGTGTCCAGCTCATAGTTAAGGCAGCATTTCAGCCGACCGCACTGGCCGCTTAGTTTTGTCTGGTTGATCGAAAGATTCTGGTATCGGGCTGCCGCGGTGTTTACTGATTTGAAATCGGTGAGCCAGGTAGCACAGCAGAGCTCTCTGCCGCAGCTGCCGATTCCGCCGACCTTGCCCGCCTCCTGCCTTGCCCCAATCTGCCGCATTTCCACTTTCACCCTGAATTCAGAAGCGTACACCTTGATCAGCTCCCGAAAGTCAACACGGCCATCGGCTATGTAAAAAAATGTTGCCTTGCGCCCGTCTGCCTGCATTTCCACCTGGCTGATCTTCATATCCAGCTTCAGCTGTTTCGCTATGGCGCGGCTGCGAATCACGGCTTCCGGTTCCCTTGCCTTATTCTGTTTCCACATCTCGATGTCACGATCGGTGGCGCGCCGCAGAATTTTTTTCATTTCGGGATTCTCTTCCCGGATATTTTTCTTGCGGAGCTGAAGGCGCACGATCTCCCCCGTCAGCGAAACCTCGCCCAGGTCGACCCCCGTGACGCCTTCCACCACAACCATTTCGCCTTTCTCAAAAGGCTGGAGCAAGGGGTTGCGGTAATAGTCCTTCCGGCTTCCGTTGTTGAAGCTGATCTCAACCACGCGGCAGGTGGCCGTATCATCAGCGACAGGGAGATTTCTCAACCAGTCGAATGCATTCATGCGGTTGCAACCCCCGGTGAGGCAACCTCCATTGCTCCGGCAGCCTGAGGGTTTCCCGTTGGTGCGGGTATGACAGCTTGTGCAGCTCAAATCATTGCTTTAAGAAATCGGGGGAGAACGGGGCAGACTGTCGGCGTACTACCGTGAACCGGTTCCCATCTGGCGGACGGGACCTGACAAGTTATAGCTGTTCCGCGAATATCAGGCGACAGCAAAACGGAACAAAAGACCTATATAGATTATAACTGATGTCGGACACAGGAGTTTCAAACAGTTTCTGCCGAATTCACAACGCCACCCCCCTCAATCGGTCAAAAATACAATTTTGTCTTTAATAATGTGGTAAAGCTTGATGGTCAGGGCATGAAACAAGATTTTTCCATTGGCGTTCCGTTCCACGTAATACGCTGCCCGGTCTAGTTCTGTGGCGATGGCCTGCTGCTGTTCGATGGTGGCGATCTTATTCAGCCGCTGAACGAAATCCCGCTCTACGTCCGTGGCGGCCTCGTCGGTGCCCGTAGCCTTGAGCCGAACGGCCAGCTCGAGGAGGTGCAAAAAATATTTTAAAAACTGCTTTTGTTTTTCGCGACCCAGCCGGCTGATCTCTTCCACCCATTTCGTTTGGGCTACGGGGCCGGTTTTCAATATGGCATTGAGCCACTCCCGCAGCAGGCTGTTCCAGTCTTCCTGCGACTGTTGCAGCAATTGAAGCGCTTCCCGAAAATTACCCTGGCTGACGGCCGCCACCTGCGCGGCCACAGCGGGCTCGGCTTTATTGCGGCTAATCAGGGCCTGCTGAATGTCTTTTTCCGGGAGAGCGGGAATGCGGATGAGCTGACAACGACTTACGATGGTGGGCAGCACAAGCGATTCATTTTCCGTAACAAGAATGAAAAGCGTGTCGGCAGGCGGCTCTTCGACTATCTTCAACAGCTTATTTCCTTCCTTGTCCAGTTCCTCGGGCATCCACATCAGCAGGATCTTCATTTCGCTTTCAAAGCTTTTCAGGCTCAGCTTGCGAATGATATCATCGCATTCGCTCGCGGTGATCTTGCCCTGGCTGTTCTCCTTATCGCGGATCAATTCGATCCAGTCGAAAGGACTGCCATACGGATTCACCTGGACGAATTCCCGCCATTCGGAAATAAAATCAGTGGCAACCGGCTTATCGCCCGGCTTTCGGGTTACGGTGGGGTAAGAGAAGTGGATATCCGGATGAGCGAGTTGTGCTGCTTTCGTACAGGCCGCGCATTCACCGCAACTGTCGGTCGGCAATACACGTGATGCGGCGGTGTCGGACTCAAAAAGCGAAATTGATGGCGGCGCGGAACGGGGATTGACTTTTTCGCAAACCAGGTATTGGGCAAACGCGATGGCAAGCGGGAGGGCGCCATTTCCTTCCTTCCCGAGGAACATTAGTGCATGGCCCAACCGGTTTTGCTGGTAGAATTCGCAAAGCTGCTGCTTTACCTCTGAAAGGTTGATGACGTCGGCGAACTGCACCCGGCGAAAATAGCTTTATCTGAAAGAAATCGGCGCCTCACCGCCAAAAGCCGGAATCAGTTGAGGTGTTTTAGGACTTCGGGACTCATCGGGCTCAGCTTGTTGTGAAAAACGCCAACGAGTTTTCCATTTTCATCGATCAGGAACTTCGTGAAATTCCAGATAACAGGGTCTTGCAGAAAACGCCGCCACACGAGATCGCGTGAATTGTCAGCAGGCACCTGCTTTGCAAGTTCCTTCGATTGTTCCACCAACCACTTGTAAAGGGGATGAATGTCGTCGCCGCGAACCGAGATCTTTTCAGCCATCGGGAAGCTCACCCGGTATTTGCTGCTGCAGAATGCCCTGATCTCTTCGTTGGAGCCCGGCTCCTGCTGGCCGAAATTATTGGCGGGGAACCCTACCACAACCAGCTTGTCCCTGTATTTTTCATAAAGCTGCTGCAGGTCCGCGTACTGCGGCGTGTTTCCGCATTGCGAAGCGGTATTCACTATCAGGATCTTTTTCCCTTTGAATGCAGAGAAATCAATGCTGTTGCCATCGAGGCCCGGAACTTTAAAATCATAAATGCCGGGATCTGCAAGCGTTGCCGTAAACATCATGGATATTAATAGAAGTTTCATTATTCTTCAATTGAGGAACAGCAAAATTACGAAGAAGGATCAGCGAAACTCAAAACATCCCAGATCCGGCATTCCCACGGGACGGGGGTTGCCGTCCAGGTCGATCAGCACCGATGTCGGAACTCCGCGGTTCACCGCAGGGGAATTGGCTTTCAGCCTGAAATTGTAGAAGTTGCGGCCTACATCCACGCTGTCGAACCGCGGATCCTGGTTGTTGAGCGCATTGATTACGGTGGCAGGAGCGGGTACAGTCGTCACTTTCCAGAGGGGGTGGTCGAAGGTGACATTAAAGGCCGTGTTTCCATTTTTCAGCAACATTACTTCGTTATCCACCGTTCCGTTCTGCCCCCAGAAAATGCAGTTGCGGAAGACAGCACTTAGGTTGGCCGCGACCGGGTTATTATTAACATTGATGAAATTACTCAGCAGTAATACCGGTTCCCGGTGGGCAATGAAATTGTTGCCGTAGCTCGCAACGGTGCAGTGGGTGAACTGGTAATCGCCACCTTTCACAAGCACAATGTTTTTCCCGCAGTTGCTGATCTGGCAATTTTGAGCGCGAATACTGGAATTAATTCCGACGATCCCTGCGTCATAAGCATTGTCAATTATGCATTCGCTGAGCTGCAATTTGGGATTGACTGACGGCGAAGGATCTGTAATCGCAATCGCCTGGTAAGCGTTCCGGATTTCCGCATATTGAAGCAGGTTGTTCGCGCTGCTCGCGGCAAAAAAGATCCCGGGCCAGGCAGCGGGTAAATTGCTGTAAGGCTCGTCCAGCCGGTCGCCTCGAAATACCACGTGGTTTGCTGTATCCCTCAGTCCATTTACCCTGAGACTTCCTGCGATTACGATCGGCGCGTTGCCGTGTACATATACCCGGCAGCCCGCGTTTACCGACAGTACAGCGTTGCTGTCAACATACAAAAAGCCCAGGATCACGTAAGGCAGGTCATTGTTCCACGTTTCGTTCGCGCCAACGATATAATCCCTGAGAAAGTGAGCGTTCTGTCCCCAGGCTTCGAGCTGCACCACGCGGCGCACTCCATTATAGGTTATTTCCAGACTGTCGCGCACGATGAACGGAAGATTGCCGGCTGCAGGATCAATGTTCACCTGCACAAAAACGTGGATGCTGTCGTTTGCATCGATTTCGATGTTGTCGGTACGAGGGCCCTGCATGCCGTCTACATTCAGCCGGTAGGCGGAGTTGTTTCCCATCAGCCGGATGCTGCTGATGCGCAACTTTTGGTTGTTTTCATTTTTGATCCGGAACGAGCGGAACGTGGAACCCGAGCTTACAAACAGAGTGTCGAACTTGAGCGTGTCGGCAGTGATGATGACGCTGGCCTCCGGCGAGCTGATAAATGAATCCTTCCTGCAGCCGAGCGCCAGGATCAGGACGATGGCAGGGAGGATCATTTTAAGCATGTTCAAAAGTAGTCGAAGTGTCCCAGAGCGCAATCAGTCCGAAGCGTAGCAAAGAGTGGCCAAACTCAGCCGCGCATTCTGCGCCCTGAGGATTTCGGATCCGCAGGCTTCGAGCGTAGCGCCCGTGGTAACAACATCATCCACGAGAAGGATGTGTTTGTTTGCAAGCTGGCGGGTGTCTGCGAGGCAAAACTTTCCTTCCATATTCCGCCATCGGTCGATCCGGCCTTTGCGTGTTTGGGTTTCAGTGAAAAGCGGCCTCGTCACGATGCGTTCGAAAACAGGCAGGCGCATTACATCCGCAATGCCCTGGCAGAGTACAAAGGCCTGGTTGAATCCCCGCCTTCTTTCTTTTTCTTCCGAAAGCGGAAGTGGAACAAGCACATCCACCTCAAATCTTCCGGACGCTTTCAATTCCTTTCCCATAATCCGGCCGAGCTGCAGCCCCAGCGATTTATCGCCCCCGTATTTGAACTGGTGAATGAGATGTTGCATGAGTGATTCCCTGTTGTAATAGTATTGGGCCGTGGCCGCGATCAGGGGCAGGCGTCCCCAGAATTTTTTCTCCACCGGGTTGTGCGGGCTTTCCTCGAACCAGGTGCGCGGCATATCAGCCATGCAGCGCAAGCAGAGAAGTGTACTGCGCGGCAGAAGATCGGTACGGCAGCCCGCGCAGACATGAGGGAAAAACAGACGGGTGACACTTTCCCCGATCTCATTTATGAAGCTTCGCATGATCAGAAAAAATGCCGGTACACTTCATCAACGCGGCCGACGCGAACGATCTCGATA
Organism: Chitinophagaceae bacterium; assembly: GCA_035626515.1. Taxonomy (GTDB): domain Bacteria; phylum Bacteroidota; class Bacteroidia; order Chitinophagales; family Chitinophagaceae; genus DASPNM01. The sequence continues at coordinate 328,325 of DASPNM010000019.1, forward strand.
TTTGCTTTTACACTCTGACCAGAGGGATTGTATCTGGAAATCATGATTTTTTCGAATCCAAGCTTTTCTGCTTCCGCTATTCGCTGGTCGACGCGACTTACCGCCCGGATCTCCCCACTCAATCCTACTTCTCCTGCGAAGCAGACGCGCTGCGGAACCGGTGTGTCCTCGTAAGACGAAAGCAGCGCGCAGAGGACCGCCAGGTCGATCGAAGGATCTTCCAGCTTCAGACCGCCTGCGAGGTTGAGAAATACATCCTTCACGCCAAAATGAAACCCGCCCCTTTTTTCCAGCACTGCGAGCAAAAGCTGCAGCCGTCGAAGATCAAGGCCTGTAACGGTACGCTGGGGTGTGCCGTAGACCGATTGCGTCACCAGCGCCTGGATCTCCACGAGCAGCGGTCTCTGGCCTTCCACGGCCGCAGCAATTGTAATACCGCTGAGCTGATCTTCCTTTTGTGTGATGAGCACCTCACTCGGATTGATTACCGCGCGCATTCCTTCACCCGTCATTTCATAGATACCCAGCTCCGAGGTGCTGCCGAAGCGGTTCTTGAGCGTCCTCAGTATGCGGTAGGCATGGTGGCGGTCGCCCTCGAACTGGAGCACAGTGTCCACCATGTGCTCGAGCAGCTTCGGTCCTGCGATGCTGCCTTCCTTGGTGATGTGGCCGATGAGGACTACCGGCGTTCCGGTTTCCTTGGCGAACCGGTGAAATTCGGCCGCGCTTTCGCGCACCTGAGAAACGCTTCCTGGTGAAGAGTCAATGTATGGAGTTTCGAGAGTTTGTACGGAATCAACTATGATCAGCTGTGGGTTCAGCTTCGATGCTTCCTTGAGGATCCGTTCGGTTGATGTTTCGGTAAGCAGAAAAAAGCCGGATGCGTCGTTTTGGACGCTGTTTATTCGTTCCGCACGGCTGCGGATCTGCTGCTCGCTTTCTTCACCGCTGATGTAAAGCACACGCGTATCACCCAGTCGCAATGCTACCTGCAGGAAAAGCGTGGACTTGCCGATGCCGGGTTCACCTGCAACCAGCACAACACTTCCTCGCACAAGACCGCCCCCAAGGACGCGATTCAGTTCGGCGTCGGAAGTTTTCAATCTTTCTTCGCCGGTCGTTTGGATTTCTTCGAGCCGGACCGGTTTGTTTCTTTTCTCTGGACGCTCGCCGCTCCATCCGGACTCTCGTTTACGCGCGTCTTTTTGAATCAGCTCCTCGATGAAAGTGTTCCATGCTCCACAACCTGGACACTGTCCCAGCCATTTCACTGATTCGTATCCGCAGCTCTGACAAAAGAAGGCAGTCTTGATTTTCGCCATGAAAAAAATTGGAGCGCTACGTGCGCGGTTTCGCGTTTTTGAATTCGCGTATCTAAGAACGGAAATAGCCGCGATTTTAACCCGAGAAAAAAACGTGGAAGACCGGAAATTTTACAACGTAAAAAGGGCCAATCCTGCGATTGACCCTTTTACTTACTAACCCATTAAATTCTTCCACTAAATTACTATTCTGCGTCACACTACAAAATAATTTTTTCTCGCTGTGAATAACTTTTGGAGGTCAACCGGCGCTGCCGATGACTCTCCTTTCGACTCCGGAACCTAGTTTATAAAGAAGTGATTATGATTATGTTGTGGAGGTTTTCGCGGCGTTTTTCCAGTTCCTCACACATGCCGGCGCGAGCCGGCACGCCCAAAAGTTTCGTTATGACAAAACGACCACTGAAACCCATTGGTCGTACATTTGTTAGCACTACAGAAAACCAAAAAAATCGATCTATGCCGCTGTCCATATTGCTCGTGTCCCTAATCTTTTTGGGGATCAGTTTGCTGGTCTCACTGATCCTGAAGTCCAAGTTCACCAAATACTCTAAGATCCCCCTGGCCAACGGCATGTCGGGCAAAGACATCGCCGAGAGGATGCTTCGCGAAAACGGCATTTACGATGTCAAAGTGACGTCGGTGCAGGGTTTCCTGACAGACCATTATAACCCTGTCAATAAGACCGTCAACCTTAGTCCGGAGGTGTACAACGGACACAGTATTTCGGCGGCGGCCGTCGCTGCCCACGAATGCGGGCACGCGGTTCAGCACGCCACCGCCTACGCTCCGCTTCAGTTCCGGAGCAAAATGGTGCCCGTTGTGCAGGTAAGCTCCATGCTGGTAAACTGGATTCTCCTCATAGGAGTGGTATTGGCGGCTTCCGGCAACACAACCCTTCTGTTGGTCGGCATTATCCTGATGGGTATCACCGTTTTGTTCACCCTGGTCACTTTGCCGGTGGAGTTTGACGCCAGCAAGCGCGCCTTGGCATGGCTCACCCAGACGAATGTCACCAATACGCTGGAATATCCAAAGGCCAAGGATGCCCTGAAATGGGCTGCCACGACCTATGTGGTAGCTGCGCTGGCCGCTGTGGTCACATTGATTCAGTATATCCTTATCTACCTGGGTAGCCGCGACAGGTAAACTCAGATCTTGATCTCTTCGTCGTGCTGGTCGAAAAAACGGTATTCGGTCAGGTGGTAATTACTGTCCTGTTCGAGCCGGGTCTTCTGCCCGAACTTCCTGTTCCACTGCGCGAGCCGCGTCTTCCAGGGCCAGCCCTTGGTAAGGTAGGCATACATGATCGGGTGCACAACCAGTTTAAGACGGGCATTCTTATGCGTAATGAGGTATAGGAGATTCTTCTCGATCTCGTCTTCCAGCAGCAAAGTGGATGAGATCTTGCCGGTACCGTTGCAGCTGGGACAAAGCTCCTGAGTGTTGATATTCACCTCCGGCTTCATCCTTTGACGGGTGATCTGCATGAGGCCGAACTTGGAGATCGGCAATACTGCGTGCTTCGCGCGATCGGTGCTCATGAACTGCTCCATCTTGTCTACCAGCTTGCGTTTGTTCTCGGGGTGCTTCATATCGATGAAGTCCACGACGATAATACCGCCCAAATCCCGGAGCCGCAGCTGGCGTGCGATCTCCTCGGCAGCCTCCAGGTTGGTTTCAAGGGCGTTCAGTTCCTGGTTGTTGCCCACACTTTTGTACCCGCTGTTCACATCAATGACGTGAAGCGCTTCGGTGTGTTCAATAATGAGGTAAGCGCCGCTGTTGAGGTTCACTGTTTTCCCAAACGAGGATTTTACCTGCTTCGTAACACCGAAAGAATCGAAGATTGGGGCGCCGTTCTGGTAAAAGGAGACTATATCGGCTTTTTCCGGGGCAATTCTCTGGATGTAGTTCTTGGTCTCGGTAAAAATAGTTCTGTCGTTCACCACGATCCGGTTGAAATCCTCGTTGAGGAGGTCGCGGAGGATGCTGGTCGTTTTCGTCTGCTCGCTCAGGATCTTGGTGGGGGCGGTGGCACCTTTCAGGTTCTTCTGGATTGCCTTCCACATGGCAACCAGGGCCGAAAGGTCTTCGTGCAGTTCGGCAGTATTCTTTCCTTCCGCCGCTGTGCGAACAATCACCCCAAAGTTTTTCGGCTTAATGGCCTCAATTATTTTCTGCAGGCGCTTTCTTTCTTCCGAAGAATGGATCTTACGGGAGACCGCTACGATATCGTTAAACGGCGTTACCACCACAAAACGTCCCGGGAGGGAGATCTCGCAGCTCAGGCGCGGCCCTTTTGCGGCGATCGGTTCCTTCAGAATCTGGACAAGAATGTTAGGTTTTCCCCCCAGCACCTCGTTGATCTTTCCCGTCTTTACGATCTCCGGTTCGATGGTGAATTTGTTGAAATCGAGGCCCTGCTCGCTTTTGTCGTTGATAGACATCTGGGTGAACTTCAGCAGCGAGCGGGCATAAGGGCTGAGGTCGGTGTAGTGAAGGAATGCGTCCTTTTCAAATCCGACGTCCACGAAAGCAGCGTTCAGGCCCGGGATGAGTTTTTTGACTTTTCCGAGATAGAGATCCCCGACTGCAAACCGGGCATCGGTCTTTTCGCTATGCAGTTCTACCAGCTTTCTGTCTTCCAGCAGCGCGATTTCAACGCCCTGCGGGGCCGAGTTAATAATCAGTTCCTTGTTCATTACAGCTCCATAATGTGTATCCCTTCTGCTGTAAACGCCGGTTGTCAGAGCTCCCGTTCGAATGCGAGACGGAAGGTTTGGAGTAAATTGGCGGGGGTGCAAACGCGTAGGGCAATTCAACCGGCAGACTGAAAAATCACATGCCACAGGCGGAGCCTGTTACTTGTTTCTCTTTTTATGTCTGTTCTTCCTCAGTCTTTTTTTACGCTTGTGCGTCGCGATCTTATGACGCTTCCTCTTTTTACCACAAGGCATACTAGAATAAGTTTTTAAATCAGTTTATAATCAATTCATTTTTTCAATTCCGCGATCCGCCGTTCGATCTCCTGCCGGACTTCGGGTCGCTCCACGAACTGCAGGCTTTTTTCGTACCATGCGGCCGCCTCTTTTCCGCGCTCCATTCGCTCCAGCACGTCTGCCGTCATCAGGATTGCCTCCACGTTCCGGGAGTCAATGCGGGCTACCAGCTGAAGCCGGCTGAGGGCCTTGTCGTACTGTCCCGAAAGCACCGACGCGCGGGCCAGTGTCATCTGGCCGTAAACATGTGTACTGTCCCGCTCTACGACCTCCCGGATGCGGTTCACACCTTCCATGGGATTGGAGGAGATACTACCGAACAGGTACGTGGCTCCGAGTCCCACCTTTGAGGAATCGTTTGCCGGGTTGATAATCAAAGATCTTTCGAACAGGTCGCGAGCCTGGATAGCCTTCCACTTTTTTCTTTCGGAATCGCTGTCGGCCAGTAAATTCTCTAAAAATAAGTGGGCTGCAAAGGTCAGGCTTTTTTCCGAATTTTCCAATCTCGCCGCCTCGGCCTCAAACCAGGCATAGGGCTCGAATACCCGGACGCTGTCTTTCCAGAAATGAGCCAAATCATGGAACACGCGTAATCTTAGTTCGCGGTCGGCTCCGGTAGCCAGCATATTTTCCAACGACCATAGCTTTCGCGCCATTCCCGGAGGCAGTTTTTCCCTTGCCAGCTGCAAAATACTGTCCGTGCTCAGGCCGGTCGCCAGTGGCGCCGACGCCCCCGGCTTTTTGGCCGGTACCGTCCTGGCAAACAGGAAAACGGACACAGTGAGGACAATCGCTACAATCACCGTGATCCACTGGGGACGCTGCATTGCTGGAGTTTTAAGACGGCAAAGTTAGCCGGCAAGCCCCAGCATTCTTGGTTGAAGTAAAGATTTAGGAATTCTTAATCTGCGTCTTCCCCGGGTCCGGCATCCGGCTTCTGAGACACCAGCTTTTTCACTTCTGCCACAAATTCTTTTGCTGGCTTAAACGCTGGAATATAATGTTCAGGGATGTGAACGGCAACGTTCTTTTTGATGTTTCGCCCTATTTTGGCCGCTCGCTTCTTGGTGATGAAACTGCCAAATCCCCGAATGTAGATATTCTCACCACCGGCCAGTGTATCCTTCACTTCTTTGAACATAGTTTCCAGGGTAACGAGAACATCAACTTTGGGTATGCCGGTCTTTTCAGAAATCTGGTTGACCAAGTCGGCTTTTCTCATTGTTGCAGGTTTTAGTTAAGATTTCTCAGCCAATTTAAAACAAAATTAGATGATAGTCAATGTAATAGGCATAATTTTTTTTAACCCGTTTTGCACCGGCGGCGGAAAGGCGGATATTCGCCCGGTTCACCACCCCAAAATTCCATCATGCACGCATGAAAGACGGCCCGCCCGCCAACAGTAAAATCAGGTTTCGGAAGCTCCTACTCGACTGGCACCGGTCTCAGAATCGCCGTATCTATTCCTGGACCGGCGAGAAGGATCCGTACCGCGTCTGGTTGCGGGAGATCATTCTCCAGCAAACACGGGTTGAGCAGGGGCTGAGTTACTATGAAAAGTTTACGAAAACCTATCCCTCCCTTGAAGATCTCGCAGTCGCCGCCGATGATGAGGTGTTTCGGCTCTGGGAGGGGTTGGGGTATTACTCGCGATGCCGCAACCTGCTTCACACCGCCCGAACCGTCGCCCGCGAGAGAAATGGTAGGTTTCCCCAAACAGCAGGCGAGCTTGCTCATTTGAAGGGTATTGGGCCATACACTGCTGCTGCTATTTCCTCTTTCGCATTCGGCTTGCCTCACGCAGTAGTGGACGGAAACGTTTACCGTGTGCTTTCGCGCGTTTTTGGCATTAGCAAGCCTGTGGATTCTTCCGAAGGCAAAAGATATTTCGGCACGCTGGCCCAGGATCTCATTGCGCTGCGCGAGCCCGCCGAATACAACCAGGCGATCATGGACTTCGGCGCGACAGTCTGCAAACCCGAACCTGGTTGCGGCGATTGTGTGTTCAGCCGTCACTGCGTCGCCCGCCGGGAAGGCAGTGTACGCAAGCTTCCGCTCAAATCGAAAAAAACAGACGTGCGTGAACGCTGGTTCCGGTACCTCGTTATTTCCTGCCGCGGCCGCGTTGCGATCCGGCAGCGGGTGGAAACGGATATCTGGAAAGGCCTTTATGAATTCCCGATGCTGGAAGGAAAAACCAACTTCCCCGAGATTCGTCGCATCATTCCCCGGCATGCTGGTTTTAGAGGCGAAGTGGTAATGAAACAAAGGCTGTCGCACCAGGTTATTCATGCCGCCTTCACACGCGTCACACTGAATCGCAGTTTGCAGCAAAACTGGCAATGGGTTCCTGCGGCGGCATTATCCGATTACAGTTTTCCGCGAATCATTCGCCGTTTCATTGATTCTGGCCTGTAGGTTTAATTTTTCCCTTTTGCTCAAAAAATTTAACTTTAGACAGAGTTATACGGCAGACGATTATCCTAACCTAAAGCATAAGACTATGAGAGGCGTTAATCGTGTAATGCTCATAGGGAATCTTGGAAAGGACCCCGATGTGCAGGTGCTGGAAGGCAACATAGCAGTGGCAAAATTCCCCCTTGCTACAACAGAAACGTTTAAGGATCGCTCCGGAAAGCTGGTTTCCCAAACAGAGTGGCACACCGTGGTCCTGTGGAGAGGATTAGCAGAACTGGCGCAAAAGTATTTACACAAGAGCAGTCTGGTCTACATCGAGGGGCGGCTGCGCACCAGGAGCTGGGAGGATAAAGAAGGCAACCGCAAGTTCGCAACCGAAGTGGTGGGTGATAACCTGATCATGCTGGATAAGCGGATGGACAGCAATAGTTCAGCAAGCACCGAATCGGGAATGGAAGGAATGGGCAGCGGGAGCGGGGACGTGCAGATGGGAGATCCTTCCGAAAATCTGCCGTACTGAAACATTGACCTGGAATAATTTTGCAATCGGCTTTGGCAGGCTTCGCCCTGCCTTTTTTGATAAAGAAAATATCTGGCTTTGGAAATTGATTCGGCGCTATCGATCATTTCACCCCACCTGTGCTGGTTTCTTTCAGCAGTCAACCCCCAGGGATTAACCGTTCTTCTCATCACTTTGGCCGCGCTTCTGCTGCTTACTTTCACCATCTCCGGCGCGGAAGTAGCGCTATTTTCCCTGAATGAAAAGGATGTGAACATGCTGAAGACAAAGCAGCACGCCGCCGCGCGCAGGATAGTGAATCTGCTGGATGAACCCAAGGAAGTTTATGCATCGCTCCTGCTGGGGGGAACGTTCATCAACATTTGCATCATCGTACTATCCAACTATCTGATCAACGAGTATCTGCCGTTTCGGAATATGGGTTTTGCGCTGGAACTGATTTTGAAGGTCGTGGCAATCTCGTTCATTCTGGTTTTCATCGGCGAGATCATGCCGAGGGTTTGGGCCACCCAAAACAATCTTCGCTTTGCCTACGGCACTTCGTTCATTATTTCTTCCCTCCACCTGCTTCTGCGCAGGGTCAGCCGCTGGACCGTGGCGCTGGCTGACAGTATCGGCCGGCGGGTGGGAGCCAATCGCAGCGAAGCGATGAACATCCGCGAACTGGATGAGGCGATAGACATACGTTCGGACGACGAGGTTTCTCCCGAAGAAAAAAATATTCTCAAGGGGATACTCAAATTTGGAAATATATCGGTAAGGCAAATCATGCGGTCGCGGCTGGATGTAAACGGCGTTGAATACAAAAGTTCATTTCGCGAGCTGCTTCGGCGGCTCGAGGAGCTTCATTATTCCCGCCTCCCGGTGTACCGCGGCAACCTGGACGAGATCGCCGGCATCATATACAGCAAGGACATCATTCCTTACCTGAACCAGTCTGACGAATTCGACTGGCACACGCTGATCCGCCAGCCGTACTTTGTTCCTGAGTCGCGGCTGATCGAGGATCTATTGAAGGATTTCCAGCAAAAGAAAACGCATTTCGCGATCGTTGTGGACGAATTCGGAGGTACTGCAGGCATCGTCACTATGGAAGATATCCTTGAAGAAGTGATCGGGGAGATCCGCGATGAATTTGACGAGGAGGAGAGCATTAACCGCAGGGTCGATGACCATAATTACATTTTCGAAGGCAAGACGATGATCCACGACATGTGCAAAACGATGCGAATTCCGACAGATACGTTTGATGCCGTGCGCGGGGAAAGCGAATCCCTGGCGGGGCTGATTCTGGAGCTGGCGGGAGAGTTCCCTGCCGCGAATTCGGTGATTACAAGCGGCGATTTTGATTTCACGGTGCTGCAGGCGGAAAACACGCGGATACAGCAGGTAAAAGTGACGATGCGCGAAAAGCAATGAAACGTATAGATCTAAAACCATTTCTAGGTTCCCTGGCGGTGCTCGCGACCGGCCTGATCATCGCGTGCAACAGCAACTACACCGTAGGCAAGAAGAAAGGGTATTTCCGGATCAACTTCCCCGATAAAAAATACCAGCTCTTTGACCGGCCGGATTATCCCTACCGCTTCGAATACCCGGTATACGCAACGGTGGTCAAGGACACGACGTTCTTCGAGTCGAAACCGGAAAACCCCTGGTGGGTTAATATCGATTTTCCCCAGTTCAACGCGCGGATACATCTCAGTTATAAAGAGGTTGCCGGAAACCGTTTCGACTCACTGGTGAACGATGCGTTCAAGCTCTCTTACAAGCAGCACACATACATTGCTACGGGGATCGAGCCTCAGGAGCTGGTTACACGGAACAAGATTCACGGCATTTATTTTACCCTCAGCGGTAACACGGCCACGGCAAACCAGTTTTTCCTGACTGATTCAGTTCGCCATTTCCTGCGCGGCGCGCTTTATTTTGACGCGACTCCCAACGCCGATTCGCTTGGCATTGTGAACGATTTTCTTAAGCAGGACCTCTTGCACCTGATTCATACCCTGGAATGGAGAGAGGCGGCCCGGTGACCGCCCCTCCGTGTTCATTCGTCCTTCTTTTCTTTTGCCGGTGCCGCTTTCTCCGGCGCATCCAGTTTCAGGGTTTTTTCCACGTACCGCTCTTCCATCGAACCGCGGCTGAAAAGTTTGTGATTGACCCGCTTCGGTTTTTTGGTGGTCTTCACCGTTTTGGGTTCTTTCAGCTCATCCGTTTTCACCGCAGGTGTGGGGGTTACGATCGGCTCCACGCGACTCACATACTTTCTTACGTCCGTTTTTGCCGGAGCGGGCTTTTCTGTCCGCACGACTACTTTGCGGGATTTCGGTTCCGGCTTTTTTTCCTCCGTAATCTGAGGAACCACGTTTTCTTCAGCCGGCACGGCTGGAGTTTCTGTGCTGTACATTCCGGTGAATTCTTTTTTCCGGCTTGTGTTCCGTAAATCCATCACCCCATACACGGTGGCCGCAACCATAAGCGCGCCCCCGGCGAACAAGATCGATTTCATGTCCATTGATTTAGTGTTCCGTCCGCCGATTCAGCCGGGCAACTGCCCCGGAAGACAAATATTGATTTGAGCCCGGAAATCCCCCGTTCGCGGCGGGATCAAAAAATTATTATCAGGTCGCAAATGATCTCAGGTAGCGGCGGCTTTGCCGGTAAATCACCCATTCGGCGAACAGCATATTTCCGAATACGCTGATCCAGAGGGAGAGTTCGTAATTCTCCAGGTGACCCCAGTCCAGCAGGTAGAATATGATGTGGTACACCCGGAAAGTGACCGCTGTCATCGCCATGGCATAGGAGCGGATCATCCAGACTTTGTGAGCCACCACATTTCCTTTATGAATCGTACTGAGGCCATACAGCGTGGTGACGAACCAGACTGCGGCCATAAACATGAACAGAAGCCGTTCCCAAAAGCTTCCCTTCGCGAAAAACGACATGTACAGGCCGGTCGGCGCGCCCAGGAACAACACCACAGCTACATAGAGCTTCCCCGACCAGCGGTGGATGGCCCGCGCCTTCTTTAAAATATATCGCGAAAACTGGATCAGTGCCGTGAGAATGCAAACCGCTCCGGCAAATATGTGGACGTAGAAGCAGGCGCTGTACAGTCCGCTCTGGAACAGAAAGCTTCGTTCTTCGATGAAGCTGAAATCTTTTTTGAAGGAGAAATAAGGAAGCGTGTTGTAGACGAGCAGCAGGCTCAGCGCAAATACCGGAAGCCAGAAAAGCATTTGGAAAAAAACACGGCCCGAGCGCTGCAACGTAAGAATCCGGGAATTTTTCATACAGCTGGTTGTCTTTAAAAGGATGCTTCGCGTTGTTTAACTTCACAGCTCTCCGCTGTTACAACTTTGTTAAAGCAATTTTTCATTTTAATTCGCGATAGTGCCTTCCTGCACCCGTAAGATCAGCGCCACCGCATTTTGTTACCTAACTTTGAGCAAAACCGTGATCGCTGTTGACCAAATACTGGTGAGCGAAGAGGTAATTGAGAAGAAATTTCTCTGCGACCTCTCGAGTTGCAAGGGCGGCTGCTGTGAGCAGGGCGACGCTGGCGCGCCCCTCGAAGACGCAGAGCTGGACATCATCGTGGAAGTTTATGAGAAGGTGAAACCTTATTTGTCCCCTGCCTCTGTTGCCCGGATCGAATCGAAAGGAAAATACGTTTACCACCGCGAGTTTGGCTGGGTCACGCCCACACTGCCCGGCGACAAGCAGTTGTGCGTGTACGGGCGGCGGGACGAGCGGGGCGTCATCCGCTGCGCTTTTGAGGAGGCGTACAACGAAGGCGTTATCGGATGGAAGAAGCCCGTAAGCTGCCATCTTTTTCCGCTGGTAGCTTCAAAGGGCGGGCCCGGAGGTTATGTGCGGTTGAATTACGAACCTCGGGAAAAGCTGTGCAAACCCGCCTGCGCGCTTGGAAAAAAACTGAGCCTGCCGGTTTATGTGTTTCTGCGCGAAGCGCTCGAAAGAAAATTCGGGGCGGGTTTTTACCAGACTCTCGAAGAGATAGCCCAGGCCAGGGAATCCGTCAAACAGGAGATCGCAACCAGGAAAAAGTGAAAGAAACTGCTTCCAGCTTCATCGCAAAAAGTATCATTCGCGCGGGTGACCGGGATCACCGGCGGAAAATCAATTTCAACATCGGCAGGTACAATGCTGTTGTGCCCGTCGGGAAGCAACAATTCTCCGACCTGGCGCTCGCGCGGCAAAAAGCGAAAAACCAGAAATGGAAAGCGCTCGAGGCGCTGGACAAACAACTGGAACGTTTCGAAGCACTGCTGACGGAAAGAGGTGCGACGGTCATCTGGGCTGAGGACAGCTCCCAGGCGCTCGAGGCGGTGGGCCGGATTTGCGCGGAGAAAGAGTGCCGCACAGTCGTGAAGAGTAAGAGCATGGTCACGGAGGAAATCCACCTGAACGCGTTTCTTGAGAAAAGGGGTATAAAAAGCATTGAAACGGATCTCGGGGAATACATTCAGCAGCTGGACAACGAACCCCCGTATCATATTGTAACGCCGGCCATGCACAAGAGCAAGGAAGATGTCGCCCGGGTATTCGCCACGCATCTTGGAACGGATCCCAAAGCCAGCCCGGAAGAACTGACGCAGGTTGCGCGCGAAAGGCTGAGGCAGGAATACGTCCGCGCGGAGGTGGGGATCACCGGAGCCAATTTCCTGATCGCCGACATCGGCGGCATCGCCATCACCGAGAACGAAGGCAACGCACGACTCAGTTGCGGATGGCCGCAGACGCACATCGTTATTGCCGGGATTGAAAAAATGATTCCTTCGATTGCTGATCTCGCCCTGTTCTGGCCGCTGCTTGCCACCTACGGGACCGGTCAGCGAGTTACGGTTTACAACAGCATCGTAACAGGTCCGAAAAAAGAGAATGAACCGGATGGCCCGCGCGACATGTATGTCATTCTTCTCGACAACGGACGAACGAACATCCTTGCTGATGAAAGGCTGCGTGAAAGCCTTTACTGCATCCGCTGCGGTGCCTGTCTCAATGCTTGCCCTGTTTACAAGAATATCGGAGGCCACGCTTATGCCACAGCTTACAGCGGGCCTATCGGCTCGGTGATAACACCACATTTGAAGGAACTGGATGAATGGAAACACCTGAGCTATGCCTCTTCACTTTGCGGCAACTGCACCGAGGTTTGTCCGGTACGAATCAATCTGCACGAGCTCCTGCTCGAGAATCGCTCCCGCGCCGTCAGCGAAGGCTTCAGCAGCTTTTCCGAAAAAATGGCCTGGAAATTTTGGAAGCGCGCCATGTTGAATCGGAAATTGATGGACCTGGCCGGCGGAAAATTGAAAAGCTGGGTAGTAAACCGGATGGTGAGGGGTTGGCGCGAGGCGCACGGCGAAATAGACTTCCCGGCTCAGTCGTTCAGCCGGCAGTGGCGCAGCAAATACGGGAACAGATAGTAACTTCAGCCGGTGATCGTTTTTGCTAACCGCTCAACTCCGCGTCTCCTGTACATCCTGGATTTTGTGGGGAACCAACTTCTGGGGCGGCCGCTGAGTCTCACCACCAACAGCGATCAGTTTCGTAGCTTCAACGGCCCGCGTATTAACTACAGTGAAACGCGGTTAAGCGATGCAGAATTCTGGATTCGACCGGCGCCGATTCTCTTCGAATATGGGCTTCGGCCCCAGCACATCCAATTTCTAAGAAGCGGTGATCAGCCCTACATTTTCCCGACGGATGGCGATCTGCATTTTGATCCTTTCGCTGCCTGCTTCTACCTGATCAGCCGTTTCGAGGAGTACCTGGCGCATGAAAAAGATCGCTTTGGCCGTTACGCCCACCAAAATTCGCTGGCCTGGAAGGAGGGCTTTCTGGATGTGCCGCAGGCAGAGATCTGGCTTCATCTCCTGAAGCTGGCGCTCACATCTAGGTTTCCTTCGGTGGAATGGGTTTCGCGTGATTTTGAATTCCTGCCCACATACGATATTGACGAAGCTTTTTGTTACCGCCACAAATCCTGGTTCCGCACCCTGGGCGGTACGGTTCTTTCTCTTCTTCGCGGGAATTTTTCTGCTATCTCCGAAAGGTCGCGCGTATTGCGTGGCCGCAGCCGCGATCCGTATGACAGCTATGACTGGTTGCACTCGCTGCATGATCGCTACGGGCTCAGGCCCATTTATTTTTTCCATGTGGGATTGCGGCGCGGACGTTACGACCGGAATATCGCACCCTGGAAGAGGGCGATGGAAGACCTGATCGGAAAGCACGCCGATCGCTATGAGATAGGGATCCATCCTTCATGGCGGTCGCACCGGTCCGACCGGTTACTGAAATATGAGCTGCTGAAGCTGACGCATCAGAGTGGAAGACCGGTCAGCAATTCCCGGCAGCATTACATACGTTTTACGCTGCCTGATACTTACCGGCTGCTCATCGCGCACGGGATTCATCGGGAATTCTCAATGGGCTATGGAAGCATCAACGGTTTTCGCGCCTCCGTATCAACGCCGTTTTTCTGGTATGACCTGGGAAAGGAGCAGGCCACAACCCTCCTGGTATACCCGTACTGCTTCATGGATGCGAATTCGTTATTCGAGCAGAAGCAGGACGCCGCGCAAACCTTTCGCGAACTCTGTGATTATTGCGAAACAGTCAGGCTGGTAGGCGGGACCCTGATCACTATCTGGCACAACAACATACTGGGCGATGCGCGCCGCTTTCCGGGGTGGCGCGAAATGTATGAAGAATTTGTGTCGACGAAGATCGCCGGCGCGTGAGACCTTTTACACTCCCTCTGGTTCGGGTTGCTCGGGTGCAGGAACCGCCCGAAAGGCGCGATTGACGAGATATACTCCCAAAAGAGTTACGGCGCCTCCGACGATAATAAACCCGGTGAGCTGCTCGCCGAAGATGAGCCAGCCGCAGACCACCGCAACCACGGGATTCATGTAGGCATAGATGGATGCCTGCCCGGTGGGGAGATGCTGGAGCGCATACAGGTAAGACACAAAAGCTATCATAGATCCGAATACTACGAGATAGCCAATCGCCAGCCAGGAGCGCCAGTGAATTTCTGTCAGCGAAATCGCCGTCGTCAGTCCCGGGCGGTTCAGTAGTTGCGTGACCAGTGTGAGAATGAAACCCGAGATGAGCATTTGCAGACCAAGGCTGAAATAAGGATTGAAGTTCGCCGCCTGCTGTTTCGTGTAGATAGTGCCAAAGGCCCAGGTCCAGGTGGCGGCTATCGAAAGCACGATACCCAGCATGAAATCGGGATCCAGGAAATCGCGCAGGTGCGGATAAAAAATAACGCAAATGCCCGCGAAACCGAGCAGGAGCCCGGCGATTGCGCGGGCGGGAATTTTTTCACGCGACCCGAAAAGCCCGATGAGGACGATCCACAGAGGGAAGATTGCGCCTATGATGGCACCGAGTCCCGCAGAAATAAATTTCACGCCCCAGGTGCTGAGACCATTGCTCAAAACAAAATTGAGCAGGCTGAGGACCAGCACCGGTATCCATTCCCTGCCCCGTGGAAGTCGCATCCCCCGGGCCAGGAAAAATCCTGCGTAACAGGCTCCCGCAATGAGCTGCCTGATACCCGCCATTTGCAGGGCGGGCATATGCTTCACTCCTTCTTTGGATGCGATCCACGTAGTTCCCCAGAAAAAACAGACAAGTGCAAGGGCGAAAAAAGCTTTTGTCCGCGTGCCTTTCCTGCGAATAGTGAGCGGGTTGAGCGCCGACAACTGCCGGATGGAGTCGCTCGTTTGAGAGAGAGTTTTATAAAAATCAAAACGCCGCATGCCTTGAGTAGCTGTCAGTGACGGAAATGCCTCATTGCCGTCATGACGAGGGCCAGGTCATTGTGCCTGCAATAGCTGATCGAGTCCTTATCGCGCACTGAGCCTCCCGGTTGGATGAATGCCTTGATTCCCGCCTCGTGTCCAAGACGCACACAATCGTCAAACGGGAAGAATGCGTCGCTCGCGAGCACCGCGCCCTCCAGATCGAAGCCGAATTGCTGCGCCTTTGCGATGGCCTGGCGCAGCGCGTCCACGCGGCTCGTCTGGCCGCAACCCTTTCCAATAAGTTGCTTGTTCTTCGCCAGCGCGATCGCATTTGATTTGAGGTGCTTGCAGACGATGTTGGCGAACAGCAGGTCTTCCTTTTCTGCAGGAGTCGCGGGTCTTGCTCCCACATCCTCCCACGTGCTGATGTTGCCGCGATCAGTACTTTGGATCAGCACACCGTTCAGCGCGGATCGGTACATTTCCGGCGGCTGTTCGAATTTCGGCGAGCGCGTCTGGAGCAGGATCCTGTTTTTCCGTGACCGCAGCAATTCCAGAGCTGCGGATTCAAAAACAGGGGCGATCAGTATTTCGAAAAAAACTTCATTAATTGCTTCAGCGGCTTCACGCGTAACAAGACTGTTGCTGATAAGGACGCCCCCGAAGGCACTCTCGGAATCAGCTGCCAGCGCGGCCTTCCAGGCTTCGAAAACGGTCGGCCTGCACGCCACGCCGCATGCATTCGTGTGTTTTATGATGGCGAAGGTGATGTCCGGGAATTCCGCGATCAACTGCATCGCCGCGTCGATATCCACCAGGTTGTTGTACGAAAGTTCCTTGCCGTGATGCTGGATAAAAAGTTTTTCGAGGTCGCCGCGGAACATTCCCTGCTGGTGCGGGTTTTCGCCATAGCGAAGCTGCCGGAGATTTCCTTTGGTACCCGAGAAATACCTGCTGATTGTACTATCGTAATTGGTGATCACTTCAAACGCGCGGGCCGCGAAGCTGCGTCGTTGTTCCTGCGTGGTTTCACCACCTGATTCAAGAATGTGTATCAAATCTTCATAGTCGTTGCGCGCAGCCACGACGAGCACGTCACTGTAATTTTTTGCAGCAGCACGGATCAGGGAAGGTCCGCCAATATCAATTTTCTCAATAATGCGATCCTCATCGGTTGTTTCCGCCACCGTTTGCGCAAAAGGATAAAGGTCCACGATCACGAGGTCAATCTCGCGGAGACCATGCTTGTTCATCTCTGAAAGATGCTGTTCATCGTCCCGCTTTGCCAGGATTCCTCCGAACACGCCCGGGTGCAGAGTTTTTACGCGTCCCCCGAGGATTGAAGGATAGCCCGTAAGTTGCTCCACGGGTGTCACAGAAATGCCCAGTTCCCTCAGGTAATCCAGCGTGCCACCGGTTGAAATAATTCCGACGCCGAGCTTTTGCAGCGCTTCTGCCACAGGCGTCAACCCCTCCTTATAATAAACCGAGATCAATGCAGTTCGAATCCGTTTATTCATATGCAGATTTGACAGGAGGGCGAGGCGGCAAAGATAAACGAGCGCTGGGTGCCCGCAAAGCGCGAAAGTTTTCCCACAACTCTTCTCTCTTCCGGGGGGAAAACTATATTTGAAAGATGAAGAAGGTATCGCTGGTGCTGTTGCTGCTTTTCCCAGTTTTATCCTGCTTTGGCCAGGATTCCGACGATGAGAAGAACGTTGTCATCAGCAAGGCCACGCGCGAATTCCGTTACGTTCGGGGGAATGCCGAGCACCCGGTACAAATCAGCGAGCAGAGCCGCCGCATCTACCGCTGCAGAAGTTATCGCACCGAGATTACTGTTGCCGAATTTTACGATGACATGGAGACGATTGACGACGTGTCAATCCTCGTGGACGGATCGAAAAAGCATGGGGTGACGCCCACCTGTGAGTACTTCAACGCAGACGGCATCTTCTACTCCGACGCGCATGTTTGCTATTTCCAGTTGCCGCTTACCAGGAAAGAGGGCACTTCTGAAGTACAGTTTCGTAAAACCACCCTCGATCCGCGTTATTTCACAAATATCTTCTTTGCGGAAGACCGCGAAATCGAGCAGCAGGAGATCCGTCTGATCATTCCGTCGTGGATGGAGGTCGAGATCCGCGAGTTTCGCTTTGACGAATACAGAATCCGAAAATCTGTGACCCGCGAAGGGGAGGCTACAGTCTACACATACAGCATGAACGACATTCCCGCGATCAGTCGTGAGCCGGCTGCGCCGGGCATCACCCATTATGCCCCGCATATTCTCGTGCTGAACAAGTCGGCACAACTCCGGGACAACAGTTATACTTACTTCAAAACGGTACGGGAGCAATACCACTGGTACAAATCGCTGGTAGACCAGGTAAGCGAAGAAGATCCTTCCGTAAAAGAAAAGGCGCAGGAGATCACGGCGGGACTGAAAACTGATGAAGAGAAAGTGAAAAAGCTTTTCCAGTGGGTTCAGGACAACATTCGGTACATCGCATTCGAGAACGGCATCGCTGGCTTTCGCCCTGAAAAAGCGCAGGATGTTTTGAAAAAGAAATACGGTGACTGCAAGGGGATGGCGAACCTGCTCACGATGATGCTGCGATCGCTCAACCTGGACGCACGTCGCTGCTGGATCGGCACGCGCCAGATCGCGTACGATTACAGTACACCTTCGCTTTCGGTAGACAATCACATGATCTGCGCCTGGATGTACAAGGGCAAACCTGTGTTTCTCGATGCCACCGAAAAATATATTGGTTTTGGGGAGGTGGCCGAGCGGATCCAGGGCAGGCAAACGCTTGTAGAAAATGGCAAGGATTTCCTTTTGGAGAAAGTGCCCGTTGCTGCTCCCGTTCAGAATACATCCAGCGAAACGAGAAAATTCGTGATCGAAGGAACTAATCTAAAGGGAAAAGTGGTGCAGATCTGGCGGGGAGAAAACAAGGTCTGGCTGCTCTCGGCGCTGAATAACATTCGGCAGGACAAGCAGGAAAACGCGCTGAAAGAATTTTTGTCCGAAGGGAAGCGGAACTACGTGATCTCGAACCTCGCCGTCAACAATCTCAGCGATTACAACGCGGATCTGCGCGTGGAATATGACGTATTGTGGAAGGACGCCGTCACGGTGTTCGGCGAGGAATGGTATCTCGATCTGGACAACCGCCGGGACTATGAAAGCTTCCGTATTGATACTACGAAGCGAAAGCTCCCTTACTGGTTTCAGTTCAAGAATAATCTTGTATTCGAAACCGAGCTGCAATTACCGCCTGGGGTGAGTGTTGCGAGCCTGCCCGAACACCTCTCCGTCCGGCAGCAGGGCTACACCTTCACCGCTACTTATTCGAATGCAGCGGACCGATTACGGTACCGGAGGGAAATCCAGCTTGCACAAACCGAGCTGAAGCCAGCTGGATTTTCCCAGTGGAACCGCGACATTCAGTCGCTCATAAACTTTTACGACCAGCAGGTCATTCTTCAAAAAAAATAAACTGACAATTGATGAGATTAATGGTTTTGGTCCTTGGCCTGCTCACCGCCAGCCCGGGGTTATCACAGACTGTGAATGAGAAGTACCGGAAAGCTTCGGAAGAGATGCGGAAGCAGGTTTGGGCCTGGGAAAATCCAAAGTTTCGCGTGCGGGATATCCCTGCTCAGTACGCAAACGCCTCCAAGGTGATCATTGCGCATCATACCGAGCTGACCGCGGACAGCAAATCCAAAATTGCATTTTACGGGCTCGGTTTTGGAAGCAAGCGGGAGCAGAGCATCACCGAGGTGGTGCGCGAGATCATCCGGATCAACGACAAGAATGCCGTGACCGAATACTCCGAGCTCAGCTTCACCCAGTTTGCGAAATCGAGCGGCTTCTTCACTTCCGACAAGACGACAACATACATCGGCATCCGGGTCACAAAACCGAATGGAACGGTGAAGGAAGTGGATGTCGACGATATCGTGCTTACGAAGGATGAATCCAGCGAAAAACGCGCGAAGGTGGCGATTCCCGACCTGCAGCCGGGGGACATGCTTGATTATTTCATCGCGACGGAGCAGGAGCTTACTAACGATTTCAGCACAAAAGCTTACCGCATCCAGCTTTATGATGATGCCCCCATCCTGAGTCTTTCGTTTCACGCGGCGCTCGGGAAAAAATATGCGATTGAGTACCGCAGCTACAACGGGGCGCCGGAGCTGAAAGTGTCGAAGAATGAAGACAAGGACATCATTGTGAGTGTCGATAAGTCCGATATTCCTCCATTCGAGACGGCACTTTGGGTCGCGCCTCCGCGACAGCTTCCCTACATCCGAATGAACATTTCACTCGGCTACAAGGGACTGGGCAGCAAGATGCTCGACCTGAATAAACCGGGCGAGGTGATGAAGATCACCAACGCGGAACCCTTCGTGGAAGATCTCGCCGATTATTATTCCAGCCTGTACTATTCAAATTACTGGATGAAGTCCGGGAAGGCGGAGTACGAGCAGCTCGAAAAGCTCGCGAAGAAAAAGGCGAAGCAGATGGGGACGGACTTTGACGACATGCGTGACGACGAAAAAGCCGCGTTGCTGTACTACGTGGTCCGCTTTTACCGGATCCTGCTGTTCGACATGACCCAGCTCTCCGAAAAGATCAATATTGGACAGAATACCTATAACGGGCTGGCCTTTCCCCTGTTTTGTACCATGAAGGCTTCGGGCCTGGAGCCCTCGATTGTGGTCAGCGAAGAGCGCACCGGCAACCGCATGAACGAGATCATGGGAGCCGGGGAACTGGAGGCGACTGCCTACCTGCCGGCCATGAAAAAATATTTTTCGCTGCGGTCCATTTTCGACGTGCCCTTTCGCGTGCCTGCGGCGATTGAAGGAGCTACCCGGACAAAGGCCTTTACATTCGACCACCCCATGGCGGTGATGAGCATGCAGAAGATGAAGAGCATGACCAACGTGAACCCGGGGCCCACTGTGCCGGTCAGCAAATCCGCCGAGAATGCGCGCATAGAAAAGCTGAGGATGTCGCTCACTTCCGACCGGACGGCCCTTGCGGTAACGCGAAGCACCACGCTGAAGGGATTTTACAAAGCGGATGAGCAAAAGCGACTGATCCTTTACGAAGATCTCTACGAGCACGAGCGGAAAGCGTTCAGGGATGAGAAATCGCTCATCGAAGAGATTGAAGACAACAAGAAAGGCAAGAAGGTCGTGGACGAAGTGAAGAATGCATTCGCGGAGGCGCGGAAGAAACAAAAGCAGGCCTTTGAACAGGAAGCGAAGGAATGGTTTGAGCAGGAGGTTAGCGAGTTGAAAGATTACAGAACCGACAACCTCGGGGTGAGGCACACCGCTCCCGATTTTGTTTACAGTTCCGGCTTTAACCTGGCAGGAATGGTAAAAAAAGCCGGGAACAATATCATCGTGGAGATCGGCAAGATCCAGGGGCAGCCGCTCGTGGTAAAGGACGCACAACGAAAACGTTCGATTGACATTTACATGCCGTTTGCGCGCAGCATCGAGTACGAGATCGAGCTGACCATTCCGGATGGCTATACCGCCGAGGGCGTAGCCGCCCTGAATACGAAGGTTGAGAACGAAACCGGGTTCTTCATCACCGAAGCCAGCGCGAATGAGAAGACCGTTTCCATCCGTGTGAGGAAACATTATCTCAGGAATTTTGAGCCGATCGCGAACTGGGAAAAGCTGATGCAGTTTATGGATGCTTCCAACGACTGGACAAACGCGAAGCTCCTGTTCAAGAAGAAGTAAATTCAGAATTCGATCACCAGCGCGCCGCTTTCCCGCATGTCATGACACGACATACCGAGGCGGCGCGCTTCTTCTTTCATTTCGCTCGCCGTCTGCTGGCGCACGGAATTGCCGATCACGAGCAGCCTGATACGGGTGAAACGCGCCAGTTCAGCCAGCACGATCTTTCGGTTCCCCGAAATAAGCACAACGTCCACCCCACAGGAAATGCTGTCGATGATCCGGACAGGCCCCTCCAGATGGATTATTTTTTTCCCTGCAAACTCAGTGAGGTTTCCGCGGTGCTGAAGCCCCAGTACGCTCTCTGACTGTCTCGCCCGGTATTTCCTCCTGCAGGGTTCGATGAACCTCCGGTAGAGTTCCGCTCCGACAACTTTTTTTCTATCTGCCAGGTGACAACTCCTGCCCGTTACCAGGTCTATCGCTTCTCCTCCCGGCAGATGGTAAATGATTATTTTCCTCTGCGATTGCGCCGTGAGGAAAAAATAGCTGCGGGAAGCAATGAATAAAACCAGGAGTGACAGGGAAACGATTAATATCGCGCGAAGGCGGGAACGCAGCCAGATGTAAGAGGACGCGATCAACAGGTACAGCAATCCGGTTTGAAGTCCGCTTAGCTGCAGGCCATTCCAGGTCGCCGAAGGAAGTGAGTCGATCGCGCTGATATAGTCGTTCATGCGACCGATCATCCAGCTGATGCAATCCCCGAGCACGGTCGCCACGGGTTCTGAAAAATGCAGGAAGCAAAGCAGGATTTCCGCAAACAGGATGAGCGTGGAGAGAGGAACCGCGAGCAGGTTGGCAAGCAGGAAATAGTTGGGGAACTGGTGAAAGTAATAGGTGCAGATTGGAAAGCTGAGAATTTGAGCCGCGAGGGTTACCGCGTTTAGCTTCCAGATTCCGTCCAGTATGCGATTTTGGAAAAAGAGCAAATGGTAAACAGGTTTGATGAAGATGACGATGCTTAGTACCGCGGCGTATGAAAGTTGAAAGCCGATATCCCAAAGCCAGAAGGGGTAGTGGCACAGTAGCAGGAAAGCAGAACAGGCGATACTGTTGTAAACGGAGGAATTCTTGCTGAAAGTTTCGCCGAGCATCACGCAGCTGAACATCACCGCGGCGCGAAGTATCGACGGTTGCGCGCCGGCCAGCAGGCTGAAGCCCCAAAGCCCGGTCAATGTCAGAACAACAGGGAGCCATTTCGCATTGCGCCAACTGTTCAGCGGCCGCAGCAGAAACCGGAGCATCCAGTAGATCAATCCGAGGTGCAGCCCGGAGATGGCGATAATATGCACCACTCCGGTATTCGCATAGCGCTGCAACAGCTCGCGATCAAGGTCGTCCCTGTAACCGATCAGGAGCGCTTCAGCCACGCCCAGCTCGGGTCCTTCGGGGAGATAAGTACGCAGCGCGCTTAATACCCGACGCCTTGCGGAAAAAATAATCTCCTCCAATTGATTGCTGCTTTTTCCAGGCAGGGTCCTGAACTCACCTTCTTTCAGAAAAACCTGGTGAGTGATCCCACGACGCAGGGAATACAGAGCGTAATCAAACTCGCCGGGATTTCCGCGATTCCGGATAGGTTCCGGTTTTGTGTGCAAAATGATTTGCGTACCGTAGGGCGGAGGAGAGCTGCTGGAAAAGGCGGAGAAGTATACGTTGATTTTGCCGGTCACCGCAAGAGTTTCGGTCCCGTGAAGCAGGGCGTTCACGCGCGCTGTTGCTTTGAACGATCGTGGTTTTGCAACGGGAGGCTCGGATAACGTTATCATCAGGCCGTGTCCTTCCCGGTAATGCCACCCGAACCATCGGCTGGCGTTACGTATATCGTGATCCCATGTCAGCAATGAGCCCCCTGCCGTCATTGCAGCGAAAACAAAAAAGCCCGTAAGGGGCCGAAGCCAAAAGCGTTTGAAAAGGCCCAGCGTGCCGATAAGAAAAATGGAAACGGCGGCAAGAGCAAGAGATAGCCAACAGACAGGTGGAGGAATTCGTGTTTCCCATTGCAGGATGATTCCGGCAATGAGCGGAATCAACAGGCGGAGAAATGGGGCCTTTGCCCAGAAGACAGAAAACTGGTGATTGGCAAGGCTTGCGGTCATGGCGGTAGGCCGATATTGAAACTAACGGCCTCAGCCGCGCCCGCAAGGGGAAAATCTCCGCGCTAGCCCAGCATTTTCCTGACGTAGGCAACCTGCCCGAGGTGGTAAATATTGTGCTGGACCAGTCCGTTCAGTAAAAACCGGAAGTTGTATTGCCTCTCGTCCACGATCTCGTTTAGAAAATCATCGTCTTTCTCATCCAGGATCGCCAGGATCCGGTCGTGGATGCGGCGGTATTCTTCCATGCCTTTTTTCCAGGAATGGACATTGGGATCGATTGTTCGCCAGTCGAGCTCCTCGGAAGTTTTCAAGTCGGATTCTTTGTTTTTGTTCAGCCGCTGAAGGGTAAAATCCGCCCAGGTGATCATGTGGTAAAGCAGTTCCGTCAGCGAATGCGCGTTGGGTGCGGGCTTATGAAATGCCTGAGATTCGTCCACTTCCCCGAGAATAGCGTAAACGGGTCTGCCGTACCAGGGTTCGCCGTTCAGCACCTGTTCCAGGTTGCGGCGGATGGCTTGCACTTCTCTATTCATATTACTTGCTTAAATACATACTCCGATCCTTATACAACTGCCGGAAGTAAGGATCTCTCAGCTCTTTTATGAACCTGATGGCTTCTCCGGTCGACTTCATCTCCGGCCCAAGCTCTTTATTTACGCCCGGAAATTTTTCAAAGCTGAATACCGGCTCCTTAATGGCGAAGCCCTGCAGCCTTTTTTCGAATGTAAAATCCCGCAGGTTGTTCACTCCAAGCATGATCTTCGTGGCAATGTTGAGATAAGGGATCCGGTACGCCTTCGCGATGAAGGGCGTGGTTCTCGAGGCTCTGGGGTTCGCCTCGATCACATAAACCTTTCCATCCTTGATGGCGAACTGGATGTTGATCAGTCCGCGGATTTGCAGCCTTCGTGCGATCTTTTCTGCATATTCTTCCATCGTCGTCACGACGAGTGGGGTGAGGTTGAAAGGCGGAAGCACTGCGTGGCTGTCGCCGCTGTGGATGCCAGCGGGCTCGATGTGCTCCATTACGCCCATCACGTGAAATTCCTCTCC
This sequence comes from Chitinophagaceae bacterium, assembly GCA_035626515.1. Lineage (GTDB taxonomy): Bacteria > Bacteroidota > Bacteroidia > Chitinophagales > Chitinophagaceae > DASPNM01. Next base: position 352,307 of record DASPNM010000019.1, read on the forward strand.
GTCAAAAATCGCGTCGATCTCCGCTTCCTGGCAACGGTCGAGGAAATGATCAATCAGGATCTTGTTTCCGGGAATGTGCTTGAGCAGGCTGATGACAGCCTTTTCCACTTCTTCATCGTTAATCACGATCCGCATCCTCTGGCCGCCCAGCACATAGGAAGGGCGCACCAGTACCGGGTATCCTACCGTATTCGCCACGCGGATCGCTTCATCCACATTCGTCGCGGTACCATAGCTGGGATAGGGAATGCCGAGCTCCTTGAGCATGTCGCTGAACCGTCCGCGGTCTTCGGCAATGTCCATGCTGTCGAATGAAGTGCCGACGATGGGGATGTTGCGCTCATGCAGCAGCCTTGCGAGCTTGAGAGCTGTTTGCCCGCCCAGCTGCACGATCACTCCGTCGGGTTTTTCGTGTTCGATAATCTCCCACAGATGTTCCCAGTATACCGGTTCGAAATAAAGCTTATCCGCCATGTCGAAATCCGTGCTCACCGTTTCCGGGTTGCAGTTCACCATAATGGACTCGAATCCGCATTCGCGGATAGCCAGGAGGCCGTGTACGCAGCAGTAATCGAATTCAATTCCCTGCCCGATGCGGTTGGGACCGGAGCCCAGAACGATGATCTTCTTCCTTAACGAAGCTTTGCTTTCGTTTTCATGCCCCTGCTCAAAGGTGGAATAAAAATAGGGTGTCTTTGCTTCGAACTCGGCGCTGCAGGTGTCCACCATCTTAAACACGCGCGACAGGCCCATCGCTTTTCTCTTTTGGTATACATCCTCCTCGTCGCCATGCCCGGTAATCCGGCTGATCTGTTCATCGCTGAAGCCATTTACCTTGGCCTCGATCAGTAATTCCTCGGGAAGCGTATCAAGATCGCAGCGCGCAATTTCTTTTTCAATATTGCAGATCTTCTGGATCTCGTAGATGAACCACCGGTCGATCCCGGTGACCTTCGCAATGGTATTGACGCTTACGCCCATCATCAGCGCGTCCTTGATGCGGAAGATGCGGTCCCATTTGGGAGTTTTGATGTGCTCCAGTATCTCCTCCGCGTGCATCAGGCTCTTTCCGTAGTAGCCCAGTCCCACCGCATTGTTCTCGAGACTCTGACACGCCTTCTGTATCGCCTCCGTGAAGCTGCGGCCGATCGCCATTACTTCGCCGACGCTTTTCATCTGCAGTCCCAATGTATCGTTCGCGCCTTTGAACTTGTCGAAATTCCATCGGGGGATCTTCACGATCACGTAGTCCAGAGCAGGCTCGAAATAGGCCGAAGTATTTCCGGTGATCTGGTTCTGCAGCTCGTCCAGGTGGTACCCGATCGCCAGCTTGGCCGCGACCTTTGCGATGGGATAGCCGGTTGCTTTCGACGCAAGCGCGGAGGAGCGGCTTACTCGCGGGTTAATTTCCACGGCAATGATCTCTTCGGTTTCGGGGTTGAGCGCAAACTGCACGTTGCAGCCGCCCGCAAAATTTCCAAGGTCCCGCATCATCCGGATAGCCGTGTTGCGCATGAGCTGCATGGCAGTGTCGCTGAGCGTCATGGCCGGTGCCACGGTCACCGAATCTCCGGTGTGAATTCCCATCGGGTCGAAATTCTCCACGGTGCAGATGATGCATACATTATTTGCTGAGTCGCGAAGGAGTTCCAGCTCGAATTCCTTCCAGCCGAGCACCGCTCTTTCTACCAGCACCTCGTGAATCGGAGAGGCCTGCAAACCGCGGTTGAGCGCTTCGTCCAGCTCTGTCTTATCATGCACAAAGCCTCCTCCCGTTCCGCCGAGAGTGAAAGAAGGGCGAATCACCAGTGGGAATCCGATCTGCTGCGCAAATTCTTTTCCCTCGAGAAAGGAGTTCGCGGTCTTTGCCGGAGCTACCGGGACCCCCATCGCAATCATCCATTGCCGGAATTTTTCCCGGTCTTCTGCTTTATCAATCGCGCGGATGTCCACGCCGATCAGACGAACATTGTATTTCTGCCAGATGCCCAGGTCTTCTGCCTCTTTCGCCAGGTTCAGCGCCGTCTGGCCTCCCATGGTCGGAAGCACTGCGTCGATCGGATCCCCGGCGGATGCGTTTTCTTCGAGAATTTCCTCAATGCTCTCCACTGTCAGCGGAAGGAGGTACACCTTGTCGGCCATCATCGGGTCGGTCATGATAGTAGCCGGGTTGCTGTTGATGAGAAATACTTTGATCCCTTCCTCGCGAAGGCTTCGGGCAGCCTGTGTTCCGGAATAGTCGAATTCGCAGGCCTGGCCGATCACGATGGGACCCGAGCCGATGATGAGTACCGATTTTATTGAGCTGTCTTTAGGCATTTTCAGAAGAAGTCCGGCACGCTCCCCGGGAAGCTCCGGGCCGGCCGGACAAATTGCGCAAATCTAAGGCAATAGCGCTGTCCGCAAGGGAGAAAAGGATTTTTTTTTCAACAGTTCAGAATCCCTTCATTGTCCCGGGCCTCGGGATGCGGCGGTAGGAAAGGGAAAACAGGTCGTCGAAGAGACTTCCCTGCCCCCGGGCCGCGACAAGAGCCTGCCGCAGCTCAGCCGGATCGCGGAAAGTTTTTTTGACCGGCGAAAAATTTTCACTAACGGTGCGAACGGTAAGGGTGTCGTTGCGCAGGGAAAAATTGGCAAAATGATAGATCCGCTGCGTGCTGACCACGGGCTCTTTCTTTTTCCCCCTGGTGGTGACTGAAACCACTGTGCTCATAATATTCAGGTAGGGTTCGTTGTCGAGATAAACTACATACCCGGTAAAATGAGAAGTGTCCGGGAGGATCATGTCGCCTTTTACCGCTTTGCCGTAGCGGACGATTGAGTACGTAGAATCGGAGTCGCGGCCGATATCGAGTGCTTCCACACCGAAATAATCACTCCCGTCCCTGACGATGCCGTACCAGTAGCCGATGAGGGAGCTGTCTACCGACTGCATCGGGCGCTCAGCAAGCGGCACGTTCGATTCGAACGGACAGCCCGCCAGAGCGAAGGCCAGCGGAATGAACAAAAACGAATATTTCAAGCGAAAAATTTAAGGGGAAAAGGTACAACTATTGATGATTTGTTCCCATCTCGTAAGTGGATTTCCCATGTATCTAAATTTGTGTATGCAGGTGAAGCGCCTTGTGCCCGGTCTGGTTGTTTTCATTTCCAGTGTTTCCATCGCGCAAAATCCTTCTTACCCGCGTGGTTACTTCCGGAATCCGCTCGCCATTCCCATGGAGCTCACGGCGAATTTCGGTGAGATCCGTTCCGATCACTGGCACATGGGTCTGGATCTGCGGACCCGCCAGAAAGAAAACCAGCCTGTTTATGCAGCGGCTGCCGGATACATTTCACATGTCGGAATTCGGCCGCACAGTTTCGGGCGATACATCGTCATTAATCACCCCAACGGGCTTTCTACCCTGTACGCGCATCTGAATGAGTTTTTTCCCGCTCTGGAGACTTACGTGCGCCGTCGTCAGCATGAACTCGAACAATGGTCGGTGGAGCTGGACCTGGACAGCCGGCTCTTTCCGGTAAGGAAAGGACAGTTCATCGCTTACAGCGGCAACACCGGCGGTTCGCAGGGACCGCATTTGCATTTTGAGATACGGGAAACGCGGAGCCAAAAATGCCTCAACCCGCTCCTGTTTGGTTTCCCTCTGGCGGACGAGGTCCCCCCGGATCTGTACAAGCTTGCAGTGTACGATGCCGACCGTTCCGTGTACCGACAAACGCCCGTTCTCTACAGCCTGAAAAGAACCGATTCGGGTTACGTGCTGTCCGGGAATGCCGCGATTACCACGGGGTATCGCCGACTCCGGTTCGCATTGCAGGCAAGCGACCGCCTCAGTGGTTCGCCGAATCCCAATGGCATTTACAGCGCATTCCTCTTTGGAGACAGCAGTCTCTTGTCCGGATTCGTTCTGGATTCCATTTCATATTCGGAATCCCGTTTCATCAACGCGCAGATCGATTACCGGCAGGCTTTCAACAGCGGTGCCGACCTGCAGTTTCTTTCGCCGCTTCCCGGCGACGTTGGACCGGTGTATCATTTCTTGGGGCCAGCGGAACTGAGCGACAGCATCGCAGGTTCGTTTGGCATTGAAGTGCGGGACGCCGCCCGCAATCTTTCCCGGTTGCGTTTCAGCATGCAGTACAGCGACAGCCTTCGCAGCTTGCCCAATCCTGTGGAGAAGGAGCTGCTGGTTCCAGGTGCGGCGAACCACATCCGGCGTGCGGAGTTTGAGGCTTTGTTTTCCAACAACAACGTTTACGATACCGTGCCTGTGGTTTACTGGCAGAAAGAAATATTTCCCGATGCTTCGGTTTCGCGGCTGCATCAGCTGAACGATCTTTCCCTCCCGGTGCACGAAAAGTTTACAGTTAAAGTCAGGCCGGCTCGGGAGCTTCCCGAGGAGTGGAAACAACGCCTGATCCTCCGGCGGGAATCCGAAGCGCGAAAAGCCGAATGGGAGAACGGGTGGATCACTGCGTCTTTCAATGATTTCGGCAGCTTCCAGGCTTTCGTTGACCTGGCGCCTCCTGAGATTGCTGCACCCGCCAAGGCGAAATGGGGAGATACCCTTGACCTCAGTCCGTCAACGAGCATCGTGTTCCGTCCGGCGGATAACTTCGGGATCAAAAGTTTCCGGGCGGAATTGAATGGCCAATGGGCCATTTTCAGCAACGATAAGGGCCGCACCTGGGTGCATCGCTTCGATTCAGGCTTTCGGTACGGGCTACACCACCTTCGGGTGCGGGTCGAGGACCTCGCCGGAAATATTACCGAAAAAGAGTGGTGGTTCCGGAAACTTCCCTATTCACCGCCAAAAAAGAAGGCAGCAAGGAAGAAGTCTGCAAAACCTCGCTCAAAAAGCCGCCGGTGATGCGTGCGCAGATTTCGAACTTTGCGTCAAATGGTTACCCTGAAACCCGGCGATGAGGCTCCGTCGTTCACCGGCACTGACCACGAAGGGCGCAACATTTCGCTCGCGGATTTCCGGGGCAACAAACTGGTATTGTACTTCTTCCCGGAAGCCGGTTCCCCCACCTGCACTATTGAATCCTGCAACCTTCGCGACCACTACCCCGCCCTGCTTCTGAAAGGATACGAGGTGCTTGGAGTGAGTCCCGACGATCCGGAAAAGCAAAACAGGTTCGCAAGGAAGCACGATCTCCCTTTTCGCCTTATTGCGGATTCCGGAAACCGGATCGCCAAAGCCTATGGCGTATGGGACAAGAAGAAGCTTTTCGGGCATGAATACATGGGAATCCGTCGCACCACATTCCTGATTGATGAGAAAGGAAAGATAGCCGGCATCTTCACGCGCCCAAAGAACAAGGCTCACGCCGCGGAGATCCTTGCCTTTGGATAGTTATTCCCAGCTCGTGCAAATCCTTTTCTTGCGACTATGAAACTCCTCGCATAAATTGAGCGCCAAAGCAACCAGGATTTCTGAGCGGCCGATTCACGTTACTAAAATTCGGGACATGAAACTAATTGCAAGCCTGCTTTTTCTTTTGAGCGCGGCCGTTGCCGGCGCCCAGGAGGATACAACGCTGAATGCGCTGACCCGCGACATGGGAACCACGAAAGAAGAGCCGAAACCAGTGCAGATATTCAGTTCGGAACGGGCTATCCATGCCAACACCACGGAGCTGGTGGGGAAAGGCAGAATGCAATTCCTGGTAACGCACAACTTCGATGACATAGCCGGTTCGCGCGGTGGCATCAAAAACTTTTTCGGTCTCGATGTGACCACCGACGTGCGGATTGGATTTGAGATCGGGCTGGGAAGGAAACTGGACGCGATCGTTTCGCGGGCTAAAGCGGCAGGCAATATTTCCCGCATTTTCGAGCTCGGTTTTAAATACCGCTTCCTCCAGCAGACAGAAGATAACAGCACGCCGTTGTCCCTGGCACTATTCGTAAACAATGCTCTTTCCACCATGGATGCGTCGCCTGTTCCGACGGATGAAAACTATTTCCGGGAATTCAGCGACCGGAATTCGCAGGTGGTGCAGCTGATTGTTGCGAGGCGTTTCGGAAGAGTGAGCCTGCAGCTGAATCCAACTTTTTTGCACCAGGGATACGTGATCCCGAATGATCAGCAGAATATTTTCGCCCTTGGAGGAGTGATTCGCTTCCCGGTTGGACGTTCTGTAAACTTGATCGTAGACTATTTTCACCCCTTTCGCAACGAGCAGAGCAAAGATTCGCTTTTCAGCATGAAGGGCCTTAAGTTCTACGATCCGCTGGGCCTGGGAGTGGAGATACTGACAGCGGGACATGTGTTCCTCTTGAAATTTTCGAATGCGCGGGAAATCCTGGAGAACCGGTTCATTCCCCGAACCACGACCAACTGGGGCGACGGCCAGTTCCGCTGGTGTTTCACCATTTCGCGTCGTTTCGTCCTCTGGCGCGAGCGCGGCGAATGAGAGTGAATATTATTTCAGCCATTCTACCTCTTCGAAGCTGAACTCTTCCTCCAGCACATGCCGCACCACAAGCTTTCCCGCGGCCGAAACGCCGCAAAGTGTGGCATCGAAGACGCGGTTTTCCTTTCTCAGCCGCACCTTTTCGTCTTTCCGGTACAGCAGGTGGTTGTATTCCTCGAGTACAGCCGCGAATCCCTGTTGCTGCATCATTCGGAGTCGCCGCTCCAGAATCCTGCAGAGTTCAAGGGCGAGCTGACGCGGATCCTGAGCCACACCGGTGATCTGCTTGACTGATACCGGGTTCGGCAGTTCCGGAGGAAACCATTCCTGGTTGACGTTGATCCCGATTCCGGCGACCGACCAGTTCCAGGTGCCTTGCTCCGTGCCCGCTGAAAAAACATTTTCGATAAGTATTCCCCCAAGTTTGCGGTCTGCGAAATAGAGATCGTTGGGCCATTTGATGCGGGCGTCAATCCCAACGCCTACAAGAAGTTCTGTTGCTGCAGTTGCAACGCAGGCGCTGATGCTAAAAAGTTCCGTCACGGCCGCTTTTCGCGGTTCGAGGACGACGGTGAGGCTGACACCCGCGTCTTTTTCCGTCACCCAATGCCGCCCCCGCTGGCCCTTCCCCTTCAGCTGATCCTGTGCGAAAATGGCCGTTCCGTGCGAGGCCTTCCCGCGCGCAATCAGGCTTCGGGCATAGTTGTTGGTGCTGTCAACTGATTGCAGCTCAATGAAGGGCCCGGAGAGCGGAGAAGGGTCAGTCAATTAATCGTACTTTTGAACAAAGTAAAGGCTTCTGCCTCTGTTCCCGGCTTGGGAACAGATAAACATAAACTAAAAATATTATTGGAACAATTGGCAGTACTCACCAACCGGAAGAAAAGTGCGGTCAGGCTTACCAGCAATTCGAAAATCATCAAAACCATCATTGCGGCGATCCAGGAAAAGAAAGGGGAACATATCCTCACCCTGGACCTGAGAAAAATCCCTGAAGCAGTCGCGGATTTTTTCATCGTCTGCGAGGCAAGCAGCCAGCCGCAGATCCGGGCTATCGCCGACAACGTGGAAGAAAAAGTGTGGGAGCGATGCGAAGAAGGTCCTTATCACCACGAAGGTTTGCAGAAGCTTCAATGGGTGCTGATTGACTATGTGAATGTGGTCGTACACATCATGCTCCCCGAGATCAGGAAATTTTACCGGCTCGAGGAAATGTGGGGCGATGCTGCAGATTAGTGTTAAAATAAAGCGGGAACGCGAACTTTTTAGGATAATAATCCTTATTTAGCAAGGGAGAAGGAATATGTCACAGGAGCCACAGAACAGAATGGATAAGAAGCTGCCGCGGTTCGGCAACCGGCCGGGAGACGAACCGGGCGAAGGACCACGCAAGCCGAGGTTCAATATTTACTGGGTCTACGCCCTCGTGTTTGCAGTGGTGATCGGATTCCAGGTATTCAGCCCTTTTTCGTCCAATACTCCGAAAATATCTTCCCTCGAGTTCCGCGAAATGGTGCGGAACGGCGAGGTTGCGAAATACATCATTATTGACAACCGCAAGACCGTAAAAGTCTTTCTCACGCCGGCGGGGCAGACGAAATACGCAACCCGGTTGAAGAAGGGGCTTACCGGGAAAGTGAGTGCAGAAGGCCCGCACCTGCAATTCAAGATCACGAGCGGTGATGCCTTCGAGAAGGAGATGAGCGAATTCTACAACAAGAATCCAAATGTCAGGGAGGTAGAGAAATTTTCCGACAGTGAACGCGACTGGTTCGGCGGGGCGATCCAGTTCCTGCTCCCGATCCTGTTGTTTGTCGGCCTGTGGATTCTCCTGATGCGAAAGATGGGCGGCGGCGCGGCGGGCGGCGGGGGACCGGGGGGCATTTTCAATATTGGAAAATCGAAAGCCACACTATTCGACAAAGGCACAAAGGTGAACATCACATTCGCCGACGTTGCCGGACTGGATGAGGCCAAGGTAGAAGTGATGGAGATCGTAGATTTTCTCAAGAACCCGAAAAAATATACCAACCTCGGCGGCAAAATTCCGAAAGGGGCTTTGCTGATCGGTCCTCCCGGTACGGGAAAGACGCTTCTTGCGAAAGCGGTAGCGGGAGAGGCGCAGGTGCCTTTCTTCAGTTTGAGCGGATCAGATTTCGTGGAAATGTTCGTAGGCGTGGGAGCGAGCCGGGTGCGTGACCTGTTCAAGCAGGCCCGCGAAAAAGCGCCCTGCATCATCTTCATTGACGAAATTGATGCAATCGGCCGTGCGCGCGGAAAGAATGTGATGATGAGCAACGACGAACGGGAGAGCACACTCAACCAGCTGCTCGTGGAGATGGACGGGTTCGCGACGGACGCGGGAATCATCGTCCTCGCTGCGACAAACAGACCCGACGTGCTCGACAGCGCGTTGCTGCGTCCCGGGCGCTTCGACCGCCAGATCTCCATTGATAAGCCCGACCTCGTCGGCCGTGAGGCGATCTTCAAAGTGCATCTGAAGCCGATCAAGATTTCAAAATCGCTCGATATTCACAAGCTCGCAGAGCAAACTCCCGGGTTTGCAGGCGCCGATATTGCGAACGTCTGTAACGAAGCAGCGCTGATTGCAGCCCGAAAGGGGAAAGAGGCCGTGGATATGGAAGATTTCCAGGATGCAGTAGACCGCGTGATCGGAGGTCTCGAAAAAAAGAACAAGATCATTTCCCCGGAAGAAAAAAAGATCATTGCCTATCACGAAGCAGGCCATGCGATCTGCGGCTGGTACCTGGAACATGCTTACCCGCTTCTCAAGGTGACGATCGTACCCCGCGGAACTGCGGCACTTGGGTATGCACAATACACGCCGAAAGAACAGTACCTCTACAACACCGACCAGCTCAACGACCAGATATGCATGACTTTGGGCGGCCGCGCAGCGGAAGAGATTTTCTTCGGAAAGATTTCAACGGGCGCACAGAACGACCTCCAGCAGGTGACGCGGATTGCTTACGCGATGGTCACCGTGTATGGCATGAACGATAAGGTGGGCAACATCAGCTTCTACGATCCGCAGCAGGAAACGAGCTTCACCAAGCCTTATTCCGACGAAACGGCGAAGCTGATTGACGAGGAGGTGCGGCGGCTGATTGACCAGGCATATGGAAAGACGAAGGCCCTGCTCACCGAGAAGCGGGAGCACGTAGAAAGGCTCGCAAACGAGCTCCTGGAACGAGAGGTGCTTTTCCAGAGCGATGTGGAAGCCCTGATCGGGAAGCGTCCGTTCGGCGAGAAAAAGCTGCTCGATAACGAAGAGCACAAGCCCAGCGACAACGGCGAGATCTCGGCCGGCGTGCCTCCGTACGACAGCGAGATCACCAATAAGTCTTTGCCAAAATAAGCGGCATGCGAATTTCTCCTTCGAAGGAAAATATCCTGAAACGAATCCGGAAGGCGTTGAGTCATTCAACGCCTTTGCCTTTTCCCGCAGCGGAAACCGACCAGCCTGTATTCCCGGCGCTCGCACAGGAGCCCGAGGTGGAATTCGCGGAACAGTTCACGCGGCTGCAGGGAAAATTCGTTTACTGCATCAACCAGCAGGAGCTCGCGTTTCAGCTCGGCAGCCTGATCCGAAAGCAGGACTGGCAAAAAATTTTCTGCGCGGAGACCACATTGCTGGGGCCACTGGCGGCGCAGTTCGCAGAGCAGTTTACCGGCGATCTGGCTTCCTGTGACGTGGCGGTCACAGGTTGTGAATGCCTGGTGGCGCGCACTGGATCCATCGTACTCAGCTCGGCACAGGCAAGCGGCCGCACCGGGAGCGTCTATGCGCCGGTGCATGTCTGCATCGGCTTTTCACAGCAGGTGAAGCCCGACATCCGCGAGGCGCTGATCTACCTGAAAGAAAAATATGGAAGCGAATTTCCCTCGCTGGTGACCTTCGCTACCGGTCCGAGCCGCACCGCAGACATTGAGAAAACACTGGTAGTCGGCGTGCATGGCCCGCGGGAAGTGTATTGTTTTTTGGTCGAGAATTAAGCGCCGCTGCTACGGGAAAAACTGTATTTTTCCAATTGCTGGCTGCTTTGCAACAAAAGATCTAGTGGTGGCGAAGAAAATTTATTTCCTGTCCGATTTTCACCTCGGCTCGCCGGATCACCGGAGCAGCCTCGCACGTGAACGGATCGTAGTGAATTTTCTCGACGAAATCAAGGAGGACGCCGCCGAAATTTTCCTGGTAGGCGATGTGTTTGATTTCTGGTACGAATACCGTAAAGTGATTCCGAAGGGCTTTACGCGGTTGTTGGGGAAACTTGCAGAACTGTCCGACAGGGGCGTGGGGATCCATTTCTTCGTAGGTAATCACGACATGTGGATGAGAGATTATTTTCAAAAGGAGCTCAACATCCCGGTTTATTTCAAGCCCGTGGAGCTGGAGCGAAATGGAAAGCGCTTCCTGATCGGTCATGGGGACGGCCTGGGTCCCGGCGACCGCGGCTATAAGATTCTCAAGAAATTTTTTCGCAACCCCGTATCCAAATGGTTGTTCGGCATCCTGCCGCCCCTCGCGGGAATCGGGCTTGCCAATTTTCTCAGCCGCCGCAGCCGCGCGCAGAGCAATGGCGACCGCTCGTTTCTGGGCGAAGACAGGGAATGGCTCATCCAGTACTGCAAGGAAGTACTGAGGAAAAAAAATATTGACTATTTCGTCTTCGGTCACCGTCATCTCGGTATCGATTACCGCATAAACGGCAGCAGGTACATCAACCTGGGCGACTGGATCAACTATTACACTTATGCAGTTTTCGACGGGGAAAATATGGAGCTGAGGTCTTACGGGGGAAAGGAGGACAAGATCATCCGTAACTAATGAAGATTTTCATTACCATAATTTCAGCGGTCCTGTTCACAGCACCGGGATTGTCACAGACCGATACGGCGTTCCGGTTTGTAAAAACCATTCCCGCAGGCGTCAGCCAGTTCGCGGTGGACCATCTGGAAAATCTTTACATTCTCACCGACCGGAACCGTCTTTTAAAGCCGGATGCGAAAGGGGATTCGGTGGCGGTTTATAACGACGTCCGCAACCTGGGACAGGTCTCGCTCATTGACGTTTCCAATCCGCTAAAAGTGCTGCTGTATTACCGCGACTTTTCGACCATTGTGGTACTGGATCGTTTTCTCAATCCGCGAAATACGATCGATCTCCGGCGCCACAACCTCCTGCAGGTGATCGCTATCGGACAGTCTTACGACAACCGCATCTGGATCTACGACGGGCTGGATCACAAACTGAAGAAAATCGACGACGAGGGAAAGCTGCTGGTGGAAACTACCGATTTCCGTCTCCTGCTGGGCCGCGCGATACAACCGACCCGCATCTTCGATGAGGATAAATTTGTTTATCTCTATGATCCGCAGTCGGCTGTCTACGTATTCGATTACTACGGAACCCACAAAAACAACATTCTCATCAGTGGCTGGGAACATTTCAAAGTAACGGGAAAATACTTCTATGGTTCCAAAGGAGGAAACCTGCTGCGGTATGAAATTCCTACTTTCCGCCTCGATGAATGGAGATTGCCCCGGGCGGTGCAGTCCAGCCGCGCTTTCGATTTTTCCTCAGGAAAACTCTATGCCCTCAACGGCGACGGGGTCGAGATCTATTCCATTCATTGATCTGCTGGTGCGGATTCGATATTTTTAACGATAATTACCGGTATGGACGAGCTGCTTCAACGAACCTGGCTGGATAACTCCGTGAAGGATTACCTGGTGGTACTCGGAGTTATCGTTGCGGTCCTGGTCCTTAACCGGCTTATTTCGCGGTACCTGGCAGGGCTTCTCTACCGGCTCTTTCGCAAAACGTGGAAAGAGCTGCAGCGCCAGACTTTCATCAACCTGATCGTACGGCCGCTCGGCAACTTTCTCGTGTTGCTCGTTGCGGTAATTGCCCTGCATACGCTGACATTCCCTTCACAGCTGGAAGCTGAGATCTATGGCTATTCCGCGCAGCAGATTCTGCGGGCAGTTGCGAGTATGGTGCTCATCATCTCTTTCACCTCGGTATTGCTAAGAGTAATTGATTTCATCGCGTTCGTTCTGGAGGAAAAGGCCAACCGTACGCCCGATCAGTCCGACAACCAGCTCATACTTTTCTTCAAGGATTTCTTCAAAGTACTGGGCGTGATCATCGGGATCATGCTGGTGCTCAAATTTTCATTTGGCCTCGCCATCGGCAACCTGCTCACCGGGCTGAGCATTCTCGGGGCCGCCGTTGCTCTCGCACTGCGAGAAAGCCTCGAAAACCTGATTGCGTCATTCATAATATTTTTCGACAAGCCGTTCACCACAGGGGATACGGTGAAAGTGGTGAATGTAACGGGCACGGTGGAAAGGATCGGGCTGCGCAGCACGCGGATCCGGACGGACAGGAAAACCTACGTCACGGTACCGAATAAGCAAATGGTGGATACCGTTCTCGATAACGTTTCCCTAAGCAGCCAGCGGCGTGCGGACCTGCGCATAGAGACCGACCTGCAGACTCCATCCTCGAAGCTCGAAAACTTAGTGAGTGAAATTCGAAAAATTCTGGATCGCCCGAATGTAGAGGAATCGCTTGTTCACCTGCTCGATATCACGGCAAACGCTTTTGTAATCCAGGTAGAATACTATACCGCCGTGCTTCCGTTCCCGGAATACAACGAGCTGCGCCAGGATGTTAACCTGAAAATTCTCAAGCATATGGAAGCTCTGGAAATAAAGATCGCAGGAAACCGGCCGGCCATCCGGATCGTGGATCCGTCAAAGTAATCATTTCGGGAATCGTATGATTTCTGCCAGCTCCTTGTCAAACACTCCGTATTTCCCATACTCCACTACCCGCCCGAGCTCCCGCCCGTTTTTGTAAACGATGATGGTGGGTACATTGATGATGCCAAGCGCTTCGGTGAGATGACTCAGCGTTTTTTTACTTCGGTCCACACCAATCAGCGTCAGCCGGTTCGGTGGAAAATCGGCCGAATCCAGCAAAGAGAAAAATCTTGGGATGATGAAATGGGAGTCGCTGCACCAGGTACCGAGGAAGGTCAGCAGCTGGATCGAGTCGGAAGCGGTTTTCAGAGCATCCACCGCGCCTGGGGCGGGGGTGTAGCCTTTTTTGTTGGCGGCGTACCATTTGAAAGATGTGTCGGATTCGATGACCTCGCGGCTGATGATCCCCTTGTAGGATTTTTCATTCGGGCGCTCAACCAGAACCTGGTATTGGTTCTGCGCCGACAGCGACTGGTTCAGGAGAATGGCGAGGGCCAGGGAAAGAAGATGGATTCGCATGCTTTGGAAAAATAGAGGTTACAAAGCTAAATAGCTTCGAAGTTCTGATGAAACCGGCATTGTTAAAGTTGCATCCGCAGTTCAGAGATTTGCCTTCAGCTCGAGCAGGAAGGCGCGGATGCGGCTGAGCGACTGGATCATGGCAAATTTTTCTTCAGCCTTTTTGTTGCGTTTAAGGTAGTCCCGGGCACCCTCGATGGTAAACTTGCGGCGGCGGAGCAGGTCGTAAATCAAAACCAGGTTTTTGATATCGACCGGGCGAAAAAAACGGTCACCCTTGCGATTTTTCCGGGGCTGCAAAATATCGAATTCGGTTTCCCAGTACCGGATCAGCGACTGATTTTCCCGGAACATCGCGGCCACTTCCCCGATGGAATAATATTGTTTCTGGAACAACACTTCATCCGGTGGAACATGCAACTGGCCGTCAGGCGGGCCGGCTTCTTTCAGCGATCGCCTTCCCCGCCGGCCTGCAGGTTTCTCGTGCATTGACGCGGTAATTTCAGTGACGCTCTCTGGGATGGGTGCTGCTTCGGGAACCTTTTCTTCTGCGTTATTGAACTCAAAAGTGATCTGGGTGAGGGGCTTGCCCATGGTGATCAAATATACGAAGGAAGCAGAATAATCGGAGTCGTCTCAATCCAAACTCTGGTTGGAAGCGGCAGCCCGTTTCAGGATCAGGTCGAATTGTTCGGGAGTGAGATCGTTGTAGAAGAAATAGATTGGATCGATCTTTTGGCCGTTCTTGTGCACTTCGTAATGACAGTGCGGCCCCGTTGATTTTCCGGTGCTGCCTACATAGCCGATCACTTCGCCCCGCCGCACCTGCTGCCCCGGCCGCACTTTCACGCGCACCATGTGACCGTAAAGTGTTTCGTATCCGTAGCCATGATTGATGATAACATGGATGCCGTATCCGCTGCCCGTGCTTCCGGCGGTCGTTACCACGCCGTTGGCAGTGGCGTAGATCGGCGTTCCCTGCGGAGCAGTAAAGTCGAGACCCGCGTGAAATTTTGTGGTCTTGTAAATCGGGTCGATGCGGTACCCGAATCCCGATGCGATGCGATCCAGGTCTTTGTTGCTCACCGGCTGGATGGCCGGGGTATGCGCCAGAAGCTTTTCTTTATCCTTGACCAAATCCTCGAGCTCGTCGTAAGAAGCAGTTTGTACGCGGATGCGGCTGCTGAGCCGGTTCATCGAGCCGGTAATGGATGCAACGAGTTCGTTGTCCTTCATGTTTTCCACCATCGCGATTTCCCTGCGCATTTCTATCTCCTTCATCCGCGCGCTGTCGGGGATCGGGTTGGCTTCGAAGATCGCCCGGTACACGCTGTTGTCCCGTTTTTCCAGCTCGTGCATCTGCTGCTCAATGGAACGCAGCTGGTCTTTCAGTTCTTTATAACGAAAGCGCAGGTTTTCATTCTGAGCCCGGAGAATTTTTTCATTCGGTGAGCCGATGAACTGGAATGCGAAGTACGAGATGATGGCCGCCGTCACAAGCGCGGCAGCAATGAAGCCGAAAACGCGGAGCAGTTTCACCCGCAGCGGCGTCTCCAGCTTTTCATAACGAAGCGTGTTGGTATTATAGTAATACTTTATCTTCTTCATGCTTGCCTGGCTCTGCGGGAGTGTAAATGCGGCCTGAATGAGTTACTTTTGCCCCGCTTTGCGGGACTGACAAATATAGCCCGATATACCGCAATTATCAACCCGACCACCCGGCCATCATGTTGAGCAGCGCAGAAATAAGAAAGGCTTTTTTGGAATTTTTCAGGGAGAAAAAACACGAAATCGTTCCTTCTGCGCCCATCGTTGTAAAAAACGATCCTACACTGATGTTCACGAATGCCGGGATGAACCAGTTCAAAGATTATTTCCTGGGCAATAAGAAGCCTCCGTTTCGCCGCGTTGCCGACACGCAAAAATGTCTGCGCGTGAGTGGCAAGCACAACGATCTCGAAGAAGTGGGAGTGGATACCTATCATCACACAATGTTCGAGATGCTGGGAAACTGGAGCTTTGGCGATCCTGCTGATCCCACTTCGGGTTATTTCAAGAAAGAAGCCATTGCGTGGAGCTGGGAGCTGCTTACCAAAGTCTACGGCATCCCGGCCGACAGGTTGTACGTAACGGTATTCGGAGGTGATGAGAACGAAAAACTTCCGCGCGACGATGAGGCGATTTCGGAATGGAGCAAATGGGTGTCAGCCGACCGGATCCTATTGTTTGGCAAGAAGGATAATTTCTGGGAGATGGGCGACACCGGTCCCTGTGGGCCCTGCACCGAGATTCACTTTGATGCGCGGCCGGACGCGAATAACGATGCACATGCGCTCGTGAACCACGACGGGACGGGCCAGGTGGTTGAGATCTGGAACAACGTATTCATCCAGTTCAACCGGCTGCGGGATGGCAAGTTGGAACTGTTGCCCGCGCGCCATGTGGATACGGGCATGGGACTGGAGCGGCTGGTGCGCGTGTTGCAGCAAAAGGATTCCAACTACGACACCGATATTTTCTCAGGCCTGATTGAAGCAACGGAAAAGATTACTGCATTGAAATATGACGGCGGCGAAACCAGGAAAGCCATCGCTTTCCGGGTCGTGGCCGATCACATCCGCGCGATTGCATTCACTATTGCGGACGGACAATTGCCTTCGAATACCGGCGCGGGCTACGTGATCCGCCGGATCCTGCGCAGGGCCGTGCGTTATTATTATTCCTATCTGGGCTTCCGCCAGCCACTTCTGCACCAGTTGGTGCCGCAACTCGCAAGTGAGTTTAAAACTGTATTCCCGGAACTGGCACTGCAAACTGAGTTTGTTGCAAGAGTGATCCGCGAGGAAGAAGACGCTTTTTTGCGAACGCTGGACAAAGGGCTGAAGCGGATCGAAGACCTGCTTGCCACTTCCGGGAATACGATCAGTGGGGCCGGGGCTTTTGAACTCTACGATACGTACGGGTTTCCGATTGACCTGACGCGCCTGATTGCCGCGGAAAGAGGTGTTCGGATCGATGAAAAGGGTTTTGAAAAAGAAATGCAGGGGCAAAAGAAGCGAAGTCGTGCCGCCACTGCAGTCGATACGGAAGACTGGGTGGTGCTCACGGACGCTCCTACGCAATTCGTCGGCTACGACCAGCTGGAGACAAATACCCGTCTGTTGAGATACCGTAAGGTGACGGGTAAGGGCCAGCAGCATTACCAGGTGGTGCTCGCGGAAACTCCGTTTTACGCCGAGAGCGGCGGGCAGGTTGGAGATACCGGGATGCTGTATTTCGAAGACGAAAATATCCCGGTGCTGGATACCCGCAAGGAAAACGAGTTGATTTTGCATTATGTTCCGCAGCTTCCGGAAAGGCCTGAAGGAGGAGTGCGGGCGGTTGTAGACAGAGCAAAAAGAAAACAAACGGCAATCCATCATTCCGCGACCCACCTGCTGCATGCTGCGCTGAGATCGGTGCTCGGCAGGCACGTCTCGCAAAAAGGTTCGCTGGTCAACGCGGAATACCTGAGGTTCGACTTTTCACATTTTGGAAAAATGGATCCGGATGAACTGCTGCGCGTGGAGGGGCTGGTAAATGAAAAGATTCGCGAAAACATTCCCGTAGTGATCCGTTTCATGCCTAAAGAAGAGGCTTTGCAGATGGGAGCAATGGCTTTGTTCGGCGAAAAATACGGGGATGTCGTACGGGTCGTAATTATCGATCCCGGATATTCCGCAGAACTTTGCGGGGGCACGCATGTGGGTTCCACCGGAGAACTGGGCTTCTTCCGGATCGTTTCGGAATCGGCCATTGCGGCCGGCATACGCCGTGTGGAGGCGCTTTCCGGACAAAAGGCCGAGCAATATGTGCAGGAGCAGCTCTCACTGCTCGATAACATCTCCGCTTCCCTGAAGCAACCCAGGGAACTGGGCAAAGCCGTTGAAAATCTCCAGCAGGAAAACGCCCAGCTGAAAAAACATATTGAATCGCTCGAGGCGAGACAGCTTGTGGGCATTCGCAACGAGCTGCTGCAAAAGGATGAAATTATCGGCGGGATAAATTTCATCGGCGACATCGTGGAAGTGGCCAATCCCGAAGCGCTCAAGAAGCTTTGTTTCGATCTCCGCAATCATGTACGGGATCATGTAGCTGTGCTGGCGGTCAACCTGGGAGGGAAACCGTATGTGGCCGTCGGTATTTCCGAAACCGTGGCGGCCGCCCGTAACCTCGACGCCGGAAAGATCATCAAAGAGAAAGTGGCTCCCCTTATCCAGGGCGGGGGCGGGGGACAGAAAACGCTGGCGACCGCAGGCGGGCAGGACGTGAGCCGGCTTCCCGAAGTGATTAATACTGTGCGCGCTTTGCTGGTGTAGATTGCCGGTCATCCCGGATTTTTCCCTCCGGCCACGCGGCAAGCTGTTTAACATTTCCGAAACATTTCGTAATTCCGGATTTGTCTTTATATTTGAACTACGAAACTTAACGTAGTAACTAAAATTATTGAAATCATGAAACAAGCCTTAAAGTCCCTCTCAACACTGGCGCTGGCTTTGGCCCTGGTGCTGCCCGTATCCCTCCTGGCGCAGAAAGAGGACAAGGATAAGGAGGCGAAAGAAAAGAATGATGTCGAACAGATCATTATCACCCGGAAGGGAGATAAGAGCGAGAAGGTCGTCATTGAACTGAACGGGGAAAAAGTGATCGTGAACGGCAAAGAAGTAAAGGACAAGGACGGAGATGTAACGGTGAACCGGATGAAGTTCAAGGAGCTGAATGCGCTTACCCGCTATCCCCGTACGATACGTGGGGGCGACGCGATGACCTTCTTCAGTGAGGATGCCAATCGCGCGATGCTGGGCGTCGTGACTGAAAAAACCGAGGAAGGCCTCGAGATCCAGGATGTGACGAAGGAGAGCGCTGCCGAAAAGGCTGGCTTAAAACCAAACGACGTGATCACGAAGATTAACGACAAGGCGGTGAGCACTCCCGACGAGCTGTCCGAACTGATCCGCAAGCAAAAGCCGGGTGATAAGGTAACGGTTACCTACCTGCGCGATAAGAAAGAGAACAAGGTGACCGCCGAACTCACCAAATGGAAAGGCGTGAATGCGTGGACTATGGGTCCGGACGGCCAGTTCAAGATCGACCTCGGCCATATGGATTTTGAAAAAATAATTCCGAAGGTGCAGGTTCCGCGTGTGCCGGGTCACGATTTTAACTGGAGCTGGACAAATTCACCGAAGCTTGGCCTGTCGATCCAGGACACCGACGACGGCAAGGGAGTGAAAGTAGTTGGAGTGGGAGATGAAAGCAATGCCGAAAAAGCGGGGATCAAAGAAGATGATGTGATCCTGGAGGTTAACGGTAAGGCGGTGAATGGTGTCGATGAAATGACAAAGATCATTCGCGAAAGCAAGGATAAGGTGTCGGTGATGTTGAAATTATCCCGTGCAGGCAAGACCCAGAATGTGGAAGTAAAGATGCCGAGGAGGATCAGGACTGCTGACCTCTAAAATCAGTTTTCTCTTGTGACATCTGGCAGGCTCCCAACGGGGGCCTGTTCTGTTTTAACAGCGATTGCCTCTCAAAACGGCTAATTTTGGCGCCTGTGCAGCCGGATGCGACATACGAAACCATAGTGGGGCTGGAAGTGCATGTGCGGCTGCTCACAAACTCCAAGCTTTTCAGCTCCGACGCGAACAGTTTTGGAAAAGAGCCGAACAGTCATGTTTCCCCTATCACGCTTGCCCATCCGGGAACCTTGCCGAAACTGAACCGAATGGCCGTAGTTTATGCCGTGAGGCTCGGACTGGCCTGCCGTTGCGACATTGCGGCTCAAAGTTATTTCGCCCGAAAAAATTATTTCTACCCCGATTTGCCGAAAGGTTATCAAATTTCGCAGCACAGCGCACCGATTTGCAACGGGGGATCGCTCGTAATCAATATTGCTGGCCGGCAGAAGCTTATTCGAATACACCACATTCACCTGGAAGAAGACGCCGGAAAAAGCATTCACGATCTTGACCCAAACCACAGCTGTCTCGATTTTAACCGCGCGGGAACTCCGCTTGTGGAACTCGTTACGGAACCCGATCTGAGAAGCGGTGAAGAGGCGCATGCATTCCTCGTGGCGCTACGAAAGCTCGTTCGTTATCTGGGCATCAGCAACGGCAACATGGAAGAGGGAAGCCTTCGTTGCGATGCAAACATTTCGGTTCGTAAAAAGGGTGACGCGCAGCTCGGCACACGCGTGGAAATCAAAAACCTGAATTCAATGCGGCACGTGCGGACCGCGGTGGACAACGAAGCACTACGACTGGCTATGTTCTTGCGCGACGGAAAGCCGGTCCTCCAGGAAACCCGCGGGTTTGATGCCCGAATGGGACAAAGTTTTTCGCTGCGCGAAAAGGAAGAAGCAGAAGATTACCGCTATTTCCCCGATCCCGATCTGCCGCCATTCCGTCTCACGCGCGAATTCATTGACGAAATTCGAGGGTCTATCCCGGTCCTGGAGCAGAACCGGGTGGAACGTTACCGCGCCGAATTGGGACTTTCGGAATACGACGCGGCGCAACTGGCCGACGATCGCCCCTTCTCAGATTATTTTGAAGCAATCCTGGCCGAAGGAAACTCAGACGCCAAGAGTGCGGCTAACTGGATGCTGGGGCCGGTCAGGACGTGGCTGAACGAAAATAATTTTGACATTGATGCTTTCCCGGTCTCCCCGGCCGGGATCTCACGGCTGATCGCGCTGGTGAATGCCGGACAGGTCAGCCATTCGGTTGCGAGTTCAAAGTTGTTCGCCGCCCTGATTGCGGAGCCCGCCCGCGACCCGGAGCAAATTGCCAGGGAGCAATACCTGCTGATGCGGTCGGATGTTGCGGAGCTGGAGTCGGTGGCCGAGAGGGTGCTCCAGGCTTTTCCGGAGAAGGTACAGCAATACCGGCGCGGAAAAAAAGGATTACTGGCTATGTTTGTGGGGGAGGTCATGAAGCGAACCGGTGGCACTGCCGATCCCGGGATGGTGAACCGGATACTTCTGCAAAAACTGAATCTTAAATAAGCACTGATGGAAAGAGGAATAAAACTATTGGTCGTATTGAGCCTGCTCGTTGCCTGTGAAAAGAAGGACAAGGATAGTTTCGAGGTTAAAGGGAAGATCACGAACAGCAGCGCGAAGATGATTTACTTGGAAGAAATACCGGTGGCGACGATGCAGAACCTGGTCGTCGACTCCGCCGAACTGGATGAGCATGGGAACTATTCGCTCCAAACAACAATGCAGGAAGCTACGATCTACAATCTTCGGCTTGACCGCAGCGTCTATCCCATGGCAGCGGTTTTGAACGACGTGCCGAAAGTGACCGTGAATGCGGAATTCAAACCGGGCAGTGAGTTCGCGGAAAGCTACGAGGTAAAGGGCTCCGATGCCAGCCGGCAGATGAAGGATTTTATGATCGCTTTCAACAACCGCCTGCAACAAATTTTTCTCAATGATCAGAAAGCAGATTCTGCGCGGCAGCACGCTGGATCCGACAGCGCGGTCGCTGCCCTCGAGAGCAGTTCGGCGCAGATCGCCGCCGCGATTCAGACGCTCACGCGGGAAGCCATTGAAAAATCGAAGAATCCGGCACTCACAATGTTTCAGCTCGGCTATTACCAGTCCACCGCGAACAATCCCGCTTTTGGGCTTCAGCCTTTCAGCAACGAAGAAGTGGCCGCGATTGTGAAAAAGCTGGCGAGTGAATTTCCCGCGCATCAGGGAATCGCTTCGATAAAATCGGTTTTTGATCAGCAAACGCAAAATGCGCAGGGCCTGGTAGGACAACAGGCTCCGGAGATTTCACTTCCTGATGTGAACGGAAACCCGGTTAAGCTGAGTTCGCTTCGCGGGAAATACGTGCTTGTCGATTTCTGGGCAAGCTGGTGCGCGCCCTGCCGCAAGGAAAATCCCAACGTGGTAGCCGCCTGGAAAAAATTCCGCAACAAAAATTTCACGATCCTCGGGGTTTCGCTGGACCGTCCGGGCCAGAAATCGGAATGGCTGAAGGCCATCCAAGACGACCAGCTCGACTGGACGCACGTGAGCGACCTGATGTACTGGAACAGTCCCGTGGTTCCACTCTACCGCATCCAGGGGATCCCCTATAATGTTCTCGTGGATCCGAACGGGAAAATTGTTGCCGAGAACCTACATGGCCCCGGGCTGGAAAGCAAGCTCTCGGAAGTTCTGAACTAATAAAAAAACTCCGTCGTTCGACGGAGTTTTTTTTGGGGTGCTTAACATCTTATCAGGGATTATCCCAGAACACCCGATCCTGCAGGTTCACATTTTTCTGCGGGGGATGGTTCGGGTTCAGATCGATCTCCGACTGCGGGTAAAACAGCGACCTCGGCACGTTCGTCACAGATGCGAGCCGGTTCGTCGGCGGTGTCAGCACCGGGTAACCAGTCCTTCTCCAGTCGGTCCAGGATTCCAGCGGCACTCCGAACATCGCGATGTATTTCTCTTCGATGATCTGACGGAGTTTGTCGGCGTTTGTCCCGGTGAGAGTTCCGTTTGCAGCCAAATAGGTGGTGATGTTTGCGGGCAAGACGCCTGCTTCCTGCATCGAAGCGGTTATCCCTGCCGTGAAAAACGCCTGGGGATCGCCCGGGGCGCCCATGAGAGCCGCCTCTGCGCGAATGAAATTGTATTCCGCGAAGGTCATCATTCTCTGCGGTGCATCACCGGCGTAGGTGAACGGCGGAACAGTTCCGGCGATCACTGCGCCGCGCAGGAAGGTATGGATCCGGCTGTAGTTATTGTTCGCGGCAGTGGGCGGGTTTGCGGCCGAAACACCCACGTAGTTCCCCGAGCCGAATGGGAAGTCGGTAAAGTAAAACGGGCGTCGCGGGTCACTCCGCGCATTCATCATGCTGACCAGCTGCTGGTCGGCGTAGATGTAACCAGGACGGTTTCTTTCAAAAGTTTCGATCCCGTTGCGTTGGTTGGGTGAGTTGAAGAACGGGTGCGAAAAATTATCGGCGTTCGATGCCAGGAAAGAAATACCAGGCGTATTCACCAGCGCGGTTATTTGCGATACCGCGAACGATGGATTCAGCTTGCTGTAGTGCAGCAACAGTCGAAGCCGCAACGTATTGGCAGCCTTTATCCAGAGCGGACGCGAAACCGTGGTGAACGTCGCACTCGAATAGATCGTCGAGTTTGTCCCGGGCGATAGTGTGCTTGCAGAAGCATTCAGGTCATTAACCGCTTCTGTGAGCAGCGTGATCAGCTTGGGATAGATCGTGGAAGCGTCGTCATAGCGTGGCGCCGTGTTTGCGTCCAGCTTAAGCGCTTCCGTATAAGGCACATTCCCCCAGGTGTCCACAATTTTATGGAACTGGTAGGCCTTGAGGATCTTCGCGACGCCCACGTAGTGCGGACTGCCGGCGGCAGAAGCCTGCTTGATCACCAGCTCCAGGTCACTCAGGGAGTTGGCGTACATCTGGGCCCAAACGTTATTCTGATCGCTCCCCGTGATGTTGTAGCGCGAATAATCATATGTCTGGTTTGGCTGCGAAGCCAGTCCGGACATCCGCTGCATGATCAGCTCCGAATAGCGAAACAGGTCACTGCCGCTTTCGAAACCGATCCCCACCTGGGCTGACGTCAGGAGCTGGGGATAAACGTTGTTATTCGACGCAGGAAGCCGGTCCGGGTCGTAGTTTATATCCAGCTGGCGCTTGCAGGAGCTGATGGCCACGAAGCCGGCAAGCACAAGCAATATTCTCGAATTTGTGAGTTTCATATCAATGAAAATTTACATTATTAAAAGGTTAGTTTCAGTGCTACACCCACGTTGCGGGTTTGCGGAAGCGCGTTGAACTCCAGGCCCTGAGCATTGCTGATGCCCAGCACGCTCTGTTCCGGATCCAGATGTGGATAGTCGGGTGCGTGCAGGAAAAGGTTGCGTCCGAATACAGACAAATCAGCAGCGCTGAAGGGGGTCCTGTTCAGGAAAGAGGCAGGCAGCGTATAGGTGGCGGAGGCTTCGCGTACACGGAACCAGGTAGTTCCGTAGATAAAACCTTCAGCGGCCACATATTTTCCGTTGTTGCCCCAATACTGCTCTGCGGAAACCATGATGGTATTCGGTGAGCCGTTCACGGTGCCCTCGAAACGATACGGACGCTGCAGCACGTTGTTTTGATCGTAACGCGGGAACTCTGCGGTTTCCCGGGCCACGCCGTTCCGTTGCAGGTCGGCGATGTTGCGGCTGTAGATCTGGCCGCCTTTCCGGTACTCGAGCAGGAAGGAAAGGCTGATCGCTCTGTATGTAAGCGTGTTGGTCAGGCCTCCCAGCCATTTCGGGTTCGGGTTTCCGATGTTCTGCACACCCGATGTTGCCTGCGGCAGGCCGGCGGCAGTGAGTATCAGTTGGCCTTTGGCGTCGCGCAGGTAGGCGTTTCCGTAGATCTGGCCATATTCTTCTCCTTCAACCAGGCGGATGTTCGGTGTTACGAAACCGCCCAGGAAAATATTGGTTACGCCGGTCTCCAATTTGTCCACCCGGCTCTTGAATTGTGTATAGCTCGCGTTGATATTCCAGGTGAACGATTTCCCTTTCACCGGCCACAAATTCAGCGAGAGCTCGTTTCCGCTGTTGGACAGATTGCCGGAATTCTTCACCACAGCGGTGATGCCGGCAGTGGGAGAAACAGGCACGGAGAAGATCAGCTTGCTGGAACGCTGCCAGTAGCGTGTGTATTCGATATTCACACGGCCTTTGAAGAAGCCAAGTTCGAACGCTACTTCCCGGTTCGTTGTGAACTCAGGTCCCAATCCCGCATTTCCGGCTGCATTGCTCAGCGCGAATCCCTGAATGCCATTGAAGGGGAAGGTGATTCCCGGTCCGAATCCATCGGCCACACCGGCACCACCGAAATACGAGTCGGTCGAATAAACAAAATCAGTTCCGGCCTTACCGACCTTTGCGGCATTCCCCCTGATTTTGAGGTTGTCCACCACACGGCCCCGCAACCCGGGGAAGAGCTCCGTGAAGTTGACAGATCCTCCGATACCGTGATACAGGTAAGAGTTGTTGCCGATCTTAAACGTCGAAGACCAGTCATTGCGCAGTGTGACATTCGCGCTCAGAATGCTCTTATAATTCAATGTGAAATCCCCGTAGAGTCCCACCAGCCGCACCTTGCTCGATCCTGCAGCGGGCGCGGGAGTGAACGTGGTTGTGTTGCTCAGGGCTTCGAAATCGCGTACGATAATCCCTTTTCCATTCAGGGTGGCTGCATTGCTGTAAATCTGTGTATAATCAACACCGACAACGGCCACACCGCTGAAGCTCTTTACCCGCTTCTGCGCGGTAAAGTAACCGTTCGAGTTGAGGCTGCGGAAATTGTTCCTGTTCTCTACAATTCCTCCAATACCGCCGGCGGCAGTGTTTGCCTGTCCCCGCGCCCCGACCTGATCATATCCGTGGCGAAATACGGAGAACACATCCGTTCCGATCCGGTAGTCGGCCTGCAGCCATTTGGTGAGCTTGAAATTGAAAGAAGCGTTCCCGATAAAGCGATTGATCTCGTCGTTGAAGCGGTTATGCTTGATGGTCCAGTACGGGTTATCGTCGATCCCGGCCACCAGGTTCAGGTAGGTCTGGTTGCCCGCAGCGTCTTCAAACGGCAGTCCCGTCAGATCGTAACTGCGCGGGAGAAACCATCCGCGGAAAAGCGGGTTGCTGAGCTGGTTGCCCTGCTGTGTCCGCTTCGAAAAGTTGTTGGTATAGTTGCCGCTCACGCTCACTGTCAGGTAATTATTTACTTTGGAACTCACATTCAGGGAGAGGTTGTGGCGGTTGAGCAGGTTGTTGTTCAAGACCCCTGCGTTGCGCAGGTAACCATAAGAGAAACGGAAGGTATTTCTGTCCGTGCCCCCCTGGAAGGAAACATTGTTCT
Source organism: Chitinophagaceae bacterium (assembly GCA_035626515.1). GTDB lineage: Bacteria > Bacteroidota > Bacteroidia > Chitinophagales > Chitinophagaceae > DASPNM01. The sequence goes on from DASPNM010000019.1 coordinate 377,984, forward strand.
GCCAGTTGTACCCGTTCCGGAAAATATCCCGCACGTTATTCGGATAAGCTTTCAAGATTTCCGTGCGGTCGTTCAGCTTGGTCCAGGGATTGAACGCGTTGGTAACGGTCTGTCCAACGATCCTCGGTCCCCAGGACTGCTGCGTGGTCGCGGAAAAGTTTCCACCGGTACCCTGCGCGTATTCGTTCTGGTATTCCGGGAAGCGGTTCACGGTTTCCACCTGGTAGCTCGTAGAGTAGGTAATGGCCGATTTCGCTCCGCTCTTACCTTTTTTCGTGGTGATCAGGATCACCCCGTTCGACGCCCGCGACCCGTAGAGCACCGCAGCGGCTGCACCTTTCAGCACCGTGATGCTTTCGATGTCTTCCTGGTTGAGGTCGATCGCGCGGTTGGAGTTAGTGGGGCCGGTTTGCAGTGCATTGCCGCCGCCACTGTTATCGATGGGTACACCATCCACAACGAACAGCGGCTGGTTGGACCCTGTAAACGTGGTAAAGCCGCGGATGATGATGCTGGAGCCCGAAAAAGACCCTCCGCTTCCCTGTACCCGCACGCCGGGGATCTTACCCGAAAGCGCGTTGGTGATGTTGGTAGTATGCGCCTGAGTAAGTTCAGTTGCGCTTAATTGCGTCAGGCTGTATCCAAGTGTCTTCTTGTCTTTGCGGATTCCAAGCGCGGTCACCACTACCTCCGACATCGTCCGGTCCTCCGCTTTCAGCGTAGCATTTACCTCGGCCGACTCGCCGATCGCGATCTCCACCGGGCTCATGTCGACGGCTGAAAAAACAAGCGCTCGCGCGTTCGCGGGCACCGTAAGGGTATACGTTCCGTCGGACCGGGTAATGGTACCCACCGTGGTCCCGCGCACCAGCACCGACACGTTCGCGAGTGGATTGCCTTTTTCGTCTGTCACTTTTCCGGTGACAGTGCGTTGCGCCAGTGCCTGCAAAGCAAAGAACACAACTGCCGTTAGCAGTAAAGTCAATTTTCTCATGTGCTTTTTAATTTTTAGTTGAAAAGTCCTTATGGTTTCACAGCAGGTCAACCAAATGACCTGAAAAAAGTACGAAATTTTCGAAAAATGCCCCCTTTCGGGCGAAAATACCGCTTAAGCGGTGAAAACTTCGCTTTTGTAAGGACATTTTTGTGCAGCTATTTGCTGCCTCTGACCATGGTTTTCCTCGTATTTGGAATTAACGCCAGATGAGATTAAAAAAGGTCGCCACAACGGGCGACCTTTTTTGAGTGCTCGGATCTTCAGATCAGTTGTCAACCATCAGCGGATTGAGCGACATTTCATCAGCCGAGATCGGCCAGATGTATCCTCCGTCGCCCGGCGCCTTTGCCGGAGCGGATCCTTTGGCGGGGATCGTCTGCAGCAAGCGCATCAGATCGAAATTCCTCAAACCTTCGCCAAGGAACTCGATTCTTCTTTCCGTGAGGATGGCATTGATCAGGTCGGTTTTGGTGGCGGGAACGATGACGGTGGAGGCATCCGACCGCTGACGGACTGCATTCAGCAGCGCCACGGCCTTTGCGTTGATGCCGGCATCATTACGCGCGAGCGCTTCGGCAAGATTCAGCAGCACTTCGGAATAGCGGATCACCGGCGCCCAGTCGGTGTAGGGAGAGGGTGTGTTGAATTTGGTGTTCAGCCACGTCTTCCCGGAGATCACTGCATTGAATGTTCTTCTGCGATCCCCAGCGGTCCATCCCGTATTGCCTACAATGCCGCTCGGGTTGAGCGAGAATTCTCCCCCACCCGTAGTTCTCGACCAGTAAAAGCCAAGCTGGTTCTGAGTTCCAGGGTTGTCACCTGCGGTGCTGGTCATCGGCATCGACAGGATCGATTCCACGTGCGTGTAGGGCGCGCGGAATACGGTTACGATGTCCGGAGCCAATGCATGGGCCACTCCCGAGGTAGCGCTGAAGGGGGCCGTTGCCTGGGGTGCAATCTTATTCCCTTCAGTGATTACGTTGCCGTAGTCCTGCATCGCCAGGTACACACGGGTTTTCAACGCAATCGCCGTATTGCGGTGGGCGCGGGTTGTGTTCAGCGCAGCAGTTGCGTAATTGAGGGGAAGGTTAGCTTCAGCGTAGTTCAGGTCCGACAGAATCTGCGCGTACACTTCAGCTACGGTGCTCCGGGCCATAGGTGAGAAACCGGAACCTTTGATGCCTGTCAGCCTCAACGGCAAACCCGGCCTGCTGCCGGCACCGTCGGCGTACGGGCGTGCATAGTGTTCGAGCAGCTTCAGGTAAGAAGCAGCACGAAGCAACCTCGCTTCCGCGACATAATTCTTGGAAAGCGCATCGCCTACGACGGTGGTTCCCTTGGCATTCATTCCGTCGATGAACAGGTTGGTGAGGTTGATCACATAGTAAGCCTGGGCCCACATGTTCTTCACGAAGTTTTGCGAAGTGCCCGTGGCATTCAGCAACCACACGTCGAACCCGGTCACACCGTTTGTGGTTTCGTTCAGGAAATCCTCGCCGCGAATGTCGCCTGCTATCTGGGCGCGGCCTCCATAGAACGCACCGCTTTTGAATGCGGCGTAGAGTGAGTTTACCTGGTTGGCAATCCGTCCCGGCGTGTCGAAGGCCGTCGCGTCAGTGACGGAAGTTTGCGGGATGGGGGAGAGCAGCTCTCTCTTGCAGGAAGTAGAGAACAGCATCAAACCCGCCCCGAGACTGATGATGTATTTAAGATGCTTTTTCATTTAGTCAGGTTTTAGGGTTTACAGGAATGAAACATTAATCCCGATGGTGAAACTGCGACCATTCGCAATCGTGTTCCGGTCAGTTCCCTGCGCCGTGTTAGAGTTTCCGTTCGACGAAACCTCAGGATCGGGACCGGGATAATCGGTAAAGATTGCCAGATTCTGACCGCCAACGTAAATACGGGCAGATGCAAGTTTCGCCTTGTTTACGACTTTCGCAGGAAGATTGTAACCAAGCGATACGTTCTTCACTTTTACGAAATCTCCCTTGAAAGCGTTGAACGACATCGGCAGCGCAGAACCGTTGGATACGTTATCCAGGTAAACCGGTTTCGGGATCGTCGCAATATCGCCCGGCTTGCTCCATGCCTTAAGTACATCTACGTGATTATTCCAGAAACGCATGTCGTGCAGGCCCGCGTTGGTGCCGTAATACACATAGAATCCGAACTGGTAGGTGAGGAGTACGCTCAGTTCGAAATCTTTATAACGAAGCGTATTGTCGAGTCCGCCGTAAACTTTCGGAATCGTGTTTCCGTACATAACCCCGTCCTTCGCCTGGGTCACGCCTACACCAACAGGTTGTCCCGGCTCGGAATATTGCGTGCCATCAGGGTTGGACCAGGTGAATGCGGCACCCGACCCGGGAGGCGCATACAAAACGGGGTTGCCGGCTTTGTTGAGAAGTATTCTCCTTCCGGTAGCCGGGTCCACACCGCCGTTCCGCACGAGCCACAAGGTCCCGACGGAATGACCTACCGCGGTGCGGTGTACCGTCTCCAGTCCCGAAGTGGAAGTAAGCACTTCCGTAAGGCCGGGTGCGAGAGACGTTACTTCGTTCTTATTCGTCGTGATATTGAGGCTGGCGGTCCAGGTGAAATCCCTTCTTCTGAACGGGAGACCGGTGATCGAAAGCTCCCATCCCTTGTTGTACATAGTTCCTACGTTTGTGGGAATCGAATTAGGCACTCCCGTTGAAGGAGCCTGGGGCACGTTCAGGATCAGGTCCTTGATATCGTTGTAATAGCGTGCAAGCTCGATCTGAAGCCGCTCGCGGAACAAACCAATCGTGGTTCCCACGTCGATCTTCGTGCTTGTCTCCCACTGCAGGTTCGGGTTGCCCGCAAAATTGAAGATCAGGGTCGGCAATCCGCCATACAAACCAGAACCATAGGTGGAATAAATCACGTAATCTCCGATGCCCGCCGTGTTTCCTACCTTACCATAGCTTCCTCTCAGCCGGAAGTTGTTTACCCAGTTGCTTATCGAAGACTTTTCCCAGAATGCTTCTTTCGACACTTCCCAGCCGGCCGAAGCTCCCCAGAATGTTGAAGCTTTTTCCGCGAATGCAGAGTATTCGTCTTTCCTGATGTTGCCCGCCAGGAAATACTTCTTTTTGAAATCATAGTTGATACGACCGAAAGTGGAAAGAAGGTAGTTCTCGCCGTAGGCCATACCCGCCACGTTCGGCGTCACCCAGCCGGCCTGGATCACATTGAATGCAGGGTCCGAAAGCGTTTGACGGTTCACGCCAAAGCCGATGCTGGTCCTGCGATCCTGTTCCGTACCCGCCAGCGCGCTCACCGTATGATTCGTGCGGAAAGTGTAATCGAATTGGGCAGTATTCACCCAGGTCCACCTCTTGAATTTACCAAGAGAGCTGGAAGCGCTTCCATTCGGCGTGAAGCCGTCGCCATGAATCGGGGTGAGGAACGTTTCGTTGTCCACGAAGAGGTAATCAATTCCGTAGAGGCTCTTGATCGCAAGCCACTTTACCGGTTTGATCTGTGCGTAAATATTTCCCTGGCTGTGATTGGACTCGCTGTATTGACGGTTGAGGTCCAGAATCAACGTTGGATTATAGAAACCAACGGTCACTGTGTTGTTCATCCGTCCCACTGAGTTCGCCGCCGGGTTCTCGATGTTGTAGCTCCCGTCGTTTCTGAAGGGCGCGATACTGGGGGCGTTTACCAGCACAATCCTTCCGAAGCCGCCGGTATTGAATGCTTCCCCGGGAAGGGACCCTGAGGTATTGGCTGCGAGGTTCCGCTCGTTTGAATATGAGATCTTACCTCCGATAGTGAGGAATTCATTCACGCGGCTGTCCAGGTTCAGCAGTATGTTTCTGCGGATGAAATCATTTTTCTTGACGATGCCTTCCTGGTCGGTATAACCCACCGAGAAATAATACGTGGTATTGTCGTTGCCACCGGAAATATTCAGATTGTGATCGTGGGAGAAACCCTGCCGGTACACCTGGTCGGGCCAGTAGGTATCGATCAGTTTTCCGCTCGCGTCGGTGGCTGTTGCGAACCGGGTGTAACCGGAACCCGATGGGTTCGTAGTGTTCACGTTCGCGTTGTTGGCGGCAGCCTTATTCTTGAAATCGGTGTACTGCTGCGCGTTCAGGATCTCGGGCAGACGCGTCACTTTGCTCCAGCCCACAGAACCATTGTAGGATACGCGCGGTTTGCCGGCCCGGCCTTTCTTCGTAGTGATGAAGACAACCCCGTTCGCAGCGCGGCTACCGTAAATAGCGGTGGCGGCTGCGTCCTTCGCAATGTCGATGCTTTCGATGTCTGCGGGGTTGATGCTTGCCAGCGCGTTGCCCGCCGATGCCGTTGAACTGAAGTCGCCGGTAGGCGTTGGTACCCCGTCTACAACAATCAGCGGATAAGAGCTAAGGGAAATCGAATTCGTTCCGCGGATCCGAAATACGGGCGGCGTATTGAGCAATCCATGCGGCACAGTGATCTGAACCCCTGTTGCACGACCCGCCAGCGCCTGTTCAAAACTTTGCACCGGTTTGTTCGCAACCAGGTTGCCCCGTACGCTGGCAATGTTGCCCGTCACCTCTCTTCGCCGTTGAGTTCCGTAGCCCGTAACCACCACCTCGGCCATTGTTTTGTCCTCGGGACGCAACGTGACCTCGACGTGGTTGTCACCGCCGATCGCTGCTTCTACCGCGGCCATGTCCACAGCAGAAATGATTAGTGACCGGGCATTTGCCGGCACAGTGAAGGAAAATGTGCCGTCAATTTTCGTGACGGTCCCGGTTGTGGTTCCTTTCACGAGAACCGATGCATTGGCCACCGGGTTCCCTTTTTCATCCACCACCTTACCGGTCACGATCCGTTGCGCCATTGCCGTGGCGGCAATGCACACAACTCCGATTAGGAGTAAGAGCAGTTTTCTCATGTGTGTGATGTTTTAGTGGTAAAATAAAAATTTACATATATCAAGTTTTAGCCAATACGTGAATCAAAGCGCAAAAAAAATCTGAGAATATGTAAAACCCTTTTTTCGGGAAAACTGCGCGACGCAGTCCCGACTGAATTTTCATTGCTGGCAGGATAGGGCTTTACGCGATGCCTTTGATAGGATTGGAGTTGCCTGCCTTATTGACAAGCACCGGTGAGGCATAGCTGCATAAATATACAAACGATCGGATTATTTTTTAGTCTTCAGCAGAGAAATCAGCACGGCCGGAAGCAAAACAAGGTTCGTAACCGTGGCGGTTATCAGCGTCAGGGAGGTCAGCCAGCCAAGCGCCTTGGTGCCGCCGAAACCACTGAAACAAAAGATGATGAAGCCCGCGATGAGCACCGCGGAAGTATAGATGATGCTGATGCCTGTACTGTGTATGGTCTTGATCACTGTCAGTTTTTTGTCATAATTGTAATGGGGGAGCTCCTGCTTGTAGTTTACCAGGAAACGAATGGTCACGTCGATGGCGATTCCCAGCGCAACGCTGAACACGAGGACGGTGGAGGGTTTCAGCGGAACACCGGCCCATCCCATCACTCCTGCGGTGATCACCAGAGGGATTACGTTCGGCAGCAGGGAACAAATCAGGATCCGCAACGATCGAAACAGGTAGAGCATGCAAAGGCCTATGAGCACGAACGCCCAGGCGATGCTTTCTTTAAGACCATTGATAATAAAACGGCTTCCTTCGAGAAACGTGACGCTCGTGCCGGTGAGCCTCACACTATACTTTTCCGGATCGAACAACACATTGATGCGCCCGGAAATACTGTCCATGATTCCCGGCAGCCGGTTCGTTCCCACATCGGCCATGCTGACGCTGATCCGGGCCTGCTGGCGGTTGCTGTCCATGAAACTTCCCACCAGTCGAGAAAATGCGTTTCCCCCCGCGGCGTTGCCCCGAAGATTCAGGTACTGGGCCAGCGCCGGAAGATCGTATTCAGCCGGCAGGTTATAGCTGGCGGTATCACCTTCGAAAAAGGCCTGCTTTGCAAATTTCAATCCTTCCACAATGCTCAGCGGTCGTGCGAGAGCAGGCATACTATCAAGGAATCGGGAAAGCGAATCGATTTTCTGCAGGTTTGCGAGCTTCCGCGTCACGCCGCGTTTTTCTTTGGTATCCACTACAACTTCAAGCGGCATCACTCCACCGAAGTGCGTCTCGAAAAACTGCAGGTCTGTGTACAGCTTGTCGTTCTTCGGCAGGTCGTCCACGATATACCCTTCTGTTTTCAGGCGCAGGATTCCCAGCGTGGCCGCAACCACCACGATCACCGTAACGGAGTAGATAAGCCGCCGGTGGTTGAGCGACCATCGTTCCAGGCGGTCCAGCCAGCGGATCATGCGCGGACTGTGGAGGTAACGCGTATGCCGGGTCTTTGGCGCCGGCAGGTAGCTGAGCGCCGCGGGAATCAATATGAGCGAAATGAAGAAGAGCGCAATGATACTCACGCCGGCCACTTCCCCAAATTCCCTAAGGATCGGGCTTTTGGTAAGCGCAAACACGGCAAACCCGATTGCGGCTGCGATGTTGCAGAAAAGCGTTACGATGCCCATTCGCGCCACCATGCCGATCAAAGCCTGCTTTTTGCTTCCTGACTGATTGAAACCGGTGTGAAACTTATTCAGAAAGTAGATGCAGTTGGGAACCCCGATCACAACAATCAGCGGGGGAATCAGTGCGTTCAGGATGCTGATGCGGTAACCAAACAGCTCAATAAATGCGAAACTCCAGGTAACTCCGAGGCCTACTACCGCGAGCGAGAGCAGCATGGCTGTCACTGACCGGAAGAACAGGAGGAGAATCACAGCGGAAAGAACCACCGAAGCCGCGAGAAACCAGCGCATTTCGCTAACGATGCGGACCGAAAGTTCGGTGCGGATGTGTGGCAAACCACTTTTGTAAACCGGAAGACCGGAGGCAAGGGAAAAGCGTTCGGCTTCCGCGCCGATCTCTTCCACGATCGCAATGCGCCTTTTCGAGGCCATCAGGTCTTTGTTGATCCGGATTCCCATCAGCCACGCACCGGTTTCGCGGTTGTGCAACAGACCGCGATAAAAAGGCAATGACCGAAACACCGACGCGCCGCTGTCAATCTGCGAGCGGGTGAGCGGAGCGGGATCGAATATGCTGTCTGCCCTCAGCCTGCCTGTGACCAAATCTTTGGTAAGATTCACCGCCGAAGCCACGGAAATAACATCGTCTACTCCTTCTATCTGCTGAAGATGACCCTGCAATTTTGCGTACTCATTAAAAATTTTTTCGGTAAAAAATGAGTCTGTTTGAAAACCGATCACGAGGAGGTTGCCTTCCTCGCCGAATTGTTTCCTGAATTCCTGATACTCGCGATACTTCGGGTTGTCAACCGGTATTGCGCGGGAAAAATCGTAGCTGAGCTGTACGCGTGAAGCATGGTAAGCCATGAATCCGGAAATGCCGATAAGGACGAAGAGTAAGGGTAAGCGGTATTGAAGAATGAATCGTCCCAGGCGTTGCCACATAGGCGAAGCAGCGGTTTGTGCAAAGAAAGGTAAAAATGGCGGGTCTGCCGGTTTGCAATATTTTTGAAACGTGAGGTTTTTTTTGTCGCTTAAGATTTTGCTGATTTCGTTTCCGCTTTTCGCGCAGGATCCGTTGCCGCCCGTTGGTTTCTGGCGCGAGCATCTTCCTTATAACAGCGCGATTGATGTGACAAGCGGCGACGGGAGGATTTATTGCGCCACTCCGTACAGCATCTTCAGTGTAACGATTTCGGGAAATGTTGTCGAGCGCTACAGCCGCGTAAGCGGACTGAGCGAAACGGGCATCAGCGCTATTATTTATGATACTGTCAACAGCAAACTCTTCATCGCTTATTCGAACAGCAACATCGATATTTTGCATCGTGGCGACATTCACAATGTTCCTGATATCAAGCGCGACAATATCATCGGCGACAAAACAATTTACCAGGTCCACCCGGCGGGCGGCGACTATCTGCTGTCCACGGGTCTCGGTGTTGTGGTGATCAACGGTGCCCGCTACGAAGTGAAAGCTTCGTGGTTTATTGGTAACGGAGGAAACCAGGTGCGTGTAAACGGATTAACCAGCGACGCGGGCTTTTATTACGCGGCTACTGCAGAAGGACTGAAACGGGTATCGCGCCAGCACCCGAATCCCGAAAACCACGCAAGCTGGCAGCTGCTCAGCGGGAGCAGCGGACTGCCTCCGGGTAATTGCGCAAACGTAGTAAGCATGGGAAACCGGTTGCTGGCACAAAGCAGGGATTCGGTTTTTTTATTTAACGGAAATACCTGGGACCTGTTTTATGCATCCGGTTGGCCGATCGCGGGTATTAATGTGAGTGGCGGAAAGCTCCACGTATGCGAGCGCATGCTCAATGGAAATAGTCGCGTGGTGATCCTGGAGCCCAGCGGCGTCATTAGCCGCGTGCTGATGCAACCGGGGGTGATTTCATTTCCGGTAAAAGCGATTGACTACGGGAATGGAACCTGGGTCGCAGACCGCTTTGGCTGTTTGTCGCGATTCGACGGATCCGGGTTTGAGCAATACGTTCCAAATTCCCCGCAGGAGACGGCGAGCGGGGAAATGCTGGTGCGGAATTCAACTCTCGTGGCCGCCGCTGGCGCCGTGAACGATGCCTGGAATTACCAGTACAATGGAAACGGGGTCTATGTTTTCTCAAACGGGAGCTGGGCCAACATCAATCGCTACCGTTACCCTCAGCTCGACAGCATGCTTGATCACGTCGCTGTAGCGATGGATCCCCGCGATGGAAATATTTGGGCCGGATCGTTCGGCGGCGGATTGCTCCGGATCCGCCAGGGACCCGGGTTTGAAATTTACAAACAGGGATTCCTTGGGCCAACAACAGGTGACCCGGGCAGCTACCGGGTGGCGGGGCTGACGTTTGACCGCCAGCAGAATCTCTGGATCGCAAATTTTGGATCTGATCGTCCGCTGAAAGTTAGAAAAGGCGACGGGACCTGGACCTCCCTGAGTGTTCCTTTTACCCTTTTTGAAAATGCCCTCAGTCAGATTCTGATCGATGATAATGACCGGAAATGGATCGTTTCGCCGCTTGGAAACGGGTTGCTGGTGCTCGATCACGGAACCTCTATTGACGATCTTTCCGACGACCGCTGGAAAAAACTTGGAATCGGGACCGGGAATGGAAATCTCCCTTCTTCGGAAGTGCACTGCCTGGCGCTTGATCGCGGCGGTTTCATTTGGGTGGGTACGGGAAATGGCGTCGCGGTATTCCAGTGTCCGCAGGATGTTTTTTCTTCCGGGGGTTGCGACGCAATCTGGCCCATCGTTCCGCATGGCAATTTCGCCGGCTACCTGTTCCGCGGGCAGGAGGTTCGAAGTATTGCGGTGGACGCCGCAGACCGGAAGTGGGTTGCTACCCGCAATGGAGTCTTTCTCGTGAGCGCCGATGGCGAAAAACTGATTTACCGTTTCACTGAGGACAACAGTCCGCTTCTCAGCAGCGATGTGCGGCGTATCGCTATTGACGGGAACACCGGTGAAGTGTATTTCGCGACGCTGAAAGGAATTTGTTCCTTCCGGAGCACGGCAACAGAGGAGCCCGAACCTGGAGAAACGGTGCTGGTTTTCCCGAATCCCGTACCGCCTTCGCATTCCGGTGTGATCGCGATTCGGGGTGTGCCCGCGAACTCGATCGTCAGGATCACTGAAGCGGACGGGCGCCTGGTGTTCCAGACCCGCGCACATGGTGGACAGGCAATCTGGGATGGGCGCGACTATCGTGGCCGGCGCGTCGCGAGCGGAGTCTACCTGGTGCTGATTGAAAACAAGCAGTCGGCAAGGATCGTATTTATCAGCCGGTAGATGCCCGATAAGCTCCATAAAACAAAAGGGATTGTGCTCAGAACGGTCAAGTACGGAGAGACGAGTGTTATTGTAACCATTTTTACCGAGCTATTTGGTCTGCAGTCTTACCTGGTAAACGGCGTGCGTGTTTCTACCAAAAAAGGGAGCGGGAAAGCCAGCTTGTTCCAGCCCGCGGCCCTGCTCGATCTGGTAGCTTACCATAATGAGCTGAAAAACCTGAATCGCCTGAGGGAATTCAGGTGGTCGTTTCTTTACCGCAATGTGCTCACCGATGTCCGCAAAAACGCAGTGGCTCTGTTCATGATCGAGCTGCTCACGCGCTGCCTCAAGCAGCCGGAACCGAATGCCGATCTTTTCTATTTCATTGAGGATTGTTTCATTCATCTGGATGAAAGCGACGAATCCGTGACAGCGAACTTTCCGCTCTTCTTTGCACTGCACCTGACCGGATTTTTCGGCATTCCTCCCGCCCCGTCCAGACCGGGCTTGCTTCGCGAAGCAGTCTTCGACCTGCAGGAAGGAGTGTTTTCCGAACAGAGGCCGGCTCATCCACATGTCATCGAAGGCCACGCGGCGCAGGTGACCGCTGAGCTGCTGCAGGTGCGCAGGCCGGAGGAATTAAAGCAGATCCGGCTGAACCAGGAGCTGCGAAGAGAACTTCTTGCCGCCTACCAGGATTATTATTCCCTCCATATACAGGATTTTGGGGTGCTGAAAACTCTGCCTGTTTTGCGCGAAATATTAAATTAGGCGGCGACAGGAGGAGAGATCCGGAGCAATGTGCAATACCCCCGGTCGCTTCCCCGGCTCGAAGCTGCCCAGGATTGCATCCAGATGCAGTGCGTGTGCGCCATTGACAGTGCCCCATTTCAGCAGTTCTGCAGCAGGAATGTGGGGGAAATGCTGCTGAATGGTGCGGATTTCTTCCAATATACTGAGCTGCGTGTTGGAAGCAAGACTGTCCGTTCCGAATACGAGGGAACAGCCCGATCGCCTGAACAGGTCTATGTCCGGCAGGCGGTTTTCGATGTACATGTTCGCATTGGGGCAAAGGCACCAGAAGAGCTGCAAGCCTGTTTGCTCGCCGGCGGCTCGCAAATCTTCTTCGGTGGTGTAAACGTTGTGCACAAGGATCACGCTCTGGTTGCGTTTGAACTTCGGCAGAAAGCTCTGCAGCGATGATGTGCCGGTAGCACTAAAAAAATTCGCGTCGAGCTGCATCCGGGCAAAGAGTTCGGAAAAGTTTCCGGATTTCTCGCGAAACCAGCGGTCTTCTTCGAAAGATTCCTGGTTGTGCACGCAAAGGAGGCGGTTGCCGGGAAAATTGATTATTCGTTTCCAGAGCTCGTCAGACACCGAATAAGGTGCATGCGGAACAATCGAGTTGGACCCGATGGGTATCGAATAGTACCGCGCGAAGGCGCGAAAAAGCTCGACGGATTGGCGAAACCTGCTTTCGGCAATTGCAGGGTCGAACCCGGAAACTTCAACAAAGTTGTGATAGTACATGCGCCCCTTCGTTTTTTGCGAAAGGCTGCTGATGTTGTTGCAGATGTCGCCAACGGCGACAATCCCTGCAGCAAGCATTTCCGACTCCGCAGCGTGGATGGCCTCCAGTACAACTTCGTCCGGGGCATGCCGGAGCTGGACAACATTGAGCACAAAATCCACCAGACCGGTGTGCGGCGGTAGCTGGCCGCGGAGATGGCTGAGCTCGAGATGACAGTGGCAGTTTACAAATCCAGGCGAAAGAATCCCTTCATATTCTTCGATTTCGTCGCCGGCCTCGGAAGCCGGAAGGATTTCGTGTATGGTTCCGCTTTCGTCGGTGATGAGCACCAGTTCTTCGTCCGACAGCTCCCAGCCGTTAAATAACCGGGCGCCTTTCATTTTGCGGAAACCCATGTTGTAAAATTCCAACTCCCACTTCACAAATCCCAACAAATCGATAAGATACCACCGCGCTTAAATGCTTTAGCTTTGCGTCCCGCAACGGTGCCGCGGGGGTTGAAATATGATCGAAAAACTGGAAGCCATAAAAGCCAGGTTCGGGCAGTTGGGAGTTGCGCTTACGAATCCCGAAATAGTAGGCAACAACAAAAAATTCGCGGAGGCGAGCAAGGAATACCGCAGCCTCGAGAGGATCGTACGTGCGTACGACGATTATAAAAAGTTGCTGGATGATCTCAACTTTTACAAGGAAGCTCTCGCCGGAGCGGACGAAGAGCTGAGGGAACTGGCAAAGCAGGAATTGCCCGGACTGGAGGAAAGGAAGTCGGAGACCGAATCGAGAATCAGGCAATTACTAATTCCAAAGGATCCGCAGGATGAAAAGAATGCGATCCTCGAGATCAGGGCCGGCACCGGGGGTGATGAGGCGAGCCTGTTTGCCGGCGACCTGCTGAGAATGTACATACGCTATTGCGAACGCCGGGGATGGAAGACCACAGTTCTCAGCGAAAGCGAGGGAACGGTAGGAGGATACAAGGAAGTGCAGCTGGAGATCATCGGCGAGGACGTGTACGGAACGTTGAAGTTCGAGAGCGGCGTTCACCGGGTCCAGCGCGTGCCGCAAACCGAGGCTTCGGGGCGTGTTCATACCTCGGCGGCTACTGTAGCCGTTATGCCGGAAGCGGAAGAGGTGGACTTCGAATTGCGGGAAAGCGATGTGAAGATGGAAACAGCGCGGAGCGGCGGAGCGGGCGGCCAGAACGTAAATAAGGTGGAAACTAAGGTGATGCTTACCCACATTCCGACCGGCACCGTGGTGGTCTGTCAAACGGAACGGTCGCAGTTGGGGAACCGTGAAAAGGCCATGCAGATGTTGCGCACGAAACTATATGAAGAACAGGTGCGAAAGCAGGAGGAAGAAATTGCCCGGCACCGGAAGAGCCTGGTGAGCACGGGAGATCGCAGCGCCAAGATCCGGACTTATAATTTTCCACAGGGGCGGGTTACCGATCACCGCATCGGGTTGACTCTCTATAACCTCGAGGAAGTGCTGAACGGTAATATTCAGGAGCTTATTGACAGTCTGCAATTCGCGGAAAACTCCGAGAAACTGGCGCGCCAAAATTAATCAGCCCGAAGAAGAGGGGTCATTTACCTTTTGGCACGGAATTTATAACAGATAAAACCGAAGTAAAGCTCATTGATAGCAGACAGGTTAGGAAGAATCGACGGGAATTTACCAACCAGGCCATTTATAGTTTCATTAACAGCCTGGATGATACTATCGGCAATACTTTTGCGTTACACTAATAGCTCTTACAACAAAAAGCAGTCAATTTTCTCATAAGCAGTTAGTTTTGGTTGCGACCCCTGTTTCTACAGGGGTCTATTTTTTTGGAGCCATTTGACTGCGAATATTGCCCCCATTGCACATCCCGCTGCATCAGCGGCAATATCCCCCGCGTCGAACGACCTGTTCGGGATAAACCGGTGTTGCACCAGCTCCATCACCACACCATAAAAAAGGACGGCCAGGGCCACCTGCGTCGCAAGTATTGCGGGCTTCGCGTCTGTTTTGGAGTTTTTGTGAGGAGCCCTGAACCAAAGCACTGTCATCACCAGGAACATTCCCACATGCACCCACTTGTCGAACCAGATCTTATCCAGCCAGTCCTCTTTCGGGAAGGCGGAGCCTGGCAACAAAAGCAGCACGGTTGAAATTAATAACCAAGCGATTGCAGGGAAGTAATATTTCAATGAGGAAAACTTTCTACAATATTATCGGAACTCAGCTAATTGGAAAAGAAAGAGCGGACTGACCGGTTGATTCGGGAGGCCGAAATGTACGTGATAGGACATCTTTGAATTTTCCCCGGCAGCCGGTTTCGCGTTCAGGAATGCGCGCCGTTATGATCCCGGACAAGGCCAGGGAATAATTGTCGTCGAGATACCAAAAAGGTGACTGATCACGCGTCCGGTCAATCAGAAGCCTTTTTTTGCCGTAAAAAAGTTCAGCCGACTAAGGCCTGGTAGGCGGCAGCATCCATGAGGGCTTCCACATCAGCGGGATTGTCCACTTTCATGCGAATCATCCATCCTTTCCCATAAGGATCAGAATTGACAAGATCCGGCGAATTGGCGAGCTCGCCATTCAGTTCCAGGATTGTCCCTGAAACCGGGAGAAAAAGATCGGACACGGTCTTTACCGCTTCCACCGTCCCGAATACGGTTCCCGCCTGCAGAGGCTGCCCAGTTGTCTCTACTTCCACATAAACGATGTCGCCCAGTTCACGCTGGGCAAAATCCGTAATTCCTACCCGGGCCATATCTCCTTCCAG
Organism: Chitinophagaceae bacterium; assembly: GCA_035626515.1. Lineage (GTDB taxonomy): Bacteria > Bacteroidota > Bacteroidia > Chitinophagales > Chitinophagaceae > DASPNM01. Next base: position 393,118 of record DASPNM010000019.1, read on the forward strand.
ACTGATCCATTCATGGTCCTTCGTGTAACGCAAATTCGGCGGGAAATTCATACAGCTGGTTTTTAGGCTGCAAACGTATTGAAAATTTCGGAGGCCTGCAGGTGGCGGTCAGGGTGATTTTTCGGCCGTTTGTAGATGGTTTTCCGCCATTGATCGTTATGCTGTTTACATTTCCATGACAGACCCCTAGTTTTGGGCGACCATTAAAAAATCAGGCAGCAGTTATGACAAAATTTATTTTGACCGGTGTGATAGTGTTTCTTTTTTTCGGCAGCGCGTGGGCACAGGTGAGAGGGACGGTGAAGGATCCGCAGGGAAAAGCTGTCGAAAAATCGACCGTATCGCTGCTGCGTGCAAAGGATTCGTCGGTGGTCAAGCTCACCGCCACGACGGACAACGGCCAATACAGCTTTCCGTCCATTGGGGCAGGCACCTACGTGGTGAAAGTGACACACGTCGGCTATGTGGCCGGTTATTCACCCAGGTTTGAGTATTCAGGTTCCGGCGAGCTTAACGTTGATCCACTCACGATCAGCAAGGTTTCGGGCGATCTCAAAGAGGTAACCATTACTTCGAAAAAGCCGCTTGTTGAGGTGAAAGCAGACAAGACTATTCTCAACGTAGAGGGCACCATCAACGCAATCGGCAACGACGCGCTCGAGCTGCTCCGCAAAAGTCCCGGGGTAACGGTCGATAAGGACGATAATATCAGCCTTGCGGGGAAGAACGGAGTACAGATTTATGTGGATGGGAAGCCTACGCCGCTTTCAGGTGCCGACCTTTCCGCTTATCTCAAGAGTCTGCAGTCCGCTCAGATCGAGGCGATCGAGATCATTACAAACCCTTCGGCGAAGTACGATGCCGCAGGCAATGCAGGCATTATCAATATCCGCTTAAAAAAGAACAAAGCTTTTGGAACCAATGGTTCGGTGAATGTTGGCTATAACCAGGGTATTTATCCAAAATACAACGGCGGCATTGCATTCAACCATCGCAATAAGGGCATTAATATTTTCGGAAACTACAATTACAACCGCAACCAGAATGCTTCGGATTTCAAGCTCTACCGGGAGCTTCTGGATTCGGTATTCAATCAAAGGAACAGGTTTCTCAACCAGGGAGCGGGCCATGGCTTCAAAGCAGGGATGGATTATTTTGCCGGGAACCGCCACACTTTTGGTTTCCTCGTGAACGGAAACCTGTTTGAAACCAAGGGACGCACTCAAAGCCGCACGGAGATCATTTACAAGCCCACCATGGTCATCGACCGCCTTTTGTTTGCTAACAACCGGACGGACATGACACGGCGGAATGTCAACTTCAACCTGAACTATCGCTACGCCGATACTTCGGGAAGGGAATTGAACCTTGATGCGGACTATGGGTTTTTCCGCATTCGCAGCAACCAACTGCAGCCGAATTACTATTACACCGCAGACGGGAGCACGCTGATCAGCCAGGCGATCTACCGGTTCATCTCGCCTACGGACATCAACATTTATACACTAAAAGGCGACTACGAACAGGGCGCTGCAAAAGGAAGGCTTGGAATAGGGTTCAAAACGGCGCTCATCAATACCGGAAACAATTTCGGCCGTTACAACGTGCAGCAGATCCACCCGGAAACGAAAACGCTCGACATGCAGCGCAGCAACCAGTTTGATTACTCTGAAAACATCAATGCGGTGTATTTAAACTACAACCGCCAGCTGAAAACGTTGATGTTCCAGGTTGGATTGCGTCTCGAAAACACTCATTCCCGCGGGGAGTCATTCGCGCTGAATCCAGACGGCTCCGTCAACCGGTCCAGCCCGCTCAGTTTTGAGCGAGATTACACCGACCTTTTCCCGAGCGCCGCGATCACATTCAACAAGAATCCCAAAAATCAATGGGGAATTTCGTACAGCCGCCGCATTGACCGGCCTGCTTACCAGGACCTGAATCCATTTGAGTTCAAGCTGGATGAATACACATTTATGAAAGGGAATACGGAGCTGCGTCCGCAATACACCAACATTATCACCCTCACCAATACCTACCAGTTCAAGCTGACCAGTTCGCTGAGCTACAGCCATGTGAACGATGTATTCACGCAGCTCGTTGACACAACCGAAAAATCGAAAAGCTTCCTGACGAAGAAAAATCTAGCGACGCAGGATGTGTTCAACCTCAGCATGAGCTACCCGTTCCAGTACAAGAATTACAGCCTGTTCGCCAACGTAAACGCGAATTACTCGCATTACCAGGCTGATTTCGGGGGCGGCAGCCGTGTCGTGGACCTGGATGTTTTCTCCGTTCGCGTCTTTGCTCAAAACAGTTTAAAGATCGGCAAGAAGGGCTGGACCGCGGAAGCGAGCGGATGGTACAACTCTCCTTCCATCTGGCAAGGCACTTTCAAAAGCAAGGAAATGTGGAGCGTGGATGCGGGAGTGCAAAAAACTATTTTCAAAGGGAAGGGCAATCTGAAATTTTCGGTATCTGACATTTTCGGGTCCATGGATTTCAGCGGCACCAGCAATTTCGCCGGACAGCTCACAAGAGCCAGCGGCTCCTTCGACAGCCGTCAGTTCCGCACCAGCCTGAGCTGGAGATTCGGAAATACACAGGTGAAAGCGGCACGCCAACGGAAGGATGCTTCCGAGGAAGAAAAGAGGAGAACACAGGGAGGAGGAGGACTGGGCCAGCAATAGTGAGACTGCGCATGCCCGCGCGGAAGTTGTTATTTCTTTTTTCGTTTGATCAGCGTGGCCTTGAGTATCCGCACATCCTGCAAAGGCCTGTCCCTGTCGGCACCCTTGCTGGTGGCCACTTCTGCAATCCGGTCTACCACCTCGAGCCCGCGCACCACTCCTCCGAACACCGTGTAATTAAGGTCCAGTTGCGGCGTGCCCCCAACCGTTTTGTATACCGCCCGCTGTTCAGGTGGTATTTTTCTTCCCGAGAGCCTTGCGATCTCTATCGAATCCATCTGCGGATCACTGAATACCCTTCCCTGCACGATGTAGAACTGGCTCCCGCTGCTCTCTTTCTTCGGGTTTACGTTATCTCCCATTCGCGCGGCCGCGATCACCCCTTTCCTGTGAAATAGTTGCGGGCGAAATTCTGCAGGCACCGTATAGCCTGGTCCGCCCGACCCCAGCGGCTGACCTGGTGCGGCCTTTTTGCTGTTCGGATCGCCCGCCTGGATCATGAATCCCTGGATGACGCGGTGAAACAGAATGCTATCGTAATATCCGGATTTCACCAGTTTAATAAAATTATCGCGATGCAACGGGGTGGAATCCGAGAGGCGGATCACTATGTCGCCGTGAGAAGTTTGCAGGAGCACATCCCGCTTTTTGCGGTCCTTGCCGGTGACCCGGATCTCTTTTTGCGCCTGCACGCCCAGCGCGATTACGACTGCGGCGAGCAGTAAACTAATCTTCATTCTGTATTTCATGTTGCTGAAAATATAAAAGAATGTGATCCTTGATGAAATTTTCCTGCTCCACGGGATTCATGTTTGGCATCGGCTTGAGCTGCCGGAAATGCGGCCAGCCTTCCTCGTCCCTGCTGTCGATTGTGTAATACCCGCTTTGCGAAAGCAACGTGCAGACCGCCACGTGCATCAGGTCCTGCTTCTGCTCTTTGGTAAATTTCCCGCGGATTACCCCCAATTCCTGTATGCCGATTAGGAAAAGAATAGCCTCCAGGTCGGGCTTTTTTCCGAAACGTTCCGTCAGCCGGATCTCGAGGTCCCACCACCGCTTTTGCAGATCGTCACTCGCGAGCATAGCCCGCAAAGATAGCCGCCGCCGTTTTCATCGCCGCGATACGTCAGAACTAGTAACTTGCCGCCGTCTTTTTAGCAAACCAGGCCATGCTGCAACTTCACACATTACGCCAGGATCCGCAGGCCGCGAAGGAAAGGCTCGCGATCAAAAACTTCGGCGATCTCCAACTGTTGGACGAGGTCCTCCGTCTCGACGACGAACGAAAGCGCCTGCAGCTTGAATCCGATAATATGCTTGCCCGGATCAACGCGGTTTCCAAAGAGATCGGTCAGCTTATGGGCAGAGGCGAAAAGCAGCTTGCGGAAAATAAAAAAACTGAAGTAGCCCAACTGAAAAGTTCGCTGCAGCCCGTGGCGGACAGACTGGCGGGGGTGGAGCAGAATCTTCAGGATCTGCTTGTTCGGATTCCCAACCTGCCTTCGCCGGAGGTGCCTGCAGGAAATTCTGCTGCCGACAATGTGGTAGTCCGTTCCGGCGGAGAGCCGGCACAGCTTCCGGCAAATGCATTGCCGCACTGGGAGCTCATCAAAAAATTCCGGCTTATCGATTTCGAAACAGGTGCGAAGATCACCGGCAGCGGCTTTCCGCTCTACCGCGGCCGGGGGGCGAAACTTCAACGGGCGTTGATTCAGTATTTCCTGGATTTTAATATCGCGGCGGGCTACACTGAATACCTGCCGCCATTCCTGGTTAACGAAAATACTGCGTTCGGGACCGGTCAGCTCCCGGACAAAGAAGGACAGATGTATCACGTCGCGGCCGACGAGCTTTATCTGATTCCCACTTCCGAAGTGCCCCTCACCAATATTTACCGGGACGAGCTCCTCAAAGAAAGCGATCTGCCCATCCGGATGACCGCATTTTCCGCCTGCTTCCGGCGGGAGGCGGGAAGTTTCGGGAAGGATGTTCGCGGACTGAATCGCGTGCACCAGTTCGATAAAGTGGAGATCGTGCAGCTGGTTCATCCCGACCGGAGCTACGCGGTGCTGGAGGAAATGGTTAGCCACGTGGAGCGATTGATCCGGTCGCTGGAACTACCTTACCGCGTCGTAAAGCTGTGCGGAGGGGATATGAGTTTCGCATCGGCTCTGACCTATGATTTCGAAGTCTGGAGTGGCGCGCAGCAGCGCTGGCTGGAAGTAAGCTCGGTGAGTAATTTTGAAACCTTCCAGACAAATCGCATGAAGATCCGGTTCCGCGACAGCGGTGGAAAGTCAAGGCTGGTGCATTCGCTCAATGGAAGCGCGCTTGCGCTCCCGCGTATTGTAGCCTGCCTGCTGGAAAACAACCAACAGGATTCCCGAATTCTTATTCCGCCTGTGCTACACTCGTACACAGGCTTCGAGTTCATTGATTAGACTTATCGCAGCGTTTCACGGGGGCCGCCGATGGCGTAAGTGGCCTGCATCCTGATTTTTTGTCCGCTGGTGAACATGAACATGCATGGATCGTCGGTGTAGTCCATGTAGTTCATCGTCATCATCGGGTGAGTTACACCTCCGCAGGTACTATTTTTTGGAAACGGCGGACATCCGAAATTGTAGCTGGTGTGCACCGGTGTGTCGCCCACGAAATCGTCACCGCACGTAGCGTCGCCCCATATATGGCGGAGGTTGAAGTAATGTCCCACTTCATGCGTTGCCGTGCGACCCAGATCGTAAGGAGATATGTAAGTGCCCTGCGGGTATTTCTCGCGGCTTCCAAACGCGGAATAGAGCACGACGATGCCATCCGTTTGCGGGTTACCGCCGGGAAACTGAGCGTAACCCAGGAGGTTTTGACCGAGGTTGCAAACCCAGACATTGAGCGTGGTGGTAGGGTTGGTGGGATCAATGCCACCCATCTGGCTTTTCTTCATTGCGTCATTGATCGGCCAGCTGCGCCGGTTGGTCTGCTTCCGCACCACATTTTCCAAAACAAACCGGATAGCCGTATTACCTGCGAGCGCTCCCTGGAATACGGAAGGCGTGTTGCTGACGTCATCATTGCGTCCGCTAAAATCTTCATTCAGCACATCGATCTGCGACTGGATCTGCCCGAGTGAAATATTCTCGCTGGCGGTGCGGTAAAGCACGTTCACCACCACAGGCACTTCCATGGTTCCGCTCGGAAGAAGCCGTTCGGCGTTGGGATTTTCCCGGAAATGCCGCGTGAAAGCTTCAATTGCCTCCATCCTCTGCTGCAGCGACGGATCTGCCTGCAACTGTTGCTGAAACACTTCATTAGTGGCGCATTGCCGTTGACTGATGGTGGCAACGGGTTCGGATTGCTGCTCTTCGTTCAGGGGCTTATTGCAGGCCAGCGCAAGAATGCCGACCAGGACCAGGATCTGGTAATACCGTTTCATAAAGGAAATTTTTGGTGACCCAAAAATTTGGGGAACTAAATTTATTTCTTTTTTCCGGGCGAATTCCGGGACGCTGCATTTTTACAAGAACAAGCGCTCGGATTTTCAGGAAGAGTTCATGGCTTTCCTGACGCGGGGATTCATCACGTAAAACCAGGCGGGCGGAATCATTGACAACATCATCATTCCCGGGTAACCCGTTGGCATTTGGGGTGAGTCGTCGTGGTGGCGCAGCACCTGGTATTTCCTGCTGGCCAGGTAATGGTGGTCGCTGTGGCGGCTGAGCTCGAACAGCATCAGTCGGCCGATCACGTGGTCACTGTTCCAGCTGTGTGCCGGCATCGCACGTTCATATTTTCCGTCAGGCAGCTGCTTTCGCTGCAGGCCATAGTGCTCGATGTAATTCACGGTTTCGAGCAGCAGGATGCCTATTATGGCGGCAGCCAGAAAACAGACCGTTGAAACCCATCCGAATAGCAGGAAAATTGCAGTCACAAACGCGATCTGGATCAGCGTGAACCGGATCATTTCGTTTTGGAGCGACAGGGCCCGTCCGCCTTTTTTCTTCACTTCCCTGTTCGCAATTTCCCAGGCACTGAGGTAGCTAAATATGATTGTGCGGAAATAAAAAGCATAGATCCATTCCCCGTACCGCGCGCTGCTGGGGTCTTCGCGGGTTGCCACGCGCTTGTGATGGCCTTTGTTGTGCTCGATGAAAAAATGCATATAAAGCGACGTCAGCAAGAGCGATTTCGCCAGAAACTGTTCAAAAGCACTCGCCCGGTGACCGAGCTCGTGGCCTACGTTGATGCCGAAAGTTCCGCAGGCGATCCCCATGACCCAGATCCTCCCCGCGATATCCAGCCAGCTGAGTCCGGGCTGGTTCATGCTGAAAAGGAACTGGACCAGCGCCGCGTACTGCAAACCGACCACCAGGTAAAGGAAGGCGTCGTAGGTTCTGTCTGCCCGTGCGAGTTCTTCCTCGGTTGCCGAGAGGTTGCGCGGATCGGGCGTGATAAAAAGTTCAAGCAGTGGGATCACGACCCAGGCATAGGCAATTGGAATCCACACTTCCCAGCCCGTGGTGCTGAACGAGCGAAGAGCGCCGACGTACACAATCACGGGCGAGATGTAACGAAAGGCTCGAAGTCGCATGGCTGCTTTCACGGCAAGGGTCCGTTTTTAGATTTGGTTCCGACCACCGAAGATTCGTCGGCAACCGGGCGGCTGGTCCAAAATTAAAAACGGGGCGGCTGTTAATCAAATCTGAAAATGGCTGCATGTTTCAGCACTTGGCTTACGTCAAATAGACAAGTATTAAACTTGTATATTCAACAACAGTCTGACCCCAAACAGTGACCGATGTCCTCCAACCAGCGTAAGAATCAGCACCTCCTGTGGCGGGCCGGTTTTGGACCCGCGGTGGAGCAGCTCGGCGACCTTTCGAGGTCTTCTCCCAAACAATTTTATGTGGCCCTGGTAAAGGGGTCCGCCAAAAAACCGGAGTACATCAACGTTGCGGACGATTACCTGAAAGGCCTGTACATGGGCATCGAGGAAATCGGACGCCAGCAGCGTAAGGAATTCGACAAGGAGGAAAGAAAAAAAATACAGCAAAAGAACCGCGAGGGTGTGCGCAACCTGAATATGTTCTGGATGCACGAGATGGTGAATTCAGAGGCACAGCTCCGGGAAAAATTGGCGTTTTTCTGGCATGGGCATTTTGCCTGCCGCAACCTGAACGTGTTTTACCAGCAGGGACTGCTGGATGTGATCCGCCGGAATGCGCTGGGGAATTTTGGAACCATGCTGAAGGAAGTGTCGAGGTCAGCGGCCATGCTCAATTTCCTGAACAATCAGCAAAACCGCAAGGATCATCCGAACGAAAATTTTGCGCGCGAAGTGATGGAGTTGTTTACGATGGGACGCGGGAACTACACGGAGCAGGATATTCGCGAAGCAGCGCGGGCGTTTACAGGATGGGCCTCCAACCTGAAAGGAGAATTTCAGTTTCGCCGCCTGCAGCACGATTTCGGACAGAAGACTGTGCTTGGCCGCACGGGAAATTTTGACGGGGACGATGTGCTGGATATTCTGCTGGAACAAAAGCAGACCGCGCGTTACCTGGCGGAAAAGATCTATCGCTTCCTCGTCAACGAGCAGGCAGACGCTGCGCGGGTGCAATGGCTGGCCGAACGTTTCTACGCCAGCGGCTACAATATCCAGTCATTGCTGGACGATATTTTCGGAAGCGACTGGTTTTACGACGAGAAAAATATCGGGTCGAAAATCAAGTCCCCCGTGGAGCTGCTCGTCGGAATTCAGCGCATGCTTCCGATGAAGCTCGAGAATGAGGAAGCTCTGATGCTGTTGCAACGTATCCTTGGCCAGTTGCTCTTCTATCCGCCGAATGTGGCGGGCTGGCCGGGAGGGAAGGCCTGGATCGACAGTTCCAGCCTGATGATGCGCATGCGGATCCCGAAGCTGATCGAAGACGCGGACGAGTTCAATGTACGGCCGAAGGAGGATGATGACCAGATGATGGGTCAGCAGACTGTTATGGAGTCACCGCGGATGGGGCGCGTGGGCCGGCCCATTCGCGCGAATGTAAACTGGCAGGTTTACACGCGCCGTTTCGAGTCGGTGCCGAGGGAGAAACTGGTGGAAGCCATTTCCGCTATTCTTCTGCAGGCCCGGAACGGTGTCAGCCCCGAGATGATCCGCCAGTATTCCGACCAGACCGGGCGCGAGCAGTTCGTACGGACCGCTACGCTGCAGCTGATGAGCACGCCCGAATACCAGCTTTGCTGATGTTAACTTAATACTAACGCGATGCTGATCAAAAGAAAAGAATTCATCCAGGTGGGCTCGCTGGCAACCGCCACGTTGCTGCTGCCGAAATTTTTAAAAGCTTTCGAGCGCCGCGACGTTCCCCTGGTTCCACCCGGAAACCGCGTGGTAGTGATCCTGCAGCTCAGTGGTGGAAATGACGGTCTGAACACCGTGATTCCCGTCCGCAATGATGTTTACTATCGTTCCCGCCCGCGGGTGGGCATTGACAAATCGAAGGCACTTGCCATTACTGATGACGCCGGGCTCCACCCCGCCCTTACTGCCTTTAAAGGCTTTTACGATGAAGGGAACCTGGGCATCATCAACAGCGTGGGTTATCCCAATCCAGACCGGTCGCATTTCCGCAGTATGGATATCTGGCATACGGCGAGCGAAAGCAGCGAATACTGGACAAACGGATGGCTCGGTCGTTACCTCGACGCCCAATGCCGGGGCTGCGACCGGCCTACGCATGCAATTGAGATCGACGATGTGCTGAGCCTTGCGCTGAAGGGGCAGGAAATGAAAGGCATCGCGGTCAAGGATCCGCGCCGGCTTTACGGCACGGCCAATGAGAAATTTTTCCGGGAGGTATTAAAGCAGCGCAGGGACGAACCAGGAGAACAACCGGTGGATTATCTGTACAAGACAATGGCGGAAACGCTTTCCTCCGCTGATTATATTTTCCAGCAAAGCCGACTTCATCCGAGCAAGGCCGACTATCCTAAGACTGAGCTCGGAAGCAGCATGAAGACGATTGCTTCCCTGATTTTTTCCGATATCAATACCAAAGTGTATTATGTTTCGCTGGGCAGCTTCGACACGCATATCAACCAGCAGATCCAGCAGCAGAATCTGTTCACGCAGATGAACGACGCCATCGCCGCGTTTGTGAAGGATCTCAAGGCGAACAACCGGTTCGATGACGTGCTGCTGTTCACGTTTTCCGAATTCGGCCGGCGCGTTTCGCAGAACGCCAGCGGTGGTACCGATCACGGCACCGCGAACAATATGTTCCTGGTAAGCGGCGCGCTGAAGCAAAAGGGGCTAATCAATCCGCTGCCGGATCTGACCGATCTTGAGGAGGGCGACCTGAAACACAAAATAGACTTCAAGAACGTGTACGCGACCGTGCTGCGCAACTGGCTGCAGGCCGACGATGTCGCCATTCTCCGGAAAAAATACGAGCCGCTTTCCTTCTGCTGATCAGATTTTTTTCCGCCTGCTGATCGCGATGCGGTAGAGCACGAATGCCATGAGCGCAAAGAAAATTACACCCAGCCATTTATATCCTTCAGCTCCCAGGGCGCCCGTCATGGCATGTTCTGCGCTTGCGCCTGCCAATGCCTCGCTCGTTTGTGTGCCCGGTACCGAAAGGAAAGCTATGATAACCCCCATAAGTGCACCGCCCGCCACCAGTCCGGTGGCAAAAAGATTCCCTTTACCAAGGTCCTCTTCCTCGGGCGTTAGGGTAACTCCTTTCCGTTTATTTCTCCATTCCACGATGCCGCGCACTGCGCCGCCAAGAAAGATGGGCAATGTTGTGGAGAGGGGTAGATAGGTTCCTACTGCGAACGAAAGCGAACGAATACCGCAAAGCTCCATCACAATCGCGATGAAAACACCGACGAGCACAATCTGCCAGTCGAGATCCTTTCCAAGAATGCCGTTAATCAAAGTGGCCATCAACGTGCCTTGTGGCGCCGGGTATTCATCTGTCCCGATGGCGTGGTTGATGCCCTGCGCGGTCATTTCAGCAGTCGGGCGATCCAAAATGCTTATTGTTGCTCCAATGGCGAAAGCCGAAACGATGGCTCCTACAAATAGCGCCAATTGCTGATTTCTCGGCGTAGCCCCGACTAAATATCCCGTTTTCAAGTCTTGTGACGTGGCACCCGCGTTGGCAGCAGCTATGCAGATCATTCCTCCTACCACGAGCGCCATCGGTTCATACACATGACCGGTCCAGTTCACGGCGATAAACACCAGGCAGGTTCCCATTAAGGTGGCAATGGTCATCCCGCTGATCGGATTATTCGAGGAGCCGATCAGTCCCACGATCCGGGACGAAACAGTGACGAAAAACGCACCAAAAACAATTATCAGCAGGCCAAGCAAGAGTTTGCTTCCAACAGACTGGCCCGGGATGAATCTGTCGGGCAGGAAAGCGATAATAAGTACCAACAAGAGGCTGCCGATGCCGACAACTTTAATGGATAAATCCCGCTCGGTTCTCGGCACTCGTTGTTCATGGACTCCCTCTACACCGCTCTTCTTCACCGACCCGATGCTGCTCTTGAAAGAGGACACAATCGTGGGGATTGTCTTAATCAGCGTAATGAACCCGCCGGCTGCCACGGCGCCAGCACCAATCTGACGGATGTAGGCCCGGTAAATTGCCGTCGACCAGTCGGCAAAGCTATGGGTTGCGGGATCCCAGCCCCCGGGCCCCCCGGCCGTGGCGACATCCTTCAGGTATCCGAGTTTTGCAAGTTGTGTGGCAATTACATCGGGGCTGATCAATGACGCTAAGAGCGGAATGAATACAAGCCACGCAAGCACCCCGCCGGCGACCAGAACCCCTGCTATTCGTGGACCGATGATATAACCCACGCCCAGGTACTCAGGAGTGATTTCACCACTAACCCTTGCCGAAGGGAATATCTTATTGGTTTGTTTCGTGAAGAATGCCGGCACTTCGGCAATTACATGGAAACCTCTTTGCAAAATGGCATAGCCGGTAGCCACAACAACGCCCCAGATAGCGGTCATCGCGAGTTCGCCCCCCTTGACGCCAGCTTTTAGAACCGACGCGCAAGCCGTGCCTTCGGGATAGGGAAGAACGCCGTGTTCTTTTACAATCAGCGATCTTCTCAAAGGGATCATCATTAATGTGCCGAGTATGCCGCCGATGATCGCGAGTATCAGGATGGTGAAATAATTGAAGAATTTGGCGCTGCTTTCCTCGCCCAGGAACAGGAATCCCGGCAGCGTAAATACAACTCCGGCAGCGATACTTTCGCCCGCACTCCCTGTGGTCTGGATGATGTTGTTCTCAAGGATCGTTGTTCTCAAAAACAGTTTACCCAGTAAGATCGATATGACAGCAATGGGAATTGATGCCGATACGGTGAGTCCTGCTTTCAGTGCAAGAAAAACCGTGGAAGCTCCAAAAATGATCCCAAAAGCCGCTCCCGTAAGAATGGATTTGATGGTAAATTCCGCCATCTTTTCCTCAGGTCCGACAAACGGCCTGAAACGGATGGGTTGGTCTGCCATGCGTGTTGGTTTTGACGATGAGTGAGCGGTGAGGGGATGAGTGATGAGTAATGAGTGATCAGTAATCAGTAAGGAGTAAGCAGTGAATGCCACTCCTGTTGAACTCCTCGCTCATATTTCTTCAGGACCCCGTCCTCGCCGGCACTAATCGGAGATAAATATAAGAGAAATGAGTGATGAATGATGAGTAATGAGTAATGAGTAGTGAGTGTGGGCACCCTTCTATTGGCTCTTGTCATCCATAATGTTGCCGGTTCGCGGGTTAAAACTCCGGGGCTCGGCAGGAAAAACCGCTTTTTCACAGGTTAATTGCACTCCCCCAGTCGTTCGTTGCCGGCCGATTTGGCAATCATGTTCCTTCATCTCGCCCATACAACAACAGATGTATTCCGGGAGTCCAAAAAATTCGTTCTTGAGTGTTATCGGATTACCAGGGATTTCCCCGCTGAAGAAAAATACGCGATGGTGCAACAAATAAGGAGGGCGGCTATGTCGGTCCATCTCAATATTGCCGAGGGCTGCTCGAAAAGATCGGGAAATGAAAGGAAGCGATTCTATGAGATCGCCCGGGGGTCGCTGATCGAAGCAGACGCGGCCCTCGATCTCGTTCTGGAACTCAAATATAAAACTGACGAGGAACTGCAGCAGGTCGGCAGCCACCTGGTGAGCATATTCAGGCAATTGTCCGGACTGATCGGAAAATGGGCACCCCCGCAATGATCGCAAGCTGTCACACACTTGCTCACACTCCTCACTCATCACTCCTCACTCATCATTCATCATTCATCACCTAACTCCCTTCTCCTTCATCACCCGATGCAGCCACCGCAGCATCAGGAAGCAGGCGAGGGCCGCGAGCATGAGGAGGGCGAAATTCAGGAAGAAGAAATTCGCTTTGTTGTTGTACTGGTCCCACATGCTGGCGAGCACGCCCGACAATTTATTTCCCAGGGAAGTGGAAAGAAACCAGCCCCCCATCATCAGGGATGTGATCCGCACCGGGCTGAGCTTGGAAACTATTGAAAGGCCCATCGGGCTGAGCAGCAGCTCCCCAATGGTGATCACTCCGTAGCTGGCGATTAGCCAGAGGACGCTCGCCTTCTGCCCCCCGTGATTGGTTGCATATACCGCTCCCACCATCACGAGCGCCGACAGCGCCGAAATGAATAACCCAAAAGCAATCTTCGTTGCCGTGGATGGCTCCTTTCCCCTTCGGCCGAGCCAGGAAAAAAAGGCTACCACGAGCGGCGTCAGCAGTATCACCCATCCCGGATTGATGGATTGACTGAGATTCGTCGCCCACAGACTCACCGACCCTCCCTCCGGCGGCTTTTTGTCTTCCGGAAGATTCTTGAAATAAGGGTGGTAGTTGACCTCTTTACTTACCAGCCCATTTTCTTTCTGCAGCCGGAACTGGTCGTCGTACACGGGTACGGTGTCCTTCTTGTAAGGAAGGCTTTGGGCGAATTTCAGTTTTTCGAAAACTTTTTGTGCTATTCCCGTCACTTCCCTGTTCGTGTAGCGGTCGGCCCAGGTGTTCAGCGCCGAGCCGTTCTGCTTGAACACAGCCCAGAAAAGGATCACCACTGCGAATATGGCCAGCAGCGCGGCGATGGGACGCTTTTCATCTCTACCGGCCCGGAAGTAAAGCGTGGTATAGAAATAAACGACGGGGATACAGGCAAAGAGGAAAGCATCTGTAGACGGAGATCCTACCAACGGTCCGCCGAACAGACGCGACGGCACTACCCAGCCGATGATCCCCGCTACGATGGAAGGGACAAGGATGAGCATCAGGATGCGCATCATAGACATGTCGCCCTGCTGAACGCCTTTCTTTACATCGTAGGCCTTATAGTGCCGCGTTCCGGCAAGAAAAATGATGACGCCGAGAAACATTCCCACTCCTGCGGCGATGAAAGCGGCTCCCCAGCCGTAAATGATGTACAGCGCGGCGCCAAAGAAGTTGCAGATGAAGGCGCCGATGTTGATCCCCATGTAAAAAATATTGTAACCGATGTCTTTCTTGTCGCGGTATTCGGGCGTGGTATATACATTTCCGAGCAGGGTGGAGATGTTGGGCTTGAAAAAACCGTTTCCGAAAATTACAAGCGTCATTGCCGCATAAAGCGCTGCGAGGCTGTGCACCGACATCAGGATATAGCCTGCGCCCATCATCAGCCCACCCATGATGATCGACCTCCGGTACCCGAGGTAGCGGTCGGCCAGGAGTCCTCCCAAAAAGGGCGTCAAAAATACCAGTGCGATGAAAGTGCCGTAGAGGTCGGCGGATTCGGATTCGGTCATCGCGAATCCTTTCTCCACGTCTTTGAGGTAAAGCGTAAAGATGCCGATCATCAGGTAGTAGCCAAACCGCTCCCACATCTCGGAAAAGAAGAGAAAGGGCAGGGCTTTCGGGTGTTTATTCCACATTGGGTTCGTTTTCGAAGAAATATAAGTGATTCACGCGCTGAAAAAAATCTAAAAGAGGATCGCCGCGGTGCTTATTCCGACCCGGTTCTTTCGCGAACAATTTGGTTCAATGACTTGATTCTGGCATAAATCAGGATCCCTCCGATAAAGGCGGCGATCACCAGGATCAGGAAAAATATTTTCTTGTCCGTGAAATCATCCCAGAATCCCGTCATTACACCGGCAACCTTGCCTCCGATCGAAGTGGCCAGGAACCAGCCTCCCATCATCAGCGCGGTAAGCCGCGCCGGGGACAATTTCGACACAAAGGAAAGTCCTATCGGGCTGAGCAGGATCTCGCTGATGGTAAAGATGAAATACGTCAGCCAAAGCCAGATAGCCGAAGCCTTATGCGTGTAAATAGAAGGCACCGACATGATCGCGAATACCATTACCAGGGCCGAGAGTCCGGCAATGAACATTGCCATGCCGAACTTGGACGCGGTAGTCGGTTCTTTTCTCCTTTTTCTTAACCAGGCGAACAGCGGCACAAAGACCAGCGTGAGCAATACGATGAATAGTGGATTGATAGACTGGAAGAGTTCGGTATTGGTCAGCTTCACCTCCTTCCCGTTGGGCCATTCTGCACGCGGCACGTTGACGAAGTACGGATCGGGCCCCATCACCTTAATGATCCGGCTCCCGGTGTCAACCAAATTTCCCGCTCTGGTAATTCCAAAAGTCAGCGTGTCGTACGTTTTTTTCTCACCATCGTATCTATAATAGGGTTCCAGTTTCACGATTGACGAGGTATCCTTTACTTCGCGCATGTATTCGTCCACCCTGTTCACCAGACGGGGAGTATCTGTTACCTTTTGCATCGGGAAGATCGCACCTGTAATTTTTGCAGTAGTTGGGGATGCCGCACGGTCGGTGTGCTTTTCCGCCCACAGAGTCAGGCCTGTGGAATTCTGGTTATAAATGGTCCAAAAGGCGATGGCAATTGCAAAAATGAATAACAGCGCCCCGATTGCCCGTTTGTCGGAACCTTTTGCCTTAACCCACAGCGAAACATAAAATGCAATAATTGGAAGGCAGGCGAAGATGAAGGCATCGTTGGCGCGGGTACCCATTAATGGGGCTTCGAAAAGCGCGGTGGGAACAAACCAACCGATCACTGCCGCGATGATCGCAGGCAGAAAGACATATCCGAATATCTGCCCGATAGACATGTCTTCCGGCTGTACCGGTTTTTTCACGTCCGCTTCGCGAATGTCCCGGTTCTTAAGCGCGGTCGCAAGTATGATCAGTCCAATGATCAGGCCCACACCGGCGGCTGCAAAAGCATAGCCCCATCCGTACTGGTTGCGCAGCCAGGCGGCGACGAAATTGCAAACGAAGGCGCCGATGTTAATGCCCATGTAGAAAATGTTATAAGCATTATCCTTAAGCGGACGGAGATCTTCCCGATTATAGATATTACCCAGAAGGGTGGAGATGTTGGGCTTGAAAAATCCGTTCCCTACAATGATCATCCCGAGCGCAATGAACATTGCCGTATTACCCGGAATAGCCAGGCAGAGATATCCTGCTGCCATGAGGCTGCCTCCGATGAAAATGGATTTGATGTATCCGAGGTAACGATCCGCAAGAAGCCCTCCGATGAATGGAGTGAGATATACCAGCGCTATGAAGCTCCCGACAATGTCAGCGCCGACGCGCTCGTCGAATCCTTTACCTCCCGTCTTCGTGTCGATCATGTAGAGCAGCAGGATGCCTACCATGAGGTAGTAAGCGAAACGCTCCCACATTTCGGTGAAGAACAGAACGAATAGAGCCTTGGGGTGCCTGCCGGTTCTTATAGCGTCCATACAGTAGTGTTTTTGTTTGGAATGCTTGTCAACGTAAGCACCTAAAATAGGGAAATTTGAGCAGCCCGGATTTTATTTCAGCCTATCTTTAGCCGACGCACGACGAAC
The DNA here is from genome assembly GCA_035626515.1 of Chitinophagaceae bacterium. GTDB lineage: Bacteria > Bacteroidota > Bacteroidia > Chitinophagales > Chitinophagaceae > DASPNM01. Next base: position 409,740 of record DASPNM010000019.1, read on the forward strand.
TGCAACCAAAGAACTCATGCGAATCCTTTTGCTCGGCTCGGGTGGGCGCGAACACGCCCTGGCCTGGAAACTAAATCAGAGCGTTTGGACAAATCCACTTTACATCGCTCCGGGCAACCCCGGCACCGCCGAATGTGGCATCAACGTGCCGCTTGACCTGAAAGATTTCGATGCCATTGCCACATTTTGTATCAGCGAAGGAATTGAAATGCTCGTGGTAGGCCCGGAAGAGCCGCTGGTGAACGGACTTTACGACCATTTCAAAGCAGATCCGAAGCTCAGGGACATTTATTTTATCGGCCCTTCGCGGGCGGGCGCCCAGCTGGAAGGCAGCAAGGCATTTGCAAAGGCTTTTATGAACCGGCACGGGATTCCAACCGCGGGGTACCAGGAATTTACCGCCGATAATTTTGCCGCCGGTGTCCGCTATATCGAATCTCACTCGCTTCCTGTGGTGCTGAAGGCGGACGGGCTTGCGGCCGGCAAAGGTGTAATCATCTGCCAGAGTCACCTCGAGGCCGTAGCCGAGTTCGAGCTGATGCTGCAGCACTCCAAATTTGGAGAAGCGAGTCGTAAAGTGGTGGTGGAAGAATTTTTGAGCGGGATCGAGCTGAGCGTGTTCGTGATCACCGATGGAAAGAGTTACCTGCTGCTCCCCGAAGCGAAGGATTACAAGCGTGTTGGTGAAGGCGACACTGGTCTCAACACCGGAGGCATGGGCGCTATCAGTCCTGTACCTTTTGCCACGCCCGCGTTCATGAAAAAAATTGAAGACCGCATTATCGGTCCGACCATCGCCGGGCTGCACCAGGAAAACGTGGATTATGTCGGATTTCTATTTTTCGGATTGATCAGCGTGCAGGGCGAGCCATACGTTATAGAATACAACTGTCGGCTGGGCGACCCTGAAACGGAAGTCATTCTGCCGCGGCTGGAATCTGACCTCGTGGGACTTCTCATCGCCGCCACACAACAGGAATTGTTTCAAGCAACGGTGCGCGTCGACGAACGAGCGGCCGCCACGGTGGTGGCCGTAAGTAAAGGTTATCCGATGGGTTTCGAAAAAGGACTGGAGATCGCCGGACTGGAACAAAACTTCGGGAAACAGTCGCATGTATTTCACGCCGGCACACGCCGGGAAGACGACAGGGTAGTCACGAACGGGGGTCGTGTCCTTTGCGTGACCTCGCTCGCGCCCACCCTGCAGGAAGCTGTGCAAACCTCGCTCGATATTCTGGAGCAGGTAGACTACGAAAATAAATATTACCGTACCGATATTGGATATGAGTTCATCGACCGGCAGGGAACCGCCGCGGCGGGCTGATTCATTACCTTCGTCAAGCGCAGAACGGCTATGGAAATGCATTACCACGACTACCTGCAACTGGACAAGATCCTGAATGCCCAGCAGCGGGAAAGCGAGAGGCGGAAGCTGCCGGCCCATGATGAAATGCTTTTCATCGTTATCCACCAGACCTACGAGCTCTGGTTTCATCAGCTGCATTTTGAAACTGATTCCATTTTGGAAATACTGCGTAAGCCGGCGCTGAATGACAATTCCCCCGAGCTGCAGACCATTGTTCATCGGCTGAACCGCATGGCAACCATCCTCCGCGTGCTGGTGCAGCAGGTGGACATCATGGAAACGATGACCCCAATGGACTTTCTCGATTTCCGCGACATGCTTCGCCCGGCATCGGGTTTTCAAAGCTGGCAATTCAAGGAACTGGAAGCAAAGCTCGGGTTGAAGTTCGAGCACCGTCACGGAAAAGAATACTATATCTCGCAGCTAAGAACGGAACACGTGGAACGGATCCGCAAGGCGGAAGGAGAACGATCGCTGCTGGAGCTGGTAAATGCCTGGCTGGAACGGATGCCATTCAGCCCGGATCCCGAAGCGACGGGGGCATGGGATTTCTGGAACGAATACCGCACAGCGTATGCCGCGAGCCTCGCCGAAGCCGAACGCGGAAACCTTGAGGAATTCGACACCGTGTTCTTCAAGGTTCCGGCCCCCGAAACTGCTTCTACGCTTTCTCCCAAAGCCTGCCGCTCGGCACTGTTCATCATGCTGTATCGCGGATACCCGATGCTGCAGCTTCCTTTCCAGCTTTTGAACGCATTGCTCGAGATTGACGAGCAGCTAAGCGCGTGGAGGCACCGGCACATGAACATGGTGCATCGCATGATCGGCACCCGTATCGGTACGGGCGGAAGCTCGGGAAAGGATTATCTCAAGGCCGCAGCCGACAAGCACTATATTTTTCGCGAGATCGCAAGGCTGAACAGTTTCCTGATTGAAAGAAGGCGGTTGCCCGAGCTTCCGTCGAATGTTGCGCGTCAGCTTGGATTTATTGTTTCATCCGGCAGTTAATAAAAAAGAAAGAGGACATGTTTGGGACATGGCCTCTTTTTCATAGTGCGGATATATGTTGAAAGTATGAAGACTCTGTTGTAGGTTTTTCTTTTCTCGTTCGCCCTTGTTTATTTCCATTACTGTGCCAAAGACATACTAAAAAATAATTGAACCGCCAGATAGCTTGGACACAGTCGCCAAGATATGATCGGGCCAAATCATATTTTTACAACCAAAGCAAGGTTTTTTTGAAGGAGCGTTATTATTCACTTGATGTGTTTCGCGGGGCGACCGTTTGCCTGATGATACTGGTGAACAATCCCGGAACCTGGGCACATATATATCCTCCGCTGAAGCACGCCGCCTGGCATGGACTAACTCCTACCGACCTCGTGTTTCCATTTTTTCTTTTTGCGGTGGGCAACGCGCTTTCTTTCGTGATGCCGCGCCTGAGAGAAGGTGGCCCCGCAGTCTTTTGGAAAAAAGTCGTTACACGCAGCCTGATCATTTACCTTGTTGGCCTCTTTCTTACCTGGTGGCCATTCGTGCAGTGGCGCGAGGGCAGCCTGCAATTCCGCCAATGGGTGGATCCGCAAAACCCGGAGAGCGGCGTAAGAGTGCTGGGAGTGTTGGCCCGCATCGCAATCTCCTACTTTTTCGCCGCGATTATTATCTATTATTTCAAGCCCCGGGCGGCATTCTTCATCGGACTATTGATATTGCTAACTTATTGGCTGCTCTCCTTTACACTCGGGGATGCTGCGGATCCTTACAGCATGGCAGGCTGGTTTGGAAACCACGTCGACCGGGCCCTACTGGGTGTTGCACACATGTATAAAGGAGAGGGCATGCCGTTCGATCCTGAAGGCATCATGAGCACGCTGCCGGCTATCGTGCAGGTGATCTTTGGATATATGGTGGGGGACTACATCCAGAAGAAGGGAAAGAGCTTTGAAATGCTTACGCAACTCTTCCTTGCCGCTGTCGCCTTGCTGGTTACGGGCTATTGCTGGGACCTTGTCTTCCCAATTAACAAGAAGATCTGGACAAGCTCTTATGTCGTTTACACCACGGGCCTCGCTATCCTTACTCTGGCAACGCTTATTTATTTTATAGAGTTTCGCGGCGCGCGCAACGGCATCACCAAATTCTTCGACGTGTTTGGCAAAAACGCGCTGTTCATTTTTGCGCTGAGCGCGTTTATCCCGAAAGGACTTGCCCTCCTGCGGCTGGAAAACGGGGTGAATCCCTGGAACTGGCTGTATAAAAAATTGTATGTAAACGTCATGCCTGCAGACCCGCGTTTCGGTTCGCTGCTCTTTGCACTGACCGTCATATTTTTCATGTGGTTCATTGCCTGGTGGATGGATCGGAGGAGAATTTATGTCAGGGTTTGAGAGTCGGGAGACGGAAGTGAGAAGTCAGAAGAACCCGCCTGTCAGCGTGGAAAGCCGGAAAAGTTTGAACGCCCTGAAAGCCAGTAAAGGCCTTTTTCAGGTCGAACGAGCCCCGGTATCCCGGGGCAATCGGCGGCTGTTCAACCACATTCAACGCATTCAACCACTTTCAACCCGCGAAGTATGGTCCGCTAAGAAAGACGGTACCCACACCCTCGCAGGCAAGATTATTGTTGATTTCACAGCGAGTTTTATGCAAACCGGCCGTTTTTCTCATCTCTACCTGACAAATTAAATCATATGCGCATTTTGATTGCATTAATGCTGGTGCCGTTGCTCAGCGCATTTTGCGGAGTTGCAGGCGATAATGATCTGTACAGTCGTAAATGGTGGCTGAAAAAAATTTACACCCCGGAGGGCACCCGGCTGATTGAGGAGAAAAAACCGTTTATCCGGTTCGACAAAGAACAAAAATCGGCGGGCGGCAACGGCGGCTGCAATTCATTCGGAAGCACACTTTCTGTAAAGAATGGTACTCTTTCGATCACCGAAATCATTTCCACAAAAATGTACTGCGAAGCTGTACAGCCGCTCGAAGATTTGTTTCTTTCACATCTCTACCAGGCGCGGCGCTACACGATTCGGGGAAATACGCTGGTTCTTAGTAACGAGAAGAAGGAACTGCTTCTTGAATTCGAAGGGGAGCCGATTTCAGAACAATGAGAGCTGCTCGCCCGGACGCATAAAGGACGAGGTGTCCAGTTCCCAGCGGTCTTCATTTAATCCATACAGCCTGCTGTATTTCTTGAATTGCTGACGGATTAGCTCGGCTATGTTTCCTTCCCCGCGCATCCGGACCCCCCACCGGCTGTCGTTCACTTTTCCATCGTGGCTTTGTTCGATGAGGTGCCAGACCTTGTCGGCGCGGTCGGGGAAGCTTTTGTAGAGCCAGTCGTGGAAAAGGAATTTGATGGCCCCATTCAGCCGTATAAACGTATAGGCGCTGAATGTTGCACCCGCCTCGCTTCCCGCTTTTAATATTCGCTGTATTTCATGATCGTTGAGCCCGGGTATCATGGGCCCCAGCATGATGCCCATGTGCACTCCGGCGGTGCTCAGCTCTTGGATCACTTTCAGTCGCTGTCGCGCGGTTGTGGTCCGGGGTTCCATCACCCGCCGCAACTCTTCATCGAAGCTCGTAACGGACACCATTGCGGACACGAGGCGTTTTGATGCCATTTCCTGCAGGATGTCCTTGTCGCGAATGATCCAGGAATTCTTGGTGAGAATGCTTACCGGCTGGTTGAATTCCAGGCAAACCTCGAGCAGTCCCCTGGTGAGCCGGTATTTCTGTTCGGCCGGCTGATAACAGTCGGTATTGCCGCTCAGCATGATTGGGTGTCCTTCCCATTTGCGATCCATGAGTGTTTTGCGGAGCACATCCGGGGCATTCAGTTTTACGATGATGCGGCTTTCGAAGTCCAGGCCCGCGCTGTATCCCCAGTACTCGTGCACGTTGCGCGCATAGCAATAGATGCACCCGTGCTCGCAGCCGGCGTACGGGTTCATGCTGTACATCAGGTTCAGATCCGGACTTTCCACTTTGTTTACGATGCTCTTCACTTCCTGTTCGATGTACTGGGTCGGAATGGCCGGCTGTTCCCATTCGTCCACCGCCTCGACGTGTTCCCTCGTTGTTTCATTTTTCAGAAAGCGGTTCTTTGTGTTGAACTGAGCACCTCGGCCCTGGATGTAGTCAGCCCCCTCTAAATCTCCCCCCAGGGGGGAGACTTTATGTTTGTTATTTACCATGGACATTCTTGTATTCCGTTTTATTCATCTCAGCTCACCACCTAACTCCCTCGCCTTGGGGAGGGTTGGGGTGGGGCCCACTCCCTCCCCTCGGGGGAGGGTCGGGGGCTTGCCCCCTTTAAATCTCCCCCCAGGAGGGAGACTTTGTGTTTGTTATTTACCATGGACACTCTTGTATTCCGTTTTATTCATCTGAACTCACCACCTAACTCCCTCCCCCTGGGGGAGGGTTGGGGTGGGGCCCACTCCCTCCCCGGGGGAGGGTTGGGGTGGGACCTAAAACGCCAATTCCCCCTGCCTCGTGGCCACCGGCAGATTCTGGAAAGAAAACTTTTCAGTCGCCTGGTAGCGCGATTCTCCTTCGGCTTTCCGAAGAAGCAGCATGGAATCCGCAACGAATTTTCCGGAAAAATGTTTGCCCATGTATTCGGCCCAGGCTTTTTCATATTGCCATGGCAGAAGTTTTCCGGCAACCGTGATGTGGGGTTCCATGATGAAATGCGGCTTGTTTTCGTCGCTTAGCTTCATCAGCTTTTGCGCGCTGCTGCGTATATTCTTCACCAGTTGCTGAATCGGGACCTTGGTCGTCGCCTGTACATATATGGTATGTGAAGGAAAACTTCCAAAATCCTTTAACTCTACGCGGAAAGGCGGGTAGCCCATGGCGATGAGGCGCAGGTTGTTCAGGATCCTGTCTTCCGCCATTGCATACTGCGAGAATGTCACCAGCGGCAAATAGATCCAGCCCCTGCGCGGCTGTTGCACTCTGAATTTTTCGCAAAACTCTTCGCGTAGCTGCTTCAGCCGCCCCGCCAGCTCGGCGTGCGGCGCCAATACCAGCATGTAGTCGTAAACCCGGTATCCCGGAGTCGTGGTCACAATCGTTTCCATCATGCCCCATTTTTCTTAGCACTAAAATACTAAATTTTTTAGCTTTACGAAAAATCTTTTTATGGATGGGGAACAGTATTTCACTCCGGCGAAGCGCAAGCCGGCTCAGTCGTCGCCGGCAGGCGGGGAGCATGAATTGAAAGGAATCGATCTGAACGAACACCTCGTGGCGAACCGTTCAGCCACTTTTTTCTTTCGTATGAAAGGAGATGCGATGAAGGAAGCAGGCATTCTCGACAACGACATCCTGGTGGTGGACCGGTCCATCCGGCCGGTGAGCGGCCAGGTGGTGGTTGCGGTACTCAACGGAGACTTGCTGGTGAGGCGCTTTCACCGGAATTTTTCATCGGCGTTTTTGATTGCCGAGAACCCGCGCTTTCCGTCGATTAATCTGGCGGAATTCAGTGATTTTCTCGTTTGGGGGGTGGTCACGTATGCCATTCACCGGGTAGTCTGACTCCGGTGCTTTCGCTATTTTTATCGGCACGAAGAGGTCAATGTGTTACGACATTTCACTGAAAACTTCCCTGAAAACGATCCGGGAGTATTTTCCTTCGATCGCAGTGGACCCGCAGCTGGAGCTGGATTTCGGACCAGAAGCGCAGGCAGGCTATGAACACGTACTGGCACAGGCTTTCGCTCCGTACCCGGTAGTGTTGTTTCAGGAAAACAATTACCGCCTGAAATCTTTTGAATGGGGCGTGATCGCGGATTATATGAACACCCCGGAAAAGGTCCGCAGCAGCCGGCAGTGGATGTGCAACGCTCAAAGCGAAAAGATCCTTGCCGATAAGCGCTCGTACTGGCACCGCATTCGCAGGCAGCGCTGCCTGATCCCTGTTACCGGCATCTTTGAGCACCGCGAGATCGCGGGCTGGAAAAATAAAGTGCCCTACTTCGTAAGGATGGCGGACCGCAAACTGTTTTGCCTGCCGGGACTGTATCATTACTCACCCGTACCGGATCCGGAGACCGGCGAGCTGAAAGGCACATTCACCCTGATCACGCGGTCTGCGAACGACCTCATGAAAAAGATCCACAACGCCGGCTCGAACGCTTTTCGGATGCCTCTTTTTCTTTCGCGTGAGCTCGAGCAGGCCTGGCTCCTTCCCGAGCTTTCGGATGCTGAATTGCAACGAGTCCTGGAGTTTGAGATACCTTCTGCTGCGCTGGATGCCTACCCGGTTTTCAGCATCCGGACGCGCAAGCCGAGGCCGGACAAAAAGGGAAAAACCGATTTATTCAACTGGGAAAATCTCCCTACTCTCTGAAGCCCCCCGGCCGGGACCCTGCTTTATTTCCGAAAAAGCAAAGGAATTTCCCCTTAGTATTTATCAACCTGTGTGGAATAAATCCCTCAAAAAATGAGGAGTAAATACCTCAAAATCCGTGCATTTTATTCACTTCTCACTCCCATTCTCTACTATATTTGCAAGCAGTACGCACAGAGTCATGTGAAAAAGATGTCATGTGACTCAGGTGGCGAAGCTCTGCCTTAAAGAGTTCCCCTTGTCGAAAAAATGGCTCGCCATATATACGCGCCCGCGGTGGGAAAAAAAGGTCAATCAGCTGCTTACTGAAAAAGGCCTGGAAAGCTATTGCCCGCTTAACAAGGTGCGTCGCAAATGGAGCGATCGCATAAAGATTGTGGAAGAACCGCTGTTTAAGTCCTATGTCTTCGTGCGCGTGAGCGACCAGGATCGCACCGCGGTGAGGATGACACCCGGCGCGATCAATTTCGTTTACTGGCAGGGAAAGCCTGCAGTGATACGTGACAAGGAAATAGTCGCCATCAAGCGTTTCCTTAACGAATACGAAAACGTGGAAGTGCATCCGATGGAATTCCGGGTGAACCAGAGGGTTCGAATTACAAACGGGACGTTGATGGATCACGAAGGAAAGGTGCTGGACGTGCGGCACAAGACGGTGAAGGTAGCGATCGACAGTCTGGGATACGTGCTCGTCGCCTATATCGAACGAAGCAAATTATCCCCGGCCAAATAAGCTCAACCGGTTATTTTTGATGAACGATTTTAAAGCCACTCTCATGAATTGCCGCCAGTTCCTGCTTCCACTTGCCGGTCTTGCCTTTTTCCTTTCCTGCACGGCACCGAAGCACCTGCCGCAATACCTCGAGAACGTGGTAGACACCAGCCGGACTGACCGGGTGCAGTTTCCCGAATTGACGATCCAGAAAAACGACCTGCTTTCCATACAGGTTTACAGTCTGAGCACAGATCCTAAAGTAGATGAGCTCTACAACCTGCGGCCTTCGGCGGCCGGCGCCGTGGGGACTACCAGTCAGCTGATGACGGGTTTTTTGGTTGATGCTAACGGAAACATCGAATATCCGAGGCTGGGAATAATTCGTGCCGAAGGTCTCACCAAGCAACAGCTTGCTGACGAAATTAAACGGCGTCTGACTGAGCCCGTGGAACTCCTGCGCAACCCTTCTGTGATCATTCGCTTCATGAATTACCGGGTGCTGGTGATGGGAGAGGTCACTGCCCCCGGACAGGTGACCACGCAGGGAGAACGGCTTACGATCCTCGAAGCGATCGCGCTCGCGGGTGGAATACCGACGACAGGTAAAAAGAATGAAGTGCGGGTGATCCGCGAGATCAACGGAGTACGTGAAATCGGCGTGGTAGACCTGTCGTCAAAACAGCTGTTTGCCTCGCCCTATTACAACCTGATGCAAAACGACATCATTTTGGTGGAGCCGACGAAACGGAAACTTTCGACCGAGGAGCAGAACGTGGTGGCACAGAGGGTCAGCTTCGCGCTCAGCCTGATCACGGCCGCGGCTTTTATTTATAATATTTTCTCCCATCAATGATGATGCGGCGAACGCAAGTAAAAACAAATGCAAGAACCCATCACGACGAAAAGTGAACTCTGGAGCCTGAGCCTGCGGGATCTGTTTTATAAATATGTCCGGTTCCTGCCGCTCTTCGTGCTTTCGGTGGCGGTTTTTCTTTTCGGTGCCTATCTCTATCTCAGGTACGCCACGCGGATTTACAGCGCTTCGGGCACGATGCTGATCAAGAACGAACAGCAGGGGAGCCGGTCAGACAAATTTGATGAGATCTTTTCTCCGAACCGCACATTCAACATCCAGAGCGAAATGGAAATTCTGCGGTCCAAACCTCTGATGGAGCGTGTGGTGAAGAGCCTCGGCCTTCATGTTACGTACAAGGCGAAAGGGCGGTTCATCACAAATAATATTTACAAGCACGGGCCATTTTTACTTGACGTCGCGTCGCTCTCCGATTCCAGCGCTTCCTTCACACTCAATATAAAATTCATAGACGACATCCGGTTTCGCGTGAACGAGCATTCCGAAGTGCTCCGCTTCAATGAGTATTTCAGAACGCCGCACGGGGTGTTCCGCCTTATTCGCAATCCCGGGGCAGCAGTGGGAAAGGATTATATCGTGGAATGGCGAAATACGTCCGCTGCTGCGAGCAGCCTGGTGGGCTCGGTCAGCGTGGCGCCTCGCAGTTCAATTGGAACCGGCCTGCTCACCGTTAGCTTCCAGGGCACCAACCCGCAGATGTGCGCCGATATTGTGAACAAGCTGATGGAGGAATACGAAGGCTTCACCGTGCAGCAGAAAAACATTTCCGCGGACCAGTCGCTCACGTTCATCGATGACCGCCTGTCGTACATCGGTCAGGAGCTCGACAGTCTTCAGAACGTGCTTTTGGATTACCAGCAGCGCAACAACATAATCGATATCGAATCGCAGTCCGCTTCGTATTTCAGTAAAATATCTGAAGCAGACCGGGTAATCGGTGACAATTCAGTTCGAATGAGCCTTGTGGACATGCTGGGGGATTACCTGCGCGACAGCCGCAACCAGCAGAGTAAAGTACCCTCTTCGCTCGGCATCGAAGATCCTGCTCTCAATGTCCTGGTAACCGAATACAACAAGGCCCAGATCGAAAGGAAATCGCTGATCAATTCGAATGTGCCCGAGGGCAACCCGGTGGTAAAGGAGCTGGACGGCCGCATCGAAAAGATCCGCGAAGGAATGAACGAGCGACTCCGGACGCTCCGTGCAACATATGGAAGCATGATCGCCAATCTTCGCGGCCAGAGCGGATCGGCGCAATACCTGGCCCAGCAGCTCCCGGTGAAAACAAAAAGATATATCGAGCTCAAGCGGCAGGTGGAAACGAAGGAAGGGTTGTACAAGATTCTGCAGGAGGAGAGAGAAAAAACCGCCATCGGGCGCGCCTCGACGAT
>DASPNM010000020.1:0-70321 GCA_035626515.1 Chitinophagaceae bacterium
AAAAAAGAAGCGGATCACTTACTGATGCGTGATGACAGGAATGAGTGATGAGTAATAATTGAGTGATGAGAGAGTTGTATTTAGGCGTTGGTTGTAATAATTATTAAATGTCGGAGTGGGCAACCGCAGCCATTCCTTCCAACCCTGACCCGGCGCCAACACTTCGACGTTCGTTGTCCGGGTGTTCGATGTTTTGAATCCGAATTTTTTAGCTGTCTTTGATTAACGGCCCAACCTTCAACAACTTTCAACGACCTTCAACAACCTTCAACAACTTTCAACGACTTTCAACAATTTCCAGCCTGCTCCCGCAATTTCAACACCTTTCACCCGGTTTTCCCTATATTTGGACCGCATGATGCAACATTCCCATACGTCGTGGTGGCAGACTTCAGACACTGAACGGGGTTTGTAAGTCGCCATTGCATTATTGCACTGAATTGAGAGCCCCGATGATTCGGGGTTTTTTTCTTATGGGTAGAATTGGGGTAAATACGAGCTGCACGAAGTTGGTCGCCGACGCATTCACGCCGGTAGGGATCTACCTGCGTCTGCGCGACCGTTTCCGGGATACCGTCCTGCTCGAAAGCACAGACCACGACGCTGCAGAGAACAGCTGGTCGTTTATTTGCGTCAACGCGATCGCGGGAATAGAGATCTCCGGAGAACGCCTTGAAATGAAATATCCCGGCGAGCCGCCGGAGAGAACGGGGTTGAGCAACGCCGATGTTCCGGAACAACTTTGGAGATTCATGTCGCGGTTTGACATCAGCCTGAACGGGGAAGCAAGATTTGGACAGCGGCTGTACGGATATACTTCGTACGAAGCGGCAGAGATTTTTGAAAGCCGCAGCAACAAACGGGCTTCAGCGGGGATTCCACCCATTCGGTACCGTTTTTACCAGTATGTGCTCGCGATCGACCATTTCCGTGACCAGCTTTTCCTATGCGAAAACCATATCGCCGGGATTGAAAGCGAAGTTTCGGCTCTGCGGTCATTAATCCAGGGCAAGCAGCTGCCGCAATATCCATTTTCGCGAAGCGGACCCGAAATTCCTAACATGGGTGACGAAGAATACCGCGAAATGGTACGCCGCGGTATCATTCACTGCCGCCGCGGGGATGTGTTTCAGGTTGTGCTGAGCCGACGCTTCGAGCAGGGCTTCCGCGGCGACGAATTCAACGTGTATCGCGCACTCCGGGGGATCAATCCTTCTCCGTATCTATTTTACTTCGATTATGGGGATTACCGGCTTTTCGGTTCATCGCCCGAGTCGCAGCTGATTATTGAGAACGGGAAAGCAAGCATTCATCCGATAGCGGGTACCGTTCGCCGCGAGGAAGCAGGCGCCGGGATGGAGGAGGCGGTCAACCGCCTGCTCAGCAATCCAAAGGAAAATGCAGAGCACGTAATGCTCGTCGATCTTGCACGTAACGATCTCAGCCGGCTTTGCGAAAACGTTGCGGTAAGCAGTTACCGGCAGGTGAAATACTTCTCGCATGTGGTGCACCTCGTCAGTGAAGTTTCGGGCTCACCGAAGCCTGGCGCTAACCCGTTCGATCTACTTGCAAAAACATTTCCGGCGGGCACACTTACCGGGGCGCCCAAGATTCGCGCGATGGAGCTGATCTCCGCCTTGGAGCCGGATCCAAGAGAATACTACGGAGGAATGATCGGTTATGCCGGTTTTGACGGCAGCTCCAACCATGCGATCATCATCCGTAGCTTCCTGAGCCGGAACAACCGGCTTATCTACCAGGCAGGCGCCGGAGTGGTGGTAGCCAGCGATCCGGAGGCGGAGCTGCACGAAGTGCATCACAAACTGGGAGCCCTGCGGGCGGCGATTTCCGCCGCAGAACAAATGAACGAACAATGAAATTGCTGGTCTTCGATAACTACGATTCATTCACCTACAACCTGGTCCACCTCGTACGTAAGATCAGTAAATGTGATCTGGAGGTCCATCGCAACGACGAGATCCGTTTGGAGGATGTAAACCGGTTCGACAAGATCATTCTTTCACCCGGACCCGGAATCCCCGAAGAAGCGGGCTTACTGCTCCCGCTGGTGAAGGAATACGCAGCGACAAAATCTATCCTCGGCGTTTGTCTCGGCCACCAGGCCATCGCGGAGGCGTTTGGCGGAAAGCTTGTGAACCTTGATACGGTCTTTCATGGCGTGGCACGACCTGTTCGCGTGCTCGAGAGGGAGAAAACCAGGCTGTTTCGCGATCTGCCCGATGAGTTTGAGGCGGGCCGGTATCATTCCTGGATCATTGCTGATGAAAGTTTTCCACCCGAAATAATTGTAACCGCCCGCGATGACCGCGACTATATCATGGCGCTGCAGCACAAAAGCTTCGATGTTTCGGGAGTGCAGTTTCACCCGGAAAGTGTCCTCACACCGTTGGGAGAACAAATCCTCAAAAACTGGTTATCCGGATGAAGAAGATCCTGCAATATCTCTTTGAACACAAAACGTTGCCGCGGGAAATGGCGCGTCAGGTGCTGCTGGATATTTCCACGGGTCGTTTCAACGAGCACGAGGTGACGGCTTTCATCACCGTTTACCTCATGCGCAGCATCACCATCGAAGAGCTCGCGGGATTTCGCGAAGCTTTGCTGCAGCTTTGCCTGCCGGTCGATACCGGCGGAGTGAACGCAATCGATATTGTCGGCACTGGCGGGGACGGAAAAAACACATTCAACATTTCCACTCTCAGCTGTTTCGTGGTGGCGGGCGCCGGAGTGAAGGTCGCGAAGCACGGCAATTACGGCGCCTCCTCGGTGAGCGGCGCTTCCAACCTGCTGGAAGCAGTTGGGTATCGTTTTAAGACGGATGCTGTTGCTATCCGGCACGAGCTTGAAGCCTGCAATATTTGTTTCCTTCACGCGCCGCTCTTTCACCCTGCACTCAAAGCGGTAGCTGTGATCCGCCGGAATCTTGGCATTCGAAGTTTTTTCAACCTGCTCGGTCCGCTGGTGAACCCGGCAAATCCCTCGTATCAGCTTATCGGAGTTTTTAACCTGGAAACCGCGCGCGTGTACAACTATTTGCTCCAGACATCAAGTCATAACTACACCATCGTGCACAGCCTCGATGGATACGATGAGATCAGCCTCACTGAAGATACCCGGGTCATCACATCCGGCTTCGAAAGGACAATGGCTCCCGAGCAGCTGGGAAAGCGGATGGTCAGTCCTTTGGACCTGCAGGTCGCAAGCCTCGATGAGGCAGTCAAAATTTTCGGAAAAATATTGAAAGGTGAAGGCAGCTGGGCACAGAATGCGGTGGTGCTGGCAAATGCCGCGATGGCGATCTATGGAAGTCACGGTCATTCAGACTACGAATCGGCATACGATCAGGCAGTGGACAGCCTCGAGAGCGGCCGGGCCCTGAGTTGTTTTCAAAAATTAATATCACTGCAGTGAACAGGCTTTCGGAAATCATAGCAAACAAACGAAAGGAAGTGGAGGCGGGCAAAAACAGGCGCCCGCTTTCGGAGATGGAAGCTGCTCCGGGGTTCAACCGCGCCCGGCAATCACTGATCAGTTCTCTGCAAAAATCTTCGCGGATACGGCTGATCGCGGAATTTAAGCGAAAGAGTCCCAGCCGGGGCTGGTTCAAGGCTCCAAATTTCAGCTTGCAGCCGGTCGTGTGTTCATACGAGGCGGGAGGCGCGGTGGCAGCATCGGTGCTGACCGATGAACATTTTTTCGGCGGCAACATTCAGGACCTTTCCACAGCCCGGGCAGTCACCCAGCTCCCGCTGCTGCGAAAAGATTTCATCATTGATCGTTGGCAGATTGCGGAAGCCAGGGCGGCCGGGGCCGACGTGGTCCTGCTGATTGCAGCCTGCCTTGCTCCCGAGCAACTGAAAGAACTTTCCGGCTACGCAAAATCCATCGGTCTCGAGACACTCCTCGAAATTCACTCCGATGAGGAGCTGCATTATATTGATGAGGAGATTGACATGGTAGGCATTAATAACCGCGACCTGCGAAGCTTTAAAGTGAACCTGGAAACCTCTTTCCGGCTGGTAGAAAAAATCAAAGGAAAGCCGGTGATCTCCGAAAGTGGGATCGGGGATGCGGCGACGGTGATAGGGCTTGAAAACGCCGGGTTTCGGGCCTGCCTGATAGGAGAACAATTCATGAAAGAGCCTGATCCCGGGCAGGCTTTTCGCAACTTTGCCGAAGCCATTCAACAAAAAACAACAACAGGAAGAGTATGAATATTAAAGTTTGCGGCATTACAGAAATGAAGCAGGTAGATCAGCTGGACGGGCTGGACATTGATTTTGTCGGGTTCATTTTTCATTCCGGATCGCCACGCTATGTTGGCAATAAACTTTCGACAGCTGAGATCAGGGGTCGCGACCTGGACCTTAAAAAAGTGGGTGTTTTCGTAAATGCAGACATTGCCGACGTGCTGGAAGCAATTGATGATTATCAGCTCGACGCAGTGCAGTTGCATGGGGACGAACTGCCTGGGATCTGTGAAGATCTGAGCACCGAGGTGGAAGTGATCAAGGCGTTTCGCATCCGCGGCGATGAAAACATCGATCGCCTGGTAGCACCGTATGACGGGGTCTGCGACTATTATCTATTTGACAGCGCTACCGGTAATGGCGGTGCCGAGGGCGGTACGGGGACTCAATTCAACTGGGACCTTTTGATCAAAGCCCGGATTGAAAAGCCGTTTTTTTTAAGCGGGGGCATTGGGCCGGAGGACGCCCGAAAGATCCGCGAATTCCGTCATCCGGATTTTTTCGGCGTGGATATCAACAGCCGTTTTGAAACAGCTCCGGGCGTAAAGGACATGGCGAAGATCCTGCAGTTCAGGCAAAGCCTCAGGCAATGAGCCGGCACACTAACTATACCGAACCCGACGAACACGGATACTACGGCAACTTCGGCGGCGCCTATGTGCCTGAAATGCTGTTTGCTAATCTGGAGGAATTGCGTGCCTGTTATCGCGATATCCTCGCGGACGCCAAATTCCAGGACGAATTCCAATCGCTGCTGCGTAATTATGCGGGGCGCCCGACACCGTTGGGATTTGCCCAGCGACTGAGTGAGAAATACGAAGCGAAAATATTTTTGAAGCGGGAAGATCTTTGTCACACCGGCGCGCACAAGATCAACAACACCCTCGGACAAATTTTACTTGCCACGCGGCTGGGGAAACGGCGAATTGTTGCCGAAACAGGAGCAGGCCAGCACGGCGTGGCCACAGCGGCTGCCTGCGCGCTGAAAGGTCTTCAGTGCGCAGTGTACATGGGCGAGAAAGATATCGAGCGGCAGGCGCCCAATGTGGCACGCATGAAAATGCTGGGAGCAACGGTGATCCCTGTGGCAAGCGGCAGCAAAACACTGAAGGATGCCACCAACGAAGCTATTCGCGACTGGATCAGCCATCCCACCGATACACATTACATCATCGGCAGTGTGGTCGGGCCGCATCCTTATCCGGATATCGTGGCCCGCTTTCAGTCGGTGATCAGCGGGGAAATTCACGACCAGCTACGCGAGAAAACGGGATCGGCGTTGCCAGACTATGTGCTCGCTTGTGTTGGCGGGGGGAGCAACGCAGCCGGCTCATTTTACCATTTTCTCCACGAGCCATTCGTGAAATTGATCGCAGTGGAAGCCGCCGGGCTGGGAACAGAAAGCGGTCACAGCGCCGCCACTACGGCTCTCGGGCGACCGGGTGTTCTCCATGGCAGCCATACGCTACTCATGCAGGATGAAGACGGGCAGGTAGTCGAACCTCACAGCATTTCCGCAGGCCTGGATTATCCGGGGATTGGCCCCCTGCATGCTCACCTTTTTGAAACAGGCAGGGCACGTTTTCTCGCGGCGACCGACAACGAAGCCCTCGAGGCAGGTTTTGAACTTGCAAAACTGGAGGGCATCATTCCCGCTCTTGAGACGGCGCATGCGCTGGCCGCTCTGCCGCGACTGCGGGCGGAATTGAAAGATAGCTGTGTGGTGATATGCATCAGCGGACGTGGGGATAAGGATATTGCGGCGTATATGAAAGCGATGGGAGATGGGAAGGATCGGTGATTTATTACAAAAGAAGCGACCGGTACTCAGCATTTACTGCACCGCCGGGTTTCCACGTCGCGAGTCGACGCGCGAGGTGATGTGCGCATTGCAGGAGCATGGTGCGGATATGATCGAGTTGGGAATTCCATTCAGCGATCCGCTGGCCGATGGTCCGGTAATCCAGCAAAGCAACCGCGTTGCTCTTTCCAATGGGATGAGCATACGCACGCTGCTTCAGGATTTACAACAAATGCGCAGGGAGATTCACCTTCCCGTACTGCTGATGGGTTATCTCAATCCTGTGTTGCAATTCGGCTTCGAGCGTTTTTGCGCAGCCGCCGCGTCGGCCGGCGTGGATGGCCTGATCCTTCCCGACGTGCCGCTACGCGAATTTGAAACCCGGTACCGAAAGATCATTGAAGCGAACGGGCTCGATTTCGTTTACCTGGTAACGCCTGAAACCTCCGCGCAGCGGGTTCGTGAGCTGGACCGTTCGAGCAGCGGTTTCCTTTACGCCGTCAGCAGTTCGTCCATTACGGGTGGAAGCAGGCCCCTCGCTGCCGTAACTGGCTATCTTTCACGACTGCGCGCAATGCAGCTCCACAATCCGTTGCTTGTCGGGTTCGGCATTGCCGATCGGCAGGCGTACTACCAGCTGTCGCAGACCGCGGACGGCGTGGTGATTGGAAGCGCGTACATCCGCGCTATAAGCAATGCGACGAATGTTAATGAGGCCACAAAAACTTTCCTTTCATCAATATTAGGCCGCTGAGCCTCTGAACTTTCCCCGCATTAGTTATTTTTGTGGTCTATGAAATGGATCTGCCTCCTGTTCATCTTTGCCCCGATTCTTTCGCTGGCCCAACCCAGCCAGAACGCAAAAGCAACAGCCCCGAAGGGCTTTACCATTACAGGTAAGGTGCCGGGCGTACCGGACGGAACAGAAGTCAGGCTGATTCGCAACGGGGAAGCCACAGATCTGAAAACCGGGAAGACGGTAAAAGGAACATTTATCTTGAAAGGCTCCGTTTCAGAGCCGGCGCTCTGTTACCTCTATATCGGGCAGGGCCGCCCGGTTGAAGTATTTGTTGAAAACAGCAACATAACGGTATTTCCCGACAAGGCAAAGCCCGGACAGTTCCAGGTTTCGGGTTCGGTAACGCACAAAGAGTTTCGCGCTTTCGTGGACCGTGTGATCCCTCATCTGCAAAAGCAAAGCACGCTGGCGGCATCCATCAACGTAATGGCCGCGGGACCGGAACGCGACGCGCAGATGCAACTCTACAACGAGGCTCAGAAAAAATTCCAGGATGAGATCGACAGCGCTGTGGCACGCAAACCCCGCTCGGTAGTGACGGCCTTTTTGCTTCAGATCACTGCGCAGTTTTATGAGGACGTAACGCGACTGGAGAACCGGTTTCTGAAACTTTCCGACAAGGTTAAGCAGTCCGATCAAGGCAAGCAGCTGGCAGCGCACATCCAGGAAAAAAAGATCGGGGCTGTAGGGACCATGGCCCTGGATTTCACGCAGCCCGATACAACGGGTCAGCCGGTTTCGCTCTCCTCATTTCGCGGTAAATATGTGCTGATCGATTTCTGGGCAAGCTGGTGTGGTCCCTGCCGCGTGGAAAATCCGCACGTGGTGCACACATTCCGGAAATTCAGGGACAAGAATTTCACCGTGCTGGGGGTGTCGCTCGACCGTCCCGGTCAAAAGGAAAAATGGATCCAGGCGATTCACGAGGACAGTCTCACGTGGACGCACGTCAGTGACCTCCAGTTCTGGGGCAACGCGGCTGCTAAGCTGTATCGCATCAATGCCATTCCGCAGAATCTTCTTGTTGATCCCGAAGGCCGCATTATAGCGCGCAATTTGCGGGGGGCCGATCTGGAAGTGAAGCTCTGCGAGATTTTGGGCTGCAATTAATCTCCTTCATTATTCCAGCTGTCGCTTGTAAAGCTGGATCACATTTTCTAAACCGAGGTATAATGCGTCGCAGATAAGCGCGTGCCCGATGCTCACTTCATCCAGCCACGGGATTTGCTGCTTTAGGTATTTCAGGTTATGAAGATCCAGATCGTGGCCGGCGTTCAGTCCAAGACCCAACTCCTTTGCCCGTTGCGCTGCCTTCACATACGGTTTCGCCGCTTCCTCCTTTTTCCCCCGCCCAAACAATTTCGCATATGCTTCGGTATAGAGTTCCACGCGGTGGGCCGAGACCGCCGCGGCTCCTTCGACCATACGGGGGTCGGGATCTACAAAAAGCGATACGCGGATGCCCGCCTTCCTGAACAGGGAAACAATATCAGAGAGGTACTCGCGATGTTTGTGTGTATCCCACCCGTGATCACTGGTAAGCTGTCCCTGTTCATCCGGAACGAGCGTAACCTGGTGGGGTCGGGTTTCCAGCACAAGATCAATGAATTTCTGCTCCCTGCAGTTTCCCTCGATGTTGAATTCGGTTGTGATGACTTCGCGGATCTGCCGCACGTCGTCATAACGGATGTGGCGTTCATCAGGACGCGGGTGGACGGTGATGCCATCAGCGCCGAACTGCTGCGCGTCTATGGCGGCTCGCAATACATCGGGGTTGTTCCCCCCACGGGAATTGCGCAGTGTGGCGAATTTGTTGATGTTGACTGAGAGCTTGGTCATTGTTTTTTCCGGAAACGCAATTCCACGGTTAAAAAATTCGTTTTCACCCATCGGCTCCGGCAAAATTGGTCTGCCGCGAACCGCTTATGCTTTAATGGGCAGCTTCTGAGCCTCGAGGAAAGACATCCGGTCCCAGTATCCTCTTTGAAAGAGGATTTTTCCATTTTGCACACGAAAAAAGCCGCAGCCTCTCAAACCCGACGGATCCTTCCATTCAAGCATTCCCCACTCTCCATCCTCAAAAATATTTTCCACAATGCAGACCATTTCAAACTGCGCGAATTCGCGCTGAAACATGCTCAGGATCGCTTTTCTTCCCCTTACGGGACGGTTTACCACCTGGTGGTTGACGGCTTTCGGGTGGTAGAGTTCGCCCAGTGCCGGTACATCGCGGCTATTAAACGCCTCAACCCATTTTTCGATAGTCTTTTTTGGGGTCTTCGGACCGGCGTCGTTTTTTTTGCTTTTAGGCCGTGCCATATTGTTGTCGAAAGTTAAGGAAGTTCGCTCCAGGTATGGTCCGCGAGCAACCGCACGGCCGCCACGAATCGTTTGAAAGGCCCCTGTTTTCCCCATTCACCCGGGGCGATGAGCGAAAGAATATGGCTGCCGTCGTTTTTTTCATATAAGTAATAAACCTGCCCGATGTTGGGCTTAAAATTCAGCTTGGCTTCATAGATCATCATCGAAAGGTCTTTCCGTTTTTGAATTTCCTGGGCCTGCAGCGCGAGCAGCTCGATTTGCCGGCGAATTTGTTCAAGTTGCATGTTGGTCTGCTCTTCCATTGCAGTCAGCGCCTTGTGCCGGATCATGCCTTCTTCCGTTGGACGAATGAGGGCGCCGGCGACCGAAGCGGAATAGGGAAGTACGCTCAGCTGGCGGTGGTAATACTCGGTGTTGCTGTAGCCCGGTCCGTCCTGCCTTAATCCCTGCTGCGTCAGCCGCAGGTAGCCGTTAGGCATAATCTCGTGCTGCACGTGCAGGAGCGCGATTCCGTCACGGTAAAAATGGATCTCAAAATTGATGCTGTCTGCAAATCGGGCTTGTACTCGGTCGGCCAGGGACCGGTCTGGGAAATCATGCATCTCACCATTCGCAGAAATCGTAAACTGGGATTCAAAAGCCTGGCCGGAGAGGGACACCCAGTTATGCGTGATCTGGAGCGTACGCTCCCCACGGACGATCTCGATCTTGTAGGTACCGCTTCGAGGCCGTTCCCCAAACTCGTAGTTGCCTTTCTCCGGAAATAATTGCCAGGAGCCCAGGAAATTGTATGCCTGCACCATGTCCGAGGCGCAAAGATTCAATTTTCCGTTGATACGGTTTTACAATGAATGATGAGCGATGAGTATGAGTGGTGGGAATGAGTAAACAGTGATGAGTAATGCGTGGGCGGCTTTGTTGATCAATTGAACCACCTTAAACAACCTTCCACAACTTTCAACTCTGCCTTCTCTAAGACGCCTGCCGCAGTTCCTCCTCGATCAGGCTGTTTAGGTTGCTTTCGCTGTTAATAATCCAGGAGGGAAGTTGCGCGGGCAGGATCTTCCAGCCATCTGCTTCGTGGCGCATGCGGAAAATGATCCGGTTCCCCCGGTCATCCACCACGTCCACCGAAAACAGCGTCTCACTGTTCTCCCCGCGGAATTTTCTGAAGTTGAATTCCCTCAATCTTCCTTCCGCCTTTACGAGCCGGGTAAATTGTATGTTTTTGACGAAGTTGAATTCCATGTGTCTCGGACTATGTTGTCGACCGTGCAATTTATGTGCTATTGACAGGCGCATTTGTTATACAGTTGCCAATAAGTTGACTTTGACAATCCACGGGCCGGCGTTGGGGACTCCGTGGAAATATTTCCTCACCGGAAAGAATTCTTTACATTAATAATTTTCTTCAAAGCAGCCGAAATTCTCCAGGTCGCCATAGCCCAGCTCGTACTTCCGGGAGACGGCCGCCATCCGGTTATGGCTGGTTACCGGGTCGATTTCCACCGTTTCCAAAGCGGCCGCCTGGCCGTTTATCCGGATCATGAAGTCCATGCAGATCTCGGCGTTCGACTTCAGGTAGTTATTTATATCGTGCACAGCTGTTCTGGCAGAGTGCAGGAAATGATTGAGCATGGCAAGGGATTTCGGGCTAACATTGAAAAAAACATGCCAGCAGCTGTGGCACCGGTCCGTGTGCGAAATTCCGGACTTGTCCACAGTTTATGCCCGGCAGTCCTGCCATTTTTAACAACGCCGATCCGGAATTCTCTCTATTTTACGCGCAATTGTCCTTATGAACCGGTTTCTTCCATTCTTCATCTTTCTTTCGGCTCTCGCAAATGCGCAGGACAGCGCGCGCCTCGATTGTTCGCTCGTCCGCGAAACCGATCCCTACACGAAAGAAGTAAGCCTGTCGACCGGTTTTTTCGAAGTCCGTAACGCTTCCATAGATATGAGCGCCAACCGCCACGAGTTCGACATATTTTTTACGGTTTCGGGTTCCGAGAAATGCTTCGATCTCAATTCCACCGCGGTGATTTATTTTGAAGGGAGCAAAATGAAATTTACGGCGCGGAACGGGGGCACGATGAACTGCGATGGCTACTTCCACATCGTCTTCAAGAATTCCGCTTCGATTCCTTCCCTGTTACAGAAAATGAGCACGCAGTCCATTTCCCAAATCGTGCTCACCGGGAGCAACAGGAAAGAAACGGTTATCACACTGGGTGAAGACTCGCAAAAATTCCGACACTTCCTCGCCTGCGTGGTGCAGGAAGGACGCCGCCTGCCGAAGTAATTTTAGCTTGGAGATTGCAGCAGGAAGTAGAGGCTTACGGTACCGAAAAGCAGAAAGAACAGCAGCATCAGAATGGAGAGCCGGCCCGCGTAATCGTCTGCATACTTTTTCTTCAGCCGGCTTAGTTTCTTGTAAATGGATTTCATAGGGTCGTTTTCCCGACGAGGTAAAAATAGTGTGCCAATCTGCGGGAGCACAATAGTTTTCCCAACAGTTGTGTATATCTCCTTGGGTATTGCCCGATCATTCGCCAAGAAGATCCCAGGGCGTGGTCTTTTTATCTTCGGGAATTTCCTTTTTCAACTTTTCCGAGGCATCCTCTACCCGGGCGTCGGGATTATGTTCCCGTTGCGCATCGAGATCTACCGCCTCGGGTCCAATCACAACGTCGCGGATGTCTTCATCCGTGATCACGTGGTGGCGGTTGCGCAAATGTTCCCGCACTTTTTGCTTCGAAGTGACTTTTTTCTTCTTAGGCGCAGGTTTCCTGTTGTGTTCGGGCCTGTTCATATGGATGTTTTCAGATACTAGTCGCAAAATGATGCCAGTCCCATGACCGGTCACTGAAAATATTACCTCGAAAAAAATCTTAAACTAAAAGGGCTTGTTAGACTGGAGCTGTGTGTGTCAGCGGCATCGCCGGCTGGTGGCCTGCAGCGGGTCGCTGTGACGGTGCGAATTGGCTTCGAAGATTTTGAATCAGGCCTAATAAGCACCCGCCGTTGCCCCTCGGTCTGAAAATCGCATGTTCAGCCGGGTGCTGTGCTCGTGCCAGGTAACCCGGTCACCAGTCAGATGTCTTTGCGGTTTTTTTCGCGGTTCACAGCGTAACTGCATGGTTTTTGGGACAGATCGGGTAAAACTGATTCTATGAAAAGGTGGTTCGTACCCGGGGTGGCGGCGCTGTTTTTCGTCGGATGCGCCAACGCACCGAAAGGTGATGAGGCCCGGATCTCGGAAAAGCAGCAGGTTGCCGAAGGCGGTGGGGAAATTTTCGTGGTCGACACCGCGGAGTCGCGGGTGAAGTTTACCGGCCATGGAGTTGGCAAAAATCACGTTGGGCGCTTTACGCTAGGCTCAGGCCAGCTAACTATTAAAGGCAACGAGATCAGCAGCGGCAGCTTCGTGATCAACATCCGTTCGATGCAGCTCGACAGCAAGGAAAACATGTTTGCCGGCAAGCTCGGCCCACACCTGATGAGCGGCGATTTCTTTGATGCAGATAAATTCGGCAGTGCCCGCTTCGAAATTACCGGTGTCGAGCCTTATCGCCCCGACGCGGCGGACACGTCCATTGTGGAGGGAGCCAACTTTCGCGTCAGCGGGAATTTCACCTTGAAAGACGTTACCCGGAACATCAGTTTCCCGGCACGCGTCGATCTGGACGGTGACCAGGTCCGTGCCAAAGCGAATTTCGATATTGACAGGACGGACTGGAATATGAATTACGGTAACGACAAAACGTTGAAGGATAAGTTCATTTCCGAGAAAGTGAACATCGAGCTGGATTTGGAAGCCCGAAAGCAATGATTTTCGCAGTTCGTCAAGAATTTGGAATCGTAAGGCCAACCCTTGATAATTTTGCCGCGTTCCTGCACTAGTGCGGGAACGCTTTTTCATTATTTAACTGTTCGGATATGTTGAAAACAATTACCTGCCTTGGAATCCTCGGCGCCTTCGTTTCTGCCACCTGCAATCCGCGAAACACCGGCGCCTCTGGCGGAGGTGATACGAGTACGGCCAAACCTGTTGAAACGCGGCCGGCAAATACGAGTTACAAACCGGCGTTTGCGGGGCAGACGCGGGCGGGCGGCGTGACAACCAGCACGCCTTATTCGGTTTCTGTAGTGACTGACGATCTCGATCGGCCCTGGGGCATTGCGGTTCTTCCGGACGGCCGGCTGCTTGTTACAGAAAAAGGGGGAACTATCCGCATCGTCACTACATCCGGCAATGTGTCCGCTGCAATTACAGGGGTCCCGGCAGTGAATGCGGGAGGCCAGGGGGGATTGCTGGGACTCACATTGGATCCCGATTTCTCGCGAAACCGCTTGGTCTATTGGGTATTTTCAGAACGTATCACCGACGGTAACCTCACGGCGGTTGCAAAAGCGCGTCTATCCGCTGACGAACGCAGTATGGAAAATGCAACGGTGATCTACCGCGCCATTCCGGCGTACCGTGGAACCTTGCATTATGGTGGCAGAGTCGTTTTTGATCAGGCGGGCAACCTGATCTTGAGCACCGGCGAACGTTCCGACCTGGCCACGCGTCCGCAGGCTCAATGGTTGAATTCGGCGCTGGGCAAGCTGGTTCGCATCACCAAGGAGGGAAAGCCGGCCGCCGGAAATCCGTTCTTAAATCGGCCCGACGTGCTGCCCGAGATATACACTTACGGACATCGCAACACCCAGGGTCTCGCATTTCACCCTGAAACAGGGGATCTCTGGCAAAACGAATTCGGTCCGCGCGGCGGCGATGAACTCAACCTGATCCGTGCCGGGAAAAACTACGGCTGGCCGGTGATTACCTATGGTGTCGAATACGGCGGCGGCACTATTGGGCAGGGCATCACTCAAAAAGAGGGCATGGAGCAGCCCGTTTACTACTGGGATCCGGTGTTGTCACCCAGCGGGATGTGCTTTTACACCGGTTCGGAAATTCCGGAATGGAAGAACAATTTATTCATCACCGGGCTGAACAGCAATCACATCGCGCGGCTGGTGATCCGGAACAACCGGGTAGTGGGAGAGGAGCGGTTGCTCAGCAGAGAAGGACAACGATTCCGCGACGTGCAACAGGGCCGGGACGGGGCGCTGTACGCGGTTACGGATGAAGGGAGGCTGTACAGGATTGGTCGGAAAAGTCAGTAAAGACAGGAGTCGGAAGTCAGAAGAGGGAAGACATGAATGATGAGTAATGAGTGATGAGTAACGATGCGCGGCGACTTTGCGGCCAGACATGCAATTTGAAAGACAACCCAACTTCAACATTTAATATTTGATATTCTCTCGCCACCGACTAGTAATCTTATTTCTTGGTCCGCCAGTATCGGTAACCACGTATTCCGGCGACTAAAAGCAATACTAAACCGGCGAGGCCCGCCAGCCCCCACCAGACATCGTCCGTGTTTTTCATTACGGCGAGGAAAACGACGGCAAAAAGGATCACCGTGGGCACCTCGTTCCAGAAGCGGAGTTGCTGTCCGCTGTACCTGAACACATTTTGTCGCTGCTGGTTGTAAAGGACCTGCAGGCTGAAATGATACAGGTACAGCAGGATCACAAAAACGAGTTTTAGTTTCAACCAGCCGGTCAGCGGATAGATCATGAGCAGCCTTGCGCCCAACACTGCTGTAATGATTGCCGAAGGCCAGGTGATGCCGTACAGCAGTCTTCTCTGCATGAGACGGTACTGTGCCAGCAGCGCGGCTTTTGTATCTCTATTCTCGAGTGCGTTTGCTTCGGCTGTGTATACCATCAGGCGCGGTAGATAAAACAATCCCGCAAACCACGTCACCACGAAAATGATATGCACTGCCTTGAGATATTGAAGTTCCATCGTTATAATGCAGTGACGAATTTTCTCGTTGCCTCGAGCGTCCTATCGATATCCGCTTCGCTCAACGCGCTGCTGATGAACCAGCTTTCAAAAGGTGACGGCGGCAGGTAAATTCCCTGCGCGAGGCAATGGTGAAAGTATTTTCGAAACAGCTCATTATTCGCTGCCGCGGCGCCGGCGAAATCAATTACCTGTTCGGCGGTAAAGTGTACGCTGATCATACTCCCAACCCGGTTGATACAAACGGGCAGACCTTGTTGTTTGAAAATCTCGCAAAGCCCCAGCTCCAGCAGGGAACCCTTGCGCTCCAGTTCTTCATAAATTTCAGGACGGGTGTGCAGCTGCCGCAGGGTGGTCATTCCGGCGCGCATGGCAAGTGGGTTTCCACTGAGCGTTCCCGCCTGGTATACGTTGCCTGCCGGTGCGATCCATTCCATGATTTCCTTTCTGCCACCATAGGCACCCACCGGGAGGCCCCCGCCTATAATTTTTCCAAATGTGAGGAGGTCTGCCTCAACCCCGTACCGCTCCTGGGCACCGCCAGGTGCCAGTCGGAAACCAGTCATTACTTCATCGAAGATCAGCACGATCTTGTTCTCATCGCAGACAGCGCGCAGCGTTTGCAGGAATTCCGGCTCCGGTGGGATACAACCCATGTTTCCGGCCACCGGCTCCACGATGATGGCCGCTATATTGCCCACATGAGCATTCACCGTCTCGCGCACTTTTTTGCCGTCGTTAAAAGGCAGAGTGATCGTATCTGCTGCGGTCGCGTGCGTTACGCCCGGGACTGACTGAATGCCGAGGGTTGCTACTCCACTCCCCGCGTGCACCAGAAAGGGATCCGCATGCCCGTGATAGCAGCCTTCGAACTTGATCAGTTTGTTCCGTCCGGTGTAACCTCTCGCCAGGCGCAGGGCGCTCATGCAGGCCTCAGTGCCGCTGTTTACCATCCGAACCAGACCCACATTTGGAACCATCTCGCGGATCAGCTCCGCCATTTCCACTTCCAGCTCCGTCGGTGCTCCGTAGCTCACAGAATGACCCATTTGCTCACGCAACGCCTCCAACACGGGCTCCCATGCATGCCCGAAAATCATTGGTCCCCAGCTGTTGATATAATCGATATACCGGTGGCCGTCTTCGTCGTACAGGTATGCTCCTTTCGCATTTTTGATAAAAAGCGGACAGCCTCCGACGCTTTTGAACGCCCGCACGGGTGAGTTTACACCGCCGGGGATTGATTGGTTTGCCCGGGCAAACAGGGCTTCGCTTCTGCTGTACATTACGCGTTGAGTAGTTGAATAATGTCTCTCGCAAAATAGCTCGCTATGAGATCCGCCCCCGCCCGCCGGATGGACGTGGTAATTTCAATGACCGCCTTGCTTTCGTCGAGCCATCCGTTGGCGGCCGCAGCCTTTACCATTGCATATTCACCACTAACCTGGTAGGCCGCCACCGGCACGGTCACCGTGTTCTTCACTTCGCGGATAATGTCAAGATAGCTGAGCGCGGGCTTCACCATAACGATATCTGCGCCTTCTTCAACATCCATCACCGTTTCCCGGATCGCTTCGAGCCGGTTGCAGCTGTCCATCTGGTAGGTTTTCTTGTCGCCAAAACCGGGAGCGCTGTCCAGCGCGTCGCGGAACGGACCGTAAAAACAGGATGCATACTTCGCGCTGTAACTCAGAATGCCTGCATGCTTCAGGTTATTTTCCTCGAGGGCTTTTCGGATCGCCGCGATCCTTCCATCCATCATATCGCTGGGAGCCACGAAGTCAGCGCCGGCCATCGCATGGCTCACGCTCATTTTTGCAAGGACTTCCACCGTGCTGTCATTAACAATCTCGTGGCCGGATACAATGCCGTCGTGCCCATAGGAAGAATACGGATCAAGCGCCACATCCGTCATTACACAAAGGTCGGGGACGGCGTCTTTGATCGCCCTGACGCTGCGCTGCATCAGCCCATCCGGGTTGAGCGCTTCGCGCCCCGTATTATCTTTAAGTTCATCAGCGCATTTGATGAAGAGCAACACGCTCCGAAGTCCCATGTTCCAAAGCTGCCTTACTTCTTCCACCGTTTTGTCCAGCGAGTATCGGAAGTAACCGGGCATCGAGGGAATAGGCTCCTCCAGGCCTTTTCCTTCTATAATAAAAAGCGGTACGATAAAGTCATCCGGCTGCAGCACAGTTTCGGCAACCATGCTCCGGATGGCAGGTGATTTTCTCAGGATCCTGTTGCGTCTTTGCAGGTACATCGGTTATTTTTTTTGTTCAGGCCCAATCAACGGGGTTCTTTAGAATCGTCACCAGTTTTTCTTCCTCTGAGCCAGGTTCCGGCACGTGGTTGTATTGAAATCGGACAGCAGGGGGCAGACTCATCAGGATGCTTTCCGTCCTGCCGCCTGTTTTCAGGCCAAACAATGTGCCCCGGTCGTACATCAAGTTGAATTCCACGTAGCGCCCCCTCCTTATTTCCTGCCAGGTTCTGTGGCGCGGGGTGTACGGTATATTTTTCCGGCGATCCACGATGGGAAGGTATGCCGGTAAAAATGATCTGCTGCACTCCTCTGTAAAATCCAGCCAAAACGCCGCTGTGCTTCCATTTCCCGGGCGGCAATGATCAAAAAAAATCCCGCCGACGCCCCTGGCTTCCCGTCCCCGGTGAATATTCACAAAGTATTCGTCGCACTGTTTTTTCAACCGTGGATACAGATCGGGTCCGCTGCGGTCGCAGCAGGCTTTTAGTGTGCGGTGAAAATGAACGCAGTCGTCAGCGAAAAGGTAATAGGGGGTGAGATCTATGCCGCCTCCAAACCAGCGGTCGCAACATTCGCCCTGCTCATCATAAAGTTCAAAATAGCGAACGTTGGCATGAGTAGTCGGCACAAACGGATTCAGCGGATGAATGACGATAGACAGGCCGGTGGCGAAAAATGAACTTCCGGCCAGCTGTAACTGCGAGCGCAAAGGAGGGGTGATTTTACCGTACACTTCACTGAAGTTGACTCCCGCCTTTTCGAAAACGGACCCCTCCTGCAGAATGCGGGTTCTGCCGCCTCCACCTCCCGGCCGCTGCCAGCTGTCTTCGCTGAAGCACGCGGACCCGTCTTCCTGTTCAAGCGACCCGCAGATCAGGTCCTGCATACGCTGCAAATGGTGAGTAAACCTCTCCTTTACTGTTTCCATGACTTAACTGCTTCGACAAACGCGCGCGCATGTTCCACCGGCGTAACTGGTAATATGCCGTGACCGAGGTTCACCACGTACCGCTGCGGACCAAATGCACGGATCATGCGGTGCACGTCCTCCACAATCCTGGACCGGGGTTGCAGCAATTTCGCCGGATCGTAGTTTCCCTGCAGGGTGATGCCGCTTTTCGTCAGACTTCTGGCATTTTCGGGGGTGTTGCACCAGTCCAGTCCGAGAGCGGCGGCTCCTGTAAGTTGAAGCTCCGGAAGGCTGTGCCATACCCCCTTGGCGTAAACGATAACCGGCGCTTCGTCGCTCACGGCACGAACAATCCTCTCGATGTAGGGAAGTGAAAAAACTCCAAAGTCATCACGGTCGCAAAGACCACCCCAGCTATCGAAAATCTGTACGCAATCCGCACCCGCACGTATCTGTGCTTTGAGGTATGCCACCGTTACCTCAGTTAATGCACTGAGCAGAGAATGTGCGGCTTCCGGCTCCCGGTAACAAAATGCCTTCGCTACATCGAAGGTTTTGCTGCCGCGCCCTTCCACCATGTAGCACAGAAGCGTCCACGGCGCGCCCGCAAATCCGATCAGCGGGACCCTGCCGTTGAGTTCCGACTTGCAAAGGCGCAGTGCATCATAAACATATTGCAGCCGGTCCGCGGCTTCCGGGATTATCAGCCGCTGTACATCGGCCATGCTGCGTACCGGGGCCGGCAGCGAGGGTCCTTTGCCCTCATTCATTTCGACCAACATTCCCATAGCCTGCGGCACCACCAAAATGTCGCTGAAAATAATGGCCGCGTCCGTGCCTATAAGATCCACCGGCTGCAGCGTGATCTCAACTGCGAGCTCCGGCGTCTGCACGCGGGTGAAAAAATCATATTTTGCTTTTATACGCATGTACTCGGGGAGATAACGCCCCGCCTGCCGCATCATCCACACGGGAGGGCGATGGACGTCTTCCTTACGAAGGGCCTTGAGCAAAAGATCATTTTGCAAAACCTGGTTTCTAGAGTCCACAAGCTGCGTTCCCGAAGTTGCTGTCATAATCTTCACTTTGATTTTGTCTGACCGAAATAATTGATTACCGAATCGAGCACGCTTTCCTGGCTGGTTTGTGCGGCAACAATCACGCTGTTATTAGTGAGGCGGCGCAGCTCGTTTGCCGTCGTAGCACCGACACTGAAACAGACGATTCCCTCCCGGAGAACGTTGACCTGGAAGAAAGCTTCTACGCCACTCGGACTGAAAAAAAGAACTCCCTCGTATGCCAGACGAACCGGTTTCGGCTCGATCAGGGTATCATATACGTGGACCTCGCGAAGAACGATGTCGTGCTTTTTCAGGAGTTCCGGCAATTCATCGCGCCGTCTGCTTCCACAAACAAAGCTGAGTGGTGCCGTGGGTCCCGTGTCCAGAATGAGCTGCGCCAGTGAAAAGGCATCACCCGCCACACTGATTTTTTTGGGGTTCAGCAAACGCCTCACAGCGTTCAGTGTTTTCCCGGCCAGGCAGAATACCTGCTGCGTCTGAGCCGTGAGTCCGGATTCTTTCAGATTCAGGGCAAAGGCTTGCACCGCATGGCTGCTCGTGAAAACAATTTGGTCGCGGCAATCCGCCAAGGCCTGGGCGGTTTCAGGAGAAACGTGTTTGCGTATTCTGATGAAATCCAGGTCATGTATGTGAATACCGCCCGCCATTGCCGTTTCGAGTACCGAAGGCCTCAGTTTTTTTGTGGACAATATGGTTACTTGCCTTTTCAACGCTTCAGCAATTTCAGCCCTCCCTGCCGCATCACCTGATCGGCCGCAATTCCTGCCACCTCGCCAAACTGTCGGGAGTTCACGGTAAAGAGAGTGCTTACCTTTTGTTTCCCGTCCGGCGAAACAATGTTCCCTTCAAACCGCAATTGGTCGTTTGTGATCACCGCAAGTGCCGCCACAGGTGACGTGCAACCTCCATGCAGCAACCGCAAAAACTCCCGTTCCACACGCGTGCACATGCTGGTTTCTTCATGGTTCAGCAAACTGCAGGCTGCCGCCATTGGTGCATCCTCAGCACGGCAGCAAACCGCGATGGCGCCCTGCCCCGGTGCGGGGAGCATCCAGTCAAGCATCGTTTGCGGCCCTGTTTCGTTAGCGGTGAGTCCAAGGCGCCTCAGTCCGGCAGCTGCGAAAACAGCCCCGTCAATTTCGGAAGTATGTAACTTCTTCAACCGGGTTCCCACGTTACCGCGGATGTCTTCAAAACTTGTTGCCGGAAACCGATGTTTCCATTGTGCGGTGCGGCGGATGCTGCTGGTCGCGATTCGAAGTTCTGCACCCGAAGGCAGCTTATTGGCCGCCATCTCATCTTTCCATACCAGTACGTCCAGAGGGGATTCCCGCTCCAACACCGCCGCTATAACAATACCCATTGCTGGCTGTACCGGTATATCCTTCAGCGAATGGACTGCAATATCAATTTCCCCTTTCAGCAAAGCGACGTCCAGCTCACGCGTAAAAATTCCCTGTACACCCATTTCGTATAACGGGGTATGCAGGTCGATGTCACCTCCGCTTTTGACGAGAATCATCTCCGAAGTATATCCCGCCTGTTCCAGCCCGGTCGCAGCGATGTGAGCCTGCGCCTTAGCCAGCGGACTTTCCCTGGTGCCGATGCGAATGTGTTTTCCACTCATCACCCGGCCGTTCCTAAAAATTCATTGATTGCGCGAATGTACTGGCAGCCTTTTTCCTGCTTTTCCCTCAGGTTCGTCGCGAACCGGCCGATCGTCTTGTTGATAAGGTTGCGGACGGATCCACATGCGGCATTTTCGGATTCGGGGTAGTGAATCCCGCCGAGGTGATAAAGTTTTTCCTCCATGTCCCTGATCAATGGTGTATGGCGGTACACGGCCAGCCACTCGTAAAATGAAAGAAGGTGCTGATGAATAATTTTTTCCGCTTTGGGTATTTCCGCCCGACGGCGGTTGTGGGTCAGGTTCAGTATCCGCGAGACCTCGTCCACGCCAACGAGCGTAATGCCGTGCAGTTTGCCGACGGCCGGATCTACGTTTTGAGGCACGGAAAGGTCAATGATGACGCGCCGGGAGGCGGCGCAAAAATGATTTATTGTAAGCAGGTAAGTCGGCGCGCTCGTGCACACAACAAGTACATCGGAGTCCTGCACCGCCCTGGGCAGGTCCGCAAACGGAAGAAAGATGGAATTTGTTTCGTTGGCCAGCGCCATCGCTTTCGCTTCAGTCCGGTTGACTATCGTGACCCGTTCAGGTCTTGCGTACTGATGAATGTTCCTGACAACATTGCGGGCCAAAGCTCCGCTCCCCAGCACGAGAAATGATTTCCTTTCGCCTTCCGGGTGTTCATTTAACCATTTCACTGCCGCGTAGGACACGGAAACCGTGCCGCTGCTCAGGGCCGTGGAAGAGCGAACCGCCTTTGAGGCCTGCAGTGCATAACTTACCGTGCGATCCATCAGTGGTCCCACCAGTCCTGCCTGTCGCGCAGCCATCAGCGCGTCGCGCAATTGACCGGCAATTTCGAAGTCGCCGGTGATCTGGGATTCCAATCCAGCAGCTACGCGAAACAGGTGTTCCAGAGCCTCACGACCGCGCAATACGAAACCGCGCCGGTCAAATAATTCCTGGGTGCCACGGCTATGATCCAGCAACAAATCGGTCAGGTCTTTGTCAGATTCGCAAAACCCATACAGCTCGGTGCGGTTGCAGGTAGACAACACCAGGAGGCTTCGAAAGCCTCGCTTCGAGGCTTCGCGAAGCAGCCGTCCGCGGTGGGTGGCTGGAATAGCGAAAAGGCTTCTTTCTTCAGCTATTGCGTCGTGAAAATTGATCCCTGCGACACAAAACCTGGATGCAATGTGCTCCGGGTTGTGGGACATGTGGAAGTACATATAAATGGGTAACCGCAAAATTCCTCCTTATCACCTCTCTTATGTCATTCTTGGGTAAAAACAGGCACATGCTGACAAATCTTTTACAATTCAGCGGATATCTTTAGCGGTTTCTAGCCTTCCCCGACTATGCACCCTACCGCAATCCTGATCATGAACCTCGGTTCGCCTGAAAGCCCCACTACCAGGCATTTGAAACCTTACCTCACCGAATTCCTCATGGATGGGCGTGTCATGGACGTGCCGAGGTTTTTCCGCGCATTGCTCGTGAAAGGAATGATTGTCCCTTTCCGGGCTGTCAGGAGCGCTGCGAAATACAGGAGTATCTGGACGGAGGAAGGTTCCCCACTTGTCGTCCATACCCGGAATCTCCGGCACGCGCTCCAGTCGCGGTTTTTTGAGCCGGTATACTACTGCATGCGCTACGGTCAGCCATCGACAGCTGAGGTGCTGAAGACTATTCACGAGCAAAATCCTGCGCTGTCGCGACTGGTCCTGTTTCCTCTTTATCCTCACTACGCGATGAGCAGCTATGAAACCGCGGTGGAACAGGTAAGACAGCTGCACCTCACGGCGAAGTACGGCTCCACGCTGAAGGTGGTGCCGCCGTTCTACAATCATTCCGGATATATCCGCGCCCTTGCCGCTTCGATACGACCGTATACAAGCCGGCCATTTGATCACCTTTTATTCAGCTACCATGGAATTCCCGAAAGGCATTTGTTGAAAACAGATCCTACTCAAACACATTGCCTGAGGGTACCGGGCTGTTGCGAGGTCAACTCGCCCGCTCACCGGTTCTGCTACCGGCACCATGTAATTGTAACTACAGAGCTGGTCGCCGGAGAGCTTGGTCTTGATAAAAGCCAATACAGCTTTTCTTTTCAAAGCCGGCTGGGACGGGATGCGTGGTTGAAGCCATTTACCGCTACACAGCTCGGGCAGTTCCCGTCAAAAGGCATCCGTAATCTGCTGGTGGCCTGCCCCGCATTTATAAGCGATTGCCTGGAAACGCTCGAGGAAATTGAAAAGGAGGGGGCCGAGATTTTTATGAATGCGGGCGGAATGCAATTCACCATGATCCCGGCACTCAATGAGAATCCGGAGTGGGTCGGTTGCGCAGAGGAATTGATTCGAAAACAATTTACTACATCGTGAAGTATGACGTTTGTCGAGCGGTTGAAAATAGTTGAAGCTTGTTGAAGGTTGTTGAATAGCGGTTATGGGGGATTCGGAATCGGTTTAAAGTTTAGCTGAACTTGCAACAACAGGTGTCGAATTGCTCAGGAATCCGCCTTGTCGCTTTTCACTTTAAAACACTCCCGACTTCCGTCTCACCGCGCTCCTCCGGGCTGTGATTTCCGCCTTGCCCGCCCTCTTCCTTTTCCCGGACCGGCGTTCGATTCACTGCCCGTGCGGTAGTGTCCCGTGAGCTGTCGCCGCTCGTTGCCGCCGCGGCGGTCCACCTTGTCGGGCGACTCCGGCTGATTGGGCGTTCTCCGTCTGCCGAGATTTTCCTTGCCGAGACGTTGCAGGCTTTTGTGCTTACTGCTTTCCTGTGCCATGATTTTTCTTTTTCGAAATGAAAAAACGGTGCCAGCAAACGCCGGCTCGTATTTAAATGAAAAAATAGATGAACTTCGGGAAAATAAAAGCCATGACGCGCATTCCATTGCTCGCCGCTCTGCTACTTTCGGCTTGCGTCAGCGGCAGGGAGCGATCCTTTACCGGCAGCACGCCCGCCGATCCGGTCGTGAGAGAATTTCTGGGCATCTCCGCGGCAGATTCCGTTGATTTTATTCGCTGGAACCTGGAGCTGGAAGAAAAGCGGTTTTCACTTTCGTGCAATTACGGTAGAGGAAAACCGAATACTAATGGTTTTTATGGAGGAGGAAAATGGGTTCGCCTCGCGGGCATTTTAGGCGAAAACGATCGGGAAGTTTACCTCGAGCATGGAAATCACCGCCTGAGTTTTGCAAAGTTGAATACAAATCTGCTGCACGTGCTGAATGCCTCAAAAGAAATGCTGACAGGTACGGGCGGCTGGAGCTATACCCTCAACCGGGAAGGTGAGCAACAACGGGAACCACTGGATCATTATTCAGCCGCAAGTTTTGCGGACTCCGTGGTATTCCAGGGGCGCACGCCCTGCCTTCCCGGATCGCGGGGTTGCTACAAGCAGAAATGGCTTCTGGTACTGCAGGAGAATCCTGCTTCCTATTTTTTGAAAGGCACGATCGTAGGAAGCGATGAACGCCTTCTGGGGGTCCGCGGCACGTGGTCTGCTCAACGCAACCGCAAAGGGCAGCTTATCTTCCGGCTGAACGATGTGGCGGGTAAAACGGTGCATTTCCTGATGCCTGCGACGAATATCATCCTGCTTGCGGACGAAGACGGAAATCCGCTCGTGGGAAACGAAGACTTTAGCTTTACCCTGAACCGCCGCGGCTGAGCCCGGAGACCTCTGTCCGCATTTCCACGATGTGGGCACCGAACCCGGCTTTTTCATAAGCGCGGATTGCTGCGCTGTTTCCAGAATAAACTTCCAGTCGCAATTCACGGAGCGCTTTCTGGCGGCACCAGGTTTTTAGGGCTTCAATGATTTGTGTGTTCAATCCCAGCCCGCGCAAGGCCGGATCAACATACATGAAGCCAAGATAAGCGTACTCCTCGTGATCCAGCCAGGGCCTGGCTTTTTCAACACGCGCATACCCGCTGGCCACTACCCGGCCTTCCTGTTCCGCAACGAGCAGGCATACAGAATCGCTTTCGATCATCGCACGCAGGTCATAATAATGAACTGCTCCGCTCCGGATCGTGCAATCGAACGCCCGTTCATGCCGGATCAGCTCCTGCTCGAACTGCAACAGCACAGGCAGATCTGCCTCCGTTGCCCTGCGAATGATTGTCTCTGGATTGTTCTTCATCGCTTTGCTGTCTGCTTTGTATGCCGTCGTTTCCTGCCGTCACTGCCGATAAGATATCCGTACGGCTTCAATGCTTCAATATGATCGCAAATAATCTTAATGATCCCCATCAGCGGGATCGCCAGCACCAGTCCCGCGATCCCCCAAATCAGTTCTCCGGCCACCAGCCCGATGATGGTGAACAGGGGGTTGATATTAACTTCTGCGCCTACCACCAGCGGTTCCAGGAAATAACTCTGTACGAATTGCACGATCGCATAGGTCACAAGCACGCCGACGATCATTCCAACCCCTCCTCCCTGTATCATTACCATCAGGACGGCGAGTGCATTTCC
Source organism: Chitinophagaceae bacterium (assembly GCA_035626515.1). Classification (GTDB taxonomy): domain Bacteria; phylum Bacteroidota; class Bacteroidia; order Chitinophagales; family Chitinophagaceae; genus DASPNM01. The sequence goes on from DASPNM010000020.1 coordinate 25,436, forward strand.
CGTAAGATTCCCGATAAACGGTACGAGCTCGAACAGCCCGCAGAGGATAGCGAACAAAATTGCGTATCGTACCCCCACAATAGAGAAACCGATGCTGTACATGATCCAGAGAGAGAGGATCATCAGCCCCAGTCCGGTCACATATTGCCGGGATACTTTCCGGATACCCTGAATGATCTCTTGGGCATTCTTCTGCTCGCCGCGTGGGATGAGTTGCAGAATGAACGATTTGATGCGGCCACGATAATACATAAATAGAAAAATATACACCAGCACCAGGATCAGATCTACAAAGAAGCCCGCCAGTGAGGAACTGATGCGGGATACGAAGGTGCCGGCACCCTGCGCCTGATTGCCGAGGAACTCATTCTGCTGCTGCAGCGAGATCCCGAGATGTTTGCGCACGAATTCCTGCGCTTTTGCGATGAGTTCACGCAGCCTGGTTTCTACCTGGGTCGCCTCACTCGCAAGATCGGTGATCTGCCAGCTGATCAGCCACACGATGCCGGCCAGTATGCTAACGAACAGCAGAATGCAGGCGGCGATTCCCAGCCCGCGCGACAAACCCAGCTTTTCAAACCAGAGGCTGACGGGTATGAACAGCATTGCGAGCAGTCCGCCAAAGCAGAGGGGGACGAGGAAAGGACGCGCGTAGATCAACCCTCCCGTGAACAGGAATGCAAACAGAAGGATCCATACCATTTTTTGCAGCGGGGCGGCGCGGTCCATTTCCGAAATTAACAAACCCTGCAATAGGATTTTCACATATGAGCGGGATATTATTCCGTAGGACGTTGAGGGGCAGAGAGCAAAACGCTGTTAATCCGCAACCGTTCACAATTGAAGGCAGCAATTTTGACTACTAGGCAGCAAAGACCGGCCTATGCGATTTTTTACATGGATTCTTTTTCTGATCTCACCCGCTTTTTTTTCAAAATCCGAACACAGCAGCTCGCTGACCCAGGGTATATCGGCGGTGGCGCTTGACGTGAAGCTGACGCCGCCCATTGAAAAAGAGGTAATCGGGCCTGAGGACTTTGTCGCTTTCGCCAAAACCCTGATCGGAACGCCCTACGTATATGGTTCCACCGATCCCTCGAAAGGATTCGACTGTTCGGGATTTGTTTACTACGTCGCTTTGCATTTTGGATTGCGAACGCCGCGTTCGTCAGCGGACTTCGCCGACTTCGGTGTAACCGTGCCACCGGCGCAGGCACGCCCGGGCGACCTGATCCTGTTTACGGGGACCGACGCGAGCCAGCGGCGCATTGGTCACATGGGAATTGTAAGCAGCGTGGGAAACAACGGCATTGAATTCGTCCATTCTTCCTCAGGAAAGGGGAAAGGTGTGATCGTTTCGCCGCTGCGCGGATATTACGAGCAGCGTTTTGTTAAGCTGGTGCGCATTCTGCCTGCTGCACGCACTTAATTCTTGCCGAAGGTGTAACCATAGATCGAAAGCTCATTCGATTTGCAATTGATATATGCCTCCGTACCCGCACTGCCTTTTGGTTCGCCCCTGGAATGAATGTACAACCTGCCGTTCTTCAATGACCACCGAATCGGACGGCGGTCCTCCAGCGTGTAAATGTCTTCACCAGTGCCGTCGCGCTTCAAAATGATTTTCCTGGGGTTTACCAAAAGTGCGGCCTCTGACTTGTCCTTGAACGTTCCGGTGATGCAGGCGGTATCGAGCTTCACGGTTTCCGCGACGGCGGTGTCTTTTCGAACAGTTCCCCTGCCGTTGGAAGTCGTATCACCGTGAAAGGTCGCAGTGTCGGTGCTGCTATTTTTTTTGTCTTCATTCTTGCAGCCGGCCATACATGCCAGGCAAAACAGGATGGGGATGATCTTTTTCATCGGTCGATTTTTTGAAAAGATTGGGTGATGCTCTTAGTACCGGTAATGGTCAGTTTTGAACGGACCATCTTTGCTGATCCCAAGGTAAGCGGCCTGCTCGCTGGTGAGCTCGTCCAGCTCGACCCCGATCTTTTCAAGGTGCAGCCGCGCCACTTTTTCGTCGAGATGTTTCGGGAGCACATAGACTTTGTTTTCGTAGTTCCTATGATTGTTCCACAGCTCGATCTGGGCGAGTACCTGGTTGGTGAAGGAGTTGCTCATCACGAAGCTCGGGTGTCCGGTCGCGCAGCCGAGATTCACCAGGCGGCCCTCTGCGAGCAAAATGATCTCTTTTCCATCAATATTGTAAAGATCCACCTGCGGCTTGATCGTATCGCGGGTGTGACCATAGTTCGTGTTCAGCCAGGCAACGTCGATCTCAATGTCGAAGTGGCCGATATTGCAGACAACCGCCTTGTCTTTCATCAGGCGGAAATGTTTTTCAGTGATCAGGTCTCGGCAACCGCTGGCGGTTACGATAATGTCGGCTTCCTTCACCGCGTTGATCATCTTCTTCACTTCGTACCCGTCCATTGCGGCCTGCAGGGCGCAAATCGGATCTACCTCCGTGACGATCACGCGGCAGCCTGCCCCGCGCAGCGACGCAGCAGAACCCTTGCCTACATCGCCGTAGCCTCCCACGACGGCCACCTTTCCGGCGAGCATCAAATCCGTGGCGCGGCGAATGGCGTCCACCAGGCTTTCCTTGCAGCCGTATTTATTGTCAAATTTTGACTTAGTCACCGAATCGTTGACGTTGATCGCCGGAACGGGCAATGTGCCTTTAGCCATTCGTTCGTACAACCGGTGCACCCCGGTGGTGGTTTCTTCACTCAATCCTTTCACATATTGCACGAGCTCGGAATACCGGTCGAATACAATGTTGGTCAGGTCGCCGCCGTCATCCAGGATCATATTCAGTGGACGGTCCGGGGCGCCGAAAAACAGCGTCTGCTCAATGCACCAGTCGGCTTCCTCGATGGACTGTCCTTTCCACGCGAACACGCCGATGCCCGCGGCCGCAATGGCAGCGGCGGCATGATCCTGTGTCGAGAAAATATTGCAGGAACTCCATTTCACTTCGGCACCCAGTTCCACAAGAGTTTCGATCAGCACCGCAGTCTGGATCGTCATGTGCAGGCAGCCGGCGATCCGGGCTCCCTTCAAAGGTTTTTTCGAGCCGTATTCTTTGCGAAGCGCCATCAGCCCGGGCATTTCGGCCTCAGCGAGGCGGATCTCCTTGCGCCCCCATTCGGCAAGGCTAATGTCCGCAACTTTATATGGAAGGCTGAAATCAATGGATCGGGACAACGTGGACATGGTCTTTTGTGTTTTTAATGAGCGGCAAATTTACACTTATTCGCCGAATGCATGAACCAGCCGGCAGCAGCCCCAAAATGGATTTCAATAAGTTTGTGGCATGTACGTGTACGATACGGTCACGGATGCAGTAAACGGACTGAAGTCGCGTGGGTTTACCATAGATTTCAACTTGCAGGAAAACTGCATCGTTTGCCGGGAAGGAAAATTTGAACCGTCGGATTTCAGCATTGTTGAAGTGTACCGCTTCGAAGGCGATACGGATCCGGCGGATGCGGCAGTCGTATACGGCATTGAGTCGTCCACAGGATTGAAAGGTGTGCTTGTGAATGGGTATGGAGTATCGGCAGATTCGATGACCACCGAAATGACGCAGAAGCTGCGTATTCAAAAAACCTGATGGTATGATACGGCTTGTAACGTTATGCTTGGGCGCTGTTTTGCTGCCGGGACAGGTGTTTGCACAGGAAAGGCTCTCGCTCGCCTGCCCTCTGGAACACGCCTCGGGGCGGGAGCCGAAAGAACCATTTAGCTGGGACCCACCGGACATGAAAATTATCATGATGAGCCAGAGCGACACGCTCGTGCGGAGTGCCTACGAAGGAAGGGTGAGCAACATCAGCAAAACCGAGGATGGCTTTTACGAGCTGGTGATTTACCACGCCATTTATTATTTCTGGTATTACAACGTTACCCGTCCGCTGGTTGCGCGCGGCCAGGCGGTCAGATCCGGACAGCATATCGGAGTGTATACGCCAGGTAGCGAACTGGAGTTTCGGGTATTTCGCAACGAAACTCTTCTGGATCCCCGCGGCTGGCTGCAGTGCAGGATCGCGAGGGCGAATTAGCCGAACGTTTAGACCCACCAAACAGCATCATGCAGGGAGTTGTTGAAAATATGATATGGAAAATTGCAATTTGTTCCGCCATGACTGATTTTTCCGTTTAAAAAAACCTCTTCCATTTCCGAAATCCGCCTTCAGGTTCACGTCGCAAGCCTGATATTAATTAAACAATGCATCGGTCCAGCTCCAAATCCGCACATGGTTAAGAAACCGCATCACGATCTGCGTTTTCGTACGTTTTGCTCCTTTGATCCTGCGCCGGGGAGGCCGGCAATTCGTAATTTTGGAGTAGGACCAGCATCGGACCGCGGTTGCCTTCATGGTGACTTCAGACAGTTAGTCGCCGGATCACAGGTCAAACACAAAAAATGATTGTAACGGAAAAAGGAAATGAAAATGAACGATAGTGTTGAAGCGGCGCGTTTACAGGCAGTTAATCGCTACGAGATTCTGGATACACCGCCGGACGGAACTTTCAATCGAATCACTGCGCTAGCATCCAAACTGTTCAATGTGCCTATTGCGATAATAAGTTTGGTGGATCACGACCGAATCTGGTTCAAATCTGCACACGGGCTTGAAGGGGTTCGGCAGGTAGACCGGGAACCGGGCCTGTGTGCCTCAGCCGTGTTATCGAATGATGTTTACCTTGTGGAGAATGCTGTTGAAGATCCCCGGTGTTTGACCAATCCCCTGGTATGCGGAGAGTTTGGTCTTCGATTTTACGCAGCTGCTCCGTTGCACACTGCAGATGGCTACAACTTAGGTACTCTTTGTATAATCGATCGCAAGCCTCGATATATTAACAATGATCAAAAGGAAATGCTTCAGCAACTGGCTGCTATCGTAATGGACGAAATGGAGTTAAGATTGGCTGCGCGTGAAATTAGCAGGAAAAGCAGGCAACGTATCTCAGAATTGGAGAAAAAATTGCGCGAAAGGGAGAATTAAGCCGGCTCATAACTGCGGTTTGAGAATTTGCGGCTGAAGACCAGAGTGATTAAGTGCAATCGACAAGCCGACGTGATAGAGGTTAGGCTACTGTCTCCGTAATTATGATCCCTTAGATTTTTCATTAAGAAATAAAACATGGAACAGAAACTGAAAATGACCGTCCTGCTTGGCTTTTTTCTCGGTAGTATGAGCCTAACATGCAAGGAGCAACCCAAAAAAGATGTTGATGCGGGTAGCGAGTCCTCCGTCACAGAGGCTAATTCCATGCCTGCGTATGACCCGAACATGGACCCCATTAAGGTGGAGGCTGCGTTTTCTAAGGTTCTTGCGGATACACTGAACGTAAAATTATACGAAGTCACGCTTAACCCCGGGGATTCCGTCGGCATGCACACGCACCCAGACTACATGCTATATGTACTTCAGGGCGGGACACTGAAAGTTTATCCCAAAGGAGGAAGTCCCCAGGTGCTCGAGCTGCAAACCGGGATAGGTTTTATTAGTCCGGCTGTGACTCACAGCGGGAAAAATATCGGGACCACCACTGTCAAACTTTTGGCAGCCGACATATACAGGGCAAGGAAATAAGACATCGCTGCCGGCGTGAGCCACCCGCAACGCGATTGCCTGCCGATCACTCAGACAAGCCCAATTCCATCACGTAATCATTCATAAAAAAGCCTCCTCCGATGTCGAGGTCGAGCTCGCGTACGACGCGGAATCCGAGTTTTTCGTAGAAGTATTGCGCATCGTTGCCGCGGTTTACCTGGAGCTGGAGTGACACGGCTCCTTTCCCACGGATGGTGTCGAGTATATTTTCCAGCATGAAACGGCCACCGCCTTTCCCCTGTTCTTCCGACAAAACGTACAGCTTGTGCAGCTTGAATATCCCCGGATTGATCTCGCTGTAGGAAGCAAAACCCCGGGGATCTTGGTCTCGGTAAAGAATGATGAACTGGCAGCCTTCCTCGTTCATCTGCCGGCGCAGCGACGCGGCACTATACATCATCTCGAGCATGTAGTCAATTTGCTCCTGCGAAAGAAGCTTCGCGTACGTTTGCGGCCATACCCGGAATGTAAGCTGGCGAATAACGGGAATCTCACCCGGGCCGGCGGGAACAATCTTATACACTGCCGGTGGTAGTTACACTTTCTTCAGGAAACATTGTTTTCGAAAGCGCAAGCTGCGCGCGGATCAGCCGGCGGCTCAGCACTACAGCTACGATAAAGGACAATACTGCCCCGGCAAAGAGCAGCGCCTCCGACGCGTTCTGCCCGACGTACGACATTTGTTTGATAAAGAGCAGGAAGTCGAACGTGCCATGGAAAAATACGGCTCCCAGGACTCCGAGTCCCATCAGCACCTTTTCATTCACGCGGTCCATCTTCGCTTTGCCAACAAAATAACCCATCACTACTGCGAACGTGGCATGCGCCGGCACGCTGATAAACATCCGCATCAGTCCAACATTCACGCTTTGGGTGTCAAACACCACGTATTTTACATTTTCCACGGTCGCAAACCCCATGCTCACCATCACGGAATACACGATGCCGTCGAACGGTTCGTCAAAACTTTTCTGGTTGTATGAGTAATACCGCAGACCAAGAAACTTACTGCCTTCTTCGCTGAATGCAACGACGGCGTACGCAAATACTGCGACACCCATCAGGCTGCCGTCAATTACGTAAGCGAACGTTCTTTCCAGTACGATAGCCGGCAGAATAGCCAGCCCGCCCAGAGCGAAACTGACAACCAGGTTGAGCCTCGGCTCCTTGTTGTAAATGTCTTTGTAAAAAAGGTAAAGGCAAATGGCGATGCCGGGCGCAAGGGCAAGGGCAATGAGCTGCATAGATGGTGGATTGCGGCCGGAAGATAAAAAATAAATTTCGAAGCGGCGTCCGCCAACCGCAGTCAGTTCTCTTCTTTTTTACCGAACAGGCGCTTGAAAAATCCTTTTTTCTTTTGCGAGTCTTCTTTCGGTGCACCGATCGGCTTGGTTTCCCCGTCCCGGATCACCGGTGGCTTGCGCAGCGTGTCGCGTTTGGGTTTATCCTCATCCTGCACCGGGCGTGATTCCGGTCCGATGTAATCGTGCGATTCGTAATCTTCTTCGTCCACGCCCTGGTCGAGACCTTCGGCCCCCGGAGGTGGTATGTCATCGATCATTTCCATGATATCCGCGCTGTTGATCTCGAGCTCCAATTCGGCAGGACGTGCGAACTGCGCATTCTTATCAATTCCCAGCGTCCTGTCTGCATATACTTTCCGGAAAAACGCTTCCCAGATTGGACGCGCGGCGGAAGATCCAAAACCGCCGGCTCCTTCGTTGCGGATAAAGCGGTCGTCGCAGCCCACCCATACGCCACCCAGAAGCTGAGGTACGAATCCCATGAACCAGGCATCCGCGTTGTCGTTGGTCGTCCCGGTCTTTCCACCCATTTCGGCAGCACCAAGGCGGCCGCGCAACCCGGCAGCAGTGCCCTTATCTACAGTTCCCTGCAGCATGCGGCACATGTTGTACGCTGTGAGCTCGCTGATCGCTTCCTTCCGGTTTACGCTGTAATCAAAACGCCTGATGACATTTCCATTCCGGTCCTCGATGCGCGTGATGAAATAAGGTTTCGTGGAAAATCCACGGCCCGCGAAAATGGTATAGCCCCACATCATTTCAAATAGCGAAAGATCGCAGGAACCCAGGGCAATGGAAGGGTAGGGGTCCACACGCGTTGGAATATTCAGACGCGACAGGAATTCGGCGAACTGCTGCGGTCCGACCTGCTTCATAATATAGGCGGTGGCGCAGTTTTTCGAATAGGCGAGGGCGTTGGCCATCGTCATCATCCTGCCCGTGCACGTCCGGGAGGTGGCGGGTACCAGCTGGCGGTTGCCGAAATTTTGCTGTATATCTTCCACCTCCGTATCGGGAGTAAAGCCGCGCTCTTCCATTGCCTGCGTATAGAGGAGGGGTTTAATAGCCGAGCCTACCTGGCGCTTGGTTTTCAGGTTGACGTGGTCGTACTTGTATGTCTTGAAGTTGATCCCGCCTACCCAGGCCCGCACCTCACCCGTTACCGGGTCCATCACCATGAATGCCGCCTGCACCATTTCGCGGTGATACTTGATGGAGTCGTAAGGTGTCATCACGGTGTCTTTCTCGCGCTTGGCATTCCAGGCGAATATTTTCATTTTCGTCTTCTCAAAAAAGCTGGCGCGAATCTCCTTGTCGCTGTATCCATCGTCTTCCATATTCCGCCACCGTTCGCTCTGCTTCATCGCGGCATCCAGGACGTTCGCATGTCCTTTCCAGATCAGGTCGTTCTTCAGTTTGGGTTGTGCCACAAGGTATTTCTGCAGCGTGGGCAAATGGGAGGCAACCGCCTCTTCGGCGTATTCCTGCATCCTCGGATTGATCGTTGTGTAAATCTTCAGTCCGTCATCGTAAATGTCGTAGGGTTCGCCGTTCGGCTTCTTTGTATCCTTCAGCGCGGCGCGCACTTCGTCTTTCAGCACCTCGCGGAAATACGGAGCATAGCCCGTGTTCTCATCCAGCTTCCTGTAATTTAGTTTGATAGGTTTCGATTTCAGGCGTGCGGCTTCCGCGTTGGAAAGCTTTCCGTTCTGCTCCATTTCCGTGAGCACCACGTTGCGACGGTCGAGGGCTGCTTTCGGATTGCGGATCGGGTTGTAAAGTGTGTTTCCCTTCAGCATTCCCACCAGCAGCGCAGCCTCCTCTACGCGAAGCTGGTCAGGTTCTTTCTGGAAAAAAGTCCGGGATGCGTTGCGAATGCCGTAAATATTGTTGCCGAAAGGAACAGCGTTTAGGTAAAGCGTGATGATTTCTTCTTTCGTAAAATTCTTTTCCAGCCGGATGGATACGATCCACTCCTTTAGCTTTTCAATCACCCGCCAGGCCTTGTTGCGGCTTCCCTGCTCGAGCAGCGCTTTGGCGAGCTGCTGGGTGAGGGTACTGCCTCCCCCTTTCCGCCCGCCGCTGCTGATCGCACGCAGCGTGGATTTGAAATCAATTCCGCTGTGCTTGTAAAACCGGGAATCTTCAGTGGAAATCAGCGCATCGATTACATGGCGGGAAATGTCACGGTATTTTACATTGCTGCGGTTTCCCCGCTCGGTATAGTACTTGCCCATCAATGTTCCTTCCTCCGCGTACACTTCGGAAGCTTGCAAAATGGATGGGTTCTCGAGCTCTTCCAGCGAAGGTAATTTTCCAAAAACTCCAAAGAATGCCAGAGCAAGGAGCAGGAAGAAGAGAGCCATGCCGCCCAGGAAGATCCGCCAAAACAGCCGGACTGACCTTTTCATAAAAAGGCTTTACTGAATTTCAAATTACAGCAGAAATACTGCCAGTCGAAATTATAAAAAACCGGTATGCGTGGACACACCGTGTTTGTAATGTTTTGCCAAAACCGGTCACTCGGGAAACTTTCCCGGGATTTGCTGCTCCAGGAAGCTTCGATAAGAACGCAGATCGCGGTTGGTTTTCAGCAGCACCAGGTTGCTCTCCGAAATTATGGTAAAGCTGTATTTGCCGCCGCGAAGCCAGGGAATGATCTCCGTTGCTGTTCGCGGACGGATGCGGTCTACGTAATCTATTGCTTCCGCAGCCGTGCGGAATGGCGCGATGAGCAGCAACTTGTTGTCCGCGTCCAGGTCAAAAAGCTGCGCTTCCATCTGTTTGTTGTAAAAGGTTTCCCTGTTGTACCGCGCGAATGCGTTTTTGGCTTCGTTGATGAAGACCGGGTCAATGCGGTTGAGAACGATCATCACCAGGTGCGCCGATTCCGGTTTGTGGGTGAACGGTGAATGCGTAAATGTCGGGAGAGGCTTGTTGCCGACCGTATCGATCCCCGGCCGGTTTACCGTAGGTTGCGGGCGGTTTACCACCACGCTGTCGCGGATCCTTGCCGGGGGCTGACTGACCACCGGCTCAGGTTTTTTTCCTGTGCTGTCTTCACCCGGACGCGAGATCACCAGGTTTTTGAGCTCTTCTTCAATTTCGTGACGCCGACTGAGCACGTTCACGAGCGCGGTTGCCCTTGCCGCCAGTAAGGATTGCGAAAATTGATTTGTGATCTCAGTCAGGATTGCAATGGCGGTGCTGTCCTGGCGTTGCCGGATATAATACACCGCTTCGATGTAAAGTAGCTGGGGCGTCCAGTAGTTCCGGCCGTAGAGGCTGTCGGCCCGCTTTTTTTCCCAAACAGCCTGATCGAAATTTCCCTCAATAAACAGGTCATAAATTCTTTCGTACGCCGCCGTGGCGTCCGGATTTTTTAATGCCTGCAAATTTTTCCCGGTATTGACGATGGCGGTGAAATTGCTGTTGGCGTGCTGCAGCGTGAGTAATGTCTTGATGGCGGCAGCCTTTTGCGTTTCCCCCTGCCGGCGGTAGCAGTAATACAGGTTGAACAGCACCTGGTCCATGCTGTCGAACACGGGAAAACGGGTGCGGAGTCGCTCATAGGTCTCCGTCCCGAGCACGCAGTCCTCGAGCTCGTGGATGTAAAGTTTTCCAAGCGCGAACAATGCCTTTTGCAGCGAGTCGTTCGACACAGCGAGGAGCGCCTCGGTGAGCGGAAGATGTTCGTAGAGCGATTCGAAAGTTATCTCGTTGCCGGGGGATGGATTATTGTTTTGCTGTTGCCCTCCGGTGATGGATGGTTGCTTTCCGCCCATCTGCGTGCCGGGTGCGATCACCGCGCTTCGTCGCCAGTTGTCCACGTTCGGCCGGTTTCCCCAGCGCGCCCGAAAATCATTTTGCCCGCGGGTGCGGGCGCTGCTGTTGTAGAAATACCATTCTCCTTTTGATTCGTTATTCGCGAACAGGTTCGGCGCCGGCTGTCCGCCCGTCGTGCTCGAGCCGAGTCCAAATCCTTCGTCCTTCAGCCCCTGCTGCTTGCGCAGCTGACGCGCGAGTTTGCGGACAAAATCCTTTCGTTCTTCCTCCGGCAGGGCTGCGATCCGCTGCAGGCTGTCCTGTCGCTCCACGATCTCCATGTTTGTGGCAAGAGCGCCCAGGATTTCCTTGCGCCTCACGATCCGGTCCGGATCTTTCAGCGCGGTATCTTCCAGCTTCAAACTGTCGTAATAGTTGTAGGCCTTCCGGTACTCGCTTCTGTCAAAGGACAGTTCCGCCAGCTGAAGAAAGGCCTTGTTTCGCTGGGCAATAGTATTGCTGGTATAAGTGGTGCTTTTCGCCAGAAGCGCAAGTGCGGCTTCCACGTTATTCCGCTCCAGCTCCATTTGCGCAGCCATGTAGTAGATGATGTCGCGGTAATCCTGGTATTTGTCGCGCTTCGCCATTTTGAGCAGTTCCGCGATGTTCCGCTCGATTTGTTTTTCGCCTTCCACCTTGTTCACCTTTATGGCATAGAGGCGTGCGTAGATGTCCATGATAGGATCGGTCGTATGGCTGCTGACCCTGGAGTAAAAACGTTCGGCTTCTTTGTAGTTGCCCGCCAGCTCGAAGAGCTGTGCCGCCAGGTATTCCCAGCGGGCTTTTTCCTGCTGGTCGGTGGCGTTGTCCAGGGCAAGCACAAGGTGTGCGGCCGCGCTGTCCCAGATGTTCTGTTTGTAAAACCAGAATGACTGCACTTCATGAAGGTCGTTGTGCAGCCGCTTGGGGAATGCCGGATCGCTTCGCAGCGTGACGATCAGGCTGGCGGCCTCGGCAAACTGGTCGCGCGCGAGAAAATTCCGAATCTGCCAGATAAAGGCATCGTTGCGGCTCGGAGGCTCCGAAAGCAATCGGCGGGGCAGACTGTTCTTTTCGGGTGTCGCGATGCTGAATACATTGTTCCCGTCTTTAATGCTCCCGATCGTTTTGTAATAGCCGTCTGCCTCCTTTTCGGCGAAAGCCCAGTTGATGAACTGGAACATCAGGAAGGCCGAGTCAAATTGTTTTCGGAGATAATACGAGGCTCCCCAGAGCAGGTACAGGTTGTCGATCCAGTCGTTGCGCAGGTCATGCAGCACGATCCCGCTCTGAGACTTGTAGCCCACCGAGTCGAGCTGAACCGAATCCCTCGCGGTCACGTCGAGTGAATAGTTGTAAAAGGGGAGCAGCCGCGAGTAATCGTCGGTATGGGCGGCTTTCGCGCGCTCGAGTACCTCGTTCAGCTTGTTGTTGGCGTTGAAGAAATAATTGTAATGGGTAACCGTGTTTTGGATAAAACGCGTCGGTAGAGTGAATTTTTTTTGGTCGGATTTTTCCGATCGCAGCACCCGCTCCTCGTATTCCTTCGGTTTTTTGATGTCAAAGCTGATCCCGAGCTGGCCGGCGGCCGGAAGGGTAAACTGGATAAGGAAGAGGAAAATGGCCGTGCTGGCCCTGTTCGGGAATACTCGCATCTTCGGGCTCAATCTAATTGCTTAATAACTGAATTTCAAATATTTTAGTACAAAAATAGGGCATTTTTTTCAGTGAAATTGAGGGCTGTCGACCCCCGAATGCAGGGGGCGGTGATTACCTTTAATTCACCTAAATCTCCAGTATGCTGAAACTAGACGCGGGATCCACCCTGAAAAGGTTGCGTAACCGCTACCGGCTGGTCGTGATGAACGACGATACCTATGAAGAAGTTGTTACCTTTAAATTATCCAGGTTGAGCGTTTATGTAGCGTTGAGCACAATTTTTGTGTTGCTCGTCGGACTAACTGTAGCGCTCATCGTTTTCACCCCTTTGAAGTATTACATTCCGGGCTATGACGACCTCAAGGCAGGGCGGGAATACCGGCAGATGAAATACAGAGTGGATTCGCTGGAAAAACAGATCGGATACCAGTCCACGTACATTGAGAACATCAGGAAAGTGCTGCGCGGCGATGCTCTTCCGCTGGACACCACCGCGATTGAGATTCCAAAAGTTGAAATATCACAGGATTAACGATTAACTATGTTTCATACCAAAAACAAAACTGAGATGCAAACCAATGGCAGCAACGGGAACGGTACCACCCTGATTGGCGCCGGCACCACCGTGAAGGGCGATATCAGCAGCAACAGCGACCTGCGTATCGACGGCACGGTGAATGGAAATGTACACAGCGCCGCCAAGATCGTGATCGGGGCACATGGTGTAGTGGAAGGCGACATCTCGGGCAACCAGGCCGATATCGTTGGAAAAGTTTCCGGCAATATCCGCACGAAAGAGCTGCTGCAGCTGAGGGCCGACTGCGTGGTAACCGGCAATCTTTATGCAGGCAGGCTTCAGGTCGAGCCCAGTGCCACCTTCAATGGCCAATGCCACATGGGTGCAAACATCGTCGAGATGATCAATGAGCAAACCCAGGTCGCCACGAACTGAAAACCGCAACCGCGATCTGTACCGTTACGCCAGCCTCGGCACACAGCTGCTCGTTGCGATCGGGCTTGCCGTCTTCCTCGGCATCAAGGCCGACGGATGGCTGCGCACTTTCCCGCTGTTTTCCTGCGTCCTACCTTCGCTCGTCCTGTTCGGGATCTTCTACAAGCTGGTCCGTGAAACCAGGAAACCGAAGAAACCATGATGCAACAAAGCTGGAAGCATTTTTACCCGGTGCTGTTGATGTTTATCGCGCTCACAGCATTTTTCCTGGCTGGCGGGACTTTGCTCAGCAACTGGAACATGGACCCATCGGTCCTGCTGTGGGGCAATGCCATCCTTTTTGCGGCCACCGCGCTTTCCGCCCTTGTTTCGCTAAAGGGCCTCCGCGCAAAAACGGGACATGCTGCGGTGCGATCCGTCTACGGAAGTTTCATGATCAAATTCTTCATTTGCGTGATTGCGGCTTTCGCTTACATCATGACAGCGAAAAAAGCAGTCAACAAACCTGCGCTTTTTACGTGCATGGGACTTTACGTGGTCTACACGGTCCTGGAAGTATCCATCCTAACCAAACTATCCAGGCAGCGGAATGGCTAAGCAGGAAGCCCCTCTTCAGCTTTTGAAAAACTATTTGCCTGAAGGCAGTTACGAAGCAGTAGTGCGTCACATCCTCGAACATCGGGTGCACCTCACCATTACGCGGCAGCGGCGCAGTGTCCTCGGTGACTACCGACACCGTACGCACTATGCAAACCATCGCATTAGCATCAACAGCAACCTGAACCGATACGCCTTCCTTATTACGCTGCTGCACGAGCTCGCGCATCTTTTCACCTATGAACAGTTCGGCAACGGCGTGTCCGCACACGGTCGGGAATGGAAAGCGATCTATGCCGGGCTCCTGAAAGAGTTCATCAACTCGCGCATCTTTCCCCCGGATATCGAAAGAGAGCTGTTCCTTTCCCTGCGAAATCCCGCTGCCTCGAGCTGTGCCGAAGACGGACTCATCCGGGTACTCAGGAACTACGATCCCGCTCCCAACGGCCACCGCCTGGTCGAGGAATTACCGGAGAACGCTCTTTTCCGGAGCGAAGGCCGCGTGTTCCGGAAACTGGAAAAGCTGAGAAAGCGTTTTCGGTGTATCGAAGTGGCCACGGGTCATGTCTATCTTTTCAGCCCGGTGTATGAAGTGGAGGAATTGAACGCCTAGCCGGCCGCTGTCGCAGGGTCCGCAAGCTCCTTCAGCATCCAGACAGCGCAGCCGGTGTGCGCCGTATCGAACTGTTTGTCGAGGTAATGAAAACCGGCTTTTTCATATAGGCTGATAGCGCGCTTCAGCTCGGGCATGCTTTCGAGGTAAAGCTTTTTGTATCCTTTCTCTTTTGCTTCTGCCACGCATTTTTCGATGAGCGTTTTTCCGAGCCCCAGCCCCCGTGCCTTTGGGATCAGGTACATTTTTACGAGTTCGCTGGTGTCTTCGGGGATTCCCTCGGTCGGATAAATACCCGCACCGCCCACCACTTCCCCGTCGATTTCGACCACCCAGTAGGCCGACATCGGGTCGCGAAAAAGTTCGTACAAATGATCGGTGGTTTCTTCGTAGTAGACGGTCCCCGGGCGCACCGCTCCAAATTCCTCGAGCGTGCTGCGAATGATCCTGGCCAGTGCGGCGTTGTCGCGTGGTTCGATGGGGCGAATGCGGATCTCGGGCATATTTCAAAAATAAGAAAGCCCGGTGTAAACCGGGCTCTGCGGCCGGCGGGGGAATCGAACCCCCAGCATCATATGCGACCCGTGCAATTGCCGACCATTACGTTACCGAATATCGTTGTGCCCTCTTTTCAAGCCGGGCGATGTATTCTGGCTGGCGGTCGAGGATGTATTGAACGCGCGAATTAAAACCCGGTTCATTTTCCATCCACTGCTGCCGTTTCCTGAGCGTCGCGGGCTTGAGGATCCTGGCATTGAAGAAATTCCATTTCTGTTCATTGGGCACTTCCGCATTGAGCGCGACGAGCTGCAGCATCAGCTCGTGCAGGCGAAAGTTGTAAAGATTAGCGTTTACGCCGGCGGCGGTATCGCAGCTCTTATGAAAGGCCCGGCTGAGAATTTCCGTGGCACGGGCGATCGACTGCGCATTCACGCCGGATCGCAACTCCTGCATTGCCAGCAGTTCGAGAATATTTCCCGACTGGTCGCGGTTGAGCCGCGCTCCCGATTCGAGCTGCGACAACCAGCCCGCGGCGGCCAGCTCGCGCAGATGCGCCGGATCTATTTCGTCGTAGTACTTGTAAACTTTGCGGGTGGGAAAGTGCAGGACTTTTGTCTTGCTGTTCATTACCAGCCCTTCGTGGTGCCAGCTTTGCCTCCCTCCGCCGGTCCTGCGTTTCGGCGGTTCGGGCTTCTCCGGCGATCCTGAGTCTTTCTCTTTCGCCTGGTTGCAGCCAAGAGGCAGCAGCCCCAGCAGCGCAAGCCGCAAAGTATTGTCCAGGAATTCGCGACGCGGAATCAGCGAAGAACGTGGCATGAGATTTTGAAGTTAACTATTTTCCTCAAAAAAACCTCCACTGAGGGTTTAGAGTTTTGAGGTTCAGTATGCTCGTGAGAAAAAGTGTCAGTTCGAGCGTCCTGCTGAGCGTTGCTTACTGATTACTGCTTACTCCTTACTCCTTACTCATCACTCATCATTCATCACTCATCGCATCGGCTTGCCCCCGCGTCATACATCACTTAAAATAAATGCGGTCAGGTCAGGAAATTACCTTATCTTAACTAGGTACTCAAAAAAGAACATCCCTTCTCCGATTCAAATCTTCGGAACTAAAGGCCGACCTCATCAGATTCAGGGCTGCATTTTTTCACCAAACAATTTACCATGCTGCCCAAATCACAAAATGTCTTTACCGACATCACCCCCGAGTATCTTGCTAATTTGTCAATGTCGGATTTATGCGATATGCTGAGTGTCAGGACGAGAGACCTTATTCAGGAAATGGCACAGCGAAATCCTGATCGCACACGGCTCGGCACCCTGCGCTCCGAAGTGGAAAGAATCCAGAAAGCTTACGAGGAACGACGTGAAAGACAATAGTCTCCCTTACGGTTTAGCGTTTGTTTAAAGTGTAGGCGGTCTCAATGCCTCAATAACATTGGCTATACAGTAGACCATCAGAACATATTATCAGGAGCGCCTACCGACTACCGACTCTTTAACAAGTTCCGCCGCTTCGCTCAATAAGATAGCCGACTGTACCTTGAGGCCGCTTTCGTCAATGAGCTTTTTCGCTTCTTCGGCATTTGTACCTTGCAGGCGCACGATGATGGGAATGTTGATGTTTCCCAGGTTTCGGTAGGCATCAATGACGCCCTGCGCCACACGGTCACACCGCACGATGCCGCCAAAAATATTGATGAGGATTGCCTTTACGTTCGGGTCTTTCAAAATTATCTTGAACCCCGCTTCTACAGTTTGTGCGTTCGCCGTGCCTCCGACATCCAGGAAATTTGCGGGTTCGCCGCCACTCAGCTTGATCATGTCCATCGTAGCCATTGCGAGGCCTGCGCCATTCACCATGCAGCCCACATTCCCGTCCAGCTTCACAAAATTCAAATTGTATTTCCCGGCTTCCACTTCGGTAGGATCTTCTTCACTGAAATCGCGCAGCGCGTTCAGGTCCTGGTGACGCAGCAGCGCATTGTCGTCGAGGTTCATTTTGCAATCGACGGCCACAATCTTGTCGTCCGCAGCTTTGAAAAGCGGGTTAATCTCCAGCATCGCGCAATCCAGCGCCACGTAGGCGTTGTAAAGATTGGTTACAAAGCTCACACAGTTTTTGAACGCCTGTCCGGACAGCCCCAGGTTGAAAGCAATCTTGCGCGCCTGGAAGGGGAGCAGTCCCCCGGCGGGGTGCACCCATTCGCGGAAGATCTTTTCTGGAGTCTGGTGGGCCACCTCTTCGATGTTCATCCCGCCTTCGGTGCTGTACATGATCACGTTTTGCCCCCGGCTCCGGTCAAGCAGTATGGAGAGATAAAACTCTTTACGTTCCGAATGTCCTTCATAGTACATGTCCTGGGCCACCAGCACTTTGTGCACCAGTTTGCCTGCCGGCCCGGTCTGCAGCGTGACCAGCGTACCGCCGAGGATTTTTTGAGCGACCTCCATTACCTCTTCCATGTTTTTCCCCACCTTCACGCCGTTCATGCCCGTCTCGCGGATTTTTCCCTTTCCGCGCCCCCCTGCGTGGATCTGCGCCTTCACCACAGCGAAACTGCTTCCAAACTGGTTCTTGATCTGCCGGTAAGCTTCTTCCACTTCATGCACCGTACTGCAGGCCACCCCTTCCTGAACCGGAACATTGTGTTTTTTCAAGAGTTCTTTTGCCTGGTATTCATGCAGGTTCATCCGTGAAAATTTCCGCGAAGATAATCCTGTTGAGAGATACTGAATCGGCTTCCGATTGTCTATCTTTCTCGAATGAGATGGGCTTGCATTTTCCTCGCCGGTCTTTACTCCTGTGCCACCGCGAAGCAGCCTGAGTGGCCATCCAGAACTTCCTCGCTTACCGGGGAAGAATTTTACAGGAGCGCCGCGGCGATGAACATCCGGCAAAGAGATTCCTTTGCACTTCAGGAAATACGGGCGGGGAATATCCCTTCGTTGCTGAAACAACTCGAGCCTGTTTCTGTCAGGATCACTGACAGCCTGCGCGGGAAAACAATCCGTGCCACTTTTTTTGTAACACCCGATTATGTTTCTATCGGGACCGATGATAACTGGGCGCGTATTCCCCTGACCGCTTCGGCGGCGCAACTTGTGGCCGACAAATTGAATTGCTTTTTGCCGACCCGGAGAATGGTCGAAGCGATCTACCGCGTTGCGAGCGTCAAACTCGAGCCTGTGCCCCTTTTTGCACACCGCGACAGCACTCCTGTCATGTGGCACCACCACCTGATCATTGAAGGCCAGCGAAAAGGCAGGCGCGGCCTGATCGCAGGAATAAAGAAGGACGTTGTGCTCAGCGGGCGACTCAGACAGGCAGGAAAACGGGTGGCCATCTTTGGCTGGCACCGAAACGATGGTAAGCCCATTCAGCCGCTTTATACCGGACATGGAGACTGGTACGTGGATTACAGCCATGGCATTCGACTGGTGTACACCCAGCTGAAGGTGGATGGCAAATGGATGCATTACACGGAAGTGCTCAAAGACCCCGCACTTCGGGGGCTGCTTTGTGACGAAGATGTCTGCGATTTTTACCGGTACCCGACAGACTGAAAAGCGGCGATTACAAACCCTCCGAATCAATGATTCCTTTTATCTTTGCCGACTGCCCTTTTATTTATTATGGCGAAACACACGGCGAAAAAACAGATGAAGGACCTGGAGGAAACCGCGAAATTCCTCCGGAAGCAATACAAACGGATACCCCAAATCGGCATTGTTCTCGGAAGCGGCCTTGGAAAATTTACCGGGGAAATCGAAGTGGAAAAGGAAGTGCCCTACGGGGATATTCCCCATTTTCCCGTCTCGACCGTGGAAGGTCACAGCGGCCGGCTGATCTTCGGGAAGCTCGGAGGCAAAACCGTAGTGGCTATGGCGGGGCGCTTTCATTATTATGAAGGCTACCGTCCGCAAGATGTAGTTTTCCCCATTCGGGTGATGAAGCTCCTCGGCGTGCAGACGCTGCTCTTGTCGAATGCTGCGGGAGGAGTGAATCCCGATTTCCAGGTCGGCGATATCATGATCATCACCGATCACATCAGCTTTTTTACACTTAACCCGCTCGTCGGCGAAAACATCAGGCAATTCGGCCCGCGCTTTCCCGATATGAGCGAACCTTACAAAAAAGAGCTCATTGTGAAGGCAAAACAGATCGCCGCGGAAAATGAGATTGACGTGAAAGAAGGCGTATATGTCGCGGTTACGGGGCCCACCTTTGAGACGCACGCCGAATACCGGATGATCAACGTCATCGGCGGGGATGTGGTCGGCATGAGCACTGTTCAGGAAAGTATTGTCGCCAATCACATGGGCATGGATGTTTTTGCCGTAAGCGTTGTCACCGACATCGGGATTCGCGAAACCGACAACAAGATCACTCACGAAGAAGTGCTGGAGGCTGCGAACCGTGCTGAGCCGAAGCTGTCTCTTCTCTTCCGGCAACTTGTGACATCGCTCTGAACGCTCATCGTACTTTTGCTGCAGCAATTATTCACTGAACCCCGCTCGCACTGGTAAAACATCGAACATATTTGGGAATCGTTTTGCTGTTTCTGTCCGTGCAGTCACTCGGGCAGGAAAAAGTGGTCCGTGATATAGGCGGCAGGATCCAGCAGATCGGCGGATCACGCCTTGGGAATACGGGTCAGCTGGACAGCCTCCGGCGGCGCGACCATTCGGAAGACTCCATCACCATCAGTTTCCGCTACCTGGATTCTGCCCGCAGCTACCGGATCGACAGCTCGGTGAGTGATTTCACGCGCGTGTATCCCGTTCCGGCCACATACATTCACCTCGGCAATACCGGGAATGCTGCACGTTCAATCATTTTCGCACCGGAATTCAATATTGGATGGGATCCCGGCTTTCACGCTTTTGACGTTTATAAATGGAAAGTGGAAACCGCCCAGTTTTTCCAGACCACGCGCCCCTATTCCCAACTGAGCTACCTGCTCGGGAGCCGCGTAGAGCAGATCATCGGGGTCATGCACACTCAAAACATCACGTCGGGATGGAATGTGATGGCGCGATACAGGCTGATAAATTCCCCGGGGTTCTTCAAAAACCAGCGCACAAATCACAATAATTACCTGCTCACCTCGCGTTTTCAGTCGCGCAACCTCCGCTATCAGAATTTCCTGATCCTGCTGCGTAATAAACTGCAGTCGGCCGAGAACGGAGGGATCGTGGATACGATCAATTACCTGAAGCATCCGAACCCTGCCTACGTGGATCGGTTCAATATCCCGACCAAGCTCGGTGGCGACGAGGCCTTTTCCACAAATTTTTTCAGCAACCGGTTCAACACCGGTAACGAATATGATGAGTTCACAGCATTGTTGCGACAGCAATACGACGTTGGGAGGCAAGATTCGATCGTAACGGATTCCACCGTAGTCCCCCTGTTTTTCCCGAGAATCCGGTTCGAGCACAGCATTCGATATGAAACGCGCAGCTTTCATTATTTCGACAGGCCTTTCAGCGGCTATGTACCGGATTCCGCTTACTATGCCCGCAACTACGGGATTAATCTTGCAGGCGATTCAGTGGACTTCCGGGAGCGCTGGCGCAATGTGGAAAATGATTTTGCGATTTACCAGTTTCCCGACGCGCGGAACCTGCACCAGTTCATCCGGGCGGGGATGACCCTTCAAAATCTGCAGGGGGAGTTCACTTCCTCGCGTCATTCGTTTCATAATTTTTCTGCGCATGGAGAATACCGCAACCGCACGCGCAACGGAAAATGGGACCTGGTGGCGGCGGGCCGCATTTATTTCAGCGGGCTCAATGGCGGCGACTATCGCGCATTCTTCAGTCTTGAGCGGCTCATCGGGGCGCGGCTGGGCTTCCTCCAGCTGGGGTTTGAAAATGCGAACCGCAGCCCGTACTTCATGTTCGACAGCCGCAGCAGCTTTTACCTGCTTCCATTTTCCCGCAGCTTCAGCCGGGAGAACAATACTCAGCTTTTTGCGTCTTACTACCTTCCGTCCGTCCGGCTGCGGCTGAGCGTGCATTATTACCTGATGAATAAATACACCTACGTGCGGCGGTTCCTCGAGCTGCAGCAGGAAGGCGGTTTGTTCAACGTGCTGGTGGCTGCCGGCGAAAAATCTTTCCGCCTCGGCAAGAGCTGGATCGCACACGCGCATCTTATCATGCAGCGGCGGATCGGAGACGTTGAGCTGAATCTGCCCCTGCTTTTTGCGCGGGCCAGAATTGGCTACGAAGGAAACCTCGGTTTTCGAAATCTTGACATCGCTTTCGGCAGCGAACTGCGCTACCGCTCGCCCTACCGTGCAGACAATTATTCCCCGGTGCTGGGACAGTTTTTTTACCAGGACAGCATCGTTATCCGGAATTCCCTTCCCGATATTTCAGCATACGTGCACTTCCGAATCCGCTCGTTACGAGCTTACCTCCGTGCGGAAAACCTGAACACCGCCGAAAGCCGGCCCACGGGTTTTGCCTTTACGAACAACAACCTTGTCGCCCCTGGCTATGCCTACCCCGGCCTTCAGTTCCGGATCGGTGTGTACTGGAATTTTGTTAATTGAATGTAAATAATTGCCGTTTGTCAATTCCCCGCCCAAAAATGGGGGGAAATTGAAATTTGAAATTATCTTTGCTAAGACATGAGAAAGGTCCTTGCCTCGATCACCCTGGTATGCTACCTCGCGCTCAGCTGCGGCGTGGTGATCAATTTTCATTATTGCATGGACAGGCTCGCTTCCACGCAGATCTACGGCTCGGAGTCGAAGGTTTGCGGAAAATGTGGCATGCACAAGGATCCCAACGGATGCTGCCAGGACGAAACCAAAGTAGTGCGCATCAGTGATGAGCAACAGCCCTCTGTGGTTTCGACCGATCCCGCTCCGCGGCTGGTGAAGGAGATCACCCTCGATTTTGCCAGTTCAGCGATTCTTTCACCAGGGAGCGAACGGGAATGGCAGAATCATTCTCCGCCCTTACTGGCAGATCAGCCGATCTATCTTCAAAACCGCGTCTTTCGAATCTGATTCGGTCCCCGAGACCAGGCCGGGCAGCATTGCCGTGCCCGCCGTCTCACTGCTTACTGATTACTCATCACTCATCATTCATTACTCATAACTCATCAACATGAAAACTCTTAAGATATCTCTCGCCTTCCTCTTCCTGGGAATCGCCAACCTGGCTCTTGCCCAGTCGAAGGAGGAAAGTTTCAAAGTTGCCGGCAACTGCGGCATGTGCAAAACCAAGATTGAAAAAGCCGCTAAGTCCGCCGGTGCCAGCTATGCGCTCTGGAATAAGGACACAAAAGTGCTGACGGTTCGTTACGACAACAGCAGCACAAATGCGGCGAAGATCCAGGAAAAGATTGCAGAAGTTGGTTATGATAACGCGGGCGCGCGCGCAACAAATGCGGCTTATGACAAGCTGCACGGTTGCTGCAAATACGATCGCGACGCGCTTGCGACCGCTGCTGCCGCGGATTGTTGCGTCGAAGGCAAGTGCGACATCCCTGCCTGCCAGGAAGCAGGTTGCTGCAAGGACGGCAAATGCGACATGAGCCTGTGCAAAGAAAAAGGCGCGGCTTCCAGCGACAGCTGTTGCGGCAAGGATGGAAAAAAGAACGGAAAGAAGGCTTCGTGCTGCAAGAAGTCTGAATAACCATTAAAATCTGTGATCATGAAAAAGCTGTTGACGATCCTCCTGTTCAGCGGCCTGACGCTTGCTGCCTCCGCTCAGTTCACCCGCGCGCGGCTGCAAGCTACCGGGCTCACCTGCGCAATGTGCAGCAACGCTGTGAACAAGGCCCTGCAGGAGCTTCCGTTTGTCGAAAAGGTGTACTCGGATATCAGGAATTCGGCCTTCGACATCCGGTTCCGCAAAGACGTGGAAATGGATATTGACGCTCTCAAGCTCGCGGTGGAGGACGCTGGTTTTTCGGTAGGCTCCCTGGCGCTGACCGGGAATTTCACCGATCTGAAGATTGGCCAGGATGCGCATGTGAAGTTTGGAAAAGACAATTTCCATTTTGTAAACGTTACCGACCAGGTGCTCGAAGGGGAAAAAACGATCCAGGTGGTAGACCAGGGTTTTCTCACTCCGAAAGAACAGAAAAAATACAGCTCCGCCACGGCGATGAGCTGTTATAAGGATGGGAAAGCTGCTGAGTGCTGCGAAAAGGAGGGCGTGCCCCGAGATACCCGGATTTATCACGTTACGATTTAAAAACAGGCTTCTCCCCGCAAGGGGAGAAGCTCTTATTAAACCCCATGCAGTTCGTCCGGCGTTTTTTGATATGCGGTCTGCTCACAGTGATCGCCATGGCGGCGCAGGCCCAGGCCAGCGGGGATTACATGGCCCGTGAGATCGCGCTTCCTTCGATGAACGGCGACACGTTGCGGCTCTCTTCTCTGCGCGGGAAAGTGGTCCTGCTGGATTTCTGGGCATCCTGGTGCGGTCCGTGCCGGCTGGCGAACCGCCGCATGACCAAATTGTATCCGAAATACCGCGAAAAGGGATTCGAGATTTTTGCGGTTTCACTCGACGACGATCCGTCGGAGTGGAGAAAAGCCATTGCGAAAGACAAAATCACCTGGCCCCAGGTGATTGACCCGCGCGGATGGGAAGCCCAAACCGCCCTGGAATGGAATATTGTGGCGTTGCCGACTTCTTACGTGATCGACAAAGACGGAAAGCTGATCGCCATGGACCTCGAAGGAAAGGAACTTGAAAAGCTCCTGAAAGAGCTGCTGGAGGAATGAACATGCGAGCATCGCTGTTTCTTATTCTTGCATTCTGTTGTATTGCGGCTTCCGCGCAGGAGTTGTATGTCTTTTCCGAGCCCGCGTCGAACATGCCCGCCCGCTCGATGAGCGCCAGGTTCTCCGCTTACTTCGCGCGCGATTCCGCAAACGACCGCCTCGGGCAACGATACCGTCCAGAGGTCATGTTCGGATTCAGCAAAAAGCTGATGCTTCATTTTTCCGCCACCTTCGCGAACATGCATTCGCAAAACCTGCGGTTCGAATCGCTCTCGACATACCTGAAGTGGAGGTTTTATTCCAGGGACGACATCCATCGGCATTTTCGAATGGCGCTCTTCGCGGACGCGACACGCAGCCGCGCGCCCTTCGAATTCAATGAGATCTCCCTCGTGGGTGATAAATCCGGCGTTCAGGCGGGTCTCATTCTCACCCAGCTCACCAACCGGCTGGCGGTGAGCGGTACCCTCAGCCATACGCAGGTGTTTCATCATTCGCGCACAGATAAAGTTCTGTATGTTCCCGAACGCTATTACCAATCATTCGATTATTCGGTTTCCGCAGGTTACCTGGTGTTGCCGAAGGAATACACCGACTACCGGCAAACTAATTTCAATGTGTACCTCGAAATGTTGGGACAGCGTCTATTGGACGTGAATAAACACTACCTCGACCTTGCCCCTGCGGCACAATTCATCTTCAACAGCAACCTGAAACTGAACGTTGGCTACCGTTTTCAGCTTTCCTCCAACATGAGCCGCATGGGCCGCGACAGCTGGCTGATCAGCCTGGAACGAATTTTCCTGGGTGCCCTGCCCAAAAAGCAAGCGCGCCAAAATCAATGACTTAATTGGCGGCTATCCGGCAACATTCTTGCGGCATTCCCCCGGATCAATTTCTGTTTTTCTAAATTCGTCGCTTATGAATGCCGTCAGAAAATATCTGAGTTTGCTGGTCGCGGGCATGCTCGCAGTAATGAGCCCTTTAATGGCCCAACACGACGAACACTTGCCTCCAAGAAAGCCGGAACCAAAGCCGCAGCTGCAGCCGCCGAAGGACACCGTGCCGGTTCATGAAATGCAACACGAACACGTCATGCCTTCGCACGCTTTTTCCAGGAATCTGCCGATGAATCGAAACGGATCCGGTACAGGCTGGAACCCCGACGCGGGCCCGATGTACATGTGGATGAAGCAAACGCCAAATACCGACTGGATGTTTCATGGCAGCATATTCATGCGTTATACCAGTCAGGATATTTTTTCCTCCGGCAACCGGGGTTCGGCCGCGCTTAGTTTTCCAAACTGGTTCATGGCGATGATGAATCACCGCGTGGGAAACCGCGGGCTTTTGAATGCGACAGCAATGATCAGCCTAGATCGCCTGACGGAAGGAGGAAACGGCTACCCGTTGCTTTTCCAGTCGGGTGAAACCTGGCAGGGTAAAAGGCTGGTAGACCGGCAACATCCGCACGATTTGTTTTCCGGCCTTAGTCTCGGATACACGCACATGATCAGCTCCGACGCAGATGTTTTCGGTTATTTTGGATACCCCGGCGAGCCGGCCCTCGGTGCCGTGACTTTCATGCACCGGGTTTCGGCCATGAACAATCCCGATGCTCCGCTCGGGCACCACTGGCAGGACGCAACGCACATCACCTTTGGCATAGGCACGCTGGGATTTCGATACAGGAAACTGAAACTGGAGGGCTCCATTTTTACGGGGCGGGAACCGGACGAGAACCGGTTCGATTTCGATGAGCCGCGGTTCGACAGCTATTCCTATCGCGTTTCCTACAATCCCGCCTCTGAATGGGCGCTCCAATTTTCGCAGGGGTTCATCAAAAGTCCCGAGGCGATCGAGCCCGAGGAAGACCTTGTTCGCACCTCGGCATCCGTGCTGTTCGCGAAGCAGCTCCCGCCCGGAAATCATGTTTCCGCCGCCGGTATCTGGGGTCACAACCGAAAGGATGCAGAGCATAGCGAGCATTCCTTCTTGCTGGAAGGGAACTATCAGTGCACCCGGAATGCTTTTTATTCGCGCTATGAGTACGTACAGAAATCGCGCGAGGAGCTGGACCTGGGGAACGAGTACCCCCACCGGAATTTCAACATCCATGCCTTGACCGCGGGGGTCAACAGGCGACTGACGAGTTTCAGCCAGATCGATTTCGTTGCCGGCACGCAGTTTACCCTGCATGGGGTGGATGAAGCTTTGCGCCCGCTGTATGGAAAGTTTCCAATCGGGTTCCAGTTGTATCTTCAGCTCCGGCCATCGTTGCATAAACACTGATCCCATGGATCACACGCACCATCACGGGCACCATGAATCTGCACCGACGAAACAGCAGGCTCATGAGCACCAAAAGCACGGGCCGCCGCATCAGTCGCATCATGCTCATGCTTCCAGTGAATCAAGTGAGCCTTCCGGCGAACACCAAATACATGAGCAGGGAGACGGTGCCGGTCACCATCACGCGATGATGGTGGACGATTTCAAAAAACGTTTTTGGATCAGCCTTGCCCTCACGGTGCCCATCCTGCTGCTGTCTGAAATGATCCAGCACTGGCTGGGATTTCGCATTCATTTCCCCGGAGACAAATACCTGCTGCTTGCGCTCTCCAGCCTGTTGTTCTTTTACTGCGGCTGGCCTTTCCTGAAAGGATTTGTGCGGGAACTCCAAGCCCGCTCGCCGGGGATGATGAGCCTGATCGGCCTCGCGATCTCGGTGGCATACATTTTCAGCATGGCCGTGATTTTCGGTTTTCCCGGCATGGATTTTTTCTGGGAGCTGGCCACGCTCATTGCCATTATGCTCCTCGGTCACTGGCTGGAAATGAAATCCGTGCTCGGCGCGTCCAAAGCCCTGCAGCTCCTGGTGCGCATGATGCCCGCTGAAGCACATAAACTTCATGGCGACCATGTGGTGGACGTGAAGCTGGAGGAGCTGCAGGAGGAGGATGTGGTGCTCATCAGGCCGGGTGAAAAAGTTCCGGCCGATGGGATGGTCGTTGAAGGAGAGAGCTACCTGGACGAAAGCATGCTCACCGGTGAAAGCCGGCCTGTGCGAAAAGAACGTAATGATAAGGTCATCGGCGGCTCAGTGAATGGAAACGGTTCCCTGAAGGTGCGTGTACAGCATACCGGAAAGGATAGTTACCTCAACAAGGTGATCCGCCTGGTGGAAGAGGCCCAGCGGAGCAAGTCGCGCACGCAGCACCTTGCCAACCGAGCGGCGAAATGGCTCACCTACATGGCGCTCCTGGTAGGTATCGGCACTTTAGTTTTCTGGCTGGTCATTGGGAGCGAAACAAATTTCGCGGTGGAACGAATGGTAACGGTGATGGTCATCTCCTGCCCGCATGCACTTGGGCTTGCGATTCCGCTGGTGGTTGCAATTTCCACGGCGGTATCCGCGCAAAACGGCTTGCTCATTCGCAACCGCACTGCGTTTGAGAATTCCCGCAGGATCAACGCCATGGTATTCGATAAGACGGGCACGCTTACGAAGGGTGAGTTCGGCGTGTCGCGCGTTGTTCCGTTGATGAATATTTCGGAAGCGGACTTATTGCAATATGCAGCCGCGCTCGAGCGGGAATCCGAACATCCGATCGCGGTGGGCATTACCCGCGAAGCCGCGCGTCTAAAAATTTCGTCGCCGCCGGCGTCCGGGTTCAAAGCCATTCCGGGAAAGGGAGTGGAGGCAATCGTCAAAGATCGCAAGGTACAGGTGGTAAGTCCCGGGTACCTGCGGGAGCTGCAACTGTCCATTCCCGGTGAAACGACCGGAAACGCTGCGGAAACTATCGTCTACGTGATCTTCGACGGACAGCTCGCGGGCTTCATCGCGCTCGCGGATGCTTTGAGACCGGAATCAAAGGCTGCGGTTGCTGCTTTCAGAAAAAACGGAATCCGGGTTTACATGGCCACGGGCGACAACAGGCAGGTCGCGGAATCGGTGGCGAAGGAACTGGAGCTGGATGGTTTTTACGCAGAGGTACTCCCGCACCAGAAGGTGGAAATCGTGAAAGAGCTTCAGCAAAAAGGCGCCTTTATCGCCATGACCGGCGATGGAGTGAACGATGCCCCCGCTCTGGCACAGGCCGATGTGGGGATAGCCGTGGGTTCGGGCACGGACGTTGCGGCTGAAACGGCAGATATTATTTTGGTGAACAGCAATCCTGCCGATATTTTGAAGCTTATTCTTTTTGGTCGCGCTACCTACAGGAAAATGCTCCAGAACCTTGCCTGGGCCACCGGCTATAACGCCATCGCTATTCCACTTGCCGCTGGGGTGCTGCATGCGGCAGGTTTTGTGCTCGATCCCGCAATCGGAGCCGTCCTGATGAGCCTCAGCACAATTATCGTTGCGGTAAACGCGCAGCTGTTGCGCGGAAGCATTCGCAGGGCAGCAAAATGGATGCACCGATGAAAACGATCTGCTGTTGCGTGGTAACTGTTTTGTTTCTTGCCGGCTGCTCTTCGACGCCGAAACAAGAGAATTTGAACGTTTCGCAATTTCGTTTTTTCGAACTCGATGGCAACCCGGTGGGGCCGGAGCAGCTCCGCGGGAAAACCGTGTTTTTAAATATTTGGGCCACCTGGTGCAAACCGTGTCGACGCGAGTTCCCTGCCATCGCTTCAATGATGAAAAAGCTGGGGCGCGACGATATTCGTTTTCTTTTTGCCAGTGAGGATTCGCCGGTAGACATTCGCGAATTCGGGAAACAGAACGATTATCCGTTTCACTACCTGCTTTTTGAAAATTCCGCGGGGGTTCGCATTCCCGTGCTTCCGACCACATTTATCTTTGACCGCGAAGGAAACCTGAGGCACCGCGAGGACGGTTACCGGAACTGGGACAGTCCCGCGAGTCTCGAACTTCTTCTTGAAATCGCGAAAAAATGAAAATCCTGTGCTTATTGGGTTCGCTGCTCGTGTTGCTGTCGTGCGGGCACCGCGAATCAACAAAGGAAACAAACGCTGGTCCGGTGCAGGATCTTCCTTCGCCGGTGGGCGACTCCAGTTCGCTGCCGCATTTGTTCAGCGACGCAAGCGGCCGTGTCTTTCTTTCCTGGGTGGTAAAGCGCGCCGGAAACGCGCAGTTGATGTATAGCCGTTGGGAGGCGAATGGATGGACAAAGCCCGAGCTGGTCTCGGAGGGTACCAACTGGTTCGTGAACTGGGCCGATTATCCGATGCTCACGGCCAACGAAGACAGGCTCCTCGCGCATTTCCTGCAAAAAAGCGATACCGGTAAATACACTTACGATGTGATGGTCACTGCTGCACCGGATGGGAAAACCTGGGGCCCAGCGAAAGTTTTGCACGACGACCAGCTGAAGGCTGAGCACGGATTCGTTTCGATGTTACCCTACAGAGACGGCTTTTTTGTCTGCTGGCTGGACGGCAGAAAGACAGCGACTGAAGAAAATGATCACCACGGTCATCACGGAGAAATGATGCTGCGTGCCGCTTTTCTGGACGCTTCGGGTGCGAAGACAGACGAATGGGAGCTCGACGGGCGGGTTTGCGACTGCTGTCAAACTTCCGCGGCGATCACTCCCGATGGACCGGTAGTCGTGTACCGCGATAGGTCCGCTTCTGAGATCCGGGATATTTCAATCGTACGTTTTTCCGAAGGTGGCTGGTCCCCACCGCACCCGGTGCACAACGACGGATGGAAAATAGATGCCTGCCCGGTGAATGGCCCGCGCATGGAAGCCGACGGCAACAGTTTGGCTGTTGCCTGGTTTACCGGGGCAGGAAAAGAATCGAAGGTGCTGGTTGCTTTTTCCCGCGACGGGGGTAAGAGTTTTGAAAAACCCATTCGTGTGGACAGCGGGAAAGCGATCGGGAGGGTAGACCTGGTCTTTGCGGACAGCACTTCCGTCGTAGTCAGCTGGCTGGAAGGATCGGAACTACGCGCCGCACGTGTGCATGCGGATGGAAAGATGGAACCACCGTTGCGCATCGCCTCCACTTCAGAGAGTCGCCGCAGCGGCTTTCCGCAGCTTGCGCGCGCCGGCGACCGGCTGATCTTTGCCTATACCGATGAGCGCAAGGCCAGGGTTAGCGTGAGCTTTCTGGAACTGAAGTAAGCGATCAGGTTTAGAGTTTAGGGTTTTAAGTCTGAGAGCCGATTCGTTTAGTCTTGCTCAGTGATACCGACTATCGGCTACCGACTATCGAGTATCGACTCCAAACTCCCGATCCCGACGAATTCGCAAAGCGAATTGTCGGGATGCCGACCGCAAGCGTCGGCACTCCGAACTCCCGATTTCGACGAATTCGCAAAGCGAATTGTCGGGATGCCGACCGCAAGCGTCGGCACTCCGAACTCCCGACTCTTAAGCCGGCTGCACCAGGATGTTCCGAGCCGCCTTTTCACTCAGCTGGATTTCCTTTTTCCGGATGGAAATTGTGGCCGAACTGTCGTACGGATGGTGCGCGACCAGCCTCAGCCTCGTCGCGGGACGAATGTCGAGTCGCCCGAGGTAATCCAGGAAGGAATCGCTGGTGTCAGAAAGATTCACTACCACGTAATTTTTTCCCTCCACGGCGGCCGAGAGCGGGATCGAGGAGGTAAGCTTGATGTTTCCGTTCCGGTCCGGGATCGGATCTCCGTGGGGATCATAAGCGGGGTAACCAAGAAAGGCTTCGAGGCGGTCGACCAGGTCCTCGGACTGCACGTGCTCGAGCTGCTCGGCGAGTTCGTGCACTTCGTTCCAGTTGTAACGCAGCTTTTGAGTAAGGAACACTTCCCAGAGCCTGTGCTTTCGAATAATGACCAGGGCTTTTTTCCTGCCGGCCTCCGTGAGCTGGATCCGTTTGTCGGGCGATACCCTTACCAGTTTGCGGCCAGACAGCTTTCGGATCATTTCCAGCACCGTTGCCGGGTTCAGGCCCATCTCGTTGGCCAGCGCCACGTTGTTCAGTTTCTTTACCTGCCGGTTCCCCAGCTTGTACAGGGTTTTGAGGTAATTCTCCTCCGAATGGTGGGAAAAGTGGGCCATCTGCAAAAATAATCAGGTCATCCGGTAAAAAAAATTTGGGATACCAAATAAAAATATTTTGATATTCCAAGTATATTTGTGCCATGAAGCAATGGTACCTGGCGGTTTTGACGTTTTTTATTGGTTCCTCCCTGATCGCGCAGCCCGGTTCGCTCTCCGGCCGCGTGTCGGCCGATTCAGTGCCGCTGGCGGGCGCCACCGTAGAGATCAGAAAGCTGCAGCTGCGCACTGCGACGGATTCGACAGGCTTTTACCGCTTCCACCAGCTCCCCTCCGGGAATCATTTGCTGCACATCAGCGTGATCGGTTACGAACCGGTGCACGAAATGGTGCGCGTCCATCCCGGGAAAGAGCAGGTGGGCGTATACCATCTCCGGCCGCTGGCGCAGTCCATGGAATCGGTCGTCGTGACGGGCACCCTCCGGCCCGTGTTGCGCAAGGAAAGTCCCATCCTCGTGGAAGTGTACACGCCGCAGTTCCTGAAGAAAAATCCGGTTCCGAGCATCTTTGAAGCGCTGCAGCAAGTGAACGGCGTGAGGCCCCAGCTCAACTGCCAGGTTTGTAATACGGGCGACATTCACATCAACGGCCTCGAAGGTCCGTACACTATGATCACCATCGACGGCATGCCCATCGTAAGCAGCCTCGCTTCGGTGTACGGCCTCTTCGGGATTCCCACGCAAATGATCGAACGCGTCGAGATCGTGAAAGGCCCCGCGTCCGGCCTCTATGGTTCGGAAGCGATAGGCGGGCTCATCAATATCATCACTAAATCCCCGGAAAAATCTCCCGCATTGAGCTTCAACGCCATGACCACCGGCTGGCGGGAGCACAGCCTGGATGCGGGCGTGCGGATGAAGCTGGGGAAAAAAGCTTTTGACCTCCTGGGAATTAATTATTACAACTACCTCCACCCCCTCGATCATAACGGCGACAATTTCACCGACATCACCCTGCAACACCGTGTTTCGGTATTCAACAAGATCAGCTGGCGGCGCAACCAGGATCGAATCGCCTCGCTCGCCGCGCGTTATTTCCACGAAGACCGTTGGGGCGGGGAAATGCAATGGGAGCCGAAATTCCGGGGAACGGATTCCATTTACGGGGAAAGCATTTACACCGACCGCTGGGAACTGATCGGCAACTACCAGCTCCCTCTTTTCGAAAAAATGTTTTTCAGCTTTTCCGCCACCAGCCATTTGCAGGACTCCTATTACGGTACCACACCCTATTACGGGGACCAGAAGATCCTGTTCGGACAGTTTCTCTGGCATTGCAACATCCAAAACCGGCACGAAGCGCTGCTGGGGCTGGCGGGACGCTATAATTATTATGACGATAATTCCACCGCGACGCTGGACACGCTGACCGGAGCGAACCGGCCCGACCGGGTTTTTCTGCCGGGGATTTTTTTGCAGGACGAATGGAAACCCGCACCGCAGCACCACCTTCTTCTTGGATTGCGGATGGATTATCATGATGTGCACAAAGGCATTTTCACTCCGCGCTTCGCCTGGAAATGGTCGCCCGCCGGAGAGCACGTGGTGCGGCTGAACGCGGGTACGGGATTTCGCGTGGTGAATCTTTTCACGGAAGAGCACGCCGCCCTCACGGGCGCGCGCAAGGTGGAAGTACAGGAAGCATTGCGGCCGGAGAAAAGCTACAATGTAAACCTGAATTATTCTACGAAAGTTTTTGGGAAACAATCGAGCCTACACCTGGACCTTTCCGCGTGGTACACTTATTTCAACAACCAGATCCTACCGGATTACCTGACGGATCCGAATAAGATCATTTACCGCAACCTGGAGGGCCACTCCGTTTCCAGGGGCGGCACGATGAACCTGGAAGCTTCATTGGGAAGGAGAATGAAACTGATGGCCGGACTGACGGTCCAGGATGTGTCGAAGATGACGCGAAACGGGAACGGTGCCAAATTACGCGAAGAAGTAATGCTTACCGAGAAATGGAGCGGCACCTGGAGCCTTGCCTATGTGTTTCCTGCAGAGGGAATCACGGTCGATTATACCGGTAAAATTTACGGCCCGATGAAGCTCCCGCTTGTTTCCGCGCTCGATCCCCGCCGGCCGCTCTCACCCGTCTGGAGCCTGCAGAATATTCAGTTCAGCAAAAAATTCTCTTCCGTGTTCGAGGTTTACACGGGCGTGAAAAATATCCTGAACTGGACGCCCGCCAGGAACAATCCTTTTATCATCGCCCGTTCGCATGATCCCTTTGACAAGAAAGTGGAGTACGACGGGTCGGGGAATGTGCTGGTCACCCAGGAAAACCCATACGGCCTGACCTTCGATCCTTCATACGTGTATGCTCCCAACCAGGGCCGCCGGTTTTTTGCAGGCCTGCGGGTGACATTGTCCAGGTAACATTTATTAACGCTGCCGAACAGCACACCTCGAAGGGCTAATAATTTACGGAAGCGTTAGGTTTTATAGTCTTCGCGCACGGGGCTGAACACGTCAATCACGGTCGAGTCCTCGGTCACCACGGCAGAATGCGGCAAATTCGACGGGATCACATAATAGGTTCCGGTGGTAAGGCAGCAGGTCTCACCGGCGATCACCATGTCCAGTCTGCCCTTGACGATAAAAGTGATCTGTTCCTGCCGGTGCCGGTGCTCCGGGATCGAGCTTCCCGCTTTCAGCTCCACAAATCCCAGCGTCATCGTGTCCCCATGCACGTAATGCCCGGTGATCCCCGGCGCCAGCTCTTTTGGGCTGATATTCTTTATCTGGTTCATCGTATTCGAAAGGTACAAAGTTCCCCACTCCCGCGACTTTCGACTACCGACTATCGACTACCGACTAAATAAAACCTGCTCCAAGCGCCACAGAAAGTAACAGCAGCATGACAGCGACCAGCTTTTGGATGAACCCAAGCGTGAGTTTTTTGAGCAGCCGGTTCCCGAGAAAGGCGCCCGTGATCGCGGCAAGCGTGGCCGCGGCTACCAGTCCGACGTTTTCCTCAAGTCCCGCCGTGGCAAAACGCGTGGAATAAACCGAAAGCCGCGTGAGATCAATGAAGGTGGAGACCACGACCCCGGTTCCGATGAATGCCTCCTTCGAAAGTCCAGCGCGGATCAGGAACGCGCTCCGCAACGCTCCCTGGTTGCCCGAGAGTCCGCCGAAAAAACCGCTCAGCGCGCCCCCGAGCGGGAGCTGTCTTTTCCCGAATTGCAGCTGACGGAATCGCGGGATCAGCTCCATCATCGCGAAGGCAATCAGCAGCAGCGCCACGGTGAGGTTTACTGGTGAAACTTCGAATGTTCTTTCACCGACGGAATAACGGAGCAATGGCTTCAGGCCCGTGAGCTCCAGCAGCAGCCAGGCGCCGAGGGCGGCCGCGAGCACGGCCGGAATTCCAAACCGCAGCAGCACGTTTTTGTTCGCTTTTTTCCCGACCAAAAAAAGTTTGAAAATATTGTTGAAAAAGTGCACGACACCCGTGAGCGCTACTGCCACCTCGATGGGAAAGAATATCGCGAACACCGGCGTGAGTACTGTGCCGAGGCCGAATCCTGAAAAAAACGTCAGGATCGCGGCGAGGAATGCAGCCAGGTAAATAATCGCGATTTCCATCAGGTTTCAAAATAGCAAAGCGATCCGCCCACCCAGTCGCGGTCTTTGTTGTACCGCACCCCGATCATCTTTCCTTTACTCAGCCGGGCGAGGTTGTTTACCGCAACGGGACGCGGAGTTCCGGGTTTCCAGAAATAGAAGATGCGAATCTCGGCCTTCGCGGGTTCGTCGGGGGTTTCGATGGCGCCGGCATACCGCACTTTCCGCTGCAGGATCCAGTTCTGCGGATCCGGGATCTTTTCCAGTTCCTCGCGAACAATGTCGATCACCACTCCCTGCCCCGCAAAAGAGAACAGCGGCTTGAGCACATAGTGCTCCAGGTCATCGGGCAATTGCTTTACCTGGTCGAGGAAATAGGTGGCGGGAACATAAGGGTGCCGCAAAAAAGGAATTGTGTATTTGCTGATCCGGTAGAACCAATTCGGGTGCGGGGCCCATTCCACATCGAGCTCTTCAAAAAAAATTTTTCCTTTTTCCCTTGCTGCAGCTTCCTGGTGGAACAGATCGTCGAAGATCACGCGGTTGTAGATCCTGCGTACCTCTGTTTTTTTTCCGTTTCTCAGGTAAAACAGCTTTTTCCCCTCGCGAATCAGCTTGGTCAGACAAACCGTGTGGATCCCGGTATAATCCTCTGTGCAGTAAAAATCGATTCTTGTTTTTTGCCTTTCGGGAAAGATTTCGAGCAGAATTACGTGTTGCGGTGCGTGTCCTCCCAGCACGATTTCGCGAAACAAGTCAAGGTAAGAGTCGCGGTCGTGTCGATTCAGGTAGGTGTGGAATCCCGCAGGCACATCGAAATGACGCCGGAATACGTCATCCAACAGGACCTGGTAGGCGGACAGGGAAGGGAAACCCTGCATTTCGATCAATTGCGGTTCGTGTTCGCCTTCCTCGTTGGTGCAGACCCCAAAATCAAAGGCGATGAATTCGCAGCGGCCCATTTCGCCGGGAACGTTGAGCTGCGGGGGCACAGCATCTTTGGTCCATTCCTGGAAGCGGGGATCGGCGATCACGTCAACGATACTTTCGCAGGCATCGAACAGCTTGTCGCGGAATGCCGCGGGCACAAAGACCGCGGTTTCGGCCACGCGAAACTCGATCTGCCCTGGATGCGCGCGATCTAGCTCGTCCAAAAAATCGCGGTAGCGTTCCTGGCGGAAAGAATCGTTGAATGCTTTTCGGATCGCGGGGATCATCGAAGGAAAGATACTGAATCAACATTATAGCCGCTGGCGGTATGTAAGCAACTGGAATTCACATTTGTGGGAAAGTGCTCAACATCGCTGCCGTTTTTGGCGTTATTTAATCATTATGTTTGCTTCCATGCAACCATCCGCAACGGTGCGCGTTGCCATTCTCGACCTTTATGAAGGCCGTCCGAACCAGGGCATGCGCTGCCTCCAGCAGATCCTGCACGAATGGGAAAGGAATTCCGGTCTGCACGCAGAGCACCACGTCTTCGACG
The DNA here is from genome assembly GCA_035626515.1 of Chitinophagaceae bacterium. Classification (GTDB taxonomy): domain Bacteria; phylum Bacteroidota; class Bacteroidia; order Chitinophagales; family Chitinophagaceae; genus DASPNM01. Next base: position 61,329 of record DASPNM010000020.1, read on the forward strand.
TCCGAAAGAAAAATGAGCTCCCCGATCTTTCGTATGATATCTACATTTCGAGCGGCGGTCCCGGCGATCCTCTCGCCACCCGGTTCGAGGACTGGGACATTGCCTGGTGCCGCTGGCTGGACGGAGTGGTGCGGTGGAACGACAACCCGGAGCAGCAACGGAAGAAAAAGGTCTTTTTCATTTGTCATTCTTTCCAACTCGCCAGCCGCTATTTCAATATCGGCGTTGTCAGAAAACGACGCTCCACCGCTTTTGGAGTTTTCCCGGTGCACATGCTCGAAGCAGGTTGGGAAGAACCGGTGTTCGAGGGATTGAAAGATCCCTTTTACGCGGTGGACAGCCGCGATTTCCAGGTGGTGCAGCCCAGGGCAGATCGGCTCGACAAGCTTGGGGCCCGGCTGCTCTGCATCGAAAAAGAGCGTCCGCACGTTCCGTACGAGCGGGCCATCATGGGGATTCGCTTCAACGAGCACATGATCGGCACGCAGTTTCATCCGGAGGCGGACGCGGTGGGGATGACCATTCACCTGCTGACGGAAGAGAAGCGGAGGACGGTGATCGAGAATTACGGCGAAGAGAAGCTCTGGGCCATGCTCCACCATCTCAATGATCCCGACAAGATCATGTGGACCTACGCGCATATTCTCCCGAATTTCCTCAACCAGGCCATCGCGCAGGAGGTGTTGCACGGGGAGTGATCAGCCCGTTCTTCGGGTTCTTTTCACTACGGCCGCATCGAACCGAGTGCCTCCAACAAGCCCTGATCGACAGCCATGAAACAAAAACCTTTATTGGTATTTCGAGCCGCACTTGAGTCCGACATCCCGGGAATGCAAATCGTTCGCAATGCCGTCACCGAAAACCGGCTTTCGGATCCTTCCGTCATCAGGGACTCCGATTACCTGCCCTTTATTGATTCAAATGGAAGGGGATGGGTATGCACGGTGAACGAAACAGTTGTCGGGTTCGCCTTTGTAGACGCCGTCCACAGGAATGTCTGGGCATTGTTTGTCCACCCGGAATTTGAAAATATGGGAATCGGGAAAACTCTTCACCAGTTGATGCTTGACTGGTATTTTTTCAACCATACGGGGACCTTGTGGCTGAGCACGGCTCCCCAAACAAGGGCTGAACGATTCTATGAGCTGCTCGGCTGGGAAAGAACAGGGATTCACGGGAAGGAGATCAAATTTGAGCTAAGCGTTGAGAACTGGAACGCTACCCGGAACCGGGTCCGCCCGGACCTCCCGAATGGTGACTGAGTGGACAGCTGCAGACAGATTTTGTATTTTCACAGCTATGGCTGCAATAAAAACCAGGCAAACCGACGCCAGCGTTACCGATTTCATCAACAGCTTTGCCAAAACCGAACAAAGACGAAGGGATAGTTTCGAGCTCGTGAAGCTTATGCGGGAGGAAACGAGCTTCGAGCCAAAAATGTGGGGTCCTTCTATCATCGGGTTCGGTCGCTACCATTACAAATCCGACCGGAGCCGGCAGGAGGGCGACTGGCCGCTCGTGGGCTTTTCACCCCGCGCCGCTGCCATTTCGCTGTATGTTTACACCGGGAAAAAGGAACACGCGCACCTGCTCAAAGACCTTGGTAAGTTCACGATGGGTAAGGTCTGCATCTACGTAAAGAAATTATCGGGCATCAACCAGCAAACGCTCAGGAAACTCATCAGGGTATCGATTGAATATTTGCGGGAAAAGTATGGGGTCATGGAAGTCGGGAAAGTCAGTAAAGACGGCTGATCCGGCTGACCAGTCGATAAGTTGACAGGTTGACTGGGAGAAGTCATGGCGCAGTGCTCCTCCGTGTCCCCGTGGTTAAATCCAGCAGCACTTAGGGGCAAGAAGGTTATGGAAACTGAGTTTACTGGTTGACGCGTTGACAGGTTATGAATTGTGCGTATGAGCCATGATCCATTCGCCATGAACCATATCTACCAGTGCGAGAAACAGTGCCACGGCGGAGAACTTCCATGCCCTAACGCCCTCACTCCCTAACTTTCTAACCCTCTAACTTCCCAACTACTTTCTAATCACCAGCCGGGTGGCTTCGTCTTCCAAAATAGCCTCGCTGAACTTGCGGATCTCTCCGTATTTCGCGGCAGGAACGCGGTGACTGGAGAGGACCAGCTCCGCCGTCGTGCAAAGCATGCTCTTTTCCGCGTCGAACCAGTAATTCGTTTTATAAGTGCCGAACTCGCAACGGATCGTCTTCGCGGGGGGCAACGCTTCGGGTTTGTATCCTTCTGGAAGCAGGAACATCGTCGTATCGGTCTGGATGTAAGGGAAGCGAAAGAAATAATCATACCTCCGGTTCTCGGCTGCGGGCAGCTTTCGCCGCCAAATCTTGTACAGCCTCGGCGCCAGAAACAGCTTGCTTCCTGCAGAAAATTCGTGGACCTTCTCCAGAGTCATGTTCAACTGCCAGTGCCCGGTATGTTCGTCCTTGCCAAACTGGTAATCGTCCGGCTGCCGGAAACCTACGCCGAGCACGAGCATTTCCTGCTGGTCTTCGCGCTTCGCCTTCAACATTTCGTCGAGCATCTCCCTGAATTCGCCGGTGGCTTCAAACCTTGTTTCCGATAAGCCGGCGCCGTCGTCATCCAGCTGCACCTTGGTGGTCATCGTCGCCCGGTTCGAACGTGGCTCGCTTGCGGGTGTTTTCACCAGCGCGCCTCCGTTTTCCGTAATGAGCAGGGCGTAGCGGTTTTCGGTGAATGTCCCGAGCTGGCCGAACTCCGACGTGGAACTCGTGCACTCCAGCCAGAGCGAATCCTTCTGGCGAGGAACGCAAAGGATCACGTGGTTGAAATCATTCATTGGGAAGGCGGGGTCTATGGGCTCTTCATTGTAGCCGCCGTTAATCGCGGCCACGTAACTCTTTATCCCAACCGCCTGCAGTGCTGCCTTCATGAAATTGCTCAGTCCCTTGCAGTCCCCATATTTTTTCTGGTCGGTGAACTGCGCCGAAAAAGGCTGTAATCCACCGATTCCCAGCTGAATGCTGACATACCGAAAATTCCGTTGCAGGTAATTGTAAATGATCCGCGCTTTTTCCCGGTCGTCCATCGCATCTTTGACCAGTTTGTTGAAAAACTCCTGCTGCGCCGGCGTGAGCTCATCCTGGCCGCGGTACAGATCGTGGAGCCACTCTCCAAAACTTTTCCAGGAGGAAAGATTTCCATCTCTTCCGTAATAGGAAAAACGGTCCAGTGCAGTCACCACCCTCGGCACCAGGTTCTCCATACTAGGTGAACCTTCTTCCCGGTCAAACGCCGGAAAATTCCGCACTGCCCAGGTATAGGATATGTTCTTTTCCTGGTGCGCCACCAGGGGTTCGGCCTTCATGTTGCGCATCTTATAGCGAAAACCGAGATCAGCCGGGACGGTGACAACGAATTCCGAGTTTTCCACTGACTGGTTCGGCCCACAGACCACGTATTGCGGCAGCACCAGCGTTCCTTCCAGCTCCAGCTCATATTCGCATTCTATTGTGACTGGGTATTCATTGTGCACCACGCGGAAGCCGGTCACGTACCCGTCTTCCACCAGCCCTTCCCCAACGGCATGGGTCTGCATTTCTTTTTTCTTATGCCGACTTATTTGCTTGCCCTCGGCATTATACACGGCGATCTCCGCGCTTTTCAGCGAAACGAACCGGGTGGTATATTGGGTGAACACCAGTTCGCGGCGCGCTTTGTCATCGAGGATTGTGACTGCCCGCTGCACTTTTAACCGGGCACGCGAAGGACTTTCGATCACCAACTCGTTCCGTTCATAGCGTACCGTGCTGTACGCGTTCTGCCGCAGCTTTTCAGGAATCAATGCCGCTGCGTAGGAGATGGATTGGCTTTTTCCCGGGAGAGCCGCGATCAGGATGGCACAAAAACAGAATACGCTTCTTCGCATGGGTATCAGGGTTTCTTGCGGATCACGAATTGTTCGGAAAGCAGGTTCTGTAACTTTTTGTAGAACTCGCGAAAATCAGCATACTCGCCTACCGGATAAAAAGGCTTTTTAAACTCGAGGGTATAGCGAACGGAAATATTGCTCCCTTCCAGCTGTGCCGCGCGGCGAATCGAGATGCTTGTGTCCGGCATGATCATCCTGGTGTTTTGGGGCAGTTCCTCGGGCGCCCACCCGGGTGGGATGTCAAAACTTCCCGTAATCAAATAATACTGATTGGCCCCGAAGAAGACGTCGGAAAAGCGCTCGTTGGCGACGAAGGGATTCTTCTCCAGTCCGGTGAACAAATTGGATGAAAAATACCGGTAGTCTCCCGAGGAATTCAATTGCTGTGTGAAATAAACTTTCTGCACCAGAGGTTTCGTTTCATCATCCAGGTTTTCGAAAAGCACACTGTCCACCGTCAGGCCCGGCGGAAGATCGCTGAGGTATGTCTCAATGAAATCTTTTGTCCCCTGCTTCGCGACGGCCGACCGCCGTATGCGTCCGTAATCGAAGCTGTTGATCGAGGCCTCACCCCTCATCTTTCCGTTGGCGTCAATGCTGCCCATGATCAAAATCATGTGCTTGTAGGCGTATTTGTCGTTCCAAAGCGTTTTCCACCCCCAGCTTGAGTTTCCCTGCTCCAAGACCGGGAAAGTCTGGTCAACGGCGGTCGCAGAGATTTTTTCGAGCATCAGACCTTCGGTAAGCAGCACATCTTCGGGTATCAGGTGGCTGGGGGTTTGCTGGTCGGTGCCGTCCAGCACATAAAATTGATCGCCGATTTCTACCCAGGCCAGCACCTTGTTGAATTGCAGTTTAGGGTCGGCTGTATTCACCAGACCGTTGTCGTGTGTGCTTACGAGAAGGGGAAAGCACCGAATTCCTGCGTCCTTGAGCAAATTGAGCAGGATAAGGTTGATCTCGCCTGTCGTACCCTTCTTTTCTTTCCACGCGCTCTTCACGCCATCCAGCGCCCAGATCCCGGTAAACCCGTTCCAGGCCATATTGCGCTTCACATAGCGGTGAATCGTGACCATCCTCTCATAAGGATCGGTGAGTTTCGCCAGCTCGGCGTCCAGGTCGGCCGTCCGCGGAATTTCTTTCTTCAGCTGGAGCCCGAAATCTTCATCTTCCATCATCGACTTGATGAGCTTCGGCCAGGTGGAGGTGAGCGGAATCCGGCGGTCGCCCACATACACGGCGATAGGCCGCCACTCGACGCGTTCCATATAGTCTTCAGCGTTTAGCATGGCCGGTTCTTCACGCATTGCGGGAATGTTTTTCATCGCGTAAAACTGCACATTTCGCGTCGCCTCGGATTCGCTGTTGCTTTCGAAAGGAAGGCTGCAGCGGGGGCCGGAATAAACTTCGATCTCCACCGGGAAGTCAAGCACCAGTTCGCTGTACCGCACCGGTATCGAACGCTGGAAGTACCAGTTGGTCGAGGGAATATAGGGAGTGGTGAGTTTGTATTTGTACTCGAGAACGCTGCCCACTTTCACGTCGGGAAAAGTAAACGCCAGCTCGGTCTCGTATTTGTTTAGCTTTTTTTCATACAGTGATGATTTCCGGTCCACCTTCGTCACTTTTATCGCCCCGTTCTCATCCAGGTTATAGGTTTGGGCGGAAAAATCGCGAATGCTCTGCGTGGCCCCGTAGCTGTGATAGGGAATATGAATGTCGCCGACGTCGCGACCTTTTTCCTGGAGCACCTTCAGCCGCACGTGCCGGACGATCTCGAATTCCACAGAGTTCAGCGACACCACGCAGGCCACCTCGCAGGCGTCAAAGAGCACCATGGCTTCCGCGTTCTTGTCGAACTCGCATTCCTTCAGCTCGAGTTCGGATTTCTCTACTTTCCCGAATCCGGGAATCGCTTTTTTGTTTTTATTTTTTTGCGCGTGGGAGGAAACAACCAGCAGCACCGCGAGCGCGGCGAAAAGCAGGGGTCTCATATGCGGCAGTTTTTGAGTGTGGTAGCAGTCGCTGTAACCAATATAAGTTATTGGGGCCGCATTTCATACAGTTTTTTCCCGGCAATAAACGTTTTTTTCACGCGGATATTCAGGAGAGCTTCCTCAGGGGCCCGCATCAGGTCCTGGTCCAGCACGACGAAGTCGGCCCACTTTTCTTTTTCGAGGCTGCCTTTTTCCTTTTCTTCAAAATGGGCTTTTGCAGCCCAGATGGTGATACCTCGCAGCGCTTCTTCGCGGCTGAGCGCGTTTTCCATCTGGTAGCCGCCTGGAGGGAAGCCCGCAGTGTCGCGGCGCACCACCGCGGCGAAGAAAGTTTTCAGGGGAGAAATGTCCTCTACCGGGAAATCGGTCCCCAGTGCGATCCACCCGTTCTGGTTGAGTAGCTGGTTCAACGCATACGCGTGCTTCACGCGCTCCGAACCCAGCCTGTCCGCCGCCCAGTACATGTCTGAAGTGGCGTGCGTGGGCTGCACCGAGGGGATCACATTGTATTTTCCAAAAAGAGCAAAATCCTGCGGACTCACTACCTGCGCGTGCTCGATTCGCCACCGGAGATCATTTTTTCCGCCGAGGTGTTTGCCATAGACGTCCAGCACCACGCGGTTCCCGCTGTCCCCGATTGCATGCGTGCACATCTGCCATCCCTGTTGTTTGATGTAAGCGGCCATGGAATCGAAATGAGACTGGGGGCTCAACAGGAAACCCGTCTTACCCGGCTGATCTGAATAGGGAGCAAGCAGGCAGGCACCGCGCGATCCGAGCGCCCCATCAGCATATAGTTTGATGCTGCGCACCGTCAGCCTGTCCGTTTTGATGATGCCATTTTTCGCGAGGTACTGATAATTGGACGGCTCGTCGCTGAGCATCACGTACATTCTCATGTTCAGTTGCCCCGCCTCGTGAAGCTTCCGGATCCGGTCCACCGACTGGTGACCCAGCCCGCAATCCGATACCGTGGTCAGTCCCACAGCCAGGCAATTTCGTTCGGCCGCATGCAGGGCACTGCGGAATTCTTCTTCGTTGGCTGCAGGTATGCGTGCCGACACCAAATCAACGGCGTTGTCAATCAAAACACCCGTGAGTTTCCCGTCCTTCACCACGATCTCACCTCCGGTGATCTCCTGTCCCGCGCGGACCCCGGCAAAGTCAAGCGCCTTCTGGTTCGCGATCGCGGCATGCCCGTCAATCCGCGTGAGCACCACGGGTCGGTCGGGGAAGGAGCGGTTGAGCTCGTCATTGGTTGGAAATTCCTTCACCGCCCAGTCGTTCTGATCCCAGCCTCCTCCCAGCAGCCAGCCATCGGCCGGGGTGGAAGCGAAGTTGCGCGTGCGCTGCAGCACCTCCTCCCAACTTTTCGTGCCCACCAGGTTCACGCGCCGCAAACTAGTCCCATAGCTTGCGAAATGTGAATGTGCGTCAATGAATCCGGGATAAATGAAACCGCCTTCTCCGTCGAGCCGCTCCTTTGGGCGGTAATCGTTCTCCAGGTCCGCCAGTTTTCCTATTGCGACAATCTTTCCATTGTCCACCGCCATCGCTTCTGCGACGGAAAAGCTGGAATCAACGGTATAGATCGTAGCGTTGTGCACCAGCAGGTCTACCCGTTTTTTCTGGCTGCAGCCTGTAATAAAGAAAACAAGGGCGAGGGGGAAGAAAAACCTTTTCATAACAAAAATCAATTTTTGAATTTCTCGGGGTGTTTTTTGTGGAAATCCGTTTGTTCCTGGTAAGCTTTCCCGACTGCCAGGATCGTGGCCTCGTCGAACATGTTTCCCAACAGGGAAATGCTCAACGGCGATCCTGCCTGGTTGAAACCTGCAGGCATCACCAGCACCGGATGCCCGGTAAGGTTGGTGATGGATAATTGCCTTCCGGCAAATGTGGGCACGATCAGCACATCGTAATTTTTCATGAAGGCATTCATGTCCCGGCAGAGCTGGTACCGGTAGCGGTTGGCGTTGATGTATTCCACCGCGGGAATGGTACGGGCAGCGCGGAACGTATTCGGCCAGAAATCGCGGTCCTGGCGTTCGATCAGATCGTCGCGGTTGGTGCGCGTGAGCTCGTCAAAGGCTGCTGCCGCTTCGGATGCGAGAATGATGCTGATCAGGTTCACCGGGTACATCGCGGAGTCGGGAAAGTTCACCGGCCTGGGATCTGCTCCGAGGGAGCGAAACACTTCCAGCACTTTCCATTCTACTGCATCGGACGCAAGACGCCGAAAGAAATTTTCTGCGTAAGCAATCCGCAGACCCCGCATGTTGGCAACGCCGGTGTAGTTGAACGGCCTCCTGATCCCGCTGGGATCCTTTCCATCGGTGCCGTTGATGTGGGCAAACACAATGGCAGCGTCTTCCGCGCTCCGGCAGATGGGACCGATCTTGTCGAGACTCCAGCAAAGCACCATCGCGCCCGACCGGCTTACGGATCCGAAAGTGGGGCGCAACCCGGTTGCGCCGCAGCGGGCGGAAGGGGAAACAATCGAGCCCAGGGTTTCGGTGCCGATAGAGAATGGCAGCAGTCCCGCGACCGTTGCCGCTGCAGAGCCGGCGGAGGATCCGCTCGAGCCCTGCTTCAGGTTCCAGGGATTTTTGGTTTCGCCGCCGAACCACTTGTTATTAAATGCAAGTGAGCCCAGAGAAAGTTTGGCGCAAAGCACGGCGCCAGCTTTTCGCAGTTGTTGATACACGAAAGCATCCTCATCAATCACCTGGTCTTTGTAAGGCGTCGTTCCCCAGGTGGTGCGGTAGCCCTTCACCGCAAACAGGTCTTTCAGCCCATACGGAATTCCGTGCAGCGGTCCCCGGTAGTATCCCTCGCTCAGTTCCTGGTCGGCCTGCCTGGCCTGCTGCAGCGCCAGCTCCTCGGTGAGGGTGATCACGCATTCCAGCGTGTCGCCCCATTTTTTCAAACGCTCGAGGAAAAACTTCGTGAGCTCGAGTGAGCTGATCTTTCGGGTTGCGATCAGCGAGGCAAGCTGCGGAATGGAATAGAACGCCAGCTCGTTTCGGTTCGCGGGAAGGGTAACGTTCGTTGGCACGTCCCACTCCACCT
>DASPNM010000021.1:0-29090 GCA_035626515.1 Chitinophagaceae bacterium
GACCCTGAGCTCACGGTAGTGACCAACATCGGGTGGGATCACATGAATCTCCTTGGTAACACCCTCGAGCAGATCGCTGCCGAAAAAGCCGGCATCATCAAACCCGGCGTGCCGTTAGTCATCGGGGAAGAAAGCGCAGAAACGTTACAGGTATTTGAAATGGTAGCCAAAGAAAAGAATGCACCGCTCACTGTGGCATCGCGACAGCGCATTCCCGTGGACTGGAACTGGAAGCGGCATCATCTCATTGTGGAGCTCGCTTCGCGTAACCATGAAGAGCATGACAAATTCGAGCTCGACCTTTGCGGGATCTATCAGGCGAAAAACCTCGTCACATCGCTTGAAGCGGTAACGCAACTCAGGAACCGGGGGTGGAAGATTGATCCGGAAACAGTAAAAAAAGCGCTGCGTCAGGTGCGGCGGCTCACCGGTCTTCACGGCAGATGGGATGTGATCCGCGAACATCCGCTGGTGGTGCTCGACGTGGCTCATAATGTGGACGGCATTCAGCAATTGCTCCGGCAGATTGAAGTGACCCCCCATAGTGAGCTGCACCTTGTCATTGGCATGGTGAAGGATAAGGAAGTCAGCAAGATCCTCGGGCTGTTGCCGCGGTCGGCTCATTACTATTTTACCCGGGCACAGATACCACGCGCCCTCCCCGAAACAGAACTGGCCAGCATGGCAAAGCAGGCAGGGATTAGGGGTAGTGCATGGCCGGAAGTGAACCGGGCCCTTGCTGCAGCGCTCGCGAATTCGGGGCGCAATGATCTGGTCCTGGTGTTCGGAAGTGTTTTCCTTGCCGGCGAGGTGAACCGGGTGTGGAACAACTGAAACGCAATCATTCCATCGATACCTCTTCCATTTTCATCAATGCGTAAACCAGGCAGGCGACGTGCATGGATTGCACGATTTTATTCTCCCGGATGAGTTTCTTTACCTGGACCAGGTCCACCAGCTCAATCTCGAATTCTTCGTCTGTATCCGGCTGCGGCTCGGCAATGCGGCGTCCTCCCCGCGCAAGAAACATATGCATCAGGTTGCTGTTCGTGGAGGGATTTGCGGAGATCCTTCCGAGGTATTCGAAGGAACTGAAAGCGTATCCTGTTTCTTCCAGCAGCTCACGCGCGATTGCGGCTTCGGGGCCGGAATCGGATTTCTCCACACATCCCCCGGGTAGCTCGATGCATACTTCGCCCAGCGCGTGGCGGTATTGGTGAAGCAAAATGACTTTGTTGTCAGCCGTCAGCGCAACCGCCGATACCCAGTCGGGAAATTCGTAAACATAGTAAGGCCCGGTAATCTTGCCGGAAGGAGTCTGGAAATGATCCCTGCGAACGGTGAACCAGAGATCGCGGAAGAGATATTCTGAGGAAAGGGTTTTCCAGGCCATAGAAAAATTCTGAAAAATTTACATCTTACCATCCCATACGCTCGCGAAGAAAGCTGATGTGCGCTACATGGTGACGTCCATGCCACGCATACATGCCGAGCAAAGTCCAGAGCCGGATGGTTTTTTTCTGTTCGGGATGATAGATGGTGCGGTTGTTCCAGTCGTTGTCGGAAATGTATTTCAACGCTTCGTGCCAGCGGGCGTGGAGCGCATGCAGCAGCGTGAGAGAAATGTTGACTGGCAGCTTCTGCACATCGTTGAGATCCGCCCAAAGCTTTTCCTCGTAAGGCTTTACCGTGGGATTTTCTTCGGTAAGGGCGAGCTTAAAGCGGCAATATGCATTGATGTGGCTATCCGCTACATGATGCACCAGCTGGTGCACTGTCCATCCGCCTTCACGATAAGCTGTGTGCAGTTGCGCCTCGTCCAGGTTGAGAACGGCATGCTCGAGCTGCAGCGGCAGAAATTTGAGATCGGCCAGCCACTCCACTTTTTGCGCAATGGAAAACGGCTTCGGCTCATACTTTCCGATCGGATACCTCGGATCTATTGCAGTTGTGTTCATGTAATTTTTTTTACTCTTCTTTGAGCGCGTGGCCGGTGAGTGCGATGAAAACATCTTCGAGATTCGCCCGCTTCACCTCCCTGGGACGCTCAAAACCGGTTGCGATCAGGTCGTCAATCAGTTTCGACGGACTTTCCAGCGCAACTATCCTTCCCGTGTCCATGATGGCCACCCGGTCACAAAGATATTCGGCTTCGTCCATGTAATGGGTAGTGATGATCACCGTTGTTCCACTGGCGCGGATCTGCCGGATGAGTTCCCATAGGCTGCGTCGTGCCTGCGGGTCGAGTCCGGTTGTGGGCTCATCGAGAAAGATAATGCGCGGCCGGTTGATCAGAGTAGTGGCTACCGAAAAACGTTGTTTCTGGCCCCCGCTGAGCTGCCTGAACTTTGCCTTCGCCTTGTCTTGCAAACTGACGGACACGAGCAATTCCATCGGGTCCACTTTCTGGTTGTACAACCCCGCAAAGAGCTGTACCAGCTGCACGAGGTTGAGACCGGGATAATAGCCGCTGGTTTGCAGCTGCACCCCGATGATTTTTTTGATCTCATTTGCCTGGCGGTCGACGTCAAAGCCGTCAACGATCACCGTGCCGCTGGTTTTTGGCCTCAGCGTTTCAATGATCTCGAGCGTTGTGGACTTGCCGGCGCCGTTTGGACCAAGCAGGCCGAATATTTCCCCACGGGCCACATCAAAGCTGATGCCCCTGACTGCCTGGAAGCTTTCGTAGTTCTTCACCAGCTCCCGAACGGATATGATCCTGTCCATAATTAGTTCAGAAAAGTCTCCAGTTCTTCCATCATAAGCCGGCTCCCGATAAAGAGGGGAGTGCGCTGGTGCAGCTCGCGCGGCTGAATGTCCAGAATGCGCTGCTTTCCATCCGTGGCTTTTCCGCCGGCCGCCTCCACGATAAAAGCAAATGGATTGCACTCATAAAGAAGGCGCAGCTTGCCATTGGGTTTGTCGGTAGTGCCGGGATACATGAAGATCCCGCCCTTAATCAGGTTGCGGTGGACATCGGATACCATACTGCCAATGTAGCGCTGGGTGTACGGACCGCCATTTTCCTTTGACTTGCGCTGGCAGGCGTCGATGTAGCTGCGCACCTTTTCATCGTACTGGAAAAAATTTCCATGGTTCACCGAATAGATCTTTCCTTTTTCAGGGCAAAGAATGTCCGGGTGGCTGAGCGTGAATTCGCCAATTGAAGGATCAAGCGTAAACCCGTTCACCCCGCGGCGCGTTCCGTAAACCATCATCGTGGACGACCCATACACGATATATCCGGCGGCCACCTGCTGGTTGCCGGGCTGCAGGAAATCCTCGAGCGTCACTTTTGTTCCGACGGGCGTGACGCGCCGGTAAACACTGAAAATGGTGCCGATCGAAACATTCACATCAATATTGCTGCTCCCGTCGAGGGGATCAAAAAGGCAGACGTACTTTGATTTCATGCTGATGGGATCATCAAAGGCCACGAAATCTTTCATCTCCTCGCTCCCGATTCCCGCGCAACTGATGCCGTGGCGAAGAACGCCGGTAAATTGTTCGTTTGCGAACACGTCGAGCTTCTTCACCTCCTCCCCCTGCACGTTTACCGTACCCGCATCGCCCAGGATGTCCACCAGCCCGGCCTTGTTGACTTCCACGTTCACCCGCTTCGCTGCAAGACCAATGTCACGGAGCAGGCTGCTCAGTTCTCCGGTAGCAGTCGGAAAATTTCTCAACTGCTGGATGGTAAATTCATCCAGCGTCAGCACCTGCCTGTTTACATCCATTCTGATGGAATATTTAGCTGCCAGCAAAAGTAAGGAGAACAGTGTTGACCGGACCGCTGCTGCCTATCTTTGCAGGCCAAATTCGGTTCATGAAAGTCTTCAAATTTGGGGGCGCGTCGATCGATGGAGCAGAGCGAATCCGCAACCTGCAGCGGCTCGTTCAGCCGCATCGCGGTGAGAAGATCCTGCTGGTAATCTCCGCCATGGGCAAGACTACTAATGCGCTGGAAAAAGTGGTGACCGCCTTTCATGCCGGCGAAAAATCGAAAGCTCAGGAGCTCTTCGAAGAGGTGAAACAACAGCATCGCGAGTTGGCGCGGGCCCTGCTGGACGCACAATTGGCAAGTTGCGAGAGCGCGCTTAACGATTTTTTTACCGAAGTGGACTGGGTGCTGAACGAAAAACCTGCGCGCGAATTGGACTATTACTACGACCAGATTGTCTGCACCGGCGAACTCTATTCCAGCGTTATCGTTTCCGCGTATTTGCAGGAAGCGGAAATCGAAAACGAGTGGCTCGACGTCCGCGATATCCTCCGGACCGATGATAATTTCCGCGATGCCAAGGTTGACTGGGAACAAACCAGGAACCACCTGACCGAGCGGCTGATTCCGGCTTTCGAACGCCAGGACCTTGTGGTTACGCAGGGATTCATTGCGGCAACCGGCCAAAATGAAAGCACCACCCTGGGCCGGGAGGGCAGCGACTACAGCGCGGCGGTATTTGCCAATTTATTGGACGCGACGGAGCTGACGATCTGGAAGGACGTGCCTGCCGTAATGAACTCTGACCCGCGGAAATTTCCGGACGCGACCGCCATCCGGAACCTGGATTACGGCGAAGTGATCGAAATGGCGTACTACGGGGCGCAAGTGATCCATCCAAAGACTGTAAAGCCGCTCCAAAACAAAAAGATTCCCCTGTACGTAAAAAGTTTCCTCGACCCCGACTCACCCGGCACCGTTATCGCCGACCACCCCGTTCGCGGGCTTCCGCCTATCATTGTTCTCAAGGAAAAGCAGGTGCTGTTGCGAATGAGCTCGCTGGATTTTTCTTTTATCGGCGAATCGCATGTGAGTCAACTTTACCGGATTTTCGAAAAGCAGCGCCTGCGTCCCAACCTCACCCAAAACACCGCAATCAGCTTTATCTGCGTCTGCGATGACCATCCCGGCAAGATCGAGGAGCTAGCCCTCGCAGCGGCGGAATTTCTTGATGTAGAGGTGCAACGGGGTTATTCACTCCTTACCATCCGGCATTACGATGAAGCTTTGTTTCAAAAACTAACGCAGGCAAGAAGCATCATTCTCCGGCAGCAGACACCCGATACGGTGCAGGCGGTGTTGGGAAGTCAGGAAAGTCGGGAAAATCAGTAAAGTCAGACGTCGGAAGAGCCGCCCAGCGCAGCGCCACTCATCACTCATTACTCATTACTCATTATCACAACCGTCTGCACCATCTTCTTGGGCACGGGCCTGTCGTTGAGCAAGGCGGGTTTCCAGGAAGGCATGGATTCCATTCGGGTGATGAGCTCGTCGATCAGGTCCTGGTCGCTAGTCCCGCGGAGGACGCGGAAATTGGTAGGCACACCATCGCTGTCCACGATGAACTCAACCTGAACGTACAGTTTGCTGACGCCTTTCGGAAGGTAGGCCACCAGGCTCCTTCCGAGTTCGTCGAAATAGCGCGTGAGGGCTTCCGACCCGCCGGCGAACTGCGGCCATTGCTGGACCGAAGGCGGTAATGTTCCCACATTGCGTGTGCGGTGCTGTACCGGCGGACGCTTTTTCGTTTCTTCAGGAGCATCGTTCTGCCGCGCCAAAGCAGCGCCTTCGATGATGTATTCGCCGTTATCCGCGATCATGACTACGGGAAGCTTTTTGAATTTCTCAAAATAATCAAAAGCGTCCTCCAGCCGGTCGGCAAACTTTCGGAGGGAGGGATCATCCCTGGTAACCGCGTCAAGGTATTTCCTGCTTTTCGGAACGTTGTACCGAACTGGAAAAATGTGAACGGGAATGAAGTCCTGTCCCTGGTCCTTCGCATGAGCAGCCAGGATATACAACTCGTCGATGAATTCATCCGTCACGGGAATGCAGCCTACCGTGATGCAGGCACCATGGATGTAGATCGCACCGCCCGGCCGAATCGAATCGCTTAATATCCGGTCCGAGGGATTGGGATAGTTGAGCCCGAGCGACAGGTAATAACTGCTGTTGTGGTTGAATTCGTTGATGTAATAAAATCCTTCAGGCACCTGGTAATCGCCTTCCATTCGTTTCGGGCCCAGTGTTCCGGCAAGTGCACAAACCTTATAGGTCTTGAAAAGGCGGAATGGCTCGTCCACCTCCTGCCTCACCCAGACTTCGAGCTGGCTGTCGTACTTGAAGGATCGGAAATAGACGTATTTGGCCGGCCATTTCAGCCCCCGGGCACGAAACTGTCTTTGAAGAGTATCGCTCTTGCGAAGCATTGCCTCAGAGGGACGCTGCAGCTTGCGCTGGTGCTCGATGAAGGAAATATAGGAAAGCTCCGTCCTCTGCAATCCCGTTTGCGCGAAGGCAATGGAGGGAAGGAGGAGCACCAGGAATGCAAAGAGGTTCTTCATTGAACTATTTTCAAAACGGAGTACGAAAGGATTTATTCTGCAAACTCTGCAATCATTTGCAAAGATAATCTCAAATTTTCACTGCAATTGCCGTGCCTTACAGGTTGCCCCGGGCCGCCTGTTCCCGTTCGATGGCTTCAAACAGCGCTTTGAAATTTCCCTTTCCAAAGCTTTTCGCACCCTTGCGTTGAATGATCTCGAAGAAAAGCGTTGGCCGGTCCTCGACAGGCCTGGTAAACAGCTGCAAAAGGTAGCCTTCGTCGTCGCGGTCCACAAGGATGCCGTATTCTTTCAGCGGCTCCAGGTCTTCGTCAATCTTTCCCACGCGGTCCAGCAGGTCGTCATAATAAGTTGTCGGCACGCGCAGGAACTCTACTCCGCGCTTTACAAGCTCGCCCACCGTTTGAACGATGTCGCCGGTCGCCATGGCCACGTGCTGCACTCCTTCCCCATTGTAGAATTCCAGGTATTCCTCCACCTGCGATTTTTTCTTTCCTTCCGCCGGCTCATTGATGGGGAATTTCACGTAGCCGTTTCCGCTGCTCATCACTTTGCTCATCAGTGCGGAGTATTCGGTGGAAATATCCTTGTCGTCAAAGGTCAGAATGTTGCGGAAGCCCATCACCTCCTCATAAAATTTTACCCAGGGGTTCATCTGGTTCCAACCCACGTTGCCTACGCAATGGTCCACGTACAGGAGCCCGGTTTGGGCGGGCTGGAAATGGGGGTTCCTCCATTCGCCGAATCCCGGAAGAAAGGGACCCTGATAGTTCTGCCGCTCCACGAACACGTGCACCGTGTCGCCGTACGTATGGATCCCGCTCATAACCACTTCGCCATGCTCATCGGAAAGCCGCACCGGCGCCATATAGCTGCGGGCGCCGCGCCGCGTAGTTTCTTCCCAGGAACGAGTGGCATCTTTGACACGCAACGCCAGGGTCTTCACGCCGTCACCGTGCCGGTAGATATGATCCGCAATCGCATTGCCGGGACGAAGCGGCGTGGTGAGAACGAATGTGAGCTTGTTTTGACGGAGCACATAGCTCACCTTTTCGCGGTCACCTGTTTCCGGACCCGAATAAGCGTGCGCCTGAAATCCGAACGCGCTCATGTAATAATGCGCCGCCTGCTTGGCATTTCCCACGTAAAACTCAACGTAATCGGTGCCTTCCAATGGAAGAAAATCGGCCTGCTGTTGCCGTTCAACTTCCCTAACGGTGATCGTTTTCATTGATTGAAATTTGATTACTCCCGCGGTTCACGCCGTTGCGTTTCCGTGCAGGTGATTACAAAATTAGAAAAAGCCGACCAGAGCCTCCCGCGCGATTTATCTTTGCCCGATGATGAAAGCCGGTATTCTCGGTGGCGGCCAGCTCGGTCGTATGCTGCTCCAGGCAGCCGCCAATTACCCGGTGGAAACTTTTGTTCTGGAAAACGATGCCGATTGCCCCGCAGCTCATCTCTGCCATCATTTTACAGGGGGCAGCATCCGCGACTTTGAAGCGGTCTATCGTTTCGGCTGCCAGGTGGATGTGCTGACCGTTGAAATTGAAAATGTAAACATCGAAGCGCTGGAGCGTCTTGAGCAGGAAGGCCGCCGCGTTATCCCAAAACCTTCGGTGCTGCGCACGATTCGCAATAAGATCCTTCAAAAAGAATATTACCGAACACATTCCATTCCCACGGCGGATTTCTTCATCACCAACAATCGAAGCGAATTGTCGCAACACCGGCGATTCCTTCCCGCAGTACACAAGATTGGCGAAGGAGGGTACGATGGCCGCGGCGTGCGGGTGCTCGCCACGGAGGCAGATCTCGACAGCGGCTTTGACGCCCCCGCAGTGCTCGAGAAAAAGATCGAGGTGCAGAAAGAACTGGCCGTCATGATCGCGGTGAACGACACCGGCAACACCGCGATCTATCCCCCTGTAGAAATGCATTTCGACCCGGCCCTCAACCTCCTCGACTACCAGCTTTCGCCGGCCCGGATAAATGCTGAAGCCGCCGAGAAGGCACGCACGGTTGCCCTGGAAGTAGTGAAACATTTCACTTCGCCGGGAATTTTTGCCGTGGAGCTTTTCATCACGGCCGACGGGGGGGTATACGTGAACGAAACCGCTCCCAGAGTCCACAACAGTGGCCACCATACCATAGAAGCGCATTTCAGCTCGCAGTTTGACATGGCATGGCGCATCCTGCTGGGACTGCCCCTAGGCAATTCCGAAGCGGTTCTTCCTTCGGCAATGGTGAACATCGTCGGAGCTGATGGCAGCAAAGGGCCTGTAAGCTACCGCGGACTGAACGAGGTGCTTAAAATGAAAAATGCATTTGTGCATTTGTACGGAAAAAAAGAAACACGTCCGGGCAGGAAAATGGGACACGTAACTTTGCTCGGAACGAACCTCGAGGAATTGGCCGCGCAGGCAGCGAAGATCCGGTCAACTCTTATTGCGCAAAGCTGAGCTTTGTTCTCCTTTTATCCATTATCGTCGCCGCTGGTACTGCACCAGAAAGAAGATCAGGGTTTTATCGTCTAAAATAGCGGCCGATCTTTAACTTTATCGCTTAAATACGGAAGGAACGAGCACACATGAGAAAACTCGCTATTTGCAGCGCCCTCATTCTTACCGCCTGTCTTTTGCTGCATTGTGGTAAAAAAGAGAAGAAGTCCGTTGCGCAGACACAACAGGGCGGCAGCAAGCCTCCTCCGATGCGCGTAGACGTATACGTGATCCGTCCGCGTCCGCTGACCGAGAACCTGGAACTGCCCGGGAGCCTCATCGCGAATGAAGCCACGGAGATCCACCCCGAGATTTCGGGGCGCGTAGTCATGCTGAACGTGCGGGAAGGTTCGGTGGTAGCCCGGGGAACCGTGCTCGCGAAGCTTTACGACGGAGACCTCCAGGCGCAGTTGCGGAAACTGCAGACGCAACTCGCTATTGCGCAGCAAAACGAGCACCGTTCGGCCGAGCTGCTGAAGATCCAGGGAATCAGCCGGCAGGATTATGACATGAGTTTGCTAAACGTAAACAACATAAAAGCGGATATGGACCTCGTCCGCGCGAACATTTCGAAGACCGTGATCCGGGCTCCTTTCACAGGCAGGCTCGGGTTGAAAAACATCAGTCCCGGAGCTTTTGTAACACCGCAAACCGTGATTGCCACCATCCGGCAGACAAACCAGCTGAAGCTGGATTTCACGCTCCCCGAAAAATATACCGGGCGCATCCGGCCGGGACACACGGTGAGTTTCCGCGTCGAGGGAAATCAAAAAACTTACGGGGCAAAAGTGATGGCCCTGGAATCGGGAATTACCGAAAATACCCGCACCCTGAACGTGCGGGCGCTGGTGATGAATCCGGGCGATGAGCTGGTGCCCGGCACCTTTGCGCGGGTGATCACTCATTTTCCTGCCGACAGCGGTGCGATCATGGTCCCCACACAGGCCATACTGCCGCAGGCCCGCGGAAAGAAACTCGTGCTCTACAAATCGGGCACCGCCATTTTCGCCGACGTGGTGACGGGTATCCGCGATACGAGCCACGTTCAGATCGTTGATGGCAGGGTAAAGGCAGGGGATACCGTGGTCACCACGGGACTGCTTTCGGTGCGGCCGGAATCAAAGATCCAGGTGAACCGGGTAATTAATTAACGCGCGTGAATCGCACGTGAAAAAAATAGCTCTTACCGAGCAAAACCTACGATGAATATTTCAGAGCTCAGCCTGCGGAGGCCGGTACTGGCGATCGTGATGAACATTCTGATCGTGCTGTTCGGAGCCATTGGCTTTAAGTTCCTCGGCGTGCGCGATTATCCCGCGCTCGATTCACCCAACATCAGCGTACGCACTTCCTATCCCGGCGCGAATGCAGAAATCATCGAGACCCAGATCACAGAGCCGCTGGAAAAGGCGGTCAACGGGATCGCCGGCATCCGCAACATCACGTCGCAGAGCTCACAGAGCAGCAGCAACATCAACGTAGAATTTGAGCTCGGCGCAGACCTGGAATCGGCGGCGAATGACGTGCGCGACAAAGTTTCGCAGGCGCAACGTTCGCTCCCTTCTGATCTCGACGCGCCGCCGGTAGTCTCGAAGGCCGACAACAGTTCCGACCCGGTGATCATCATGCTCGTTCAGAGCAACCTCAGGAATTCACTCGAGATAACAGAATTCGCAAACAACAACCTGGTGGAGCGGCTGCAGACCGTTCCGGGGGTGAGCGGTGTCAATATCTGGGGCGAAAAGAAATACGCTATGCGCATCTGGTTCGATCCGGAAAAGCTGAGCGCTTATTCACTGACGCCCTCCGATGTGCAGCGCGCCATGTTCGAGCAGAACGTGGAACTGCCTTCGGGAAAAATCGCGGGAACCAACACCGAGCTTTCCATTCGCACGTTCGGGCGACTGAACACGGAAGAGGATTTCAATAATCTCATTGTGAAAAGCATGCCCGGCTCCGATGTGCGGCTGAAAGACATCGGAGAAGCCGTCCTCGGCCCCGAGAACGAGGAAAGCGTGCTTAAAGAGAGCGGTATCCCGATGATCGCCGTGGCGGTGATCCCGCAGCCCGGTTCCAATTACATCGCCATTGCCGACGAGATCTACCGCCGTTTCGAGCAGATCAAAAGAGAGATCCCGGAGGATATACGGCTCGAGATCTCTTACGACCAGACACAGTACATCCGAAATTCCATCAGCGAGGTAAAAGAAACCCTGATCGTCGCCTTTGTGCTCGTGGTCATCATTATCTTTCTGTTCTTTCGCGAATGGCTGATCGCCATCCGGCCGCTCATCGATATCCCCGTCTCGCTGATCGGCGCCTTCTTTATTATGTATGTGAGCGGGTTTACGATCAACGTGCTCACGCTGCTTGCCATCGTACTCGCCACGGGCCTGGTCGTTGACGACGGTATCGTAGTCACGGAAAACATTTTTAAGAAAATGGAAAGGGGAATGAACAAATGGCAGGCCGCCAAGGAAGGTTCCCGCGAAATTTATTTCGCCGTCATTGCCACTTCCATCACGCTGGCTGTCGTTTTCCTTCCAATCATTTTCCTACAGGGCTTCGTCGGCCGGTTATTCCGTGAATTCGGCATCGTCGTCGCCGGTGCGGTGCTGATTTCCGCCTTCGTGTCGCTTACGCTCACTCCTGTACTGAACGTTTACCTCAGCCGCAAGGGAGACGTGCACCGGCATTCGTGGTTTTATGTGCGCACGGAACCTTTCTTCCGTGGACTTGAAGATTTTTATCGCCGCAACCTTGCCCGTTTCGTGAAGCATCGATGGCTGGCCTTCGTGATTATCGGAATTTCTTTTGGGATTATTTTCTTTATTGGCCGAAACCTGCAGTCGGAACTGGCCCCGCTCGAAGATCGCAGCGGTTTTCGTCTTTCCCTTACCGCCCCGGAGGGAACGTCGTACGACGCGATGGACAGGTTCGTCGACCGGGTGAGCAATTTTCTGATCGATTCGGTGCCGGAAAAACGCTATATGGTGAGCATGACCTCACCGGGATTTCAGACCGGCGCTGCGAATTCGGGGTTCATCCGTGTAGCGCTGGTACCGCCTGCGGAACGCGAGCGCAGCCAGCAGGATATCGTGAACTGGGTGAATAAGAACCTTTCCCGGTTCAGCGAGGGAAGAGCTTTCGCGATCCAGGAGCAAACGATCTCGGTAAACCGCCGCCAGGGCCAGCCTGTGCAGTTTGTCGTGCAGAATGTAAACTCGGAAAAGATCAGGCAGGTGTTGCCCAAATTCCTGGAAGAGGCCAACAAGAATCCAACATTTGTTGGAGTAGATGCGGATCTGAAGTTCAATAAGCCTGAACTGCGCGTGAATATCGACCGGATGAAGGCAAGTGCCCTCGGGGTGAGCGTGCAGGATATTTCTGAAACACTCCAGCTCGCGCTGAGCAACCGAAGGCTTGGTTATTTCACGAAGGATGGAAAACAATACCAGGTGATCGGCCAGGTAGAGCGGATCAATCGCGACGACCCTGCCGACCTGAAAAGTATTTACGTGCGCAACGTGCAGGGGCAGCCGATCTCGCTCGACAACCTGGTGAGCTTTTCGGAAGACATTACCCCACCCACCATTTACCATTTCAACCGCTACAAGTCTGCCACCATCTCGGCAGGCCTCGCCCCCGGAAAGACCATCGGGGATGGTATCGACGAAATGCGGAAGATTGCCGACAATCTTTTGGACGACAGTTTTTCGACAGCGCTTTCAGGCCCTTCGCGTGATTTCGCCGAAAGCTCCGGGAATACTTCGTTCGCGTTCTTCCTGGCGCTGGTGCTGATCTTTTTGGTGCTGGCCGCCCAGTTTGAAAGTTTTATTGATCCGCTGACCATAATGTTTACCGTGCCACTTGCGCTCGCCGGTGCGGTGCTTTCGCTCTGGATCTTTGGGCACACACTGAACATTTTCTCACAGATAGGGATGATCATGCTGATAGGCCTTGTGACCAAGAATGGGATTTTGATCGTTGAATTCGCAAATCAAAAACAGTTGAAAGGAGTGAACAAGCGAACAGCCGCCGTAGAAGCTGCAGTAGGACGTTTCCGTCCCATCCTGATGACCAGCCTGGCCATGTCGCTCGGCGCATTGCCTTTGGCGCTTTCGCTTGGCGACGCCTCGACGAGCCGTATACCGCTGGGAGTAGTGATCGTAGGCGGCATCCTGTTCTCGCTGGTACTGACACTCTTCGTCATCCCGGCCATGTATACTTACCTGTCCACAAAAAAGAAAAAAAGCGCATTGGATACAGAAGAAACCATAACACCGGAGGCAGAGATATGAGAGTATTGTCGAGGGCCGTTCTTTTCCTGTCCCTGATCCCCGCTGCCGCAAATGCGCAGCAGCTGCTCACGCTGGAGGAGGCAATTGCAGCCACGCTCAAAAACAATTACGATATTTTACTGGCGAAGAACGATTCTTCGGCGGCGGCCATTGATTATTCCTACCGAAACGCTGCTCTCTTTCCCCGCCTGAACGGCAACCTGGGAACAACCTGGTTCAACAACAACACGAAGCAGATCCTGTCCGACGGCACCAAGCGGGAAAGCAAAGGACTCCGCTCCAACAATGTGCTCGCCCAGCTCGCCCTGAACTGGACCCTTTTTGATGGACTTAAAATGTTTGCCACGCGCGACAAACTCGCGGAATTCGTAAAGCTCGGCGAGCTCGCTGTGAAGAACCAGGTGATCAGCTCCGTGGCCCACGTGATCACTACTTATTACAGTATCGTTCGACAGAAGCAACAGCTTCGCGCTATCGAGGAACAGATGGGCCTGAACCAGGAACGCGTGAAGCTGGCACAATACAAGCTCGACATCGGCGCCGGAACGAAGCCCGACGTGCTGCAGGCGCAGGTGGACCTGAACGCACAGAAGGCGGCGCAGCTGCAGCAGCAGACTCTGATCGGCCAGCTCAAGGAGGAGCTCAACCAGCTGATGCGGATTCCCCCTGGCGGCGCCGACTACGACGTGCCGGATTCGATTCCGCTGAACAGGCACCTGGTGCTTGTGGACATCCAAAGCACCGCCGATCGCGAAAACCCCACCCTCCTGATTGCGCAGAAGAACATCGACATCGCGGGACTTGCCCTTAAAGAGAGAAGAGCAGAAAGATTTCCGACGGTTTCGCTAAACGCAGCGTATAATTTCAACCGGAACAGGAACCGCGCGGTGATCAACACATTCTCTACTTTGTTCAACCGCAATTATGGGTTCAATTACGGCTTCACGGCAACCATACCCATCTTCAATAACTTCAACACGCGGCGCCTGATTCAGCAGGCGGAGCTGGACGTCCAGTATTTCCGGCTTTCTTATGAGAACCAGCGTTCCCTTGTCAGTCTCGCCGTGATCCGCGCGTACAGGAATTACGAACAGCTGCTGAAGGCCCTGGAGCTAGAAGAGTCCAACATCGTGCTTGCAAAAGAGAACGTGGATATCATCTTCCAGATCTACCGGCTGGGGGCTACCACCTACATTCAATTGCGTGAAGCACAGAAAAGCCTGGAAGACGCGTACACAAGACTGATCAATGCGCGCTACAATACGAAGTTGGCCGAAACCGAACTCCTGCGGCTCAAAGGCGAGCTCGTTCACTGATTATGCCCAAATCCGAATATGCGGGCTGGAAAAAAATGGTCAAATTTGTGAGGTGCGGGATAATGTGTGAAAGAAAAGCTGAACTTAAAACCAGACAGCGCCATGCATCCTCTAGTCGGCATCATCATGGGCAGTGACAGTGATCTCCCCGTCATGCAGGCGGCTGCCGATGTGCTTAAGAAATTCGAAATTCCCCACGAAGTGACCGTTGTCTCGGCGCACCGCACCCCCGAACGCATGATGGATTACGCGCGCAAAGCCCGGGAGCGCGGGCTGAAAGTGATCATTGCAGGCGCAGGCGGGGCAGCCCATTTGCCGGGAATGATCGCCTCGGTAACTACCCTCCCGGTCATTGGCGTACCGATCAAATCTTCGAACTCTATTGACGGCTGGGACTCGGTACTTTCCATACTTCAAATGCCAAACGGGGTACCTGTCGCCACCGTCGCGCTTAATGCCGCCGGCAACGCGGCCATTCTTGCTTCAGAAATCCTGGGTACACAGGATGAACAAATTGCCAGCCGCCTCGCGGACTACAAGGCGTCCCTCCAAAACGACGTGATTGGAAAAGTGGAAAAGCTCCGAAAAGAGGGATGGGAAAACCAGTTTGACTAGATCCACCGTATGAGAAAACATATTTTCACCGTCTTTTTAACCGTTTTGGTTGTGTCGGCTCAGGCACAACGGCCGCTTGTGGGACGAGATACTTCTGTGTCCGGTCCGCAAACCTTTGCCATCATCGTGGGTATTTCGAATTATAAATACGTGAAGCCTTTGCAGTTCGCCGACAAGGACGCAGAACTGTTTCGCGACTATCTTAAATCGCCTGCCGGCGGCAACGTAAAAGACGACAACATCTTTTGCCTGCTGAATGAAAAAGCGAGTAATGCGAATTTCTGGGGTAAAGGGTTTCAATGGCTGCGGGCGAAGCGCCTACAGAAAGGCGACCGCCTGTTTATTTACCTCGCGGGACACGGGGACGCAATTGACGAGGATCAGTTCTTCTTTCTCGGATATGATTGCAACCCGGCAGGTGATAAAAACAATTATTTGGTGAGCGGAGCTATCCAGCTCTTCAACCTCAAAAAAAAGATCGCAGCGGAGACAGCGCGCGGCGTGGAGGTAGTCTTTATCATGGACGCCTGCCGCTCCAATGAGCTTCCGGGCGGAACAGAGGGGCTCAGTTTCCTGAACACCGCTATTACGCAGAAAAAAGCAGGTGAGATCATGATGCTTGCCACGGGCGCGGGCCAGGAGGCCCTGGAAGATTCACGCATCGGCAACGGTCATGGATTGTTCAGCTATTATCTCGTGGACGGACTCAGCGGACTGGCGGATTCGAAAACGTCACCGGACCGCCGGGTAAGTCTCGAGGAAATCGAGAATTATGTGGAGCAAAACGTGCCGCGCATCGCGCAGCAATTGTTCAAAAGAAAACAGGATCCCTATTTCTGCTGCTCGGAAAAAAACCAGCAGGTGATCAGCCGCGTGGATTCATCCTACCTGCTGCAGTGGATGAAAAGGAGAAGTTCCCTGCAGTCCGCACCCGAAGCTCGATTTATTCCGGCGCCTGCTGCTGACACCGCGCTGCTCAGCCTGTTTCGCCGTTTCAACACCGCCGTGCAGAACAAAACCACTGCCGGCAGGAATGAGGCGGAACGTTATTACAACGAGCTGGAATCAAAATATGCATCGAGCCCCTACACAGCCGATGCCCGTTCGTCGCTCGCGGTCGCCTATCTCGATTTCGCGCAGCAGGAAATTGATGATTACCTCGCCTGCAGCCAGACAGACCAGGGCGCAATGCAGGAATCAGCAGCGCGGCTCGAACGGGCGATTCAACTTTTCCAGGCCGACGATGAGGATTTCGCCGCCAGCCTGATGCATCGGCTTTGCCTGCTGAAGGCCGCCACCGGCGATGCGCTCGCCATACACAACGCACACCGGGCACTGAACATACACCCGCAGGGAAGCTACATACTGAATCAGCTTGCCCGCCTGCATTTGCAGTTCGGAAACCGGGACAGCGCGTATCATTATGCCCGCCGGGCGAAGCAGGTAGCCCCGAAATGGGCGTGTGCCGCAACCACTTTTGACCTGATTCAAAGAGCGGTTGATTCCTCAAGGAAGAAAAAAGAAGTGCCGGCACGCAGGGTCACTATCGGTTTTTCAGTGGGTGCCGGCGCTGCGTTTAGCACCGTGAGATTTTCAAAAAGCAACTGGCGACAGGGAAATATCAACTACAATGACAGCCTCAACAATATCACTACCTCCGGCGGGGGCCGTGCCGAGCTCGGCGCCTTTCTGCAGTGGCAAGCCGGCACCATGGTCGCTTTTCGGCCCGATATCCGGCTTGTATTCGACCGATCTTCTGTCGATTACGAACGAAAACCCGCGGCAGGTGTACCCGTTATCGAGAAAAAGGTTCTGAACCGGACGTTGCTAAATCTTTCCCTTCCTGTGCAGTTTCGTTTCGGTCGCCGGAACACGGTGCCTTATTTGCTCGCAGGACCAGCCTTCGCGCTGCAATTGAATAGGGCTGACACGGTGCTCGCCCCGAAAAAATTGGACATGCAGGGCCAGGTCGCGCTGGGCCTGGAAATTCGAGGTCCGCGGCTGATAGTCTCGCCGGAGCTGAAGTATGGTCACGGCTTCAGTAACCTGAAAGGTAGCCGCAGCAATCTTTATCTCAATACAATTTCGGAGCTCCAAAACAGGTCACTCGTCTTCACGGTTTACCTGCGAAAACGGTGAACGATGACTCGAAACCGGACTTTTATTTTTTGTCGCATGACTGCCCGAAGCATTTGGGGGTTTTTCATTCCCCTGCTTTTTTTCGCTTGCGCGAAAAGATCACAGCACGAGCTGGTTTCGGTCACCCGCCTTGCCCACTACCCTTCCGCATCGGCGTTGGAATTCGCTGATAAAAAACTCTACGTGATCGGCGATGACGCCACCCGGCTGCTGGTGATGGACACAAGTTTCAATGTGGTGGATTCAATCGCGCTGTACCCGCACTCCGCTTCGCGAATTCCGAAGGAAACAAAGGCCGACCTGGAGGCCGCCGCATTCATCGAACTGAAAAAGCGTCGCCTGTTGCTCCTGCTCGGCTCGGGGTCCGCCGGACCGCGGGAATCCGGGTGGCTGATCGATCCCGTGTCACTTAAAAAAGACAGCATTTCGCTTTCGCGGTTTTACGCGCGGCTCCGCGAAGAAGGATTGCGGGAAGTGAACATAGAGGGATGCGCTCCCATCCCCGGCTTTCTTTTCCTTATCAACCGGGGACACAAAGCGTACCCGACGAATTATCTCATTAAGACAAAAAACCCCTTCTGGTCCGATAACAACAACGTGGCCATTGACCTGATCCGAATCGGAATCAACACCGACACGGCTTCCTTTCGTGGGGTGTCGGGCATGGACTATGCTCCGGTTTCGGACCGGTTAATCCTGACAGTATCCACCGAGGACACCCGAAGTGTGTACGAGGATGGCGCCATCGGAAAGAGTTATCTCTGGATTGTGAAGTTTATCTCATCAAAGCGCGACTGGCTCGCCATCAATCCCGACCAGGTAATTGACCTGGAAGAAATTGACGGCATTTTTCGGGGACAGAAGCTGGAGTCGGTGGCAGTGGTGCAGGAAACGAAGGAACACCTGTTGCTGGCTTTGGCTGCCGACAACGACGATGGCAGCAGTACCCTTTTCAACCTGCGCATCCGGAAAGAGTGATCATTTTTCGCGAAGCAACACAAACTCCTGTTCGAGTGCCGGCGAGTGGCGGTATATCTCGCGGATGAAATCCGCTCCCCATTGACCGTAATAATGAACCAGGCTACGGGTGCGCTCCTGCAGATTTCCACCCGGAAAGAAATGCTCGCGTATCTTTTGCAGCTGGCGCTGCTGATCTGAAAATTTTCGTTTGCCTGCACGAAGCATTTTTTTTTCCAGCTCCTGCAACCGGTGCAAAGTCTGCACTTTCAGCGCATCCACATGACGTTCGAGTGTTACGTCCACCTCAGCCGCCTGCTTTTTCAGCGATTCGTACAATTTTTCGGTTTCGGAAAGCCCGCCATTCAGCTGCACAGGCTTCACATTGTGGCGGTTCACGAGCCGTTTCATCAATTCCTCCTCCGGAAGAAAAACCTCTTCGGGGGAAAAACCCAGCTTCGTAAAGCGCCCGGCCCACTCGCGCTCCAATACCTGGAAAGAATTGCGCAGCAACAGCACCGGAAAAGAGATATTGTAGTGGTCAAACAGGTCTTTCAGCTGCAGCCAGTAGCAAAGCTCACTGCCGCCGCCGACAAAGGCCACATTAGGAAGTATCGCTTCCTGATAAAGTCCACGCAAGACGACATTTGGACTGAACCGCTCCGGGTGATCGTGCAACTCGGTCATCAGTTCCTGCTCGGAAAATTCGATTTCGGTATTCACGACTTTCCAGCGGTCGTTGCCCTTCTCAATTCGCTCCCTGATCCCGTCTTTTAAATAAAACAGGTTGATCTCCCGGGGATGCACCTGCGCCCGGTAATGGAGCGACTCCAGCTGTTGCGCCGTTTTTTCAACGATGGCAGCCGATGCCCGGTGGAGCAGTTCGTCCGCAAAAACCGGTTGCATGAGTTTCTTTAATTCCGCGTTGTCCGGAAGCAGGACCAGCAACCCGTACTCACCGAATAGCTCGTTGAGAAATTCAAGCGTGGCCTGCTGGATCGTATTCCCTGTCCGGTAACACTTCCGAATCGTATTGACTATTTCAGCTCCCCCGGGAAAGACGCCAATTCTTCCTGCCAGCCGGTCCGCCATATCGGCGAAGCCGGCGTCGATCTGCATCCTGCCAACTGCGCCTTTCTGATTCGTCACCCATTCGAACCTGTCGCCATCTACATACACATGATTAAGCTCCTGCAAATCGGCATCTTCGCTGCCCATGTAAAAAAACGGCACAAAGCGGCTATCGGGAAAACATTCATTCAGGTGTGCGGCCAGGCGAACGGTGTGCAAGATCTTGTATGCGCAAAACAGCGGTCCGGTAAAAATATTGCTCTGATGTGCAGTTGTTACTGTAAAGCAGTTCGGGGATGAAAGCATTTGAATATTCTCGCTAACCTGCTTTGAAACCGGAAGACCCGAATACCCCGATTTCAAAGTTGCAACGAGCAACTCCCGATTCACCGTGCGTTCCCGTCGCGATTCAATCTTTGCACGGAGTCCGCTGAGGGTTGGTGGTTGCGATATAAAAGACCTCAACGCGGATGAATTGTCCACATAATCGAGGACCAGCCTGCTGAATGCGGCGGTTTGGCGATAAGGCAGACGGGTCGCGATGAATTCCATGTTGCGGGTAACGCTGAAGCTGTAAAAGTAAGAACTAGCCTGCCAACCGTGCAAGAACGGGCACGTGAAACAAATCCCAAATCAGCGCATAAATCGTTCGGGGTCGAAAGCGCTCACCGGGATTGACGTTTCTTTTTCTCCAATCAACTCGCCAAGCAGCTTGCCGGTGGCGGCGGCCGCGCTGAGGCCCAGCATGGCATGACCGCCTGCGAAATAAAGATTGCTGTAGCGGCCGGTTTTTCCGATGCAGGGCATTCCGTCCGGGGTGACCGGGCGGTAACCAAACCACGCTTTCGCAGGGTCCGGCGGTTGAATATCAAGGTCGGGATAGTACTCCTTTACCGCGTCATAAATCGCGCGAACGCGGCGCGGCAGGATCCGGTTGTCATGTCCGCTCAACTCCATAGTTCCGCCGATTCGCAGCCATTTTCCAATGGGTGTGGTCGCGGTTCTTCTCTCAACAAGGATAGAGGGATATTTGGTATTCCTTTCGAGGCCGTCGTAAACCACACTGTATCCCTTCCCCGGCTGAAGAGGAAGCCGGATGCCCGCGAGCTTCGCGGTCTTGCCCATCCACGATCCGTTCGCAAGTACCAGCAGCTGCACGGGGATTTCCCCCTTATCAGTTTGAATGGCGCGGATTCCTCCATTTTCAGTTGAAAATGAGTGAACCCCTGTGTTGAGCCAAAAGCGTACACCGTTGTCGCGCAGCCAGGAATAAATTGTGCGCATGAACTGCGCAGAATCAACATGGCAGTCGTCGAGGTACAGCACCCCACCCGCCACATGCACGCGCACGTCCGGTTCATACTCCTGTACGGTCTGGGCATCACAGATCAGCGTGCGCAGCCCCAGCTTTTCCGCCTGGTCGGCAAGCTTCTTCTCATGCTCGCCCGTCTTAGGATCCCTATAGAGCATCCAGCATCCCTTTTCGATCATAGTGAAGGAGCCCGGAAGCGCATCTTTTAATTCGTTCATCAGCTCGCGGCTCAGGCGCAGCAACTGGTAAAGGTGCGGCACGTTGCGTGCTACTGTGCGGCTATTAGCATTTTTCCAAAAACGCAGTCCCCAGTCGATCAGTTCTCGGTTGAAGCGTGGCCGAATGTAAAACGGTGAACGGGAGCTCAGCATCCACCTGAGGCCCTGCGAAACAATTCCGGGCGAAGCAAGTGGAATAAAATGGCTGGGAGAAACATAGCCCATGTTGCCGAAAGAACAGCCATCGCTCAGGTCGCCGCGCTCGATCACCGTCACTTCAAAACCTTCTTTCCTGAGATAATACGAGCAGCACAGGCCGATTACTCCTCCGCCAATAATAGTTACGTCCATGTTTGATTGGGACATTAAGCAGTTGCCGTTAATTCAGATCACCTGGAAACCCTGCGCGAAGGGATCGTCGTCGGTGTCGATCCAGATCCGGTTGCGACCGTAGATCTTCGCCCAGCCTTCAATCGACGGACGAATGGCTTTTTTCTCAAAAACTTCCAGCTCCTCCTCGATGCGGCCGACAAATTTAGTTCCGATAATGCTTTCGTGCACGAAAGTCTCTCCCTGCCTTAATTTTCCCCGTGAATGCCATTGCGCCATGCGGGCAGACGTGCCGGTGCCACAGGGGGAGCGGTCGATCGCTTTTTCTCCATAGACTACTGCATTGCGTGCCGTCGATTCGGGGTCGAGCACCGCACCGCTCCAAAGCACGTGAGAGCAACCGGAAATGTTGGCATCCCCGGGGTGCACGAACGAGTATCTTTCATTCAAAGCCTTTCGCAGATCCCGGGCCATCGTAATGAGCTGCCCGGCGGGAAAATATTCGATCCCCGGAAAACGCTCCTGCACATCCACGATCGCGTAAAAATTCCCACCATAGGCCACGTCCACTTCAATCTCACCCAAACCGGGACAGTCTACCACCAGGTTTGCGGAGTGCAGAAAAGAAGGAACATTCGTGAATCGAACCCAACGCACGCCTCCATTGTTTTCCTGATACCGAACCACCACCAGGCCGGCGGGTGTTTCTATGCGCAGTGTCCCCGGCATTGCGGGTTCGAGCAGCCTTTCCTGGATGGCAATAGTGACGGTGCCGATCAGCCCGTGTCCACACATCGGCAGGCAGCCGCTGGTTTCGATGAACAAGACCGCGATGTCGTTGGCAGGATCGTCCGGCGGATAAAGGATGCTGCCGCTCATAAGGTCGTGTCCTCTTGGCTCGAACATCAGGCCGGTGCGGATCCAGTCGAATTCGCGAAGAAAATGCAGTCTTTTTTCGCTCATGTTCGCTCCCTGCAGTTGTGGAGCACCCGCACGCACAAGCCGCACCGGGTTGCCACAGGTGTGCGCGTCTATGCAGTCAAATTCGTAGCGGGGCATTACCGGATGTTATCTTAAAAATCTTTTTACGGATCAGGTTTTCAAAGTTCGACGCAAACGTTTTTGCTCTCGCTAAAAAAACGGAGCGCCTCCCACCCGCCTTCCCGTCCCACACCGCTTTCCTTCATTCCCCCGAATGGAGTGCGCAGATCACGCAGCAACCAGCAGTTCACCCAGATGATCCCGCTTTCAAGCCGGGCTGCAATTCTGTTGGCACGGGAAATATCCTGCGTCCATATCGTAGCCGCCAAACCGTAACGGGTCGCATTCGCAAGTGCGACCGCTTCGTCGTCGCCACGGAACGGCTGCAACGTCACCACCGGTCCAAAGATTTCTTCCTGATTCGTGCTGCAGTCACAGCCCAGTCCTTCGATCACCGTCGGCTCGATGAAATACCCGTTCGCGCAGCGGCCCGTGAGTTGCACGGCATTTCCACCGGTAAGAACTCTGCCTCCTTCCGCGCGGGCGGTTTCGATGCAGGCCATTACTTTTTCAAAATGAGCCCTGCTCGCGATCGCACCCTGCCCGATGTTTTCCGTGAGGGGATCTCCCACCTTAAGTTCGCGCACCCAGGCGACGAACTCATCGCGGAATTTTTCGTAAATCGTTTCCTCAACCAGGATGCGGGAACCGCAAAGGCAGATCTGTCCCTGGTTGGAAAAAGAAGAAAGCATGGTAGTACGCATCATTTTTTCCCAATTGCAATCGGAAAAGATGAGGTTCGGATTTTTTCCTCCCAGTTCGAGGGACAATTTCTTAAACATAGGACCGGCCAGTGAGGCGATCCGGCTGCCCGCCCGCGTACTGCCCGTAAAGGATATGGCCCTGACGCCGGGATGTTTGACTATCTCTTCCCCGCAGCCGGGACCGGTGCCGTGCACGATGTTGAGCACGCCTGCCGGCAGCCCGGCATCCCTGCAGATCTTAGAAAGAAGAAAAGCGGTTACCGGCGTGATTTCAGAAGGCTTGCCGATCACGCAATTTCCCGCGGCAAGCGCCGGCGCGATCTTCCACGTAAACAGATAGAGCGGGAGATTCCAGGGAGAAATGCAGCCGACCACTCCCAGCGGTTGACGCAGGGTGTAGTTTACCGCACGCAACCCCATCTGGTGGCTTTCACTTGCAAAATGCATGATGCCTGTGGCGAAAAAGCGGAAATTCGCCGACGCGCGTGGTATGTCCACATTGCGGCTCAATCCGAGCGGCTTTCCGTTGTCGGTGGTTTCAGCAAGGGCGAGCTCCTCCAGCTGCGCGTCGATCAGATCCGCGATGCGGTTCAGAATCCGAAAACGTTGATCCGCCGTGCTGTTGCTCCATTCAGGGAAAGCCTTGCGGGCTGCATGTACTGCAGCTTCCACGTCCCGGGAACCCGAATCAGGCACCTGGCAAAAAACTTCTCCCGTCGCCGGGTTGACGTTCTCCAAAAACTTCCCCGAAAGCGGACCGACCAGGTTGCCGCCGATGTAATTCTCCAGGTGATAAGGTATGTTCATGAGTGGGGAGGTCGTTGGTTTTCGGAAATGGTTGAATGTGGTTGAATGTGGTTGAATATGGTTGAATGTTGTTGAATGTCGTTGATGTGGGCGGCTGTTCGGGGGTTGGGAGTCGGAGTGCCGGCGCTTGCGGCCGGCATCCCGACAATTCGCTCCTCGAATTCGTCGGGATTCGGAGTCGAATTACATCTCACACCTCACATCTCGTGCTTCGACAAGCTCAGCATGACAGTATGGACTACCGACTACCGACTATCGACTATCGACTATCGACTAATCCCACCCCGCACCTCGCACCACGAACCCCGTC
Organism: Chitinophagaceae bacterium; assembly: GCA_035626515.1. Taxonomy (GTDB): domain Bacteria; phylum Bacteroidota; class Bacteroidia; order Chitinophagales; family Chitinophagaceae; genus DASPNM01. The sequence continues at coordinate 23,968 of DASPNM010000021.1, forward strand.
CCGCTAAATCGCCCCCGTCCTCCCTCCATCCACCGGAATACTGGTGCCGTTCACGTAAGACGCAGCAGGCGAAGCAAGAAAGGCAGCCATGGCAGCTATTTCGGAGGGCTCACCGAATCGCTTCACCGGCACTTCTTCCATCATGTTCTTTTCCACCACGTCCACCATCACATTTCCCCGGCGCGCTGTCGCCTCCATGAGCTGCGCCAGCCGTTGTGTACGGGTGAATCCCGGAAGCACATTATTCACCGTAATTCCAAACTTGGCCAGCTCGATCGAAAGCGTTTTTGCCCACGATGCCACCGACGCACGGATGCTGTTCGATACCCCCAGATTCTTCAGCGGGATCCGCACCGAAGTAGAGATCACGTTGATGATACGGCCGTAATTGGCCGCCTTCATCGACGGTACCACCGCCTTTACCAAAATATGGTTGCAGACGAGATGCTGATTGAATGCGGCGAGAAAAGCCTCTTCGGTAGCCTCGATAACAGGGCCCGGTGGAGGGCCGCCGGTATTATTTATCAAAATATGGACGGGAGTTCGGGCAACGTGTTGGCTGATCTTTGCGGCCACTTCTTCGGGGCGGCTGAAATCCGCAACCAGGTACTGATGTTCCTGCCGCAGCGAAGTGTCCAACTCATGCATCACGGAACGAAGTGCTTCTTCATTCCGTGCCATCAGCGTGCAGTTCGCTCCCAGCAAGGCGAGCTCTTCGGCGATCGCCAGCCCGATGCCCTGGCTGCTTCCGCAAACCACGGCGTTCCTGCCTTCCAGGGAAAGATTCATAAGACGAATGAGAGCCAAACCTAATCAAAAAATATCGTAATTTTTCCCGCGCTCAACACATCGTTCATCTCAAAAGACCCGACATGATCGCAGCCCCTTTCAACCTCAGGAAATGGATCGACGAACATCGCGACCTGCTGAAGCCACCGGTGGGAAACCAGTGCGTATACAAGGATGCCGAGAACTTCATCGTCATGGTAGTCGGCGGCCCTAACGCGCGCAAGGATTATCATTTCAACGAAAGCGAAGAGCTCTATTACCAGGTGGAAGGAAACATCGTGCTCAAGATCATCGACGACGGGAAGCCCCGGGATATTCCCATCAACGAAGGGGACATGTTCCTGCTTCCGCCCAAAACCCCGCATTCCCCGCAGCGCGGTCCGAATACCGTGGGCCTTGTGATCGAAAAGGTGCGCGAGGACGAGGAAAATGAAAAGGACGCGTTTATGTGGTTTTGCGAGAATTGCGGGAACAAACTTTACGAGGAGACTGTATTTGTAAAAGATATCGTCAACCAGCTGCCGCCCATCATGAACCGGTTCTGGGGCAGCGAGGAGCTCCGCACCTGCAAACGTTGCGGAACCGTGATGCAGCCGCCGCAGAAAGTGGCCTGATCATGCTTTTATTTCAGCGATTATTTCACCGTTTTGAAAATCGACATTCACACCCATATCATGCCCGGCAAAATGCCCAACTGGGTTCAGAAATTCGGTTACGGGGAATTCATTCACCTCGAGCACCGCGAGTGTGGAGCATGCATGATGAAAGGAGACCGGGTGTTTCGGGTCGTGGGTGACAACTGCTACGAGGCGACGGCGCGGCTCGAAGAGATGGATGAGACGGGCGTCAGCATGCAGGCGCTCTCCACCATTCCAGTACTCTTCAATTACTGGGCAAAACCGTCGGACGGGCACGAGACTTCCCGTTTCTTCAACGACCACATCGCGGAAGTCGTAGCCGCGCATCCGCGGCGCTTCATCGGCCTGGGCACGGTTCCCCTGCAGGATGCAGACCTCGCCATTCGCGAAATGGAACGTTGTCTGGGCGAATTGGGAATGCCAGGCATCGAGATCGGTACCAACGTGAACGGGGAGAATCTCTCTGAAAAAAAATTCCTTCCCTTTTTTGAAGCCGCAGAAAAATTGGGCTGCGCGCTGTTTGTACATCCGTGGGAGATGATGGGCGAGAAACAAACGGAGCGCTACTGGCTGCCCTGGCTGGTGGGCATGCCCGCGGAAACATCCCGGGCCATCTGCTCGATGATCTTCGGTGGAATTTTTGAAAAATTCCCGGAGTTGCGCGTAGCCTTTGCTCACGGGGGAGGATCGTTCCCGTACACCATCGGCCGCATCGGTCACGGGTTCGAGGTGCGCCCCGACCTCGTGGCGACAGACAACCCGGTTCATCCCAAATCCTACCTGGGGCGATTCTGGGTGGACGGGCTGGTGCACGACCGAAAAGCATTCCGATACCTGATGGATGTGATCGGTGAAGACAGCATCTGCCTCGGCAGCGACTATCCTTTTCCCCTTGGGGAAGCGGTCCCCGGAAAGCTCATCGCCAAAATGAAGCTGGGAAAAAAGAGCGAGAAAAAAATTTTCTACCGCAACGCGCTCCGCTGGCTAAACCTTCCCGAAATAGAAATGGACTGAGCTATTGCTCGATCGTTTCCGCCACGCTCACCGCGTTCATGTTCGCGTTTCGCATGGAGACGCTGCGCACCACCGCGTTCGCGAAATCCATGAAAGCCCTGCGCGTGATCTCATCTCCGCCCACGACCGCCGGCACCCCGGTGTCGCCGCCTTCGCGAATGCTTTGCACCAGCGGGATCTGGCCCAGGAAAGGGATCTCGTATTCTTCGGCGAGTCGCCTGCCGCCTTCCTTTCCGAAAATATAATAGCGGTTTTCCGGCAACTCGGCCGGCGTGAAGTAGCTCATGTTCTCGACAAGCCCGATCAGCGGGACATTGAGCTGCGCCTGCCCAAACATGGCGATCGCCTTCCGCGCGTCGGCCAGCGCAACATCCTGCGGTGTGGTCACGACAACCACTCCCGTTACCGGCACGAGTTGCATCAGCGTGAGGTGAATGTCGCCGGTGCCCGGGGGCATGTCCACGATCAGGTAATCCAGCTCATCCCAGTACACATCGGTTACAAACTGCCGGATGGCGCTGCTCGCCATCGGACCTCTCCAGACCACCGCGCTTTTTTCATCCACCAGCAGGCCGATGCTGATCAGCCTGATGCCGTATTTCTCCAGCGGAGCGATCATTCCCTTTTCCCCGATATCCAGCATCATCGGGCGCTGTCCGCGCACCCCGAACATGATGGGCACGCTCGGACCGTAAATATCGGCGTCGAGCAATCCCACCCGGGCGCCACCCTGCGCGATCGCGAGCGCCAGGTTGGCCGCCACCGTGCTCTTCCCTACTCCGCCTTTACCGCTCACGACCGCGATGATATTTTTCACTTTCGGCAAAACCGCTCCCGAATCGGCACGCCGGGAAGTGGTTTGCGCGTCGAACCTGACGTTGACCTCGGCTTCCTTATTCACCAGCAGCTTCACCGCGTTCACGCAGGCGTTCCGGATCATGTCCTTGAGGGGACAGGCCGGAGTGGTGAGGACCACGGTGAACGAAACATTGTTCCCTTCTATTTCCACATCCCTGACCATGTTCAGGGTTACGATGTCTTTTCCAAGGTCCGGCTCCTGCACGTTTCCCAATGCTTCAAGCACCTTTTCCTTCGTCATTTCTCAAGCTTGTGTTAAAAAAAACTGATGGTCCAAAGGTAAACATTGCAAACAGGAATTTGTTTTGCTATTATTAAAGGCAGTCTGTTATTTTTGGCAGCAGTGAAGAAGATTTTCATTTATATCACACTGATCTTTCTCATTCATGAGCGCGCGGGCGCTCAATTTGAAACTTCGCGCGACTCGGTCGTGCAGTTATACGGAGTGGTGATGACGGCCGACAGCCTCGTGGGCATTCCGGCGGTGAGCGTGATGGTAAGAGGACAGAACCGGGGAACGATCACCAACAGCCAGGGTGTTTTTTCCATCGTGGTGCTGAAGGGAGACCAGGTGGAATTCAGCCACGTGAGCTACAAACCGAAAACCATCACCGTTCCGCGCAACCTGGAAGGCAACCAGTACAGCGTGGTGCAGCTCATGGTCATTGACACGGTTTATCTTCCGGCCACCATCATCCGGCCGCGCCCTACACCGGAACAGTTCGCCCGCGATTTTGTGAACACACCCGTGCCGGACGACGACATCGAGATCGCGCGGCGCAATACCGATGTGGCGAAGCGCCGCGTACTCATGCAGACCACTCCCGCTGACGGCGGCGAAGCCACGAAAATTCAATTCAACAAAATAGCCCAGCGCGCAGTATACAGCGGCCAAATGCCCCCGATGCAGATCTTCAACCCCGCTGCGTGGGCGGAATTCATACAGGCCTGGAAGCGGGGAGATTTTAAGAGGAAGAATTAGTCGGTAGTCGGGAGTCGGTAGTCCGGGCAGCGCAGCCGGGAAATCCCTCACCAACCAATAAACCAGTCAACCAGTAAACCAATTAACCAATTAACCAGTCAACCAACCAACCAATCAACCAGTCAACCAATCCCCTAACTTGCATTCCCATGAACCAGGTCTCAGTAATCGGTGCGGGCACAATGGGAAACGGGATCGCGCACGTGTTCGCCCAGCATGGATTCCGCGTCACGCTGGTGGATGTGTCCCTTTCCCAGCTCGACAAGGCGGTCACCACCATCGGGAAGAATTTTGATCGCCAGATTGCCAAGGGCGCCGCCACCGAAGAGCAGAAGCAGGCCGCGCTGGCCAACATCAGCAGGGAAACGGATCTGATCCGGGGCGTGGCCCAGGCTGAGCTGGTCGTGGAAGCCGCCACCGAAAACACGGAGCTCAAGCTGAAAATCTTCGAGGACCTCGACCGCTATGCGCCGAAGGGCGCCATTCTCGCGAGCAATACTTCGTCGATCTCGATAACGCGCATTGCGGCGGCAACCGGCCGGGCAAGCAACGTTATCGGAATGCATTTCATGAACCCTGTGCCGGTAATGAAGCTGGTGGAAATAATCAATGGTTACGCCACTGCGCGCGAGGTTAGCGACAAGGTGGTGGAATTGAGCCGCCAACTCGGAAAAATTCCGTGCGTGGTGAACGATTACCCTGGCTTTGTGGCCAACCGGATCCTGATGCCCATGATCAACGAGGCGGTCTACGCGCTCTATGAAGGCGTTGCCGGCGTGGAGGAGATCGACACGGTGATGAAGCTGGGCATGGCGCACCCCATGGGGCCGCTGCAGCTCGCG
>DASPNM010000022.1:0-10046 GCA_035626515.1 Chitinophagaceae bacterium
TCAGGCCATACGCGGCATATTCCCATTCCGCTTCGAAGGGAAGGCGGTAATCCGGAAGCATGACGCCTGATTCCATCGTGGCGGTGGTGACTTTCGGTTCGTTTTTCTTTGTCTTGATCTTTCCCGGAGGGGCATTGTACAGGCCCAGCAGGTAGGATTTCGTGGTGAAATTATTTTCGCCCTGCTGCGCGCCGGGCTTCACGGTGGATTTGTTGATGTATCCCTTGCTCATGAGCAGGCCCTCGTTCACGCGGTCGCTCCTCCACAGGCAGAAATCATGCGCCTGCTGCCAGGTAACACCCACGACCGGGTAGTCATTGAAACCCGGGTGACGGAAATAGAACTCCACCAGCGGTTCGTTGTAGCTCAGCTCGCTTCTCCAAACAAGCGTATCGGGCAATGCGTTTTCCAGAATTTTCAGGTTTGCCGGATCCGAAGGATCGAAGACCCTTGTAAGCCAGTGAATGTATTCGCGATAGTGTACATTGGCCACTTCCGTGCGATCGATGTAAAACGAAGGCACAGAAACGCGTCTCGGAATATTGTTCCAGTCGCCCATCACATCCTCTTCCGTCTGGCCCATGGTAAACGTCCCTCCCTGCACGAAAACCAGGCCCGGACCGGTGCCCTGCTCTTTCGTTTTGGCCACCTGGAATCCACCCATGTTCTTGTCGTTGTAATTCCAGCCGGTAGTTTCCGACTTATCGTATTTCTTTCCAAAAAGACCGCGGCCCTTGCAGGAGGCCAGTAAGGCTGCACAGGATAAAAGGATAATCGTGTTTTTCAATTTCATCTTTGCGAGTTATTAGAAGTTTTTGCCAGCTGTCGGCGCAGTTTCGGTCGCCAACATTGTTTTTGCATAAACCTATGAATTGGAATATTTTTAACGCCCGGCGAGGTAAAATATTGTACCCGGTACAGCTTTTACTTCCGGTTGTGTTCGGTTAGGAGCGAATATATGCGATTTCACTAAAAACCAGTGCGGATCAGCCCTTTTTTTGGGCTCCATTTCCAATCTCCCGGCGGGGTTTTATGATCAGGAAAAAAATTCTTTTTGGCTGGCTGGCCTGGCTCCTGCTCGTTTCGATAAACGTCAGAGCCCAAAGGAATTATGCCCCAGGTTCCGTGCTGGCAAGCGGCAACTGGTACAAGCTCTCTGTAAAGCATCCGGGTATCTACCGCATTGACTTGGCCTTCCTCAATTCTCTCGGCATTTCCGCCTCCGCAATTCCATCCGCTTCGATCCGCATTTTCGGCAATGGAGGCGGCATGCTCCCCGAAGCGAACGCTTCGCCATATACCGATGACCTTGTGGAAAACGCCATCCAGGTAGTAGATGGTGGGGACGGGATGCTGAACGGCGCGGATCACATTCTTTTTTTCGCAGCCGGACCGCATCATTGGAAAAAGGATTCAGCGAACCAGCGGTTCATTTATTCCAAAAACCTGTATTCCGAAAAATCGTATTACTTCCTCAGCATCGGGGGCAACGGCAAACGGGTAGCGACCGCCACGCCTCCGCCTTCCGCCCCGGTCACCGTCACCAGTTTTTCCGAGCGCTTCGTTCACGAGCTGGACTCTATTAATTTCCTCGGAAGCGGGAAGGAATGGTTTGGAGAAGAGTTCGCGAATGCCCCCGGGAAAACACTTGCACATCAGTTCCCGGTCAATCTCCCCGGGCTCGCAGCCGGCTCAACCGTAACACTGGTCAGCGACCTGGTCTCGCGTTCTGTCGGCAATCCCGGGCGTTTCGATGTCCGCATCAACGATCAATTGCTTGCTCAAGTACAGATCTCCGCGGTAAGCGGCGGGCAATACGATCCTTTCGCGCAGCAGGCGCAGGCAGTTGTTTCTGCCACAGGGCTGCAGTCACCGTTGAGCGTGCGGTACAATTATTTCCCCGGGAGCTTCAATGCGCAGGGATGGCTGAACCGGTTCCAGCTTTTTGCGCGGTGCGATATTTCCTTATCGGGAAGGGATCAGTTGCTTTTTCGCGACTGGCTGAGTGTCGGGACGCAGGCAGCGGAATTCGTAGTGCGCGGAGCAGGCAACTCCACTTCAGTCTGGGACGTTACCGATCCGCTGAGCCCGGTCCTTATGCCTGGAACATTTGCCGCCGGTGAGTTCCGGTTTCGCAACGGCTGCGAACGGCTTAGAGAATACATCGCATTCAGCGCATCGAATTATCTCGTACCCGCGGCGGAAGGCACCGTCGCGAATCAGAACCTTCACGCGTCGACTCCTGCGGATCTTATCGTGATTACGCATCCAAACTTTTTGCCGCAGGCGCAGCGGCTGGCAGACCTGCACCGGCAGCGCGACGGGATGCGAACCGTGACCGCGACCACGGAACAGGTATATCATGAGTTTTCCGGTGGTATTCCCGATCCCGCCGCGCTCCGCGATTTTGTGCGGATGTATTTCGATCGTTATGGGTCCGGCCCTGATCGTCCACGATATCTGTTGCTATTCGGAGATGGGTCATACGATTATAAAGACCGGATCGCGGGAAATACGAATTTCGTACCTGCCTATCAGTCGGCAGCCTCCCTCGATCCGCTCGCCACTTACACATCGGATGACTTTTTTGGTTTTTTGGAAAACTTCGAAGACATCAACTCAGGACTGGTGGCCAACACGCTCGACATCGGCATCGGGAGGGTCCCCTGCAGCAGGCCCGAAGAGGCAAAGAATTATGTGGACAAGGTGGTCGCTTATGTGGATCCTGCGAATATGGGACCCTGGCGAAACAACATCACCTTTATCGCCGATGATGAGGATTTGAACCTGCACCTTCAGGATGCCGAGGTGATCAGTGCGACGGCGAACTCCGCGAACCCCGCTTTCAACCAACAGAAAATTTATCTCGACGCCTTCCGGCAGGAAAGCGGACCCGGAGGCAGCCGTTATCCGCAGGCCAACCAGGCTATCGATAACCAGGTTTTCAACGGAACGCTCATCTGGAATTACAACGGCCATGGAGGAGCGCGGAGGCTGGCGGAAGAAACTGTGCTCGACCAGGGGATCGTGGACCAATGGAACAACCCGGGGCGGCTTCCGTTGTTCATCACCGCCACCTGTGACTTCGCCCCTTTCGACAGGCCGCAGCTCAATTCAATCGGTGAAAATATTTTGCTGCGTCCGCGGACCGGCGGCATCGCGCTGACGACAACCACACGAGTTGTGTTCGCATTCAGCAACCGGATCATCAACAACAATTACCTCCGGATCGCCCTGCAGCCCGATGCACTCGGAAAATACCGAACCCTCGGAGATGCCATAAAAGACGCGAAGAACTACACGTACCAGACCTCGGGGGATGTGAACAACAACCGGAAATTTGCCCTGCTCGGGGATCCGGCGCTGACGCTTGCATTTCCCGTAATGAAAGTGAGGGCGACGAAACTGAACGGCATCCCCGTTTCGCAGCAGGATACGCTGAGCAGCATGGAGACCGCGGTAATCGAAGGAGAAGTGACCGATCAGCAGGGGAATGTCCTCAGCAATTTCAACGGCCGCGTTTACTGTTCGGTTTTCGACAAGCCGCAAACCGTTACCACGCTTGGGAACGACCCCGGTAGCCTGCAGCAGCCGTTTACTGTGCAGTCGAATATCTTATTCCGGGGCAAATCATCGGTAAGCAACGGACGGTTTACATTCAACTTCCGCGTGCCGCGCGACATCAATTATCAGTACGGGAACGGGAAGCTGAGTTTTTATGCAGAGAACGCGCAGACCGACGCGGGTGGTTTTTTCACCGGCTTCATTGTGGGAGGGACGGGCAGCGGTAGCGGCGACAACCAGGGACCGGAGATCGAACTTTTTTTCAACGACGAGACCTTTGTGAACGGAGGCCTGACGAACCAGCAGCCCCTGCTCATCGCGAAGCTTGCAGATTCATCCGGCATCAATACCGCGGGGACGGGGATCGGTCACGATATCATCGCGACGCTCGACAACGACAATTCCCGGTTTTTTGTCCTGAACGATTTTTACGAGGGGGAGCTGGACAGCTACCAGCGGGGGACGGTAAAATTTCAGTTGCCCGCGCTCGAGCCGGGTCCGCACAGCATCCGTTTCAAAGCCTGGGATGTGATGAACAACTCCAGCGAAGTAACTCTGCAGTTCATCGTGGCACAGGATGGGGACCTCGAGCTGACACGTGTACTGAATTATCCGAACCCGTTCACCACGCGCACCGAATTCTGGTTTGAGCACAATATGCCGGGTCAGGAACTCACCGCCACGGTGCAGATTTTTACATTGACGGGGAGGGTAATTAAATATATGAGAAAAACAATAAATTCGCCCGGAAACCGTTCAACAGAATTGGAGTGGGATGGGAACGATGAGTTCGGTAACAGGGTAGCGCGAGGCGTTTATTTATATAGACTTACCTTAGCCGCCCCGGGGAAGAAAAGAAAGGAAAAAATTGAAAAACTGGTAATTTTTTAGTTTCCCCGCAAATTTCCATATTTTAGTTTTGTATTTTACCAAAACTCATATATTTACACCTCAATTAAAACACTTACTAATGAGACCAACTGCTTTAAAACTAACTGCCGGAATCCTCCTGTTTTGTGGGTTATCAACTGCTGTGAATGCCCAGGTTGACAAGATCAACGTGGTGACTTCGGCTGTTCCTTTCCTGCGTATTTCACCGGATGCCCGGTCGGGCGGTATGGGAGATATCGGCGTGGCCACTTCTCCTGATGCTACGGCAGGATTGTGGAATATGGGTAAGGTAGCCTTTAACCAGTCCAGGGGAGCGATCACCGCAACCTATACGCCCTGGCTGAAGGACCTCGTGGATGATGTATACCTCGCCTCCCTGGCAGGATACTACCGCTGGGACGAGAACCAGGCTGTATCTGCTGCTGTCCGCTATTTCAGCCTCGGCACCATTCAGTTCACCGATTTCCAGGGCCAGGACCTCCAGTCTTTCCGTCCGCGCGAGTTCGGCATTGACGTGGGATATTCCCGCAAGCTGAACGCCCGCAACGGTGTTGGTATCGCGCTGAAGTATATCAACTCGAACCTGGCAAGCGGTTTCTCGCAAAGTGGAACGTCTTATAAGACCGGGAGTGCAGTTGCTGCCGACCTCGGCTGGTTCATGAACGCAAAGAACACGGCTGGTCAGGGGTGGACCGTCGGGGCTTCTTTAACCAACCTCGGTTCCAAAATCTCTTATACCAATAACGCGAGCGCGAAAGATTTCATCCCGGCTAACCTGGGTGTGGGTACCACGTTCACGAGAGTGTTCAACTCCCAGAACCAGATCATGTTCGGGCTCGACATCAACAAGCTGCTCGTTCCCACTCCTCCTTCCGACACCAGCCAGGCTTCGCTGAACGCATACCGCAACAAGAGCGTGGTAGGCAGCTGGTTCAGCTCTTTCGGCGATGCTCCCGACGGATTCAGCGAGGAAATGAAAGAGTTCACTGTTGGCATCGGTGCAGAATACTGGTACAACCAGCAGTTCGCACTGCGCGCCGGTTACTTCTACGAGGACAAAACGAAGGGGAACCGCCGCTATCTCACTACCGGCGTTGGTCTCAAGTACAACATATTCGGATTTAATTTCTCTTACCTGATCCCGACAGGCAGTGGTGTCAGCCGCAACCCGTTGTCGAATACGCTCCGTTTTTCGGTGATGTTCGACCTGGATGGCAGCAATACCAAAAAGTAATTATTAAGTGTGTTTAGTGGAAAAGCGTCACCCCGGTGGCGCTTTTTCATTTTTGCCAGGGATGTTTGTTTTCTAACCTTTGCAAAAACAGCACATGTCCTACCGCATCGGATTTGGAGTGGACTTCCACCGCCTTGCTGAAGGACGCGAGTTCTGGCTTGGCGGAGTGCGCCTCGAACACAATAAAGGAGCCGAAGGACACAGCGATGCCGACGTGCTCCTGCACGCGATCTGCGATGCGCTGCTCGGCGCGGCCGGACTTGGCGACATTGGTTTTCATTTCCCCGATTCAGATCCGGCGTATAAGGACATTGCCAGCAGCACCCTGCTGCAGCGCACCGTGCGGCTTATTCGCGACCGCTACGAACCCGTAAATATCGACTGCACCGTTTGTCTCGAAGCTCCGCGCATTCGGCCATACGTCGGACGAATGCAGGAGGTGATCGCAGACATCCTCGATATGGGGATCGAGGATATTTCTATCAAAGCGACCACTACCGAAAAAATGGACGCGGTCGGAAAAGAGGAAGGCGTTATTGCTTACGCCACGGTATTGCTCCGCGAAAAGAGCTGAGCGGGTTTCAACAATTATCTTTGCACGATGCAGCCGCTTCCGATCAGGATCGTGAACAAATCCAGCAATCCGCTTCCCACATACGTTACAACCGGAGCATCGGGTATGGACCTGCGCGCTTCACTGGAAGGACCGGTTGCGCTGAAGCCGCTGGAACGAACACTCATTCCCACGGGCCTGTATATCGAACTGCCTTCCGGGTTCGAAGCACAGGTGCGACCGCGGAGCGGTATCGCGCTGAAGCAGGGACTCACGTGCCTGAATTCACCGGGCACGATCGACTCGGATTATCGCGGAGAGATCCGTGTGCTGCTGGTCAACCTTTCTTCCGAAAACCAGGTCATACATCATGGGGACCGGATCGCGCAGCTTGTTGTTCAAAAAGTGGAACGCGTGATCTGGGAGGAAGTGGGCGAGCTCGACGTTACCGTCCGCAACGCCGGGGGCTTTGGCCATACGGGGAAAAACTAAAAGCGATGCGTACACTCTTACTGCCGTTTGCCGGATCGTTGGTGTTGCTTGCGTCCTGCTGCTCCACGCGAAAAATACAAACGGTGGTGACGCGCATTGACTCGGTGGCCGCGCCGGACAAGACATCGGAGCGCAGCCGCGCCGACTCGATGGCATTTATCGCGACACAGCTTTCGGCCCTTCGGGCAGGAAAGATCAAGTTCAATACGTTTTCCGCGCGGGTGGACCTGGACTATCGCGAGAGCGACGGCAGGAAATACGATCTCAACGCTCACATCCGGATGCAGCGCGACAGCGTGATCTGGGTTTCCATCACAGCGGTGCTTGGCATCGAGGGGCTCCGGGCGCTCATCACCCGCGATTCGGTGAAGATCCTCGACAAGCAGAATAAAACGTACACTGCCCGCAGCGTGGCCTATCTGCAGGAAATCACCGCGCTGCCGCTCGATCTCTCCACACTGCAGGACCTGTTGATCGGCAACCCGGTGTTTGTTGACTCGAACGTCGTCTCGTATAGCATCTCGGACGAAACCATTTCCCTGGTCAGCATCGGGCAATTCTTCAAAAATTTGATTACCCTGCAGCGCGGCAGCGGGCTGCTATTGAGCAGCAAGCTGGACGATGTACAGGAAGAAAGAAACCGGACGTGCCATCTTACCTACGATCGCTATGAAGAAAAAGAAGGCGTTCTTTTCCCCAGCCTCCGCACGATCAGTGTGTCGGAAAGCAGGAAATTAGATATTCGTTTGAACTTTAAGCAGTACGGGTTTAATGAAAAGTTAAGCTTCCCCTTCCCGGTTCCGAAAAACTACGAGTGGAATTGAGTAATAAAATTAATTTTGCATCAGGCCGTTATATCTGTCCGACCCTTTTTAGAATACCTCAATTTCCATTCATGAGAAACACATTCCGGTTACTCGTCCTGGCTTTACTCGCCTTTCCCGCTTCCGCCCTTGCGCAGCCGCAGGACAAGGCTGAGCTCGAAAGAGAGCGGCTCAGGATCCAGCAGGAGCTGAGTGAAATCCAGAATCTCTACAACAGAGTAAAAGGGCAGACCCGGCAAACGCTGGGGCAGCTGAACATGATCAACCGGAAAATCAACCTCCAGGAAAAATACATCGGGACCATCAGCAAAGAGCTGCGGATAATTGATGACGATATTTACCTGAGCAACCTCGAGATCTTCCGTCTGCAGCGGCAGCTCGATACGCTCAAGTCGCAATACGCGAAAACCGTGGTATATGCTTACAACAACCGCAGCGCGTACGATTACCTGAACTTTCTTTTTTCCGCGAAAAGCTTTAACGATGCAGTCAAGCGGATCGCTTACCTGCGGAGTTATCGAACCTACCGCGAAAAACAGGTGAATACCATCCTGGCCACACAGGCCCTGATCGCGCAGCGCCAGCAACAGCAGCTCAGCCGAAAGAAGCAGAAGAACCAGGCCTTGCAAAACCAGACGAAGCAGGTGCACGAGCTGGCGCAGCAGAAAAAAGAAAAAGACGCTGTGGTGTCGAAGCTGAAGTCGCAGGAGAAAGACTTGCAGAAGCAGATCGCGGCCCGAAAGAAGAAAGACCGCGACCTGCAGAACGCCATCGCCGCCATCATTCGTCGCGAGATTGAAAAAGAAAAAGAGCTTGCGAGGCTGAAGGCCGAGGAAGAAAGGAAGAAGAATGTTGTGGTGGAAACGCCCACCACAACGACCACGACCGGTGCCACCACACCGCGGGTTACTGCCAAAAAACCGGCGAGCTATCTGGAGCTGAACGCGAAGGACGTGGCCTTAGGATCGAATTTCCTAAGCAGCAAGGGCAGGCTGCCGTGGCCGGTAGATAATGGAGTGGTGACGGTGCGTTTCGGTCGTTATACCATTGAAGGCACGCACCTCGTGGGCGACAACCCCGGGATTACCATAGCCACGCAGGTGGGCAGCAGTGTAAAATCGGTGTTCGACGGAGATGTAGTGGGTGTATACAACCTGGGCGACGGCATGGCCGTCACGATCCGCCATGGAAAATATTTCACCACGTATAGCAATCTTTCTTCGGTGACCGTGCGCAAGGGGGATGGGGTGCGTACCGGGCAGGGGATCGGCAAAGCCGGCCGCGACGAAGAAGGAGCCGGTGGCCAGATAGACTTCCTCCTGATGGTGGAAACCAAGAACGTAAACCCCGAGCCCTGGCTGCGGAGATAGCCCCAGATTTCCCGGATTATTTTTTAGTAGTTCGCTTCGAGGAAGCGGGCGTAAAGACTTTCGTACAGAGGAACGATGTTGTGGATATCGTACTTCCTCGCATGAGTCACCGCGCGTTTTTTGAATTCCTTCAGTTGCCCTTCGTCTTTGAGGATCGACAGCGCCTGCCGGCTCATGGTAGACACGTCCCCTACGTCGGCGAGGAAGCCGGTTTCTCCGTGAATGTTGATCTCGCCAAGTCCCCCCGCGTTGCTGGATACGACCGGTACGCCGGCCGCCATGGCTTCAAGCGCTGCGAGTCCGAAGCTTTCGTACTCGGAAGGGAGGAGGAAAAGGTCGCCGATTGCAAGGATCTCTTCCATTTGTTCCTGCTTCCCCACGAACCGCATGTGATCGCAGACGCCGAGGCTGCGGCTCAGGTCCTCCGCCGTCCCGCGCTCGGGGCCGTCGCCGATGAAGAGCAGCTTGGCAGGGATTTCCTTCACAATCTCGTGGAAAATTTTCACGACGTCTTCGACCCGCTTCAGCTTCCTGAAATTCGACGCATGCAGGATGATCTTTTCACCGTTCGGCGCGATCACCTTGCGGAACGCGTCGATCGGCTTGCGGTGGAAGCGCTGCACGTCCACGAAGTTGTTGATCACCTCGATCTCTTTTCTGATCTGGAAGGTGCGGTAGGTTACGTCGCGCAGGTTGTTGGAAACGGCCGTAATGGCGTCGCTTTCGTTAATGGAAAATGCGACCACCGGCGCATAGGTCTTGTCACGCCCCACGAGCGTGATATCCGTGCCGTGCAGCGTAGTGATAACCGGGATACGCTTTTCTTCCTGCTCTAAAATCTTTTTGGCCATGTAGGCTGCCGAGGCGTGCGGGATCGCGTAGTGCACGTGGAGCAGGTCAAGGTTGCTGTTCTTTATCACGTCCACCATAGTGCTGGCGAGCGCTGTTTCGTAGGGCGGGTAATCGAAGAGCGGGTACGTGGGCACCTGCACCTCGTGGTAAAAAATGTTCGGGATAAACCCATTCAACCGCACCGGCTGTTGGTAGGTGATAAAATGAACCTGGTGATTTTTTTGGGCGAGCGCCTTCCCCAGCTCTGTGGCCAGCACGCCGCTTCC